>NZ_JAUKFY010000040.1 GCF_030489605.1 Brevibacillus laterosporus
GGGTGAGGATTTTTTTGGTATACACGATTATTTAGCTTTAAACGAGAAATATAATAAGCTCCTCTCATATCCATATGTTCGAAATCCTGTAAATCGAAGTAGCCTAAGTTACGAATACATAAGTTATTTTTCTGAACAGTCTCTAGACAAATAGAACCGTAGGTTCGGTCGTTTTGTTTTCCTAGTCCCGCCTCAACGTGTAGGAATTGTCCACTAAGAAGGTCATATTTTAACTGAATTTTAACACTGGCTGTATGGCTACTTCCCCCAAATCCTTTATAAGCAGAAGCAAAGATATCCGGAAGCTGAAAAGTAGTGGAATCTAGTATGCGGATTCTATGAAACAAAGTTACGTAACCATGAGGTAATGTATCGGCAGCGTATAGCTTTTGAATAAGAAGGTGTGAAAATAGTCGTTGAAGAAATTGTACGGCTTGGCCTATTAAATCGCTTCTTTAGTCCTTCCGGACTCATTAATATCCCAGTGTATGCCTCTAAACGACTACATAATTTCATTAAAGACTCGCAACTTTTTGACTTAACCATACACAAAGTGCAACTAACTCCTGAGACTGATACTTACTTTTTCTTTTGATAAAACCAGCTTCTCTAGCAAGCTCTTCAAGAGCTTCAGGCACTAAGCAACGTTGGAGCTCTTGAGAAAAAAGCTGTAGCTCGTCTAAGATTTCCATAAAAAACGCCATCCTCTCCTAGGAATCTACGGAAAGAATAGCGTATTTTTCGTTTTGGGGGTACTAAATTATTTTAAGTTGATGGCGATGTGGTACTACCCCTATTCGTTCTTTTTCTGCTATAAATGGGGAGATGTCACACCATAAATTACGAAGTACATAACACACTGCCAAAATGCTCATAAAATGTGGTATTATGTGTAAATGAGGCAGTTGAGATGGACATATGAAAAACAACACGCCATGTTAAAAATGCACTTATAAAAGAAAAGGGGTCAATAAACGTACCAACAGAATCACATGATATTGACTACTTATATCGCTTTTACTTAGCTAATCGAAAAACATGTCTAGTTGATTCCCCAAGTAGCTTGTTAAACTAAGTTAACATTGCTAAATGCTAGGTCCCTTAATAAAGTTAAAGAATCCATAAGTGAGATCAAGTAATTAAAAGAAAAGAGCCAAACTATCTATCAATTTAAGGAAGTGATTGATATATGTGGTCTTTATTAACGCTAACTATCATAACATTATTACTCTTTGCTTTCAGTTTGTTTACTAAATTTAATTTCATAATTTTCGCAGTTTCTTTTTTGTTTTTATCCCGACTCCTCGATAAAACTATTTTCAAAAATTTTAAAAGTCCAAATAAGGTATTGTCTATTTTAATTGTAGTGTTATACATAGCTATAAATATTTTTGTTGTAGTAGATATTCTCAGATAAAAAGGAGCCCCTATAATCAGGAGCTCCTTTTTATCTGAGTGGGTATTAGGGAAGTAAGAAGAAAAACTTGTATAGCAAAATTAATAATTTAAACTGGAATCCATTCTATAGAAATCCATTTTTTTACAGGAAACAAATCACCACCAGGCTTACCATACTGCACTTCATAATTGTATTTGTGTACAATGTTCCAACCTTTTAGATTTTTGCTTTTCACATGTCTTGCCATGAGTTCTGCACCAGCTGAGATTGCTCCAGTAGCTAGTAACCCATATCCTGTTTTAGTTAATGTAACTTTTGCGATTTTCTCCCATGCTGCTACACCTAATGCAGTTATCGCACCAGCGATACCGAGATCAGCAGATATTTTAGATAACTCATCTGCTGAGAAAAAAGTGGTGGTCGTATAGACTAGGCAAGGATTGTAATCTGAAAGTGGTTTATTTTTATAGGGCCATTTATTTTTATCGCAAGAAGATTTCCATGATGTTGTAGTACTTTTAGTTTCGGCAAGTACTATTTGTGTATTCATTGGAGCAACGACTGTAAAAATAAGACAGAAACAAATTAGGATTGATAATCTTTTGAAATTTACCAAAATAATCAACCTCCAAATTTTACATAATTAACCTAAAAACCCACACATTTACACATAATATACATTCGAATGATGTGGATGTAAATGATTTACAGTAAATTATTGGTATATAAATATAGAATTTGTATATTTTTTGTCTGTTATAAGTAATTTAAGAGTAACTAAGTCCGCCAGACGACAAAGGTGGCATAAAGCCTTGTGGGCTGCTCTCCTCTGAAGTTTTATTGTTCTATCGATCGGCGGTCTATTAAAACCAAAAATTTTTATATCCAAAAACAGGAATAAATTGGTTAGTTGTAGAAATATCTTATAAACTTTCAGCCATGTAGGATGTCCATTCCTACACAAAACCCCTGCTGGTTAAGTAGGGGTTTTTTATATTCGGAGTGACTCCCAAATGGTTAACCATATAACTGATTAACTTTTTTTGGTAAAAACCTTTCGGACTAGAGCAGCTACCCTGTCACTACCCCTTCTGGATATGTTCCTGACCTTCTACTAGCGATAGATGTCCCAATGCCTACAAGCATTTTTGTGGGAGATCACAGGGATGGACATTTATTTAGCATGACATCGAAGCTTAATGTTCTAGTCTTGAAATTTTCTCGTTTTTTAAAATATTTTTATGCGAAGGGCGAGTAAGATGAGTATATTGAAAAAAATGGAAGTCAACGGATATAATGAAAAGTGTTAGTATACTGAACAGTACAAATTTTAGAGGAGGTGGTTTGGGTAAACCTAAGCATCGACTTGGTTGCCAGCGTGAAGAACTCATCTATGATGTGGGAGCCTTCGTTGTACCAAAATGTCATAATCAAGAAGAAGCAATCAAATCAACAATAATGGAGAAAATCATGAAAATAACTGTTCTAATAGAAAATGTAAAGGATGAGTCAAAAGACTTGTTGAATGAGTCTGGTTTATCTCTTTACATAGAGAAAGATACCAAACGTATCCTATTCGATACAGGGAAAACAGGAAATTTTATTTCTAATGCAAAGAAAAAAGGAATACGTTTAGAGGATGTTGATGCGGTAGTACTTTCTCATGGTCATCATGACCATGTTGGGGGCCTATTGCCTTTTTTTCAGGTAAATAATAAAGCAAAAGTATATATGAAAAGAAAAGCTCTTGGAGATTATTATTTTCATTACATGTTTTTTCGTAAAAGAATCAGTATTGATAACAATGTATTTGAGGAATATTCTAACAGAATCATTTATATTGATAGCTTCACGGAAATAATGAACGATATTTATATTATCACAGACATAGACGAGTATTATAGTACTCCTAAGGGTAATAAATACTTATTTGTTAAACAAGACAATAAGCTAATGAAAGATAATTTTGAGCATGAGCTAATGATGATTATAAAAGGGGATCAAGGAATAAGCTTGTTTACAGGTTGTTCTCACAAGGGTGCGCCTAATATGATACGAGCCGCCAGAGCCGCTTTTCCCAGTAACAATATCAAAGCAGTGATAGGTGGATTTCATCTGATCACCATACCAATTATGAGCTCATTGAGCGCCTCGCAAAAAGAGATTGAGGTAATCGCTAAAATGATAATTGATGAAAAAATAGAGAAAGTATATACAGGGCATTGTACTGGAATGAAAGCATACCGAAATTTAAAGAATATTTTGGGTAATAAGATTGAGTACATTAGAACAGGTTCGGATATATATATTTAGTCATTAAGTCGAGGAAATAAAGTGAAGTGCACCTCTTGGTTATCCTATGAAAATTCCAGAGGTGTATTTTTTATGGCAATAAAAAAGGTAATAGAGAAATATAACCGTTTGTTATGGTCTTAAACATTTAAATTCATGGATGTTGTATTCTAAAAATCCTTAGGTATAATAGGTTAATGTAGGAACGATAGTAAAAATATACCAAATTCAAATGGTCGGAATTGGATGGTTTTTACAACAGAAATAGATAGGAGAAGAGCATTTGTCCGCGAGAATTGGGGGTGTTATTTCCATACGTAGAGGTAGGAATAACCGATATTCCAGATAAGGTCTCATTTGATTGAGTACTGGAATAAGTCACCCCATTTCGTAAAGGGAGAAGAAACTGTAACACGCCGATCAGAAAAATGCCCTATGTATCCTAATAAAAAAGAAGGAGCCCAATCATGAAACAAAGTAAACCCGAGTTTTTTCCTTATATCTATCACACGGTAAAGACGCTGCCGATTCTTTCGGAACAAGAGCGAATCACTTGCTTGGAACTGGCAGGAAACAATCTGAATAATTTGAGACCTCACGAAATCACCTTTGATCTTTTAACCGACAGCGGCAATAGTTCCAGAAGTATAGAACAGTTTTCTTCGATATATGTTGCAGATGAGGGGCCTTTTCGCATAAGCGAAACAGCCAAAAAACTAGAGCGCTTGTTGATTGAGGTATTTGGGTTTCCCTTTGTGGATTTATATCCGCAAGGTCGTTCTGCGGAACAAGCTTTTAGCAGTTTGATGGTAAAACCAGGGCAAGTGATTCCTGGAAATATGACCTATACTACTACACAACACCATCAACAGATGAATGGCGGTAAGCCTGTTAGCGTTGTCTGTGAAGAGGCATTTCATTTGGATTCAGCGGTTGTTTTCAAAGGGAATGTTGATCTGTCCAAGTTATCTGCCTTGATTGCGGAGGAGGGAGATAACATTGCATATGTAAATATTGAGCTTTGTTCCAATTCGATTGGTGGATACCCAATCTCCATGGAGAATCTTGAAAAGGTATATAAGCTAACTTCTTCTCACAATATTCTTTTGATCCTGGATTCCACACGGATTCTTGAAAATGCAAAGTTTATTCAGGAGTTTGAAGATGGCTTTAAAAATGAATCTATTTCTTCGATTATTAAGCAAATCTGCAATCTATCGGATGGTTGTGTAAAGAGTCTCAAAAAAGATTTCCTAACTTCAAATGGTGGATATATAGGTGTTCGGGATGCCGGACTTTATTCCAGATTGCGTGATTATTCATTAGTTAGCGGAACAGATATTTCAGCAACAGACTTGGCGACTATTTACCAAGGGATCAAAGAGGCTGTTTACCTAGAAGAACATATGGGTTCTCGATTCTCATTAACCAAAAGATTATTTGATCAACTGAAAGAAAACGGTGTTCCCCTCGTAGAGCCCTCCTCGTGCCATGGGGTATGGATACGTGTACAGCCATTTGTACAACATCTCTCTGAAATGAAGAGTCCTCAGGTATCTTTACAGAATGCCCTGTATTTAAAGGGAGGAATTCGTTCTGGCTCTGCAACTCTCAGAAAACCTGACGGTGAATTGATTCCTATATTACGACTTGCGTTACCTCATCGGTTGTACAACGAATCCCAGATTGATTATATTGCGTACGCGGTTACTGCCGTTTGGAATGAGCGGGAGAAATTAATTGATTATGAAGTGGTGGAGGGTTCCAAAGGGCTTTTGGAGCAGATGGTGGCTCACTATCGATCATTTCCAACTGAGAAAAATCAGGTAAATGAATCTAAATGAAAAAATCTATAATAAAGGAGTTTTGATATGGAAAAGATTTCGTCTGAAAAAATTGTATATTATCCTGAAAACAAAACAATCTATCATTTATTTGAAGAACAAGCTGAGAAAACTCCTGATCAAATTGCAGTTATTTGTGGCGACGAGCAAATAACATACCGTGAATTAAACAACAAATCAAACAGCCTTAGTAAAATCCTTGTGGAAAAAGGGGTACAGTCTAATCAGATCATAGGCATATTAAGTGAGCGTTCGATTACGATGGTCATTGGTATCTTGGCGATCTTAAAGGCTGGCGGAGCTTATTTGCCGATTGATCCAGAGTACCCGACTGATCGGAAAAATTACATGCTCTTTGATTCCCAGGTTACTCTATTATTAACTGAAAAAGATGAACTTGTTGAATGTTTGGATTATGATGGAGAGATTTTTTGTCTGAATGATAATCAGATAAATGAGGGTCATTCGGTTTTGGTAAGCAACAGGAACAAGCCAAATGATCTTGCCTACATCATTTATACCTCGGGGACAACGGGTAAGCCCAAAGGGGTCATGATTGAACATAAAGCCATCTCTAATACCATTCATTGGAGAAGGGATGAATACAAGCTGGGAACGGATGATAAAGTTATACAATTATTTTCATTCTCGTTCGATGGATTTGTCGTTTCCCTCTTTACTCCATTGGTCTCTGGAGCAACAGTCATTTTGCTAAAGGAGTATGAAGCTAAAGATCCACTTGCTATAAAACACTGTATAGCTGAACATCAAATTAGCTATCTGCTCATTGTTCCCACCCTATACACATTTGTATTAGAAGTCCTTACTGATGAAGACGCTCAGTCATTGAGGATGATTACGTTGGCAGGGGAAAAGATGGGACCAAGTCACGTAGTCAAAAGCAAAGAAAAGAACCCGGCTGTCGAAATCATCAATGAGTATGGGCCTACCGAAAACAGTGTAACAACAACCCTTTGCAGGGATGTCAGTGTCGAAAGGATTAACTCTATTGGGACCCCGATTGCCAACAATAAAGTATATATCGTTGATGAGAAGAATGAAGCTCTACCTGTTGGTGTTCCCGGTGAGCTATGTGTTTCAGGCTCTGGATTGGCACGCGGATATGTAAACGCTCCTGAATTAACAGCGGAAAAGTTTATTGATCATCCTTTTGAGCCAGGCAACAAGATGTACAAAACAGGTGATCTGGCAAAGTGGCTTCCCGATGGAAGTTTGGCTTATTTGGGTCGTGTAGACAATCAGGTGAAAGTAAGAGGGTATCGCATTGAGCTAAATGAGATCGAGGCCCATCTTTTACAATATGATTCCATTCATGAAGCGGTCGCCACGATTTGGGAAGACAAGGATGGATCCAAGCATCTGTGTGCCTATCTAGTTACCAACTCAAACGTATGTCCAGATCAATTGCGTGAATATCTCACGAAAAGAATGCCGGAATATATGGTTCCCTCCTTTTTTGTAGCTATGGAGAGATTTCCATTTACTTTAAACGGAAAAGTAGATAAATGCGCCTTGCCAGATCCGAAGATCAATCGAATTTCAACAGATTATGTGGCTCCAACAGGAGAGACAGAAGAAAAATTAATTGAAATTTGGAAGAATGTTTTGGATCTTGGCAAGGTTGGGATGAAGGACAATTTCTTTCATTTAGGAGGACATTCACTGAAAGCGGCTGTCTTGATTACCAAGATTCAGAAAGCATTTCAAGTGGAATTTCCTCTTCGTGAGGTATTTCAGCATGCTACGGTAGAGGAACAGGCTCATTACTTACGTCTCGCTCAAAAAGTAAGCTATGCGAATATTGAAAAGGTAGCTGAAATGGACTACTACCCCAGTTCTCCTGCCCAAAAACGCTTGTTCGTTGTAAACCAGCTGGAAGGCATCGGCAACAGCTATAATAATCCGATCTCCATTGATTTTGTTCACGATCTATCTGTAAGCAAGCTTGAAGAAACACTGTATGAATTAGTACAAAGGCATGAGTCATTAAGAACCTCCTTTGGGGTTGTTCAAGGGGAGATTGTTCAGACCATCCATACAAAAGTGGATTTTAAACTGGAGTACATAGAAGCTCCAGAAGAGGATGTGGAAGAAATTGCGAATAATTTCGTAAGGCCGTTTGATCTGGGTAGCGCGCCTCTCTTTAGAGCGTGCCTTGTGAAGAATGGTGTGAATAAGTTTAAGCTGATCATGGATACACATCATATTGTTACCGATGGAGTTTCTATGAAAATATTCATGGATGAATGTAGCCAGTTGCTTAATGGAGAGCAATTACATCCACTACCTATCCACTATAAAGATTATACAGGCTGGCAAAACAACCTGTTGTATGGTGAAATCATGAAGGAGCAGGAAAAGTATTGGCTCAAGACATTTGAAGGAAATTGTCCTGTGCTTAATTTTCCTACGGATTATCAAAGACCCAAACAGCTTAGTTTTGTGGGAAATAGATTGGCATTTACTATTGAAAAGCAACTTGCAGACAAATGTAAACAGCTCTCTGGTGAAGGAAATACGTTGTATATGGTGTTATTGGCAGCTTATTACATACTGCTCTATAAATATACTGGGCAAGAGGATATTATCGTAGGTTCTCCAACAGCGGGGAGAACGCACGATGACGCGAATGGAATCATCGGTATGTTCGTCAATACTCTTCCCATAAGGAATTTTCCAGAAGGTACAAAGACGTTCGAAGAATTTTTACATGAAGTGAAAACCAATACACTGCTTGCCCTGGAAAATCAAAGCTATCAATTGGATACTCTGATCGAGCGGTTGGGAGTAAAAAGGGATATTAGCAGAAATCCGTTGTTTGATACAGTCTTCTCTTTCCGGAATATGGATAAATTAGTCCTGAAAATAGACGGAACTGACTACTGTGTAAGGGATCTGGATACCCATGCTTCGAAATTCGATATGACCTTTTATATCACGGATGTTCAGGATAGCATCACATGGTATATCGAATACAATACAAACCTGTTCAAAGAAGAGACAATTAATCGTTTAGCGCAGCATTACGTGAATATTTTAATGGAGATCGTCAAGAATCCTGATCAGAAATTGGCAGATATTCAACTGCTAACAGAAGAAGAGAAGGATCAAATGATGATTGAGCAATGGAATCAAGCTCAAGCGAGTTATCCCACAGATAAAACCATTCATCAGATTATTGAAGAACAGGTGAGAAAAACTCCTGATCGTATAGCAGTTGCCTTTGAAGAGAGTCAGCTCACATACAGAGAGTTGAATGAAAAGGCAAATAGTCTGGCGCGGACTTTACGTAAGAAGGATGTCACTCCAGACAGCTTTGTCGCCATTATGATGGAGCGTTCACTTGAAATGATTGTCGGGATTGTAGCTATTCTCAAATCAGGTGGAGCCTACTTACCTATTGATCCTGAATATCCTCAGGAGCGAATCGACTACACGCTTCAAAATAGTGAGGCTAAATATCTTTTAACACAAGAACAGCTTATAAACAAAATCAAGTTTGACGGCGAAATCATTAATGTGAATGATAGTGAATCGTATCACCACGATGTTTCCGATCTGGAGTGCGTAAACACACCTAATGACCTTGCCTATATGATTTACACTTCTGGATCTACAGGTAAGCCAAAGGGAGTATTGATTGAACACCGTAATGTTGTTCGATTGTTAATCAACAGCAAGTTTCCTTATGATGATTTTACAGAGAATGATGTTTGGCCGATGTTCCATTCCTTTTGTTTTGATGTCTCCGTATGGGAAATGTACGGTTCCCTGTTTTATGGCGGGAAATTGGTCGTCGTTCCGCGAATCGTAGCCCAAAACACGGCTGCTTTTGCTGAACTGCTTAGAAAAGAAAAAATAACGGTTTTGAATCAAACTCCGACAGCATTTTATGCCTTGTTAAAAGAGGAGCTATCTAGTCAGACAAAGGATTTAACCGTTCGGTATGTGATTTTTGCAGGGGAAGCACTAAGCCCTAAAAAGCTGAAAGAGTGGAAAGAGAAATACCCTAATTGTCGTTGTATCAACATGTACGGGATTACGGAAACGACGGTTCACACCACTTTCAAGGAGATCACTTCCCGTGAAATTGAAACAAATGTCAGCAATGTGGGTAAGCCTCTTCCTACGTTAACCTGTTTCTTGTTTGATCAGTATAAAAAACTGGTACCAGTGGGAGTAGTCGGTGAGATCTATGTAGGTGGAGATGGGGTAGCCAGAGGGTACCATGGGCTTGAAGAACTGACCAAAGAACGTTTTATTCAGAATCCTTACAACCCACAGGAACGACTGTATAAATCCGGTGACTTGGCTCGTTTTAATTCCAACGGGGAGATGGAATATTTAGGTCGTATTGATCACCAGGTAAAAATACGGGGATACCGGATTGAACTGGGTGAAATCGAAAGTCGACTGTTGAAGCACCCTTCTATAAAAGAAGCGGCTGTTATGGCAAAAGAGGATGGTGCAGGTGAGAAATATCTATGTGCTTATTTCAGTGCGAGTGAACAAATTACCTTTTTCCAATTAAGAGAGCATGTATCCAAAGAGTTGCCGTCGTATATGGTTCCAGCTATTTTCATTCAATTGGAGAGTTGGCCAATGACCTCAAATGGGAAGCTGGATCGCAAAGCATTGCCTGAGCCGAATGAAACGACATCCGTTGGAGGGGCCTATGTTCCACCTGGCAATCCATTGGAAGAGAAGCTGACAAAAATATGGGAAGAAGTGTTGGGAAGTAATCAAGTAGGTGTCCTTGATGATTTCTTTGAAATAGGGGGTCATTCCCTCAAAGCAACATCGTTGGTGTATAAGATCAACAAAGAGTTGGATGCAAATATTTCATTTATTGATATTTACACAAATAATACAGTAAAACAACTGGCGGAATTGATAGCAAATAAGGATCAGGTGTGTAGGGACGACGACCTGGTGTTACTAAAAAAAGGGTCAAGTAATAACGTTATTTTCTTTATCCATGGCGGGAATGGAATGGTTGATACCTACGCTGAAATGTGCAGACATGGGATTTCCGACTTCAACTGCTTGGGAATTGAAATAGAGAAGGATGAAAGAATCGGACAGAAAGTATTCCATCTAAAAGAATTCGCCAAGAGATACGTGAAAATAATCAAAGATACTCAGTCGGAAGGCCCGTACTATATTATGGGTACCTGCATCGGGGGAACCATTGCTTTTGAGATTGTTAGACAGTTGGAAGAGATGGGCGAAAAGGAAATATACCTCGCTTTAGTAAGTGCTGCGCCGCCTGATAAAGCGCTTGTCTATGAGATGGATGAAAATATCTTGCTTGAAGAAGAAAAGAAAAGTATCCTGTCTCTTTTATCTTTATTGCCAGAGACTGATATAGAACTGGATGGCAAAGGAATAGAAGAAATGTGGAAGAGGGCAATGGATTGTTTGGAAAACAAGATCAGTCTTGACCAAATAATTGCTTATATTAACGAAGATGTGCCAGAGAGCAAAAAGAATGATTTGAAAACGTATTTGAAAGCTGTCAACAGTGTAAGGGCTTTATGCTCTCTGCGTGATAGGTATATCCCCTCAAGTAGTATAAAAACTAGAGTTTCTTACTATGGTGGAAGTGAGTACGATATTGAAAACAAGCATCTATGGGAAAATTATTGTCAAACACCTATTGATTACTTTGTTGTTCCAGGGGATCACTTTACTATTTTCAAGGAGCCAAATGTAGGGGTCTTTGCGGAAGTGGTTAGCCAGCACGTTGAACTATTTACAAAGCAGTTGGCGAAAGCGGTTTCCCATCCATAAAGTTAAGAGGAAGAACTGTTATTCCAAAATGGATTTGATGGGGATGGAGGAAGGCGAAGAGCTAACCTCCTTCCTATCTACATAAGTGCAGCTAAGGCTTCGCTAAAAGCTTGACGAATCCAAGTTTTCTAATTATTAACCATACATTTGAAAATTCACTTCGCTAAAAGGGGTATGAGTAATGTTACAAAAAGGCGATGAACCAGGTATACTTGCAAGACCGGAAATGCAGAAACAGGTCTACAAACGGACGTTGCTCATCGTTGCCATTTCACAAATTTTTGGTGGTGCAGGACTCGTAGCCGGAGTAACCGTAGGAGCACTCCTCGCTCAGGATATGTTGGGAACGGACAATCTTACTGGTATTCCTGCCGCATTGTTCACTGTTGGATCTGCCTTGGCCGCTTTTATTGTCGGACGACTCTCCCAACGTTTTGGACGTCGTACAGGACTTGCAACGGGATTCATGGCAGGAGGCATTGGCGCGATAGGGGTAGTCATTGCAGCAGTAAGTCACAATATATTGCTTCTTTTTGTTTCTTTATTTATCTATGGTGCTGGCACTGCTGCAAACTTACAAGCACGTTATGCAGGTACAGACTTAGCAATGCCTACACAGCGGGCAAAAGCAATCGGCATTGTGATGGTGTCAACTACTTTTGGTGCATTTATAGGTCCAAACTTGGTTGATTTCATGGGCAAATTTGCTACGTCAATCGGTGTCCCGTATTTAGCAGGTGCTTTTATTCTCGCTGCTGTAGCATACATCTTAGCTAGTCTGGTCCTTTTTATTTTTTTGCGCCCGGACCCGTTCGTTGTAGCTAAAACAATCGCTGAAGCAAATCAAAAAGATGATCCAAGCTCCGGCACAGATATGCATTCGAATATTCTAGGAATAAACAACGGGGGGATCATTGTTGGGACAATCGTAATGATAGTAACCCAAGTCGTTATGATCGCCATTATGACGATGACACCAGTACACATGAAGCATCATGGTCATAGCTTGAGTGCCGTTGGTTTAGTCATCGGTATTCATGTCGGAGCGATGTACCTGACATCTCTTGTAACCGGTGTCCTTGTTGATAAGGTTGGACGCATTACAATGTCGTTCGTAGCAGGTGTCATTCTACTTGCTGCCGGGATTTTATCTGCGATTGTACCAGCCGATTCCATACTAGGACTCATCATAGCTCTCGCGTTACTCGGAATTGGTTGGAATTTTGGCTTAATTAGTGGTACAGCGCTTATTGTGGATTCAACTGACCCTGCTACTCGTGCAAAGACACAAGGAACGATTGATGTCTTAATTGCATTAGTGGGTGCAGCGGGTGGAGCATTGTCTGGTATGATTGTAACAAACATGAGTTATGCAACACTCGCATTTGCAGGGGGGGGCCTTTCACTATTACTGATCCCTGTTGGAGTATGGTACCATAACAATCGCAAAGTGGAAGAATCTAAAAATCTCATGTAAAAAAATATTTTAAATAATTATAATATAGATAAGCAGAATTTGATTTTCTATAATGAAATAGATGTATTGTGAACATTAGTTGTAAATATTTACCTTTTGCGCGCTTGCCCCTAAAAGTGTGTTTCTATCTTGTCACTAAGCGCAGTGGATACCTTTCGTATCCAGTGGGAGGTAGTAATAAGTAATTTTCTGTCTGAAAGATGTATTCATTTAAAGTAGACTCAAAATGAACACATCAAACAATATGATTTATTGATACTTTGCGATTTAGGAGCAGGAACCCTGTCGCTCAAACATTGCTGCATCAGCTACAAAGGAATCAAATGACAAAGCCTGAGTAAACTTCAAAACCTCGATTTTCGTTAGCGTACAGGAAATCGAGGTTTTGGTATTCATTGAAATGCTTAGCGTACAATTTTCTTTTTTCGGTACGGTGACCCCAACTACACAATCCCTTCGTTTATTAACGGATACAATTTTACTTTGCGGTCTAGAGCAGCTACCCTGTCATTAAGCCTATTTGAAGGAGGGAGACAATTGAGGGAATATCTAGACGATTTTGTTGATGGACAATATGTATCCCCGAAAATTATATTTTAGATGGGAAACATACAGGTACAGTACGTGTAGTGGGGAGTTTGTTTTGAGGGGTACCCTATATGGTACCTTGGATATCCAAAATGGGGCGAAGGCAAAAATTATCGGGAAGCATTACCCAAGGAAAACGGGGAATCGCTTCTCGAAAGGACTCCCAGCCTGTGGGAATGCTATGAAATGAAAGAGCTGTATCATTCTGCTAACTCATCTGACGTACTAACGCAGAAACCGTCTTATCAGGTCTAGTAAATTGAGCGATATAAGCATTATGTATGTCTCCGAAGCCCTTGAACGTTTGTTGCTATTTGGCGATCAGTATTTTTTAAGAATATGATCTAGTCCACATTCTATGTAACTTGCTTTTTGATATGATGGCCAATAAATCAGATAGAAACTGTTCGCCTTTTTGAACAATAATATCCAGAAATTAATCAGCTGCACAATTTCTTTTCAATACCGAGTACAAAATTAATATTCACTTTCCTCACTTCTCATTTACATAGAAGGCATTGACCAATTATAGACTGAAGCTGGTGTTCACTGAAAATAAAGTTTTAGACTCGAAAAATGAAGTGTTAGACTCAAAAACGATGCTTCATTAAGCTAACGGGCAGGATAATGGATGAATTTGCGGGCAATTGATATAGGTTTAATAAAAAGGGTAAATTAAGTGAAGTTCAAATATTTTAATGATACTGGCGGAACTGAGGAGTAATTGTATGGCATTATAAACGAAAAAAGCAGACATAGGCCTTCATAACAAAATGAATCATCCAACATTTGCGATAATGAAAGCGCATGATCTTGAAACGTAAATTCCCCTATACTAAAAATGCAAATTTGAATGGCAATTAGTTGTGACGAAGAATGGGGGAACGAGCATGAGTAACAAGGCAGAAGGATTGTTAACTAACACAGATTTTCGCAGGCTCTGGATTGGGCAAACTGCATCACAGTTTGGGACTCAGGTTGCATTATTAGGAATGCCATTAGTGGCAGCTCTCTATTTAGGGGCCAGTCCCATGCAAATGGGGTTACTTGGTTTTGCCGAGTATGCTCCATTTATCATTTTCGGTTTGCTCGCTGGTGTATGGATAGACAGATTTCCCCGGCGACAAATTCTTGTCGCCGCTAACTTTTTCAGGGGTGTATTACTGCTCATTGTGCCGCTGACAGCCTTAACTGGATTCCTGAATATGATAGTTCTATATTTGGTAGCCTTCATAGTGGGTATCTGTACTGTCTTTTTTGATGTTGCCTATACATCCTTTTTGCCTTCCATTGTGAGCAAGGAGCAGCTTGTTGATGGGAATAGCAAACTAGAGACAAGTAAATCTACCGCACAAATTGCTGGGCCGGGTTTATCAGGTGGATTGGAACAGTTAATCACCGCTCCTTTTGCAATATTGTTCACGTCGGTATCCTTTTTTGTATCCGCTGTGTACATAGCCCGGATACGCAAGTTGGAGACAGTCGTGACAGATGCGAAAAAACAAAAAAACATGTGGCTGGAAATTAAAGAAGGGCTGCATACGGTTTACACAAAACCGTTGCTGTGGGGAGTGGTGCGCTGCTCAACAGTCTTTAACCTTTCCTGGAATGTTATTTTTAGTGTTTATGTTCTATATGCATCGCAAGAACTCAAAATCAGTGCGAGCATTCTTGGCATCATTTATGGAACGCTAGGAGTAGGGTACCTATTTGGCTCTCTGCTTGCCCAAAGAGCTGTACGTCGTTTTGGAGTAGGTCCAACAATTGTGGGTTCCGCTACGATCGCAGCAAGTGGCGGTTTGCTTGCTCCATTAGCAGTAGGATCAGAATTAAGTATTGCCTTCATTATGATGCTCGGACAACTTCTTTTCGGAATGGGTGTCTCAATGTTTAGCATTAGTACCATTAGTTTACGTCAAGTAATTGTACCTGATGCTCTGCAAGGTCGCGTGAATGCTACATTTCGATTTATCTCGTGGGGTTCTTTACCTCTGGGTTCGTTAATTGGAGGGATGATAGGGGGGGCAATGGGTTTACGGTTCGCTTTATTTGCGGGTGGCATTGGATTGTTAGCTTCCGCTTGTACATTATTGTTCACCCCATTTTTACAGCTACGTGTGAAATCATTTCATGAATTAACATTGGAAAAAGATGTGTCTATAAAGAGCTAAGGCTTGTAATCCTGATTTAGTACGTTCGCTAATAATATCTCGTTCTAATTCAGCAATACTAGCCATCGTCCGAAAGAAGAACTTTCCCATCGCCGTTGATGTATCAATACTATCGTTAATAGAAACGAAATCAACTTCAATATCGTTAAACTGTTCACTTAACTCAATGAGGTGCTTTGTAGACCGTTAAATCCGATCCAACTTATAAACGACAACCTTGTCTGCATTACGTAACAGCTTGAGTAATTCATCGAGTTGGGGCCGATCTTTTTTTGTTCCAGTCATTTTTTCTTGAAACACTCTTTCTACTCCGTATTTATTGAGAGCATCTATCTGCATATCTAAATTCTGGTCTTCTGTACTAACACGAGCATATCCGAAAATCACTTGTATTCCTTCCAAAAAAATGGTGTTCTCAAAAAGAGTTTAGGCTGCCGTACTCATGGAAAAACTAATCAAATATGAATTGTACTTTCGGTATCGAAAAGAACAAGGGAACAGGAGTTTATGCCATGGATGTACAAGAGCAACTTTTCAAGTATGTTAAGCAGCTAACAACTGAGGGAAAAAATGAGGAAGAGATCATTCGCACAGTAGCAAAATGGAAAAGCGCTACTCAAGTGATGATCTCACAAGCAATGGACATCAATTTACGACGAGTAAAGTACCTGTTCAAAAAGTACGGAATTAGGCGATATAATCAGTATCACACGACGAAACGTTGTACTCACTGTGGTGAAGATGTCCATGTATCTTGTTTTGAAGTCGAGGTCCATCAAGGCAAGGTGCGACAAAAACGTGTGTGTTATAGTTGTCAAAGAGAATATTATCGCCAGCACTACATGAAACGGGTAATAGCAAGGAAGTGGACTAATGAACAGATTAAAAAAGAGATTTTCATAATGGAATATCAGCTTGCTACATTAAAAGAGTTACTGGATTAACATTTGGTACCTTAACAACATATTTTATACCCAAATATATTATTTTGATCGAATAAATGATACCAAAATAGTACCGTAAATGGTCAAGTTCTGACAATAAATAAACTTTGTTTTAGGAAATGAGTTTTGGAACTGAATAGCATCGCGTTTTGAATCATTTTTAATTACAAGTTACATAGGACCAAAAACGTTCATTTTCGGTACGATAAATTCATAAAAATCACATCAATTAGGGGTCACCATATCAGAAATGGAGAATTAACGAATTTTAAGGATAACCCTCAAGAAATCAGGGTTATCCATTTTTACTTATATCGTATTCCATTGGATATTTCCTCCAAACAGCTCCAATTCAATATACGAATAGAGCTTTTATCTCTTTTAATAATTTTCTTTTCGGATAGCGAATGAATAACTCGATTTAGATGTCGATATGTCGTGCCAAGTAAATCTGCAACCTCTTTTATATTGGAAGTCTTTAGCTCCGTTCCAAAGATGTTATCGGGGGCAGGTGATATCGTGGACATAAGATAGCTCGCAAACTTGTTTTCCACAGATGCTAATAAATTTACACGAGAAGCCGTTGTACAAGTTTGAAGCTTATAGCTTACATGTTCTAAAAGGGGTCCCGCCACATGCCCATCAACCTAAGATTAAGTAAAAGTCCGTTCAACTGGATTTTTTT
>NZ_JAUKFY010000041.1 GCF_030489605.1 Brevibacillus laterosporus
CAGAGAACAAATATATAAACATGGAGCTGTGGTGAAGTTGGAGTTCACGCCGGTCTGTCACACCGGAGGTCGCGGGTTCGAGTCCCGTCAGCTCCGCCATGTTTTGACTAAAACTTGATATGGCTCGGTAGCTCAGTCGGTAGAGCAGAGGACTGAAAATCCTCGTGTCGGCGGTTCGATTCCGTCCCGAGCCACCATTTTAATGGGAGCCATTAGCTCAGTTGGTAGAGCATCTGACTTTTAATCAGAGGGTCGAAGGTTCGAGTCCTTCATGGCTCACCATTGCCACGCGGGTGTGGCGGAATTGGCAGACGCACCAGATTTAGGTTCTGGCGGGCGACCGTGGGGGTTCAAGTCCCTCCACCCGCACCATTTATTCGCGGACGTAGCTCAATTGGTAGAGCGTCGCCTTGCCAAGGCGAAGGTCGCGGGTTCGAGACCCGTCGTCCGCTCCATTTTTATAATCGAACCGTATGACACCACTTGCTATGCAGGTGGTGTTTGTTGATGTATACAAGGTTATTTGCTATGATGGCAGACTCTGCAATCATTGTTTTTTTCAGATATCGAACATAAAGATTCATAGAATAAACCATTCTAATAAAATGATGCTTTAAGTGTTTTCCAGGTTGAGACACGGGCTACGATTTGATACGATATGTTGAGATTATGAATAGCTACTCTGAGCTCCTGGATAACAAGGAGGAATTATGAACAAAAATGAGCAAGAGAGACGTGGCGTAATTACTAGCTTTCAGCAGGACGCCAATTTTTTTGCCAACTGGGGAATGCGTTCTCTTCAACGAAATAATTTCGCTAAGGCCTTACAGTGCTTTGAACGAGCGTTAGAAATTGAACCCGCAAATGCAGTACATTATTGCAATAAAGCTAGTGTTCTAGCAGAAATGGGTAAATTTGAAGATTCAAACGACATCCTATATTCCATTATAGAAAAAATTGATTCGTCACTAGTTGATGTCTATTTTTTCCTAGCTAATAATTACGCGAATATGGATGATTTTGAAATGGCAGCTGATATGGCTGTTAAGTATCTAACTTGTGAAGCTGATGGAATTTATGCGGAGGAAGCTCAAGAGTTACTTCATTATATTTACTTTGAACTTGATTTACCCCCACGCAATCCACTTGAACCACAAGAAGACGAGACAGTAGTCATACAGCATGAAAAGGCTCGTAAAAAGCTAGAAGAAGGGAAATTTATACAGGCTGTGGATTGTTTAAACAGCTTAGTTAAAGAGTATCCTGATTTTATGCCCGCATGGAATAACTTAGCTCTAGCTTATTATTATATTGGTGATTTTAATAAGGCTATGGATACAATTGAACTAGCTTTGGAAAAAGAACCGGGTAATTTGCATGCCATTTGCAATATGGCGGTATTACTTTCCCATCACAATAAATGGGCTGAACTAGTTCCTATTATCACTCGTCTGAAAAAAATCCAGCCTTTTCATTATGACCATATGTACAAACTGGCCACAACAATGGGGGTTTTAGGTCAGCATGAGGATGCCTGTAAGCTCTATCAAAAGATTTTGAGACAGCCTGTACTACATGACGTGGCTACCTACCACTATGCTGCTACCTCGGCATATTTATCAGAACGCTACCATCTGGCAATGAAATGGTGGAAAAAAGTGCAACAGATGGATCCTGATGCAGGCATTGCCCAATACTATTTAGAAAAAGCAAAAAGCGCCTTGCATGGGATGCCTAAGGAAAGTATTCCCTATCACTATCATCATCCGCAAAGAGAAATAGAAATGAACCAAGCTCCTATTACCGCACAGGATTTTAAATATAATCCAATGGTAAGGGCCTCTATGCTGTGGGCTTTGCAACATGGTAAAGAAGAATCCAAAGAGACGGTTATCCGCACTTTAGCTATGATCGGTGATTCTGAAGCAATTTCCACATTAGAGTATTATATAGACATCACAAATAATGAAGAACTAAAAGAAATAGCGCTAGCAGCTCTTGAAGAGCTACAGACAAGAATGGAACGTGAAAATAGTGGGGGACCTACATTGAGGGAGGTCACGTCTGCTTCTGATGAATGGTCAGAGGAAAATCTCACCACACTTCAAAAAGACCAATCTGAAGAATTGTCTTTAGATTTGAGTACCATCACAGATAAACAAACCATTACGGATGAAGTAGAGTTTATTATTACCGAGCAATTGTCCTCGTCAGCCAATCACGAGAAGCGTGAGTGGATGATTCACCAGTGGAAGTATTACATTAGTCAAAAAGAACAAATTCAAGTTCGTAAGCTGGAAGCATGGGCGGCTGCATTAGATTATTTATATGAAAGATCGAAAGGTACTCATAAAATTTCGCAAAATAGCATTGCTGAACAATATGGTGTTTCTAAGTCAACTTTGACAAAATGTTTACGGGCCTTGTCTTATATTGATTAAAAAGAATTCTTATTTTATAATAAGTATAATCTGTTATCTTATAACATTACCATGTACTAAGAAATTGGTTATATATTGATGATAGAAAGAAGGCTAATTCCCACCAAGGAGGAGTTACTTTATGAGCGATCAAAAAATCTACGACGTAATTATTGCAGGGGCGGGACCAGCCGGTATGACGGCAGCTGTCTATACATCTCGAGCGAATATGTCTACTTTAATGCTGGAGCGCGGTATTCCAGGTGGACAAATGGCAAATACGGAGGATATTGAGAACTTTCCAGGGTTCACTAGCATTTTAGGACCTGACTTGTCTAATAAAATGTTTGAGCATGCGCAGAAGTTCGGAGCAGAATATCAATATGGTGACATCAAAGAAATCCGTGATGGTAATCCATACAAAACCGTGGTAGCAGGAGATAAAGAATACAAAGCTAAATCTATTATCGTGGCTACAGGAGCAGAGCATCGTCTACTGGGTGCACCTGGTGAAAAGGAATTTTCCGGTCGAGGAGTTTCTTATTGTGCTGTTTGTGATGGAGCATTTTTCCGAAACAAGGAGCTTGTTGTAGTGGGTGGAGGAGACTCGGCTGTTGAGGAGGCTATCTTCCTAACTCGCTTTGCAACAAAAGTAACAATCGTACATCGTCGCGATGAATTCCGTGCCCAAAAAATTATCCAGAAGCGTGCTTTCGAAAATGAGAAAATCCATGTTATCTGGGACACGGTTGTGAAAGAAATTCGCGGTGATAATGTAGTAACAGGTGTTTTATTGGAAAACGTGAAAACCGGTGAGCAAACCGAGTACCCAACAAATGGCGTATTTATTTATGTAGGAATGGACCCATTAACTGAAGCGGTTAAGAATTTGGGTATTACGAATGAGAGCGGCTACATTCCAACTGATGAATTAATGCGTACAAAGGTAGAAGGAATCTTTGCTGCGGGTGACGTGCGTGAGAAATTACTGCGTCAGGTTGTAACGGCTACTGGAGATGGCTCCATTGCCGCGCAAAACGCTCAAATCTACGTAGAAGAGCTGGAAGAACGACTAAAAGAACAAGATGTTACAATATCGTAAAACGCTTGTAACACTCCTGAAATATTAGGCGGGTAAAATAAAGACAGTTACTTTATTGAATGTGAATTGCCCCCTTTTTCTATATAACCTTGATTTGCGTGGTCTGCGGATAGACCACGTCTTTTTTTTGAACGGAAATATCTGGAACTTTTTGCAAGAATAATAAGGAAACTCTTACTGGGAGCTGTGTCATATGGTATCCTTAGAGGAGGATGGAGGCGAGAAAATGGGTGAAGATAGTAAACAGAAAGCGGTAAACTTACTCATTATTACAGGCATGTCAGGAGCGGGGAAAACCACAGCTGTGCAAAGTCTAGAGGATCTAGGTTTTTTCTGTGTAGATAATTTGCCACCAATCCTTATTCCTAAATTTGCGGAGCTTATTATCCAATCGGGACGCGGAATCGAACGGGTTGCTCTTGTGATTGATTTACGTGGCCGTGAATTCTTTGACAGTCTTTTTGATGCTATTGATGGATTATCCGAAAGAGAAGGAATTCACTTTCAAATTCTGTTCCTGGATGCGAACGATCAGAATTTAGTTCGCCGCTATAAGGAAACGAGAAGACGGCATCCTCTTTCCCCGACAGGTACGCCTTTAGAGGGGATTATGGCTGAACGAAGACTGCTTCAGGATTTAAAAGGAAGAGCCAATCAGATCATTGATACAAGTCAAATGAAGCCAATGCAGCTTCGTGATAAAATCATAAACCAGTATTCTCAGCAAAGCTCTGAATGGACCCTTAATGTTCAGTCATTTGGTTTTAAATATGGAATTCCGATTGATGCTGATTTGGTTTTTGATGTGCGTTTTTTACCAAACCCGCATTATGTGGATGATTTACGTCCGAAAACAGGCTGTGATAGCGAGGTAGCTAATTACGTCATGAAGTGGACTGATACACAAGAGTTCCTAGCTCGGTTGATTGATTTCTTGAATTTTACCATCCCTCATTATCAACGCGAAGGCAAAAGTCAGCTTGTCGTTGGTATCGGATGCACGGGTGGAAAGCATCGGTCTGTGGCGATTGCAGAGCACATTGGAGAAACCTTCCGTAAAGATTACCAGGTTCGCGTTACACATCGTGACATCGAAAAGAATAAATAACATAAGATGATAAAATAAAGAAAAAGTGGGATCTAAGCACCAAAGAACTCTCAACAAAGGGAATCGAGGTGACCTATGGCATTAGGGAGAGGCATGAACATGCAACAAAGAGAGGAAATGTTGAAAGTTGTTGTAATAGGGGGAGGGACAGGTCTGTCTGTCCTGTTACGCGGTTTGAAGGAAGAGGCTGTTCACATCACGGCTGTTGTTACGGTTGCTGATGACGGAGGCAGCTCAGGACGTCTTCGTGAAGAGATGGATATGCTGCCTCCGGGAGATATTCGTAACGTGTTAACAGCACTTGCTGACGCAGAACCACTAATGAAGCAGCTCATGCAATATCGATTCAACACGGGTACAGGCTTGGCAGGCCATAATTTGGGAAATCTGTTGCTTGCCGCGATGAATGATATCACGGGTGACTTTGTCACGGCCGTGAAGGCACTCAGCAGGGTTTTAGCGGTACGCGGGGATGTGTTGCCATCGTCTACTCAATCCATCCTGTTAAAGGCCGAATTAGAAGACGGAACCATCGTCTCAGGAGAGTCGCAAATCCCG
Source organism: Brevibacillus laterosporus (assembly GCF_030489605.1). Classification (GTDB taxonomy): domain Bacteria; phylum Bacillota; class Bacilli; order Brevibacillales; family Brevibacillaceae; genus Brevibacillus_B; species Brevibacillus_B laterosporus_E. The sequence continues at coordinate 5,189 of NZ_JAUKFY010000041.1, forward strand.
TTGTCTGGAAAGAAAATCAAGCGTGTTTTTTTAGACCCAGCAGATGCTCGCCCTTTGATCGAAGCCTTAGATGCTATCAAAGAGGCAGATGCAATCATTTTGGGCCCAGGAAGCTTATATACAAGTATCCTGCCTAATTTATTAGTTAACGGTGTTTTTGAGACGATATTGGAATCTACGGCACCAAAAGTATATATTTGTAATGTAATGACTCAACCGGGTGAAACCGATAATTTTACAGCATATGATCATGTTAAAGCATTATATGATCATGTTGGGGTTGAATTTTTAGATACGATTGTAGTAAACACTGAACAGGTACCTGAGGATTATTTAGCTAAATACGCGGAAAAGGGCGCGTATCCAGTCTTATGTGATATGGATAAGCTGAAGGAGCTAGGCGTGACGATTGTAGCTGAACCTATGATTACCTATGGGGAATTATACTTACGGCATGATGCTAAACGAGTAAGTCAGGAGATCGTGGCTATCCTTCGCCAGATTATATCGCAACAAGAAAGGAAGTGATGTGACATGTCATTCGCCGCACACACGAAAAAAGAGTTAACAATGATTGAGGCTTCGACCTGCTGTAATCGAGCAGAACTTGCTGCACTGATTCGCATGAATGGAACCATTCAATTAGGAACAGGAAAATTTATATTGGATATCTCTACAGAGAATGCGGCGATTGCACGAAGAATTTATACGTTGGTTAAGCAAATTTTTCAGATTCATGCCGAATTATTAGTACGTAAAAAAATGCGTCTGAAAAAAAACAACGTGTATATTGTGCGAATACCACTTCGGGCTTATGAGATCCTAGAAGATTTACGGATTATGGATAAGAATTTAACGTTTTATCCTGGCATTTCACCTGATCTCGTGGCGAATGAATGTTGCGCGCGCGCGTTTCTTCGAGGTGCATTCCTGGCAGGGGGTTCTGTAAACCATCCAGAGGCCTCTAGCTATCATTTAGAAATTTTTTCGGCGTACCAGGATTTTTGTGAAGCGTTAACCGTTTTAGCGAATCGCTATGAACTGAATGCCAAATGTATTGAACGCAAAAAAGGTTTTGTTATGTACATAAAGGAAGGCGAAAAAATAACGGACTTTTTAAGTGTAATTGGTGCACATCAGGCCTTGTTGTATTTTGAAGATGTGCGTATTGTTAAGGACATGCGGAATTCAGTCAATCGTTTGCATAATTGTGAGATTGCCAACATCAACAAGACGGTAAATGCCGCCACGAAACAAATGGAGAATATTCAACTGATCGAAAAAGAAATCGGTCTTGAAAATTTACCTATCCGCTTACGAGAGGTAGCAGAGCTTCGCTTGCAAAACCCTGATATTAATCTGAAGGAATTAGGCGAGATGATTCCGAGTGGAGTCGTGAGCAAGTCCGGAATTAACCATCGCTTGCGCAAAATAAATGAGATTGCAGATAACCTGCGAGAAAAACTGAGTCTTTCTACGTAGGGACATGTTATAATAGAAATAAAGGAAAATTCCAAGCGGGGAGGTCCAAGATGGTACAGCAACGGGTTATGGTTAAACTTAAAACAGGGTTACAAGCCCGCCCAGCGGCATTCTTTGTTCAAGAAGCAAATCGATACCGTTCTGACATTTACGTAGAAAAAGACAATAAAAAGGTGAATGCCAAAAGCATCATGGGAATTATGAGTTTGGCGATCAGCTCGGGAACAGAGATTACCATCTTGGCTAGTGGGGATGATGCCCAAATGGCGGTCGATACACTGGCTGGTCTCATTAATAAAGACGAATAAAATGTAAACGCTAAACCAGCAGATATTGCTGGTTTTTGCTTGTATGTCCTGCTGCTTATGGTGATATCCTAATTAGGAACATCTGAGCCAGGAGGGAAGAATATGTCCAATAAAGCTAAAGGATTGCCAGATTGCTGTCTGGAAGGCAGAGATAAGAACTTTATGGATATTGATCGTATGGTAAATGAAGGTCTGGGCGGCGGTACGGTGGCTGATTATAACGGCTTGATTGAAGAGACTACCGTTGATTCCATGGATGGAGAGTATACAACAAATAAAGAATTGCGCGGCAACGAACTGTAGTTTCTTTATTCCCTATTGATAAATGCTAACGAATATGTAAAAGAGGGCAACCTAGGGTCGCCCTCTTTACGTGTATCTTCCCTTATTTTCTAATGATAACCTCGTCGATTAAACCGTATTCCTTTGCAGCTTGAGCGGACAGGAAGTTGTCGCGATCTGTATCTTTAGCAATCCGTTCGTATGGTTGACCCGTACGTTCAGCATAAATGCGGTTTAGATGTTCACGCATTTTAATGATACGTCTTGCGGCAATTTCGATGTCACTCGCTTGGCCTTGAGCGCCACCTAGAGGTTGGTGAATCATGATTTCGCTATTAGGCAAAGCATAACGCTTTCCTTTTGCTCCGGCACAAAGCAGGAACGATCCCATAGACGCTGCTAATCCAACACAGATCGTTGATACATCTGGTTTAATATATTGCATCGTGTCATAGATAGCCATACCGGCTGTAATTGATCCGCCAGGGCTGTTTATGTAGATGCTGATGTCTTTGTCAGGATCTTCTGCCTGCAGGAATAAGAGCTGAGCTACAACACTATTTGCTACCTGATCATTAATAGGTGTTCCCAAAAAGATAATACGATCTTTTAATAGACGGGAATAGATATCGTAAGCGCGTTCTCCACGATTTGTTTGTTCAATTACAGTTGGAATTAGATTCATATTCATTCACGTTCCTCCTCCCTTTTCTTACAATAATCATACACAATTGGTCAATAAAGGTCAAACAAAATCAGAACTCTACTCCATTATTTAACCCAAAAAATGTATATTTTAAACCTTATCCCAAAAATTAAATAGCGGTTCTTTTGTTACTGGCACGCACACAGCTTGTAATTGCGCCCAGGAAATATATATTGACCAACATTCCGAGTAAAAAGCCAAATAAAGGGATTTGGATGATAAGAACTAATAGGAATACACCAATAAATTCAGCAAATAAAGGCGAGATTTTCCAATGGAAAAAGCTTATTAACTTTTGTCCCAACCAAGTGCCAACATACACTTTCCCTAAAATAAGGAGCAGGGTGTAGGCGATTGCAATAATGAAACCTACCGGAATACCAACAACAGTAAGTAACATCACAAGACTAAGCAATGGAACCATGATAAAAATAAGCAAGCCGACCCCGAATTGTTTAAAAGGATGGCGAGTATGCAACTGTTGGCTCACATTGTACAGAGAACCGGCAAAGAAATAACGGATAAGCAGCCAAAAAATTAATGTACTTAAGCATGAAGAGACAGACATCATTAACATAAAGGAGCCGTAGGAAGGTCTAGGTTCAATAATAGTATGCTTGTGCTGTCCCTTGATATTGGCTCCAGCATCAATCTGAGCAGGCTCAAATGATGCATAAATAAGATCGCCTTGAATTGTAGCTGTAGGCTTAAGATGAAGAGCTTCTACTTGGAATAGGGACGTGCCTTCCTCTAATAAACCTGAAATCGTGGCTCGATTGTAGAACCCATTTGTCTCTTTCCCAACACGTCCTTCTATGTTCATTTCATTGACAAAACCTAAAATACTGCCGTTCACGTTCCCAGATTGATTAACACGAAGCTCATCAGCTCCGGCCGATATGTTCTTCTGGACAGTGCCTGAGACAGTGAGTGCTTGAGAATAGGAGCGTACGTTGCCGCCTACTGTCCCTGATACGTTTGTAAGGTAAGCAAATGAGATTACATCTCCCGTTACAGTGCCTTTTATATCGATCGTTTCTGCAAAAGCATATAAGTCCCCGTCTATTGTTCCGTCAATCACTACTTTGCTGGCATTTGTTATAACATCCCCGTGATGTACCTCATTAGACTTTACTTGATAAAGCTCTCCATTGTGGAGATTGATAGCATAAGCCGAACTAGCCAAGATTAAACAAAAAACAAGCAGGAAAGAGAAGAAGAATATTCTCTTACTCATTATCTAGTTCTCCAGTTATTCGCGTTCATTTTGCTGGACAGGCGAATAGAATATAATAGAATGGCTAGAACAAACAAAATAGAAGAGATAAAGCCAATGAGGTAAAAATTCTTAAACATCAGTAAAATCATTGTTGCCTTTTCTTTTAACCAGAACATGGAGCTCCAGATCGATTGCCACTGAAATAAAGAATTAATGGCACTATTCCAGTTATTTAGCCAGTTGATTCCAGTCAAGAGCATGACAATAAAGAAACCCAGAGATGCTCCAAAGACAAAGCGTAGACGATGAACAAATAGGTGGTGACGGTTTTGATTAAAGGATGCAATTTGATTAATTTGATCGCAAACGTTTTTTTCCAAGTGGATAGGTGGAAGCGTTGGTGTTGTTAAATGAATGGCTTTTACAAGCTCTGCCTGCTCTTCAAGAAAAGTAGCGTATAGTTTTTGACACTCGGAGCAGCTTTGCAAATGGCTGGCCACTTGTTGATGTTCCTCTTGGATTAATTCACCGTCTGCATACATCATGAAAGTAAACTCATCCGGATGTTGCATTGTATACACTCCTTTCTATTGATTTATGGCTCAGCAACTCTTTTAAAAACTTCCGGGAACGGAATAGACGGGTACCAACCGTATTTTTGCTCATTCCTACAATGGCGCCTATTTCTTCATAGCTTAGCTCATCCACAAAACGAAGAGTAACAATTAATCGGTCTACTTCCTCCAAGTGATATAACAGTTCCTGAATATGGGAGTAAAACTCCTTTTTCATAAATAAGGTTTCCGGTGTTTCAACGGATTTTTGTTGTTTATTTACTTGGTGATACAATTGGTCGTCCTTCATGGTAATTTCCTTCTTTTTTCTAAGGAAATCAATGCAAGTATTTGAGGATAAGCGGTATAGCCAAGAATGGAAAGGATAGGATTGATCAAATTTACTTAGGTTTTGGGCTACTTTTAGCCAAATATCATTGCATACGTCCTGAGAATCATGATAGGAATAGACCATTTTGAGGACGATGCGCTGTACGCGCTGATCAAAAAGCTCAACAAGCAGAGGGAAGGAATCAGCATCCCCTTTTAGAAATCTCAGGATATATTCTAGGGCTTTTCGATTTAGCGCATAAAGATCTTCGCGTGATTGCTCTTCCACATTCGGTCCTCCTTTCTAGTACTAGTACGTAAGTTTCATCTTAAAAATTTCGTTACTCTAAATCCTTTTCTTCATTCGACTTACGGGGTTCTTCTTCCTTCAAATCTTTTCCTGTATCTTCTGTTAGGTCAATCATGACCCGCATTTTCGCCTTCATTTTTTTTCCTTTAATAATGGTGTAGTCTGTAATGTCTCGATGTTCTAAGCGACTAATGGCTTCCGCTAATTCCTCTGAAGTTAAATAGGGCTGGATTGTTAGAAGGCATTCGTCTTCGTTTGATTCCTGATAAATGAGAAATAATTGTTCTTCCATATTAATATGCCTCCCTAGCACTTATCCACAAAGTTATCAACAGGTTGTGCACAAAACATTTGTTCGTGGAATTGTTTTATGGTTATTATGTGACAACAGCACTAGATCATTCAAAGACAGACGAGTTATTATACGTAAAAAATGATACATTGTGCATAGAAAGCTTTATTCCCTTGGTTTGTTTTTGAATGTTCTGTACAATGGAAAGGGGACTGTGCACCAAACAAACGGGGGGGATGGAAATTGAGTTCCATGATTATTGCTGTTGTTGCCATTGTCGGTATTATAGTTGGATGTTCGATTTGGGCAATAAATAAAGGATATTCTTATAAAAACAAAATAGACGATATAGATGAATAAAAGAAAAACACACCGCACTTCAGGTGTGTTTTTCTTATAGAAGACGAGAAATATTTTTAGGTAGAAAAGATCACATTATAATGGCTACTAAGCTAAAACAAAGATTTAATATCGCCGGTATTAGGGTTTACGATATACCAGCCGTAGGTGTTAATATAACGATCCCCGCTCTGAAAGTTGTTTACAACCTCTTGATAAATTTGGATGACATAATTTCCGCGTTCATCATCATGATCATAGGCAATCGTGAAATTCTCCGGTACCTCTTTCCCGTATTTCTGGCGTACCAATTCTACAGCTTGATACTTAGAATAGGTTTTGCTTGTCGGGAGTTTACCGATGTAGACAGAGAGCGATTTCCCATCGTATACGATCGGCTTGCCAAGGTTTTCTGCTGCAAAACGAACAGGGACATATGCTGTATTTTTGTATAGAAATCCTTGTGTTTGAACAGGCGGTGATTTAGGTACACCATCGAAGTAAAAAGTAATAGGCTTTTCCATATCTGGTTTGACAGCCATTTCTGAAGCGGCATAGGCGATAGAGGAGGATAATAGAGCCCCTATGCCAATGCCAATTGCTAACGATTTTACATTTAACTTACCCATACTTAAATAAGCCCCACTTATCTTTATTTTTGTTAATCACAGTATGACAAATGATGACAAAATCTGCAAAAGTCGTGGGTAATAGGAAATTGTATCTAACGATCATAAAGAACAGATAGAAATTTTGTATTTCGCCCTGTAAAACCCCGCAGCATGTGAGATATTTCATTTCATCATAGGATTACTAAAGTATCGTCTCATTCTCTAGCACTACAGAGGCCCCGGAAAGCTCATAAAGAAAGCAAAACTGAGCAGAAAGAACCATTTGTCTAGCAGTAAGTAGCTTTACAAAATGATTGCGCTTTCAAGAATGCCTAATAATCTAAAGGGCTTTGTTGATTGGACAAGGTTCGTGTTTATCGCAGAAGCATTACTACATAAAGAAACATCCATGACATTGTTAACCAACCTACACAAAAAAGTACCTTCCGCATAAATATCACCAACTTTTAGAATAATCTGATAATATTATAGCAAAGGAATTATGGAATGGATATCATTTTTAAAGAATCAGGTAAAGTTAGATGCGGCTTTATTTTTGCCCACAAAAAAACCCCCGTAATAAACGGAGGCTTCGAGGTTTAACTAATATGGTACGCCCGATAGGAATCGAACCTACGCACGCGGTTCCGGAGGACGTTCGTTGAATTGTAATCGTTATAAATAAACGCAAATCTCACGTTATTACTGTGATTATCCGTTATCCTGACGTTAAATCATCGGCAAAATGGCGCATAGCATACGCGGTCACCTGACGTATAGAGGACGCGGACAAGCATAGTATAACCGAGTTATCGGCCCTAAATCAACTGCGCGCCTTCTAACTGGATGTCAAACGTTGGACTTCGGCTTCCTTTTCGGCAAGTTTACGTTTAGTTTCCGTGTAGGCCCGGTGTATTGATATTTCGTCGTCATCGAGCTGCGCAATAATTTCGGGGTCTGCGTTGTCAGCGATATACTTGGCCTTTTCGTATTGCTTTCCGGAGCCGAAGCCGAAGTCGTTGGTCCTTTGATTGTCGGAGCTACTACGGCGTGGGCTACTTATAAAGCCGTAATGTTAACCGCAACAGCCGCACAATGGGCGTTTAATACCACGGCTAATGCTAACCCGATAGGACTGTTAGTTGTCGGTATAGGTACGTTAGTTAGTGCGGGGTATCTACTGGTTAAGAATTGGGAGACCGTGAAAGAAGT
>NZ_JAUKFY010000042.1 GCF_030489605.1 Brevibacillus laterosporus
TATAGATGGGCTTTCCGCGTAAATCATACTTATAGTACCAGCTATGTTTTTCCCCTGTTGATTTTGTTTACTCTAATATTCCTCGTATTCTAGGACCAAAAAGAAACCCCAGACGAGTAATTAACTACTCGTTTGGGGTAAGTTTATAAGAGATGCTATGGGATGTGACTGCTAGTTTTTTACACCTTTAAAATACATCGCATGGTGCCTTCCTGCATATGTTTCTTGACCTTGCTTACCACCCCAAGAAATGCGGAGGGCTTGTTCTCAAACTGGATGACCTCTAGCTTCTCATTCCAACAGTTGATGACAACGGCGGTATTGTCCGCTTATGTAAATCAACGCCCACATAGATAAACTTTTCTCACTGTTTTTCTGAAATTCGCTAAAACGTAAATAACGTCGCAACTATCGATAGCCGCCCAGTTCAATCGTGACTGGGTAGGGGTAAAAAGAAGACCTCAAGGAGTGCTCATTCTTGAGGTCAGAAATCAATATGAAAATTGTTTTAGAAATTCATTCACCCAGTCAATGTTGGAATTATACTCTCTTTGATTATGTTCCCAGTACTCAATAAATCTTTGTTTGCAAGTCACGTACTGGGGGTATAAACACTGAACCAGTTCTATCAACTCTGTACTACCACCCAACACTGCATGCCGTTCGTGGGAAATAATTACTCCCCAATTGCCACAAGTCGAATAAACTGCGTTTTCAATTACAATAGGAATATCTGTATAATCCTTGAATGTTGATGAAGGCGCGCCCCCCCAGTGACTATGTTCGTAAGACCCACTGGATAAGGACTCGGAAAAGCAGTCACCTTCAATTTCGGAAATAAAGCAGTCAACTTCCCCAAAATGGCTGATTGCTCGACGAAGAACATTAAACTGCTCTTCTTGAAGGTAATATCCATCAGTAGGAAACAAAAGTAACTTAGCTTGGATATTATCAGTAAAGCAATTATCAAAGGGGTCTTTATTCTTGAACACCTTATAGAAATTACGTTCAAGATTTTTTATGGCTTCAATTTCAGTAATCTTTTTCATATCAATCCTCCAAAAACTTGACTTTCCGAACTCCACTTATTCCGTTTACGTCGATTGTCGGAGGTCCAGATTTAGAAGATGCACGATAGGTAAAAGTAACCCCATTTGCATCCTTCCCAACAAAAACTCCCGGTGAAACTTCTTTGTAGCTTCTAACCTGCTCTTTAAAGAAGCCAAAAGCATCATCAGCATTTCCAGTAATTCTCTTAATGTCTTTTTGGTCAGCCTGTCCTAATTTCTTCAAGTCATCCGCGCTAAACTTGCCCCAACAATTAGTATTGTGAACCCAAATACCAAGGTTACTCACGAAATAGGTATGGAAACCGTCAACCCTCAAGTTATAAACTGTTGCTTGCCTATGCTCCAATTTAATGCTGTCTACCGTGAGTGTATTCCCATCACTTTGAACAAGCAAGTCACCGACTTTGAGGTCTTTAACGAACGTCCATCCTTTATCCTTCACATAAAACGGATGATTGAAGGTCGATTCAATAATCAGACCGCCCACATGGATTTGGTAAATCTCATCCGTCTCATGGTTGAACGTAGCCGTAACCTCTTTGTACGTAACCTCGCCAGTCTCTTCATCCTTGGAAAGAACCTTATCCCCGACCTCGATTTCCTCGATAGGTTTCTCCTCTTCGTCTGTCAATACCTTAGTACCTTCTGTAAAGCAATTACATTTTGAAATTGCTTTGGCTACTTTGTTAATTTTAACTTCAACTTTAGCTGCTTTAAGAACTTTTGCAAATGGGAAAAGGCTAGCGGCAGTAAAAGCTTTTTCACCCAATGATTTAGTCGGATCCAAAAGCGTATTTATATCGTCTACTAGTAAGAAATTGGCTCCTTCAGTTGCTATCTTCTTACCTGCCGTTACTTGTGCATCAAGATTTGTCTTGCAATTCGCCATATCAACGGCCATGCTAAAGATGGAGAAACAGGAAAAGCAAAATTACCTGTCGGGTCAGAATGAATTAGTGGATTGTTGTACACATACGTATACCGATTCAAACTAAGCGGATTATCCACTTGCCCCTTATACGTATCCTCCGTTATAAACCTTCCATCATTTGGATCATAATATCTAGCACGCAGATAAATCAAGCCCGATTCTTCATCATATATCTCACCCGCATATAAGAACGGATTGGACATCGTTTCCTGCTTGCTTTCCACATTTCCCCAGAGATCATATTCATACTTATTCAAGGTCTGCCCGGTCTTATCCTTTATTTCTACAATGTCACCGTGAGCATTTGTATAGTAATAGCCCTGTTTTTTGCTTTCTACATCATCGCGGTAAAGTAGTTCATTTCCCCAGATGTTGCGGGCTTGGAGGTTGTTCTTTTTATCTAACTCCTCAATCACGTTGCCGTTTAGATAGACATAGTGAGTTGTTTTGCCGTCTGTTTCTTTACTTGCCCTAAGCTCACCCGGATAGTATGTGTAGGTGCCTTCTTTTCCATTTTTTGCATAGGTTTTGAGACGGTTGAGTGCATCGTAGGTATATGAACTGTCTACGATTGTTGCCGATTTGGCTGTTACAAGGCTTTGGCGATTGCCTCGTTCGTCATACGTGTATGTTTGTTCTCTTGTCGGTGTTGTTTCATTACGAATCCGATCCAGTTTATCGTAGCCGAACGTGGAAGTGGATTGGTTTACCGTTGTTTCCACTAGATTTCCAAAGCCATTATATTGGTTTTGCTCTGTCCATGCTTTGGTGTTGGCTTGGAAATGCTGCACGTCTGTTGTCTGGCCAAATGAGTTGAAGCCTTTCTCGATTTTGGTACCGTTTGGATACTGGACATGAACGGTATCACCTGTTGTGGATGTGTCGTACTCATAAGTGATTTTACCCATGCCTGGATGTTTAACGGATAAGATGCGTCCTAGCTCATCATAGGTGTAAGCTGTTGCAGTTCCATCTGGATACACAATCGAGTCCGGGGTATCATCTTCATCCTCGTATTTTTGTACGTACGTACGTCCAAATGTGGTCATAGAAGTTGGGCGTAAAAAGCCGTCATACGTATAGGAAACCTTTGATCGTTGTTTTGCTGTGTGAGGAGCTGGCGTGTCGTCTGATCGTAGGTATTTTTCTCTGTCTCTACTACTTTTTTGCCTGACAAGACCTGTAGCGTATCCAGCTCATAGAATGGCGTATACCTACATTTCCGAGTATTTCCCTTTTGATCCGTAAAGCTTGCCAGATTCCCACTCTTGTCATATTCGTAGTTCTCTTTGACCTTTTTGGTAGCGGGGTCAATTTCGCGAAGCTTCCATGAGGAGACCATTGTATACGTAACGGGCCGTCTCCTTGTCATTTTCGAAGGTACTCATCAGGTTCCCGTTTGCATCGTATTGGAATTTATATACGTTCTTTTCCGGGTCTTTTATATAGATGGGTTCTCCTCGCAGATCATATTTGTAGTCCCAGCTGCGTTTTTCTCCCTGTTCATTTGTGATCTGCTTATGCGTTGGATTGCCAAAGCGGTCATACTGCATTTTAGTTTCCGTTGATAACGTGCCGTCTGCTGTATGAACCAGACTGGCAATCATTTGTCCATAGCGATCATAAAGCTGTGTGGTTTCTAATCCATTGGGAGCAATCGTTTTTTCTACCGGTGTTATTAGACTGCTACCCTGATCCTGATTGGCGTATTTCATGGTAGTCGTTCGTTTCAGGGCGTCTGTGACAGTTCTTAGGGTTCCATCACTGTGATAGCTGTACGTGGTTCCTCTTTCTTTTTTGCCATACGGATACATCGCAACTAAACGGTTTCCATCCTCCGCATAGGTATTTTCTACAAGAGTACGTCGATTTCCTTGCCTATCCACCTCTACAGAAAACACGACTTTTCCAAATCAAGCTGAATTTAATGCCCTTGTTATTACATGAGCCAGGATGTGTCCACCTTCCATCCTTAGATTCACACCAATTCCCAGTAGGGTCAACATTGTTAACAGAATTGTTATGCACATATGTATACCGTTTCACACTCAGTAGATTATCCACTTGCCTCTTATACGTATCCTCCGGTAATAAACTCTCCCATCATCGGATAATAACTCAGATAAATTTCAAGCCAGAATCATTAGGTACTTCGTGGGGAAGAAAAAGCCTTGAGGAAACTCCTCAAGGCAAAGAATAATTATTGTTGTTTCTTCAATTGTTCGGACGGATTCCAACCTTCTGGGGACTGTCGTCCTTTCGAGAACCATTTACAACCGTTACTAACCCACATTTCTTTCCATTCTTGATAAACAACCCCTTTATCAGCTACATCATCGTCATCGTAACCGTAATGGAATCCACAACATGGACAAATTTCATCAGAGGGAACACCTCTGTCATCATATGGAGGTTCATAAAGTCCGTCATAATTACATACAAAACATTGATTTTTCAAATTGAACCCTCACTTCCCTGGTTGTCTACTCCAATAAGTAGGAGATGACGGCTTATAAAAAGTCTTGGTTGTACCGTCAGCATTGTATGAACCAAATGTGTTTGTTTTGGGATCATATACTCTAATTGTGCCATCAGCATCAGTCTTAACCTGATATTTTTTTTGTTATTAAAGAAGTCATTTGCTTTTTTAGCATACTCATCAGGAGTCTTTGTTCCAAAATCACCCCCATGTCTAACAAAATGGTCTTGTAAAGTCTTCTGGTTACCCCATTTATAAACACCACAAGAATTATGAGTCCATATTTCTAAGTTAGATACAAAGTACGTATGGAAATCCTTCACTTTAAAGTTATAAACAGTCTTAGGTTCCTTCTTAACCCCGATCTTCTCAATGGCTAATTCCTTGCCATCTGAGGTTGTTAGAACATCGCCAACGACAAGATTCTTGGATTCCACCCAACCTTTACCGATAATCCAAAATGGATGCTCGTCAGTAGTTGTAATGACTTCATCATCAACAGTAATATTATATGTTTCCTCTACATCACGTTGGAAGAGCCATTCAACTTTCTTGTAAGCCATCTCACCTGTCTCATCGTCTTTAGCTAGGACTTTGTCACCTACCTCAATTTCCTCAATAGGTTTCTCCCCTTCGTCAGTCAATACCTTTGTACCTGCTATAAAGCAATTACATTTTGAAATTGCTTTGACAGCTTTATTAATTTTAACATTAATTTTAGCTGCTTTAAGAACTTTTGCAAATGGGAAAAGGCTAGCGGCAGTAAAAGCTTTTTCACCCAATGATTTAGTCGGATCCAAAAGCGTATTATATCGTCTACTAGTAAGAAATTTGCTCCTTCAGTTGCTATCTTCTTACCTGCCGATACTTGTGCATCAAGATTTGTCTTGCAATTCGCCATATCAACAGCACATGTTAAAGCGGAGAAACCGGAAAAGCAAAATTCTCTGTCGGGTCAGATTAATTAGTGGATCGTTATGCACATACGTATACCGATTTAAACTAAGAGGATTATCCACTGGTCCCTCATACGTATCCTCCGTTTTAAACCTGACATCGTTATCTATCTATAATAAGGAATAGCATGCCGTTTAATACTAATCTACGCTTTTTATTAAATAGATGATATAAGTAGGTACAAGAATAAAAAGGCCCTTAAGTGAATGTCAACTTTTCACTTAAGGGCCTTCAGTAATACTAATACATAACTAAATAATCATCGTATATTTCACCTGATAGTTTAAAAAGCATATTATATTTTCCTAGTTCTTTACCCATATAAATTATAGGTAAGTAGCTAACAACATGGTTATAATTACATCTTGGCCAGTCTCCAACATCTAATGATATTCTCTTTAATTTTATTTCTAATTCATCTTTATTATAGATACCAAAATACCTTTCAAATTCCTCTGCACATTCTAAACGATAACTCTCAAAAGCTTTCCAAAATCCCTCGATACTTTTTTCTTCTACTTTTTTGTCTTTCGCCCAACTGATCAGTTCATTTGTATTCATTCACGTTTCCACTCCATCAATGTCCTCTGCCTTGCCCTTTACTAAAGTTATCAAAGATAATACGACCTCATTTTGAATCATAATTTCCATAGATTCTCCAATCTCCATACTGGCCTTTTACTTTTATTTCATATTTGTATAGTTTATTTTCCAACTTCAATCCCTTTTCCACTAAGCATCTTTATCCCACTTTGACCTTCTGGACCAAACAAACCCTTATTCATTGCTTCTACAAATTTTTTGATACCATCTTTACCAAATCTATTCCTTACCTCATTATAAACCTCATGTTTAATCCAACCCTGTCCTATATTTTTAGAAAAAAACTGCAAATCCATTTTGATAAAAATAGCTGAAGCTTCTTGTGAAGCTTTTTTAGCTCCAGCCTTGATTGCCCCTTTTAGTAGCCCACCAACACCTGTAATGTAAGTAAATGGATCTTGAAATCCTTCTAATTCTCTGGCCCCACTACCATCATCATATTTGAAAGCCCCAATAACTTTACCGTTTTCAATGATAAAGTCACCACTATGATCATTATCATGAGACTTTTTGCTGGATTTACTACTACATCCGCCAAGATGTGCCCATTTTCCATCCTTAGATTCACACCAATTCCCAGTAGGATCAACATATACAAGAACGGGTTAGACATCTTTTCCTGCTTGCTTTCTACATTTCCCCATAGATCGTCTCATACTTATTTAGAGTTTGACCAGACTTATCCTTTATTTATACGATATCACCGTGGGCATTTGTATAGTAATAACCTTGTTTTTGTCTTTACACATCATGTGGTAGAGTAGTCCATACCCTAAAATTTAACAGGTTTAGAGGTTATTCTTTTCATCTCCTCTTTCTACAGGCCAAAAAGAAACCCCAGACGAGCATTGATACTCGTTTAGGGGGTTAAAAACGATTTTACGTGTTCCTTCGAATGTTCAGTTTATTTACTACTATACTAACCGCTTCTCTAACATCCTCTATTTTATAAAATGCTTTTGGATCGAGTTTATGATCCTCCTCGTAGGGAGAAAATCTTGAGGTAACGTCCGCTAGATTACGAAACATCTCACTCTCAAGTTCTGTTAACTCATCATAATCGAGATCAATATTGTAGGTATACGAAAACTCATCACAGAATTTTAGTAATTCAATCTCGTTTTTCTGTAATAATTCAATTAGCCAATACAAGCGTTCTTTAGGAGTTCGTTCGCTCACATTCTCCACCTCATTCATTTTACTTCGGTATAGCTGGGAGATGACCCATAGCCTTCCTTGCATATTCAAAATGATAGACTGTGTTCGTAGCTACATCGTAGAGCACTTCTATATTGTACTTTTTACCATTTCGATAAATTATATCGTAATACATCTTAGCTTGGGAGCCTCTTGGGTCAGCAAATCCTTTCCCGTATTTTATAACCGCTTGTTGAATTTGAACAGGCACAAATCTTCCAGCTTCATCCATATGCTGAGCAGCTTTAGCAGCAAAGTTTAATCCTTCGTCTAGCTTACTAAAGCCCTTCCCCTTATTAAATATACTTCCAATGATAAACGCACCTTTGACTGCAGCGGCTTCTCCTGGATAATCCCATATTGCTTTATTAAAGTCTGCGATAAAAGTAAGCCTTGGAGCAGATTCTCGTGCCATCTTCATCACTTGTGAATCAGGAATTATAGCATTCGAGGATTGCATAATATCTGACTGGGCATATCCTGCTTTAGTCATTTTCGCTCTTATATCATTAGCATTACCCAGTTAGCACCAATATTTTGTTCCCATTACCCCGTAGGATCAATGTAGCGCAGCGGGTTATTCTTCACATACGTATAACGATTCAAACTAAGCGGATTATCCACTTGCCCCTTATACTTATCCTCCGTTATAAACCTTCCATCATTTGGATCATAATACCTGGCATGCAGATAAATCAAGCCGGATTCTTCATCATATATCTCACCCGCATACAAGAACGGATTGGACATCGTTTCCTTCTTGCTTTCCACATTTCCCCATAGGTTGTACTCATACTTATTCAGGGTTTGCCCGTCTTTATCCTTTATTTCTACGATTTCACCATGGGCATTTGTATAAGTAATAGCCTTGTTTTTCATCCTATACATCATCCCGGTAGAGAAGCTCATTCCCCCAGATGTTCCGAGCTTGGAGGTTGTTCTTTTATCTAGCTTTTTCTATAGGAAAAAAGAAACCCCAACTGTGATTACTAGTTGGGGCAATTAATATGAGATTACACTAAGTTAGCATTATGAAACACTTTTATCTCTTGATCGCTAAGGTTGCTAATAAAAAAACCTGAAAGTTCCTTCTGACAGTCAAGTAAACAACCAAACTTCTCATTTATTTGTATCACTGTTGCCACCTCAATATCACCAAATAAACAATATAAAAAGTTATTCAATAAGATAGAAGGTGTAATTTCCCATTTGCTCATGATAATATCCATCATTAGTTTCTTTACAGTCTAACCCGTGACAGACGAATAACGTAACTTCATATATACATACCTCCCCAATTATTTGAATAAGGCGTGATAAATCACGGCCTCAGTCTCAGAGACATTTATTCCAATTTCCCACTGTCCTATATTCATAAAATTTTTTCCAGATTTAAGGTTTGGTACAGCCTTCTCCACAGCCGTCCTAAAACTAGTCAACATTGCCTGTTCTATCATCTGTTTACTCTTCGGGCTGAGTTCTTTCACTTGAGGGTTTTTAGTCAGGTAATCAACCATATGTTTAGTTGTATTTGGGTGTGCCCATTTTCCATCCTTAGATTCGTACCAATTCCCAGTAAGATCAACATTACTCACAGGATTGTTATGCACATACGTATACCGATTCAACGACAGTGGATTATCCACTTGCCCCTTATACGTATCCTCTGTTATAAACCTTCCATCATTTGGATCATAATACCCATAATACCTTGCTCGCAGATAAATCAAGCACGATTCTTCATCTTTTGAGTGGCTGTTTCAAAGCAAAAAGAAACCCCAAACGAGATTACTCGTTGGGGTAAAATATATACTTTATAGCCTCCTCTTTACATATCAATCGATCTGGAACGGTATGAAAAAACAACAAATTTTCTTTCAAACTAATAATGTTAGGAGATAACTCTAATGCTCTCCTACTATGAAATAAAGCCGACTTATAAGCTCCGTCAATATGACGTAATAGATGGTTTAACAAGGATGAAACTAGACAGCCAGATAAATCCTCCAACTTCATATCTTTAGCTTTATTCATAGTTTCTAAGTAATTACCGGAAAGTAAAGCGTCGTTAATCATTGTATTGGTTTTCATCCACCCATTTTAGGATGTCTTCTACCACTATCACTATAATTTAAATCAATACCTCACCGAGAATAACGGCCCAATGAGGTGTCGAATAAATTTATTTAGTATCCATATGCTATTTCTAGCTGTTCACACAATTTCTTTGTTACACTCCCCATATAATGCTTTGCTTTAACAATAATGTTCCTTTCCGTTATTAACGATTCAAGAATAGTGGTAACTAATACCTCCTTTACTTTTTCATCAGAACTCATTGCCATTTTTTCTAAGAATATAAAAATCGCTTTTAGTTTTTTCTCTTGGTCATGTAAATTCAGAATTTCAATTAAATACGGATTAAAAACAATACCAAAAATTACATGAGGTAAATCTTCCTTTAACCACTCAATTTCTTCTTCATACACAGGGTTAAGTTCTGGTATTTCTACTAACAATGTTTGAACTAAATCATTGTACTCCATGTTTAATTCACTCCCAATATCTTTATTTACCAGCTAAAGCATTTCTCAGATCATTTAATAACGCCTGCGCAATCTGTTTCTCCTGATGATTTAATGTATTATTATTCACTAATTTTTCTAATGCTCTGCTATAGTCTCGACCTTTTTGACTATGGAATTTTCCACCAACTGGTATACCTGCTTTCAGCTCAAAACGAATAGCATCCATAGTAATTCCATTTCCGATTAATTTAGGCATATTTTGCCCTTTATACAATTCATTTACAATGTTTTGTAATTTTTTATTACTTACAGCAGGTTTAATACTTAAATTAATTTTAGAAAAAAACTGCAAATCCATTTTGATAAAAGTAGCTGTAGCTTCTTGTGAAGCTTTTTTAGCTCCAGCCTTGATTGCCCCTTTTAGTAGCCCACCAACACCTGTAATGTAAGTAAATGGATCTTCAAATCCTTCTAATTCTCTGGCCCCACTACCATCATCATATTTGAAAGCCCCAATAACTTTACCGTTTTCAATGATAAAGTCACCACTATGATCATTATCATGAGACTTTTTGCTGGATTTACTACTACATCCGCCAGGATGTGCCCAATTTCCATCCTTAGATTCACACCAATTCCCCGTAGGATCAACATTACTAACAGGATTGTTGTGCACATACGTATACCGATTCAAACTAAGCGGATTATCCACTTGCCCCTTATACGTATCCTCTGTTATAAATCTTCCATCATTTGGATCATAATATCTAGCACGCAGATAAATCAAGCCCGATTCTTCATCATATAGCTCTCCTGCATATAAGAACGGATTGGACAACGTTTCCTGCTTGCTTTCCATATTTCCCCACAGGTCATATTCATACTTATTCAGGGTCAGCCCAGCTTTGTCCTTTATTTCTACAATATCT
>NZ_JAUKFY010000043.1 GCF_030489605.1 Brevibacillus laterosporus
CTACAAAAAGAATAGCGTTTTTTTCGTTTTATGGATACAATTTCGTTTTTTTTGATGAGCTGAACCATTTCCTATGAGAACTATCAATCGTCTGACAAAAAATCTCATGTTTCACCCACACGATGGTCGCTGGCTTCGTACATGGTCAGTCGCTCACCTTCTATATCGTCCCAAGTTAACGCTAGTGCTTCCCCAATTCGAATACCAGTTCGAGCTATAAGAGTAAATAAGGCGTAATTTCAGGGGGCAACCGGTGGTTATGACTAAAATACGGAATGAATGGTTTCAATCCCTTTTTAGGAAAGTGAAAAATGTAAAAGACTTTGAAATCCTAGGGTTTTGTCTATGATTTACAGATGTTTTATTGTGCTCCGTTTTCACCCATGTATGTTGTTGTTTCCACTTAATGAGTCCCACGATTTGGGCATACATAAACGTGTATGCATAGTAAAAAATCGAGAAGCTCATCCGAACGAATTGGTATTTTCGAGTTGTATCTACCTTCACCGCGTAGTACATACATACCAGAAATTGATAAGTGAATAGTATCACAGAAAGAATAGTAGATCCAAAAATCGCTGTTGCCAATTGCTTTCCAAGATCCGGTATGTCTTGATAGCTTTTCGTAACAAGGATGTACATAGTAACAACGAAAATGCCAGTTAAAGTAATGGTCATTTGCACCGCGCGCGTCATACCAAACAAATAGAATAACTGGTCAATAATTTTGATCTTGCCTTTTTCAGTAATCAGTTTTTTCATCATTGGCTTACAGTTAGTGAAAGCAACATACCAGTGACCTTGTGACCATCGTGTACGCTGTTTTATGCTTACTTTAAAATCATCTGGCTTCTCATCATATACACGGACGAAGTGATTCCATAATACACGTCCATTTTCTTTGACAATTTCTATTTCCAACTCTAAATCTTCTGTTAGAGAATGAAAACGGAAGCCGCCATGTTTCATTAGATAGCTCAATTTAACGATAAATCCAGTTCCGCCTATAGCGTTTGGCAGTCCCGCACGATACTTTGCAAATTGGAAGAAACGATTTGTCAGATAGTAGCTCATCGCGTATCCAAGGGATAAGTTTGTCGTAGAATTCTTAGAATCTAAATAAATCTGAATGGCTTCCGGTTCATTTTTTGCAATGTATTGAGAGTTCAACTCCTGTAACACGTTCGAATCAACGTGGTTATCCGCATCCAAGACCATTAAGCAGTCATACCTTTTTGTTAATTCATCAAAACCTAGATAACGAAGTGCATATTGCAGGCCAGCAGGCTTACCAACCCCTTCACGCGGGAATAATCGTTCGCTTGTGTTAATGTATTTAATTCCCTTCTCTAAACAAATGTCTCCTGTTCTATCGATACTATTATCGTTCACTACATAAATATCATACAAATCCTCACGGTATCGGATTTGTTTCAAATTATCGATAGTTGAACCAATTACCATCTCCTCATTATGCGCCGCCACCAAGATTAAAAATCTCGTCTTGTCTTCAACTATTTCATAATCTCGCTTGGCTTTTCCAAACCCAAAGAAGGATAATATCACATAGTATATGCTGTTGATGTTAACAAATAATATCAATAAGAAAAATAAACTCAGTAAAATCGTTACTACTTTGCCGCCTATTAACGCCACTTCACTGCCTCCCGTTTGTTGATTCTCATGAAAAAAATCGTACATTCATTCGGGTTCATCCCCAAAAGTCTGTAGGTGAAAACTTCCAACTAATTTGTAGAGGATAATAATGGAAAACACTTGTAAACCAAGTAAGCTGAAAAGCGTCAACCCATCAGTAAACGAGGTTATACAAGTGCACTCCACAGTTTTCTTCTGTCTACTACTTTATTTTTTGATCGAGGTTCTTTTTAGGACTCTGCAAAACTCTTAGTCTAATACCTATTTTTCAATAGCTGCCGAACAATGCGGCGAGAAACCGTGTAACATCAAGGCAGTCAGTCTACAACCTTATTTTCTTTGAACACCAATATCTTTCTATGTAACAACACTTGTCAATTCATATTCTTTTATTACCTTATAGAATGTATTTTTCTTCAATCCTAACTCGTTCATAAAATATACGGCTGTTATTTCTCCCTTTTTCCATCTGATATAAAGTTCATCTATCTTTTGTTGTTGTTCCTTCGTCAGAACAATCTTTGGTCTACCTAAGTGTTTCCCTTCGATTTGGCTGCTGTTATGCCCTCTAATTGACGTTGTTTAATTTTTGTACGTTCTTCTTCTGCTAGCCAACTAAACAGCTGGAGTATAATATCAGTTATTAGTTTGACCAACACCTCCCAATTCTTTATATTTCCTCGTATCTAAAATGGGCATATCAACTACAACAACATCAATTTTATTTTCAACCTCCATTGCCATTCTTTCAGAATCTCCTGTTTATTGCGTCAGAACCGATCTATTTCTTTTATAAACACTGTGTCGCCTGCTTGTAGAACACGTTTAAGCAATTTATAGTCAGGACGTTCAAAAGCTTTTCCACTATTCTTTGTCCACGAATATGGATTCCGGTTTAATCCCGATATTTTCCATAACCTTTATTTGTCTATCTTCGTTTTGATCCTTCGCAGACACACGAACATAAGCGTATTCTCTTGCCAAATTAATCACCCTCCACTTCTCAAATTTACGCTCAATGCCCTATAAGGTCAATCATTATTATTTAAACGTTTAAATAATAAACCCAATATGTTTAAGGACACATTAATCTAGATTTATTGTATATGCTTTCGCTGTTCTTTAAGGTGTACCTTTTTAAACGTATAGATGTAAGGCGGTATCATAAAGTTTTTATAATATGATAGTAAAAGAGGCAAGGGAATCCACAAAGTTCTCGCCATCGATCAGATTTTTCTTTTTTGAATAAAAGTTTAATAATTGATCAAGATCTTGAGATTTCTCTAAAATTGCTAGTCCGTTCAATCCACGCTCCAACATCAAAATGTGTAATTTATATTCTCTCCAGTTTAATCTGCTCTCCTAACCAACGTCTTGTCTCACTTCCCCTCTTCTTATCTATTTATTTTGTAAGTAGCTTCTTAGTATCACGGGTACTTATTAGAATGAGAAAATACTTGATGTAGATTTGAAATAAAGTTGCACCCTTTTGCCCCTTTGGATAAGATTATTTAGGTAAATTGCATTTTAAAATATATGTAAACATTCACACTTGCTTTTTTTATGAATACAAATTCAATTACTAGAATTTGAAAAGTTCTAACAAAGGGGATTTTCCTATGACTAAGGATGTAGAAAAGTTCTTTCCAAGAAAACTTATTAATGTATCCGCATTTAAAAGGTATTAGAAATAAGTTATGGATGGAAGATGGAAAAAGCCGGGTATCTGTAATGATTGGGGCAGGATTTAGTTTAAATGCTAAGAAAATTGAAGCTAGTTTTTCAGGAATGGCTTTATGGAATGATTTAAAAAATAGATTGTTAAAAAATCTTAGCCATCATCAAAATATTCAATAGTTTAACACGGTTAAATATTAAAGTAGGGTATTCTCTGAAGGATATTTTAAAGTATCTATTGTCTAAAGATATTAAAAAGGTACAGGCAACAGCTAATGTTCTTTATGATTACCTGATATATATTGATAAAGCAGAAATTTTAGAGGATGGTATGAGGATAAAAAATGAGCTATTTAATATGATGTATTATGGTTCTACAGATATTTTTAAAGCAGCAGTTGATTCTTTAAGCTATACTATTAAAGATGCCCCTTCCGTTATAGATGAAATGGATTGTATGGCAATAAGTGAATTTGCAAATAGCTATTTACAGTCTATAAAAATACAAAAAGTCCAGATAGCGTCAATAAATGACTTTGAAACACTGTCAAGCTTTGTAAGATTAATTGCTTATATGTATAAGAATAAGTCTGATAGTATTAGGTGTAGTTTGAATGAATGGAAAGAATATATCCAAACGCATCGATTACCTGAAGTAAGAAAATATACAGATTTATTTATTTTCGAGGTTTAAGAGTGTTTATATTTTAATTTTAATCAAAATTTTTTATAAAACACAAAGAAAGCCGGTTACACCCTAACGTGTAAAAATCGACTTTCTTTGTGTCCATATCCTCTTATCGGGGTAGTGAAGGTACCTCCTGAATCGTATTCAAAGATATGATTCAGAAAGTGCCTTTCTTATTGATAGCACTTAATCGTTTACTACTCTCCGAGTACACGATTCCTTTCTTTTTTCTTTAATAGCTTGATCCCTCCGTCGCTTTTGAATCTGTTCTTCTGTCAGCCGATGCTTACCTTGCCTATTGGTACTACTAACTATTTTACATAGTCCCTAAAACCTTTCGTATCTTGCCACATTCGATTGAATTGTTCTTGAAATGCTATAGCTACTTCTGGATCATGCAATACCATCACTAATGATCATATTCAACAAACAGTTGAGTAAGTAAAACATCCCGAGCGATTATTCCAGGTACGATTCGGCTATCTTAACCAACTCTTCTTTGCTTATTGGATTGGTTGCCTCTATATGATATCGGATCGTTTGGGTCGTATTTGGAACGTTATAAATCCATTGAATATTTTTCCCCGTGCCAAAATCCGTGAAGATCAGTTCGACTCCTTTTACAACAAGCTTTTCCTGTTTCCAGTCCCATTCCTTATGAACGAGAATTGTCTCTTTTTCGCTCGTTCTGGACATCGTAACTTGGATGTCTTTTCCCTGGCTGGTGTACGTGTTGAGTATTGTCCAATGATCGTTCGACAGTTCTACTGGCATCATGGTCATACTCCTTCTTGGATTCCTCCGCCTGCTTCTTTAGCTTTCTCGCAATAGCTGCCTGTTCTTCCAGGTGAGAGGATTCACGCTAGTGATAGGTTCAAAGTCAACTCTTGCACGTTGGAATTTGTACTTGCCTTCCAAACTGTCGAAAATCTGGACGGATTGATCCTTCATTTTTGTGCGGAGTGCGGATACATCAGTAAAGGTCATTTCCTTGCTTCTGGTGTACGTTTTCATATCCGAAATGTCCGAGACGATATAAAAGATAGCGGCCGTACCTTCTTTCAATAACTGTTTGGCAAATCCGACGCTTTTTAGGGAGCGTACTTGTTCTTCCCGAGAAGGCGGAGTATAGTTTCCCTTTTCCATTGTTTTTTGCTCATAGACAACGTTACCCAGTTTGTTTGTCAATGTTTGATAGTTAACTGCGGCAAAAGCGGAAGAAACTGTCAAAAGCATTGCTGTCCCTACCAATAAACTCACTTTGTATTTCACAAAAAATCGCTCCTTTTGTTTTTGCTCGGCATACAGCTTCCCCATCACTTTTCCCGCCAAGTCTACTTCGGGAAGCCGTGGATTATGAAATAGTTTTCTCAAATCCTGATCCTTGTCCGATGTCATATGATCCCACTCCCTTTCCCAGTGCATAGTACTTACGGAATTTTGCTGCCGAGCGTTCGTATTTTTTTCGAAGAGTGGCGCTGCTTTTATTCAGAATGAGGCTGATTTCCTGATAACTCTTCTCTTCCACACACCGTAAAATCAACAGGTTCCGCTCTTCCGATGACAAATTCGACATGGCTGTATGCACAAATTCGTCGAAATAGTTGGCTTCGATTTGTTGATCAATGTGGTTGTTCTCTTTTTCATCCCGATAAAAGAAGGGCAGATATTTTTTCAGTTTGCGCTTGCGAATCACATCAATGCTTTGATGGTACGCAATTTTGTAGAGTCAGGCACCAAAGGGGATATCCCGGTTGTACTTCGCCAAATGGCGGTATGCTTTCAAGAAAACCTCTTGTCCGCAGTCCTCCGCTTCGGAATAATGACCAAGCATGTGATAACAGTAGAGAAAAATCGATTTTTGGTAGAGGCGCATGATCTTCTCGAATTTCTCCGTATCCCCCTGCAATACATCAGAAATGACCTGTTGTAAATCGGCGTCATCCAACCCTTCTCACCTCCTTTCAATCTAAACAACGAACCATCCACTTCAAAATGTGACGACAACAACAAAAAAATTTATCGAAGGATGGAACAACCCGAATTCCCGCGATTGATGCTGCTACTCCAAGATACAGGAAAGGAGCCATTTGCGAAGAGGCGGTGGACGCCAATACATATGTTTGGACGCTGAAACTGTGACAAGGCTGCGAAGTTCTACTTGAAGTTACTCGCAGGAAGCCTAGGTTTTTCTGTAGTGGTATGCTGATGGGGTGAATGCCTGCATGAGCGAGGCTAGGGGGGATGAGCCAATTGCTTTACTCGACAATGCCCCAAAAGAATGGACACATCTCGATTCGTCAGCCGTAAGAAAATTATATCGCAATCCGCCCATTTTCATCATCTGATGGTGCCGCGTTAGCGACATGGGCGTCTACAACTTATTTTTGTGAGGCAATTGATATTTAAGGATGAAAACCGCGTCAAATCAACAAGTCCAGTCTAAGACAATATTTTTCTTGGACAAATATACGAGAGCAGCAATGGATGACGTTCCTGCCATTGGACTTCGTTTAAGTCTGGCGGGCACTTCGATACCGACTGTGGGACGAGAGAAGCAAACGATTTGTGGGGTTTAGGAGTCTGAATGGATAAACAAATTGGCAGATCGTAGTTTCATGCGGTCTGCCTTATTTCATCGCCTGTTTCAGTAATACTCGCCCGATGGAGAACTCTGAACCTCTGTCAAGAAAGTAGACACCTTTATAAGGGAAATGAATGGTGCCATAATGCGCGTAGGTTGAAGAGTCATGCCGACAATCTCATGAAGCTCCTCGACCGTGAAATTTACCAAACAACCACTTTCCCTCCATCTAATAATTCATGATCGTCCACGTTCACCGACTTTCCCCCTCAATACAAGATTCATTAACTAGACTACGAAAAACGGCATGCACAACGATTACGGCGATAGAAAACACGCTGATTTATTATCTTTGTACACATGTAAATTAGACTCAGTATTCAACGATAGTGGGTCTTGACGATGAGAAGGTATTCCAGTAGCCTATTATAGCATCCCGTGTCATTTATAGGCGGGACGTGTTGACGGAGCTGATCTTTTGAATGATTCCCATGTGTTCTCTCAACCTCACTTTGTATCTTTATTGTCAAAAGCTGAATGAGAGTTTACACAAAATATTTTACAGTCCCTGATATTTTAGTGCAGATAATGCTCATTGTGTTGTGTAGGGCCATCCATTTGTAGACACTTTGCCTCTTAGCGTATATTTTCGTTAAAATGTTGGCGGGACCCCATGCCCATCAAGCTAATATTTTGAAGTGCCCCCAAAACGAAAATTTTATTATTTTACAGTTATTTATGAGAATTCAACTCATTTTCTTCGTTTTGGGGAGCTACCAATTTCTTAAGTTGATGGATGTGGGGCGGTATCCCTACTATTTTAATATTTACGTATCCGATTAGAACGAGGTAACTATTGAGCGAACTTATTTTTTTTTGAAGGGAAATGGAAATTTTATGTTAAAATGAATATACAGATTGTGGAATGTTGTATTTGAAATAATGAAAAAGTTTAGTAGAACAAGATTTTTAATAAATTTAATCAGCGGAAAATTTTAAACATATCAAATTTTAGGAGGGGCAAATGGAAACAAAATTAAGTGTAAAAAGTGAAAATAAAATTAGTGATATAAAACCAATTACATTGTATCTTTTCATATTTTACCTTGCTTGGACTTTTAAAGAATTATGGTTAGCAAAATATATTCATTTATTTGGCGATACTACTGCAGCTTTTTTGACTGCGTTAATTAAGATTTCCATTTGGATTGTTCCAGCTTGGTTATACATAAAATATTATTTAAAGACTAATCCAATTGGCTACCTAAAAATAAATATCAATGTGAAAAAAGGATTATTTTTTGGGGTAGTTCTTTCATTGCTACTTGGTTTATATTTTGCCTTTGAAACTTATATGCTTAATAATCAAACATTTGACTTCACTTTATCTTTCGACAACTATCTTAATGCTATTCTTTTAGTAGGAATTACAGAAGAGATTGTATTTAGAGGATTAATTCTGCAAGAGATTAGTAAAAGATTACCTTTTTGGAACGCCAATCTTATCACATCCTTCTTATTTTTAGCAATACACTATCCAATCTGGATTTATAACGGGGATTTTTTTAATTTATGGAGTCAAATATATGTTTTTCTTCTTGGATTAATTTTTGGGTTTGTGTTTAAAAAGACAGGCTCATTATGGTCGGTTGTTATATTGCATTCATTTCATAATTTTTTTGTTAGTATCACTTAAAACAAAAAATACATTATTTACTTTCCACAACTTAAGTGTGCATCTTGTTTAAAAATAAAATTAAACACACCGAAAACGCTTGGAGATTTCTCCAAGCGTTTTGATAGCATAGTTAAACCATTTATGTGGTTCAGCTCATCAAAAAAAACGAAATTGTATCCATAAAACGAAAAAAACGCTATTCTTTTTGTAA
>NZ_JAUKFY010000044.1 GCF_030489605.1 Brevibacillus laterosporus
TCTGTGATGAGCCGTTATAGAATATTTAGGGCTAGTCAGTTACAAAGTTCAAACAATATTTTGGAGGCTGTTATTCAGTTTTATCCATATCGAAATAGACTACCAGAAAACCACCAATTGGATGCGCTATTACATTTAGCTAATGTGTGTTTTATGTTAGAGAAATGGAAATACATAGAACAGTGTGCGGATGAGCTTAGAGAATTAGCTACTTTGGTTTATAAAAGTCAATTGGTCAAATTAGAACCGTTAGAAACAGAGCGTCATTTAGTTGTTTATTACGGTCAGGGATTCTTAGCAAAAAGCGTAGCCTTACAAATGCAAGGACTGTACGAAGAGGCTAAGAAGTGCGTTGCAGGTTATTCTGACCTTAGCTGGTTTCCAAATTTGGACGATAAGGGAAAAGAAGAAGTAAAAAAATTTCATATGTGGTCAAAAGCTAATTTTTATGTGTTTGAACTATTGGCAGGTAAAAGAGATGTTTTGATGGATTATGTTAAATTTCTTGAAAAACATCCTAGTGAGATAACAGCGGGACTTCTTACAATCATGGAGTCAGCTACTAAATATGACTATTCGGTTGACCATATTTTGGAAAAATTTTCGATACATATTAGTCAATTTAACAATTATACTGATTCTGTGAACATTGGAAGACATTATCATTTTCGTTATTGCAAGACCATATATGATTTAAAAAAGGGATGCATTGAAAGTGCTTTGGAAGAAATTTTACATTGCATTTACCTTGCTGATAAGTTGGGTCATCAAAAGAAATTTAGGCAATGCGTTTCGCTATTTTGGAGATACCGTAGTTACTCATCAGAAGATCAGAGAAATTTTTTACAAAAAATTTTGGAGAGGGATGAAAAAGATGAAAAACGCAGCTATGTTTTATCTGGCAGTATGTAGCGTCGCCTTGCAATCCGTAGTTACTGTTTTCACACATGGAATGGGCGGTTAAAAAATTTTAAAGGCATCCCTTTTGTATATCAAAGCACCCTTAAAATTAGGGGTGCTTATTTTTGTACCTTCCCATTTTTGGCAAACCTTAAAATCTGGGAAGTTAGTGTACAATTTAAAATAGTAAATATATGGAATTGAAGGAGGGAGGTTGAAATCAAAAATAATGCTTGTGACGTGAAAAAGGACATCCCTTTGACCAACAGCAGAGGAATGTCCAACCAAGGGAATTATACTATCAGCCTATCACAGAATGATTGCGATTTGCAGCGAACAACCGAAGTATTACGACAGAAGTTAGTGCAACTGTTTTTTTCTGAAGGTTCATTTACCAGCCCATCCGTTTTGGAAATTAGCCAGCAACTAGATGATTGCATTGTTGCAACTCAAAAAGCAT
The DNA here is from genome assembly GCF_030489605.1 of Brevibacillus laterosporus. Taxonomy (GTDB): domain Bacteria; phylum Bacillota; class Bacilli; order Brevibacillales; family Brevibacillaceae; genus Brevibacillus_B; species Brevibacillus_B laterosporus_E. Next base: position 1,361 of record NZ_JAUKFY010000044.1, read on the forward strand.
TACTTCGACTTACCAAATAAGCTGTCAAGCATGGCTGTACGGAAACCATCAGATACCTTTGGGGACTTTAAAGAGCCGTTTTTCAGCTATTCAAAGACAGCTAGGAGGTTCATCATGTTGGTATGGGGTGACTCGAGTGAAAGAACAAGACTAAAAAAGCAAAAAAGACGTCAATGGCTTGCACGCCGGCTTGAATTAAAGAATAAAGCTAAAACCGTACTTGAAACAAAACAAACCCATAAGGAAAATCGAAAGAGCCAGCATGAGGTGACTCTCATCGAGACAGATCATGTAAGAGACAACAATGTTTGCCCGTTTGGGACTGAGAGATTTAAATGTTTTTCTCAAACGAGAAATAGCACGCCTGAACAATCCAAAAAATGAAACAAATTCCAGAAAATATGCTAATATTAAAATATTGGCATTATTAGTATAGCTGCCATCAACATAGGGCAATAAAAAAAGCATAAAAAGGTGGCCATAGTTCCAGCAAAACCTGCATCTAGAAATTACCTCCATATCGAAAAAATATCACAGCAGAGGAGTTAATTATTGTGAAAAAAATTGTCAAAGCCTTATCTGTAGCTACACTACTAGCAACAGCAGCTGTTGCACCTGCATCTGCTTTTGCAGCAACCGAAAAAAAACATGCCAGCGTAATGGAAAATCAAAGCAAATTTGAAACAGTTAACGTAGACAAAGAAGCATTGCGTATACTTTCTGAAAATATTGAAGGTATTGGCAATGGCATCAAGCCTGATATAGATGGGTATCTGCACATAGATGAATCAGTTAAGTTAAAGATCAGCAATGAAGCTTATGAATTGATTGAAAAAGGTGTTAATAGGATTAACGCCTTGATCAAATCAGGAGAATTGGAGATCGTTAACGATGAACTAGTTTCTATAGGTGATTTAAGTGATAAATCAGAGGGGCCTCGATATGCTGCAGATTGGGATGCACATTGGTGGGGTATCCATTTTAGTTTGGACAGAGATGAAGCTGATGATTTACAAAGAGCATGCGAAAGAAACGGAGATAAGTGGGCATTGATTTCAGCTGTGTCTACAATTGTTCCTGATATGGGTACGTCAAAAGTTGCCGCAGTTGTAGCAGCCATCTTTTCTTATGGTAATTACACATTAGCTAAAGATATTGCTGAGAATAAAACAAGAAAGGGAGTAAACGTGGATATTGGTTGGACTGTTGTTAATACTAATGTATACCCACGTTAAATCATCTAACACATTTCATATATAATATTAATAAAAAACTACGTCCATAAAGATTGCTTTACAGACGTAGTTTTTTATTAAATTAAAGAATATTTTCAACTTCATAAAGCAAAGGGGTGATACAATGGGCATTGTTTCATTTTTCAATATCGTTAACACAATAGGTATCCTGTTGATTGTGCTACTATTAGGCTTCATGTTTTTCAGAAAAAAACCGACACCCAAAAAAAATATATACGTAGAGGTACTCTTTCTTGTTTTCTTAATTGGGTTTGATGTGTACATGTTTTTAAACGATCAAACAGCAATTAAACCTTTAGTTGTATCTTTACTAACAATCGCTGCTTGTCTTCAAGTAGGAAAACTAACTAAGAGTTTAAGAAAAACTAACTAAGCAAACCTTGAGTCCCAATAATAGCCATTATGTAAACAAGCGTCCGAATCCTTAAATTCGGGCGTTTTATTTTCGTCTTTTGATAAGTTGGCCAATATCCTGGTTTAAAAATTATTCGTCTTTTCGAGAAAAAAAGCCCAGGAATCTTTCAGCTGCACGCATTGTTTTTTACGAAAACCCGAACGAATCGAATGTGAAATTAAATATAAAGTATACTGTATTCAAAAGGATTTACTCATTCTCACTAGAAGCTAGTACAGCGAGGTGAGAACGATATGGAGAATGGCTTTGAACGGACTTATTGGGCAAATGATGTAGCTGAATTACTAGATATATCAGTAAGTACCTTACGTAAATGGTCATTACGTTTAGAGGCTGACGGATACTGCATACTCCGAGACGAACATGATCGGCGTGCTTATCGTGAACGGGATATTGTAGCGTTACGAAAGATGAAGGAATTTTTGAATAAGAAAATGAGTATGGAGAACGCTTCAAAAGCCGTATGTACTATGTATTCAGATCACTCGATAACGCATAAAGAAACGAGTATCGTTCCCCATGATAAAAAGCGTTCTGATGAGCGTTATCAAGAAATAATAGATAAGATGGAAGAATACATGGAACAGCAAAAAGCGTTCAATCAAGCGTTACTCGAACAACTTCAAAGGCGAGACGAATATATAGATAACGCATTGAAACTGCGTGATGAACGATTAATGCAGTCTCTCAATGAGATAATGGAAACCAAAAAATTATTGGCTGCGGCACAAGAACAGCCAGAACAGCCAAAGAAAAAATGGTATCAATTCTGGAAAGGCAAATAGCCCCCCCATCTTCAAAATAATGACTGAGGTTTCACAGATCGGGGAAGCTCCTTCGTTTTGTTCATGGGGTTGTTTTCATGAAAGGGGGTGGGTTGGATTGAGTAGTAAGGAAGCTTTTTATGATGATGGTAAGGAAAGCCCATATATCCGTTATATTTTTTTCATCATCCTTTCTTGGATTACATTTCAAAAAATAGAGGTTATTGAAAAATACAAAAAACATTTTAACGAACAAATAGAAGCTAGAAGATTTATCAGGTAACAAACCAAGTAGTAAAACCAGTAGTAAACCTAGTAACTAGAAACTCCGAAATTCCTTGGTAAACAAGGAAGTCTGGAACTTACTTTTTGTATCAAAAGACTTTTTACATCCAAAAAGTGCGAGGAATCCGTAAAAAGTTATTAGCTGGTGGGATAAAGAAATAGATTATTAAATAATCTTTAATTCTATGCACCATCTATCAATTTGAAAGAATAGCATGCAACGATGAAGACCGAACCGACCCTCTAGGGGCGGTCGGAGCTTCTTTTTTATTTATGGAGGTTTGAGAGTAATTGACTACCAAAACGATCACTAAAGTGGGTGCATAAATGATCACAAAACTATGAGTAGTGGTTAACATGCCAGAAACTTTGCTATAACAACGTTTTTTCCTTCTATTTTGAAATCAATAATAGAGGGATTTTTTTGAGTGGAGTGGATTGGATCGGATCGGTGCTGGATGTTGAGACGCAAGAGAGTCCTGTTAAGGCTCGGATTGTGTCTTAGCCATCTTTTTATTGAACCTACACTATGCATAAATCTGAAGCAGTTACACGGACGATATGGCTTGACCAATATGTAGAGTTGGACGTGCCCTATTAGAGCCTATTTTCTCTAGCGTAGGTCATGGTAGAAACTATTACGGGAGAACAGGAAAAGCTAGTTGGCGAAAATCTATTATTGTCTACACTATAGCCTGAGAGCGATCGTAAGGGGGTAAGGTGCGTTTTTTAGTTCGAATTGATAGTTTGTATATGGTATAATAAAAAAACGATTTTAAGGGCAATAGAGACGGTCTGAGAGGCATATGAGTTTGAAGAAATAAAAAACTCCTACCAAAATTTCAGTAGGAGGATTTTCTATCAAAAGGTGTTTGAAAAATAGGTAACATTTGCTAGACTTAATACACAAGAAAAGCCACCCTTATATGACTTGGCGGTCAGGGTGACTCTTCTCCACATATGTGGGCTTAGTCTACCCATTTTTAGGAATAGACTACCCTTTTCAGTTACGTACAGTCTATCAAAGGAGGGTTTAAACCTGCAATACTAAAAATTTTAAAAGTTAGGTTTTGTGAGGTTTGCGGAAACATTTGTTCGTAGTAAAATGGTTTTTAATCTTTTAAAGGTTTTGAGGTTGTGGCGAGCGGAGCGAGTTTTCCTTATTAGACTTGATTTACGTCACACATCTCACCGCAAAAAGTGGGTAAAATTCGCTAAAAAAAGCAGTGATATCAGGGGGTTCAGCGATTTTTATTCAAAAAAAAAAAATGGAAGAAAAAGGGAGAAGAAGTATATAGAAAAGGAGAGGTGAATTTCTATTAATGCCTAATCACAAATGCTCAAATATGAGACTTATTATTGCGGGTGACATCATCCGTTTACGAAAATATGAAAACCCTGTTTACAGCGGATTTACTAGACGTAGATATGTGTCTGCTGAAGAAGAGTCGTTTACAAGTGATCTGGTTGCCGATCTGGACAAAGTTATAGACAACGAAAAAGATAAAATGGACAAGTCTTTAGACAGTAGGGCACGATCTAATAAGCGGGCTAGACGCGAAGTAATTAATCTTGTGAACGCTAATTTCAACAGACATTCTAAATTCATTACGTTGACTTATGAAGAGAACATGCAAGATGTAGAAGAAGCCAGAAAGCATTTTGATATCTTTATTAAGCGGATGAGAAGAAAATACGGTGGGTTTAAGTACATAGTCGTAATGGAGTTTCAAGAGCGTGGAGCGGTACACTATCACATGATGTCAGATTTGCCTTATGTACCCAAAAAGACACTAGGGGAGATATGGGGGCATGGATACGTCAAAATCAATGCTATCGACCATGTAGACAACGTGGGAGCTTACATTTCGAAGTATATGACTAAAGCAGAAGCAGACATTCGAATGATAAAGAAAAAATGTTATACCACAAGTAGAAATATGACAAAGCCAATAGTCCTTACGAATCCTTGGGAAATTGCAACGTTTATACGTCAGAATGATTTAAAAGTAGATACAAGTGTAGAAGACAAAAAAAGAGTGTTCACAAGTTCGTACACGAGTGAACACTACGGCAAAATCATAGATATAGAGTTTAATCTAGAACCCAACCACGAGTATAGATTAAACTAAGCATCAAAATTGTTATTGTTTATTATATCTAAATTTGCTGAGTTTAGACAGGGTAAAACCTGTCTTTTTTTGTTTTTTTATGAAATCTTATAAGAATCTTATAAGACAAATTGTGCCTAAATTAACGTATAACATGGGAAAATATACTTTAAATCAGGAGTTTTAACCAATAGCAAGATTCGCAAATGTTAACCGCAACGGGTCTGCATTTTGCAATTTTGGGCTTCTCCCAAACCCTATTTGAACACATGTAAACAGCGTCTTTTGTTATAGGACGATACAATTTTTGTATGTGAAAAAGCCTTGTAAACAGTACATTTGATCAACTGAACAAATGCAAAAACACTCTATTTGAATGGGGTTTTACGATGCGTTTACGATAACTGTCTTGATGGGGGGTGGTTTACATCTAAACAGCCTGTGTCAGTTGAGATTTTAGGTGGAACACTTACATAGCCACACCCCAGAACAAAATTTTACGAAACGAACACCTTGGGGCATCTATTTGCTTATAAGTGAATAAGCTAGATTAATAGAGCGATGTACAAACTAAAAGACCCTGTGTCTATTCCATTGTGGGAGGAATGAGTACAGGGCTTTTTACTTTTTAGCAGGTTGAGCGGATCTGCGTGACCCTTATAAACCTTGTATCTATTTGTTTCATTTTGTGTATGTGTCCACGTTTTTGAAATTTAGGTTACTTTGTGTCATCTTATGTGACCATTTAAAAAGCTGGTCTTGTAGGCTTTGCCTACACTTTGTGACTATTGAATGGTAACGTTCCTTATCCTGGATTGTTCACAGAGTCTCCAGAAAGCCAATATGAGAGTTGTTGAAGGGGAGTAATAAGAAAAGGGAGGGGGGTGTAAAAACCTCTACAATGCTATCCCTAGACCGTCTTACAGTCTGCTGTGAAAAAAGTTCCCTAAATAAATTTTTCAATGGTAACGCTGTACTACATTTACAAAACAAACTCAAACAACTCAACTCAATAACACTAGTAATAAAACTCCTTAAAATATAAAATATACTAAAATTGCCATTATTTTGTTAAATAAGGGGGATTATGGGGTGTTTGAAGTAAAGAAGTCAATACGTGCAGAAATTGAGAAATGCATGGAAGATAAAAAATGCACGTTGACGCAGTTGAGTGAATTATCTGGTATTCAAGTTGGACATTTAAGCGAAATTTTAAATAGGCGTAGAGCTATTACAATTAAGCAATTAGATGCATTTTCAAAAGCGTTTAATTATGAGCTTGGATGGATGTATGATCTATATGTAGATGAGTGTATTTCAGAAAATAAAGTATCTAAATCGAGGATAGTTCCTTATTTAGTACGTTGTGCAGAAATTGGTAGGTATGATTGTATTGAGTTGGTTGTTTCTAGGCTCTTAGAGGTTTCTAAAAATATAGCGATTATTTTTTTTGTAGCTGAGCACTTGTTTGAAAAGAAGCTCTTAAAAGAGGCTGTTTTCTTTTATGAAATAGTTGTTAGCAATATAAAAGATAGTTATGCGGATATA
>NZ_JAUKFY010000045.1 GCF_030489605.1 Brevibacillus laterosporus
TTCAACACTTATTTCTTCATGCTTTCCAACTCTAATTGAATCTGGAGCATCTAGGGAAATACTTTTGAGTCTAGATGCTGCTTCTGCTAAACCTCCGCCGCCCAGCGATACAAGAAAAATAAACAAGGCCAAAAAGGTCATCAATAAACTTTTGAAAGTTTTCATTATAACACTCTCCTTTATTAATTACCTATTTTTTACATTTTACCATCATTTTCAATTAACAGTCAATTTTATTGTTTTTAAATTCCGTATTTTGATTTTTTCATACATTACAAGTGTTTAACTTACTGTATTATAGCTAACTGTTAGGGCGTCGGCTTTTCGATCAATTTCTTATCCTCGTGATACTGACGTAACATTTCTACATGTTCTGGCAAGATGAATTTTGTTACAAGTGGATCAAGGATTTTACTAGCCATCAAAACATCTCCCTAAATACGAATGTGTGTTCTTATTTTGTTAGATGATGAGGAGATTATGCAATGGGTAAAATTACATTTCCCTCACAAACTTAAAACCCTCTGCCACTTTATTTTGACAGAGGGTTCATATTAGTTAACGGTGAAAGATTAAAACAATGATCTTGCTAGGGTAAAAACTCCCCAGACCACCAAGGATAGCACTACGGTTTCAAAAACAATATACGTAAAGGGTTCTTTTTTCTTACCTTTAGAAGTATAAAGGAGCAACTGGAAAATAGACATTGTAAGGAACACCATCAGTAAATTGTCCACGTTGCACCTCCTAGCAAAATCTTTCATCATTTTAAACCAAATCTATCTGTCTTCTATTAATCTACCCACCATTTCTTTGTAGTTACAGTGCCATCTGAATCAATTTGAATATTGATTCTTCTTTCCCAATTTTCATCATCTTCACTTAGATAAACCAAGATAGTTTCTGTTCCCCTTTTTGGTACGGAAGCTGAAACAATTGAACCCCATAACGGGAAATTATATTGAGCTGATACGGCTGCGGCACTCTTGGCGTAATCTTGCCAGTTATACGGTTTCTCTTTACCGTATTTGTCTAGGAGCCTAGCAACATAAGGAATCTTATCTATAATTTTATATGAAACGAAAGTCCCTAGGCCGTTTGCAGCCATTTTAGCAACATCGCCTGATGCCATGTCGAACCAGGTTGTTTTCGCATTCTGCTGATAGTAATAAACACCTGGGCGTTTGAAAATAGAAAACTCCCCATATTTAATAGTGTATTCTAAAGGGATTCCGTACATGTCAATAACGTTTGTTCTCATCTTGATAGGCTTGCAATCACAATCCACTCTGAAAGGCTTTACTTCGTCTTCTGCCTCTTCTTCTTTTGCTTTGAGGTCTTCACTACCTACCCAGGTGGTGTCCACCTCTGTTTCTATTCTTGAAACTTTTCCTTCTTTGAACTCATCACTTGTTGGATACAAATTGTTATACGATTTGTCTTGAGATAGTTCTTTTATTATTTTTTCCTCTTCTTGGGTGTATTCACTTTCTGCCGCTGACACAGACAACGCCGGAATTAGTAAAGCCAAACTCAAAACACCAACAAGAAACTTTTTCATAACCATCCTCCAACTTTTTATTTTGTTAATTTACAATATATTACATTAAATACCATATTTTTTCAATATTAAGATAGCAAACAAAAAAGCCCTCTGACGTTTTATAACTTTCCGTCAGAGGGCTTGCATATTATCGTTGACTCGCTAAATTAGGGTAGTATCAGCGAAGCTGTCACCACCCGCAATAAGAAAGATTAGAACGGTACATATTAAAATTACATTTACTCTTTATTGTCAATGTTCAGATTTGTTTTCTTGTAAAAAGCCGTGTAATCGTATTGCCTTTATGGCCCTTTTATTAGTTTAACTTTTACGTATGGATTGTCCCATCTTTTGTCTATTTTTTCGTAGGGATCTCCCTGAGGATAGAAAATATCAATCCTTCCCTTAGTTATTGCAGAACCTGTATCACAAGCGTAAGCTGTAAAAGTTTCCCACTTTCCAGTCTTAGGATTTATAGCTCCACTAATTTCAACAGTCGATCCCAAGAGAATATCACCTTTTTGATTACTTACAGCAATGTCACCAGCTTTAACTGCTCTTCCGCCTTTAGCACATGTGTGGATCGTTTTCTTTGTGTTCCAATAGGCAGTGGCTTTGAATTTATAATCCCAAGCAAAAACAGATGCTGGTATAGCAGCACATAGCGCTATACCAACTAAAATTGTAGTGATTTTTCTTTTTTTCATGGAATAACACTCCTTAAAAGTAAAATAATGTATATATTTATTAATTAGATGAAAATTCCAAAAACCCTCTATAGATAATTGCTTATTTTTCGACAATTTTTTCGATATTTTAGAAGTTGATAAATATTATCGAGCTGGGTTGAAGATGCCGCGAGGTTGGGGATGGCTCAGAAATCCTAAGAAGTATGCTTATAATAAAGCTTATAACAGGACTACGTTTGTATATTTAAGGTGATTAAGAAAATGTTTAAATAGCAATAACCCTCTAGGCTTCCTAGGGGGTTATTGCTATTTATAAATGATTTTATGTTTTATTACGCCTAAGAAAGAGATTATATTTCTTCCCTATCATAATTAAAAAAGAATATATTTTTTAAAAAATATACAAAAAATGACATATTTAATTACATATTTTTCATTTTTTGTTTTGTATAATGTAAATGTGTCGGCCGACGTAGAACTTATTTATGGAGGAAGCTATGTTCTTATCTAAACTTAAACATTTTCTATTGTTAACTTTCACCTTTGCTCTCGTACTGTCCGGACAAAGTTTTGTTTTTGCAAAAGACATATATTCGGATAATCTGATTCCTAAAATGACTAGTAATACATCTCCGGAAGGTATTGCTAGTGCTAGTCATCAAACTGAAAATGCTTTTGTAGTATTTGATCGTAAAAATACGACTAGGTGGGAAACTCCTGACAATGTATCACAAGGATGGATAGCTTTTGAATTCCCTACTGAAACAATCGTTAATAGATATTATTTATTCGGTATGAATCCTTACGATATGCCTATGGATTGGAGTTTTGAAGGGTGGAATGGCTCTGAGTGGGTTGTGTTAGATCAAAAAAATAATTACGTCTCATGGGGGAGTCCTTCTTATGGATCTTTTGAATTTAACAATACAACTCCATATATTAAATATCGGATTAATATAACTGATGTAGTTAGACCTAAACCTTCAGATTCAAGAAGTATCAAATTAACTTATCTTGAAATGAGTCAAAAAATAAATACTATTCCAGACCCTGAACTAGACCCAGCATCCAAAAACTTGATTCCTAAAATGACTAGTAATACATCTCCGGAAGGTATTGCTAGTGCTAGTAGCCAGCTCGAAATTACAACTCCTCCCTATCATGCCTTTGATCATACTGATACAAATTATGGATGGTCTTCTAATAAACCACAAGGATGGCTAGCATACGAATTCCCAACCAAAACAATCGTTAATAAATATACTTTACTCCCTTCTGTCAGAGATAATCTAACAGCTAATCCTAAAACATGGACTTTTGAAGGATGGAATGGTACTGAATGGGTTGTATTAGATTCGCAAAATAATATTGGAGATTGGGAGATGCATAAAAAAAAGGAGTTTATTTTCAATAATAATACTCCATATATTAAATATCGGATTAATATAACTGCTACTAATGGTTATAAAATTATAAGTATTAAGGAAATGGAAATGATGAACACTAATGCTTCTTCTGAACCTGAGCCTGAGCCTAATCCTAATCCAGATCCAGATCCAAACCCTAATCCAACCGGAAACGCACTTCTGGTTATTTACATGGATAGTGGTTTAATCAAAGAATATGAAATGACAAATGAAGAAATAAGAAACTTTACCGAATGGTATGAAGGTAGAGCAAAAGGAAACGGTAAAGAAGCATACATCGTTAATAAGAAATACAACATCGGACCTTTCAATTCTAGAAAAGATTTCATTAGCTACAGTCATATTGAAAGCTTTGAGGTTCAAGAATACAGTAGATAATAAGATACCCCCTCTTACACTATGTGGAGGGGGTATCTTATTTTTTTAGTCTGTTGTTTAGATCATCAATGTTTGGTTGCAAAATTTCATGAAAATAAGCAATATGGTTGCAGTTGATTGTCAAGAAAAAGAATAAAAAACCTCCCGATTAAAGGAGGTTTTTTAGCGTGTAGAGAAAATACCGAAAGGTACGAAGGTCTGCACGCTGACTCTTCATCACTTAATCGATGCAGAGTATAATCTATGGGATTGGATTAGGATAAAATGTTTGAGAACCGTTTACTCCAACCCATTGACCATTTAAAAAATTCCATGTACTCGCATTGTGCTCAACTTTAAAAAATGTTGGGAACCATCCAGGTTTGTAACCTGTGCCATCTGTGTACATCTTAATACTTGTAATGGTACCAAGATTTTGGTCAGCAGATATATAGTAAGTGTCAGTAGCACCACGTTCAAAATCATTATAACCCGGTCGGTCCAATAGTACTTGAGGTGAACTACCACCTGTGCCTATTAGTTGTGCATAGATGTTCGAATTTGTTCCTGCATCCTCAACATCAGCCGTTGTTATAGTGAGAGCGTAAATATAGGCGGTAACCACATCTTGGTTGTTGGAATTCTGAGCAGTATCACTAGCATAAACGCTTTGACCAGCAAGTAAGAGAACTACTGCCATGATTGAAGATAAAACAAAAGTAAAATGTTTCATAAAAAACCCTCTCCTTTATTAATGGTATTTTATGGATTATTATGTAGTTTTATTGGGTTTAGAACCTTCTTGAGTATCAAAGCAATTTTTTTGGCTATATTGTATTTACCAACAAAAAATAAAATAAACTCTCCTGTATCAGTAGCATAAGAAGAGTTTGTCCAATGCCTTAAAACCTCCCGATTAAAGGAGGGTTTTATCGTTATTCATTCTGCGGTTCCTGTCCACTTGCAATCCTCAGCTCATCTGCCAATTGCCCGATTCTAATAGCTTCATTCTTCATCCCCATTTGATTGTACAAAGCCCATTGCCCTTGTAAATGGCTAATAATTTCGTTCGCTACCTCTAGTTTCACTGTTGGTTCCTCCTTGTCATATTTCCTAGACCGTACTTTTCAATCAATCCAATTAGCTTATCCGGATAACCTGGATCAGTGGCATATCCACCCTTATGGATAGCATGGCAAGCAGTCTTATAATCAGCACCTAGTACGCCATGATAACGTGTAGGCTTGTCTTTTGTGCCGTTTAGAATTAGCTTCGAATGGTCTGCAATAGACTCTCCCCAATTGTTGTAAGCTCTGAAATTAGCTGTAATGGTTGTCCATTTACCGTTGTAATTCTCCTTTGTAGGCATAGCGCAGACACCCGCTGGACCTGTTCCTTTGATACCAAACAAATTGTTTCCTCGTTTCGTTAGTCCACTTTCTCCCCAAGCTGATTCTAGGATTGCTTGAGCAATTGTAAGAGACGCTGGTATCTTTGTTTTCTTCATGTCTGCTACAGCACTAGGTGCTATCTTATCTATAAAGTCTTGTGGTTTCATTGCTTGTTCCCTCCGTTGTCTGTTTTTGCATAGCTGTAGGCTCCCGAAGCCGTTAATCCAACGACCACCGCTGATAGAAGATTGGTTTTTACTTCTCCGTTTGGAAGAAATACGAAAAGAGCTGAAAAAGCCATGGCAACAATTGGGGCCAATTTATTAGGGACACCAAACCCTTTAGCCACACCAGTTAGCGCCGCAACAATGGCAGCTAATGTAGCAATATCAGTGGTCATCTCCATCATTTTTCCTCCTTGTGTCTCTGTGATCGCTCAGCTTTTGCTTTTAGTTCTGAGCCTATGATTCTCATAACAGATATAGGGACAATTCTCCCCCATCCCGCTCGTACCACATTTGCTGTTACGCTCACCCATGTGTGATAACACAAAGCAAATACAACGCCATAAAAAAGGAAACCGGGAGTCTTTAAGGCAGCGTCAAAAAAATTAGCAATGATAGGTAACAAGAAAATGAATAGAGTACGTGGTATTCCTTTCCTAATCCCATAATCCGATGAATAAGTTTTCTCTTTCTTCGATGCAAAAACACCCGTAAACCAATCAGCTCCAATTATTAGACAGAAAAAAAACAATACGTCTCGACGCTCTGGACCGTATAAAATATCGATCCACGGGAGGACCACGGCCCCTACAAGAGCAGCAATGCCGTTCCCTGGCTTGAATAAAGTTTGAATTTCGTTTGTTAGCCGCATGTGTCATGCCTCCTCACCCCTTGGGGCAAATAAAATAGGGAGCCGCAGCTCCCCATAAAAAAAGCCTACTTCATTGAGAAAAGGCTTGCTGTCAGTTCCCAATCAGATAGCTTCCGGATCAGTTTCTACATCATCTTGCAAGTTACTGCTCTATCAATAAATACCAAAGGTTAAACAGAATCGTTGTCACCATACAGCATCGCTCGTACTTCCTTTTGAAGATTAACTGGCACCTGATCAATCGAACGACGATCGGCTCTTATCAGCTTGTAATAGATTTCAACCACCTGTACTCCCCCCTTTCAGTACTTGCAGCTCCTCGTATACCTGCGCTACAGCGTCCATAATCGTAAGATTTTCCGCTTTGGCTTCAGCCAGTTCTACCTCCAACTGAGCAATTCGTTCTTCAGCAGGTAAGGAAACGTCGACATATTCATACCAGACTTCACTCGTCTGAGGATTGTAATACAGCATTGCGTCCTTTCCACTTTGCATTTCTCTCGCAGGTAATGACTCAATCAATGCACCTGTTAGGCG
>NZ_JAUKFY010000046.1 GCF_030489605.1 Brevibacillus laterosporus
TATCATATATGTGATATGCAATCCACCAAAATAAAAAGCCGCTGAATAATCAGCAGCTTTTTATGTATTTCCAGTATTTACGCCTGGAATATTTGAAACGTCGAAGAAGCTCTTTTTACTATAATAGCTGAACGAATGCTTTGCATGTAGGATATGGGATATCTTTGCTGAGAACCCATTCCTCCTGCATTCTTTCGTTCAACTTATATAGAACAACTCAGGTCTTCATAGTTTTCACAGGTAGTATCTATTTTCAGCAATCATATGGGTTGTGGCATTCTTGGTCACCACTAACACTACCATAACCATTAGTCGAATCTTTTGGGTAGTACGGATAACCAGCTGCCTGAGTGTTAGTTGGGAAAAAGGATAATCCAACTACCGCCAAAGACAAAAAAGAAATTGCTATCATTTTTTTCATAGTTAACCTACTTTCTCTATGTATTCACAATTATCATAACTGTATGACTATTATAACTATATGACTTTTATGGGTCAACTATAAATGAATATATGAGCAAATTTATATAAATAAATCATGAGTTTAATTATTACTTTACACATAAGATGAATGAAGCGCAACTACGCTATTTTATTTTCGATTAACAATGATTATTTTTAGCTTTTTTGCTTGTCATTTACTTCATTGCGTTGTCAGTCCCTTTCTATAGGGGTGACCAAGAAAGTCACCCCTCTATCTTCTCTATCCTTGAACATAACTCATGCTGCCAATCCGCGTCGTTCGTCATACTGGCGATAAAAGATAGGTTTTTGAGTTTTGCAATCTCCCAAGCTCTTTGAGCGTTTGCACTCAGACAATGGCTCATTTCTGTCATTTCCGAGTCGGTAAGCTCCCTTGTCTTATTGATGAACCAAAGCTCTGCCATCCGTTGATGGACAATCCACATCTGCACCAGCTCCTTAATCTTGATGGTACAGTGTATGTAGTTCACGGCTACAAATTGCATGCCCATTTTAAAAAATTAGTCAGGGACTTCTAACCAGATTTCTTCTATCGGCATTTTCAAAGCCTTGGCTATTTGTATAGCAGTTATAAGAGTAGGAAGATTCTTTCCTTGAACTATTTGACTCAATGACGCATGTGAGATAGGCTCGTCCATCTGTTTTAATAAATCTTGTTGTTTCATATTACGCTCAGCTAAAATAATGCGCAGACGACACTGTAGTTTCAAGAACTATCACCTCATAAAGAATAATTCGTCATTTGTCTTTGTCGAATCCTTTGACGGGTATATAGAGGTTTTGACGAAAAATGCTCATTACTTTTTCCAAATACAAGCTTAAAAGCGATTGGTAAATGGTAAGTTTATTTTAAAAAAATTGTGGAAAAATCACCAATAAAGCTTATACTTAAATAGGGTGCTATGTAAATATTTTCTAACACTCAAAGGATGATAACGGTGAAAAAAAGAGCTTTAATAGCAAGCTTAGCGGTAGTCGGTTTAGCCTTAACCAGTTTCCAAGGTGCAGATGCAGCTATAGATAACAAGAAAACCGGAATTAGAATTACAGACGATGTAGAGTGTGATAACGAGATGAACGTAAGGGCATCTACTAGAGGCACTGGAGGCAATATCGATAGAACTAAAGTGTTCTATAGGCTAGAAAGGGATGGAGAGTTTATTGATAATTTCTCCAATACTTTAGACAGTGATTATGTAACCCTTATTATGAATCATTCTGGTAATGATGATTCGAGAGCAGCAGGAGGACCAAAATGGGTAGTTGAAAGCACTCATCGGGTCGATTACTCAAATGGAACTTACGACAGGTCTAAAGACTCCGACAAAGCCTTTGGTAAATGTGGAAGTTCTAAAAGAGTAAGTCCATCCATTGCTCCAAAAGAACTTGATGATGTTGAGAGCAAATTGGAGAATAAATGGAAAGAAGTAATGAAAGCTCATGGTATAGATGAGAATGAATGGACTAGATACACCTACGAAGATTTTAAGGGCGTTCAGATAAGCAGCAATGACAAAAAATTTACATCTGTTCAAAAAGCTAGTCTCCTTGCTGATGCAGAGATGGAAAATGTCCAACGTCAAAAAGGCGATTCGTCAGGCTTGTATCTTGTAGACAAAGCCGAGGAAAAAGGCTTGTATATCTATCAAAAAGCTGATGGTGAAAATGTAGTGGTTGAGTTTGCCATGAAGGACAAAAATGACGTCAAAGGTCTTACTGCCGATGATGACGATAACATCTGGAAGCTTGTAGACACAAAAGTAAAGTAATAGAATAAAATAATATGTTCCCAAAATTTCATACGTTACACAAACGTCCGAACCTAAATTCGGACGTTTCAGCGTGCAGATAAAATACCGAAAGGTATGATGCACGCTGAAATTCCCCTATAGGGAGATTACCGAATTAGTAACTATTAATTTCCTTCTACCGGTCCCAAAGAGCCTATTCCTGGTCCGTGACTGTCCTGACGTCTCAATTCTACTCCTCCTTTTTATGTAATGCTGATCGCAATTACCATATTCTACATAAAAAATTACAACCCTTTAACGGATTACCGAAAAAGGGTTGTTCTGTATCCCTGTTCCCGCAGAGCAATACAGTCTATGTAATTAAAAGAATCACCGGACTAGGCTTTTACACTAATCACATCCTCTACAGGTATCCACCAAAAATCCTCATCGTTCTTTAACTTGATCTGTTTAAATTGAGAATCAAACCTATCTACCCATCCCCAGGCGGATTCAATTACTCCTCTGCCCTTTTTTGTCTCTTTCCACCAGCTAATTGTTAGTGCATAGTCATACTGACGTGAATCAGATATCCTATAACAAAACTCGGCTAGTTCATCCTCTTCAATGATCGGCTTCTCAACCAGTTTTTTATCTTCGTGATACTGACGTAACATTTCTGCATGCTCTGGCAAGATGAATTTCGTTACAAGGGGATCAAGAATTTTACTAGCCATGAAAACATCTCCTCAAATACGAATGTATGTTCTTATTTTATGCGAACAATAAGAGAACATGCAAACAAAAATTATTGGTATAATTATGTAATAAATTGTTGTACTTTGTATAACATAATGCTATAATAATATTAGAAAGGAGGTGCAGAATTGGGATGGTTAAAAGAATGGCTTCCTCTTATCGTCTTCCTGTATACGATCTACAAAGACTTTATTCATCCGAAGATGGTAAAGAAGAAGAAAAAGCAAAAACGGCGCCCCCGCCAAGGAAAACGCCGTAAGTAAGCTGGGGAGGGAAACCTCCCCCCTACATCCCAATTATACCATGAAAATGAAACGTTTAGACGTGAGAAATCTTGTATCTATCCGTGGCGCTTTAGCTCTCGCTCTCCTTGCTACTTACACACCATATAGCGCCTGGTGGAAACAAGGAATATTACTTGTGACAGTTACTTATCTTATAGTAACTGCTTTATTCGGACGGAGGAATTAGCTTGCTTGTAAATGTAGATGATCTTGTTGGATTCGGAGAAGTCTGCGAAATGACAGGTAAAACCAAAGGATACCTGCAAGTTTATATCAAGCGCGGTCAGTTTCCTGAGCCGATCAAGACGCTATCGTGTGGTCCTATCTGGTTAAAAGAACAAATTAAAGAATGGATGAACAGTAGATCAAAATAAAAGGGTGGTTGCTATGAAGTTTGGAATGCGTAAACCAAGTTTCAAAAAGCGTATAGCAGCTAGGACAAGCCTAAAAAGACAGTTAGTACATCGAGCTGGATTGAAGATGCCGAGAGGATGGGGATGGCTCAGAAATCCTAAGAGGTATGCTTATAATAAAGCTTATAACAGGACTACGTTTGATATATTTAAGGTGATTGGTAAGTTGTTTAAATAGGGAAAAAGATACTATACGGCGTTTTCTAGCAAATGCATTAAATTTCCGTATATTTTTGTAATCAAACGAAACTAAGCAACCAGTCACCGATTGAGTTTCGGCAACTGGTTGCTTAGCAAATAAAGTGTTTTATCCCTGTCCCAAAAACGGGGGTCAGTCCCTTAAGGGACTTTATATCCCCCGCCTCCTTTAGGGTTAGGTGATGGATCATTATATAAATCTGTCTCATCTAAACAATACTGGGGTTGGTTGTATCCAGAAGGTTTACAATAAAAGGCCCCTGCTTGTGATGCTGGTGCAGCGATTGCTAATAATGACATTGCTAGAACTCCAAATGTTGCCTTTTTAATGAGTTTCATAATACCCTCCATATGTATAATGTTTTCCTTTATATAAAAATAATACCATTAATTCCGCCTAAAGTAAACAATATTCAGTAAATTGGGAATTAGTTATACAACCCATGTTATAAAATATGATATCAGCCCCTCCATAACCAGAAATACACGTTCATTTTTAGGCAAAAAATAAAACGTGTCAGTTTTACCTGACACGTTCATAATCTAGTGATTATTCTGTTTCCTTTGTCCACTTGCCACTCGAAGCTCATCTGCCAATTGTCCAATACGTTTTTTTCTATCTGTGTCATTCCATTCATTTGCTGTATGCCATGCTGCCTGTAAGTAAACATCTATAATTTCGTTCGCTACCTCTGGTTTCATCGTTATTTCCTCCTTGTCATATTTAGCTAGACCGTACTTCTCTATCAACCCAATTAGCTTACCTGGATAACCCGGATCAGTGGCATATCCGCCTTTATGGATAGCATGGCAGGCAGTTTTATAATCAGCACCTAATACACCATGATAGCGTGTAGGCTTGTCTCTTGTACCGTTTAGAATTAGCTTAGAATGGTCTGCAATAGACTCACCCCAATTGTTATAGGCTCTGAAATTAGCTGTGATAGTTGTCCATTTACCGTTGTAATTCTCCTTGGTCGGCATAGCACAAACGCCTGCTGGGCCTGTTCCTTTGATACCAAACAAATTGTTTCCTCGCTTAGTTAGTCCACTTTCTCCCCAAGCTGATTCTAGGATTGCCTGAGCAATTGTAAGAGACGCTGGTATCTTTGTTTTCTTCATGTCAGCTACAGCACTAGGTGCTATCTTTTCTATAAAATCTTGTGGTTTCATTGCTTGTTCCCTCCACTGTCTGGTTTTACATAGCTATAAGCTCCCGCAGCTGTTAATCCAACGACCACCGCTGTTAGTAGATTGGTTTTTAATTCTCCGTTTGGAAGAAAGACGAAAAGGGCCGAAAAAGTCATAGCGACTAATGGAGCAAATTTGTTTGGAACCCCAAACCCTTTAGCCACACCGGTAAGCGCCGCAACGATTGCGGCTAATGTAGCGATATCAGTAGTCATCTCCATTCCTTATCCCACCTTTTCTTTTAGTTCCTGAACATCACTACCAAGCTCTGCTAGACTCCGTTCA
Source organism: Brevibacillus laterosporus (assembly GCF_030489605.1). Lineage (GTDB taxonomy): Bacteria > Bacillota > Bacilli > Brevibacillales > Brevibacillaceae > Brevibacillus_B > Brevibacillus_B laterosporus_E. The sequence continues at coordinate 5,344 of NZ_JAUKFY010000046.1, forward strand.
ATCTGTTGCAAGGTAGTTGTATTTCTTTCGAGCTGAATTACCATTCGTTCGTTGTGTTCCATGAGTTTTGCTTCCCGATCTCTTCCCTCTTTTTTAGTAGAAAACAATAGCCATACAAACAAACCAGCAAATGGCCCTTGTGATAATAATGCGTTAAAAAGTGGTTCCTCCATGCTTCCCCTCTCCTTATCACCCCCTTTGGGGCAAAAGTAAAAAGGGAGCCTATTAGCTCCCTATGAAAAATTTCCATGTTGTGTTGTCATAAAATAGGTGAACCTTTCTCATTGATTAGAAATATACTAGGGTATACGGATACCTCTCACACCCATTATATTAGTAAGCCCTTTACCTTTTGGTGAGGGCTTACTTGTTTTTTAAAATATTGATACCCCTTTTAGACACGGTTAGGTTAGTCTCTCTTCCTAGAAGTAGCCTCTTTTATTTTAGAATATAAAAAACGCCTCTCCGGTTGGAAAGACGTAGCTATTTTTGCAAAGCTAAATATTCAGCGACTGGAACACGGTAATTTTCTGGAACGGCTTTCTCCTCTGTTCCCATAGGATCAATTAGCCACTCTCCTGATTTCACAAGCACAGCATATACAGGTATCATATATTTTTTAACTGGCATCACTCGGCACCTCCTTTCAGTGCAGTAATCTCTTCTTGTAATTGGACAATCTGCTTTCCTTGTTGCTCTATCGTAATGTGCAATATACCTAACTGCCTGTCTAAGTCTGTTATCGCCTCTAGTGCCGCTAATAACTCTGGACGTAACCGATCATGATGCCCCGGAGTCTCCACCACACCGCCAAGTGACCCGTCTGGGTTTCTTTTGATGTATTCCACTAGCTAATCACCCCCACTAGCATGACAGCTGCTTCTTTTGCGCTTGTATTGGTCCTGCTCAATGTCAGCTTGAATATAACGTCTGATTTTGCTGTAGCTACAGTGCTAATCAACTCATCTTCTGTAATTGAAGTAGTAAGATCAACACTTTCCTTGGTCATGGCTGTATATTGCTCTGGCAGTCCTTTATCTACAAAGGATGTCTCAGCATCAACGACTAAATTGCCCTTTTCTCTCTTTAGCCAAGCAAGGATTTCTCTAGCTGATCCTTTCGGTGCTAGGATTTTATAGCGTGCAACAGCTTTCTTCATAGGTGTTTCTGTTACAGCGTTATTGATGTTAAATGTCTTTACTGTGTAGGCTCCGAATTGGTCTGTTGCCGTTATGGTTATGGTGTTAGCTCCAGTTTTAAGGTCACTAACTTTACATGTATAAGACCAGTTG
>NZ_JAUKFY010000047.1 GCF_030489605.1 Brevibacillus laterosporus
TCATATTTTATAACATGGGTTGTATAAGTGATTGATCGTAATTTACTGAATATTGTTTACTTTAGACAGAATTAATGGTATTATTTTTATATAAAGGAAAACATTATACATATGGAGGGTATTATGAAGCTCATTAAAAAGGCAACATTTGGAGTTCTAGCAATGTCATTATTAGCAATCGCTGCACCAGCATCACAAGCAGAGGCCTTTTATTGTAAACCTTCTGGATACAACCAACCCCAGTATTGTTTAGATGAGACAGATTTTTATAATGATCCATCACCTAACCCTAAAGGAGGCGGGGGATATAAAGTCCCTTAAGGGACTGACCCCCGTTTTTGGGACAGGGATAAAACACTTTATTTGCTAAGCAACCAGTTGCCGAAACTTAATCGGTGACTGGTTGCTTAGTTTCGATTGAATGCGAACATTGTTACTGTAATGAATGTAGTCTTTTACTGTCTGTACAACGATGGTCATCGTTGTCAGGTCAAATCACAAAAATAGAATGTTTCCAGTCAGTTCGGTTATCCGTTAGAGGGATTATTTCAACGAATTAGTCTTAAATGTGACTGCTTAAAAGAAGTTGGAATCCCCAATGTCTACAGATTTGGGTAAAGACTGAATTTCCATTCTTCGAAATTTTACTTTGTCGCTTCCTGCAAAGTTGTCAAAATCAACTTAAATTATTCCAAAAGTTATTCCTATAAGTTGCTAGGCATGTTTCGCAAGTCCAAAAAATGTTAATTGGCAGATGAGCTGAGGATTGCTAGTGGACAAGCACCTCAAAATGAATAATCTTTGAAAAGTGCCGGTTCCAAACTGGCATTTTTCTTTTCCCTTACGCACACATTGTGGTCGAAGCGGCGAACAAGCTTGGCCGTAAAATAACAGGCTTTGAAATAGGTGAGGTTTATTTTAATTTAGCAAGTAGTAGAACAAAATGCCTCCTTTATAGGGGGTGGTTTTATACATAAAGAGGAAAAAAGTTACATATATAGAAGTAAGTATTTATGGTCGAAAAGAAAATTAGCTTGTATGATCTAAAAATAAAATATAATAAATCCCAAATTATAACAATATCTTACAGTATGTTTCTGATAATCTATTAAAAAGACTTTATCTGACATATTGTGGGAGGAATAAAAATGTTTAAAAAGATTTTGATGATGTTCACTTTCTTAGCTTTATTTGCTACCACGATTATTGCACCATCACCAAATGCTTTTGCTTTCGCAGATCAGGCTAAATCAGTGTCTGTAGCTGCAGAAGGGGATTTTACAAAAGAGGATATTCTCCCTCTGAAAAAGTATGTTACAGTGAATAGTGAAGGCTTTTTTGAATTCGATATTGAAAAAGCAAAAGCCGATGGTTTCGAAGACGAATTACTGATTGGCCAGCAAAAACATCTTCAACAACTTAATGCACAGATAGCAGAAGGAGACTTAAAGGCATATAATAATTTAGATGTGAAAGCAATTCATTCAGATAAACCTTCTTCAGTTATTAGTATCAAAGGCAACTGTAACGGTATAACCACTGACGTAAAGACCTACTGGTGGGGATATAGCAGAAAAATGGATAGCTGTAAGACTAATAGAGTTGCTGCTGATTTCGCTAGTGCTTCATCAATAGCTGCTGGTACTGCAGTTGTAGCAGGTATTTTTGGCGGAGCACCTGCTGTACCGGCTGGAATTACTTCAGCTTACTGGGCTCTACTGTCTTCTCGTTTATACGCTAATAATAGTGATAACACTGGCGTAGTATTAGACATGACATGGGCATATGTTTTTGATATAGAACCACAGTAAGAGATTTTTTAGTTTACTGTTTTTTTTTTCTAAAAGTTTCCTCTTTCAAAATAAAAAGGGGAAACTTTTAAATTTCTACACGTGGAGGATAAAGATATGCAGCAATTGGCAAATTCAATCTTAATTTTTTCTTTAGTCATCACGGTTATTTTTATTTTTAGAGCGATATACCAGTATAAGAGAGGAGATATTTCTGAGAAGAAGAAACTTGTTAAAACCTCTCTTATTTCCCTTGTAGCAGTGTTTATTGCTATGGGATTAGTTACAATGTTTATTATCAGCTCCCCATAGGGGGTGCCCTAAATAACCTTCGGCAAAAATAGCTCTCTGACGGAAATTAAACCGTTGGAGGGCTATTTATGTTGATAAACATGTAATTTTACCCATTGCATAATCTCCTCATCATCTAATAAAATAAGAACGCGCATTCGTATTCGAGGAGATGTTTTGATGGCTAGTAAAATTCTTGATCCGCTTGTTAAATTATCTAAAAATTCGTAAAAAAACTATTTAGGCATAACAAAGCCATCTAAAAGAAGATCAAGACGACCTAATGCCAAACTTGGATAGTTATCGTCTATCTTCTCAATAAACTAACGGGCATATGCAAGAGGTCTAGTTTGTTCAACTAACGGGAAACGATAGCGCAATAAAGCAACGGCAGTTCAGGATCTTTTGATCCACGGATACCGCTCTTATACTTTTTTTGTGGTGTTATAGCCGACTTATTTGTTAAATACAAACGTGAATGTTAAGCATTCAATTAACATTATCATTACCATCCAAACTCACCTATTCTAATCTCGGTGATACTCACTATTTTATACAATTAAGCTTTTGTCTTAAGCCAATGGTGACTTCGCGTATCGCATAAGTAAGGACTATCTAAGTCTTTTGAAGGAAGTAAAGCCATCCAACCAAGGGTTTGAACATGTTAGCAAAGCTGCAACCCCCTTTTATTGCTACAATTTGCGATGATTTACATTTTCGACACACTAGCCTTTATAAAATTAATTCAATTATTAAATATAGGTTTCGGGACCTGTATTGTATTTGAATCTTTTGATGCAGTCCCAAAGGTATCTCAAGTCACCTTTGGTGGAAACAATTGGCGAGTTAGCCTAACGTTAGCTACATAAGATCTTTTTAATCAAACTAGTTATAGATTATACTTGAGGGGACGTTTAGAATTTCTTATGGATAAATGGTAAGTCAGCTGTAGCAACTATCCTTACTAGTAGGAATCATTTTGTACTATCAGGTCGGGAGTGTGATTCATAAAATTCGAAAAATAAATACGTGCATACACATTGAGGTATTCTTCAAGTGCATCAGTGAGAACGTATAAATCAGCTTGATGACGCGAGAGAAACAATCAGGAATGGATGAAGAAACGTGAGAAAATTTATATTCATTGGTACATAGGAGAAGGTTGTATGTCTAACAGAAAGAAATGCGGTTTAAAACAAAAAACAAAAAATATGGTTAAAGATATCGAGCAAAAAACGATAGAGTTTGACCGTTCAGAATCCCGAGGTTATTACAATGAAAACTTCCATACCTGTTCTAACAGGAGGTTGTACAGTAAATACTCACAAAAAAGTACGCCTTGCGTCATCTTTATTGCCGGATTAGGTGATAGCTGCGAGACATGGAACGAGGTCCAAGATCGGATATCGCAGGAAACATCAACCTTTTCCTATGACAGAGCAGGTGTCGGCAGGAGCCAAGGAGTGTCCGGTCCTCGGACTTGTCATGATCTTGTTGAGGAGCTCTGTGAACTGTTGCTGGCACTTGACGTGGAACCGCCTTATATCTTAGTGGGGCATTCTTTTGGTGGTTTGATCGCCAGATTGTATGCAAGTATTTATCCACAGCTCATCTCCGGCATAGTTCTGGTTGACTCTGCGCCCGAGTATAAAGAGCTCAAGTATGAAAAAGTGTTGCCAGAAAAGTTAGTTGCAGAGAATAGAGAATATTTTGATAACCCTCTGCTAAATAGTGAGAAGATCGATAAGGTACAGAGCTATAAGCAAATCGTTGAAAATTGTCGACAAAGTAACATTCCTCTTTCAATTATTACGAGAGGTTTACCGGATATGGATGACGGGGAGTGGCCATGTCAGGAAATACTAGAATTGGAGCAAAGGCTGCAAGTCGATTTCCAGCGGCTGTCAACGTCTAGTAAGCACCGGATTGCCAGTTGTAGCGGGCACTATATTCATCACGATGAACCAGAAATTGTGATAGAGGAGATTATGGTAATGTTAAAGGAGATAAGAAAGTGAACGATACAAGGACGAAGTTAATGATGGATCTTCAAAGAATTGAGGCGGAGAAATACAAGATTCGTGAAGATGAGCAACTACAGGATTTCGTAACTTTGATGCTGCAATATATAGGCGATCCACATCCGGAATTGCGAGACGAATTGATCTATCCCACATTCTTTGAATGGATAAATGTGGAGAACAGGTTTTCTGAAGAGGAATTGCGCAGGCTTCTGACTGTTCTGACTGATGAGCAGCATTTATTTTATCATATCGGTAGCGAGGGTGACCAGACTGTATTCACAAGGACGTTTTCTGTGCTACCTATAGCTCTAATTGTGCGACGTCACAGGGAAAAGCCTTTTCTGAATTTAGCTGATTTCCAACATCTGAAGTTTTCACTGCTCCGCTATTATAAGGAGGAGAAAGATTTACGCGGCTATTTGCCCGAAGGAGGCTGGGCTCATAGTGCGGCCCACGGTGCGGATGCGTTGGTGGAACTGGTGCAGTGCCCAGAGAGCAATGCATCGGTACAGCTTGAGGTTCTTGCCGCTATCCAGAGAATGTTACATAATGGGTTACAAATTTTCAGTGAAGAGGAGGATGAACGGATTGCCAGTATCGTGTATACCATGATTGACAAGGATCTGCTTCCTCAGCAGGAGATTGTTGACTGGATAAGTGCCTTAGTGCAATGTTCCAGCTGGCCGAGAAGCCGCAATCAGGTGATTGCCCGAGTGAACATCAAGAACTTTTTGCGAAGCCTTTATTTCAGAATGGGACAAGATAGCCGTAGGAATGATCTTGCCGGTGCCATACTTACAGCCGAGTCTGCATTGAATAAGTTTGCGATAAGTTATTATTGAATACATGCTGATAATTTATGCCATTATATTTTGATAATGTATCTAATAAAGAATCTTTAAATTCACCATTTCGTGGATTCATTAATAATTTCGACGAATATTTTAAGATTATTATTAGCCTCACGAAAAATAAATAATCGATTAAATATTAAAATTCTCTTTGATGATTCTCTTGCCAGAGAATGAACCAGCCGAGTTTTGTTATAGGATATCTGACTCACGTCAATATGACTACGCCCTTACAATTAGCTGGTGGAAAGAGACAAAAAAGGACGAGGCGTGATAGAATCTGCTTGGGGATGGGTAGATAAGTTTGATTCCCAATTTAAAAAGATCAAGCTAAAAAACCATGAGGATTTCTGGTGGATTCCTGTAGAAGATGTAGTGAGTATTGATAGGTAAAAGTAAAAAGTCGTCTCCTAATATT
>NZ_JAUKFY010000048.1 GCF_030489605.1 Brevibacillus laterosporus
AAATTCCGTCAGAGGGATTTTTCTTATTGAAAGGTAGTATGTTTTGTCTTCCATTTTTCAAGTGCGATAAACAACCAGAAACTATAAATACCAAGTGTTATAAAACATAATAACCACCATTTTATCCAATTTCCGAACAAACCTACAGCTGTCCCGTTGAATTTCAATCGTCGGCCCTCTATTACTGTGTGCTCGATCTTCCATTTGTAAACTTTACATAAAGCCCAGGGATAGCAAAATCCAAGTGTAAAAAACGTGATTAGTCCGCCTAAAATTGACCATCCTATGTACTGAAATAAACCGCCATCAAAATATGAGTACCCTTCTACTTTAGGTACTTCCGTATGAACTACGCTTACTACTTGCTCCATCTTTTACCTCCTTTCGACATAAATACTTACTTCTATACATGGTACTTTTTTCCTCTCTATTAATAAAAAAAGCCTCCTATAAAGGAGGCAATTTTTTTCTACTACTTGCTAAATTAAAATAATTTTCATCAATTTCAAAACCAGTTATATTACGGCCAAGCTTGTTGGCTGCTTCGACCACAATGTGTGCGTAAGGGAAAAGAAAAATGCCTATCGCTTGGATGGCATTTTGTCTATTTTGTTTTGTGTTTAAAGTTATTTGTAAAGGCAGCTATTACAGCCACTACAGCCGAAAGACCGTTCACAATCGCGTTAATTTGATCATCAGTAATAATGCTATATCCGTAGGCTTCAGTTAATAGCTTTATCGATCCAAGTACACCAGCAAATAATACTGCTTTGTTTCCTGTTGTTTTCATATCCCTTAAACCCCCAATTTTTTAGCCATATTATGAATTAAAGTTGCCGCATTCTCGCCTTTTACCGTCCCGCCTTGAACAGCATTGGTTTTCCAATACTCAGGTGATTGAATGACACCAGCTTTTACAAGAGCCTCTAAAGATTTATCTAAATCGCTCATAGTTGCAGCTCCTTCTTTTGGTTTGTAGGTATGCCCAACGTATTCACAAAATGCTTTGACAACAGCCTCAGCGTAAATTTTCCAGTTAGCTTTTAAGCGTTCCGCGTCTACCGTATTGTCGATAAAACCATATTCCACAATTGTGGTGTCTACCGCGCCCGTCTCTCGATGCATGAAGTAATAGTCAGCCCCTCCGTTTCCTTGGCGGCTATACGCCTTACGGAACTTTTGGCCACAATTCACAACAGAATGGGCAAGCACTTTCGCAAGTTTATCAGTGGCATGAATCGAGTGGATCGCCTCCACACCTTCGCCACCACCAGCGTTTATATGGTTTGAAATGCAATACTTAGCCCCACTTTGTTTAACCGCTCCTGTGCGCTGTGAGGGCGCCAGAGTGATATCTGCTGTCCTTGTAATCGCTACTGGTAGGCCCAGCTCCTTGAATCGATTAAATTGATACAAACTAATTTGGAGAGTGAGATCCTTTTCTCTCAATCCGTTGCCCACTGCACCTGAATCAGTGCCGCCATGCCCTGGATCGATAATTAAAATAGGTGTGGTCATTCTATCAGCTCCTTGGTCGTATTTGTAAAGTTGGTATTCTTCGATTCGTTTAATAAGTTTTTCAGCATATTGCGAATCAGTTGCATAGCCCGCTTTCTCAATCTCATGGCAAGCAGTACGCCAATCGGCATTAATAATCTTGGAATAACGTGGATTCAACAAAAACTCTGAATGATCACGGACAGAGTCTTCCCAGTCATGATATCTTCGGAAAGGAGATCTCCTTGTTATTTTCTTTCCGTGCTCTTCCTCCGGAGAATCCCTTTCGTAGCTACCAGCAGGCCCTACGCCTTTAATTCCAAACCAGTTATTCGCATTAACCGCCACCTCAGAGGCTCCCCATCCTGACTCCAGGATTCCTTGTGCAATAGTTAAGGATGCAGGGATACCGGTTCTCTTCATTTCTTGGATAGCAATAGGTGCCAATTCGGAGAAAAAATCATCTGGTTTCATTGCTTGTTCCCTCCGTTGTCTGTTTTTGCATAGCTGTAGGCTCCCGAAGCCGTTAATCCCACCACAACTGCTGTTAGTAAATTGTTTCTTAATTCCCCGTTTGGAAGAGATACAAAAAGGGCCGAAAAAGCCATAGCGACTAATGGAGCGAATTTATTAGGAACCCCGAACCCTTTAGCCACACCAGTAAGCGCCGCAACAATAGCAGCAAGTGTAGCAATATCAAAGGTCATTTCCATCATTTCCCTTCCTTAGCTTTTGGGCCCTTTCTGCTTTAGCTTCCAACTCTGAACCTACAAGATTCATAACTTTTTTAGGAATCCATTTTTCCCAACCAGCACGAATAGCGTTGGCTGTGACGCTTGCCCACGTATGATATATCAGCCCGAATGTAACACCAAAGAAAAGAAACCCTGGTGTTTGTAAGGCATGGTCTAAAACATTTGCGAGTACAGGGAAAAACAATATGAAAATTGTACGGAAAACACCACCGATCCCATATTCAGAAGAGTAGGTGCCATCCTTAATAGAAGCAGATATTCCGGTAACCCAATCTGTAGCGATTATAAGAAAGAGGGCAATTAATAAATGATGGCGCCCTGAACCATATAAGAAATCTATCCACGGTAATACTAATGATCCAATACCACCAATAACAATAGTGGCCGGTTTAGCCATAGCATTTAATTCAAGGGAAAAATTCATAAAAATCCTCCTTTATTAACTTGGAAAGAAAAAGAGCAAAAAAACTACTCATAAATAAAGAGAGCCGCATTAACGGCTCTCCATGGAAAAACGCCTCTCCAATTGGAAAGACGTAACTATTTTTGCAAAGCTAAATATTCAGCGACTGGCACTCGATAATTTTCTGGTACAGCTTTCTCCTCTGTTCCCATAGGATCAATTAGCCACTCTCCTGATTTCACAAGCACAGCATATACAGGTATCATGTATTTTTTAACTGGCATCACTCAGCACCTCCTTTCAGTGCAGTAATCTCTTCTTGTAATTGAACAATCTGCTTTCCTTGTTGCTCTATCGTAATGTGCAATATACCTAACTGCCTGTCTAAGTCTGTTATCGCCTCTAGTGCCGCTAATAACTCTGGACGTAACGGATCATGATGCCCCGGAGTCTCCACCACACCGCCAAGTGTCCCGTCTGGATTTCTCTTTATATATTCCACTAGCTAATCACTCCCACTAGCATGACAGCTGCTTCTTTTGCGCTTGTATTGGTCCTGCTCAATGTCAGCTTGAACATAACGTCTGACTTTGCTGTTGCTACCGTACTAATCAACTCATCTTCTGTGATGGAAGTAGTAAGATCAACACTTTCTTTGGTCATTGCTGTATATTGCTCAGGCAGTCCTTTATCTACAAAAGAAGCTTCAGCATCAACGACTAAATTGCCCTTTTCTCTCTTTAGCCAAGCTAGTATTTCTCTAGCTGATCCTTTCGGTGCTAGGATTTTATAACGGGCAACAGCTTTCTTCATAGGTGTTTCTGTTACAGCGTTATTGATGGTAAAAGTATTTACGGTATAGGCTCCGAATTGATCTGTAGCCGTTATGGTCACGGTGTTAGACCCCGCTTTAAGATCACTCACTTTACACGTATAAGACCAGTTT
>NZ_JAUKFY010000049.1 GCF_030489605.1 Brevibacillus laterosporus
TAAGGAGGCTATTATGAAGAAACGTTGGTGGGGTGTTATCGCAGCTGGAGTACTTGTCGCCGGCGCCTATGGTTATTTGAAATTGACCGCTGTCGACGCAACAGGCCTTCCTGTTTCCGTCACTCCTGTTGTAAAAGGAAGCATTGAAAACAAAGTAATGGCATCAGGAATGGTTAAGGCGAAGCAAGAGGTCACGCTTTTCTCCCCAAATAATGGGACCTTGCTGCAATTTAACGTACAAGAAGGTGATACTGTTACAGCCAATCAAGTCATTGCTCGCATAGATGTAACCGATCTATCAAGCGAAATTGCATCCATTGATGCGCAAATCGCTTCGCAGCATGCTGAACTAAATCGTGTTAAATCTGGCAAAGAGCCTGAAACGATTGCCCAACAGGAAGAACGCGTTCGTCAAGAGAAAGAAAAGGTTGACTCTGCCCAGAAGGAATACAACCGTACAAAACAATTAGTAGAGGCTGGTGCTTCTCCTGCCACGGAATTGGACAAGGCTAAGGACTCGTTATCCCAAGCGCAATCATCTCTTAAAATGTCCCAGAGCGAATTAGCTCTCAATAAAAAAGGTCCAAAAAGCACAGATATCGCTTCCGTTCAAGCGCAGATTAACCAGCTGCAGGTAAAAAAAGCGGAGCTAACCAAGCAAAGCTCTCAATCCACCCTGGCAGCCCCTTTCTCCGGTACCGTTTTAAAGGTGGATGCTAAGAATGGCCAAGCCGTTACGAAGGGTACAGAAATAATTACGATGGGTGATTTGACAAAATTGCAAGTAGTAGCAGATATTAACGAATCAGATGTAAAAGATATTCAAATTGGACAAAAAGCACTGGTAAGCGGCACTTCTATGGGCAAAGAAAAAGCAGCCGCTACGGTAACCCGTATTTCACCGCTGGCTACGAAGATTCAAAAAGGGGAAACGACAGGAAAAACCAAAGTAAATGTCACATTGGAATTGGATCAGGCTGTCTCTGTGCTAAAACCTGGCTTTAATGTCGACGTGGATATTATGATCACCAATAAAAACAACATTCTTGTTGTCCCTTTCCAAGCGGTTGTGAATGATCCAAGCGGTTCCTTTGTCTGGGTCGTAGAAAACGGTCTGGCGAAAAAACGTCCTGTGCAAACCGGTACCGAAAGTGACTTGAATGTAGAAATCACAAGCGGTCTGAATGAAGGAGACAGTGTCATTAGCAGCCCTTCCGCTGATTTGATGGAAGGCATGCCTGTAATGGCAATGGAAGCAGGCGTACCTGGAGCGGTATAGAAGGAGGGAAACAGATGCTAACCGTTACTGATATTCGCAAGACCTTTATGAACGGTGATTCTGAGCTACCCATCCTAAAAGGAGTTAATTTTACCGTTAATAAAGGGGAATTCGTCGCCATCATGGGGCCCTCTGGTTCTGGTAAATCCACCTTTATGAACATGCTGGGTTGTCTGGATCGCCCCTCTTCCGGTTCTTATGTACTGGACGGAGTAGAGGTCACTACTTTAAACGAAAATCAACAAGCCGATCTTCGAAACCAAAAAATTGGGTTCGTCTTTCAGGCATTTAATCTATTGCCGCGGATTTCTGCGATTCGCAATGTAGAATTGCCTATGCTCTATGCAGGCATCTCGGCAAGCGAACGCAAAAAGCGTGCAGAAGAGGCGCTCATTAGCGTAGGTCTAAAAGAGCGTATGGAACACAAGCCGCCTATGATGTCAGGCGGTCAAAAGCAACGGGTAGCCATCGCGCGTGCTCTCGTGAATCGACCGGCGATTTTGCTGGCCGATGAACCAACGGGAAACCTGGACAGCCGTTCTACCAGAGAGGTTATGGCCATTTTCCAAGAATTGCACGCACAGGGAGTTACCATTATTCTTGTTACGCATGAATTGGATACCGCTCAGCACGCAGAACGTATTGTTGTGTTTAAAGATGGTGTCATTATGAAGGATGAAAAAGTAAAAGAACGACTCTTTGCTGTCGCAGATGAAAACGAGGTGTTCACTACATGAACCTCATCGAAAGCTTTCGCATTGCTATAGATGGTATTTGGTCCAATAAATTACGTTCCATTTTAACCATGCTAGGAATTATTATCGGCATCGCTTCCGTCATTGCCATTATGACAATGGGTAAGGGCGGAAAAGAAATGATGACAAATCAGTTCGGAAATGTAGCCGATGCAAAGTTTACCGCAAGGATAAGCTGGGAGAGCGATGAGCCTGTCAAGGATGATGATTTGACCATCGATGATGCTGTTACGCTGGAAAGAATCAATCCTTACATTCAAAATGTTATGGCTCAAATCTACGGCGGCGGAACCATCAAGGATAAGAAAAAGGATATCAGTGTTCAAGTATTTGGGACAACGGCCAACTTGTTAGAGGTAAATTCGAGCTATAAGATTGAGAAGGGCCGTTTCTACACCAGAGATGACGATAAAGAACAGCGAGATGTAGTGGTACTAGACAAGGGCTTAGCTGATAAATTGTTTCCTCAGGGAAATGCGGTAGGAAATCGGATTTACATGTCAGATGCCTCCTTTGTGGTCATTGGAACCCTAAAAAATGACATGCAGGGCTTTATGGGCGGCGGCATGCAGGATCTGGTGTACATGCCGGCACGAACCTATCTCAACCATAATGAAAAAGCAACGGTAAGCATGTTCCACATTCAAGCTAAATCAAATGCTACGATTCAAGCCGGGATGGACTTTACCAAGCAATATCTAAATCGTGTACATAAGCATAAAGATCATTACATGATAAAAAACACCGCCGATGATCTGAAAGAGATCACGAAGATGCTTGACATGCTTACGATGGTCTTCTCGGTTATCGCCGGAATTTCTCTTTTAGTCGGCGGGATCGGGGTAATGAACATCATGCTTGTCTCCGTAACGGAGCGCACACGCGAAATCGGGATTCGAAAAGCGCTAGGTGCCAAAAAACGAGATATCCTGACCCAATTTTTGATCGAATCGATTATTGTCTGCTTAATTGGTGGCGGGATCGGGGTCGGTCTTGGTCTTGGACTAGCTTCGATTATTATCTCATTTGCAGGCATGCCTCCCGTTACATCCTGGGACAGCATTCTTATCGCATTCGGCTTCTCTAGTGCAATCGGGATTTTCTTTGGGATCTATCCGGCAAACAAAGCAGCCAAGCTTGATCCAATTGAAGCATTGCGTTACGAATAAT
>NZ_JAUKFY010000005.1 GCF_030489605.1 Brevibacillus laterosporus
CAGGGAATAAAGACATGTGTTTGGTATAATTATTCCTTAGTATATTAAAAAATGGTATAGTAGATTGAATCATATAGATTTATTCTGAGGAGTTATTATACGGAGAGTTACCCAAGAGGCCGAAGGGGACGGTTTGCTAAACCGTTAGTATGCGTAAGCGTAGCGAGGGTTCGAATCCCTCACTCTCCGCCATATTGTTTTATATAGTTTTTTGGCGGTGTAGCTCAGCTGGCTAGAGCGTTCGGTTCATACCCGAAAGGTCGGGGGTTCGATCCCCTCCGCCGCTACCATAGGGGCATAGTTTAGTGGTAGAACAAAAGTCTCCAAAACTTTTGGTGTGGGTTCGATTCCTACTGCCCCTGCCAACTTTTACTTACATAATGGCGGTCGTGGCGAAGTGGTTAACGCATCGGATTGTGGCTCCGACACTCGTGGGTTCGATTCCCATCGATCGCCCCTTTTTAATTTCATAAGGGAGTATAGCCAAGTGGTAAGGCACAGGTCTGCAAAACCTTTATTCCCCGGTTCAAATCCGGGTACTCCCTCCAAAATGCGTCCCAGTAGCTCAGCTGGATAGAGCAACCGCCTTCTAAGCGGTCGGTCGGGAGTTCGAGTCTCTCCTGGGACGCCATTTTTATGTCTTTTTTAAAATTGAATGCCAACCTTTAAAAAGGGAAATCACATAAGACTCTGCTCGGCCAAAAGGTTCGTATCGCTGAGTTTTTATTGTTTTTATAGTTGTAAAGAAAAGTAAGAAGTGAGAATTTTATTAAAAATATTCCATAAAAATTCAGATTTTGTCAGTTTATACAAAAATATTTGTCGATGAAATAGGATTTTTTATAGGAGACAGGGAAAAGGTAAATGATTACATCTTATGCCAAATAGTTCTTTTGTCCCTGGAATAAAAAAACATCTCTATAGAAATTTTACTAGGAATATCGGCTGACCTTTAGTTATAGAGGCCAGATTTTTGCATCTTCTGGATTCAAGCCTATTTGAAAAGGGTACACCTTTTTATAGCAGGCTTTTTTTTCTGTAGTAAATTTTGAGGTTGCAGAATAAGAGTAGGATGAAGAGGGAAACGTGATAGGGACAAATGTTTCTCAAAAAACTGCTTGCAAGATGAAGCGAATCACTGAGCTTTTGCGTCATATTAAGCAACAAATAGATATAGAGAGAACTAAACATTGATTTTTCCCACTTTTGAACGATTGCAGGCTAGTTGTGAATCGTGTAAACTCGCAAATAGGGTTTGAAGGAGATATAACACTACCTGTATGCATATAAGCATACCAGGTCGAGGAGAAGAAAAGATGGTTGACTTAAAAGATATAATTGAGGGGCTTTTCATCGGTTTTACCACCACAATGGGGTTAGTCAGCATCTATCAAACAGCAATTTCTGTAGGAGGAGGCATTTTACTTCATAAGAAAAAGCCTGTTACCCACAAGCCAGAGAAAACATTTGCTGTATTGATAGCTGCACACAATGAATCAGCGGTTGTTGCACCATTGATCGAGAATTTGAAAAAAATGGACTATCCGCGTGAGATGTACGACATTTTTGTTATCTGTGACAATTGTACAGATAACACCGCAGAGATTGTTCGAAAGCATGGCGCCTATGCTTGCGAACGATTTGACACTTCAAAACGTGGCAAGGGCTACGGTATTGAGTGGATGCTAGAAAATTTATGGTCACGAGAAAAGCAGTACGATGCTGTCGTAATGTTTGATGCAGATAACTTGGTAGAGAAAAATTTCCTAACTGTCATGAACGATCGTCTATGCAAAGGACAACAAGTTATCCAAGGTTATCTTGACTCCAAAAACCCGTTTGACTCTTGGATTACTCTTTCATACGCTTGTACGTACTGGTTCACCAACCGTATGTGGCAATTGGCTCGCCATAACCTAGGGTTGCCAAACACATTAGGTGGTACGGGGCTTTGTATTGAGAGTAAGCTGTTAAAAGATATGGGGTGGGGAGCCACCAGCTTAACGGAAGACTTAGAGTTTGCAACGAGATGTATCGAGCGTGGCATCTACCCTTGCTGGGCTCATGAAACAAAGGTTTTCGACGAAAAACCAATCGACCTAAAATCTTCAATGAAGCAGAGACTTCGTTGGATGCAAGGTCATTATGATGTAGCTGGACGTTACATTGGTTCAGTTATAAAAAATGGCTTAAAAGCAAGAAGACTAGGAATGCTTGACGCAGCTTTCTACCTCTTTCAACCCATGTATGTGTTGATTGTTACATTTATGTCGGTATTGTTTATGGCCAGATTGTTGAGCTTTAGCACGTTCTTACCTACAACAGGCTTCTTGCCTGATTGGTTGATTTACGTGACAACAGGTATTTTCTATTTGTTACCTGTACTCGCATTGTATTTAGAGAAAGTCCCACTAAAAGCTTATTTGGGACTCATCCTGTTGCCAGTTTTCTTCCTGACATGGTTACCTATCTTCATTTACGCGTTCTTTACAAAGAACAATCAAGAGTGGAGCCATACTGCACATACACGTGCAATTCAGATTGAAGAAATGCAACAGTAATGTAAACGTAATAAAGTGGGAAATATAGTGATGAAGGACCGCGGGGAAGAACTGCGGTTCTTTTTTTCTAGAAAAAACTTCGAAATGTTATTGATGTTAATATAAGAGCAACGAATAGACGGTAGCCTGAGATGTGCAAAAATGTGCAGTGTAATATTTTTCACTATTAAAAAGCTCTACAGAAACTGGTATACTGTAGAAATGCACGGGACAGAAGGGAGTATAAAGATGTCAACGGAGGATATACAAAAGAGCTGTCAGCCTCTGCTATGGGGTGATAAGCGTTATCATACATGGAACTATCATTTGC
Source organism: Brevibacillus laterosporus (assembly GCF_030489605.1). Classification (GTDB taxonomy): domain Bacteria; phylum Bacillota; class Bacilli; order Brevibacillales; family Brevibacillaceae; genus Brevibacillus_B; species Brevibacillus_B laterosporus_E. The sequence continues at coordinate 2,872 of NZ_JAUKFY010000005.1, forward strand.
GTAGTATGTTTCAACACAAGGTATTTAAGGTGCCGCTAGATGGAGGCTTTTCCTGCCCCAATCGAGATGGCAATGTTGCAGTAGGCGGCTGTACATTTTGTAGTGCACGTGGATCGGGAGACTTTGCAGGCGATCGTCGTATGACATTAGAGAAGCAATTTCATGATGTCAAGGACCGTATGCATGAAAAATGGCCTACAGCGAAGTATTTAGGGTTTTTTCAGGCATTTAGCAATACCTATGCGCCTGTAGAAGAGCTTCGCGATATGTACGAAACGATTTTACGACAAGATGATGTTGTGGGTCTTTCTATAGCAACCAGACCTGACTGTTTAGAAGATGATGTGGTTGAGTACTTAGCAGAATTAAATGAACGCACCTATCTGTGGCTAGAATTGGGCTTGCAAACAGTGCATGAACGCACACAGCTACTGATTAATCGCGCGCATGATTACCAATGCTATCTTGATGGCTTAGAGAAGTTGCGTAAACATAACATTCGTGTCTGCTCCCACATTATTTATGGATTACCTGGAGAGACTGCAGAAGATATGATGATGACTGCGCAGGCCGTTGCTCATTTGGATGTACAAGGTATTAAAATACATTTGCTGCATCTGTTAAAGAAAACGCCAATGGTGAAGCAGTACAATGCTGGCTTATTGGAATTCTTGACACAAGAGGAGTATACGAAATTAGTCGTCGACACTTTGGAAATTCTACCACCAGAAATGATTGTACATCGTATTACTGGTGATGGGCCTCCTGATATTTTGATTGGACCGATGTGGAGTCGTAAAAAATGGGAAGTGCTCAATGGGATCGAGGCAGAGATGAAACGTCGCAATACATGGCAAGGAAAGTTCTTTGATCCAAATTGGGTACCGCCATTGGACCTTGGAAAATAGTCGAAGAGGAATGTAAAAAAGGAACGCGAGCAATTAGCGTTCCTTTTTTTATAATAAATTCTTGCTTAGTTACTAATGCAGGGGGTCAGCTTTCATGAACGGAGGTGACAGCAAACCCATGATTCTCCAGTTCCTGAATAATATCAATCAGATTATCTTCTGTTTTAAACTTGACTAGAATACGTCTGACACCAGAGTGTTTAGAATCAAAGGATACACAGGAGATCACATTTGACTTGTGTTCGGTCAAAATACTGGAGATTTCTCGTAACACACCTTTTCCCTCGAAGCGGGTTAGGGTCATTCTGGTCCCTTTTACACCCATTCCAAAAGCAGATTCTAATACTAGCTCCATGTCTTTGCGTTTAATGATACCAAGAAAACGATTATTCTCGTCTACAATCGGTACAAAAGGATAACGCACAATAATAGGGAGGGCGTCTTCATAAAGATGCTCGGTTGTAAGTGGCTTTAAATTCTGGTCAACACCATCGGCAAGAGGAAGTTGAGTGAATTCTGTAAAAGTTTTGTCAGCATGATCTTGTTCGAATCTTTCAAACAAACTGCGTTTGCTCAGCGTTCCAAAATAAGTGCCATCTTCATTAATCACAGGCATGCTAAGCAATTTTCCCTTTTTCATTTCCTCCAGAGCATGGGCAATGGTGTCGGTTGGCTTTACCACTGTGAGAGAATGTAGTGGTGATAGACAGTCGGTAATGAACATGCAATAACCCCCTTATATCCTGATCTCTTCTTTAGTATAGAAATATCCTGTAGGGCTTGTAAACAATCCTTTTACTTCTTACCCAAATATTTTCGTGCTAAATTAGGATAATTTGTAATTATGCCATCAATTTGTAATGAAAAGAGTTCCTGCATGCGTTCCGGAGTGTTCACTGTCCATGCAAGCAGTGATAAATGATGCTGACGGGCAGCTTGCAGAAGTGCTTTATTTACCTGTTCTTCGGGGGCATGGAGTTCGTCCGCACGAAATTGTTTGGCAATCTCCCAGGGTTTATGTAATTGTCCGAAATAAAGCATACCGGTGCGAACTTGCGGGTCTAGCTCCTTAATACGCAAGAGGCTGTGATAATTAAAAGAGGAAACGACCACCTGTTTATGTAAACGAAGATCATGGATGTGACGAATTACATGCTCTTCCAGTTGAGGCTGGGGGACGATAAAGTTCTTTAGTTCAATGATAAGTCGAAGCCCCGTTGTTTTGACAAACAATAAGACATCTGATAGCTCTGGAACCTTTGTCGGGGGATAATATTTTCTGCTTTTGGCAGCCGCGTTTAGTCGATGGATCTGTTTATAGGTGAGATGCCGTACTTCGCCCACTCCATCAGTTGTATGCTCTACATTGGTATCGTGCATGACAATAAGCTGTTCATCGGCTGTTACTTGAACGTCGATTTCCATACCGTCAGAGCCTTGTAGATAGGCAGCATGAAAAGCGGGAAATGTATTTTCGGGATACATGCCAGAGGCACCCCTGTGAGCATAAATAAGGGTATGCATGGGTGGAATCCTCCTTTTTTCCTGTCTCTTCTTGATACCTATGCGCAAAGGCTGTGGTTTAGATATGAAAGAAGCGAATTGAGTCAAAGAGGTACTTTGGACAACTTGTCGAATGACTAGCAATGCAAGGAGTTTTATAATAGTAAGAAATAACGCAATGAGGTGTAAAGAAATGACGATGGAACCGAATGAAAATCTTTCACAAATAATTGTGGATATACATAACCAACGTATCAAGGTAATGGAGTACGACTCTGATCAAATAGACGAGATTGCAAAGTCCTCCAAACAACAGGCTGACGAATTGGGTATGACCAAGCTTATTGTCTATGCCCGACATGAGGATCTGTCAGCCTGGGGGAAACATGGATTTGTACGTGAAGGGATTCTCGAAGGCTGTATGAATGGCCAGAATGCCCACATGCTTCGATATTTTGTTACATCAGAACGAGGTACTCCTAAAAATGAGCCGCTTGCAGACGAATTTCTCCAAATAAGCTTGGCCAAACAAGCAAACAATAGTGTATGCAAGGAGCTGCCGGATAATTGTCGTGTCCGCTGGGCTGAGCTTGAAGATGCAGAAGAGCTGGCGAAGCTGTATCAAGTTGTTTTTGAGACCTATCCAACCCCCATGCATGATCCTGAGTATGTGCGAACTACGATGCAAGCAGACACCTATTACGCTGTTGTAGAAGCAGGGGGCAAGATTGTTTGCGCTGCTTCTGCTGAAGTGACACCGAATTGGGGATCAGCAGAAATGACGGATTGTGCCACACACCCTGATTGGTTAGGAAAGGGATTGCTTCAGCACCTGTTTGTAGCTTTGGAACAACGTATGCAAGAAATAGGTATTTACTATCTATATACGCTTACTCGTGCCCATTCCGCTGCGATGAATGTAACAGCTGCTAAAATGGGCTATCGGTATACCGGCAGGCTAATTAACAATTGTGTGATTTCAACCGGCTTTGAAGATATGAATATCTGGGTCAAGCCGTTAAAAGCTGTTTGGGACTGATAGCTTCATAGCTTACTATAGGGAATGTCCGACATGTCTGGGTAGAAAATTTGTTGCAAATGATAAGCCATAATGGCTAGCTGTAACTGCCAACAATGAGATGCATCTTGAAGTGATCCCGCTGTTTTTTGCTCTATCTGCTGTAAACGGTATTTAAGCGTGTGCCGGTGAATAAATAGACGTTGTGATGTTTTTTGCCCATTCAGACATTCTTCAAAATAGACCTGGATCGTCTCAAGCAATTGTTGTCCATGATTCTGATCATAGTGAAGCAATGTGGCTAAGAATGGCTTCCAGAGCCGCTGTAAGGCCTCAGGCTGCGTGTGATAGGGAAACAGGAACTGATAGCCGGCTAGCCGGTCAAAATGCGATACAGATTGAATTTGGGGTGCTGGGAGGAGAGCTGTCTGGCATTTCATGGCATAGATCGCTTCTTGAACGGCTATTGACAAGGCATCGAAGGAGGCACGGGGACTGCTAATCCCGATCGCCAACGGATGCTGAGGATGCAAATCAAGCCACTTTTTTGCCACTTTTTGAATAAAAACGTCACTAGCCTTATCTTCAGGCATTAGTAATAAGATTTCGGTTGCCCGTTCCTTACTGAGATAAGTAGGCTGATAAACCTCTGCTACCCGCTTTAATAAGGTTGGTAGCTTTTGTAGCATGTCAAAATGATATTCCTTTGCAGAAGGAGTAGCGGGTATGGCTAGCGCAACAACAAGATGCCGTGCATGATGATGAAGAGGGTAGCCTAACATACGGCTGCGTGCCTCCGATTCTGCATTAAGTTCAAAGGTGCCGCTTAGTAACTCATCTAAAAAATCGCCTTTTAGACGCCATTCTGCTTGGGCTATCTCCCTGTCCTTACTGCAAGCTAAGGCAGCCAATGTTGAGGCATGCTGCAAAGCGATCATATCCCATTCCTGCCGGCAAGTTTGCTGTTTTCGTAAGGTGATAGCGCCAAAGGTAAAACGAGCAGCTTCGATCGGATGGGTTAATTCGACAGCAGAGGTGGAGTCACAGCTTCGATCAGAGAGGACTTGGCGGGAACCTTCCGTTGAGAGCATTTCAACAGTGCTAGGTCTGCATGCTTGTGAGCAGGTACGAACTAATTCATAGCCGAGTACGTCTGTTATAATCACTTCACCTTGGGTAACGGCGGCTAATTCATCTGCAATGGCTGAAAGACCCTCACCTAGCAAAGCTACATCTAACAATCGCTGATGAATTTGTTCTGAATAGCGAATCAGCTCAAATTGACGATTCACAATTGGCTGAAGAATGGCTTTTGTGATGGTTGAGAAATTAAGCTCTGTGGGAATCTCAATCAAAGGGAGTCCAAACTGATTCGCTTGTTGAACAAAAAGGGCTGGAATTTCACGTAAATAAAATCCGGTATGAATAGCAACGCCACTCAATCCCCGAGCTGCAAGCGAAGGTATGAACTGATCGTATTTATCTGTGTTTATCTCCAAACCAAAACCGGTGGTAATAAGAAACTCCCCCGCTTGTAAACGCTCCAAATCTTCTACAATTTCTACGATTGTGACCCAATGAATTGGATGATGTAATCCAGATTCCCCTGCTACCAATCTGGTTTGCACCATATCAGGCAACTGCATGGCTTCGCGGATCGTTATAGACATGAGATTCCCGCCTTTCTATTACTTTGAAACACTCAATCCTTTACATGAACAAGCATTATACAAAATGTACAAAAAATTCTGTTTTTTATCCAGCATTTTTTTGCCAGGAAGTAGAATGTCAGGAGGTTCTATATTCGATACGATGAGTAATAAAGCGGCGGTGAAAACGGAAGGAGCGAAGGGAATGGATAGAAAAACCGAACGAAAAAGCTATGTAATTAAACCTGAATGGGGCAAACAATATCCACGAATTTCTCATGGAAAAGGAATTTACTTATATGAAGAGAGCGGAAAGCGTTATATGGATGCTTGTTCAGGGGCTGTAACTGTTAGTATCGGGCACGCGATGGATGAAGTGGTCGATGCTATGAGACAGCAAGCTGAAAAGGTATCCTTTGCTTATCGCTCACACTTCAGTAGTGAAGCAGTAGAGGAGTTAGCGGATATTCTGGCTGCTTGGGCACCTGGCAATGTGAATTGGAGCTTTTTTGTCAGCAGTGGATCAGAGGCAACGGAGACTGCTCAAAAAATTGCAATTCAGTACTGGCAAGAACAAGGACGCATGACTAAAAATCGGATTTTATCACGCTGGATGAGCTATCACGGAATTACGATGGGAGCTTTATCCATGTCAGGTCATGTGCTAAGACGCAAGCGTTTCGTACCGCTATTGGCAGATTACCCGTGTATATCGGCACCCTATCCCTATCGAAATCAGCAGGGACTTGACAGTGATGCATATGCACGTCAGACCGCAGATGAATTAGAAGCGGCCATTATCAGAACGGGAGCGGAAAATGTTGCGGCCTTTATCGCAGAGCCGATTATTGGCGCGTCTGGAGGTGCTGTAGTACCGCCAGACGGCTATTTTGCTCGCATCCGTGAAATTTGTACGAAGCATCAAATTTTATTTATAGCCGACGAAGTCATGACAGGTGTGGGGCGTACTGGTAAAAACTTTGGAATTGATCATTGGCAGGTAACGCCTGATGTAATGACGTTGGGGAAAGGAATGAGTTCGGGATATACACCAATGGCAGCCACAATGGTGAGTGATTCCATCATGCAGACGATTGCAGAAGGCTCTGGCTCTATCATGGCAGGTCATACGTACAGCGCTAACCCTCAGTCAGCAGCGGTTTGTGTGTCTGTAATACGTTACATGCAGCAGCATCAGCTAGTGAAAAAAGCTGAGGAGAATGGAAAGTATTTATTACAACATTTAAAACAAATCGAACAGGAATTTGACATGGTAGGAGAGGCGCGTGGGAAAGGATTACTGTGTGGATTGGAATTTGTAAAGAACAAGCTGACAAAAGAGCCATTCGCACTCTCACATCAAGTAACAAATCGAATTATCCAGAGAGCATTTGCTAAAGGATTGATGATTTATCCAGCTATTGGCGGTTTAGATGGAATAGCAGGCGATGCAATCATTATTTCGCCCCCGCTTATTATTGAACAGCATGAAATTGATGAACTGATCCATCTACTGCGTCAGACCTTGCAGGAAGCCCAAGCGGAGTTCAAGAGAGAGGGAATCTGGTAGAAGGGAGGAGCATATATGATTTCACAATCAACCTGGAATAAAGAGATTTCATTAGAAGAAGCCTTGAAGCATTTTCATGATGGGATGACATTGATGGTTGGTGGCTTCGGTGGGGTCGGCAACCCTCCTACCCTAATACAGGGACTATTGGAAAAACAAATTAAAGGACTAACGCTGATTAGCAATGATACCGCTTTTCCTGATATTGGAGTCGGACGATTAATTACACAGCGTCGAGTGAGGAAGGTCATTGCTTCTCACATTGGCTCTAATCCGAATGCTGGTGCTCAAATGACGGCAGGGGAGCTGGAGGTGGAATTTTGTCCACAAGGCATTTTGGCAGAAAGAATTCGAGCAGGTGGAGTAGGTCTGGGAGGAATTTTATCTGACATTGGAATCGGTACAATTGCGGAAGAAGGTAAGCAGCAGGTGATAGTGGATGGAAAAACATTTTTAATTGAGACACCGCTAACTGCCCAAGTGGCTATCGTATCTGCTAAAAAGGCAGATCGATTTGGCAATCTTGTTTTTGATACAAGTGCCCGTAACTTTAACCCTTTGGTGGCAATGGCTGGTGACATCACGATCGTGGAAGCAGAAGAAATTGTTGAGATTGGAGAGCTTGACCCTGAAGAAATCGTGACACCAGGCGTGTTTGTAACCTATATCGTGCAAAGTGAAGGGGTGAATTGGCGATGGGCATGGGAGAAGTGACAAAAGAAGGTACGACTGAGAGTTATCGGGAGCGAATTGCCAGGCGTGCTGCTTCGGAGATAAAAAGCGGCATGCTGATTAATCTAGGGATCGGTATCCCTACGCTCGTAGCAGATTTTATACCAGAAGAAAAATATGTTTTGTTTCATGCTGAGAATGGCATTGTAGGTACAGGTCCCACTCCCCGGAAAGGAGAAGAAAATCCGAATTTGTGCAACGCGGGAGGTTTTCCTGTTACTTTGATGCCCGGGGCTTCCTTTTTTGATAGTGCCACCGCTTTTGCTATCATTCGCAGAGGCATGTTAGATATGACGATTCTTGGGGTATTAGAGGTAAGTCAGCGTGGTGATATTGCCAATTGGATTGTTCCTGGAAAGCGGGTTCCAGGGATGGGCGGAGCGATGGAATTAGCACAAAAGGCAAAGAAGGTTCTAGTCCTTACTACACATTTGGACAAAAATGGTCGCTCCAAAATTGTCCGTGAGTGCAAGCTGCCTCTGACCGCAAAAGGATGTGCCGATATGATAATCACTGATATGGCAGTGATGGAGGTAAAGACGGATGGATTGCATTTGTTGGAGGTTATGCATCCCTACACTGTAGCAGATGTTATTGGTGCGACGGAAGCAGAGCTGTTATTTAGCGGAGAAGTAACAACTTTTTTCTAAGGGGGAGACTACCATGAGCGTAAGCCAGACACTAACCTGGCAGGAACGAATTCGTGAGCAGCTACAGAAGGAGCGAGCGGGTGCCATAGGCTTGTTGCAGGAATGGGTGCGTGAGGCCAGCGTACAAGGGCAGGAAGCAGGAATTCAGCAGAAAATAGCCAATCGCCTGGTAGCGCTGGGACTTGAAGTCGATGTGTGGGAGATGACAGGCGGCGAGCTTGAAAAGCTGGAGAAACATGCCTATTTTGTTTCACCGCGTACTGAATTTTCAGGTAGTCCGAATGTAGTAGGGATATGGAAGGGTACGGGAGGAGGACGTTCTCTTATTCTCAATGGCCATGTTGATGTTGTCCCAGAAGGAGAGCTAAATCAATGGACCCAAGAGCCGTTTCGTGGAGAAATTGTGGATGGAAAATTGTACGGCCGCGGAGTAACGGACATGAAAGGTGGCAATCTCGCTTCTCTCTTAGCTATACAAACCCTCCAACAGCTTGGTGTGCGTTTGAAGGGCGATGTTATCTTTCAAAGTGTTGTAGAAGAAGAAAGCGGTGGGGCGGGGACCTTATCCACCATTTTACGCGGGTATAAAGCGGACGCTGCTTTAATACCTGAGCCAACAAACCTGAAAATTTTTCCTAAGCAACAAGGCTCAATGTGGTTCCGCTTATCCATACGAGGCAGATCGGCACATGGGGGTACACGTTATGAAGGAGTTAGTGCCATCGAAAAAAGCATGACTGTAATCAGACAAATTCAGCGCTTAGAGCAAGCGAGAAATCAACGAATCTCAGACCCTTTATACGCGAAATTACCGATACCGATACCTATTAATCTAGGTGTAATACAAGGTGGAAAATGGCCATCATCTGTTTCGGATTTGGTTACAATAGAAGGACGTATGGGTGTAGCGCCTGGAGAAGAGATGGAGACGGCCAAAATTGAAATGCAGACTGCGTTACAAAAGCTTACAGAGGAAGATGAATGGTTTGTAGATCATCCTGTGGAGCTGGAATGGTATGGTGCCAGATGGGTACCCGGAGAGGTAGAAATGGATCATCCATTGCTTGCGCTATTGCAGGAGCTATATCCGTCTGTTTTTGGAGAGGCAGCGATCATAGAAGCATCGCCCTGGGGAACTGATGGCGGTCTATTAACGAAGCTAGCTGATACTCCTTCTATCATTATAGGACCAGGGGTAACCCAAGTCGCACATTATCCCGATGAGTATATCGTCCTCGATGATATTTTTGCGTGTGCTGAGTTATTTGCACTGACTCTCATAGAGTGGTGTGAGATAGCTGAGTAATCAGTAAATAAAAGAAAAACTATTAAACTCATAAATTTTTTTAAAAAGGTATTGCTATTTAATTTTTTATATGCTATATTCTTTATGTAACAACGCGGAGGGATACCGAAGTGGTCATAACGGGGCGGTCTTGAAAACCGTTAGGCGGCAACGTCACGGGGGTTCGAATCCCTCTCCCTCCGCCATACATAAAGAATAGCAAACCGATGAGCTGAAAGGTTCATCGGTTTTTTTGTCTGCTTGTATAGAGTGCGTGTCTAAGATTGAGAGAGCATGTTCACATGTAAAACACTACGCGAAATGGATATAAAACATACACGTATGAAAAATCCCGGTTCGCAGCCTTAGAAGGCTTGAACCGGGATTTCCCTTAGCAAGTAAAGTTTAGATAAACGAATATATTCGTGTTTACGGCGTTGATTTACCATCAGCAGCCTTTTGGATATGCTGCTGAGCTAATTCACCTAGATCTTTAATATTAATGGAGAAATTAAAATTCTTATAGTAGACGGTGGCTTTCGGATCGCCCTTTTTCCCCTCAATACGAATATTCGTCGTCTTGATTTCATAGCTTCCATCTTCGCGGAAATTGTAAGTGGCATCCTTAATTTCAGAATCGATTAAAGGTCTTACAGTCGATGTAAACACTTCATCGACACCATTTACCACCTGACGTCCCATGTTTACTACTTCAGTTGGCGTATAATTGAAACCAAAGACCAGAATAGCCCCGACGACCAGACTAAATAAAACAATTTTGTACAAGGCTTTTAGAAAAAAATTAAGCACAAACACTGCCAATAGGACCAGGATAAGAATCACCCAATAATCCTTGGCAAATGTAATGAGTTGGTCCATTTCTACAAAGTCACTCCTTCATGAAAGGGTAAGAACCATAAGGATAATGTAGGAACTTACCAAATTACGTATTTAGTCTATCATACACAATCTGGTGGACGGATACAAACTGTGCAATGATTTTAGAAAAAATAATAAAAAAATACTTGTTTTTTTAAATATGCTCTAGTATAATAATCCTTGCTGATGTATTTCGCAGGATGAAATTATTTCATACATAATGATTATCAGCTATTATATGGAGGGATACCGAAGTGGTCATAACGGGGCGGTCTTGAAAACCGTTAGGCGGCAACGTCACGGGGGTTCGAATCCCTCTCCCTCCGCCATATTGCATACATGGGAAGCCGATGACTTGTTCATCGGCTTTTTTACTTTCATCAAAACAATTGTCTACAACTAAAACAAGCTGGCTGGGAGATGGATAATCTGTCTTAGGCTGTAATCGTTTGAAGCATTACGATTACGGGTATCAATAATGTAAATAGAGTTCATAACGAAGATCACACCAGCGAAATATGAATGAGTAATCACTTTTTTCCAAAAATACCTTGACGGTCATCAAAAAGCAGAGTACACTAATCTCTGTACTGACTGGTCAGTTTATATGGGGGTACATATTAATGAGTAAAAAGAAAGATTTGATTTATGAGAGTGCCCTGCAAGCTTTTGCCCAATATGGGTATACGGATACAACGATGGATACGATTGCAGAATTTGCCCAGGTAGCTAAGGGGACGTTGTATTACCACTTTAAGACAAAGGAGGAGTTATTTTATTATGTAAATCAAAAGGGAGTGGAAATGCTGATGGAGTCCGTCAAAGGGGCGACGGAAGATAGCAGCTTAACGCCACAGGAACGTCTTTTACACGTACTAGATGAGCATTTGCGCTTCTTTTCGGATAACAGTGAGTTTTGTCTATTGCTGTTAAGTTTCTCCTCAGGAGATATAACACGAGATAATATGGTTCGAACATTATTAGGCAATTATTTTTCTTTAATGGAGAAATACCTGGCAAACATGCAGGAACAAGGCTTTATAAAAAGCGATATGGAAACGCAGACAGTTGTATCCGCTTTGTTTGGAAGCATTGGATTTGTGGTTCTTCGCAAGATGTTCCGAAATGAGCCAGTTTATACGCTAGAGACCAGAGATACATTACTCATTCTATTTAAAGGGGCTCTGGGACTCGCTTAAATTGCAAATTGGAGTGGAAGGTTATGAGAGAGAATAAAAAGATGATGGTTGGTTTGGTTGGATTTTTAGCAGCTATCGTACTTTTGGGTGGATACTTACTTTTTTCTGAAAAAAATAGCTATGCCGGAGGTTCCGCGAAGCAAGTAACTGCTGTTGTAGAAGGAACCGAAGTAGATTTAGCCTTCAAGGTTCCAGGAACCATTGACAGAATTGATGTTAAAGAGGGCGACAAAGTAGTTGAAGGTCAACTCTTAGCCGTGCTGGGAAGCGCTGAGATAGCAGCAAAACGCGATCAGGCAGCAGCTGCGTACCAATTAGCTCAAGCAAAATTGGAGCAGGCTAAAAAAGGAGTTTCCGTTACCAGTGGATCAAGCGATGCTACGGTAAAGCAGGCTCAGGCAGCTTTGCAAGCAGCTCAAGCGAATTTGCAAGCCAACAAAAACGGGGCACGTCCAGAAGAGATTGCGCAGCTAAAAGGAAAGCTTCAGGCAACCAAAACAGCACGCGATTTGGCTCAGACGAACATGAAACGCATGGAGGATTTATTAAAAGAGGGGGCTATTCCAAAAATTAAATTGGAAGAATCTCAGGCTGAATTTGAAAAATATTCTGCTGAATATACCGCAACACAAGAGCAATTAAACATGGCTCAAAAAGGTGCCCGCCCAGAACAGATTGAAGCACTTACAGCTCAAGTAAACCAAGCGAATGCAGCATACCAAAATGCAATTGCAGGTCTTGGTCAGGTAGGATTGCGCGAATCTGATGTAAAATCAGCAGAAGCTGGCGTAAAACAAGCAAAAGGGGCTTTGGATGAAGCAGAAGCATACTTGCGTAATACACAAATGATTGCACCTGTTAGCGGTATCGTAAAATCTATTTCCTCACAAAAAGGGGAACTTGTAGCACAAGGCTCTTCTATTATGACAATTCAAGTAGAAAACGATAAATTTGTAAAAATGTATGTAGATGAAAACCAACTTGGCAACATAAAAGTAGGCGAGAAAACTACACTGTTTGTTCCAAGCTTAAATAAGGAAGTAAATGCGACTGTACAAATGGTAGCACCAGCAGCAGATTTTGCAACGAAGAAAGCAACACAGGAGCTAAACTCCCGTGATTTGCGAGCATTCCAAGTGAAATTGCAAGTGGAGGATATTGATGTACGCCCTGGCTTTACTGTCGAATGGCACCTAAAAGGGGCTGGCGCTCGTGAATAGCTTTTTGCAATTAGTTGCTGACGAATGGAGATCCATTTATACGAATAAAACGATACGTAATATTGTGTTTCTTGTTCCATGTGTCTATATGCTCATGTTTGGATATTTGTATCAGGAAAAGCGAGTGATGGAAATACCGACAGTGGTAGCAGACTTGGACCAAACAGAATTAACACGGGAATTGATCAGAGCGATTGATAATGATCAAACGTTTTCAGTAACAAATGTAGTTACAACAGAAGAAGAGTTACAACATCTGATGACTTATGAAGAGGCGCAAGTTGGATTTATCATTCCAAAGGGCTTGACCGTCAATGCCAAATTGGGTAAGCCAACAGAGATTTTAAATCTGATTGATGGAAGTAACATGATGATTTCCAATACCTCTGTACGCGCTGCGAGCTCTCTCGTGAAAACGATCTCTGGCGGAGTGACGTTAAAAAAGTTAGAGGCGAAAGGTGAATGGGGCAGTGCGGCAACAAACTTTGCAACAGGGATTGACTATCGCTATCGGATTCTGCATAACCCAGCCTTTAACTATCTGGCATTTATGATTTTTGGGTTGGCAGGAACTGTCTTGCAGCAGGTAGCATTCTTGAGTGTTTCTTTAAGCGTAACTCGTCAAAAAGAAGAAGGAACTTGGATGGATACCTTAAAGGGAAATGGGTTTGTCAAAATTGCGTTAAGTAAAATAACGACTCATATGATCCTTGCCATGTTTAACTTTTTGCTAACATATGTATTGATCTTTAAATTCTTTGAGGTTACGTACTATGGAAGCTTGAGCTTACTTTTCCTAAGCGGATTTATTTTCAATCTAGCAGTAGTGTCTATTGGATTTGCTATTTCGTTTTTCTCTTCCAATATGCTACAAGCGACACAAACAGCCATGCTAATCGCAGTACCATCATTTATGCTATCTGGATGGACTTGGCCAATTACTTCTATGCCAACAGCGATTGCTATCATAGCAAAATCCTTGCCGCTCACATATTTCCTACATTCCGCACGAGAAATTATCAGCAAAGGACACGGCTGGGAATTTGTTAGCACCGATAATCTTATATTGCTCTTTATGATTGTCGTTGCGCTATTTGTGGCATTTGTTACGTACATGTATCAAAAGAAATATACTAGAAAAAACTATCAATCTAATTCAGAAACTGTGTTATAAAATAAAAACTTCTTGTAACTCCGGGGCAGTTTTTTTACAATAAACGTAAATCTTTATATCTGTTGCCCTAAGGAGGATTCTCTATGTCAGACGCTCATGTAAAACAGTTATGCGAAGATACCTTTATGCGGTTGAAGAAGGTTAGCATAGAAGTGGAGAGATTCCTAAATCAAACTACTTTAGCAGATTTGGTTGAAAGATCTGGAGATGCTGAGGAGTATGAAGCTTACTATGGTAGCTATCTTTCTGATTTACGTCGCTTGTTGGTTTATGCAGAGAATGCCTATGAGAAGTTGGGAATTTGTCTTCGACGTGCTCGCTTTAACGAGGAGTTTGCCGAAGAAGCCCTCTATCAGGTGTACCACACCTGTGTAATTAATTTTTACTATCCCAAAGGCGAGGTTTACGATGAGGATGGCAGGTATTCGTACACAGGGCAAGACTGCATTATTTTCCGCAAAGAGGTTACTCCTGAACTAGAGAGCCTAACATTAGGATTATCTCGAATTTTTGAGCCTCTACGTGATGAATTGCAGTACTACGAAACAGATTACATTACGAAAAAGCGGATGCAACCGAGCAATTAACAGGAGAATGGGTTTTACAAGTATTTATTTTATAACGGCATTATATCTAGGTGGAGACCTTTCATTTTGAAGGGTCTCTTTTTTCTCTGCTAATAGGTTATGCTTTCTTTTTCTATTATACAAATAAATCAGAAAATTAAAAGGGATTATATGAGCGAAAAGTGTCAAATTTTTTGACTTTTTTGTGACTTGTTACAAGATTTTACAAAATGAATTGATTTCATCCTTATAAAAAATAGGCTTTCCAAAAATTTTAATGGAACATGCAGCATGTGAGACAACCATCTATTCCATTTAAGGAAAGCCTATTTTTACATAGGTCTACATCAGTACGGGAAGTTTTAACGAAGCAATCGCTTGATCTACCTGTTGTAGATAGTTTTCTCGAATAGCTTCCTCCACATACGGTACTTCTGCGAAATTATGATAGATAACCGGTTCAAACCCTGAGAATCGTAAAATACCGTCAACGACCTGTTTTTTAACAACCTCGTCCAGACCATTTGCCTGCATTTCCCGCTGTGATTCTCGTGTAGTTGTAAAAACAAGGGCTTGCTTCCCCGTTAACAAACCAACGGGCCCATTTTTTTCATATTGAAAGGCAAATCCATCTGAAAAGATACGATCTATGTAGCCTTTCAAAATGGCTGGTTGTGACCACCACCAAACAGGATAAATCATAATCAACAGATCAGATTCCGATAAAATGGTTTGTTCCTCTTCGATGGCTTTTGGCACTTGCTCTTGTTCCAATGCTTGCATATCAGCGGGAGAAAAAATGGGTGAAAATTTTTGTTCATACAAATTACGTAAGCTCGGTGTGATACCATGCTTATGCAGGCTCTCTGTCACTTGCTGTAAGATAGCGTGATTAAAGCTTTTCGTTCCAGGATGAGCAAACAAAATGACGGCTTTCAAGTAACATTCTCCTCCATTTATATGAGACTATACCTTATTGCTGGTGGGTACGAAATGATTGTAAATAGCGACCCAGCAGTTGTTCTAAAAAACGCTGAAAACCAGAAATTGGAGTCTGGTTCCCAGTGGAAGGCGTAGCAGCGGGAGAGATTAGAGGTGCTGTTTCCTGTCCCATTTGACTTTCCTGTAATGCTTTTTTTACATTGACATATCCGAACCCATATAATGAATCCCGACCGGGGGCTCCTAAGTCTGTTGCTGTCTTTTCTAGAATTTGTCTGACCTGTTTATTGCTAAGAGTGGGATTAACAGAACGGATTAAACTGGCCACCGCTGCGACATGCGGGCAAGCCATCGACGTCCCTGAGAGTGCCGCATAGTCTTTGTAAATATAAGTACTAGGAATATCTACTCCCGGCGCAACGACACTAACCGTTTTTCCATAATTGGAGAAGTCTGCCAGATTCTCATCCTGATCGACGGCTGAAACCCCAATTACTTCTGGAAAAGCAGCAGGATAGCTTGGTTGCTCGCTTGCATCGTTTCCAGTGGCAGCTACAAGTACTACATCATTTTGATCGGCATACGTACATGCTGCCTTTAAGGCTGCGGAGGACACATAGTTTCCCACACTTAAATTAATGATAGAAGCTCCATGGTCAACAGCCCACTCGATTCCCTGTGCAATGTCGATAGCACTACCGCTACCGTCTGCTCCAATTGCTTTAATAGGCATAATCTTACCTTTCCAAGAGATACCGGCGATCCCATCCTGATTATTGGTACGGGCGGCGATAATTCCCGCTACGTGCGTACCATGACCATTATCGTCTTGTGGGCGTTTGCTACCGTTTAATACATTGTATCCATTTACCAATTTCCCTTTGAACTCAGGATGGGTTAAGTCAACCCCTGTATCTACTACGGCTACAATGACTTGACTGGAGCCTTCCGTTATTTCCCAGCTTTGTTCCATACCTAGCTGGTTAAGATTCCATTGATAGCGTTTGTAGTAGGTATCATTAGGCTGTTTATTTGGCAGCAGTAAATAATTGGGTTCCGCATACACAGAGTCCGGATGTTCAGCAAAATACCTCATCAATTGTTCAGTAGACAACGTGCGGGATTTAATAATCATTGCCTTTTTAAAGTCCCGTTTTACATAGCCGTCAACCTTGTTCAGCATTTTTTGTAAATCTTGATTGGAAGGACGGGGAGTGAAGTGAACCACTACCTCTCGCTCTACATAATGGCTCTTATCTTTTTTGTTGTGATGAATGGTCTTGATATGCTGTCGACGCTCCATATCTCGGCGCATGTCCCGGACCTGCTCAACATAGTTAATTTTGGGAACCCGCACTTTATCTTGGGTTACAGTCGGCGGTTCTTTTTTGTTTTCTAGAGTTCGTGAGGTAGGGGATTTCACTGCTTGCGGCATTTGTTTTCCCGGAATGAGCCAGTTAGTTCCCGTAAATAAAACACCTGCTAAAAGGCCGACAAATAATAGTGTATAGATGGTTTTCACTTAAACTCCTCCCCACATTAGATTATCTTTAGCCTGTACGTTTCCCGGTTCTTTATGACGGAAAATCTTAGTGGGCAAATGGTTAAAAATAAAAGGGACAAAGCAAAATAGAAGAGAACGGGAAATGATCAAAGGAGGTATGTAAGGTGGAAAAGCAAAACAATAAGCAGGCTGCAAGTAATCAGTACGTTACGAAATCATATGATATCAATGATTACCAAAGTAATGACATACAAAGTAAAGGGTTAGCCGTGACGCATGAGCAGGTAAGTGATTCCTATGCGCTAGGGACTGTTGACGGGACAAACATTCGTGAAGAGGATAGTGAGGCAAGCGTCCGAACAGAGTAAAAAATACAGGCATCTCCTAATCGTGACATGATTTTTAGGGGATGCCTGTCATATCTATTCGTAAATATAGCTAATTCCGCCAATGTAAAAATACTGCTACCTACCTGTAGATACTGTTAGTATTCAGATTAGCTGCTTGATCCGTTTAATTATTAACAAAAAAATGTGTTCATCTTGATCCGTATTTTCCGTTTCCAAAGTCAAGCTTCATGGTAGGAGGACATTTTGGCTCCTTCCCTTACCTAAAGAAATGGGTTGTGTAACCTGATCATCTCAACAGAATAAGGTAGCAAACTTGAACTTCCCGTTATGACAATTGGAGCTTTAATCATGGGTAGCGCTGATTTATCTAAAATGTTAGAATAATCAAAAGGTTAAGAGGAATTAATTCATAAATGGAGAAATATGTATGTCGGAAAATCTTCTGAGTACATGAACCTAGAAAATCGGAGAGTGAAGGATATGAAAGTTGAAAGCATTCCAGCAACCCAAGAAAATAGTAACCTTAAAGATTACGATCGAACTTATGAAACCTTCCAATGGGCAGATGCTGAGAAACAATTCAGTTGGTACGAGACAGGCAAGGTTAACATGGCTTATGAGGCGATTGATCGTCATGCGAATTCAGAAAAGAAAGATAAAGTAGCGCTTGTCTATAGTGATTCTACACGAGAAGAAAGCTATACCTATGCTGAATTAAGAAGGCTTTCCAACCGTTTTGCTAACGTACTTCATGATTTGGGAGTAACTAAAGGAGATCGCGTATTTATTTTCATGCCACGTACTCCAGAGCTTTATGTAAGCTTGTTAGGGATCTTAAAGAATGGTGCTATTGTGGGTCCGTTATTTGAAGCCTTTATGGAGGCGGCTGTTCGAGATCGACTAGCCGATAGCGAAGCAGTAGCGATTGTGACAACTCCGGCCTTACTACCGCGCATTCCAATTAAGGAGCTACCTCACCTCAAGCATGTTATTGTAGTGGGGGCGAAAGGAGAGGCAACTGACGGACAAGTAAGCTATGAGAAACAAATGGAACAAGCTTCCGATGAATTCGACATGGTTTGGCTAGATCGAGAAGACGGAATGATTTTACACTATACATCAGGTTCCACTGGAAAACCAAAGGGCGTATTGCATGTGCACAATGCAATGATTCAGCATTACCAAACAGGAAAATGGGTATTGGATTTAAAAGATGATGATGTATACTGGTGTACCGCCGACCCAGGCTGGGTGACAGGGACATCTTATGGTATCTTTTCGCCTTGGCTCAATGGTGTAACCAATGTTGTCCGCGGTGGCCGCTTCACACCGGATGACTGGTATAAGACGCTGGAAAAAAATAAAATTACCGTCTGGTATAGTGCGCCAACCGCTTTTCGCATGCTGATGGGAGCGGGGGATGAATTAGTTCAAAAATACGATCTTTCTTCTTTGCGTCATATCTTGAGTGTAGGCGAGCCGCTTAATCCTGAAGTTGTGTATTGGGGTATGAAGGTTTTTGAAAAACGTATCCATGATAATTGGTGGATGACAGAAACAGGTGGGCAATTAATCTCCAATTATTCAAGTATGCCGATTAAGCCAGGTTCCATGGGTAAACCAGTACCGGGCGTCTATGCGACCATTTTGGATAATCAAGGAAATGAACTGCCGCCCAATCGCATGGGAAATTTGGCTATTAAAGCAGGCTGGCCCTCTATGATGCGGGCTATCTGGAAAAACCCCGCCAAGTATGAAGAATATTTCCACATACCTGGATGGTATATTTCAGGCGATTCTGCTTATAAGGATGAGGAAGGCTATTTCTGGTTCCAGGGGCGTATTGACGATGTAATCAATACTTCTGGTGAACGCGTTGGACCATTCGAAGTTGAGAGTAAATTGGTTGAACATCCTGCTGTCGCTGAAGCTGGGGTTATTGGAAAACCTGATCCTGTGCGTGGAGAAGTAATCAAGGCCTTTATTGCTTTGCGTGACGGGTATGAGCCCAGTGATGAGCTGATGGATGACATTAAGCGATTTGTCAAAGAAGGATTAGCAGCACATGCAGCACCTCGTGAGATTGAGTTCCGTGATAAGCTTCCAAAAACCCGTTCTGGTAAAATCATGCGTCGAGTGCTTAAAGCGTGGGAGCTGGGGCTGCCGACCGGCGATTTATCTACGATGGAAGACTAAAGGCAAAAGCCAAGCGGTCGAATAAATTCGGCTGCTTTTTCTATTTTCAGATATAAATGAAAATTCCTCCTGTTGAAGAAAATTTACTTGCAAAACAGAGCTATCTTCGCCTACTTTTATTATAAATACTTATCATACAAAGAGAGTAGGTAAATCCGTGTGAAAGTAAACCTCATCAAGCAGAGCCTGCCCCCTGAAACAGACAACAAACAGACTAAACCAGAGAGTCATCCCGTTATTGGTATACCATTTGTTCATTCGAGATCGATGTACACGCTTATTTTATTGCTTCATATCTTTGTTATTTGGTTTGCATTGCAACTAGATCCTGTTCATCCTAGTGAAGTTACCTATGCTATGATTACCTTGCATTTTATTACGATTGTTATGGGAATATGGATTTCTATTCAACCTTACGAGCATCGAAGGCAGGTTTTAAGCCTCCTGTTCCATGCATATTATGGATTTCTTACATCAGTTGATTTATTATTTATTTCCGGCAAGCTTATACATATCTTTTTTCATGTAACAGAGTGGTGGATGTACGCTCTACTTGGAGTCATTTATATAGGAGCTGGTCTGGAAATAGCTACGGCTGGGAAGTGGCGTTTAATCCTATCAGCTCAGCAATGCGAATATTCTTACAAGAAAGTAACAGCAGAGGAAGCAAGGAAGAGAGAAAAACATCTTACAAATGCAGCGCTTATTATTTTATTTCCATTAGCTTTCTTATTTGTTCTACCTTCCGCTACTACAAGACAGATTGGCATGGTAGTGCTTCTATTTGTCACAGCGTTATTATTTTTATTATTTGTACGCCAGTTGTCTCTTTATAAAATGGCTCGCAAGCATCCGGCTTGGATTATGTACCAAATTCAGAGAAAACAGCGGCGAAAATCAGTAGGCGGCTAAACCTGACAGTTGGGTAATATAGCTTTCTTCTGTTATACTAAATAGAAATAGACAGAAGATTGATACATAAGAGCGGGGGATCGGAGTGAAGAAACCATCTATAGCTATGACAATTGCAGGTTCCGATAGTGGCGGTGGAGCTGGAATACAGGCCGATCTTAAAACCTTCCATCAAAGAGGAGTTTATGGCACCAGTGCTCTTACTGCTATTACCGCTCAAAATACACAGGGTGTTCACGGTGTTCATGTAATGACCCCAGAGTTTGTTGCAGATCAAATCAGAGCAGTACTAGATGATTTGCCTGCTGATGCTGTTAAGACAGGCATGCTAGCTAATGCTCCAATTATAAAAGCGGTAGGAGAACAACTTCGCAACCATCAAGCAACCAAATTGGTAATTGATCCGGTTATGGTGGCTAAGGGCGGTGCCAAGTTACTTCAGGATGAAGCGATTCAAGCGCTTTTGACTCAGCTTCTCCCCCAAGCTCATGTGATTACTCCCAATTTACCGGAAGCTGAGGTTTTAGTGGGGAGAGCAATTCAAAATGTAGCTGATATGAAGGAAGCAGCAAAATATCTCCACGAATATGGTGTGGCTCACGTAGTAATGAAAGGTGGTCACATGCTTGATCACCGACTGACTGATCTATTATTTGATGGTCAATATTTTCATGAAGTTGAGCATGAACGAATTAACACTCGACATACACATGGAACAGGTTGTACATTCTCAGCATGCCTTACAGCCGAATTAGCTAAAGGAGCTGATACTGTAACTGCTTTCCATACTGCACAGCAGTTTATCGTAATGGCTATTCAAACGGCACCGAATCTTGGCTCTGGTCATGGGCCAACAAACCACTGGGTTCAGCTTCCACTCTAAGTTGCTCTTATGGAAAACCTCTCCCATTTTATGATCGCGATTTCACAAAATCATGTAGATAATTTTAACGGGAGAGGTGCTTTATTAGACAGGACGCATATGATAGTAGAATAACTATTCTGTTTTTTTACCTTTTCCGGAACAGCATTATCTATAGATGTAAGCGTTTTCGTAAACTAAGGAAGGAATGATGCTTCATGTGGGTTAAATGGGTAAGTATACACCAGTCGTATGGTTTGCCGAGAGCAGCTGAGGATTATCGGCAAAGATTAAAACTGGCTCATATCCGAAGTAGAATTACGTCCAAAAAGAGCGGAGCCACCTTCATTTATAATCTTCAGGTTCCCATTGGAGAAAAAGACAGAGCATTGCAGGTGCTTCATACCATGAAAAAAGAGATGCAATTATAATACCCAATATTCCCCTTGCTACTGATGTGTTTAACACGGAAATGCTAGTAGTAAGAGGAGGGATCACATGACTACTCAGGTGCTGGAAAGACCATCCACTGCAAAGCAGGTCTTTGGAAATACAGGAGAGAATGGTACAACAGGCCCAACTCGATACTTTGAGCCTGATTTGGTTTATTTTGAACCAGATGCGCTTTCCTTTCCACTTGGGAAACAATTGTATGAGAAATACCAGAAATCCGATATTCCTATTAAAATGACAACAAGCCACAATCAAGTGCGTGGAATTCCGGGGGATACGGAACTGCAACAATACCGCAATGCCAAACGTACTTTGGTGGTTGGAGTCAAAAAAACGCTTAAATTCGAACAGTCAAAGCCGTCTGCTGAATATGCACTTCCTCTGGCGACAGGGTGTGCTGCACACTGTCATTATTGCTATCTAAACACAAATATAGGTACGAAGCCATATGTTCGTGTCTATGTTAATACAGACGAAATTTTAGCAAAGGCCGAAGCATATATTCAGGAACGAGTACCCGAGATAACTCGATTTGAAGCGGCTTGTACGTCGGATCCGATCAATATTGAGCATCTTACAGGAAATCTAAAAAAAGCGATTGAATTTATGGGAAAGCAGCCATTGGGGCGCTTGCGCTTCGTGACTAAGTTCCATCAGGTTGACTCCTTACTGGATGCAAAGCATAACAAACATACTCGTTTTCGGTTTAGCATGAATGCAGATTATGTCATACGAAATTTTGAACCGGGGACCTCTTCCTTTGAACAGCGAATTGAGGCAGCGGGAAAGGTTGCGATGGCAGGATACCCGCTCGGTTTTATTATTGCACCACTGTACTGGTTTGATGGCTGGGAAGCAGGATATACAGATTTGTTGGAACGTCTCAGCTCACGACTAGATGAGGAAGCAAAAAAGGATATCACTTTTGAATTGATACAGCACCGATTTACAAAAATAGCTAAAGGGCTAATTTTAAAGAGATACCCAAAAACAAAATTAATCATGAATGAGGAAGAACGAAAATATAAATGGGGGAAGTATGGGAAAGGTAAGTATATCTATCCTGATATTCAAGCCAATGCATTAAAGACACATATGCAAAAAGAGATTGCTCGCCTCTTTCCTAATGCTAAGATTGAATATTTTACGTGACCTTTCTTTAATAAAAAAGATCGTGCGGATATCGTCTCGCATGATCTTTTTGTATGCACAGTGACATGTTTAGAAACCAGAAATTTATGGAAGGAATGAAAATAAATTACTAGACAGATAGCGTTCTCCACTGTCTGCACAAATAGCAAGCACTTTTTTTCCGGGGCCCAATTGTTTAGCTACCTGCAAGGCTGCATAAACTGCTGCACCGGAAGAAGGTCCGACTAGGATTGCCTCTTGTGAAGCAAGCTTGCGTGTCGTTTCAATAGCTTGCTCATCAGTTATATGAATGATTTCATCGTATACTTGTTGATTGAGAATAGGAGGGATAAAGCCTGGACTTGTGCCTACAATTTGATGGGGACCCGGCTTTCCACCTGCTAATACTGGTGATCCAGAGGGTTCTACTACAGCTATGTGCAGATACGGGTAATGCTGACGTAATACTTCACCGCATCCAGTAATGGTTCCACCAGTACCTGCCGTCGCCACAAATCCATCAAGCGAGCTTCCCATCTGTTCGATTATCTCTAAAGCAGTGCTATGCCGATGAATATCTGGATTTGAGGCATTCTCGAACTGCATAGGGATAAAGCTGTTTGAAATACTAGCGGCTAATTCCTTAGCTTTTCGAATGGCACCCGGCATTTTTTCGTCTCCAGGGGTGAGAATGACCTCAGCTCCATAAGCGCGTAACAGTTGAATGCGTTCGCGGGTCATTGTATCTGGCATAACAATGATGCAAGGGTATCCTTTAGCGGCACATGCCATTGCTAAACCAATGCCTGTATTACCGCTGGTTGGTTCAATGACAGTAGAACCGACTAGAAGAAGGCCGGCCTTTTCTGCTTGTACAAGCATATGATAGGCTGCTCGGTCTTTAACACTGCCGCTCGGGTTGTATTTTTCTAATTTTACAAAGACCTGTGCCATGTCTTGGCGTATCAATCGTTGTAGCTGGACAATCGGAGTGTGACCGATTAAATCAGCCATGGTTTGAGCAACACGCATGTACAATTCCTCCCTGTGGCTTTATTTTCATTGTTTCTTGTTAATTACATAATAACATATCGGAATTGTGTGTATAATGATTGGCTGCCTACGCAATATGTTTTTTCCTTTCGACAAATGATCGTTTCACATGGTAAAATGATATTCGTTTTGGTCTTACTGGGAGGGGTACAGATACGCATGAAATCCATTTTTATTACAGTCGAAGGCCCGATTGGGGTAGGGAAAACCTCTTTGTCAAAGGCGATCAGCAGGCAATGGGGCTTGGAGCTTTTGGAAGAGATTGTGTACGAGAATCCATTTTTGGACAAGTTCTACGAAAATATTTCGGAATGGAGCTTCCAGACTGAGATGTTCTTTCTTTGCAATCGCTATAAACAATTACAAGATATAGCAAAGCGGCTACATAGTGGGTACTCTGTTGTGGCTGATTATAATATTTTTAAAAATACAATATTTGCCAAAAGGACATTGAGTGAAGATAATTTACCAAAGTACCAGCAAATTTATGGCATCCTGACTAGTGATATTCCTCAAGCGAATTTAGTTATTTATTTAAAAGCTTCTGTCGAAACGGCGATGCAACGGATTGCGTTGCGCGGTCGGGAGATGGAACAAATGATTGAACGGTCTTATATGGAGAATTTGATCTCGGATTATGAGGAATTTATGCACCAATTTCAATTGATGCATCCTGCAATCCCAGTATTGACTATCGAATGTGATCAACTAGATTATGTAAACCAACCAGAAGATTTGGACTATGTTATAAAGCGTGTCGCACAATTTTTACCTAACAATCTAACTAAACAGCGATAAGGAGTTTATCATGTCGGTTTTTCAAACAAACGAATTACGTGAAAAGTATCAAATTCCAAGTGATGCGGTTATTACCATTGCTGGAATGGTGGGTGTAGGCAAATCAACGTTTACGAAAGCGCTAGCTGATTTGCTTGGATTCCGTGTTTCTTATGAAAAAGTAGACAATAATCCTTATTTGGATCGATTTTATGATGATTTATCGCGGTGGGGCTTTCATTTACAAATCTTTTTCCTCGCAGAACGCTTTAAGGAACAAAAACGTATCTTTGACTACGGTGGTGGATTCGTGCAGGACCGTTCTATTTATGAAGATACAGGCATATTTGCTAAGATGCTGCATGATCAGGGAAATATGACAGATGAGGATTATCAGACCTATACACAATTATTTGAAGCAATGGTGATGACACCTTATTTTCCGCATCCAGATGTGCTGATTTCTCTAGAGGGTAGCTTTGAGGATATCATTGATCGCATTCAGGAACGCGGTCGACCAATGGAACAACAAACTCCGCTTAGTTATTGGAAGGATCTCTATGCTAGGTATGACGAGTGGATTACTAATTTTACATCTTGTCCGGTATTGCGTGTTAATATCAATGAATACGATGTGATGGATGATATCAACTCTGTAGAGGTGGTATTAGCACGTTTGTCTGATAAAATTAATACAGCGCGTCACTACCGACGCTAGTTGTTCCGACGGCTTTGCTGAACAGAATAAGCAAAGCCGTCGTTTTGCTACACTGAAATACAGCGATCCTGCTTTAGAATTAATCATCTAGGGGCAAGAGGCTACTTGCAACAGAAGAACGCAAACCTAAAGTTTTCTTCAAACAGGTAAATGTAAAATCTACGGACCGGGGTATGATATAATAACCGAAGTAGTTACAAATGTAACAGACGAAATGAGAATTAAAGGAGTAGAGAGCATGGGAGACGCTTGGTTTGAAAAAAGCTTCCGAGAAGACTATCTGTTGGTATATCAGCATCGAGACGAGGCTTCTGCGGATCAAGAAATACATAACTTATTGGAACGTTTACCTATTAAGAGTGAGGGAAGAGTTCTAGACTTATGCTGTGGAAGCGGTCGACACTCGCGAGCTCTTGCAAAACGTGGTTATGAGGTAGTGGGAGTTGATTTATCTTCTGTGCTGTTAGAGCAGGCGGAGCTGCTTAATGACCAAAAGCAGGTTACGTATTATCAATATGATATGAGAGACATTCCGTTTGAGTCGGAATTTGATATTGTTGTTAATTTGTTTACGAGCTTTGGATATTTCTCTGATGATCAAGAGAGCGCTCAGGTTATTAAAAATATGGCGAAAGCTTTACGCTCGGGTGGAGAAGTTGTGATTGATTACCTGAACCCTAGCTATGTCAAAGAACATCTGGTTCCACAATCTGAACGAGAAGCAAATGGCTTATTGATTACAGAACGCCGTCGTCTTGAAGATGGTTTTGTAAAAAAAGAGATTACAATCCGCGACGTGGAAGCGAGAGAGCCGCGTATTTATCAGGAACAGGTAAGATTATTTGAATTAGAACAGATGATGGGAATGCTAGAGGACGCTGGATTTATTCAGATTCAGGTCTTTGGTGACTACGCCTTTAAACCATACGACAAGGTAAGTTCACCGCGTATGATTTTTCACGCGATAAAAAAGTAAAGTCGAAAAAAGGAAACGTTTACAAATAAAAAAAGCTTTTCAAAAGAGTGCTATAGCGGGTAAGCTAACAGGTAAAGTGCTACTCTCTCAGATTAATAAGGAGGTAACTATGGATATTCATAACCATGCTGCCCTAATGGAAATACTAGAAAAAGCATATGTAAATCACCAAGTTCAGATAACATATACAGACTGGGAAGGCGACGAGCAAGAAGACGAGGTAGTAACTACTTTTCGTGGGACTTTGCTAGAGGTGAGCCTAGTCGATAATGAGTTCGAGGAAAAAGATCTAGCCCTTCGTTTCTTAGAAGACGGCGATGAGGTGGAGCTTTTAATGGAAATCCCAGCAGACGAGCAAGACCTTGGCGTGAGTGAAGAACAACTAGTACGTATTTTCGGTACAGAGGCGGAGCTTGTTCTGGCAAAATGAGAAATGCTGAAACCTACGGATATTACGGTACGACTGAGCGGATGTCCCAGAAAGAATCGTACCATTTTCATAAATATGTAAAGAGGAAGAAAAACCGCCTTGTGCAAAAAGGGCATTTCTACATTGATGTAGATGCCCTGCAAAGGCTGTGTCATCTAGATTGCTTCAATTGTCATATTGTTCATCGTGAAACGTGTTGTGAGAATGGACAACCATATGCCGTACAGGACTGGCAACTTTCAATTATTGATGCAGAAAGTCGCTCTGTTGCTGCTGCCTATCTGAACGGTCGATCACAACAAAGGGTTATGGAGCATGGTTGCTTTGAATCGGCTGAACCAGGGGTTGTGCGTATGGAAAAAGGCTCCTGTCTATTCTATGGACAAGTAGATGGACAGCGCTGTTGCTTGCTTCATGCTCATGGGCTGCGCGAGCAAAAGGATGTGTATTCCATAAAACCGTTCAGTTGTCAGCTATACCCGATTGATTTAGTGATGATGGACAATGAACACATCCTCATAACTGCTTTAACGGAAGAGACAGCAGCCTTTTCACGCTGGGGACATGAATATTTGGACATATTCTATTGTGCTAACAAGGAAAAGCGTAAACAAGCAACGCATATTGATGAACACCTTTTTTCATTAGACGGATATCAGCCTGCTTATATCTGGGGCCGAGAGCTTATCGAACGCTCTTTTGGTGAGGAAGCGTATCAGGCGGTTATCGAAGCCATATATCAGTACAGCTAGAGAGGGAGAAACTGCTATGGACATGGAGTTAAAAGGAAAGACGGTCAAAGAATCACGCACGGTGAAAGCATCGCTTATCTTACCTTCAGATACCAATCATCATGGTACTATTTTTGGCGGGACGATTATGTCTTATGTTGATGAAGTGAGCGCTATTGCGGCAATGCGCCATTCACGCAAGCCAGTTGTGACAGCTTCGATTGATTCGGTTGACTTTATCGTACCCGCAAAGCTGGGCTTTTCGGTATGTGTGGACGCGTTCGTTACTTCCACGGGGCGTACATCCATCGAAGTCTTTGTTAAAATCATCAGCGAGAATTTGCAAACTGGGGAACGTCAATTAACCGCTACTTCGTTTGTCACTTTTGTCGCTTTAGATGAAAATGGTAAACCAACTCCTGTACCACCAATCATTCCAGAGACGGAAGAAGAAATTTATCTCTACCAAACGGCACCACAACGCATAAAAATGCGTAGGGAACGTCGGAATGCAACTCAACAGTTTTACGATTCATTAGATATTACGAAGGATATCTAGCAACAAAGAGAAGCCTTATCCCTGAAGCGAATACTGCTAGGGATTGGGCTTTTTTGTATGAGACTTAAAAAATAAAATAAATACCCAAAAATACTAGGGAAAAGGGAAAAAAAGCAGAATAAGTAAAATAGCTAACGTGAAGAAATAGCACCTATGGGATAGTACGCAACAAATATTCCACCCATAGGAGGTGAATCAGCCATTGTAGGCTGAGAAAAATGGGTATCAAACAAACAATAGGTACCAATTATCATAATTCACTCATCAGACTGTCTAAAAATTTCGATCCCGTTATGCACAGGTTTCGTAAAAGCTATGAGGATACTCAGAACCAAGGCTGGGTTATACCACTAGTATTAAAGCTTGTCCCAGATGTTAGAAGAATGATTGAATCCGTGAAAAATTTGGACTCAGAAGGAATTGTTAAATCGCTAAGCTCAGTGATACCAAGTGTTAGTATGATTGGGATTCCTTTTGCAGTTCCCTATTTGGGAGTGTCATCTGTATTAGGCTTTGGAATATCAGGACTAATATTATTTATTTCATTAAGCAGATATCTTTGGTTAATGACGCAGCTAGATAGTATTCATTTTCATATAGGAGCGTATCGGTTTTTAAAAAGAAGAGAGTATGATCTTTTTACAGGAAGCTTTTTGTTTTCGGATTTCTCCTTTAAAGGCTTGTTATATGTTGTAAATCATTCTCTGCATGGAGAAGAAGAATTAAACAAAACGTTTGAAAGACTAAAAAACGAATTTGATAGCTTTACATTTGCTCATCAAGCAAGGTATGAGGAAAAAGAATCCCATCTTTTAAAGCGAAACAATGAGCTAGAGGCAGAATTATTACGTCAAAAAGAGGTAATAAACTCGATTATTACGAAAGCAGATCAATCTCTTCATCAGCTATATGATGAACTAAGCGAGGCAAACTTATCCTCTGAATACATGGCGGATTTACTTGACCGACTAATCACAATTTTATACCGATATCGGAATGGTCGGTTTTCTGTTTCTGACTTAAAATTAATTGCAGACTTTACGATTTATAAGGTAGAAGGTGGATACCTTTTAAAAATTGCTGATGAGGGAACAAGTGGTCATAGCTTAGGGATGATCAGCATGGACTCCAAGGAACATGCCACGTGGGCGGCTGTGCAGGTTGTTAAAACCAAATCTACTGACCCTCTTTTCAATGAACCTCGGAAAAACTATTACATTGCTTCTTATCTGATGAGAATGGGGAATAATGAGCTGTGGGTGTATAATCTTCATTTTCATCGAGACCGGAACAAAAAAGCGGTAGACTTGACAATTCATGATATAATTGATAATAAATTACTGTTCAGATTGATACATGTTCTATGTCTTTTACTGCAAAGCACTGGATTTCCCAAGAAGGAGGAGAGCTCAGATGACCACCTCTTATCAAGATGACACAGACCTACGAAGAATCGTATCCTTAACCCAAAATGAAATCAATCAAAAACGACAAAAGACTGCTAAAGATATCATTCAGAGCTTTAATCTTATGGCAACCCGTGTTGTAGAAAAAAATAATATACAAATTGCCACGGCACTTAGTGGATCAAAGCATGCAGATATAAAGTCCTAAGCTATAGGGCTTTTTTATTTTGCTCTTGTAACGTTTACATTTTGTTGTTTCTCCATATACTGATAAAAAGGAGGAGGAAGGATGAAGGCTGGTTCTAAGCAGAATGTTTTTGATCTGAAATGCTATCCTCAAAGAATTCCGAATGAATCCATGAAACAAATCATTAAAAATCGCACAGAAAATGCAAATCGAATCCTTGCTCACTGGAATCAATATACAGAACGAATTCGTTTTCTTATGAAATAAGATACAGATATAACGATAAAATGCAGGAAGGCACAGAGGATTTTCATGACATCTGTGCCTTTTTTGAGTGCGTTGCTTTACAATTTAGTTGGTAGATAAGATATTTTCTTGTAGGATTTGTTCTGCTAAAGCTAAATCTACATGCAGTTCTCTGTCCTCCACAAGCTTTGGTATTACACGACGCAGACGCTGATATGCTTTTGCTGTTCCTTCTCCCAGTTTTCCAGTCGAGAATTCAATTGCTTGGCCTGCACAAATATATTCAATAGCTAAAACTTTACGCACATTGGCTAAAACGGTACGAAGTTTACGCGCTGCTGTCGTTCCCATGCTTACATGATCCTCCTGATTGGCAGAGGAAGGAATAGAATCAACAGAAGCCGGGTGACATAGTACCTTGTTCTCAGAAACGATCGAAGCAGCTACATATTGGGCGATCATAAATCCAGAATGCAAGCCGCCATTAGGTGTTAGAAATGCCGGTAGGTTACTGAGCTGAGGGTTAACGAGACGCTCTGTCCGGCGTTCCGAGATATTAGCTAATTCAGACATAGCAATTGCCAAAAAATCAGCTACCAACGCCATCGGTTGACCATGGAAATTACCGCCTGAAATGACATCTCCCGTTTCAGAAAATAGGATTGGATTATCTGTGACACTGTTGCATTCACGTGTTACTGTTTGCCAAACATACTCCAGTGTATCACGAGTAGCTCCATGTACTTGCGGGATACAACGCAGACTGTAGGCATCCTGTACTCGAATTTCTCCTTGTTCGGTTGTGCGTTCACTATTTGCCAGATGTTGCAGCATCCGTCGTGCGGACTCTTGTTGACCTGGATGAGGCCGTACAGCATGCAATTGGGCATCGTATGCTTTGGGAATTCCGTGAAGCGCTTCCACTGTTAACGAAGCAATAACCTCAGCATTTTCCATCAGAGAACGCGCATCATAAAGAGCAAGGCATAAGAGAGCGGTCATTGCCTGTGTACCATTAATTAATGCTAATCCCTCTTTTGCTCCTAAACGAACAGGAGTCAGATTAGCTTTTTGCAAAGCATCTTTACCTGACATCCGCTTTCCTTGATATTCGGCTTCTCCCTTACCCAGCATCACCAATACCATGTGAGCTAAGGGGGCCAAATCACCACTAGCCCCTAAAGAGCCCTGCTGAGGTATAATCGGATGAACACCGCGATTGCACATCTCTACTAACAATTGAAGGGTCTTTAAATGAATGCCTGAAAAACCTTGAGATAAAGCATTGATTCTTAGGACCATCATGGCACGAACCACTTCGGTAGGATAAGGCTCTCCCATTCCGCAAGCGTGGCTCATAATTAAATTTTCCTGCAGATGGCTTACATCCTCCTGAGAGATCATGACGTCTGAAAATTTACCAAACCCTGTAGTGATTCCATACACCACTTTTTCTTCACGGATTATTTCTTCCACCATTTCACGAGAGTGGAGTACTTTGGCTACTGCATCAGAAGAAAGAGAAATAGGATGATGCTTACGAGCTACCATAACAACCTGTTCAATTGAAAGAGAAGTACCGTCTAATGCTAGTGCGTGTTGAATGGACATTATAAATTTCCTCCTTTAGCAGAGCAGAGAGCGAAAATAAAAGGGGCTAGGAACGAATTCCTAACCCCTTGTTACCCTGATATATAGTTGACATGTCACATTTACATTGGCATGTTACCCTCATTCGCTATTCCTCGCTTTTCTTAATACCGTTATTATGTCAAAAGGATAGCCGCAGTGTCAATAAGAGTGTTTGTATAAATAGGCTGCGGGCGCGGGTCTTCACCCAAATTGGGCATTGGTCAGGGGTGCATATACTGGTTATTTATCATACCATGCTATATGTCTTGTAATCATGAAAGGATGGGGTTAATCGAATGGAAAGTAGTAGCATATATATGCCTGCCAGGGAAAAATATCCGCCTAAGGGAATGATGCCATCAAGGCCAGCACCAAAAAAGGAATATCCCAGAATGCCTGCAAGGCCCATGCAACCAATGCCAAGGATTCCTAGACAAAGGCCTACTTCTCCCGTGGTACAGCCCAAAATAGAGATCTATATCTTTAAGTATCATTTCCATTATGAAAAAATGATGGGCTATGAGG
This sequence comes from Brevibacillus laterosporus, assembly GCF_030489605.1. GTDB lineage: Bacteria > Bacillota > Bacilli > Brevibacillales > Brevibacillaceae > Brevibacillus_B > Brevibacillus_B laterosporus_E. Next base: position 34,815 of record NZ_JAUKFY010000005.1, read on the forward strand.
ATAAATGCATGCGATATAGAAGATCTCCAAGGCATTACCACAAATATTATCAAATGTATAAGCATCACAAGAAAAAAATGAATTATTACTACCAAAAATGTTATGCTTACGACCATCATCCAAGTGATTCATGTAGCTCGCATTCTACCTCTCACTCCTACTCTGCATCCAGTTGTTCATCTTCAGCTTCTAGTTCTTCCCACTATGCAAAGCCTTACAAAGATGGCGGTTGTAAGTGCGGAGGTAAATGTGGAGGCGCATGTGGAGGCGCATGCAGCGGTAAGTGTGGTCGTTGGAAAAAATAGCCGCTAACAAGCATAAACGTTTCATACTAGTTAGGTCCCACTATCCCTGCGATTGTGGGCTTATTTTTATATATAGGTTTATAGATAAATGGATTCTTGAGCCTGATGATTGGCCAGCATTTCATTACGCAGTTTCAAAAGGGCTTCATCCTTATTTTTACATTCAAGCATAATGTCAATATTATAGTCCTCTAATAGAGGGAGATAGGACATAAAGTCCTCATACAAGATATCATCTGCGTGACTTCGGTACTCTTTGTCAGATTTAGGTGTAGAAAAGTGCATTTTAACTATCCGAGTTCCCCACGTTTTGATGATACGGGGTAAGTATTCAGCTAAATCCTCCCCATTATGAAGGCAGCGATGATGATGGATATCGAGTACCATAGGTATCTTAATACGCTCACATAAGTTTAAAACTTCGCGCATAGTAAAAGAAGTATCGTCATTTTCTACGACGAGGCGCCTTTTTATTTTTTCTGGCAGCTGTAAAAAATTTTCCTCAAATCGATTGAGCGAGCTTTCTTTATCACCATAAACGCCTCCTACATGCGTGACTAACACCGAGTTTTCATCCAGGCCCATTAAATCAAAGACAGAGGCATGATAATCAAAATCTTTAATGGTGCTCTCCAAAACTTTTTTAGACGGCGTATTTAAAATGCTGTAATGACCTGGATGGGCGGTCATTCGTATGCCATGCTCACGAATATATTCGCCTACCTTATTAAAATCCCACGTGAACTCCTTTGCCCAATCCCATTGTTCTGCAACAGAATGAGTAGCAAAAGGCACAAATTCAGAAGGCAATCGGTATAAAAATATTCCATGCTCTACATTGTATTTCAACAGATCTAAGAGATTAAAAAAATTGGTTTGCATGATTTTTCGTAGTTTTTTTAACTGATCAGGAGGAGAAAGCTTAGCGAGTTGTCCCAATGTCGTTTTTTTATTTGGATTATTCTTGGTTGCCATACTGATGCAGGCATAGCCCAGACGGATCAATCATGCTCATTCCTTTCTCCAAACGGTTGATTAGGTGTAGTATTACCCGATCTCATGAAAAAAAGAATACATGAATGTAAGAAGAAGGTGGAAACATAAGCATGATCTGGATTATAGAGGAGGAGTTAACATGGCAGAACATGTTTTAGCCGAACAATATCGCGATGGCCTTCAGACATTTGGACAAATGATGCCAAATGTATTGCAAGCCTACAATCAATTTACGAGCGCTTGTTTTGCTTCGGGTGCGATTGATAGCAAACAGAAGCACTTAATGGCCCTTGGAATTTCTTTATATGCAGGTAATGAACACTGTATTGTCTATCATATGGAGGCTGCCTTAGCTGAGGGTGCTAGCCAGCAGGAGATTGCAGAAACAGTGGGCGTCTCTGGAGCGTATGGAGGCGGAACAACTTTTTCGCATGGTGTGATTTTGGTTACCGAGGTTATGAAAGAAAAAAATCAAATTCAATAAAAATATGGTAAAAAAGATGGTAGCCAGAAAATGGCTTAACCATCTTTTTTACAAGTAGCTTGGGGCAATATGTAATGCATTTTTTGACTGCATTAAACGCAAGTGTTAGCAAGAGTAGGAGCAACTTTCTCCATTTTTTTAGCCTGGATTTTCATAGGGAAGTACCTCCTTTCTGTTGGTATTTGACGAATACAGAAAAAGAACTAGTCTTACATTAAACGCAAGTGTTAGCAAGAGTAGGAGCGACTTTTTCCATTTTTTTAGCTTGGATTTTCATAGTGGTACCCCCTTTGTGCTGTGAGTTTATTCATTTTGTAGCTTTCAAAAAAAGGACCTAATTCTAAATTAAACGCAAGTGTTAGCAAGAGTAGGAGCAACTTTCTCCATTTTTTTAGCCTGAATTTTCATAAGTAAGTACCTCCTTTGTTATTCGTTTTTGTAAGACATGCTCAGTATAAAGTATATTCTGAATATTTACAATATTTTTTTGATAAACTATTTTTATGTATATTGAAATAACGCTTTTTTATTTCTGACAACATTTTTACAAATGTCCGGAATTTGGAAGAAAAACGATTGTAATCATGCTTTTTCGCAATCTTTTCGTGAAAAATGTTGTATAATAGGAATACAAGAGGGAAATAACGGAGGATATCGTATTTACGATAGATGTTACATAACGGTTCACGGAGAGGAGAGATGGGAATTTGACCAATGTCACCTGCCAAATTGCTCCCGGTGTTTGGACGATTATCACTTATGAAGACTCATGGAAAAGTTACATCAATAATTATGTAGTGGAACGAAATGGACGGTTTTATTTAATTGATACAAATCTTAAAAAGCATCGTTCGTATTTTCAGCAAGCACTTGAGGATATTGGTGCTACTTCTGATAAAGTGGAAGATGTGCTATGTACTCATCGTTTGCCTGATCATATTGGAAATGTGGAATTGTTTTCCACCAGCCAAAATTGGATTCACCTGCATGATTTTTTTGAACTAGATGATTTTTCTCAAACGTTATTCGGTCATTCCTTTACGGGAGAAAAAGGGCAGATTGGGCTGTTTTCATTTGTGAACTTACCGACCTATACTGAGGGCTCAGTAGCTTTTTTTGATTCCGAAACAAATATTTGTTTTATTGGTGATCACCTTCATTTTTTTGGCATGGACATTGAGCAGGTGATCGGTTATCAGGAGAAATGCCGAAAAGAGCTTATTTTTTATTTCGGGGCATGGTTACAACGTTGTCCTGACGTAGAGCAGGTTATAGGATTCTTAGAAGCAACAAAATCATTACTACAATGGCCTATTGAAATATTGGCGACAGGGCATGGTCCGATTCTACAAGGTAATATTCCGCAATTCCTCCAGGAAATCGTGGAGATACTGTCTCAATACACGGAGCAACGCTTGGCTTAAATCCATGAGAGATGGACTAGTAACAAAAGAAGCCCTTAGCTCTAAGGCTGTAAAAATGAATACATGACGAATGCATAGCAGGAATATAAAAACTCTTGTCCACAGTCTGACCCGATTCTTCAAGTGAATCGGGTTTTATAGGCTGAGAAAATTAAGTGAGCGGGCATTTCTTGCATGTCCTGAAGTTTCAGTCGTTCCTAAGTAAGGGGGTTAGCGTATATTTTCGTTAAAATGCGGGCATAACCCAATTAATAAAATAGACTGGAAAAATAAAAAACAATCATATCAAGTAAAGCTCATGATACAACTGGTTTTTTATATGATTAACATTTTCTTATTTTATATCTATACAGCAATTTGGGATAATACTGCGGTAATTGTAAGGCATTTACATATACTTTTTAGTTTCATATAATTCAACTCCTCCTAAAATAATTTCGAAGACACAATCGGAAACAAACCCAATTATTTCTTCTGTATAAATAATTATACAAAAAATAAAATATAATGATGTGAAATAATTCACATATAATACCAAGTTACGTTTTAATAAATATCTTTACCAATCTTATCGCAGAAAGGGAGAGGCCAATTTAGAGAAAAAATGCATAAAAAAACTTGTGAGCAGAAGGAAAATGGCTCCTAGCCCACAAGTAAAATCATCACCAGATCATCCCGCATGAGAAGCTGCTTTTGTCCATTCATGTAGACGCAGATCAAGTTGTTCTTTACGGAGAAACAGCGTTTGTGAATAAGCGTAATTCCTGATTTTTTCAATATGCTCAACGGCACGAGTATAGCGACCTTCTGCGGCTTCCATTTCTGCTAAACAAAAATAAAGGAGGGCAGGCTGGATACGTCTTCGCTGCAACAACGATAAGGCCTGCTTAGCAGCTGGAAGGTCACCCATTCGAGCTTGGCAGCAAACAATGATGCCCAGAGCACCATGCATGCGAGGATCTCTCTTATATAGATGTATGCCAATTTGCAGAGCATCCCGATATCTTCCCCGATAATAGCAGGCAACAGCTAAATTGTAAAAAAGATGCTGTAAGAGGGCACGATGAAATAGTGTGGGTGATTCTTTACACAAGATAATAGCCTGCGTAACATATGATTCAGCTGCATCGTACTTCCCTAGTAGTAGCTGTTGACTCGATTTGTCGAGCAGCGCTACCGAGCGCTTTTTGTTTTTTAGATAAGAAGCCTCCAAGATAGTTTGTATACGCTCGGGGTTTCGCTTGTATAACAACGTTATGTAATAGTAGCGAAAAGGCCACTGCAAACGGAGTAAGCCAACGAATAATACTACTGCCAATCCGGTCAGTGTAGCAGGCAACGTCATCTGAAAATAATGCATATGAACCCTACTCCTCTTCCGTTTTTTCCGTCAAAAAAGTATCTTCATGATATCACAGCTAAGATGACAGGTATAGGGAGGGCTGTATCTGAGTCGGCTGAGAAAAAACGCACAATTGGAAGTGTCGCACCTATTTTTTTGCTATGCTATAATTATGATCGTTGTGTAGAGTATTTATTCTTTTTCGAAAAGAGAGGCGACTTCCATCATGGATAAGTTCAAAGATAGCATGTTGCAGTTGATTGTGGAGACCTCCACTAACCTGCCGCCAGATGTTCGTCATGCCATTAACGCTGCGAAAAAAAGAGAGGATGCTGGCACGCGTGCTGCTTTATCGCTCACTACCATTGCGCAAAACATTAAGATGGCTGAAGAAAATGTTTCCCCCATTTGTCAGGATACAGGAATGCCTACATTTGAAATTAAGACACCGGTCGGAGTTAATCAGATCGTGATGAAAAAAGCGATTCTGGAAGCGATTGCAGAAGCGACACGTACTGGTAAACTACGTACCAACTCTGTAGACTCGTTAACAGGTTCCAACTCTGGAGACAATATAGGACCTGGTACACCTGTTGTCCATTTTGAACAATGGGAAGAGGATTATGCCGAAGTGAAGTTAATTCTTAAAGGTGGCGGCTGTGAAAATAAAAATATACAATACTCTCTTCCCTGTGAGCTTCCTCACTTAGGAAAAGCTGGCCGTGACCTGGATGGCATCCGCAAATGCATCCTGCATGCCGTCTATCAGGCACAAGGTCAAGGCTGTAGCGCTGGCTTTATCGGAGTAGGTATTGGAGGAGACCGTACAAGTGGCTACTCACTTGCCAAGCATCAATTGTTCCGTAGCGTAGATGATTCCAATCCGATTCCTGAGTTAGCCGAATTGGAAGACTATATTATGCAAACAGCAAATGAACTAGGCATCGGAACTATGGGTTTCGGCGGAAATACAACCCTGCTTGGCTGTAAAATTGGCGTAGAAAATCGTTTGCCAGCCAGCTTTTTCGTCTCTGTAGCTTATAACTGCTGGGCATTCCGACGTCAAGGGGTGCATATTAACCCAGAAACTGGAGAAATCATCCGTTATTTATATACAGAAGAAAATCATGTGGAAATGGACATGACCTCCGCAAGCGAGCAACAAACAGAGCGTCGTGAGGTTGTATTAGAGGCACCAATAACAGAAGAACAGATTCGCAGTCTTAAGGTAGGCGATGTGGTCATTATTAATGGAATGATGCATACTGGCCGCGATGCTTTGCATAAATACTTAATCGATCATGATTGCCCAATTGACTTAAATGGTGGCATTATCTATCACTGTGGACCAGTTATGCTAAAAGATGAAGAAGGAAATTATCATGTAAAAGCAGCAGGTCCTACCACTAGTATTCGCGAGGAGCCATATCAAGGCGATATCATGAAAAAATTCGGGATTCGAGCGGTTATGGGAAAAGGTGGCATGGGCCCAAAAACATTGAAAGCTTTACAAGAGCATGGAGGCGTATACTTAAATGCCATTGGTGGAGCTGCGCAATACTACGCGGATTGTATCGAGCAGGTAGAAGGCGTGGACTACTTAGAATTTGGTATTCCAGAAGCAATGTGGCATTTACGTGTGAAAGGCTTTGCCGCTATAGTCACAATGGATTCACACGGCAACAGCCTACATGCAGATGTAGATAAGGATTCTGCTGAGAAGCTCGCGAAGTTTGCAGATCCCGTTTTTAAATAAGAAAAACAGTCTTCTAAATCAACGCAGAATTTGAGTGCATCGGAAAGGAAAAGACCTTGCAACGCTGACAATAGCGATGCAAGGTCTTTTTGTGCATCAATTTAGAAGACAAGTAAGGAAAGGGTCAGCCATCAGAAGAAGAGGAGAGGATGCCCGTTCTGAGAGAGGTACAAAAGAGGAGTAAGGGTTGCGATACGATGAAGAAATAAAAGGAGCTTTTACCTTCCACTACTTGTCATGTCATAGGTTGATGCCTACCTTTTAAAAAAATGGGTATTCGTTTATCTCCTCTCAACCAAAACGGGCATAGGGTACTAATACAAGATAACTTTCTGTAGGGAGCTGGTACGTATGAATTATATTGTTCAACGTGGGGATACACTATATGCTATTGCTCAACGCTTTGGAGTGCCTATCGATGTACTTATTCGTGTGAATCGTCTATATCCACCATATGAGCTGTACGTCGGTCAAACGCTTTTCATTCCTGATCAAGGTCCTAATCAATCACCCGATGATGCGGACGAGGAACGCAGAATCGCACGTTTAGAGCGTGAAGTAAGGAGACTAAATGAACGGTATAGAGATTTAAACCGCCGCGTCAGAGCTTTAGAACAACGTCGCCGTACTTAAGTAACTACTAGTATGCTATGCATGGAAGGGAGGAGCTGTATCCGCTCCTCTTTCTTTTTTGACAAAATTCCACTACTATAATGGTGATAAAGATGCGGGGGATGGGAGGAATACGTAATGAGTAACAAGTGGAGAATAGCTTTAATCCAAATGGATGTGGTGCTGGGAAATCCAGAGGCAAACAGAGAAAAGGCAAAGAAAATGACCGAAAATTTACGCGAATCAGGAAAAACAATTGATGCTATATTGCTGCCAGAATTATGGGATACTGCCTATGATTTGGAGCGCCTAGACGAGATTGCGGATGAGCAAGGGAAGAATGCTCAGATGTTTTTAAAGGAACTTGCTCGCTCACTACATAGCTATGTATATGGTGGCTCTATCGCCGAGCATAGGGAAAATGGAGTCTATAATACCTCCTATGTGTTTGATAAGCAGGGAAATTTGGTTGGCTCCTATTCCAAAGCCCATTTATTCAAGCTAATGAATGAACACCAGTTTCTGCAATCAGGTGATCAACCAGGCTTGTATCAAATGGACGATCAGCAGGTGGGAGCGGTTATTTGCTATGATATTCGTTTCCCAGAATGGATTCGTCTGCATGCAGTTAAGGGAGCAAAGGTCTTGTTCGTATGTGCTCAGTGGCCAAACCCTAGACTGGCCCATTGGCGAGCCTTATTGATTGCCCGAGCGATTGAAAATCAAATGTATGTCGTTGCTTGCAATCGAGTAGGAAGCGATTCTGCGAGTAGCTTTTTCGGTCACTCCATGGTGATTGATCCATGGGGAGAAGTGATTGCTGAAGCTGGAGAAGAAGAAATGATTCTAACTGCTGAGATTGATTTGGATATTGTCGATCAGGTTCGTTCCAAGATACCGGTATTTACCGATCGCCGTCCTGATATTTACAGCTAGGAAGGCATGGTTGATTGTGGTCTTGAGAAAATAGTGGGTATCTATGCTTCTGCCTACAGCGTTTGCCCCTTTTTTACATAGCCTATAGTAAGGAATGTTAGGAGGTGGAGAACAATGGCTGGGCTTAATAGCAAAGGGATGATGCACCATTTTTTAGGGATTCGTACAAAAGTTGTTCAAATCCGAGAGTTAGTGGAGACAGTGGACACCTTATTTACTTCATTCGATCGAATGGGTGAATTAGGGAAAGCTGTTAACCCTTTTAAGGCAAAAAAAACAAAAGACAATATTCCACACGATATGGACTAATATGGGAAATACACGTTTAAAGAGGTTGCCCAGAGAAGGGCAACCTCTTTAAACGTGTTGCGAGATCATTTTTTATTTCCGGCGTACACTATTAAGAATGATCTTTAAATAAGTGCTTTACGCTTTTTAAAATCAGTATCTAGGTAATAGCTATGATAGACGAGCAGATTTGGGCCTGCACATTCCGCATTTGGGCAAAAACAATTAATGGATTGATTGAGAGAGTGACTTTGCCAACGAGCGAACATCGTCTCTAGGGTATCTGTCTGAATATTTCCTAGAATGCCCACATCCCCAAAGTCAGTTACGGTTACATCTCCGGTAAATATGTTGATATTTAAGCGACAGCGTCCATCAGGGTCGTTGCGTACAGTAACATTCTTAGATTGACGCAGACGCAGAATAAGCTCCTGATCATCAGGGTCTTGACTGCATGCGAAGAATGGAAGGGTACCGAACAGCATCCACATCTCTTCATCGCGTACATCTAAGAGGGTGTGAATAGATTCACGTAATTGAGGCAAGCTCAGCACTGGTAAATTTTTTGCAAAATCGCTTTGATACATCGGGTGCACCTCGTGGCGAACACAACCCATTTCTTTAATTAGTTGATGAATTTTCGGGAGCTTTTGCCAGGTCCGAGTATTCAGCATGCTTTCGGCAGAGACGATTACACCTGCATCTGCTAATTTTTTTGCATTGTCCATTGTTAATTGGTACAGTTTCTCTGCTTGGGTGAGTGAAACCTTTTGCGGACTATTTACGTATACCACTTCATGAAAATCCTCAGGCTTACTATAGTTCCACGACATATGCATTACATCAATGTATGGCAAAACAGCTTCGTAACGGGAAAATGGCAGAGATAAATTGGAGTTAATCTGTGTGCGCAAGCCCCTATCTGTCGCATACTGTAAAATTGGTGCAATTACATTATTTACTGTCCGCAGACTGTACATCGGTTCCCCGCCCGTAATGCTAAGGGTTAACAAATCTTTGGCTTCATCTAGGCGCTGTAGGATAAGCTCTATTGGCAAGTGTGGGTCGTCTTTTATCCGTAATGTTTCACCAACAGCACAATGTTCACAGCGCAGATTGCATAGATTTGTCACAGTAAACTCGATGCTGGTCAATTTGTAGGCAGGTGGTGTAGCATTATATAAAGGTTCCCATGGGTCCTTTTGAGGTGTAATGGGTGTAGTTGGAACAAAGCGTTTCAATGGTGAAACCTCCTTAGTAGAAACATAACGTTGCCTCAGCAGCTTGCGATGAGGCAATATGAACAAACACCATTATAACCATAAATGGAGAGGGTGAGAATACCAACACCATGATTGCAGGCATTTCATTTGGCAACGGAGTCTTTTATCACAACAAAAATGTCATTGCATGTGCTGAGGTAAAGAACGGTGTCATCCATACATGGGCCGAGAAAATGGGGATGGGAACACTATGTAAAATGTGGTGGCGGATTGTCAGCTCATTGCCTTGGTACTATCATATCCTACACGTGCTGATGATTTTGTATGTTTTTTTTCCGGTTTTAGGAGAATTTGATCCATTGTGGTTGGTGGTTTATGGAGCAGGCTTTCATTTAATTTTTCCCAAACGATTAAAACAGTTTCATGGAGCTGAGCATAAAGTTTTTAGCTACTATGGGGAAGTTAAACCAGAGAATTGGGAAAAAATACAGCAGGCTTCCATTATCAATCGAGGCTGTTCAACGAATATGGTTACTTTTTTCTTCGTTTTTTTTCTTCCAGCCATTTGTTTTTTCCAACTGTGGATAGCCATTGTGATTGGACTTGTTGGGATAGGAATATGTAATCTGTTATCCAAATATGCACCAAGGCTAATTGAGCCATTGTACCGTATATCTGGCTTCTTGCAGTATTATCTTACAACGAAGGAACCGGAGCGCATACATATGGATACAGCGATTCGGTCTTATGCGTTGTTTATTTTCTTTCGGAATAGGGAAGAGGCAAGCGATTAAATGATAGGACTTTGGTTGGTATCTGTCTTATGAATAAAGTATGATAGATTCCCATTTTTTTGTCTGGTACTATTTCTTTCAGACACATTATTTGTGAAAGGAATATGAAAGATTGAGATAAAAGAAAGAGAGTGGGAACAGATCCATGAAGGTTAGAAAAGACATCGTAGCAGGTATCACAACAATATTTGCAATCATAGCGGCTTTTTGTATGCCTGTAAAGACACAAGCGGAAAATCCATATACCCCTAGCACTGTACAAGCGAGTATCTTCACTGATATAGATGAACATTGGGCGAAATCCTACATTCAATTTCTTGCCGAGCGTGGCATTGTAAAAGGAAAATATATTCCGTTTCGTCCGAACGTTCCGATTTCCCGAGGAGAGGCAATTGCTTTGTTGAATCGGGTAATGCAATATTCCTACGGGGTTGTAGCTCCTCCTGTCGAGGCTGCTAAAGTAGATAAACGATATCCGCTCGTTCAAGAAATCAAGCAGGCTGTAGGTACGATGAATGCTATGCTGTATGCGGATCAGAAGGCATATACACGTTTTAAACCAGGGGATAATGCCTTATACTTACTTCACCTCAGTGCAGTTAAAAAACCAATGAAAATGGGAGCTTTCTTAGAAAGCGATTGGTGGTTATCCGCCGAGCATTTACAAGCACCATTAAATCGAGAAGAAGCTAGCATGCTACTGTTTCATACGATTCTGATGAATATTCGGCATGATTTACATATAGAGCCGGCTAAAATTCAGGAGGGTTTAAACGGCTATTATCAGGCGACGCTTTCGAATGCGTATCAGGATACAAAATCGTTGTATGCTACCGGAATTAAAGGCTATCAATTACTGGAAGATAGCACAGGTTTTTTTCAGCCAGCCAAGACGATGACTCGGGCCCAATTCGCGGTTATTTTACAGCGGTTAGTAATCGCCAATGAGCTGCAAAAAGAAAAACAATGGAACGGCTCAGTGCAACAGCAAACACGTATCAGCAATCTGATGCTAACAGCGGCCGCCCATGCTTATTTAAGAAAGAACGAGCAATTGATGACGACTTACTTCGGGAAAGAGGCATTACAGACTATAGAGAAGCTACGCCCGCTACCTTTGCATGATGCTGTGGGTAGCTATCAGGTGTTGGATAGCAATGAAAGTACCGTAAAGGCTAAGGGCGCTTATTTCTCCACGATGACTGGTAATTATGAAGTGGAGTATGAAATGGTTAAAAGCGGCCAGAGTAGCAATCCGTACGGCTGGATCATTACGAAAGTTACTCATATCCAAAAATAAAGAAACGATCGTATCCTTGTTCGAAGAGGGTACGATCGTTTTTTGTATTTACCTTGAAAGTGGATTTTCTTCCAGTTTTCGATACATTTTTCCTTTATCAACATAAGACTGACGAACACGGCGTAAATCCTTAAAATCGTCTTCGTTTAATTCGCGCTTTACCTTAGCGGGAGAGCCTACGACCAATGTCCGAGGGGGGACTTTCATGCCGGGTGGAACCAAAGCACCCGCTGCAACCATAGCCTCTTCACCGATCTCAGCGCCATCTAGCACAATAGAACCCATCCCGATCAAAGCGCCTTGGCGTACGGTGCAGCTATGTAACACGGCGTTATGGCCGATTGTGACATCGTCCTCAATAAGGAGCGGATAAAGAGGACTTTGATGGAGAGTGCTATTATCTTGAACACTGACTCGCTTCCCAATAATAGTAGGAGAGACATCGCCTCGTATGACCGAATTGTACCAGATGGATGTCTCTTCACCGATGATAACGTCACCTGTGACAACAGCACCTTTGGCAATAAACGCGCTGGGATGAATCTGTGGCTCTTTACCTTCAAAAGGGAGTAGTAGCATGGAAAATAAGCCTCCTGTTCGATGATGAATATTTCATTCCTGAGAAAAATGTAGAGTTGCAATACTCTTTTCATAATTCTAACACACAACGATCTGCTAAGCTTTGCCAAGGCATTTCTAGGATAAATCGCTTTGTCCTTATTCTTTTATAGCAGCAGTCTCAGCCCTTTCTTCATAGATAACAGGGTAAGGAGAGTTTTTATAATGCTCGTCAAACCTTTCTTTAGTCAGAGCATAAAATAAATGATCTTGCCATTGACCGTTGATTTTAAGATAATTGGCACCGAACCCCTCTTTGACAAACCCTGCTTTTTCCAAAACCCGTTGAGACGCTCGATTATGCGGCATGATATTAGCTTGCAAACGATGCAAAAGAAGTCTATTGAAGAAAAACGACATGATGAGATGGAGAGCTTCAGTCATATAGCCTTGGCTTTGACAGGAATGATCTAGATCATAACCGATAAAAGCATTTTGAAAGGGACCGCGAAATATTTGGGATAGAGTTATTTTTCCAACAAGGCGTTCACTGGCTAGCTCAAAGATACCAAAAGAATACCGTTGATCCCGTTCAACCTCTGTCCATTGGGTCGTTTGATTGATGGCATTTTCGAGTGTGAAATAACTCTCGTCACGCAAAGGGACATACGGCGCATGAAATTGTTGATTCGCAAGTAAATAAGTAAGAAAAGATTCTGCATGTGCAGGTGTTAGTAATTGTAAAAAAATAAGCCTCCCCTTTATTCGCAGGTTAAATATATTCATTTTAAACCTCCTTAAAATAAAGTAAATGAGAATAAACATGATATTTTACATCTTTTAGCAGCGTTTCCAGAATGTCAAGGTTGAATTGTCCCCCTATATATGATAGATTAATGTTTAGTAAAGGCAAGGATTGTGGGTAGTCGCTGTTGTCACCAGCTTGTCTGGGAGACGATAGAGGAAAGTCCAGGCTCGCCCGGGCTGCGATGCCCGGAGTGTTCGTACCTAGTGCAAACTAGGGCAGTGAGGTCCGCCTCATTGACGGCGCAGAAAGGGTTCTCCCTGAGACCCAAGTACGCTGAAAGTGCCACAGAAACGTAGCTTCTCTGGCGACAGAGAAGATGGAACGGGGTAAACCCTGCGAGCGAGAAACCCAAATTAGGTAGGGGAACCGTCTGGACGGAATTGAACGAAAAGGACGGATGGCAAAAGAATTTTTGCCATAGATAGATGACTACAGCTCTTCGTGCGAGGGGAAGGTCCGTTTGCAGCACGAGAGATACAGAACCTGGCTTATAGCATTCCTTGCTTATTCAATATTTTTTAAGTATAAATGTAAATGAAATCATAAAGCAACAAACAAATATGATCGTATAAAACGCAAAAACCGGTGCAGTCAAAGCGCCGGTTTTTTTGTTTCCTTACATGATGCGTACTTTGTATTTTTTCATCCAGAAGTCTACTTGTGCTAAAAAGGCAAACATCTGAGGAGTGCTCATTAATTGGCCAAAAAAAGGAATTTCAATCGCAGATGCATCTGCTTGCAGGAGAGTACGCAGGTAAGGAACATCTAATAGAGTATGAAGGGGAGATCTGTTATCATCTAAAACATCGTTAAGCCACTGCCTTGTTGCTTGGGCATATGCGGGATTATGCGTTTTGGGATAAGGACTTTTTTTACGATATAACACATCAGAGGGCAAGATTCCTTCCAAAGCTTTGCGCAAAATGCCTTTTTCCCTGCAATCGAACATTTTCATCTCCCAAGGCACATTCCACATGTATTCTACAAGCCGATGATCGCAAAAGGGTACGCGGGCTTCCAGGCTAGCCATCATGCTCATGCGATCCTTTCGATCCAGTAACGTATTCATAAACCAGACATGATTTAAGTAAAACATCTCTCGCCGTTTTTCATCTATACGAGACTCCCCCTCCAAGCGGGGAACCTCTGCCAGTGTATCACGAAAACGTCCTTTTACATACGAATCTGGTTGTAACCAAGCCTTCATTTCATTCGAGAGCCATTTGTATCGCTGATCACTTTTTCGCGCCCACGGAAAAGTATCTGCATAAAGTGCTTCTTCTTGATGAAACCAGGGATAGCCCCCAAATATTTCGTCAGCGCATTCACCAGAAAGTACGACTGTTGTTTCCTTTTTCATTTCCGAACAAAAAAGATACAGCGAAGCGTCAATATCTGCCATACCAGGTAAGTCACGGGCATAAACAGCGGTTTGGAGGGCTTGCACCAACTCGGGGGTATCAAACTCGATAAAATGGTGCTGGGTTCCTATATAATCGCTTACTCGTTTAATCCATTGAGAATCTGAATCAGGCTGATAGGCATGGGCAGTGAAAAAGCGGTCATTATCTTTATAATCAATAGAGTAGGTGTGAATCGTTCCTTTTCCTTGATGCTGATAATATCTTGCCGCAATAGCGGTGATAGCGCTGGAATCAAGACCTCCTGAAAGCAACATCGAGACAGGAACATCAGCAACGAGTTGACGTTCGATTGCATTTATGACTAAATCACGAATGGTATCGACGGTTGTCTCAAAATTGTCAAGATGCTCACGACTTTTCAAGCTCCAGTACGATTCTGTAGTAAAGCCATTTGGAGAGTATATCCCATAGTAGCCGGGGCGTAATTCATTCATTCCTTTGAATACACCGTGTCCAGGCGTGCGTGCGGGTGAAATAAGCAGTACCTCGGCTAAGCCTTCCCGATCAACAATAGGCTCAACCTCGGGGTGGGCAAGAATCGCTTTTATTTCTGAACCGAATAGAAATTGCCCATCTTTTTCTAGATAAAATAACGGCTTCACACCCATTCGATCACGTGCGACAAATAAGTGCTGCTCTTTTTCATTCCAGATAGCAAATGCAAAAATACCGTTTAGTCGCTCCAGACATTTTTCTCCCCATTCTACATAAGCCGTGAGTAATACCTCCGTATCTGAGTGGGAAGAGAAGCGGTGACCACGGTCTAGCAATTCCTTTCGTAAATCTTCTGTATTGTACAATTCGCCGTTATATACAAGTGTGTAGCTTATATCCCCATATCTTTTGGTCATGGGCTGAGTTCCGCCTTCAGGATCTACAACGATAAGACGACGATGTCCAAATACAACCCGATCATGAAAAAAATACCCCATACTATCTGGACCTCTGTGTTGAAGTGTCTTAGTCATTGCTTCTATAGTCTCTTGTTCATCTTTTACATTCCGCATGAAGCTGGCCCAGCCTGCAATTCCACACATGATGTCTCACCCTTTCTCTTCTGTGCTTTTCCATGTAAACGTTACTAAGCAAAACCGGTCATCTAGGCTCATCGTATGCAAAGCAGGCTAACATGGTACCCTGTCTCTTTTTTTAAAACAAATGATAAAAAAGTTCTTTTTCCTTTACAATGGCTGATCTTTGATGCGAAGATGAAATATACATACATTTTATCCTTATTTTGGAGGTGCGGTTTGTGCGAGAGGTCATCTCGTGGTCAGAAACAGATGGATTTGTATCTTTTGTTCAAAATTGTCCAGATGCAGTCTTCATTTTTTCTTCAGACGGTACTATTTTGTATGCCAATCCGTCCTGGTATCAATTGGCAGGCAATTGTTTTTCTGACGAATTCGAAGTAGCCATTGATGTATATCTGCTTCGATGTAAACAAGGGATGGTGAAAATAGAGCCAAGTGTCATACAACCATTGTGTGCCAATCATGAGCCGTACATCATTCAGATTCCTCATAAGAAAGGGGGGATGATGTACGTTTCATTTACGCTTTTTCCGATGAAATGGTATAAAGGAAAACCGGCTGTGGGGGCTCTTGTACGAGATGTAACAGAGCAGAAGCAAAGACAGAGGAAGCTGGAGGAAATGGAGCAAAGCCTCGATACCTTCATTACGTACACACGTGATGCGATTTTTCTCATTTCACCGGATTTTAACATATTACGTATGAGCAATTCATTTCAGATCATGACCGGATATTCTCCTCAGGAGCTGTATGACAATCCTAGAATCCTACTTCCAGACGCTGTTGCGCTACAAGAACAGAAGCAGCATTTTGATTACGTTGTAAAAACGGGAAAACCTGTATTATTTCATACGAGACGACGTCACAAAAAGGGGCATCTTCTTGAAATTTGCATGACTTACAAACCTATTTGCAATAAAGATGCTGGCGTTATAGGCGTAATAGCGGTGATGCGCAATATTACAGAGCGTATTCAGGTTGAGACTGAATTACGAGATGCGAAAGAACTGTTGGAATCTTTCGTGAATAGCGCTTCTGATTGTATCGTGCTTATTGATTTAGATTGGAATATTTTAATGGTGAACCCTGCTTGTGAAAAAATGTATGGATACAGTTATGAAGAATTGATTATGCATCAAGAAAATCTGCTAAAGCCGGTCATATTGCGAGGAATCATTGATAACACACAAAAGGCTATGAACGGAAAGATGGTTTTGGATGAGGAAAATTCATTTACTCATCGCAATGGACATCTTGTTCACACCTTATCATCCTATATTCCGATTCGAAATACGGAAGGAAAGATTTTGGCGGTCGCTTTAATTACGAGGGATGTAACGGAACAGAGGAGGATTGCGCAGGCACTAGGTGACAGTGAGGCAAAATATAGATTGATTTCCGAAAATATGACGGATCTTATCGCAATTTTGGATCGGAGTGGACGCTATATTTATGTGTCTCCTTCGTTTAAGACCATTTTAGGATATACACCGGAAAGCTTATTGGGAATGGATTACCGTAAATGGGTACATACCGATGACAGAGAGTTTTTAAAGCAGGGACGTAAACGATTAATCGCTGAAGGAAGCGTGATGCAAGTAGAGCTTCGCTATCGGTGCGCTTCAGGCGAGTGGATGTATTTGGAGGCGAATGGTACGCCAGTCTTTAATGGAGAAAAAAATTTAGAGCACTTTGTTTTTGTAGCCAGAAATATTACCGATCGGAAACAAGCAGAGGCCTTATTGCGTAACTCGGATAAGCTATCCCTCATTGGGGAGATGGCGGCAGGAGTTGCTCATGAAATTCGCAATCCGCTAACTGCACTGCGAGGCTTTATTCAGTTGTTACAAGGTCAAACCAATGAGCATGATTTTTATTTTGAGGTCATGATATCTGAATTAGATCGGATCAATTTTATTGTTAGCGAGTTATTAGTGTTAGCGAAACCGCAAGTTCAGAATGTGAAGCAAAAAAATGTAGTCGATCTCGTCCGTAATGTAATGACGCTATTAGAGAGCCAAGCTTTGATGCATAATGTGATTTTTCAGCTTGATTGTGAAGAGCAGCCGATATTGATCACTTGTGAGGAAAATCAGATTAAACAAGTATTTATAAATATCATGAAGAATGCTATGGAAGCAATGCCGAATGGTGGAATGATCTATATAACTGTAAAACAGGATGCTCAGATGGTGGATATATGTTTTCGCGATGAAGGATGCGGCATACCGGAAGATCGTGTTAGTAAACTTGGTGAGCCTTTCTATACTACAAAGGATAAAGGAACAGGGCTAGGCCTTATGGTTAGTAAAAAAATCATCAGGGATCATCAAGGCTCCATACTCATTGAGAGTGTGATCAATCAAGGAACAACAGTGCATGTGAATGTACCTCTCTCAAGTCTGAAACAATAATAAATAATGCTGACAGCAGCAACGAGAAACTGGGAAGGGAGGCGACAAATTGCATATCGGTTGTCATGTAAGCGTACGTCAGGGATATGTGGAAGCCGCACGGATCGTGCAACGCTTGGGAGGGACTTGCTATCAGTATTTTCCTAAAAACCCGCGCAGTTTGCAAATCAAATCATTCTCAAGACAGGATGCCCAAAAATGTCGTGATTTTTGCAAGGAAAACGGGATTATTTCGATTGCCCACACACCATATCCGACTAATTTGTGTACAGAGGGAAGAGAGGAACAAGCGGCAATGGTGGCCTCAGTCCGCAATGATTTGGAGATTGCGGACGCGTGTGGCTCGATTGGCGTTGTTGTTCATTTTGGACAATATAAAGGAAATCACCCCGATCCGTTATTTGGCTACCAATTGATGATTCGTTCATTAAATGAAATTTTAGAAGGCTGGACAGGTAATGCACTTATTTTACTTGAAAATAATGCTAGTCAGAAAAACAAGATGGGAATAACATTAGAAGAGCTAGTACAAGTTCGTGCATTGATCAATAGACCCGAGCTGGTCGGGTTTTGCTTCGATACCTGCCATGCCTTTGCAAGTGGATTATGGACAGGAGAGAATTGGGAAGATGTGCAAAAACGAGGCGAGGAATTAGGATATTTTACTCATTTGAAGGCCGTTCATCTCAATGATTCTCGCTACCCAACCGGTTCCCATCGTGATCGTCATGCTGATATTGGCTGGGGAGAGATCGGTGCTGAAAGGCTAGGCAAGTTCATTAGAAGCAGGGTTATTCGTGAGGTTCCCCTATTTTTAGAAACGCCTGGAGAACGCTTGGGTGGGCATAAGTCAGAAATCGCTTTTGTCAAACAATTGTTTGAAAGTCCACAGTAGGATATGATTAGAGTGACCGTATGTAAGAACGGATTTTACGAGACAGAGGAGATATTATGACACGCACAATTAAAGTAACCATTCACAGCTTTGATAAAATCAAAGAAAATTTAGCTGACATTGATGAACTAAAGCTTTATGAAGAAGCAAATGGCAAGGTCTTAGAAGCTGAAATTGAATCAGACGGCTATGCTATTGTAGATATTACAGAAGAAGATTACATTGAATTAGCTCCAGATGAATATGAGCTGATGATTATGGAATGGAAAGTGGCTGGCAAAATCGACGAGCTGATTTTAGAAACGATGTCAGACCCTAATGATGATAAGGCAATGCTATATCGTGGTGTTGACCCTATTGGAACTGTAAAAATAGAGCCAGTTTCCCTGCCGAAAAAGCTGGTTGAGCAATTGGCAAAAGCTTGGTTTTCGACACCAAAACCAGCTATTGAGCCGAAAATAAACGAAAAAGAGTAAAAGGAACATAGATGGGGCATTTAGGTCAGGTAAAGCAGGTTGAAAAAGAGGAGGGGAATCCCTCCTTTTTTGATGAGTTGGATTAATTTTTAACAAAAATAAAAGGGCACCCATTATGTTAGGGGCCCTTATTTTTCTTACATTTCTTCAGGAGCTTCCAATCCCAATAGACGGAGTCCTTCTTTTAGTACAACAATAACTGCTGCAACCAATTGTAGGCGAGCTTGTTTTACTTGTTCATCCTCTGCGACAATGCGGACATGCGCGTAGAATTTGTTGAAGGTTTGAGCCAAATCAATTACGTATTTTCCAATCTGCGAAGGATCGAATTGATCGCGAGCCTTTTCCAGAATGCTAGGGAACTGCAATAGAGTAGTAACGACTGCCCATGTTTCTGGACCCTCTAGAGCGTTGTCTGCTACTGTTACAGCTCCTGGCTGGTACCCGCCTTTTTTCAATAGAGAGCAAGCGCGGGCATGAGTGTATTGAACGTAAGGCCCTGTCTCCCCTTCAAAAGTAAGCATTTCTTCCCAGGAAAAGTTGACATCGTTTAAACGGTAATTTTTCAAGTCATGGAAAATAACGGCACCTACACCAACTTGGCGAGCAACCTGTTCTTTATTTGGAAGAGAAGGATTTTTCTCCTGGATTACTTTAAGTACATCTGCGATTGCTTGAGACAATACTTCTTCCAACAGAACAACTTTCCCTTTGCGAGTGGACATTTTTTTACCGTCTTTTAACATCATCCCAAATGGAATATGATGCATGTTGTTAGCCCAGTCATAGCCCATTTTTAGCAAGACCTTAAATAACTGTTGGAAATGCAGGCGTTGTTCTCCGCCAACCACATATAATGCTTTTCCAAAATCATATTGCTCATGACGGTACAAAGCAGCAGCTAGGTCGCGGGTTGCGTAAAGGGTAGCACCGTCGCGTTTTTTAATTAAGCAAGGAGGCATGTCGTACTCATCCAGAGATACAACCATTGCGCCTTCGGATTCTGTCAACAATCCTTTTTCCTCTAACAAATCTACAACGCGATCCATTTGATTATTGTAGAATGCTTCTCCATTGAAGGAGTCAAAGGAAACACCCATTAATTCATAGATCTTTTTAAATTCTTGTAAGGATTCATCGCGGAACCATTGCCATAATTGCTGGGCTTCTTGATCGCCGTCCTCTAATTTCTTGAACCATTCACGACCTTGATCTTCCAGTGTTGGATCGTTTTCTACTTCTTCATGGAAGTGTACATACAGCTTGAGCAATTCTTTAATAGGCTCAGCTTTTACTTTATCCTCATCGCCCCATTTTTTATAGGCGACAATCAGTTTACCAAATTGTGTACCCCAGTCCCCTAAGTGATTGATGCGAACAGGCTGATAGCCATGCTTTTCCATGATGTTTGCAAGCGCATTCCCGATAACGGTTGAGCGCAAATGCCCCATTGAGAAGGGTTTAGCAATGTTTGGAGAGGATAAGTCGATTGGTACCTTTTTACCAGCACCCACATTAGTTGTACCATACGCAGACCCTTGCTCTAGAATCGTTTTAATACAAGCGGTCATAACGCTGCTTTGATCATAAAACAGATTGATATATGCATTTGCCACCTGTACATCCTGTAAGAAAGGCAGAGAAATCTTAGAAGCTAGCTCCGTTGCAATCATTGGTGGTGCCTTGCGTAGAGATTTAGCTAATTGGAAGCAAGGAAAGGCTAAATCACCCATTTGCGGGTTAGGAGGAGTTTCGAGCATGCCAAGGACACGTTCGCAGGAAAAATCCTCTACGCCCATTTCAGTTAGAGCAGCGGAGATTTGCTCAGCTACTAATTGTTTGTAATTCATGTTTATTACATCCTTTCTTTTTAATCAACATAAACTTTCAGGGAATATGTAATCATTCCGTGGAGAAGTGGGATACAACATAAATATAACCATAGGGTATACAAGCACAGAGCGCTTTGATTAGATACAGTATGCGATGGTTCAAAGCAACAACAGCAAAAAACCCCCCGTCTCTTTTGGATGGATATCAGTAAAAATCAATCCGTAAAGAGACGAGAGGTTGTTTTATCATACTCCCGCGGTGCCACTCTTCTTGTTCTTTTCAATTAGACCAATAAATGACCGTAATTGGAAAAAACCTGCTTGATAGCTGTAACGGGCAAACCCGGCAGGCTCTATACATTGTCAACAGACAAGATTCAAGCTGCGTCTCCGAGGTGCGCTTCATCATGGCCGTTCTATCAGGCTTCCACCAATCCTGACTCGCTAGTAGCACGGAACCATCATTACTCTCCTCATCATCGAGTACATGGCTATATAGCGTCTAGTATACCCAACAAAAGGTATTCTAGCAAGCAAGGTTTATCATTGGTTCTTTTTTTGTTGATCCCATTGTGCAAAATAATATTTGGTAAGGGCTTCTTTATCAGTGGCAGACTCGAACTGCTGTTTGTATTGCCGTAAGGAATCGAGGAGCTCACGTTCTGCTTTTGCTTCTTCCTCATTCAAAAAATTTTCAGTAGGGTCAAATGCTAACAAGCGATCATCTTTTCCCGTACGCCAATAAGTGGTACGCCAATGTTCAGGATAATGATAAGCTTCCTCACCAAATAAAAGACCCATGACTTGATCAGTTGATAAAGGAAGATAGAATTCATAGGTTTCATGATTACCTCCTGCCATAAGATCAAGGTGGCGAGTTTGGTAATGCAAATAGTGCTGTTCACTCTCATGATGTTTTACGACGGCGTAGATCTCAAAGTCCGTCTCTTCTAGTACCTTTACTGGAGTCAACGAGGCTTGAAACACAGAAGTATGTAAATATGCTTGATTGTATTCCATGAAAATCCCTCCATCTATCTTCCTTTTTATCCTAGCTGAGGACCATTATCTCTACAAGCGAAGGAAGAAATGGAAAAGAGATGGAAGGGGCATGTGGCTGCCCCTTTCCCTCTCCTTTATAGGTGAGTGTACAAACCTGAGTAATTTTTATGGGGTTTCTTAATGGAGATTATGAAGCATTGTAGAATCATGTAGATGTGGACGCATAAAAAGAGCGTAACCGGACTCAGGTTTGCCGGTGAAATAGCTTCTTATATTTTAGCAGCAGCCGCAAGAAATGATGACCAGTAGGATGAACAGCACTAAAATGAAGCTGAAGTTATCACCGAAGAAATTTCCGCAGTAAGATGTACTCATGAAAGAATTCCTCCTTAATGGTTATATGTTTGAAGGTGTCGCTGCTTAGTTGCTAGTTATCGCAGCCGCAGCTTATGATTACCAGCAGAATGAACAACACTAGAATGAAGCAAAAACTTCCGCCTCCCCAGTTACCGCAAAACGATGTACTCATCTGGCAATTCCTCCTTCGCTTTGTTATTCTACAGTCTATACATATCTGTCTATCTGGTGTGGGCTTACGCCTAAGGGAAGCAAATTTGGGCAGCAGGCTACAAAAAATAAAAGATTGGCAGATAATCCATTGACGCCAATAATATCTGAATGTTAAGATACCTGTATTCAAAAGACGAACAAAACGTCATATAGACATCTAACTAAATATGATTTCTCTTATCTAGAGAGGCGGAGGGACTGGCCCGAAGATGCCTCGGCAACCGATAGATCAGGTGCCAATTCCAGCAGGGCTGTTTGCCTTGAAAGATAAGAGGGGGGTAAGTTCCTACTTTAACGAACATAGGTAATCCTCTTCTTGCTTTCAGGCAGGAAGGGGATTTTTTATTTGCCAAGTCTAATGGAGATTACGGAGGGGTATGGGGGATGAACAAACCAACATTGCAAGAGCAGCTAGCACGAAAAATATTGATACTTGATGGTGCAATGGGAACGATGCTACAGCAGGCTAATCTCACAGCGGACGATTTTGGCGGTGAGGAATATGAAGGCTGTAACGAACTGTTGAATGTAACAAGACCAGATGTGATCCGGCATATTCATGCTACCTATTTTGAAGCAGGTGCTGACATTGTGGAAACAAACACATTTGGAGCAACCGATGTTGTTTTGGCTGAATATGACATAGCAGATCGAGATTATGAACTTAATCTGGCAGCTGCACGTATTGCTAAAGAAGTGGCAGATGAATTCAGCACGGAGTCGTGGCCGCGTTATGTAGCAGGTTCTATGGGGCCCACTACGAAAACCCTTTCGTTAACAGGGGGCGTGACATTTGAGCAATTAATTCATGCGTACTATCGCCAGGCTAAAGCATTGATGGAAGGCGGGGTAGATTTATTACTGTTGGAAACCTCGCAGGACACATTGAACGTAAAAGCTGGCGGCATTGGCATACGTCAGGCATTTCAGGAGCTTGGCTATGAGCTGCCTATCATGATTTCTGGAACAATCGAACCGATGGGCACAACTCTGGCAGGTCAAAACATCGAGGCCTTTTACGTGTCGATTGAACATCTTAAACCGATTACGATTGGTCTGAATTGCGCGACAGGTCCGGAGTTCATGCGTGATCATTTACGAACCTTATCTGATCTGGCTTTGTGTGGAATCAGTTGTTATCCTAATGCAGGTTTACCTGATGAGAATGGTCACTATCACGAGTCACCGCAGGGTTTGGCTATGAAAATGAAAGCATTTGCCGAAAAGGGATGGCTTAACGTAGCGGGTGGTTGTTGCGGTACCACACCCGAGCATATTCGTGCGCTACACGAAGCATTGCAAGGTATTACACCACGAGAAAATAAAAAGTCTCATGTTACTGCTGTATCAGGTATTGAGGTGCTTTATGTTGAGGACGACAATCGCCCTGTTTTTGTAGGGGAACGTACCAACGTCATTGGATCCAAGAAGTTCCGTGAATTGATTGCTGCTGGCCAATTCGAGGAAGGGTCAGACATAGCACGGGCACAAGTAAAACGAGGCGCCGCTGTTATAGATATTTGTTTAGCAGACCCTGACCGTGATGAGTACGAGGATATGGAGAAATTTCTTCCATACGTAAGCCGAAAGGTAAAAGCTCCGTTGATGATCGATTCCACGGATAAGAAGGTAGTGGAACTGGGCTTGAAATATTCTCAGGGGAAGGCAATCATTAATTCAATTAATCTAGAGGATGGTCTAGATCGTTTTGAAGAGGTTGTACCACTGATTCATAAATATGGAGCGGCCGTTGTTGTCGGGACCATTGATGAAGCGGGAATGGCAATTACTCGCGAACGCAAGCTGGAGGTAGCTACACGTTCCTATGATTTGTTGGTAAATCAGTTTGGAATTAATCCGCAGGACATTATTTTTGATGCTCTTGTATTTCCAGTAGGAACAGGAGATGAGCAATACATTGGTTCAGCACAGGAAACGATAGAAGGGATCCGCCTTATTAAACAACATTTCCCTTTATGCAAACAAATTCTGGGTGTGAGCAATGTTTCCTTCGGTTTACCCCCGGCAGGCCGTGAGGTTTTAAATGCGGTATTTTTATATCACACAACATTAGCAGGGCTTGATTACGCGATTGTCAACACCGAAAAGCTAGAACGCTATGCTTCGATTTCTGAAGAGGAACGCAAGCTGGCAGAGGACTTGTTATTTCATACAAACGATGAAACCTTAGCAACGTTTACTGATTTTTATCGGCAGAAAAAGAAAGAGGTTGTAAAAGAAGTATCCAATCTGACGTTAGAAGAACGTTTAGCTAATTATGTGGTGGAAGGCTCGAAGGACGGATTAATCCCAGATTTAGCCCTCGCTTTAGAAAAATATGAGCCGCTTGATATTATTAATGGTCCGCTTATGAAAGGGATGGAGGAAGTTGGTCGCCTATTTAACGGGAACCAATTGATTGTAGCAGAAGTGTTGCAGAGTGCAGAGGTCATGAAGGCGTCAGTCGCCTTTTTGGAACCGCATATGGAAAAGTCTGAGTCAACCGTAAAAGGAAAAATCTTGTTAGCTACTGTTAAAGGGGATGTCCACGATATCGGTAAAAACCTAGTGGAGATCATTTTATCCAATAATGGCTATGAGGTAGTTAATTTAGGAATTAAAGTTGCACCGGAGCAGTTGATTGCTGCTTGTCATCAGGAAAAACCAGATGCAATTGGTCTTTCAGGCTTATTGGTAAAATCAGCGCAGCAGATGGTGATTACTGCGCAGGATTTGCGAAGCTCTGGTATTGATGTCCCGCTGATGGTTGGAGGAGCGGCGCTTACGCGTAAATTTACGACAAATCGAATTGCTCCTGAATATGAAGGCATCGTTTTATATGCAAAAGATGCGATGGACGGCCTGGACCTAGCTAATAAATTGCATGATCCTCAAGCTCGACTGAAGCTGGTAGAAGAATTACAAGCGCAAGCGACAGACAATCAGGCTCAACTAGAAGAAAAAGCTAGTGAATCGGTTGTTATTCCACAGATGGAAATGATTCGCTCTTCGACAAGCATTACAACACCGGTCTATGTAGCACCTGATTTGGAGCGCCATGTCTTGCGCAACTATCCGATTAACCATTTGCGTCCTTATGTTAATTTACGCATGCTGCTTGGAAAGCATCTTGGCATCAAGGGCAATGTCGATAAGTTAATCGAATCAGGCGACAAGAAAACGGCCGAATTATATGAAATTGTAGATGATTTGCTGAATGAAGCGATCCGTAGTCAGATTTTGCAGGCGAATGGAATGTATCAATTCTTTCCGGCCCAATCCTCTGGCAATGACATCCTGATCTATGATCCAAACGATCAGACAAAGCTGTTAGAACGTTTTACTTTCCCCCGTCAACCGCAAGCTCCACATCTTTGTCTCGCTGATTTTTTACGGCCTGTGGAAACGAATGAGATGGATTACGTAGCTTTCTTGACGGTTACAGCCGGAAAAGGAGTGAGAGATTTAGCGCAGGAATGGAAAGAAAAAGGGGACTATTTGCGTTCTCATGTCCTGCAAGCAGTCGCCTTAGAGCTAGCAGAAGCTTTTGCCGAGCGAATTCATCATGTTATTCGGGATTCATGGGGCTTTCCAGACCCAGCAGATATGACTATGCTAGAGCGTTTTGGGGCGCGTTATCAGGGAATCCGCGTATCATTTGGATATCCTGCTTGCCCGGATTTAGAAGATCAAGAAAAGCTCTTTAAGCTGTTGTCGCCACAAGACATCGGAATTCAACTAACAGAAGGCTTCATGATGGATCCTGAGGCATCCGTGTCAGCCATGGTATTTGCTCATCCTGAAGCCCGTTATTTTAATGCGACTCCACCAGTTGGAGCGGAAGTGTGATCATAAACAACGAAAAGGGGGAGTCTCAATGGGAAAACGAGATTTGCGGGCCTATCTCGCACAGCACGTACTAGTGGGTGACGGAGCGATGGCTACTCAGCTATACGAGCAGGGAGTTCCTATTGGCGTTAGTTTCGAAGAGTTATGTTTAAGTAATCCACAGATAGTCCGCAACGTACATGCCGCTTATTATGAAGCGGGAGCACGGCTGATTGAGACGAATACATTTGGGGCTAATCGGGATAGCTTGTCCCGATATGGCCTAGAAAGTAAGGTTACGCGGATGAATCGAGCCGCGGTAACCATTGCGAGGGAAGCGGTCGGAGATGATGCTTTCGTAGTTGGAGCGATGGGTTCAATTATTGCTGGACGTGTCCGTACTAAGCAAATCGACCAATTTAAAGACCAATTCGAAGAGCAAGCTACTTCTCTTTTGCATGCAGGCGTAGATGGAATTTTGCTGGAAACATTCTTGGATGTTGATGAATTATTGCTAGCGCTGGAGGTGATACGTCCTCTTACAGAGCTGCCCATCATAGCCCAGCTTGCTACATTGGAAGTGGGTACCACGCGTGATGGTCATTCGTTGACGCATGCCTTCCAGCAGATTAAGGATCAAGGAGCGGACGTAATAGGACTCAATTGCCGATTGGGGCCGGCAGAAATCCTGCGTTCCTTCGAAGCTACAGTATGTCCAGATGATGTTTTTCTCTCTGCATTTCCGAATGCAGGCCGTCTTGGCATGGCTGATGGAACCCTTTCTTACAAATCATCTCCAGACTACTTTGCGGAAAGTGCCTTACGCTTACATGAACAGGGTGTAAGACTAATTGGGGGGTGTTGTGGTACAACGCCGGAGCATACTAGAGCAATTGTTGAAAATTTGGCAGGTCGCAAACCGCAGCCACGGGTGAATCCGCCAGTTCCCATTCATTCGGAGAGAATCGAGGTGCAGGCCGTTCAAAAACGTCTTCAGCCAAGTATTATCGAAGAAGTAAAGCATAATCCTACGATTATCGTTGAGTTCGATCCTCCTAAGGACCTGCATACGGAAGATTTCTTACAGGGCTGTTGTGCTTTACATGATGCCGGTGCGAATGCAATAACGCTGGCAGATAACTCACTAGCAACAGTTCGTATGAGCAATATGGCGTTAGGAGCCATGATGAAGCGATTAGGGATAGAGCCGCTGCTGCACATTGCCTGCCGCGACCGTAATCTGATTGGACAGCAATCACATTTAATGGGTCTTCACGCACTGGGTATTGACCAGGTGCTAGTTATTACGGGCGACCCTTCACGTTTTGGAGATTTGCCGGGTGCTAGTTCTGTCTATGATGTGAGCTCGTTTGACTTAATCCGGATGGTAAAGCAGTTAAATCAAGGCTACGCGTTTTCAGGCAAACAATTGAAGCAGCATGCTCAGTTTATTGTGGGGGCAGCTTTTAATCCGCATGTGCGTCATTTGGATGCAGCGGTGGCTCGTTTGGAAAAGAAGGTCGAGGCGGGAGCCGATTACATTATGACGCAGCCTGTTTATGATGCCGAGACCATTGTACAAATATATGAAGCCACGAAGCATATTCGTGTACCTATCTTTATTGGAATCATGCCCTTAACAAGCTCGCGTAATGCAGAATTTTTGCATAACGAGGTGCCTGGCATCAAGCTGTCCACCTATGCATTAGAACAAATGAAGCTATTTACGGGGGAAGACGCTCGTCAGGAAGGCAATCGTATGGCAAAGGAACTAATCGATGTAACGCTTCAATACTTTAATGGAATATACTTGATTACCCCGTTCAATTACTACCAGATGACCGTTGAGCTGACCCAATATATCAGGCAACAAGAGCAAGTAAAAGCAGGGTTTAAAGAAGCATCCAGCTCATAAGGAGAGGAGTTAATCATACCGTCTGGATAAAGGAAGACCCTTACAAGAAACGTAGGAGGTCTTCTTCGTTATGTACCTTTTTTACGGTTTTGGACAACGGAATAAATAAAGTGAACCATAACCAAAAAAATCAGAATGCCAAGCAAAATATTTGTAGTCTGTATCGCTTTACTTATCTTGCTTAATTCCGAATGAATCCCGATTAAAGCATTCCCTGTCTTACTGCTGATATCACCAATACTGTGTGCAATATCGTTAAAATATTGACGTAACGAAGAAAAATCCATTATTTCCCCTCCAACCAAAAAATTAGATATTATTGGTTAGTATTCTATATTTGGGTAGATAAACACCATTTTTTCTTCCCAAATGTGACAAATCAGAAAAGAAAGTGAAAAATTTCTCATAAAGTGACATATATAACTTTTGCATTTAAGCCGAACCCGTTATACTACGAATGTAGAATGAAATAGAGATAATTTCTTGTATGTCTAAAGGGAAGGAAGTGTTAGAAGCATGCTGCATCCTGTTGCTGAACAGTTAATTTGTTTCTATGAAATAGGGAATATTGATGATTTTCCAAAGAAAGTAGGCCGAGTGGTTTGTGTAGAAGAAACAGAGGTTGCTCTGTTTCGTTTAGATGATGATCAATTCTATGCAGTGGCTAATCGAAATCCACATCCTAGGGGAGGCACATTAGTAGACGGAATCGTTTCTGATCTATTTTTGTATGACCCTTTGTACGACTGGAAAATTTCGCTGGTCGATGGAACAGTACAAGCTCCTGATCGAGGCCAAGTAGAGGTATACCCTGTAGTGGTCGAAGGAAAAACGGTGAAACTAGGCTTGCCTGCTTGCGATAACTTTTTATCTTAACATACACGTGCCTAACACCTAAGGAGTTGGAGACCTTGTATACTGACACTCTGGAAATAATGGCTAAGAACGCAGTAAAGAAAAAAGAGATGCTGGATAAAAGCATACCCCGTTATTTGCTACACGCGGCACTAGCAGGCTGCTATGTAGGCATTGGAATCGTATTAATCTTAACAGTAGGTGAGCCGCTGCTGCAAGCGGGCTCCCCTCTTACGATGACATTGATGGGCGTGTCGTTTGGAATTGCTTTAACCTTGGTAATCTTTGCTGGTTCTGATTTGTTTACTGGCAATAATATGTATTTCACCATAGGTGCCTTAAGCGGTGCGACTAAATGGAAGGATGCAGGGAAGAACTGGGTATGGTGCTGGATTGGTAACCTACTCGGTGCAACTGTTTTCTGTCTGATTATTGTAGGTTCGGGCGTGTTTAGTCATGCTTCAAGCGACCATATGCTGTTTTATCTAGCAGCCAAAAAAATGAACATACCAACTGTGCAATTATTTTTCAGGGGAATTCTTTGTAACTGGTTAGTATGCTTGTCTATTTGGACAGCGACCCGGGCAAAGGAGGATACAGCGAAACTAATTCTGATTTTCTGGATGTTGTTTGCCTTTATTACCTCTGGCTATGAGCATAGTGTAGCCAACATGACAGTGCTAACGCTGGCGCTAATGCTGCCTCACCCAGAGACCATTACCATTGCAGGCTGGGTTCATAATCTGAGCATTGTTACACTGGGTAATATTGTCGGAGGAGCATTATTTGTAGGCACCATGTACTGGCTGGTATCCCCTGTAAAAGCCAAGTTTACAAAAGGAAAACAACAGGAAGAACGTAAAGAAATGAAGCAGATAGGACCACCAACAGATAGCGCTACTCTGCAAGCGAAATAATATATACTTCATTCGGGTAAAAAAGGCCTGCTCCTCGGCACTTGGGAGCGGGCCTTTTGTATTTTTAGTAAGCATCCCGCCACGATAACAAGATATGCGAGTGGTTGACAGAATAATGAGATAATTTACAGGGAAATCTGAAATCAAGTGAGTACACTTTTTCTACTAAAAAAAACCAACCGGATAGTGTATTGTGGTACTATTACTGTTGATGGTAAACAATCGGGTATTTCCATTTAAATAAACGATAGATAGAGAGAAAAAACGATTATTTTTATTAAAAAGTGGGAGAGATTTACTTGTCTAATAGCACGATAGCGTATATCAAGGTATCGATTGCCATGTCTATTATAGGTAGCTTTGTAGTAGTAAATAAATTTATTTTAGAGCAAATCCCTATTTTTTTAGCGTCTGAATTAAGGCTATTGATTGCTAGCCTTATTTTACTGCCAATGTTTTATCGAAAAGAAAGAAGGCTTCCTACCTTATATAAAAAAGATGTTTTTGTTCTACTTGTACAAAGCTTCGTAGGGATTTTTCTATTTAGCATCTGCTTGCTATACGGCTTGCAATATACGTCCGCTGTTGAGAGTGGAATTGTACTGAGCTGTACGCCAGCTGTAATGGGAGTCATTGCGTACGTTTTTCTGAAAGAGAAATTAGGGTTTGCCAAGATTTCGGGGATTTTGCTTACTATTTTAGGAACGGTTTCTATAAATGTATTTGGAATTATTGCTACGAACAGTATAAGCTTTAGCTCATTATTCGGGAACTTTCTCATTCTTTGTGCCGTTATAGGGGATGCTATCTTTTTTTCGTTTGGAAAACTACTATCGAAAGCTTGGTCTCCTTTAGCTATCTCAACGGCATTAAGTATTATAGGGGCAATTTTATTTTTACCACTAGCTGTACATGATGCACTAAGCGTCGATCTTTCTGAAATATCCATAACGGTTTGGCTGTTGGTTTTCTACACAGCAATTGTCGTAACAATTTTGGCTGTCATTTTAATGAATCAGGGATTAAAAGTGATACCTGCAAGTGTAGCATCCGTGTTTACTGCGTTAACACCAATTACTACGATTTTATTATCGAGCTTAGTGCTGAAAGAAGATATCTATTGGTATCATATTTTAGGAATGGGGTTTGTAGTATTGGGGATTATTGTACTGACCCGAACAAATGAAAAATCAGTAGGGATGAATGTAGTAAAAACAGACGAAGCTAAATGATAATTACGTCAATTGAGTGACATGGCGGTTTGTTCAATACCATTATAAATAGCCCCCCTGCGGCGGCATCTAAAAAAAGATGAGCGTGCAAGGAGGCTATTTTTTATATTTCTATAAGAAACTAACTTGTCTTATTTCTATAGCTGATATAAATCCTTATATTTCGTTTCTAAATAATGAACTAGATAGCTTGCATTTACTTGTTCTCCGGTAACATGCTGCAATAGTTCCTGAGGAGATTTCATTTTTCCGAATTGGTGGATATTCTCGCGTAACCATTGGTTGATCGGTGCAAATTCACCTGCGCGTAAAAGATCATCGAAATTAGAAAGCTGTTTTTTCATGGCATGCGTAAATTGAGCGGCATAAACATTTCCTAGGGAATATGTTGGGAAGTAACCCATTAGGCCGCTTGACCAATGAACATCCTGTAAGACACCAAGATCATCGCTAGGTACATCGATGCCTAGGTATTCTTTCATTTTGTTGTTCCAAATTTGTGGAAGCTCTCCTACTTCAATGGTTTCATTGATTAAGCCCTTTTCGATTTCGTAGCGAACCATGATATGCAAATTGTATGTCAGTTCGTCTGATTCCGTACGGATGAAGGATGGTTCCACCAGGTTGGCTGCCCGATAGAAATCTTGTAAGGCTACACCGGCAAACTGCTCAGGGAAAGCTTGTTGGGCCGCTGGATAGAAATGCTCCCAGAAAGGTAAGCTGCGTCCTACCATGTTCTCCCAAAAACGAGACTGGGATTCATGAACGCCCATCGAAGTACCGTTGCTTAGCAATAGACCATTATAAGCCGCATTTACATTTTGCTCATACATACCATGACCTGCTTCATGAATGCTGCTCCATAGTGCGTAACGGAAGTCCTGTTCATCGTAACGGGTGGTTAGGCGGACATCGGTGGAACCGAAGTGAATGCAGAAAGGATGGGTACTCGTATCCAGACGTCCAGCTTGGAAATCAAAGCCGATTTTTTTAAGCACTAGCTGATTAAATGCCGCTTGATCTGCTTTGGCAAAATGCTTTTCCATAAAGCTAATATTTGGGCGGCGATTTGATTCATTGATCGCATGAACCAAAGGAACAGTTTTATCACGCAATAAGGTGAAAATTTGATCTAATTGTTTTACTGTCATACCAGGTTCATATTGATCCAACAGGGTATCATATTTATCTGGCTTCGCTCCCCAGTAATCAATGAATTCCAATTTCATTTTAACTATTTTTTCCAGGTAAGGACGGAACAGGGAGAAATCATTTTTTTCGCGAGCCTCTTCCCAAAGATTTTCAGCTTGGCTTGTAACAAGCACATATTCCTGATAACGGTCGGTAGGAATCTTTTTGTTTAAGTCAAATTCCTTTTTGGATTCTTCCACTAATTTTTGAGTGACCGTATCTAACTGCTTGTAGGCTTGCTCCTCAGTTAGACGTTGCAGGAAATCTTCCATTTGATCGGAAGTAGAAAGCTTGAATGCCTCAGTGGATAAGGTCGAAATCACTTCAGAGCGAGCATCCATTCCTTTTTTTGGTGCTTTTGTGCGAAGGTCCCAGTATAAGACGGCAGTTGCATTGTTGTATGCCTGAATTTTTTTCGAGAAAGTAGTAAAATCCGCAGCTAATTGGTTAATCGTACTCATAGACAGAACGCCTCCTAAAGATAATTTTCTGATAAAAAAATTTTGTTTGAAAATTATGTATATACAACGTGCCTACGATTTCTTCGCATAAGCACGCTAACTGTCTCATTATTATAGCGGATTTTTTGTCTAAGTACATCTATCTTCAGCAAAAGAAAAGCAGGCAATTTATTTGTTCTCTTTATGTTTTGAATAACTGCTGATGATATAGCCAATAAAGAAAATAGCAAGGATAGGCGCCATGATGATCGTCCAGTTCATCTTACTATTATGGGTATCTTTAGCTTGGGCGATCTCTTCTAAAGAGCCAGCGACGATATTCTTTGTTTTGGCATCCATCCACTGAGTCTTGTTATCATTTCATCAATCTTAATTTCTGCCTACTGATAATGAAAGCACTATCAACAAGAGGCCGATCATTTTTATATGACTGATGATGTCCACGCCCTTTGTTGTGAAAATATAGAAATCTTACACATGATTTATGAAGCATGTTGGATAAAGTTTCATGAAAGGTAAGACGTGGTTGAAGAGAATCGTGTTTATTGTAGACTTTTCTCTTTTATCGTGGCGAGTTTGTTTGTATAATCGTACTGGTAGAGAAGCGTAAGGAAGAATATTGATTGCTATAGGAGAATGAATAAATGACTCAATCACAAGCGAATTGGGAGAATGAAATTACGAGACGGCGTACATTCGCTATCATTTCCCACCCGGATGCCGGGAAAACGACCATGACTGAAAAATTATTGTATTATGGAGGCGCTATTCGAGAAGCCGGCGTGGTGAAAGGACGTAAAAATTCGAAGCATGCTACTTCCGACTGGATGGAGATTGAGAAAAAACGTGGTATCTCAGTAACCTCCTCCGCGATGGACTTTGAATATAAAGGACACCATATTAACATTTTGGATACACCTGGACATGAAGACTTTAGTGAAGATACGTACCGTACATTGACTGCTGCCGATGCCGCTGTCATGATTATTGACGTGGCAAAAGGGGTAGAGGCGCAGACCATTAAGCTGTTTAAGGTTTGTCGGATGCGCGGAATTCCTATTTTTACCTTTATCAACAAATTGGATCGTCACGGAAAGGATCCGTTTTCTCTTTTAGAAGAACTTGAGAATGTTTTGGGAATCCGCTCTTATCCAATGAATTGGCCAATCGGTATGGGTAGCGATCTTTGCGGTGTATATGACCGCATGAAAAATCGCGTTGAGCTGTATCAGGATGGCAGCGATCACCAGGAGATATCCTCCGTTGAGGTAAGTGGACCTGATGATCCTAAAATTAAGAGCAGCGTAGGCGAGGTTTTGTACGATCAGCTTCAGGAAGAGGTTTCATTGTTAGATATCGCTGGCGATGAATACGATGAGTCGCTGATTGCTAAAGGGGAGCTAACCCCGGTATTTTTCGGGTCGGCGATCAATAACTTCGGCGTGCAAACCTTCCTGGAAAATTTCTTGCAGATGGCGCCGTCTCCTTCACCAAAGAAAAGTACGATTGGTGAAATTGACCCATTAAGTGGTAAATTCTCTGGTTTTATCTTTAAAATTCAGGCGAACATGAATCCGGCGCATCGGGACCGTGTAGCATTTATGCGAATTTGCTCAGGTAAATTCCAAAGAGGAATGAGTGTTCGTCACGTGCGGCTAGGCAAGGATATTAAATTGGCTCAACCCATGCAATTTATGGCGCAGGATCGCGAAATCGTTGAAGAGTCATTTGCTGGTGACGTGATTGGATTATTTGACCCGGGAATTTTTCAAATTGGAGACACACTCTGTGTTGGGCCTGCATTTGAATATGAGGAAATGCCACATTTCTCTCCAGAATTCTTTGCTAAGGTGACCGTTAAAGACGCGATGAAGCATAAGCAATTTCAAAAAGGCATCATGCAATTGACAGAAGAAGGTACCGTGCAGTTGTTTAAGACCCATCCATGGGAAGAACTCATTCTTGGGGTGGTAGGTGTCTTGCAATTTGAAGTATTGGAGTATCGCTTGAAGGCAGAGTACGGCGTTGATATTGAATTACAACGCATGTCTTATCAGATTGCTCGCTGGATCGAAGGGGATAAAGAGGCTGTGGATGCGGTTAAATCACGTAGCCAATCCGTTACAGATCGTTATGGTCGTCTCGTCATGCTATTTGATAGTGAATACCAATTGCGAATGGCTCAGGAAAAATATCCGAAGCTTACTTTCCATGAAAGTTCACTAGGATTACACCGTGTAACGGACTAACATACAAAAGCAACTGCTAGAAGACGCAAGGGATGCAAAGACATCTTTTGCGTCTTTCTTATATAAAAAGGTTTTTTCATTCATGAAGCGGACAGCCACTCTCATATAGTGAAAAGAGCAGTAGCAAAGGAAGGAGTGGAAATTGTTTTGCGGAGAAAGTATGCCCTTTGGTTGCTGTTTGTCATTTTGTTTTTGGCCTCGTTTGACATGCATGCACAAATGCCCCTCTTGTCACCCTTTATTGAAGAATTAGGAGCGCCTGCTTTGCTAATTGGACTATTGTTAAGCGCATATTCCTTCACTAACCTGATTGGCAATTTGACAGCAGGACCTATCATTGATCGTTATAGCAAAAAAGGATTTATTAGCGCAGGCTTGATGATCTCGGGAATTCTATTAATGCTGCATGGGATTATTGATAGCTCTACGCAATTGCTCGGTATTCGTTTGACCTATGGGTATGTTATGGCTTTTGTTTCGCCAGCTTGCTTTGCAGTACTCGCCTCATCTGCGGATACGATTGATGAGCAAAATAAAATATTTGTGCAAAAAGGGATTATTCTGACCTTTGCCTCCATTTTGTCACCAGCGGTCGGGGGATTTCTCGCGGGAAAATTTGGATTTGCTAACTCCTTTGTCATTCTGGGCTGGGTAATGCTAATCACAGGGCTAATTGCATTGCTTTTTTTACCCAAGCATAGTGGCGATGCAAGGAGGATGACTCCTGAGGAATGTGTATTCAAGGAGGAGGTACAGGAACAAAAGCAGGACCACCAAAACAGCCTGAGCAAAAAGAAAACGGTAAAAGCAACGCTACAGGTGATATTCGGAAGCATCGGGATGTATCCCGCTTTCTTTTCCGCCTTTGCTATCATGTATGCACAAGGGACTATGATGTATGAAGTACCGCTATTAATTGCACGTCAGCATTTAGATCCTACTGTCACTGGAATGATTTTTAGCATGATGGGCATAGGCTCCTTGCTTACACTAAGCATAGCGCAGATTCAACGTAAATCGCCTGTGGTTCGCTGCTTAATTGGCCTATCTATGTTGAGTGCAATGTTTTATGCGACAGCAATGAATTGGAATGTCTCGATTTACTGGATGATGTTTTTAGTGGGGGGAGCCTTTGGGCTGTTATTTCCTGCAATGACAACCATTTTAACCTCTTATGCACCGCGTCAGCTCTACGGAACCGCATTTAGTTTTTACTCTGCTATTATGTCTGCTGGAGCTATATTAAGTCCGATAGTGGCTGGAATATTTGATAATATCAGTCGCTCATTTTTTACTGGATTTCTCGTACTGATGACGGCTAGTGTGTGTTGCATCCTGTTTCAGGATAAAAAGTGGCAAGCAGTCTCTCCGGTGCGGCGCTGATATGGCGCCATGACGGGGAGAACTTTCATTTTTAAAGGAGTGAATTGTCATTAGATGGTAAATCTATTAGAGAACGAGGATAAATAAAAAACTTCTTGTGCAAATCGGTACAAAACTATTGCTAGTATGGCTTTTAGCCCCCATACTAAAACTAATTTTGTTAAGGAGGAATGTACATGTCTACAAAACGCAGCATGTGGTCATTGTCAACTACTGCTCTCGTACTTATTCCAGTAGCAGTTGGTGTAAATTACATCGGTAAGCTGTTTGCTGGACTTTTAAAATTACCTTTGTGGCTGGATGCTATTGGAACAGTGCTGGCAAGTTTGCTTGCAGGTCCTATTATCGGGGGATTGTCTGGACTCATTAACAACATTATTTATGGTTTAACAGTGGACCCGATTTCGTTTGTATATGCGCTAACGAGTTTATGTATGGGCTTGGTTGCAGGGGTAATGGCTTTTAAGGGCTGGATAAACAGTTGGGGTAAGGCGGCGGTTGTCGGATTAACTGTTGGAATCACCGCTGTACTTATTTCTACACCCTTAAATGTATGGTTTTGGGGAGGACAGACAGGGAATCTATGGGGCGATATTGTGTTTGCTTCTGTAATGAACAAGACACAATCCATCTGGCTTGCTTCTTTCTTAGACGAACTAGTGGTGGATGTTCCGGATAAACTCTTAACGGTTTTGGTTGCCTATGGGATATATCGTGTATTGCCAAAGAGCCTGATTCATATGTACAAAAACAAGTCAGATATTGAGTCACTGGATTAAGTTGGCAGATAAGAGGTGTAGAAACCATGAAAACATTAAGTCTATATGTTCAAAAGGATACGGTAATACACCAGATTGATCCGATTACCAAGCTTTTCTATATTGTTTTTGCTATATTGGTACCTATTATTTTACCGTCTCTGTACACTGCATTGTTTGGGATGATGGTGAGCTTCCTTATTTTATGGATTGGCAAAGTGTTCAGACGCGCTTTGGCAGTCATTAGCTTTGTTGGATTTGTGCTGATAACGATTGTGCTTATCCAAGGTTTTTTTCATGTGAAAAATCAAACGGTACTATTTCATATTGGCTCTTGGGCGTTTTATCAGGAAGGCCTTCTATATGCGCTGGGAATTTGTTTTCGCGCCCTTAATATTGTAGGAGCCTTTCTCATTCTTGTCTTGACGACGAAACCGTCCGATTTAATTGAATCGCTTGTCCGAAAAGGATTGTCGCCTCGCTTCGGATATGTGTTAAGCTCTGTATTTCAAATTATCCCGCAAATGATGGCAAAAATGGAAACGATTACAGATGCACAGCGATCCCGAGGAATGGAGACGCAAGGAGGCCTGCTGACCAGAATGAAGGCATTTGTTCCGCTAATCGGTCCGGTCGTATTAAGCTCGCTCATTGATACGAAGGAACGAAGCCTCGCTTTGCAGGTTCGTGGATTTAATGTGACTGGTCCTAAGACGTTCTTGCAGGAAGAAACACAATATGCACATGGAACAATGTTGCGAGCACTGATGGGGGCATGCATAGTGATTGCGGTTGTTTGGAGGGTTATCGGATGAGTCACATTGAGATTAAACAGCTAAAATATCGGTATCCGATGAGCGAACAATTGGCGTTAGATGGTGTAAGCATGACAGTGCAACGTGGTGAGTTCCTTGGTGTGATTGGACAAAATCGAGCGGGTAAATCAACATTTTGCCAAGCATTAACTGGCCTGGTCCCTCATTTTTATAAAGGAGCCTATGGGGGCAGTGTGATGATTGATGGCACGGATGTGGGCAAAGCAGGAATTGACGATACCATACGCAGGGTGGGCATTGTCTTTCAGAATCCTTTCACACAGGTGACAGGTGCCAAGCTAACGGTGTATGAAGAAATCGCGTTTGGCTTGGAGCAATTGGGTGTGCCTCGTCAACAGATGAGGGAGAGGATTGATCAAGTCCTCCATTTGTTAGATATCGAGGAATGCAAGGACCGTGCCCCATTTGACTTGTCAGGTGGTCAGATGCAACGCATGGCAATTGCTAGCGTCATTGCTATGCGCCCTCAGGTGATCGTGCTAGATGAACCTACGTCTCAGCTTGATCCCCAAGGCTCCGAGGAGGTTTTTCGCGCTATCCATAGTTTGAGTCAAGAAGGCATGACCGTCATATTGGCTGAACACAAAATGGAAAAGCTGGCCGAATACGCTGACCGTATTGCTTTATTTCATCAGGGAAAATTGATTGATGTGGATACACCGTCCCGCCTCTTTTCACGCGATGATTTGGCTCAGTATGATATTCAACCACCTGTCTATACCAGAGTATGTCGTGAATTAGGGCTAAAAGTACCTGGTGCAAATACATATCCTGTTACATTAGAGGAAGCGCAGCGTTCTTATAAGGCATATCAGCAGTCAAAAAGGCAAGAGACGGTTGAAGGAAAACAAATACAGGATTCCTTGAAAACAACAATAAAGCCTATCGAGCACCATGGGCAAAAAAGTTTGCAGTCTAATGAAGGTGACCAGCATGATTAAACTAATGGATGTTCGTTTTGGTTATCAAAATGGCCAGGAAGTACTAAAAGGAATATCGCTTGCCTTTGACCAACGCACAACAGCTGTTATTGGTCAAAATGGTGCGGGGAAAACAACGCTCGTCAAGCTGCTAAAAGGCTTATTGCAGCCTACAGCGGGTGACATTCTGATTGGAGAGGTTCATACAAAAACAGCGACGGTAGCTCAGCTTGCTGGCTCAATTGGGCTCGTCTTTCAAAATCCACATGATCAGATTTTTAAAAGAACGGTACTAGACGAAGTGATGTTTGGCCCCCTGCAGCTCAAGGCAGACGTGCAAACGGCAAAGCAGCGTGCCAAGGAAGCCTTGCAGCTAGTAGGCTTGTGGGATCGTCATGCCGAGAATCCTCATGATCTGGGACTATCGGAGAAAAAACTAATTACCATCGCATCTGTGGTTGCGATGAATACGCAGGTTATCATTTTAGATGAGCCAACAATAGCACAGGACGATGCTGGAAAACGGCGGATTGCTGAAATTATTAGGCAGTTGCAACAGGAAGGCAAACTAGTGCTGGCTATTTTGCATGATATGGATTTTGTGGCTGCCCATTTTGAGCGAACCATTGTCTTGAACCAGGGGCAGGTACTAGTTGACGCAGACACTCGCCATGTCTTTTCCAATCAGGAGCTTTTACAACGTGCAGGATTGGACACGCCTTATGTGACTCAACTGGGCAAAAAGTTAGGGGAAGCTAAAACCGTCCTGACAGCGGAGGAACTGATTGAAAGATGGTCAAGTAAGAGCAAGTAGTCCACGTAAGTCTGTTTTGTAACTGATTAAAATTTATCGAAAAAGCCCACGATTTCTATCGCTGAAGAGAAATCATGGGCTTTTCGGGGTAAGTCTAAAAATGAATCATATGTAGGGATTTGAGAGAGGAACAATATAGGTTTATTCCTCAACTAAATGCCGGTTTTCAAAGACCCTTACCTGACCGACGGGATGTATTGAAATCCAGATCTTTTGTAGATATTGATTCCATCAGGAGAGACTTGGAGGACACATAGAGGAATCCTTTTTTTTTGGCTTCTATGACAAGAAAGTTAAACATTGCAGATCCAAAGCCTTTTCCCCTGTATTTTTGATCTTGTGGCAATATCGTAAAATACCAACACTCTCTTTTGTGAAAACCAGGGAACCAATTGATACCACCTCCTCTTTGTATGCACCAAGATAGGCCTTCATCTTTTCACTAAATAATTGCGGATAGGAGGAGAGTTGCTCATAATAAGAGCGTATCAAGGGTGATTCTGGTGACGTATGAAAAAGAGAGGCCAGAACTTCGCCAAATTGCCTGATATCTTCATCAGTTGATACTTGGCCTTATGACAAAGCTATCGGGAGCCGATACAACCGGCTATGATTTTACCTATTCTTGCCGCTTCTGTACCAAAGGTGTTTTTTATTTTATATACCTTACATTTTTAGTAAGTAAGTCATTTTTTTACCTTTTGGATAAAAAATAATCATTATCTACAATTGTTTGTATAAGTGGACTGTGGTATCATGTTTTTTGTAAGCGATACCATTTATACGGCGTGTTACTAGTTAGACTAGGCATAAGCCAAATAAACGGAGCGATTCTTCCGTTTTTTTGCCTTATGCCTTTTTTATTTTATTCGTTAATTTTTAATGCGCTTACATAATCTGACTGTACCTATTTTGAATCAATTGGTAACGTACATCGCCAAGAATGATTAGGAGGAACTACCATGATAAGATACAAAAACAAATTGATCCTTTCATTAGCGCTGGCACTCTCCGTCTCTCCTCTCACTAGCGCATTTGCTCAAGGAGAAACAACTCCTGTTGTAAAAAACGAGACAACGGCACAACGGATACAGCATCTGGTTGACTCCACAATTGACTTGTTTCGCAATAGCTCTCAAAAAGACAAATTTGCATTAATGGAAAAAAATCTGAAGGAAGCAAGCTCCTTAGACCCGTTTAACATGGAGTTAAAATTTTATTTGGGCTCAACCTTGGTTTTTCAGAAGAAAGTAGAAGAGGCTGTGGGCATCTACAAGCAAATTGTTAATTTCCAGCCAAATCATTTTGAGGCAAATCTATTGTATGGTGTTTATTCAAAGGTAAATGGCGACGAGGCTGCATATCATAAATCCATGGCTGCATTACAAAAGATAGATCCACAGCGGGCAGCGGCTTTCCTGGCGAAGCTGCAGGCAGCAGATGGATATTTAAAAACGGAACTAAATACCACAGTGCCTCAAAACCTGCCTCAAAACAATCATACGATTATCATTTTAGGCTTTGCACTTGAAAATGATGGCACTATGAAACAACCATTAATTGAACGTCTGCAAGCTGGATTAGCCATTGCAAAAAAATATCCTCATTCAAAAATTATCGTTACAG
This sequence comes from Brevibacillus laterosporus, assembly GCF_030489605.1. Classification (GTDB taxonomy): domain Bacteria; phylum Bacillota; class Bacilli; order Brevibacillales; family Brevibacillaceae; genus Brevibacillus_B; species Brevibacillus_B laterosporus_E. The sequence continues at coordinate 76,273 of NZ_JAUKFY010000005.1, forward strand.
GCGGCTCGCCAAAAAATGGTATTACAGAAGCGGAAGCGATGAGCAAATGGTTGTTGGAAAAAGGTGTAGATCAGAATCGGATTGTATTAGAAAAAAGTGCATCTGATACAGTTGAAAACGCATTATGCACAACGGCTATTTTAGAGACTATGGGGATTACTGATGCGACTCTGGTAACAAATGCAACACATATGCGTCGAGCTCTGTCTGGCTTCCAAGCATCTAGTGATCACTATGCGCGCCTAATGGGAAAAGAAAATAAACGTACCTTTACGAACATGGTATATATGGATTACGCGTCTGCTGAAAAAGCAAAGCAAGTAACCAAGAATGAAAAGCTAGGGATTTACCGTGATCTATTACGCACCTCAGGAATCTGGGCATTCCCAGGCTATCAGCGCTAACAGAACAAATAAAAGACGGAAAAGCCCCGTTGAATGGGGCTTTTCCTTTATGCCGAACAGCAGAATGATAGTGGAATATGTATATATTTATGATCTTTCTAGTACCTTTATTGTAATATTTACTTTACCTGAGCTTGTGCACTTATTAAGTCTTTGTGTCTATACACACTGATTATGATGCCAAGATCTATGAATTTGTACATTAGATGAATACCAATGTCATTAATAAATGGCAAGGGAATCGGATCATCCAAAAGGATTGGTAGAAGCCCTGCGGACATTAAAATATTTCCCATGAATGTAAGTGAAAATATCATGAGAAAACTAGTTATTACACGTTTTCCATAGGAGTCATTTACTCTTTTGATCATTCTTGTAATACGTATAACAAAAAAGGCTATCAAGGTAACGAAGATTATACCTAAAACCCAACCAAAGCTATAGATTAGGTATAAAATATAAAAAAATCATCCAGAATTGGGATTGTTTTAAATGCTGAAACAAAGCCTTGTCCCCATAAGCCTGCAGCATGTAGTAAGTTTGAAATTTGAATATATGTATAACCCGAGTCTAGTGGATCAGCATATGGATTTATAAATCCAATAAAGTTCTTATCAGAACGTATAATAAGGAAGATTACTGTATATATGAAAATACAGAGAATTAAAGACAAATACCATCTGAGTTCTTTTCGTCCTACTCTGCTCAAAAAGACTACCGTAAAAAACTGAAGTTATATATGAGCAGTGCAAAGTAGGAATTGGCTATTATATACAACAAATCTGGAATTATTATAAATAGAACAGCCTTCATGAAAAGGTTAAGAGTTCGCCATCTTCTTGAGAAAAAGATACCGATAAATAATAAAAGCAATAAATAAGGGTATTCACCAACTAAACCGAAGTAATTAGAATTTGTGTCCAGGTATGGGTGAGCATTTATCTTACCTCCGAAACTAATTGTAACTACCATTAACCAGATCGTTAGAAAAAAAGTAGGCCAGGAAATTTGCTTTAGCTTCCTGTAATCGAAAAAATACAAACCGATCATAAGTAGGAGGCCTATACAGGTAAAGGAAATTTTGATCCAAAAACGATGCTTGTCTAAATAATATTCTGTTAATTGTAAGGCATAAATCGCCAATAACCCAATCCCAATAAAAATGGTTATAATGCTGATTAGCCCCCAATCTATTTTGGGTCTATGGACCTGATGCAATTGTTTCCCCACAATGACTGGATCGTCCATTTGGTGAATAGCATGTTGAACGGCATCCTTCTTTGTGGCACCTTCCTCAATCTATTCCTTGATAATATCAAGTAGATGATTTTCCATTTCAAGTCGTATTTCATGATGGACTTCTTTGGCTTTAATCTGTTCACATATCTTGTTCAAAAAAGCTTGTATATTCTTATCATTGATGAGGTTACTCATGCGTGCTCCTCCCCTATGATCCGATCTACAGCGGTACGGAACACGTACCATTCTTTTCTTTTATCCCTCAAATGTGCCAGGCCCTCATCAGTTATTCGATAGTATTTTCTTTTACGTCCGTCATACTCTTTCCAATAGGATTCAACAAAAGCATTGCTCTCTAAAGAGTGCAGGATAGGATACATCGTCCCTTCTTTTAAGGTAAAAATACCATCTGAGTTCTTCTCGATCTCTTTAGCTATTTCATACCCGTACATTTCTTTTCTTTCCAGAAGGGTCAATATCAAAATAACGGTACTTCCTTTCATTAATTCTTTGTTTATTTTCATATTTACCTCCAATTAAATTGAAATTTACATAGATATATAATGCATAGTAAATCTATGTATTAGTATATAGCATATTATATGGAAAAAAACAATTGCTACTCTAAATGGTGTAATTGCGAGGGGACGAGTATTATTTCTATTATTTTGGAATTTATTGTAAAGTTCCGGTTCTACACATCTGTATTGTGGTATATTGTTACAACAAGCAGAGAGAGAATAGAAGAGAGGTGCAATATGGAAATTAAGGTGGATGAAAAAGGCAAAACAAAAGTTGCCATTATAACAAGCGACAGCATTATCATTCAGAATGTCAACGATGCTTTGGATTTAATAGCGAACGTAGGATACTATGGATGCGAGAAAATGCTTTTGAGAAAAGAGCACCTGACTGAGGAGTTCTTTAATTTAAAAACAGGTCTTGCAGGTGAAATTTTACAAAAGTATACAAATTACAAAATGAAGGTTGCACTGGTTGGTGAATTTGATTCCTATAACAGCAAGAGTTTGAAAGACTATATGTATGAATGCAATAAAGGAAAACAGGCGTTTTTCAAACAAACAGAAGAGGAAGCGTTAGAATCGCTCCATGGCATAAATACGTAAAAATAAGCGGTGTCAGATCAGTATTTTTCGTAGCCAATCATTCCACATAGATGCACAATCCAAATGTTAGCAAATCACTGGAAAAAGACCATCTAAACTTACTAGATGGTCTTTCTTTTCATTACTCATCTCCTGTCGCCACAGGGCTGTCTGGATAGGAGGACCAATCGCTCCAGCTTCCTCCGTACAGCTTCGCATCGGGTCGACCGGCTCTCATAAGCGCTAGGAGATTAACGCATGCTGTTACACCCGATCCACAGTACACAATAATTTGTTCTTGCTGTAATAATTCGCCGAAATAATTTTGCAGTTGTTCTTTCGTTTTTAATGTACCGTCTGCTTGCAGGGTATTTTTGTAAAAGAAGCACGTGGCTCCGGGAATGTGTCCTGCCTTAGAGTCCAATGGTTCCATATCCCCACGATAACGCTCCGGGGCACGAGAATCGAGGAGAGGTGTAGAAGACTCCCGTTGAACCACTTCATTCTTGGTTAGAAGCATATCTGATTGGACATTAGCTGTGAAGGAACGCGGCTTTCTATTCAGGATTTCTGTACTAGTCGGATAATTAGCTCTGTTCCATGCGGCATAACCACCATCCAGTACATATACCCGCTCATGTCCAACGTAGCGTAACATCCACCACAAGCGTGCCGCCATTGCCAAATCATCCCCGTCATAGGCGACAACGGTTGTATGCTGGTCAATACCGATACGGGAAAATAAGGCTTCCATCGCGGAAGTGCTCGGCAATGGGTGGCGTCCGCCATGCCCCTGCTCTGTTTTTTGGCCGGATAGGTCTGACTCCAAGCTGATGTAGACCGCCCCTGGAATATGCCCTGCATCGTAGTCTGCACGCCCTAGATCTGGCTGTCCGAGTATAAAACGGCAGTCTAGTATCACAATTGAAGGATCGTTCAGGCGCTCATAAAGCCAATCGGCTTGCACCATGGGGTCTTGCAGCTTACCCTGTAACATTTCATCCCATCCCTCCAAACAAGATCAAAATTATTGCTTTTTTTCTACTATAACAGATTAAAAGTTGTTTCGTCTTTGAAAAGAATGATACATTGAGGTATAGAGGGGCATACCTTTTCATTTCCATGAAATACATATGATTAGAGCAAGAAAACATTTTGTTTTTCAGAGATTGTCACATTCATAGGTTAAACAGATTAACAGGTAGGAGGATACCATGATAAAAGCGCTAGTATTTGATTTTGACGGAACCATCTTGGATACGGAGTGGACATTATATCAATCATTTAAGGAAATCTATGATTCTTATGGTGTAATACTTCCTGTTGATCTATGGTCACAAGGGGTGGGGAGCGAGCTTGTATTTGATCCTTTTGCTCATTTGGAAGAGCTGATTCAAGCGCCGATTGACCGAGTTGCAACAGAAGATAAGTGGTTAAATCGTCACAGAGAATTGTTGCAGACAGCAGATTTGCGCCCAGGTGTACGGGATTATTTAGAAGCAGCGCGTTCTCTAGGGTTAAAAATTGGTCTTGCCTCTAGCTCCCCTCGCTCTTGGGTAGACCCTCATCTAAAGAAATATGGTATACGTGACTATTTTTCTTGTGTTTTAACCAAGGATGATGTGCTGCAAGTCAAACCTGACCCAGAGCTTTACACAAAAACGCTCGAATGCCTTGGAGTAAGACCGTATGAAGCAATTGCTGTGGAGGATTCAGTCACTGGGGCAAAAGCTGCCAAAGCGGCTGGAATGTACTGTATTATTACACCGCATGAGCTATCTCGTAAGCATTTTTTTGCAGAATATGATGTGCGGATGGAATCTCTTGCGGAGAGACAGTTGGAGCAGGTGTTAGAAGATTTTAAATAACGTTCTTTTAAAGAAATCGATTTTTCCTATAAGCGTGCGCTATTAAAATTCCATACAAAAACCCTTCTGATGCCCAGCCCTATTTTTAAGACGGGACTAGCAGAAGGGTTTTGATTTGTAATCTACATCGTTGTTTTATCTTACGAACAAATGTAATTTTACTGAGCTTCTTACAAGAAGCTGCTCTTGTTCATTCTGTTATTGACGTTTACCAAGGAAGACAACATCGTCATCATCTGAGATGGAATGTTCGCGAGGCTTGTTCTGAAAAGGCCTATTTTTATGTGAAACGGTACTGGTAAAAACATGAGGGCCATTGCCATTTTTCAGTCCTTGGATAAACCGACTAGCTTTCCCTGCTATAACAAGCGCCACTACGGCAATCAATACAATTGGAATGAAAGCTAACATCGCTAAAATGAGTAAAAATTTCATCTTGGTCTCCCCTTTAAGCCGGTTAGTAATATATACGAAATAGGAGCAGGGAAGTTTCAGGCTTGTAAATATTTTTGAAAAGGTGTAAAGTCAATTTCTTTTTCTTTTAAATGGGCAATCAAAAATTTATGGTCACGTTTTGGCGTTGCGATGATATATCCGCGAATGATTAGCTCTGTTGTCATATGTTCAGCTTTTTCATCCAGTGCCAGCTGTCCAATTTTCGCAGCAATGGTACGTCTTGCAACGGGACGGAACAATTCAGGCACAGGGCTTACCAGTTCGTTTAATAGCTGAAGGCTGTCGTCATCCCACATATGTCTGGTCTGATCAATAAAGTGATCTTGCCAATCTAATTCCGATTTGCCATCTTGCTTAGGCATTGATTTTAGGAATTTTCGGAACATAAAATAGCCACCAATGGCAAACAGACCAACCAGCACAATAGTCCAACCGACAATAAACCAGGAAAACAATCCGTTCACAAGCTACACCTCGTTATCGTTATGCTTTTTACTATCCGTAATTTAACTATCGAACTAATATTTTCATTGTACAACAAATATTCCGTTTTTTTAAGAGGAGGAATAGGCCGAAGCTACCCAAACTCACACCGATTACCTATACTGAATTGCCTAATCAGGGATTTTCTCTTTCCAATTCTACACGAAATGAGTAAGATAGATAGTACAATAGCTGTTGGAAAAGGGGGCTCGTGCCTATGTTTACACTTGGACAACGGGTAATTATCACAGCAGATTCCTTTGAACAATCGTTGCCAATCGGAGAACATGCCTATCTTATTGGCCGCGATCGCAACCCGGATTCGGCTTTTGACTGGTTGATTCGTGTCCCAAAATATGATCGGCATTTTCCTGTAACGGATAAAGATATTGCTTTAGAAGAGACCATTTGGGCAGAAGCAGCTGAGCGAGCGCAGCAAGAAGCTTTGCTTGACTTTGCCTTGGCTACCAAAAATGAAGCTTTGTTTCGAAAAGTGGTAGGTCTTGCTGACGAAGAGCCTGAACAAGGTGCGACAAAGGAATCACCTGAGGAATTTATTCGTAAGGTAAATATGAAAGCTTGGATATAGGTAACGATCGGAATGATTTCCCCGTAGGGCCAAATGAAAAGGAGGCTTGGGGAGATCATTTTGTATTTTCTCTGCCTTCATTGCAGGAATTGCAGGGTGATAACAAGAAGTCTGTTAGAGAAGAGATCGATTTTTTAAAAACTAGGTGACGAAGCTTATATCGCCATGGAAAGAGAGGCCTTTTAGCCATGTCAGATTTTATCGAATTTCAAAATGAAGATGGACAGAGTATGCAGTTATCCCGTGAGGATTTTCAAAATACAATAATTCCAAAGTATATGGAGCTTTACTGGAATGATAATGAAAAATTGCGAGAGTTCGCTATGGAGCTGGTGCGTCAGGAATTTCCAGAGCAGGCTTCCAAAGCAGCGGATCGCTTATTGGAATTATACGGTCCAATTGAACCAGCAATGATATTCCGTTCCATTGTACATATGCAATTAGGGGAATTTCCACAGGCTCAGAAGCTATTGCACGAAACGATTGATCAATACCCGGAATCAGCTACCGCTCATCTTAATCTGGCACGTCTGTATGCTCATGGAGGCGAGGAGCATACAGCAGGCTTACTGCTGCAAAAGTCATTGCTTATTGATCCAAACCAAGACAATGCATTGGAATGGCTGACCACTTCCTTTATGGAAGCAGGTAAGAAAGAGGAGCTATATCAATATTTAACCGAGCTTGGCAATCGCGAAGGTGCATGGCGCCCGCATTATGTGTTAGCCCTAGTCGCTTTAAAGGAAGGCGACCTGTTGACTGCTATGAATATGTTTAAAGAAACACTCGAGAAAGTAAACGGTCATGAAGAAATTGTCATGAACGTGACAGGGGAACTTGGACAAGCAGGGTATGTTTATCAGCTTATCCAGATAAGCGAGCAATATTGGAAACCAAGCTTTGAACGACCTTATGCAGGCTTTAACTATATCAATGCGCTGTTACAAACAGATGAGACAAAAAAAGCGATTGATGTCTTAAAAGAATTAGTAGAACATACGCGTGAAGAATTTAAGCCAGCGGTACAAGAGTATGTGGACAAATTGCCACAGGAACTTCTGGAAGCACACCAAGCAGATGAGAAAAATCCAGTAACCACCAATGGAGAAACGAAGAAGCCTTGGTGGAAAATTTGGTAGTTAGCAAGAGACGCTTATAAAAAAAGAGACAAGGCGCTATTTTCCTTTTAGGAAGAAGGGGGCCTTGTTTTTTGTTTGTAATGGTATTCGGAGTATAACAGTTTGCTGATGATACCCTCTAGAAACCTGAACAAAAAGGTGATAAAATGCAATTATATATTTGATAATGATTATCATTTCTAATTGTGGACATATCTTTCGTGAAATGGACCTGCAAATGTAGATATAACTGTTAACGAAAAAGCTGCCTGTTATAACGATACAGATATAAAACTTCACAATACCATCAGATCAATAAACCATCGGGGAGGAACATACTCATGACAAAAGCAATGCAGACGTTGGCAACACTAATTACGTCCAGAAGAACTGTACGACAAACCGAAAACACTCCAATTCCGCTGGAGATGATCCATAAAATTTTAGAGCAGGCAGCATATGCACCTTTTCATAGCGAAGTAGAGCCTTGGGCAGTCAAAATGGCTTCAACTGAGCAAGAAAAAAAGTTTTTTTTCCAATGTGTCTTCAATAGCTACGAACGAATTGGGATTTTTGAATCTCATACGGATGAGAAAAAAGAAAAGGTGAGAGAGGCATATCGAGAATACTTTGAAAGTACACCGATTTCGATGCTGATAGCAACAGATGTATTTGATAATGAGAAAAAGGATTTTGAAGCAGTTGGGGCTACGTGTGCATTTATTCAAAACATTCAGTTGCTATGCTGGGAGCAGAACATTGGGGCTGTATGGCGGACCAATCCTTATATTTTTGACGCAGAATTTACAAAGGAAATCGGGTTCCGTTCCAACCAAAAAATTGTAGGTTCTCTTCATTTAGGCTATCCACAGCAGGTACCTAAAGCCAAAGAACGCCGATCATTAGATCAATGGGTATCGAGTATTCAAGTAGGGGCGAAATAAGAGGCCAGACGATCGCAATATCAACATTCCATGAACCACCAGCGTGTGGCGATGGAATGTTTTTTTGTAAAGGGAAGATAAAAGATATAAGTAGATTTGCATAAGCTTGTGATTTGAAATAGAGCAGGGTATACTTAATTTGTTTCCTAGGAAACAAAAATAAAGAAGAAAAGGAGAAGGAAATACGTGATTACACAACAAATTGTCGGGAAGCTGCAAAAGCTACTGCACCAACATGAGGAAAACCTGAAGCAAAGACAGACAGGCTTATTGAACTCGATTCGAGATTTAGACAGGCTGACAGGAGAGCTGACTTTATCTGAACTGCATGTAATCGCTTGTATAGGAAAACATGGCCAAGTAAATGTAACAGCAATTTCACAAGAGATGGATATGACTCGTGGAGCGATTTCTAAGATTAGTACGAAGCTTTTGCAAAGAGGTTATCTAGTAAAAAAACAAAGAGCTGATAATCAAAAAGAGGTTCATTTTCAGTTAACACCGATGGGTGATGAAATTTTTCGTTTACATGAGGAGCTACATGAACAGGCAGAGAGGAGAATCGAGAGGTTTTTACAAAAGTACTCCAGCTCTGAACTTGCTTTTATTGATCGATTGCTAAGCGATGCCATTGCTGAACATAAAAACAAGCAGGCAGAATAGGGAATTGGTTAGGAGGAAAGAGAGAATGAAAACAAAAGTGATATTGTATACATTAGCCATCAGCGCGTTAGTAGGATCGCTGTCTCAAAACATCTACACGCCGATCTTACAGCAAATGCAGGAGCAATTACATACATCACCGTACCTAATCAATCTAAGTATTTCTGTGTTTACCATCGCTCTAGCTGTAATGCAAATCGTGTATGGACCCTTTATTGATAGTATCGGACGCAGGGCTGTGTTGCTTCCTAGTCTGCTTCTCTATGTGATAGCTTCTGTGGGATGCGCCTTTGCCGAAAGCATTTTTGGGTTTTTATTTTATCGTGTATTACAAGGAATTGGAGTAGCCGCCATCCCCGTGATAGCTGCTACGGTCATTGGAGATATATTTGAAGGATCGCAAAGAGCTCAAGCTATGAGCAGCTATCAGATGCTTCTCTCCCTAGCATCAGTAATCGGGCCGTTATTAGGCGGTTTTATTGGAGGCCAGAGCGGATTTGCGGGTATTTTCTCTTTTTTAGGTGCAACCGGTCTTGTTATGTTTATCGTTAGCTTAGTCTTTGTACCAGAAACGAAGCCAACAACGGGAATCGTACGAACATTTCAACTAAAGGCTTATGGAAAAGTACTTGTTCACCCGATTGGGCGGATCGTACTTCTGCTTGGCTTTGCTCAGTTCTATTTGTTTTACAGTGTATTGGTGTTTTTACCACATGTGCTCCAGAACACATATGGGTTATCTGCCCAGCAAACAGGGCTTGCTTTTTTACCATTGTCCTTATGCTTGATGGCAGGGAGTTTTGTAAGTGGAAGATTGAAAAAAAAACAGCAGGAAAGAAGTGAACAAAAATTGGTGTTCACGTGCTTTCTACATCTGATAGCGGTTGTCATTTTTACACTGACAGCAAATATTTCTATAGGATGGCTTTTGTTTAGCTTATCTTTATACGGTTTTAGTGGCGGTTATGCCATGCCAATCCAAAGTACGCTGCTAACGGAGCTCTTTGTAGCAGAGCGAGCAACAGCGATTGGCTTCTATAATTTTATTCGTTATGTCGGCATGGCGGCAGGACCGATTATCGGTAGCTTCTTGTATCAAGGGGGACAATTTGTTTTGACATTTGGAGTGGGAGCTACAGGATTTGCGATTGTCATTTTATTTGCGAGGAACATGATTAGAATACGTGAAAAGCAGCTTTTGCAATAGCTGGTGCCGTTTAAAAGCTTTTTTACGCCACAAAAACATCATTAACTTAGGAAAGGTCATCCAAGGGACGTGGGTGGCTTTTTTTGTTATCCAACAGACTGCTAAAAAACGTAACGCCATAGTAGAACATTATGTCTAAGTGCAAAAAATAGTGTAATGATTTTTTTATGCTGGATCAAATAAATGAATCAAATGAGGAGAGGATGACTTAGATCGTACGCTTATTGTAGCAAGTACGTTGGCATTGATGTTATCAGCTGTATCCCCATTTTCCCCCATGCTGGTTAATGGAGCGAAGGCAGCGGAAAGCAAAACTCAGCAATCGTTAACTCTAGAGCAGGTAATTGCGGAAATCAATAACAAAACGCCAATCTCTAGCTATACGGAGGCAACATTTACGACACAGAATCGGCTTATAGCAAAGAGTCCTAGAACGGCTACAACGAATTATAATGGTGAGACAATACAATAAATAATCAGTTGCGAATGGAAACTACGAAGGATGGTAGGACGAGCTTTTACGTTAGTAAGGGAGGGAAGTCGACTAGTTATAAGGAAGAAAGTATGGAAGGAAATAAACAAGCTGTTATATCTTCAACAGGAATAACGGCAGCTACCGATAACAAAATTAATGCGACAAAGCAAGAATTAACACGGCTAAAAAATGATATTCTTGCAGACGCCAGTGTTACTTTTCATATTGCGGAAGAAACGTTGCTTAACCGAGATGTCTATCATATCACTAAAAAACAAGAGGCAGTAAGAAACAACCAGTCTCGTATTACCACTAACGAACTCTGGATCGATAAGGAAACCGGTCTAAAGCTAAAGTCTATTACGAATGCAAATAACAAACAAATTTCCGAGTATTTTGTAACAAAGATTGATGTTCATCGGCAATTTAATGAAAAAGACTTTACTCTTGATTTACCCAAGGATGTCAAAATAATAGAAAACTAGGTGAAAAGAAACCAGCGTTATATCCTCAAAGAATACATGAAAATATACCCCTCAGTAAAAAAATGACTCTGATGTTCATTCAGGGTTATTTTTTTATGCCCTACCACTTGTGAACGTTACAGTCAGAGATGCAAAAATGAAAGTTTTGATGCATTTTGATCATTGTCGTATATTGACGAAATTTGTATAATAAGCGTACCTTTTCAAACTTGTTATCTTTCAATCCAATGGTGGAAAAAAAACGTTATTAATCTGACATTTGATTGAATAACCTGGAGATGGATAATAAATGATCTGAAAAAGCTCTTGCCAAGGCAAAAGAGCTTCTTAAGCCTTGTTCGCCATAATCAGCAAAATGAATGCTGTAGAAAAAGATTCATAGAGTGGGCAGGTTTGGTTAGGTTTGATTGCTGAGGATTCTATATAACTGTAAAAGGGGAGATGATCTATGTTTTTTAAGTCAGTACAAGCTAACGAGCTTACTGCTTTCGTAGAGGAAAGCCGAAGGTTACGCAAAATGGTTGAAATGAATGACTTTTCCACTGAGTTTCAGCCGTCTACAGATAGCTCAGAAGCAAAGGAATTTGCTGAAAATCTGAATGCTATTCTAAGAACGATGCAAAGCTTTAGAGAAAATGTAGCTGTTCGGCTTGAATTAGTCACGGAAGCCATTGAAGTGGGCTTATGGGATATGAATGTAGTAGCAGGTGATCCTGTAAATCCTCAGAATACGTTTACCTGGACGGATGAATTCCGAAGAATGCTGGGCTATCGGGACGAAACCGATTTTCCTAACGTTCTTCATAGCTGGGCATCAAAATTGCATCCAGATGATCATGACCAGGTTCTGGAAGCTTTTGAAAAGCATCTATTGGATCACTCAGGAAAAACTCCTTATGATGTGGAGTATCGTTTATTATTAAAAACCGGCGAATATCGCTGGTTCCGAGCTACTGGGGCAACGGTTCGAGATGCTAATGGGATTCCTTTACGGGTAGCGGGCGCTTTATTTGATATACATGATAAGAAAATGAAAGAACAAGAATTAGAATCCTTGGCAGAACGGTATGATCTTATCAATCGTGTTCTAGTGGAAGCTCCTTGGGATATGACCGTAGTTGAGGGCGATGTTATTAATCCAAATAATGAATTTTGGTGGTCACCTCAATTCCGCAGAGCTCTTGGATTTAAAGATGAAACCGATTTCCCAAATGTGATGAGTAGCTGGAGCAACAGACTTCACCCAGAGGATGAAAAACGGACCTTGGAAGCCTTTGCTAATCACTTGAATGATTATAGCGGGAGAACTCCATTTGATATTGACTATCGGCTACGCTTAAAAACCGGTGAATATCGTTGGTATCATGCTAGCGGTGAAACCATTCGAAGTCGCACTGGTATTCCATTGCGTGTAGCTGGGACCATACGGGATATTACCCTTGAAAAAAACAAAGAGCAGGTCGTACGTGAAATGACCTCTCAAATGAAGCATCTGTCAGACTCTATTAGCGATATGGTTAAAGGCGTCAATTCGATAACCAATCAAGCTCAGGAGCTTGCTGTTGCGCAGGATCAATCAACTGAAGCTGCCAATAAAGCAAAGGGCAGTGCAGATGAAACCAAAAATATTTCAAAGTTTATTAAAGAAATTGCTGAGCAGACAAATTTGTTAGGCTTAAATGCAGCCATCGAAGCAGCTCGTGCAGGTGAGCAGGGGCGCGGTTTTGGGATTGTCGCAGACGAGGTAAGAAAGCTAGCTGTACATAGCGCAAATGCCACTGTAAACATTGAAAGCAGTTTGAATGACATGAAGGAACTCATTGAAACCATTCTGTTGCATATTGGAAAAATGAACACTCTTACACAGACGCAGGCGGCCTTGACAGAGCAAGTAAACTCGTCAATGGATGAGATTAATAAAATGTCACAGTCTCTGGTGGATTTTACCAAAACATTATAGGTTTCCATCGTAGCATGAGGCTTACCAGAATCTATACCAGCAAGCAGCCGGGCATCCATTAACATGGTGGTGTCCCGGCTGTTTATTTCTATGCAGTAGGATGTACGATGAACAAAGATTTTTAATTCCGTTGCTTTAGGTATTCCTCAAGTTGAATAGATATGTACATCAACACTCCCACAAGTGCCCCAATCATCACGCCATCCAAGAACAAGCCGATAGCTCCCCCAACTAAAGCAAACGTCATTACCTTTGTACCCATCATAGTAGTATCTCCTTTTTTACTAGAGTTGAAGTTTTTATTATATCAATATTTACAACAATTTTTATATACAAAAAAATCAGCTTTTCATCGGATGAGGTGGGCTTTCTTTTACAGTGTTCATGTCATATTCTACGCTACATCTATTTTCTCTTTGGCAGAACTCAAAATTTTTATTTTTATCATGATTAAGAGGAAAGCAAGCAATGCAAATGCTATTTTCGCTCCAAATAAGCTGATGTAATCCCAGTTGAGAGATTAACCAGCCACCAATAGAAGTTCCCAACGTAATTCCAAGATTGGAGAATGAGACAAATAAACTGTTGCCGAATTCAGGGGATTCTTTTGCCTCAGTCATGAGCCATGTTTGGCTGACGATTAGCCCACCGGAATGTATGATTCCCCAAATGAATACGATAGCCACCATTGAAATGAAAGAAGAACCAAAATAATAAGCAAGTAAGTAAATTACTATATACAGAAGAGGAAACAATACTACTGTCTTCATCATGTTTTTTTGCAAGGAAGACCCGAACATTGCCCCAAATCATAATGAGGCCAAACACCATCAACATGAAACTAATCCATGAGCCGTTCATGTGTGTTACCTGTCCCAGATATTCGGCAAAATAGCTATACACTGTAAACATAGCTGGGGAGAACCCCTACAATAGCCATTTCAGTGGTAATGATACCAAATACACCTAAAGCTAGCATCATGATAAGAAGCGGGTTAAGCTGTTTCATGTAAATATATCTCCATTCTTATTCATATAGGTAATGTTGCATACGAAAAACTATATATCTATATATGTATATGTTTAAAACAAAAAAAGAAAAAGCCTCCTTTCCTTTTATAGTTCTTGTTGGACATACTCGGCAAATTCCCGAATGGTTTTTTCGTTTCTTCGATAATACGTCCATTTCCCGATTCGTTCTGATTCCAACAACCCAGCTTTTTGCATGGTTAACAAGTAACTAGAAATGACTGATTGGGCTAAACCTGATTTTGTTTGGATATCGCCCACACATACACCAATTTGAAAGCTCAGCCCTTGTTGTAAATAAGGTCTTTCGTCAAAGAATTCCCCTGGATTTTTTAACCATAGTAAGATTTGTCGACGAGTATCGTTAGTCAGTGCTTTATAAATCAATGAAGGTTCCATAGAGATTATTATATCTATTTTTATAGATTTGTAATTATAAGAGGTGTGCATTGTAATTTTTTTAAGATAGACGAGTGGAAAAAGCCGCCCTGAATCGGAGCGACTTTTTGGTATTGCTATCTATTTAAACTGGCTGGTAAGCCTCTTCTCTAGGTAGCTGACACCTTGGTACATCAAAGCGGCGACGAGTGCAATGACGAAGAGAGATACCATGACCAGGGAAAAATTAAAGACCTGAAAGCCATAAATAATGAGATAACCCAGACCTTTTTGAGCAACTAGAAATTCTCCCACAACAACACCTATCCAAGAAAGTCCGACATTTACCTTTAAGGATGAAATAATTGTAGGCATTGTGGCAGGAAATATCACCTTGGCAAACATCTGACTTTTGTTTGCACCAAAGGTCTGCATGACTTTCAGATAGTTAGGGTTAACCTCACGGAAGCTGGAATAGATCGTTATGGCGGTAATAATAATCGAAACAGAGAGTGTTGTGGCAATTATGGAGATGACTCCGGGACCTAAACCTACAATGAACAGAGGACCCAATGCTACTTTAGGCATGCTATTTGCGATAATCAAATAGGGCTCTAACACGCGTGATAAAAATGGGGACCACCAAATCATTATAGCCAGTAAGGTACCAAGGAGAGTTCCGAGTAAGAAGCCAATGATCGTTTCAAGTACGGTTACGCTGGTATGCATCAGCAAGCTCATATCCGCCAGCTTTTCGATGAACAAACTCCAGACTCGGCTAGGTGAGCTAAACAACAGGACATCAATCCATTTGAAGAAAGCAGCTAATTCCCATGTGCCTAAAAAAACAAATAAGACGAGAAGCTGGGTGAGAAAAACCAACCATTTGGTACGTGTGACGCCCTGTTTATACTGCTGATGAATGCGGTCAATGTTAATTGGTTCCATCAGAACTTCCCTCCATCTCTCTCCACACGTGGTTATACAGATCGGAGAAGCCAATCAATTGTCGAGCCTGAAACGGCAGCGCCTGACGGATTAACTCTGGTATCTTCATTTCTGAACGAATGCGTCCCGGATTTCGATCTAATATGTAGATTCGGTCTCCCATAGCTACAGCTTCTTGTAAATCATGGGTGACTAAAATAGCAGTTTTTTTGTGTCGACGCAAGGTTTCGATAATAAGGTCTTCCAGCTTAAGCTTCGTCTGATGATCCAGAGCAGAGAAGGGTTCATCGAGAAGCAGGATTTCCGGTTGACAGGCAAGAGTTCGGACCAAGGCTACACGTTGTTTCATTCCGCCAGATAACTGCTGTGGTGAAGCTTTTCGAAAATGAATCAGCTCCATTTCTTCCAGTAAATGCAATGCGTATTCTTCATTTGCTTTGGTGCGGATTCCCTGCACCTCTAATCCGAGAAACACATTCTCTTCTATGGAGCGCCAATTAAATAAATAATCCTGCTGAAGCATATAGCCAACCTTACGAGTCGTTCCTGTTAGCTGACTTTTGTCTACGTATATTTGACCCGCTGTAGGTTTTTCGAGTCCTGCTATGAGGGAAAGCAAGGTGGTTTTTCCACAACCGCTAGGGCCTACTAAACAGACGAACTCACCTTCCTCCACGTGTAAGGAAATGTTGTTTACTGCCATAAATGCGTTGCGTGGTGTTACGTATAGATGGGTGACATCCTTTAACTCAATTTTTGCCTGAGGAGAAGGGGGCATAGGCTATTTACCTCCTAACGCCTGTTTGGCAAATGTTTCATTCACTAGTTTTTCATAGGGTATTGATTGTTTCAGCTCTCCAGCAGTCTTCATAATTTCTATCAATAACTCCCAGTCGGCTTTTTTTAATAAGGGAGAAGCTGAATAGGAACCCTGGTCCTGATAACGCTGAATAGAACGAGTGAGAATATCTGCTTTTACATCGGAAAAATAGGGAGTAATCACGTTTGCCACTTCCTTAGCAGAATGAGAGTTTACCCATTGTTGCCCTTTATATATGGCATTAGTGAATTTCTGAATATTCTTTTCGTTTTTTTGGATATAGCTTTGCTTCGTCATATAGCTGGTATAAGGAACAGTACCACTTTCCTTACCAAAGGACGCTACTACATGACCGATGCCTTCTTGTTCGAATTGAGATGCTGTTGGTTCAAAGAGTTGTACAAAATCTCCAGTACCTGAAGCGAAGGCGGAAGGGATATTTTTAAATTCAATGTTTTGAAGAACGGTAGCGTCTGTTTGGGGATCGATTTTATTTTTTTTTAGGACAAACTCGCCGACCATCTGAGGCATTCCACCCTTTCGTTGACCGAGGAATACCTTGCCTTTTACCTGATCCCAAGAAAAGTGATTTGATTTGGACCGGGCGACTAAGAATGTGCCGTCAGTTTGGGTAAGCTGAGGGAAATTACACATATAACAGGGTTAATGCATAGAATATTCAATGCGAATTTTCTTGTTTCGTCCGCGCTCTCGGTAAATAATAACTTTTTCGAATAAACTATGAAGCAACTCTTTTTTGCGAAATACGTCTGCTAAATGATACTGTTCACGGATATTGGTCATTTTTTTAATCTTGTGATATTTCTCTTCTGGGGTTTCCTCTTCCGCATCATAATCATTGATAAGTTCTTGCAGTTCATTTTCCTTATTGTTCAAAGCATTGATCTTTTCAAAAAGCGTTTCCTTTGGAATAGGATTGCTGTCGTCCATGAACACATCGTACCACTTTTCCTTTTGTGTTTGGATTTTTGCTATCTCACCCCTGATTTTATCTAAATCTACTTGCACTTCTCTTTGATTATTGACTTTTTCCAGGAAATACTCTTTGGATGTAATCAGTCTTTCAATCTCGCCGAGGAGAGGGTCTAGTATTCTCTGATCGTGGGTAACGCGGTTACAACCGAGACAACGATAATACGTCTTTTGATCACGATGATCGTAGAACCCTTGCATATTGTGTTCTTCACAGTCCCCGCAACGTAGTATCCCTGTCAAGGGGAACTTTCCTTTCCTTGGCGATTGACCGGACTTTCCCTCCATTGTCTTTTTTACCTTGGCGAACAATTGTTTTGAGATGATGGGGGGATGGTTATCCAGCACAATTTTATTACCCCATCGGTATACGCCTATGTACATGTCGTTCAACAGAATATCCCGAACGGAAATATGGTTCCAACGTTTGGCGATACGTGGACTCACATCCATTTCATTTAGTTGTTTAGCAATCGAGCGATACCCAAAACCTTCCGCGTACCATTGGTATATCTTTTCTACTACCCTTGCTTCCTGCTCAATGATTGTACATGTAAAATCTTTATCGAAGTGATAACCGAATGGGGAGTGCCCTCCAGGTTTCTTACCCTGATCAATCATCTGTTCAATGCCGAATTTCACACGCTCTGCTAAGTTCTCCCTTTCCCACTGTGCCAGAGCCGCAACAAGTGTGATGAATAGTCGCCCCATAGCTGTTGAGGTGTCATATACTTCAGTCGCTGATCTGAAAGCGACATCATGTTTTTCAAATATCTGCAGCAGTAAGTAAAGGTCGAGAACCGATCGAGTAAGTCGGTCCAAGCGATACACTAGTACCATATCAAGGGTTCCCTTTTTGATATCCTTTAGCAGACGTTGCATTTGCGGCCTTTGAATATCTTTTGCCGACCATCCTTCTTCTACATACTCCTCTATGATTTCCCAGCCTTGGCTTTGGCAAAATGCTCGGAGTCTTTCGCGTTGAGCTGGGATGGAGAAGCCTTCTTTTGCTTGTTCATCTGTTGAAACACGTACATAAATTGCCACTCTGGTGATTGTTACTTTTTTCATAAAACTCACTTTCACTCCATTTTATATACTCATCCATTTCAAGTTGGGTTACCGTTACGTGTTACGGAGACAAATCTCATCTGAGGTTTCACCGCATTGAATCTTGTCTTCCTGAATGAGCAATTTTACTTCGAATACATTTGCCTGTCGTTCAAATTTATCTGGATTGAAGAGTTGGTTTTGCTTGAGAAAATAGCAGCCTAACCGTTAGGAAGACGATCATGAGCAAGTTCATGTGCATACACGAAACACTGCCGATCATTTTCTTACATGAGTGTTGTCCTCAACGAATCGTTGCATACATCTTCTACAAGGGGGATGGTGCTTATGAAAGATGGAAGAACGAACCCGGAAATTTGGGCAATCGGTAGACGGGAACCATCAAAAGAGGCTCTTGACCGATTCATTGAGATTTACCTTGATATCCTTACAGAGAACGAGCGTAAAGGAAAAGAACTGACCATGAAAGCTGAGAAGGATTCAGAATCAAGCGACTCCTAAAGAGTCGTAGAAAAGGACAGTGATCTACACATTCCGTATTGAAGAGCTTCGCAAAGAACGAGAGCTGATCATAAAACAGTTTGATAATGAGAAAGAGCATAGTGTTTTGGAAGATGTTTAAAGTATATATTCGGTGAAATAAAGGAGGATGGATAAATACTTTAAAGAAGGTCGTTGAGTTTCGGTAAAGTATAAACCTGCACGTAAACAGCTATTCATAGGGATTCTTATATTTACTCATGAGAAGCAAACGAAAGACTAAGTTTATTTTGAATCAAGTGAAATTCAGGAATTGTTGCTTCCTTTAAAAATGTCGTCAAATAAAACAAACATCCTAAATCTAGATGTTAATGATAACCGAACGAACAGAGGACAAGCTTCTATACTAGACATATATAATGTTCCGAAATGTTATACATTAATTTCTCGACAAAAGTGGAGGAAGTAACTTCAGTCTTTAAGGAATAGGCCATTCGATCAATCGGGTGTTTATGTCAAAAAAGAATATAATTATAATAACTATATTGAAAATGCAGAATTAACAAGGTATTATATATCCATAATCTTTTTATGTAATTTTTTTACAATAAAGGTTTATTATTGAAGTTAGGAGGATGGTAAAAATGAAAGTTGGACGCAAGTTTTTAATTTCATTAATGGGATTGTCTCTTATGTTATCAACAGGAGCGACTGGAGCATTAGCGAGTGAAAATGTAACCAACACCCCGAACCAATTTCCACCAAGTATTCATAAGTCTGAAAAAAGTGTTCTTCCAGTAGACGTTGCCCGTGAGAATTTTGTTAAAGACACACTTTACCATGCTTTTTACCAAGTGGGTCAAGGAAAAAAGAATGTGGTGGTTTATAATTTAAATCAAAGATATTCTCATAATCTACAAGGCATTCAAACATTTTATACAGTACGTTATGGCAACATTCTTTATGGAGTGTGGGTTTTCACGGATGGTGAATTCTGGAATAATGGAGATGGCGGATGGATTAACGGGGGATATCAAGGCAGTTTTGATAGGTATGCAGGATATGTACGATTCCATAGAATGAGTTGAAATCCCGTTTTGCAAAGAAGCATCACTATACATGATCCTCTTTTTGGATCATGTATTTTTTATTGCAATGAAAAAAATCTCCTAATAAAAATATGTTTGCTTAATGTTTGCATCATGCTGCAATAACTTTGTTTGAACTGTAGTTTCTGTAATATAAATAGGGGTTTTTATTTAACTAATTTAGCGAAAATGGGTATTTTAACCGGTTGAGCTACTGTAAGCAACAACTATCATTTCTGCACAAGTAATCCTAGTTTCTGCTGCATGATGTGTGCAATAAGTACACAAAAGAAATAAATATATAGGTCATTTTGATAGATATTTTTTCTATTAAACAAGGAGGATGAAACAATGCCTAGCAAACCATGAAAGACCTGTTTACATTCCAGACTCCAACACTAACAAGAGAAGCATAGGATTATTCACTGGTGCTACAGTAGTTGACCATATCGTTTTACACAAGGGAGATAGGACATTGTTTTGGGATCAGAACAACTGGCAGCCATTATGTGAGCAGTGTCATAACCGGAAGACTGCTAGAGAAGATAGAGGCGCATGGAGATGATACTTTAAAAGGTTCAACCACCGACAAAGGATAGACGGTGGTTGAATAGTGGTAAAGATTAGGGGTAACACAAGCTCATTGACTCTGGTGCTGCGGCTACAGCATTTCCGTAATTTATCAAATGCAAAAAAATAAAAAATGACTGGACTGATTAATTGATTCATATGGATCATTTTCATTTTAATTTTCAAACATGAAAACATTATACGTTCGCAGAACCGCAGAAAATGGGTAAGATGGGCTTTTATAACTAGAAGGATAGAAGCGCTTGGAGATTATGATCTATTTGGCACGTTAATTCTAAGCATGTCTGTTAGCAATATCCACATCTAAAACAGCAGTTTACTAAAGGTATTCCCTGTCTTCGGCATTCTCGCATACAAGGGTCATCAAGAAAAGAACGATAGGAATAAGGATATGGATAAGGATATGGCTGTGGACTGTAAGGCACTGGTTGGCTCATGTCGTACGGCGTTGAAGGGACATATGGCATAGATTCTGTACATATTGTATACCAAGGGTTTGTTTTAAACTGTCTACATGCAGGTTCGCATTCTTCAGCTGTACCTGGATTTTCTCCAGATGTGCAATCTCGCATACATTGCTCATAGGTATAAGGGAAATTATTACAAACCAATACAATCACTCCTTAATTTAATCTATTTTCCTGATAGTGTATTTAGCTGTCTACATTCTAGACAATTGTCCATATACAATTGGGTGAATGCCTACCACTGGCTCGCTTTTTATATGCCCGAAAAATATCTTCTAGCTGACTTCAAAGAATAAACTGAAACAAGGCTATTAATTATTCCCCCTGCTGGGTTTAGTAAAGTTCCCGTGCAGCTTATTCATACCGACCAACTAGACGTCTAATCTTCTGACAGATAACAATGTGCTCATCTAGTTGTTGGTTCAGTTGTATTACGGTTAGGTGTGAAAATGAATCTTTTTAGAAAAAAACTGTTCTAGTTCTTTGCGGAGGTTTTCTGAGAGATTCTGTAAAACGTTTTCTTGCTTACAATTTTCTGTTTTCATATCCTCTAAGTTCCTTAAAAACTACTCGTCCTTCCCAATAAGCACAATCTAAACACAAATCCAATAGAAGGATGAGGATCATTTCCCTATTGTAAAGTTAACTTCAGATGGGCAAAATTAATGATCGGATCTTGCCCGCCCTGTTGATCTACATAAATGCTGGTCTCAGAGCCCACCAATGCGACATCAATGCCATTAGATAGCAGGGAGGTCATTGTTTTGTCGCCACCCCAAGTAGTTATTACTTCAACCTCCAACCCTTCTTCTTTGAAAAATCCCTTTTCTAAAGCAACGTATTGTGGAGCGTAGAAAAGGGAGCGAGTAACCTCTCCTACTCGGAGCTTATTGGTATTGTTACTGGAGCAGCCGGTCAAAAAGCTGAAAAGCCCTAGGCAAAGAATAATGCCTAGGATAAGGAATTGCTTCATCAAAAAACCTCCTAGGCGTTTCGTTTTACTCTAACCTATGCTAGGTTGCAGTGAATGGTGCAAGAGTAAAAAATAGTAACGGGTATGTATCACTATGCCATTTGGAACTGTAATGTTAGAAGGTTAGATGAATTTTTGTTTCAAATATGATAAGATTGGTAAAATATGCACGTGGATTTTACATAAAGGATGGAGGTGGGTAGGGCATGCAGATTGTTTTTCTTGGAACTAGCTCAGGAGCCCCTACCACTAAGCGGAATGTATCGGGTATCGGACTTCGTCTCATGGATCGAGGAGCGTGGTGGCTCATTGACTGTGGGGAAGGTACGCAACACCAAATCATGCGTTCTGTGCTGAATATTTCGCAGTTGGAAAAGATATTTATTACGCATTTGCATGGCGATCATTTATACGGATTAATTGGTATGCTTGCCAGCCGTTCTCTGCGCGGGGCTGAAACAGGCGGAATTACGCTATATGGTCCAAAAGGCATTGATGAGTATGTACAAGCCATCATGCGTATTAGCCCCGTTCATTTACAGTATCCCCTGATCATTAAAGTGGTAGAGGAAGGAATTATTTACGAGGATGATACCATTGTCGTGGAAGCGGCGAAGGTGAAGCATCGCGTTCCGGCCTTTGCCTATTCGATGACGGAGAAGCCACGTCCTGGTGCGTTTAAGATTGAATTAGCAAAAGAAGCGGGTATTCCTAAAGGGCCCATGTATGCTCGGCTTAAAGCAGGAGAGACTATTCAATTAGAGGATGGCAGGGTATTTCATGGCAAAGATTTTGTTAACCCGCCTCAGCCAGGCCTTAAGGTTGCATTTAGTGGAGATACTGTACCTTGTCAGAATATGGTGCGTTTAGCACAAGGAGCAGATATGCTCGTTCACGAATCTACCTATGTTCATCAGCACCTAGAATTAGCTGAACGAAGTGGGCATTCCACAGCAAAACAAGCGGCAGAAATCGCTGTTGCAGCAGAAGTAAAAGGCTTATTGCTTACCCATTTGAGCCCACGTTATGATATTGAAGACGGACCGGTTACTCTTAATGACATGCTACAGGAAGCGCAAGAGGTTTTTCCGAATACCCAGATCGCTCAGGATCTGTGTGTCTATGAGGTAAAAAGAACGCGTTTTCTCTAACTTACATGCTTGATAAGAATCAGTTAAACCCTTGTGGCCTAAAACATACTGCTGCAAGGGTTGTTTCATTTGGGAAGAAGCACTGATGGAAATAGGTCTATATTTATAATTGGTAATGATTATCATTTAAGGTATAATTATCTTGATTGAATCCTTTCAATTTATGCTGTAAAAGGAGGGAATAAAGATGAAGCTGCCTTTAGATTTCACGGTGCAAACAAAAGCGCAGTTGCGAGAAGTAGTCGGCTCACCGTCTGAGGCTTTACTGGAAAAAGTATTACCTAGCTTAGAGGAACAAAGCCGCTACTTTATTCAGCATTCGTCCATTGTATGCGCCACAACTAAGCAAAGGAATGATTTCCTGCATGGGGCTATGTTTGGCGGGGAAAAGGGCTTTGTCCGTTTTATTGCTGAGAATAGTTTGCTTATCCCCATAAAAGAAGCTGGAGATTATATGCGCATTATTGAAAATATCAATGCGAATCCATTTATCGGGCTGCTATTTTTTATTCAGGGAGTAAGTGAAACCCTACGCGTTAATGGCAAAGCAAGCATTATCAAAGAGAAAGCACTTCTAACTGCTCATTTTCCAGCAGATCAGCAGCTCGTAGCAGCAATCCGGGTAGATGTCGAGGAATGCTTTTTACATTGTGCCAAAGCCTTCATTCGTTCCAAGCTGTGGGACTCTACAACCTATCTAGCTAGCTATCATGCAGAGATGTCTTCAGCAAGTGACCTCTTCTGCCAGCACACTGTTCTAAGCGAACAGATGAAATCCTTTATTACACACGCTTCTTTCATTTGTGTTGGTTCCAGTCAAATGAAAGGAGGAGCTGATATATCACCCAAGGGTGATCCGGCGGGCTTTGTACAAATACTGGATGAACATACCATTTTGATTCCCGATCGTCCTGGCAACAAAATTTGCGATAATTTTGAGAATATACTTGTTAATCCATATGTATGTGTTCTCTTTTTTGTTCCAGGTGTAGATCATATCCTCCATGTTCAAGGCAAAGCCTCTATTGTAAAAGAAGCCAAAATATTAGAACCGCTCTCAATAGCAGGAAAACGCCCGGCGTTAGGCATATGGATTGAACTTCAAGAAGTGACCTTAGCATACTCTCATGCAATGGTGGATGCGGGATTATGGAATCCAGCTAATCAAATAGATCGAAAAACGTTCCCAACGATGGGAGAAATGGTGATGAAACAACTAGCTCATTCTAAATATATAAAAGGGATGAGTGCCAAGGTCTTTGATGAGATGGTCAGTCAAGAGTACAAGCAGCATTTATATTAAGCGGGAATGAAGCGGATAGGGGCTACTGATTTGACTTCTACACTAGGTCAGCAGTAAACGAAGATTTTTAGATGGATGAGGTGCTACTGCCTCGGCATTCTCAGCTTCCAACATCCGAAAGGCCATTGCAGGTGGGCATCTGCTACTGATATGACAAGGTCTAAAGACAGAAGATAGAGTTATCGTTGCTGGCGGACAGGTAGGTGTTCGCCTTTTCTATTTTGGGACATATAATGCTTCGACGTTAAAAGGAAAATTTTTAACTCGAAGAAAAATACATGAAATGTACTAACACGAGGTAGAGCACGATCTATCCTAAACATTACAGAACGGATGTTACTGCTTTGAAGAAATACTGATGGTGCCATAGTTCCTGATAGCTTTGTAATCATATCGGCATAACGAGCATTCTGTAATTTTAGGATAGATACGTACTTTAATAAGGCAGAGGTAACATGGAGTTAACTTACATACTTCTCCCTTATACGTCACTTTTTTAGTAGTTTTATGAGTAACCTTTTTATAAGGACAGAGTAATCCAATATAACCATTTTTACTAGCTTTTCAGGACTAGCTACCTTTATTAATAATGGATAGGTACCCCAGTAATTGTCTTCTATTTTGCCTGATGCTGAATTTCCTGAGAAGTAGCATTGGCAATGGCTTCTTTCAGTAGACACTCACTTGATGCTGTGAAAAAGCAGCGAGCAGGGTCATAAAGATAAGTAGATTTCGATATGTTCTCATTCCAGCATCTCTTTTTTGTAAAATAATATTTCTCTCTCGCGGATATACAATACCCTTACTTTTTGTAAATGTTAGGTGAAACAGTTTAGGGAAAGAGCACGTTAGTTTATCGATGCATCGCAAATTTCGACGTTTTGCCGATACGCTTCGGCTTGAAATTAACCAAAACAATGCTTCCGGTAATCAATAAAAGTCCAACAATCAGTTTATATTTCACCTGTTCATGTAAGAAAAGTACGCTGAACATGACGGAGATGAGCGGAATGAGAAAGGTAAAAGCTCCCACCTTACTGGCTTCGATTGTTGCGAGCAGTTGAAAATAAACAAGCCAGCCCAATGCAATGACGAAAATCGAAATAAAAAGAGTAACAGTGATAAACGAGGCATTCCAAGCAATATCAGACCAGCTCTCAATGGCTGAACCTGAACCCAGCATGACGATGCCGCCAATTGTAATTTGCAGTGCCGTCATCCAAACAGAGTCGACCTGAGCTGCTGTTTTTTTCGTATAAACCGTACCGCAGGCCCAGCTAATGGCAGAGGCGATGGCGAATATAATTCCCCACGCTGACATGTTGCCAGTAAACCCGTCGGTGGTTAACGAGGCAACGCCGAAAAATCCGAGCAAGAGACCGAGGATTTTTAATCCGTACATTGATTCTCCAAGCCAAATCCAGGAAAAAATTCCGAGCAGCACAGGCTGAAGGAATACGATTGCCGAGAACAATCCGGCAGGCATGTACTGTAAGCCAATGGTTTGAAAGCCATAGTAGAGTATAATGTTCAAAGCTGAGGAAATGAGATAGATATGCCACGTTCCTTTTAAATGAAGCTGTTTTCGTTTCCATACAGCAAAGGAAATTAAGAGAAGACCGCCGATAAATGTCCTCAAGCCAGCGAACAGCAGTGGCGGGGTATAGGTTAATGCGTATTTGGAAAGCGGCCAATTAACGCCCCACATAAGAACCAAAAATGCGAGATACAGACCCGCCTTTATACGAGATTGTTGAAGCATGTATATGTCACTCCTTGTCTTGGTGTCATTGTACATGATAAAATGATTTCTTATATAAATAAAATGAATGTTTTTTATGGGGGGCATATCATTTTTGTTATGACACATGCACAAATAGAGTTATTCGTCAAAATTGCTGATACTGGGAGCTTCACCAAAGCAGGTCTAGAGCTAAATATGACGCAGCCTGCCGTCAGTCGCGCTATCTCCACACTTGAAGCGGAGCTGGATGTAACTCTTCTGATTCGGGATCGGAAAAACGGTATTATGCTTACCGATGTGGGAAAACGAATTTTAGTTTTATTTCGGGATATTTTACAGTCCTTTGAAAAAGTGCACCAAGAAATTGCTAGTGAAAAAGGTCTTGAAATCGGAACGATACGCGTTGGCGCATTCCCAGTGGCGTCTGCTCACTTTTTACCCAAAATCATTAAGGTCATGGCTGAACAATATCCGCAGTTGGAGTTTGTGATTTATGAAGGAACCATCGATGAAATTAAAGAGTGGCTAGAAACCCGGGTAATTGATGTTGGGTTAATTATCCCGCCAGACGATGAATTTGAAACGATTCCTTTATTTCGAGAGAGAATGTATGCGGTGATAAGAGACGACCATCCCTTACAAAATCGCTCGGTTATCTCTGTCAAAGATTTGAGCAACGAGCCGTTGATTAGCTGCAAGTCAGGCTACGAGCCGCCTATTGTTGACTTGTTTAATCGAGCGCGAGTAGACCTGAGGATTCGATTTGTGGTCAGAAACGTAAATTCAGCGCTAAGTATGGTACAAGAGGGGCTTGGAATTGCGGTGTTGTCGGAACTATCGCTTTGGGCGCTTCCGCCTAATGTGCTCAAAAAAGAACTGGAGCCAGAAGCATTTAGAGATATTCGTTTGGCAGTTCCCTCATTGAAGGAGTCTTCCAATGCCGTTCAAACGTTTATCCAAACGGCACGTAAGCTCTTTCCCTAAAGCTTTCAAAAGGGAGCGCTACCTGTAATAAAGCAAAGGAGTGAGGAAAAAACAGCCTCGCTCCTTTTATTATGCAAGATGGGGGAAAGAAGGGTTATCTCCTAATGTTCAGTTTTTTATCACAAGAGAATCGGGTATCTTTCGAGAAGATAGTTCGAATGATAATGTTTTGAAATTTTTTTTAAAAGTGTAAGAGGGGTCTCCCTCATTTTTCGTTATATATAAATGAACAGACAAAAAGATAAGAGCTGGCAGCCCCTTTTTGGAATGGGAGGATAGTCAATGGAGGAAGATGAGGAGATTATTGAGCATATCTTACAGGGCAACAAAGAAATCTATGCTCAAATTATTCACAAATACAAGGATAAGGTGGCTTCAATTCTTACGAAAATGTTAGGTCATTCATCAAATATACAAGACATTGTTCAAGAGATTTTTATTAAAGCATACTACCATTTGCCAGAATATCAATCACAACAAAAATTTTCGGCATGGCTTTATCGTATCTCCATTAATCGTGGGCTAGACGAGGTACGCAAGCGAAAAAGAACACCGTTAGTTAGTGACCTAACCTTTGAAATAATGGATGGCTATACACCCGAAAAAGCTTATCTGGACAAGGAGCAGAAAGAGTTTTTGCAGCATCTTTTATTACGTGTTGACGACGAGTATAAAAACATTCTTGAGATGCACTATATTCAAGATTTAAGCTACAAAGAAATAAGTGAAAAATTATGTGTATCGATGAGTACGGTAAGAATGCGGCTTTCTTATGCTAGAAAAAAGGTGAAGGATGAATTTATTCGGATGAACAAAAGGGGGGAGTTTATTTATGAAGTGCCTGAGTCAAGAGCATCTGATAGCATACATGCACGATAAGCTTCCTGAAGCGAAGAGAGAGCAACTAGAAAAGCATCTGGATCGTTGTAGTGATTGCCAAAAACAGCTAGAGCAATTTGTTGATGAATTGGATAACTTTGGTGATGACGGATGGATAGTCGATTCGTTTTCAGAAACATTCGAACAAGACATCATAAATAAAATCCACCCTTATCCGGTAAGTGTGTTGAAGCAATCAGTCCCACATAAATTGTCTCCAATAACGAATTGGAAAAAAAGGAGTATAGACATAATGAAAAAAATGACGATTACGGTAGCTGGACTGGCATTGGTTGTATCTTTAGGAACGCTTGTTTCTCCTACTTTTGCTACCTATGTAAGCGGATTATATACCGGTCAAACAGATGCTGGTATAGATGTTATCTCGACGAAAAACAGCTTATTTTCTGACTACAAGAAAGCTGATAAAGGTCTTATACATGCTATACAAAAAGGATATTCAAAACCTCTTGATTTGTCTGCTACAGATCAAGGGCTTACTTTTGAAGTAAAAGAGGTTCTAGCCGATCCCTTGCGAATTGCCATGATTATTGGTGTGAAGGATAGCAAGGGAAATCGTTTAGATGCAAGCGAGTTGTATGATGAAGAGGAAATTAGCTTGAAGGATCAAAAGGGAAATGTATTGAAGCCGAATCAGGAGCTTGCTAATGATCCTCTTTATAAGCAGGAATCAGATTTTTGGGCTCATGATATACATGGTGATTATATCGTGCTAGAGCGGGCACTATTCGATTTTTATGGGAAAGAAAATGCTTTGCCAGATGAAATGAACGTTGAACTTACTGTGAAAAAATTAGGTGTAACGAAAGGGAATTGGAAAATACAGGTTCCAATTGATTTGAAAAAGGCCAAGGAAGCGACAAAAACGACAAAGATAAATCAAGAGTATACCAGTCCTCAGGGATTAAAGATTAGTTTGAAAGAGGTCGTTTTTGCTCCAAGTGGTACTCAGCTTATTATGGAGACAACAGCTAAGGGGGCAGATAAGGAGTTTACCTATGAGCTTGCTGATGAACAAGGAAAGAATATGGCCGCATGGGAAAGTCCTTACTTAAGAGGAACCCCTCCTGTTGATGAGCCTCTTTCTGAAAAGAATGGAAGCAGTAATAAAAATGTATTAGATTCTCTGACAGAGCGTATTAGATTAGCAGAAGGATCAGATAGATGGTTCCATACGTTTACCCCTACTTCAGGGAAAATGTCTTTTAGGCTTACCTCACTCTTTCTACGTGAAACAGCCGATTTTCAGGCGAACTTGAACATAGAGAAGCTACAAAAAGAACCTATAAAAGTAGAGGGGCAAGGGAATCTGTTCCGTTTTACAAAGATTAATCAAGACGAAAAAGCAGCGAAGGGAGTAAGCAGTATTGATTTTGAAGCTGTTTTCCCGAAAGATTTCATAAACGTGATTGGATGGAAAATCAAGGATGAAACTGGGAAACGAATAAAGGTTTTCCACTCCGAGAAGACAACGATCACTCCAAATGGAAATGTACAATTACTAGGGAAGCTGCTATTTATAAATGAAGGAAAGCTACCGAAAGAGCTTACCATTTCCTATGATACAGTGTTAAAACAAAACCACAACGTACAGTGGGAAGTGCCTATTCAACTAGAGAAATAATGCTTAAGCAACAATGAGCTGTACTAGTGTCAGATTAAGCTATCCAAATTGGATGGCTTTTTTTCTTGAAAAAACGATGCTTTCAGCAGCTGTATAATACTTTTTTGAAGTTCCCACTTCCGTATATTAGGCATATGGTATAGGCAAAAGCAACAAAACAAGAAGCAGGTGACCAAAAAATGTACGAAGGTCTAGGAGAGAACCCGTTTTATCCTGTAGGCGATCTTGAGAAAATGTCATGGCTACCATATCCTCAACAGCATTTCTATTTTCCCCATCCAAGTAATTACCCTTACCCTTCTCCTATTACGTTTGTTTTAGTTCACGGTTCTTGGGGGGATTGTAGCTATTGGCATAATACAGCAGAGGAACTGTATAAGATGGGTAACTCAGTATATACTCCAAATTTACCGGGACATGGGAGCGATGCGAATAAAGCAGTAACTCACGAGGATTATGTTAGGTCTGTCGTTGATTTTATAGAGAAGAGAAATTTATGTAATGTTGTTCTTGTCGGGCATAGCTTCGGGGGAACAGTTATAGCTAAAGTGGCAGAACAGATTCCCAAGCGTATTAGACGGCTGGTGTTTATGGACGCGTTCGTTGTACGGAATGGCTATAGCGTCGCGGACGAGATACCACCCGAGGGAAAGGCTCTCTGGCAGGAGCTTGCCCAAAAATCACCTGACAATACGATTATGCTGCCTTTTCCAAATTGGCGGGAAACGTTTATGAATACAGCCGATCTTGAACTGGCTACAGAGATTTATCAAACCGTCACGCCAGAACCAGCGGGGCCACTATTTCAAAAGCTGGATCTGTCAGTATTCTATAGTCTGACTGTTCCCAAAAGCTACTACTACCTCATTGAAGATATAGCGGTTCCACAAGGAGAGCAGTATGGATGGCATCCGCACATGTCCAACCGACTTGGATTGTTCCGGTTAATAAAATCAAAAGGAGATCATATGACATCCTTTTATACCATGCCGTCCATGATTGCAAAAAATTTGGTCAGAGCAGGCAGAGATTAATGAAAATGTAAGGTATTCTTACTCATTACTTGATCTACTTTGATTGGCTTATTCCAATTCGTTTTGGAGTAAGTCTTTTTTGTAAAAAATTCATTTCCCCTATAAGATTTTCGCTTTACCAACGCTCCATTTAATGCCATAATGTCGCCATACAGTGTCAATAATAGACAGGAGTGAAATGAAAGAATGAAACGCATTACTTTTCAAACCCCGAATGAACTTGCCGATTATGGACGTGAGCGCGATGTAGCAATCACTGTGGAATATCGCGATGAAAATGGAAAGCAACGTCAAGTGATTCTATCTGATGAACGTTTAGCTGAAATTGGAGAGTATTTGGCAAAACCAAATGCTATGGCGTATTTTAAAGAGGAGAAAATCTTCTATGAAGTAATTGCTGCATGGCTTCGAGCCTGATAAGAGTATCACGTCGTATCTGAAGACATACTCGATATGGCGTTTTTGCGGGAGGATAGGGCTGTTTATTTGGTTGGATGTATGTCCAACCTCGGCTTTATATTATCTGAATATTATGTTGGTACTATAGAACCGAGATCTAGCATTACACGCCTTGATCACATCAAACATTTAGGAAATAAACGGAAAAAATCAGGTTTGAAAATCGGGTAATAAGATTTCTAATAAAAGAAAATTGGAATATCAAAGCGAGTCTTCTTTTTCTTTCGTGAAAAAGCGGTCATAACACCCATGTTTCCCTTTGATAGAAAGGTTCCATGGGTATTTTTGATTTTTGGTAGGTATTAGTTGTCAGGTTGTATAAAAAAAGCGTAAGAAAAACATAGCTTCATACATATTTTCATACACAAAAAGCCAATCTGCTTACAGCCCAAGCATAGAAATATCATCCGTGTATTTCTGTCGGTTCAAAATCCTGCTGAACACGAAACCAAATGTTTAGATCATTGATTGTACTCGCTAACTCAGCAATTTCAGAATTAAGCTCACACGAACGCTCAAAATCCTCT
Organism: Brevibacillus laterosporus; assembly: GCF_030489605.1. Taxonomy (GTDB): domain Bacteria; phylum Bacillota; class Bacilli; order Brevibacillales; family Brevibacillaceae; genus Brevibacillus_B; species Brevibacillus_B laterosporus_E. Next base: position 107,834 of record NZ_JAUKFY010000005.1, read on the forward strand.
TCCTGATAGAGCTCTGCTTGTTTTTGATTAATAACAGCTTCAAGAGCGATCACGCGATCTGGTATTCTCGAACGAATTTCTTCCCATTGCAACAAGATATCGGCCCTCTCAGCAGGATCGTATTCTTCCCATTCCAAGTAGAGAAAGGGAAGGAGGATTCCAAGCCGCTCCTCATGTTTGAATTCATAACGTACCACGTATCTGACTCCCTTCGGCAAAGCATGCTATAATTATCGTATACGAAAAAAAGCAAATAATATAGAGCCATGCTACATAAAACTGCAAATCTAGAAAAGCTGATGTATGCAGGATACAGTTAAATGAAAGGAATATAATATGAATCAAAAATCCAGAGTCTTAATAGATGCAGATGCTTGTCCCAAAAAGGCTCTCCAGATAACAATCGAGCTATGTCAACAATACGGTTATGAGCTGATTACCTTCGCTAGCTATAATCATCAATTTCAGCATGATAATCATGTGGTTGTAGATGCAGGCTCACAAGCAGTGGATATTCGTTTAACGAATGAAGCGAAAGCAGGCGATATCGTGGTAACGCAGGATATTGGTTTAGGAGCTATGGTAATGGGGAAGGGGGCCAGATCCCTGACGCCACATGGTAAAATTTTTACTTCAGACAGCATTACGTTTGATTTAGAAGTCCGTAATGAAAAGGCGAGATTCCGGCGTGGCGGTGGACGGACAAAAGGACCGCACGCTAGAACCCCAATGGATGACCAACATTTCCGGGAAGCACTGACGCACCTGATGCAGGAGGGAGGCGAGCAGTGATGAAAAAAGACAGGATACAAGACGCCTCCCCCTTTCACAGCAGGTTTACTCTATTGATAGCAGCTATTTTATTTATCGCTTTCTTTTGGATAACCTACCTTGTTATTGGGCTCGGTTCTAATGTGATGGATGAATGGGGCATCATGATGAGTAAGGAAATACGCAAGCCTTACTTAACGATTATTATGCATGCTATTACCCAATTGGGAGATGTGTACATTTTAGTGATTGTGGTAGTCCTGTTTGTCACAGGCTGGTGGAAAAAACATCGGGTAGAGTCCTGGTTTTTTCTGGGGACGCTTGCTTTTGGGTTTTTAGGAAAAGAAATTCTCAAAAGAACGATTATGCGCGAGCGGCCTATTGATGTAAATTTGATTGAACTTCCTTCCTCATGGTCCTTCCCTAGTGGACATACGACCTTTAGTACCTTATTTTTTGGAATGGGAGCCTATTTGCTATGGAAGCATCAGCGTGGGCGTACAAACGCATGGCTTTGGCCGATGATAGGCATTGCCATCCCTTTATTGGTTGGATGCAGCCGAATTTATTTAGGAGTCCATTTCTTCAGTGATGTTGTGGCAGCTTGGTTATATTCTGCTGGATGTATCCTCGTATCAGCCTATTTGTATGAGAGAAAGCAGGTACGGGGTATAAATTAAGTAAGGATTAAAAAAAAGAAGTAACAAAACGAACTCTGTTGACATATAAATGGGAAGTATGGTAGGGTAAATATTAATTGTTATATTTATCTGACTATTCCTCAGTAGCTCAATGGTGGAGCAACCGGTTGTTAACCGGTAGGCTGGCGGTTCGAGTCCATCCTGAGGGCCATGCTCCTGTAGCTCAGTCGGTAGAGCGTTTCCATGGTAAGGAAGAGGTCGCAGGTTCGATTCCTGTCGGGAGCATTCCTTTCTCCGTTATAGATTGATGAGGCGTGACCTAGTCAGGGTAGCGTCTCTTTTTATTGAGAGAATTATTTTTTACAGTTTCAATGTTGCTTTTTTCTGGAAAAAAACGAAATCTGTGTTACAATGATATGCATAAACGCTTATATTGTGTTGGTATGCATCAGCCTGCAAAAAGAGTGGTAATTTTTTGAGAACGATACACGGCTGGAAGTGTCATTTTTCTTCAAAAAACTTCTTACATGATGAAACCTTTTACCTGTCTGATCGTATACCTTACTTGTCAGTCGAAAAGAGAGGGGAATACATTTTATTATGAAAAGAAACAAGCTATTGATGGTCTTCATGGCATTAGCATTAATGTTTACGACCGTTGGAATAAACGCTCATGAAGTAGACGCAAAGCGCGGTGGTGGATACAAGTCTGGTTCGAAGTCATTCCAACCTACACAAAGTACAACTACTCCGAAATCTAATGCAAAGCAAGATCAAAACGTAAACAGCAAAACAAACACTACTGCACCAGCAGCAAATACTGCTAGCAAAAGCGGCGGTTTCATGAAAGGGTTATTGTTTGGTGGATTAGCAGGTATGTTGTTTGGTGGTCTGTTAGGTCATCTAGGTGGTTTTGGAGCATTTGCTGCCGCATTATTGAATATCCTGATGTTAGTGGGGATTGTCTTGCTGGTGGTTCGTCTCTTCCAGATGGTGCGAAATAATAAAAATAATAATAAATATAAGGAACAGGAAAACCGATGGAAACAATAAGACTATTAGAACAGGACCTTATTAATGCAATTTGTCTTTATATTGCTGAAAAAAGAGAGATCGAACCTTATCAGGTAAATGTTGAACTGATGTGGGATGAGGAATATGGTTATTCTGCGGAAGTGAATGCGAACGGGCGTGAGCAGGTTCTGATTGAGGCCAACATGCTAGAGGCCCTGCGCAAGTACTTGCGTGATCAGATGGAACTAGATCCATTTTCAGCTCGAATTCAGCTAGACATTGATGATGAAGAGGGCATGATCGCTCTTGTTTCCTACAACGAATGATGAAAAGCCACGCGGAGCTTCTACACTCTGCGTGGCTTTTTCCTTGTGCAGCTGCATTGCAGGCAAGCCTGTTACGACTTTTTGGCTTCTCTTGTATCATTCATAAATAATTGCCAGAAGTAGAGAAAGCCCGGAGTAAGAATAGCAAATCCTACGATATAGACAACAAACAAAGCTCGAAAATTATTCGGATGTGTGAAGCCTGATTCAATCGTAACATTTGGATAAACCAAATAAGGAAGATGAGCAACACCATAGGCATAGCTGGCTAACAGGTATTGAATGATAGCAGCAATGGTAGCAAGACGTGGGAAGCTAAGCCAGCCTTTTCGTCTAGATGTACCATATAACGATGCGTAGGAGAGCAGGAAAAAGCCAGCAGAAGCGATGAGCCAGCCAGTCTTAGAACGCAAATTAGTATAAATCCAAGAGGCCTCGCTGGACATGGTAATCACGACCGCAACGGCCAGCACAATCGTGATAGGGCCTACAATCCGAGCATCTCTGCGATAAATTTGAAACGCTTCCCGTTCGCCAAGAACATTGGAAAAATCGGCTAGCAAAAGTGAGGAGAGAAAAAGAGTACTAGTAATCGCCAGCCCAATATACATATATTCATGCGGACTAGAAAACAGTCTGAGTAGCTGAAGCTGTTCGTAGCCGTTTTCAAGTGTAATAAAACCGCCCTGTGTGATTGGCAACACACTGATTAATAGGGCAGGAATCAAGATACCCGTAATACCTGAGATTATCGACATCATTTTACGATAATCCTCTACTACATGAGAAAAGACCAAGAAGGCACTTCGCAACAGCAGCAAGAACAATATTAAACTACCTGGTATGATCAATACAGTACCTAACGTATAGGTAGCTCCTGGGAAAAAGGTAACAAGTGCTATGACGATCAGTACAATAAAGACATTCGTTACTTCCCAGGATGGAGAGAGATAACGATTAGCGATTTGGGTTGCTTTGGTCTGCTCGCGATCTCGATAAATCATGGACCAAAAGCCCGCACCAAAGTCGATGGAAGCAGCGACCGAATAGATAAAAACGAATCCCCACAGCATGGTAACAGCAATAATGGTATCACTCATGCTTCTCCCTCCAAGCTGATGGGATGCCGGCGGAAATAATAACGGAAGACTAGGATTGTTGCGATAGCCATGAACAGATAGATTCCTAAGAATAACAGAAACAGCGTACCTAAGCCCTGTGACTGGGTAGTAGCATCTGCTGTTTTCATAACACGATATAAAATCCAAGGCTGACGGCCGGTACATGCGAAGATCCAGCCAGCCTCAATACCTAGCATAGATAAAGGACCGCTTAGGACAAAAATCCACAATACCCATCGAGGATAATGAGAATGCTTGAGCCATTTTTTCCAAGCAAAACCGATAAAACCAACGAAAATGAGTGCACCACCAACCAAGACCATAAAATTAAAGAGAGTATGGACAAAGAGCGGAGGCCATTCGTCCCGCGGGAAATCATTTAGCCCTACGACCACCTCATTTGGTGTATTTCCCGCTAGCACACTTAGCAACCAAGGAATTTCAAGTCCATATTTTACTTGCTGTGTCACCTCATCTGTAATCCCACCAATAACAAGAGGAGCATGGGACTGTGTCTCAAATAAGCCCTCTGCCGCGGCTAATTTTTCTGGTTGATATTGATGCAAATGCTGAGCAGAATCATGTCCATTAATCCCTGTCAGCAAGGAAAATGTACCGCCGATGACCAACCCCATTAATAAGGCTTTTTGATGAAAGGCATATTCACGAGACGTTTTATTGACCTTCAGCATTTTATAGGCCGCGATCGAGGCAATGACAAACGCACCTGTCATATAGGCGGAAACAACTACATGACCGGCTGTAACAAAAAAGCTGGGGTTAAAAAATGCTTTCCAAGGGTCAACGTCAACCACTTCTCCATTGACCAAATGAAAACCGGTCGGAGTTCCTTCAAAGGCGTGAACATTGGTAATGAGCACAGCGGAAGCAGTGGCCCCAATCAAAACAAGCAGTACACTTACAATCCGCATTTTGGGAGATAGACGATGTGCTGCATATACATAAATAGATAAAAACAAGGCTTCTAGAAAAAAGGCAAAGATTTCAATTTGGAATGGGAGGGAGATAACCTTGCCGACCACTTCCATAAAACCGGGCCAAAGTAAGGATAATTGGACACCTGAGATCGTTCCAGAGGGAATAGCAATTCCAAGTAAAATGGCCTGTCCCTTGGTCCAGCGCTTTGCCATTAGTGAATAGTCGGTGTCCTTTGTGCGCTGATACAAAAGCTCTGCAATTAAAATCATTAACGGCAAGCCAACGCCAAGTGAAGCAAAGATAATATGAAAGCCCATCGTCATACCAAAGGTGCTTCTGGCGATCAGAATTTGATCCATATCCCATCAACCTTTCTCCGTAACAAGTTCCTCCTTACCTTTGCATTTTTTTCCTGTTATTATGCATGAAGGTTGGAAAAAGGCTCCATTTGGCTTTCGGATAGCTACTTGATTTCTATGGATAATCATGCTATAATATTTTTACAAAAGTCCTAATTTTGCGGTCATGGCGGAATTGGCAGACGCGCTAGATTCAGGTTCTAGTGGTGGCAACACCGTGGAGGTTCAAGTCCTCTTGTCCGCACCAATCATATATGCGGGTGTAGTTCAATGGTAGAACTCCAGCCTTCCAAGCTGGTCGCGTGGGTTCGATTCCCATCACCCGCTCCATAGTTTTATTTGTCAAAAGCCTTGATAAACAAGGCTTTTTTATTTTTTATCTCTCTTTATGCTTTTTCGCATAATCCAACTCTGCGAACGAATTGGGAACTAAAATTTTTCGGATTAAGTGTATCAAATCGTTCTGCCGTCCCTCGATTCATCTTATTCGTAACATAGATATAGATATAGATATAGATATAGATATCGGCAGTTGCTTCGTTGAAAGTTTGGTATGTCATAAACGTTCTTGGATGGCTTTTAATACTACACCGCTTTTAAGTAGAAAAATGGTGTCTAGTGATATAAATGTGGTCACTTTTATTAAGGTTATATTTGAAATGATCTTCCTGCAATGATAATATAGCCATATAGCTATATGACGATTATAAAAGGAGGCATTTATTCACATGGATTTAATCCAACTTTCTTCGGCTCTAAAAGCATTAGGTGATCCAACCCGGCTTAAAATCATTGCCTTATTAAATCAAAGAGATTGTTGCGTATGTGAATTAGTCCCGATCTTTGGAATTTCTCAACCTTCGATATCTAGGCACATGAGTCGTTTAAAGAACGAGAATTTAGTAAATGAAACACGGAAAGGTCAATGGGTCTTCTACTCTTTGAATCATTCAACAATGAAGAAAATTGGCTTATCCCTAGCACAGTTACCGGATTGCACTTCAGATTTTGAGAAATTACAAGAAGCAAACTTACGGATTACTTGCGATTAAACCCTCTACTAAAAAGAAATGTAAGGGAGATGTAACAATGAGTAATGTGGGGAAAAAACGTCTTTCGTTTTTAGATCGCTACCTAACACTTTGGATTTTTCTGGCTATAGGCATTGGAGTTGGCCTTGGGTTTATCTATCCACAGTTTGTTACTGGGTTAAATAGTTTACAGGTGGGAACAACATCCATTCCTCTTGCAATTGGACTTATCTTAATGATGTACCCACCGCTTGCTAAGGTGCGTTATGAAGAAATGGGAAGAGTATTTAAGGATACCAAGGTTTTAATCCTTTCTCTTGTTCAAAACTGGATTATCGGCCCAATTTTAATGTTTGGTCTTGCCGTTTTATTCCTGTCGGATAAGCCAGAGTACATGATCGGCTTAATTATGATTGGCTTGGCACGCTGTATTGCTATGGTAATTGTTTGGAATGATCTTGCCAAAGGAGACACGGAATATGCTGCTGGATTAGTGGCTTTTAATTCAGTTTTCCAAATGCTTTTCTTCTCAGTGTATGCTTATCTATTTGTAACTATCATTCCAGAATGGTTGGGATTAGAAGGTGCAGTTGTGTCGATCACTATGGTGGAAGTAGCGAAGTCTGTCATGATTTACCTAGGAATCCCATTTCTTGCAGGGATGCTGACACGTTTTACTCTCTTAAAAGTAAAAGGGAGTCGCTGGTATGAAAATGAGTTTATTCCTAAAATTAATCCCATAACCCTAATTGCCTTACTTTTCACCATTATCGTGATGTTTTCACTAAAAGGCGATGCCATTATCAGCTTACCACTCGATGTAGTTCGTATTGCGATCCCACTACTCATTTATCTTGTACTGATGTTTTTTATTTCTTTCTTTATGGGAAAGAAAATTGGAGCAAGCTACCCAGTTACAACAACACTTGCTTTTACGGCAGGTAGTAATAACTTTGAACTTGCGATCGCTGTCGCAGTAGGAGTATTTGGTATCCATTCCGGTGCTGCTTTTGCAGCAGTTATTGGCCCGTTAGTAGAAGTACCAGTCATGATTGCACTAGTCAATGCGGCTTTCTGGCTTAAACGAATGTATTTTACTGAACAGAAAACGTAAAGGGCGGGGGAAACGGGTATGAAAAAAGTACATCAATAAAGTGTTTTGAAAAATATAGCGTCCGATTAGGGCGTTTTTTGCAAATGAAAAATTCAAATTAATAGGGCTTTTATTTGAATGACCATGTAAAGTTTATTGTGGTTGTAAGCTGAAAAAATAGGAGTCGGTTCTACGAGTATGCAGAATCAACTCTATTAGCTACGGTAGATCAAGCGGACCAAATTTTCACGAAGCCGCCTGAAATTAACGCAGCGGCAGTCTCTTATTTAAAATAGCTGCCAATTTACGTCGACACTTCATTTGATAATTTTGTTGAGTTAATTTTCCTGTTTTGAATTGCCCGATTACCATTCTAACATCTTTATTATAGATGATTAGACTTCTATACTCCTCATGTTCTAATAAGCCCTTGTACCAAGCGAATGTTTTTATTTTTTTAATGTTTTTTGTAATTTGTTCTTCATCTGGCTTAAAAAATGGTACATACACTAATAAATGTAAAAGATCAAGAACCAGTGGCATGCGTAATCCCTCCCACAAAAATATCTGCTCCTCTGTATTTACGGATTAAACCGTAAAAGGTCTCAAATTTCTGTATTTTGTTTAAACGGCAGATATTTATTTCTTCAATAATCAGACATTCATTTTACGCAAATAATAATTTGCCGGAGTTCCAAACAAAAGTATGTGTTGTTCGATCACGGGCTATCAAGACCTGACCTGAATAGTGTGCTAATCAATCTAGATTTGACTTCAATCCGTTAACCCATAGTTTAATCTATATTTGACGGGTTCTCCTTTGACCTCTCAGCCTTATATAAAACACTCATGTCTGGTCTTAAAAGGGACTGACATGAGTGTTTTTGTCTTTCTAACGCTGAAATGACCGTCTATCTCTTTTTAAATACACTAGGCTTTTGACTCAAAATGATAACCGAATTCCTGCATTAATAACAGCCACTTTTCAATACTTGGACGATCTTTCTTTTCCTTTGGTAACACGATGTAGGCCGGGCGTTTGGGCGGGATGCTTCCTGTTAGCTTAATCTGACGGATACTCCCATCCTCGAGCGCTCTTCGTACCATAGAACGCGTTACTAGCGATAACCCTAATCCTTCTTGTACGAAATCGAGGGCAAGATGAGCCCCATCTACTTGCAGACGAGGGATATAGCTAGGTGGGAGAGTTTTGATAATCCACTCAGTGAAGGGGGGACCCCAATTGACTAGGATCAATGGTACCTTACTTAAATCGTCTGTATCAATACTTGCAACTGAACTAAGCGGGTGATGAGGTGCTCCTACCAATAGAATCTCATCTTCGTAAAACGGAATTATTTCATAGTTTGGTAGGGAGGGCGGGGTATAAACCATGCCAATTTGGATCAATTGGTCATGCAGATAAGTGTTAATGTCAGACGAGTGTCCCGTTTTCGTCCTAACGGCAATGGTTGGGTAACGAAGATAATATTCCTTAAGAATAGGCTCTAGTACATAAGACCAGAGGGAAGAAACACTGCCAATGGTCAGACGGTCTTCATAAGGCTGCAAGGAGGCAACCTCCTGCATACCCTCCTGAGCTAACTTGATGATACGCTCTGCATATGGCAATAAGGCAAGCCCGGCTTGTGTGATCTCAACACTTCGTTTATCTCGAATAAATAAGGGCCTGCCAATTCGTTCCTCCAATTGCTTAATACGCATAGTAACAGTGGATTGAACCAAGTGCAGGATTTCAGCAGTTCGGGTGAAATTGCGGGTTTGCGCCAATGTATAAAAAGCTTTTAATTGCTCAAAGTCCATAATATAACCTCTTATGTATATATTTGATTACTGTGAACAAAAAAATTCGTTTCTCAAATCATACAATACTTTGTAATCTGTTGATACTGATAATGGGAAAAATCGAAAGTGAGTGAAAGTTTGTGATACAAGGATTTCATATTTTAAAGAAAACGCCAGGGGCGATTAGATGGTTACTAGCCATGTCTTTTTGTATGAACTTAGGCTTTTATGCCTTAATCCCATATTTGACACTTTATCTGACCGGTAGCTATGGATGGGCATTATCTATGGCGGGATTAGTTCTGAGTGTACGTCAGTTTTCTCAACAGGGTGTAGCCTTTTTAGGCGGTATTATTGCCGATCGATGTGGATATAAGATAACGATGGTCTTAGGGATGATTGTGAGGGGACTGGGTTTTCTTGCATTTGCTTTTTGTACTGAAACCTGGCATTTTTTTGTTGCAGCAATCTTTTCTGGACTGGGCGGCTCGTTATTTGAACCGGCTGTTAGTGCTTCATACGCTGTATTGACCCCTGAAGCAATTCGGAAAGATGTGTTTGGTGTCAAGAATGTCCTGAATAATGTAAGTATAGCGGGGTCACAGTTGGTTGGAACAGTATTAATTATGGTCGATTTCTATTGGCTTTCCATCTTTGCTGGTGCTTTATATTTCTTGTGTGCAGGAGTGGCTTTGCTTGTGTTACCGCCATTGTCTGTAAAAGTCACAAAATCAAACGTACTACGAAGTCTTCAGACGGTCATTTCGGATCGGAGCTTTATGCTTTATACGTTTATACTGATCGGTCATTATTATATTTATATGCAATTATTTTTGGCCATCCCACAATTCGTTGAGGATACCTTGCAAAATAAAATGGCAGTAGGAACTGTGCTGTCCACGGTATCTGTGGTTACCATTCTGTTTCAAATGAAGATGCTGCAATGGCTGAGTAACTATAGTCAACGCTTCACTTTGATAGGGGTAGGTACATTGATAATGGCATTTGGACTATTTTTATTTAGTTTTTCGAATCAATTATGGATGATTCTGCTTGATGCTGGTATTTTTGCAATTGGTACCATGATCTCAGTTCCCTATTTAATTGATATGGTTCCGTATTTTGCCCCTAAAAACCAATTAGGCGCTTACTATGGATTTAATGGCTATGCACTTGCTATAGGTGGCTCTATTGGTATCTCATTAGGAGGATGGGCTTACGAGCTTGGAAAACAATTGGATATAGCATGGTTGCCGTGGGGGATCTGTCTAGCAATCGGGCTACTTGTATGCTGGCATATGTACCGAATGGAGAAAAGAATGGCAATACAAGCGAAGAGGGTAGCTATCTAGTGCTTCCTGATTATTTTTCACTGATGTCGATTTAACTCAGAAATTCGGGGGAAAAAGAGAGAGAAGAGTAAACAAAAATTGAAACGAAATGGGCTTCTCATACGTATGGATATATATAATACTACCGGAGTAGGAATTCTGGTTGAAAGCGAGGGACATAAGGTGGAAGATAAAAAGAAAATACGCCACATGCTATTCTTCACTGGTTCATTCGGGTTTGCTGTCTTCGCTATGGTTGTTGTCACCGAGATTATTCGTGTCTCCATGCATTAGTCTCATACTCAAAAAACGAATACCGAACGTAAAAGTGATTCGGACAGAAAGAGAGGCGGCCATTACGGCCGTCTTTTTTTAGACGAAATCTATATTTTTCGACAATATGTAATTATTTGTGGATAATTCAAAAAAAGAAATCCACAAGGATATATATCTATTTATACATCTTTTGCACAATTACCCCACAGGCTATCAACAGGATTTCCACAGCACTTGTGGATATCAGAACGATTGTTCGTTTTTTTATAAGCTGATACAATACGGTATAGAATAAAAGGGAGGTGACAAGCGTGAGATACTTAAGTGATACGATGTTGATAGAAGTATATCAACGTGCAGTCGCCCTTCATCTCGATGCCGATTTTATTTTCTTGGTAGAAGCTGAAATGGCGCGTAGGAAACTCTCTATTCAAAGTGCTTAAGTCATGAAGGTAGTAGAATTGCAAACATAAAATAGAAAACGGGCAAATCGAGATAGCCACCCTATGGAAGGGTGGCACTTATTTTTTGTCTATAGCAGGACTTCAAACATTGTAATGTTATGTAAAGGTTGCTTGTTTTCATGTAGATCTTCCGGGAAATATAAAAAGACTGGCCCTTTGTCTCGAATTGGTTTACCGTCTTTTGAGAATTGAAGAATGATTTGCTTGGATTTTTCCAGAGAAACGTCTACATAATCTTGTTGCTCACGGTGAATCCGTAGAGTCGTGGCGTTCGGATGCGGCTTGGCATTTTCCAAAAAAGGTGCAAATTTGATTGCATAATCGCCCTCAAGCACTTTTCGTTCTTCTGCCAAGCTTTTGCGTTGACTAGGAGGAGTGGCGCCTTCCTTCATTTCTTTTTCCCAATGCAGGGCTGCACTTCGGATATATCTATTCGTCTCTTGTAATTCCAATTGATCCTGCTCCTTATAAGAAGACAGTTCGAATTTTCGGTCATCAAACACCCACACGCTTGGATCAATGGTGATAGGGAATTCTACAGCTCCCTTTACTACAATCACGTCTGCCATTTTGGTCTTCCTCTCTGTTAGCCTTTTCCTACTTCATTATTGTAACGCAGGATGCAGAGTGCCGCAATGAATGTGTTGGTTAGTAGAGTTTTTTGTCAGCGTTTTCACAGGCATTTAACATATTATGCACTATGAATAAAAGGTTATCCCCTTTTCAAATGACTCGTTATGACGTACTATGTATGTATGGTAGGACGTGTCCAAACGGAGGGATAGGTTTTGACAGACGTAAAAATTCATAACGATATGGCCAATAAAGCTTTAGCGTTATTAAGAGCAGATGCGGATAAAATATATAAATTAATTGATGTTCAGATGGAGAATTTGAACATGCCACAGTGTCCTTTATACGAAGAGGTGCTTGATACACAGATGTTCGGTCTGTCGCGTGAAATCGAGTTCGCTGTTCGACTAGGTGTAGTAGAGGAAGAGGAAGGCAGGTCTATTCTGGAAAATCTTGAACACAAATTAGCCGATTTACACGAGCTCTTTAACGAAAAAAAATAAAAACTCGCTAGGAAAGCTTTCTTTCCTTAGCGAGTTTTTATTACGTGTGGACGATCTAATCGAAGAAGAAGGCTGTACCAAGAATTATATACACAATTAACAGCAATATTCCTTCGAACCAATTGGTTTTACCGTCCCGACAGATCGAAATCGTGATAATGGTTGATACGGCAATTGCTGTGAGCTCTGGTACAGTAAAAACGATGTTCATCGGAGACCCGAAGAAGAGACTGATTAAGACCAGTGTGGGAGCTACGAACAAAGCTACCTGTAAACTAGAACCCACAGCAATTTCCACAGCTGCTCCAATACGACCCTTCATAGCTAGCAGGATTGCGGCACTGTGCTCTGCGGCATTTCCTATAATAGCAATGACAAAAGCCCCCACAAACAGCTCTGACCAGCCAAAGGTATGTGAGACTGCTTCCACACTATGTACTAACCACTCGGATACGACGGCGACAAAGAAAGTAGATAGTACCAGCATGACGATGGACACTGGCTTTGACCAAACAGCCTCACTCTCATATTGTTCCACATCAGTGAGAAATGATTTATGTGTGACCATCGAGAAGATCAGCCACAGTACATACGCAATAATTAATAATATCGCAATCACGATCGACAGAGTGTTAATCTTTTCAAGGGATAGCTCAGACATAAAGATAGCAGGAATAAACAACGAAACCAAGGCTAACGTCATCATGGAAGCATTGTGCCCGGCTAGTTGGCTATTAAAGATTTGTTCTTTAAATTTCAAACCGCCAAGCAATACGCTTAAGCCTAATACCAATAAAAGATTTCCGATAACAGAGCCTGTGATAGACGCTTTTACCATCTCAAACAAACCTTCTCTAACTAAGAAGAACGCAATAATTAATTCCGCGGCATTGCCAAAGGTTGCGTTTAAGAATCCGCCAATGCGATCCCCTGCATAATGAGCGACATTCTCGGTAGCTTTTCCTAACCAGGATGCGAGAAAGATAATGGCTATGGAAGCTGTGATAAACCGTAATACTTCATTTTCTGTGAAATAGTGAAACCCAGCCGCCAGGGCGAAGCTTCCCCCTACCAACAAATAAAATAGTCGCATGCTTTTCATACCATATAACCCCTCATTTCTTACCGGTTTATTTCCTACTGTGTGTTGCGGATGATCGAGGATTCATGAGTGCATATTCCACTTACGTTAAAGGAAAACTAAGGAAAACGTAAGGAGGTGCTTTATGTCTGCTCCCTATTGCTGTCCAGTATGTCGCACTAATCGTATGAGATTTACCATCATACGTCAACAACCCCAATATGTTCGCTTACATCCGCAAACCGGTGAGACCATAGAAGAATTGACTCAAACGGAATTAGATGCTTTTCATCAGCCCTATAAAGGGGATGACTATCTTGTTCAATGTGGCATCTGTGGTACTATTGAAAGCGAAGAAAGGTTTGTAAAAATGGCGCAACACTCATTTGGACCAAAATGAGCAAGCTAAATATAATTATGTCTAGTAAAAAGAGAGAAACCTGGTAATGACTTATACCAGGTTTTACATCTTTATACGGTTAAATCGAATGATTATCTACAAAAGATGTGTTTACCTATCCTTTTAATTTGCGGGCGACTCCAGATCCAAGCAGAGGTTGCTGTATCTGGATTAAAATAATAGGTAGCCCCTTCACTAGGGTCCCAACCCTTTAGGGCATCTTGAACTGCCTTTCGCGCTGTTTCATCTGGTGAAAGATAAATTTGACCGTCAGCTACTGCTGTAAAGGCCCGTGGTTCAAACACAACAGCAGCCGGTGAATTAGGGAAGGAGGGGCTTTGGGTACGATTTAAAATAACGGCCGCGACTGCAACTTGTCCGATATACGGCTCACCGCGTGCTTCTCCATATACAGCTTGGGCCATAATTCGCAGATCATTAGCCGAAAAGCCATTAGAAGCCGTGATTACTTGATTTCCTTTTTCTTTTGGTTTAAAAGTCCCCATCACATAATTTTTTGTTGCATTGTACAGCTTGACTTTTGTTTTATCGTCCAGCTCCCCGGTAATAGTCATGCCAAATTCATATTGAAAAAGACGCAGAGCTGCTTTTGTACGAGGACCGAAAATAGAATCGATATCTCCTGTGTAAAAACCAATATGTTTAAGTCGCTCTTGTAGTTCTCTTACATTGGTACCTGTGCTTCCTTCTTTATAGGTAGGACCCATGGTAAACGCTTGTGTGATACTTGGAATACTACTAACCAGAAATGCAGTACACAAGATTACTCCGAAACACCAATACATAACTTTTTGCACTGTATGTATGCCTCCCTTTTGTAAAAAAGCTACGTTAGTAACGGTAGTTCGTTTTGTAAGGGTAGTTTGTCCGATTTTCTATTGATTTAAAAGCTGGTAAAATTTTCGAGAATAGTGCTTCAAGCCTTTGCCGAAACCCGTTATAATAAAAGAAAAACATTTTTGAAGCAGTACATGATTAGTTGGGTAAGCTATGTATAACAGGTAAGTAGCGCTACATAAGGGCGGTTCACATAAGGAGGCGGTAGGGATGGATTCCGTGAAAGACCAAATCAGAGTGGCAGATCAAGTAGTTGCAGTTATTGCAGGAGTAGCGGCTCAGGAGATTGAAGAGGTAGCTGTAGGCGGTTCTACTACATTTTATGATGAATGGACGAAGCGATTAGGTGCGAAGAATAACGCAAAAGGAATCATGGTCGAAATAGGAGATATGGGTGCTTCTATTACATTATGGGTTTCTGTTCGATACGGAACCATCATTAGCAAGACCTGCCAGCATCTACAAGAAAAAGTAAAAGAAACAGTAGAGTTTTTGACAGGATTGACGGTTTATGAGGTAAACGTACGCGTCGAGGGTCTCATGATTGAATAACGAAAACTAAATATAGGTATAAACAAATAGAAAAAATCCAACGACGAAATTGATGCTGTCGTTGGATTTTTTATGTTCGTGAAGAAAATGCCTATCCTTGCATCGAGGAGCTCTGGGCATTTTTTTGTCGATTAACCTCACGAGATACGCTTAGCAGGATTCCCATGCTCGTCATACAAATTAACAGGGATGATCCACCATAACTGATAAATGGCAATGGTACACCTGTCAAAGGAATAGCACCTGTTACGCCACCGATATTAATCATTGCTTGAATGCTAATCATGGTAACGATTCCTGTTCCAGCAAGCGTAGCAAAGGTATCAGTTGATCGTAAGCTGATCTGCAGTCCCCGAATGATTAACAGCAGATATAACAGCAGGAAGATAGAGGTACCAATTAGCCCCATCTCTTCAGCAATCACGGAAAAGATAAAATCGGTATAGGCCTCCGGTAGATACAGATACTTCTGTAAGCTTTTCCCGAACCCTGTACCGAAGATTCCGCCTCGTGCAATAGCATAGAGGGATTGAACCATATGAAATCCTTTACCTAATGGATCACTCCAAGGATCATTAAAAGAGATTAATCGCGCCAAAGCATGTTTTTTTACCAGGATATAAGTAGTAATAAACAGAGCAGATGGAGGGACCGTAAGCAAAAAGATATGCTTAATATTAGCTCCGCCTGCTATTAAGATAACCCCAGCCGTTCCCAAAATAATGGCGGCTGTTCCTAAATCAGGCTGGCCCATAATCATCAAAAAGAAAATACCTGTAACCGTTAAAGGTGGTATTAAGCCTGTTTTAAAGCTTCGAAAGGCATCTCCTTTTTTGGCAATGAGGGCTGACAGATACAGAATTAATCCCAGCTTGGCAACCTCTGAGGTTTGTAAATTCATAAAGCCTAATTTAATCCATGATTGCGCACCGTTAGCTTTGGTCGCAAATCCAGGAATATAAACAAGTAGAAGTAAGAAAAAGCTACCGACGGCAATCAACAGGAAATTTTTCTTATAAAAGGAGAAGGGGATGTTCATAACAAAGAGCATAAGAAACAGACCCAAGATGGCAAAGATGATTTGTCTTTTTGCGAAGTACAAACCGTCACCTAGACAATAATCACAACCTTTGGATGTCAATATTCCGGTTTGAGCATAGATGTAGCTGGAGCTCATTACCATCGTAATGCCAAAGCCTACAAGTAGAACTGTTAAAAAAAGTAGGAGAAAATCTGGTACGCCCCGAGTTTTCATTGAAAAAGAAATCACCCCTAGAAATGAAACAGAGAGGTGGGTATGTCCTCTCTGCTTGTGTAAAGTATTTGAACAAACTGAACCTTCATACTGTTATGCTAATTTGTCTTTTAAACCTTGTAAAACCTGTTTTGCATTGTTGAGTACGCCATCTGGCATAGGACAGTCATAATCGATTCCATGCGGGAACAGATGCTTGCCAATGAATGGCTCGTCCAATTTTAATACAGTGTCTGGATCTTCCATTTTGCCTTCTACACAATGTGCTTGAATGCGAAGATAGTACGTGGTGTCTCTATCCTTTAGCTTGTAATCGTAGGTTGCATGGTTATAATCCCAAGCAAAACGCGTGAAACCTAAGCTATCCATAGCAATGTCTAAGTCGGCTAGAGTTCCTTGTTGACCGCCGATTCCCGTTTCTTTGAGAAGCATTCTGCCTTCCTCCTTCGTGATATTCACTCCCTTATGATAGTAGGTTTTTCCTGATTGTGCAATGATTATGAGACGTAAAAAATAGCTCGATTGCATGAAAGAATACAGGAGGGGGGAAACTAACCTTTGTTTAAGAACGGAAGGAGGAAGAAAAATGGCAAAAAGAACACTACGTGAAATCATGACAGAGAACCTGGCTACCGTTACATTATTGGATAATGTATATGAAGTAGCAGTGAAAATGAGAGATTGGAACGTTGGCGTTATCCCAGTTGTGAATGAGCAAAATGATGTTATCGGAGTAATCACAGACCGTGATATCGTCATTCGTGGTCTGGCTGAAAAGCACCAAGGCTCTACCAAAATTGAAGAGGTTATGAGCACAGACATCGTGCTGGGTACCCCAGAAATGACCGTGGATGCAGCAGCTAAGCTGATGGCTCAGCATCAAATTCGTCGTCTGCCAGTAGTTGACAACGGAAAATTAGTTGGTATTGTAGCGATTGGAGACATGGCAATCCGCAACATTTTACAAGATGAAGCTGGAGAGGCGTTAGCAGAGATTTCAGAAACAGCTTCACGCCATTAAATTTTAAAATGAAGAGAGCATTTGTGGGCACTCGAAAAACGAGTGTCTTTTTCTATTTCAATTTTCTGTGTCACTCCATAATATTTGGGCTTGTCTTTTTTGGACCCAATTTATTCCTTTCGCATAGGCTGTAACGAAGAGGAAAGGAGGGTCCACATGGGTTTTTTCGATTTTGACTTCTTAAATGGAGATAACGAGGAACTGATATGGATCATCATAATTGTCGTGGTTTTATTTTTACTACTCGTTGATTGGGACTGGGAATAATGACCGGATAAAAAGGCGGCCTACCAAGATGTTGTGGGTCGTTTTTTGCTTTAAAAGAATAGAAAAACTGTAGACAAGCACGTATGTTTGGTATGATGGGAAAGGTGGAAATAATCAAAAAGCATGGAGGATTTGTCATGAGAACAATGTTTACCAAAACGAAGCATTTATTAGCCATCTTTTCCCTTGGCGTTGCCTTAACGGTAAGTGGATGCGCCACTGAAAAAGACAAGCAAGAAAACAACGAGCCTACTCCCAATGGAAAAATGAAAGTTAAAATAGAGAGAGTGGTCGATGGGGATACCTTTAAAACAACAAAGGGCGATAAGGTAAGGCTAATCGGAGTGGATACACCAGAGACTGTAAAGCCCAATACTCCTGTACAGCCATATGGAAAAGAAGCGAGTAACTATTCGAAAAATATGCTGGAAGGCAAGGAGGTCACTCTTCAATTTGATGTTCAGCCTCTCGATAAATATCAAAGATTATTAGCTTATGTTTATTTAGAAGATGGCACATTCTATAATGAGCATCTTGTACATGAAGGTTACGCTCGTATCATGACAGTTCCACCTAATGTAGCCCAATCGGAAGTGTTCTTAAAGGCAGAACAGGATGCTAGAGAAAACAATCGCGGGCTCTGGGCCTTGGATGTTTATCAGAAATCGGACCAGGATAAGAAAAAGAATACATCCTCGAAGAAGCAAAAGAGTCAATCTGATCAAAAAGAAAGTGCCTTGCAAAAGGACAGCGGCAAGCAGCAAATCAAAGGAAATATTAATTCAAAGGGTGAAAAAATCTATCATGTGCCTGGTGGACGTTATTATGAGCAAACAAAACCAGAAGAGTGGTTTGATACCGAAGAGGCTGCAATAAAAGCAGGATTCAGAAAATCAAAGGAATAACATTTTGATGATTGTTTGAATATTATAATGTTATCTGATACACTACGAGTAGAGAGAGCGGAAAATGAGGTGCTGCGGGATGAGGAAAAATCTGAATCATAAGCATAATGGACAAGAAAAAAACTCCAATTATTCTCACGTAGAACATCAAGATAACGAAATTGTAACGAAAACTTGTTGTGGTGAACAGGGGCATCATTCCCATGCAGATCCCCATCAGCACGAGCATTGTCAAGATACAGGTCACTTTCATCAAGACCATCAACACAAAAATCATAGTCACGATCACGAACATCATAAACACACTCGTCACGAACATAATCATGCTGGACATTCACACGGTGCAGGATGCTGTTTTGCCCAACATGAAATGGCGACGAATGAATTAGCCAATAAACCTGCTGCACAGGTATATCATATTGAGGGCATGGATTGCGGCTCCTGCGCATTGACGTTACAAAAGCATGTGCAGAAAAGCCTGAACATGTCTGAAGTGGAAGTAAACTTTAGCACAGCTAAAATGCGCTTGGGAAAAAAGGCTAATGTTGAACAAGTTCTCCAAGCTATTGCGGAAGCTGGTTACAAAGGTACATATCAAGACGGAAATGATCGCTTGGCTAGTGTTGAACCAGAAGCTTGGTGGAGAAACGAGGCGGTTTGGCGTACGGGAACAGCAGGCTTTTTTATTCTGGTAGGGCTTTTGCTTCATGCATTCCAGTTAGATATGCTGGGGAATGGTGCTTATGCTGTAGCTATGGTGGTTGCTGGTTTAAAACCATTAAAAGCCGCCTGGTATGCTCTGAAAAGCAAATCAGCCGATATGAACCTGCTGATGAGCTTAGCGGCAATAGGGGCAGCTTTTATTGGGGAATGGTTAGAAGGGGCAACGGTTGTTTTCTTATTTGGACTTGGGAACGCTTTGCAAACCCTATCTATCAATAAAACGCGTCAATCTATCCGCTCCTTACTACGTTTAGCACCAAAGGAAGCGCTGGTATACAGAGGACAGGAATGGGTTAGTATCCCAGTAAAAGATGTAAAAGTTGGAGAGCGCTTATTAATCAAAGCAGGTGAAGGAATTCCTCTTGATGGGTTTATCGTGAAAGGAATTTCAACGTTTAATCAGGCGCCGATCACTGGGGAATCCATGCCAGTTGACAAAGGCGTAGGTGACAATCTTTTTGCCGGTAGTATAAACGAAACTGACGCAGTTGAGATGGAAGTCACGAAGATCGGCTCCGATTCGACTTTAGCTCGCATCATTCATTTAGTGGAGGAAGCACAGGAGAAGAAGGCTCCAACAGAGCAATTCGTAGAGAAATTTGCTAGAATTTATACTCCAATTGTCATTGTAGTGGCCCTAGCTGTTATCGTTTTGCCTCCTTTATTTACGGGAGAGTGGCAACATTGGTTTTACCGGGGCTTGGAGCTATTGGTTATCGCTTGCCCTTGCGCCTTAGTGATTTCGACTCCGGTTGCAGTAGTGTCAGCTATTGGCAGTGCGGCGCGTCAGGGTGTGCTTATTAAGGGTGGAGCTGCCTTGGAGATTATTGGCCATTTAAAGCAAGTGGCTTTTGACAAGACTGGTACAATCACAACAGGAAAATTACAGGTCGAAAAAATTCTTACTCTTCAGGAACGCACAGAGGCAGAAATTCTTGAAAAGGCAGCCATGATCGAGCAATCCTCACATCATCCCATTGCTACAGCTATCCTGTTGCAGGCAAGGGAAAATGGCATTCTCCCGCAGAATTCTGATCATCATCAAACCATTGTTGGTAAGGGTGCTAGTGCCACACAGTCAGGAATCACGTATTTGGCTGGGAATGAAAAGCTGTTTACCGAATATGAAGTTGAGCTGGGGCTTTTACAAGAACAGGTTAAAGAAGAACAACAAGCTGGCAAAACGATCGTATTAGTGGGGACAACAAAAGAAATTTGGGGTGCTCTTATCATATCTGATACTATTCGCCCAACAAGCCAACAGGTGATGCAGCAATTACAAGGCATTGGGGTAAAAACCTTGTTGCTCACGGGAGATAATGCCGGAGCGGCACAGCATATGGCTCAAAAAGTGGGAATAGGACACGTACAAGCTGGATTGTTGCCAGAAGATAAGCTGGAGGCAATTAAGGTAGCTAAAGAGCGAGAAGGTGGCACGATCGCAATGGTGGGTGACGGTATTAATGATGCCCCAGCTTTAGCTACTGCAGATGTAGGCATTGCGATGGGAGGAGCAGGGACAGATACTGCGATGGAAACAGCAGGTATCGTATTGATGGCTGATGACCTAGAAAAACTACCGTATGTAATTAGACTTAGCCAGCAAGCGTTAGCGATTATCAAGCAAAACATATATTTCTCTCTGTTGATCAAAGCGATTGCACTGCTTTTGATCATCCCAAACTGGCTCACATTGTGGATGGCCGTCATTAGTGATACAGGAGCAGCAATGATCGTCATTCTTAATAGCATGAGGCTATTGAGAAAGTGATTTTTACAAGAGAATAAATGACTCTTGTTAACTTGATCGACGAAGTGGACGATTTGTGGCATAAACAGGGGAAAACAGGGCACTCTAGGGCTATATTCACCAAAAAGTAAGGAGTGTCCTGTATGATCCAAAAATTGCGTGGGCGACGTTTTTACTTATTTATTTTGTTTGTAGCTATTTTAGAGCTATCCATGATGGGATTGCATTCATTGGAAGGAAAAAAGGCAACGCACAGCAATCAGACACATGTACTTGCTGAGGAAGTGAAGAAGCCCTCTCTTGTCGTGGAACATCAGGTTAAAGGGAATGATCTGGAATTAAAATTGATTGTTCAAGGGTTCCAGTTCTCATTGGAAAACATGGGAAAAGAAAATAAAGACGGTGAAGGCCATGTTCATTTGTATGTAGATGGGAAAAAGATAGCCAAGATTTTTGGCCCGCAATTTACCTTAGCGGATGTGGCTCCCGGTAAGCACAAAATAGAAGTGGAATTAGCCCATAACAACCATGAATCATATGGTGTCAAACAGACCTTTGAGATCGTAGTCAACTAAGCAAATGAAAAAGAGAGTCTCATGAGGCTTTCGCTTACATAGGAAAAAGCTGTGGAGTCCATGAAAGACCATCCACAGCTTTTTGCTTTTTGTTCTGTTGTTCGTTATTATAGGTAGTTTACGGTTACGTGTTGTGCATCTTGAGGTAAGGTAATCACCGTAGTTGGGTAGGTAATTACTTGAAGCAGCATTGATTTTTGAGGTCGCTCTTCTACGACATGGATGACATAAGTTCCGTCAGTCTCTTGCTGGACCTTGTCAACCTTGATAGAATAGCCACTGGTAGGGCGCTCACCAAGCGCAATGGCTACATAGGTGAGATCATTTTCATGAATCAGTCGATAGCCGCCCTGTTCTTGTATATCGGCAAGCGCCAGATCTACAGAAGCAGGGTAGGGAGTAGGAGCAGTGCTAAAATCACTCATAGATACAACTCCTTTTTGGTTAGACTGTTGAATATTGTGAGGCAAAGAGATATCCTGAGCTGTTGCAGTTGGGGTCGTGTTGATGTAGGAGATCAGGATTCCTCCCATTAGCAATAGACCTGCTAATACATGTTTCATTCTCTATTCCTCCTATGATTTCCTCCATCTACCGTTACGAATAGAGGTGAGCTTCGTGAATTTATATAAATGCCTGGATATGTTGTCAGAACGTACAATAGAAGAGATTATCCAGGAACAGAACCGCCGATTAAGCATGAAATGCGGCAAATCTTTAATGAACCGACTGCAGGATACAAGCTTCTGTCAATCATTATGGGAAGCACTAACAGAACACGAGCGTCAAGCAGTATCTCTTTTTTATACAAATGCCCAACAGGGATTTATACGTAAGCGTGAATTTGAGACAATTACTCAGCAAGATATTTTGTTAACTGCAGGTCTTACAAAGCTACGTCGGCTAGGTATTATTTATACGGTTCGAAAAATGTGGAGCGAGATAGGCTATATGATGCCATTCGAATTACGTAAAAATATATACGCCTTTAGTAGCCATACATACAAAAAAGGGATAGTACCATCAGTAAAAGAGGAAGCCATCCCGCATGTATTTTCCTATTCATTTCCAGCAGGGCGCGGTATCCATATGGACATGCTTGCCTTTCTGCTGTTCTTAAGAGAACAATCGGTTTCCCTTACACAA
Source organism: Brevibacillus laterosporus (assembly GCF_030489605.1). Lineage (GTDB taxonomy): Bacteria > Bacillota > Bacilli > Brevibacillales > Brevibacillaceae > Brevibacillus_B > Brevibacillus_B laterosporus_E. The sequence goes on from NZ_JAUKFY010000005.1 coordinate 130,615, forward strand.
AAAAATGGAATACCCCGGCGAATGCTCCTCAAATGGATGGATCGCATTTCTTTGAGAGATGAACATATGCGGGGTTGGTTTTCTAGTCTTTTGCCGTCTGAAGTAAAGGTAGATGATCAAACGCCCGTTTCTTTTCTCTTTGATCTATCCTTACGAATGCGGCTTGTCTATTTACAAGATAAAAGAATTTGCCTGCATCACGCAATATTAAATGATTGGTTACGAAAGAAAAATGTGGAACAAATTGAGGATATCAAAGCAAACTTATTACGATACTACGCGCCAAAAGAGTCATGGCAAGAAGGATTTCTGTTTGAATTGCAATTGCTCGATAAAGAATGGTACAGGGTAGACGAGATTCTTTCTAAGCTAAGAAAGATGGGCTACAGGCTACCAGAACAGGCTCAGGAGCAATTGAAAAAGGCCTGGTTACATCCTTTGCTTGGTTTTGGCTTAGTTCAATTAGGCGAAGATAATGAACAAAATCTGTGGATTCGCCATAATCCGTATCATCAGGATCAGGAGGATCATCAGCCTAAATGGTATTTGGATTCGACTGGTGAAGTGATGGTTCCTCCGGGTATGATGTTAGCTCAGCTGTGGGAGCTGAGCCGTTTGGGAGAAATGAATGTAGCTGGAGATTTTATTACCTGCAATCTAACCTCCCAACGTGTCCAGTCTTACTTATCTACAGGAGGAAATGTTGACCAAATCCTTCAGTTTCTCCACGAGCATACAGCGCATCCAGTGCCGGACTCTGTCGCGCAACTCCTCATAAAATGGTCAGAGGAAGCGAAACAGCTCTCCTATGAGCAGGTGATTCGGTTTAAAACGACCAGCCCTGCTTTGTTAGCTGAATTACGTGAAATAGGAATTCTTGCCCCATTTATGTCGGAGGTAATTTCGCCTGTAGCTTTTTTACTTCCTGAAAGTAAATTAGAGGAATTTATCTCCTTGCTTAGGGAATGTGGGTATGAGCCGCAGTCAGGGGAAATCCGGCGTTTTCAGGCTTTAGGCTCCTGTTTCGATGAGAATATCTCGGATAACAATCACATTCCATCAGAGATAAACCTAGATAGAGAAGGCTTTTTCCCCTTGGTAACACCCTTTCTTGATTTTAAGGTTGAAAATGTTTTTCCTGATGTCGGTGAAGCAATCCCGGGTCTATCAACCTTGCCAAAAATGTGGACAGAACATTATCAAGGCTATCATCCGAATACGATGCGCTTGATGCTAAAACGAGCACAGGAGCTTCGATTGGAGGTACAATGCCAAACGCATCGACAGGATGAATGGACGGGCAGAGTACAGGAGATAGCATTGGAACATGGTTACTGGCAAGTACATATGATGTCAAAAGATAAATTTTGGAAAGAAAAAGTAGATGAGATATCGCGGCTACGTATCTTGATTCCAGCGTACTTATAGGAAAGTCAAGTAAAAAATGTGTGATGTTTAAATCTTTCCTGTGCCTCCATAAGGGGTTTCGTGCTAAAATAACAGTAGGTTTGCCTGTAAAGGAGGTAAAACATGATAGATATACCAAGTGAATTAGATATGGCTAGCTTGTTGCATGAGGCTGATCATTTAGCCATTATGATAAATGATTCAAAAGAAGTGAATGATTATTTACAAACGAAGCAAGCTATGGAAAATGACGAGACAGTCTTACTATATATCCAGCGCTTTGAGCGTAAAAAGCAAGACTATGAAGAAGTGCAACGTTTTGGCAAGTATCACCCAGATTTCCACAAGGTAATGGCTGAGATTAGGGAATTAAAGCAGTCTTATGAAGCGTTGCCAACTGTTCGTGAATTTAAGAAAGCAGAAGCACGCTTAGATCAGCTATTGTATCAAGTAGGTCGGGTTATAGCTGATTCTGTATCAGAGAGTGTTAAAGTTCCTAGCAATAACCCAATTATGGAGGCAATGGCCAGCGGTTGCGGTACTGGTGGTAGCTGTGGTTGCGGTAATAAAGAAAAGAAACACGCTTAATAAAAAATACGACAGCGCTCATAAAACTACGTCTTATGGCTTGCTAGAAGGCGTAGTTTGAGCCTGATTACATAGGATTGTCAGTAGAGGAAGGAGTTTTCAGGGCACGATGAGACTGAAAAGATTGGGAGTAGCTGTTTGGATTAAAAATCCTCGTGTTGCGAAGAATTTACGAAAATTCGGCACCATTCATTACGTATCCAAAAGACTCAATTACGTTGCCATGTATGTGGACGCTGAAGAAATTGAGCAAGTGATATCACAATTGGAACGGCTTCACTTTGTACTAAAGGTAGAACGTTCACATCGCCACGAAATCCCAACCGAGTATAACAATGCGAAGCCGGATAAAGCGAAGGAATTTGACTACCAATTAGAGAAAAATCAACTGATGGCTTTGGCCGAATCCTTAATCAACGATAATTCATCTATCGCCAAATCGGAGCATCCGGCTGTAAGGCCTATTCCGGTTCAAAGCTAGCAAACAGAGTTTTTGAATGAAAAACATAAAGGCGCTTTTCTCATCCAATCAGTTAACAGTGATGGGAGAAGCTTTTTTTATTTTTCTTAATCATTGTCTTAACGGTGGAACCGGAAAATAAAAAAGTGAACTTTGTTTCACTTTTTTGTAATTGGGCCACGTGGTATGATAGGGAAATAAGGTTTAAGGTAAGGTAAAATATTACAGCTTTGTTTGAATGCGCTTACAATGATATGGACAAAGAGAGAGCGAGGGGACAAAGACAGGATGAAACTAGATATTAACTGCGATATGGGAGAGATGTTTGGGCGTCATGGACTCGATGAAGATATGGGAATTTTACGCTGGATTACATCGGTCAATATTGCTTGTGGCTTTCACTCTGGGGACCCGCATGTGATATGCCGTACTGTTGAAGCAGCACTGAAGCAAGGTGTGAAAATAGGTGCTCATCCCGGTTACCCTGACGTTCATGGGTTTGGGCGTCGTTCCATGAATTTGTCCATGCGCGAAGTATATGAGCTGGTGTTATATCAGGTGTCTGCTTTGGAAGGAATTACGAGAGCACTGGGAGGCACATTGCATCATGTGAAGCTGCATGGAGCTCTGTACAATGAAGCAGCGGAGCGGCCAGAATTAGCAGAAGCAGTTGTTCGTGCTATTACGGATATTCGAGAGGATTTAATCTTGTACGCATTATCAGGAAGCTCGTTGGTTCAGGTCGGGTTAGAGCATGGTCTGTATGTGGCGGAGGAAGTATTTGCAGATCGAGCATACCTGCCGAATGGGCGATTAGCTCCACGAGAATTGGAGGGAAGCATTTTAATTAGTAAGGAGGAGCAATTGCAGCAGGCAAGTCAGCTCGTAAAGGAACAGCGGGTCCGAACGGTGGATGGCAGTGTCATTGAATTAGCCGCAGATACACTTTGCATTCATAGAGAAAGTCCTGATTGCATACATGTTCTAAAGGAATTGCATCGTTGGGCACAGCAAAACGAGGTTCATCTAGAGGCTATTGCTGTTTGTTAATTTTAGAAAAGGGCGACTTAGGTCGCCTTTCTAGCTACGGGGTGATATTTCTGAAAAATAAGTTAATTCATTCTCTGCAACATACATTATTGAAAGCGATGGTTCCTTTTATAGGAGGTGGAAGTACCCCTTCGTCCCTTTTCATTCCAAATGCCCACAATGTTACGGTGAAAACCTTTGATGGCAAAGCGGGGAATTGGCTTACTACAAAAAATCCTGTTCAATACCAAGCAGCTATTGTGCAGGGAAATGACAGCTTAGCTCCCCTAGCGTGGGGGGACCGTTTGCAGGGAACGGGCTGGTATCATATGTATAAGCCGGGAGAGATTACAGGAAAGCAGATCAATGGCATGCTAGATGATGCCACATTTCTGATCCGTATCCCAGATGAATGGAATGGAAAATTGGTGGTGGCTGGGGTACCGGCAACGCGTAATGAAACATCAACCGATTTATTATTCAGTGATTACGTTCTGGGAAAAGGCTACGCTTTTGCGGCTATTGATAAAGGAACCCCGGGGAAGTGTGATCCAAATGATCCGCTAGCAAAAGTGAAAAATGCACTGATAGCAAAGGACGATAGCATAGCGAAATGGCATAGGTGCTTTCGACAGGTAACAAAAGTAGCTCAAGATTACTTAACCACTCATCATCGCGATCAGTTGATTTCCAGCAAGGATGTCTGCAATCCGGCTCATGTTTTACTGACTGAACATCATCGGGTTCCTACCTATGCAATGGGGATTTCTAACGGTGGCTATGTAGTGAGGTATGCACTGGAACATGATGATCCCCAATTGACTGGAGAACCGGCCTTATTTGATGGAGGAATAGATCTGGAAGGGGTGATGTGGCAAGCAGAGGCTCCAAATTTAATTAGCTCGCTCGCCACCGCAGTACAGCATGCCCATGCTGCTATATATGGTACAGGGGACGTACAAATGCAGGCACGCACATGTATCTATGCAGCTGGAATGCCGGTAGGCTCTGAAAAATTATGGGCATATTACGATCAGCTCTATTGGTTTGTTAGCTTAAATATTTATCGAGATAAGTTTGATCCCACCGCTCCTCATCGATTGGCTTGGCAGGATTATCTCTGCTTTGATCAAACTGGCGTGCGAGACCGAAGCTATGACCACATTTTTGCTTCTTATGATTATAAAAAAAGACCTTCATCAGTCAAACAAGCAGTTCAGCAGATTGCAAATACAGGCCGAATACATGCGCCGCTTATTTCAATTGCTGGAACATGGGACGCTTTGATTTTTCCCGATGTACATGCAAAGGCCTATGCAGAATTAATCCAGCAGGCAGGGCAAGCGAGTAAGCATCGGTTGTACATGATTGAACAAGCGAATCATGTGGACGGTCTGGTTTGGAGCAAGGTTGATCCTGAGCATGAATTACAGCCAATGCTACCTTATGCACACCAATGTTTTGATTTATTAGTCAAATGGGTGGAAAATGGAATTAGTCCTCCTGCTAGTAAAAGCATATCAAAACCGCTTCATCCAACACATGTAATTGATGTGGTGACTGGAATAGAAAGGGAACCGCAGGGATGAGATGAAAAAATATCAGCAGCAAAGAAACTGCATATTTCCTGTCAGTATGCAGGTTTATTCTGCGTTTCTTCTTATTTTCATTAGAAATGATGTCCCACAATAGAAATGGACTATGTTACAATCTGTAAAGAAGTTTCTTGCATTAGCCGATTGTACCAGTAGAGGAATTATTATTCAGCTTTGGCTTGGGAAGTAGTGGGGAGAGTTCTACATGAAAGCAATACATAAGAAAAGTTTAGCAGTATGTGTAGGTTTACTAATGTGCTTTGCAGCTACGGCAGCCTACATGAAATTGCCTGAGATCAAGGAGTTTTTATCTTCGTTACAATCTGATTCTTTATTTTATAACAGTACAACCTCAGTAGATCCGTTTCGTAAAGAAGAGTTGTTGCCGCCAGTTGTCAAAGAACTTAATCCTTCTTATACAATTAAGGCATCTTTATCGCCTGATCAAGCAACAATAGCAGGAACGGTTACTATGATTTTTGATAATCCACAGACGGAGAAGCTCTATCTGTATTATTACGGTTATAAATGGAACAACAAAATTTCCGCCATTCGCTGGAAAGGAAAAAGTATGACCTATAACCGGCGCGATCCAGTCCTTGTGTTGGACAACCCTGCTAAGAACGAAACACGAACACAGCTAGAAGTGGTTTTTGAAACAAAGGTTCCACGTGGGCCAAAGCGCTTTGGTGTTCATGAAGGAATTTGGACCTTAACGCATTGGTACCCGATGCTTGGAGCTATGGATCAGCATAAGCACTGGTATGAGCCTCCACAGATAATTGGATATGGCGATCCTTACATTTATCATTATGCCGATTATGAAGTTGATATGGTCTCTCCCTCTTCATTTGAATGGGTAACCTCGTGGGGTAGAGGGAAGAAATCCAGTAATGGAGGTGGCCGATCTACTTATCATTTTACAGGTAAAAAGCTACTTAATTTTACAATGGTAGGCAGTCCATTATACAAAGTTGAAACGGTCAAAATCTCTCCAAATCTGACAGTGGATATTGGATCGACAGATGCAGCTCACTTGGCAAAATTAAAGGAGATCGCCACTCAGGTTCTGCCGATTTACAGCAAATTAATGGGCGAGCTTCCTTATCCTCGAATTGGTATAGCAGAGACAGGAAATGACACAGTCTACGCTATGGAATACGCGAATATGGCTATTATCGCCAAGCATATGTTTAACGGCAATCGGGTAGAGCATTGGTTACCGCATGAGTTAGCTCATTTGTGGTGGTACAATTCTGTTGAAAATATTGAGCCGTATACAGGATGGATGGACGAAGGATTAGTGGAGGCGAGTGTTACCTTTTATTATCGGGAACGCTTCGGAGAAAAAGCCGCGGCCAAAATATTAGCGGAGTACCAGGCGGAGGCGAATAAGCTGGCAAAAGCTTATCCATATGGGAAACTTTCGAATCACCTGACACAGTTTAAGGATTACTATGAATTTGATTGGACCTGGTACTCCAATGCGGCCTTACTGTTCGATAATTTACGAAAACAACTGGGGGACCAATTATTCTTTGACTTTTTAAAACGGGTGCAAAGCAATTACCAGCATAAAGTCATTGGTCCGGAGCATTTGGATCAAGCGTTAGGTCAAATCTTAGGAGCCGAGGCCCAGTATTTTGTGCCAAATGTCCATAAACAAAATCAAAAGAGCTTTATCCCAATTGCTGCGGAGTACTATGTGAATATCATTATAGGTCAAACGCATTTTTATCCAGCTACAAGGGGACGCATCCGTAATCAAGTGGTTTATTTGCCCCTGCGCGAAACCTTGGAACAGCTAGGTTTTAAGGTAACATCGGATCAAGCCAATCGTATCATACGAGCAGAGTCAAAGCGTAACGTGATTGTTTTCCATGAAAAATCAGATCGTTATGTGTTAAATGGGATTGAGCGGAAAATGCCGGTTCCTTTGTTAGAGTGGCACGCACGCAGCTTATTCCCGCTTGCTTTGCTAAACGAGGGCTTAGGGTACCGAGTTGCCTATCAGAAGGAAAAACGGACGGTCACCATTCAATAATAGTGACGAGGGGAAAAACACCATGCAATCAACTAATATTATTCTTATTGGATTTATGGGAACAGGTAAATCCACAGTAGGTGAACAACTAGCACAGCGGCTACATTATGAGCGATGTGATCTAGATGAAGAAATCGTCAAAGCAACTGGGAAAACCATTCCCCAAATCTTTGCCGAGGATGGCGAAGAGATCTTTAGACAGCTTGAGACGAATGTGTTACGTCAAATGGTAAACGGAAATCGCCGCGTGATAATCACGGGTGGCGGAGCGGTGTTGCGACCGGAGAATGTTCAGGTAATGCTTCAGAATGGACGAGTAGTAGCCCTTACTGCTTGTGAGCAGGAGATTATTCGCCGTGTTGAGCGAGATCAGAATAGACCACTTCTTCAAGGAAATGTGAAGGAAAAAGTACGAGAACTGCTACAAGCACGCGCAGGGGCATACGATTTTGCTCCGATTCAAATCGATACAACGGGGAAAACGATAGAAGAAATTGTCGATGAAATAACCACCGCATAACGATTTAAATTGCTCTTCTTCGGCAACACTAATGCCAAGGGAGGGATGCGCGATGTCTTCGCAAGAATACGTTAAGTATATGACCAAGCGCTTTGTGCAATATTTGGAGACTCCTAAGGAAGAGCGTCGGCGACAACGTGAAGTACCGCGCGAACCTTGGTCTTCTAAATGGTTTGGCGCAATCCCGATGTCCATCAAGCTATTATTCAAAAAATAACATCTGGGGGTTCTTATGCCAAAAGTAGCCGTTGAAAAAACATTATCCCATGTAAGCTCGATGCTTCGCCGTAATGGTTTTGATGTGGTTGAATTGGGGAATTGGCAACAGATGGTAGATGCTGTAGTCATTACAGGTATGGATGAAAACTTGATTGGGGATCAGTCCAAGAGTATTGCAGGAGCGCCTGTAATCAATGCAGAGGGCATGACACTTGATGAAATTTTTCATCAGGTAAATGAGCGCTGTTCTCCTGTTGATGATGGTTTTCGCTGAATAAAGGTCAAAACGGTGGTATTCTCTCAAACGCAAGGAGAGAAACCACCGTTTTGCTATTTTACATTGTTTGTGAAGTGTGTACGATACTTCCGACTTGCTCAATATAAGAGTAAGGTAAGAAACGCAACCCTGAGTCCCAGACACCTATGTACGGTTCATTATCCCAGACGTGAACGGTTCCGATGGTAAAAGGAGCCATCACTTCTTTTTCGAACAAATCGGCAGTAATAATAATCGGTTCATTTGGTTTTTGAGTGAGCAAGTAGGTTAGCTCTTGTTTTGGCGTAGTGGGACGATTCACTCTTGCGGTTAACCAGTCAATACGGGAAAAAGGGTCCGTTTCCGTAGATAGCAACGTCCGGCTCAAAGTTAGTTGAGCCTCTTTATCCACTAATTTTTGACTAGCGATACGATGCATAACGGATGGATCAGGCTTGAGTCGAGACGGAAACTTTTCGCCGGATTTCGCATCGATATATTCATGCGTATCTGCTATCGGTATGCGCCAATACGATGTAAAGCCATCATAATATAATTCTGCTTTCGCATCTTTTGGTGCCAGCTTTTGATCAAACAATGTATATTCACCCAGTCCGTATTCCATCAAAATAAATTCAGGAGTTGCTTGGTTTGCTGTCTTTTGCGACTCGGTGACAATCATATAGCCAAGGGGTTTGTCTTTTTCCTTTATCGTGACCAGCCATTCATGCGAACCAGGACCTAATGCTTGGATTTCAATGCTAGCTTGTTTCCAAGCTTTGAACTGACTATCCTTTTCTTCTAATTTTTTCATCCAAGTCTGAATGTGTTGAGTAAAAGCTGCAGTCCAGGGACCTTCCTGAGCAGCATGCGCTTGAGATGAGGGAAGCGAGAATAAGAGGAGCAGCAACAAGAATCGGCTCGCTAGTGAACGTAGTTTCATACACTGAGACACCATCCCTTCGTAGGTTACGTTACCTATTGTATCCAAATGTCATCAAAAGATTTGTTGGTTGCTGTCAGCTCTCCTCTATATTTCTTCGCTGTTGTTTTACAAATTTCTGGGCAATGTAGAATCAGGTCTAACTAAGCAACGCACCGATTAAATTGGTGGCAAATTAAATAAATAAAACAAGCCACCATTGATAAGCTTTACCTCGACACGCGGCTCATATTGCCAGCGTAATTCGCTTATGCGTCGCTCCTTTTCCTCCTCGATACTGCTTGCTTTCCATTCCTCTTGTTCAATTTGCTCCTTGGGTGTTTCTTGTATGCCGTTTATTCGTAGAAAATCAAGAATACGCCCACCCTTCTGTAAATGCTCCTGCATTGTTGCAGGAGATTGTGAGAGTGTTACAGGAATCGATTCATCAGCGATAAGTGTCGGACGCTTCACCGAGAGCAAATGCCCCAATAGAGAAGGGGGGGAATCCGTGTGAAGAACTGGGGTAGCGCTTGTTTCACCTTGTATGCTCTTGACGATTCCACTCTTTGCATCTGGAGCAGGGGTTATAACGGAAGCATTTGAGGCTTCTTCTAAATCATCTTCTCCATTGTCTTCTCCTTTAGGAGTTGTTTTTGAAGCCTTAGCCTGCTCCCGCTCTTGTTCTAGTGCCGCGTGCTTGTAATATTCCTCTAAGATGTCTAACTCCTCTTGAAGACGGAGGCGAGCTTGGTCAGCCCAGGAATGATCTTGATTATCTAAAAAATGGTACACTTCACTTTTAGCCATCTCAATAGCCTGGGGAATATCCAGACGGCGATCCAATGTATAAAAATAATCAGGTATAGCAGGAGTAAGCTGTAACCGCTTGAGAAACGGGTAAAAATCCTGCACTACTCGCGCTTGATGTAGATTTATCCCGAGAGAAAGAAGGAAATCGCGTTTTTTGTCACAGATAAAAGAAACTTTTATATTTAAATGGAGCCATGGAGTTAGCGCTGTCGATCTTCGTGTCGACATACTTGCTTTTTGCAAAATACCCTTTGGAGCTTCGTACATACATACAAAACGTCCGTGCTTGTAGGTAGATTCAAAGATTTGTTGAAGCCGTTTTGAACCAAAATGAATATGCTCAGCCCGCAGCTCCTTTGGAATCTCGGTTTGAGGAAAATAAAGGGTGAGGTGGAGTGGCTGAGGAGCGATGTTCATTTTCTCCACCCACGACCAGTAAAATGGGCGATTGCCGATATCCTTATCTACATCCTCTGGTAATTTTACAGTGACATAGTCTGGATGGTTCTCAACCACGTGTGACTGAAAGGCTGCAAAATACTTTTCTACGAATTCCCGTACTTCCGTCTGTTGCATGAGGGGGAACTTCCTTTCTCGATAAGTGATGAAGGTGTGAGAATTTCCTGAACCACCGGTTGCAAAGGTGCTTATGATTGCGGAAGGGATTGTGGGTGTTTATGCAGCTCTTTATTTTGGCGTAGAGAGCGAAGCACACTGCCCATATTATCCATTTTTAGTGCCATTTCTTTATTGGAGCGGGAATCCATTATGATTTCTACAAGACTTTGCTCCAAGGACTTTGTTAAAGCAAGACGTTCGACTATATCATCGAGCTCGCCAATAACCATTTCAAATAGATCAATTTTTTCATATAGCAAGCGCAGGATATGTTCTTCGATCGTATCGGTGGTGGATAAGTTATAGATAAACACATCCTTTTTTTGACCGAGTCGATGAACACGTCCGATTCTTTGTTCGATGCGCATTGGATTCCAGGGCATGTCATAATTGATGACGTGATTGCAAAATTGCAGGTTAATTCCTTCCCCGCCAGCTTCAGTAGCAATGAGTACCTGTGCACGGTTTTGAAACAAGTCCGTCATCCAATCTTTTTTACTGCGCTTAAAGCCTCCCCGAAAAGGGACCGATGTAATACCGTTCTCGCTTAAATATTTTTGTAAATAGTTTTGGGTTGCGCGATATTCGGTAAAGATGATCACCTTGTCATTGATTTGTTTTAATAGCTCTACGGTTTTTGCCGCTTTGGAATGCGTCTTAATTTGCTTGATCATATCGACCAAACGCATAATTTCCGCCCGCTTCGGAGAGTCCTCTGGGGCTTTCTGATGCATATGATATAACGTCATAAAGGCAGCTTCACGACTCGAGCATACCTCTCGTTGCAGGGTTAATAAAGCTAAGGCATTGACCTTACCCGTCTCCTGCTGATATCTTTCCTTGACGAATTGAGTAACACCATCATAAAGCGCACGCTCCTCGGCAGATAACTCAATCGGGATAGATTGAACACGTCGCGGAGTAAAATGAACTCCCCCGTCACTGCGGCGATTGCGGATCATGATTTTTTTGATTTCCTTTTGCAGTTTACCACTGTTCTTCGCTTGGCGTTTGCCATCTACATAGGTGGATGAGAAGGACTGCGTATGCCCTAAATGACCGGGACGAAGTAAATTGATCAGATTATAGAGCTCATCCATCTCGTTTTGAATAGGGGTGGCAGTCAGCAGCAGACAATATTTTTTCTTAATCTCCTTCACGAACTGATAATTTTTCGTCCGTTTATTTTTTAGCTTGTGCGCCTCATCAATGATTAACATATCATAATCAATATCAAGCACATGCCGACGGTGAGGGTCCCGTTTAGCCGTATCAATGGAGGCCACAACCACATCATATTGGCGCCACATGTACTCCTTCTTTTGCGGCATGGCAGGAATGCTGAATTTTTGATTAAGCTCCTTGGTCCATTGTATGACAAGAGAAGCGGGTACAAGGATGAGAATTTTTTTTGCTAATCCGCGTACCATGTACTCTTTCATTATGAGTCCAGCTTCAATCGTTTTACCTAACCCTACTTCATCGGCCAAAATAGCCCGACCCCTCATCTGATTCAGGACACGATTAGCTGTTTCGATTTGATGAGGAAAGGGTTCTACATAAGGGAGGTACTTTAAACATTGAAGCTGATCAAAATCCGTTACCGCCAATGCCTCCTCTGCCTGTAATGCGAGCTGAAACAACTCCCATTTATTCCAAGGCCCATCCTGTTTAATTAATTCTTCCAAAGGGGCAGCCCAACTCGTATCGAAAGAAAGTGAGAAATTCGTCATTAATGGCATCTCCCTTCTTGCTATCTTAAAATCACAATGCAAATCTATTTAAAAAACGAACATTTAACAGAAGTAAGTGTTTTAATGTTAATAAATAATTGCTGTTTTGCAAATTTCTGTTTTCTTCTTTCCAAAGTCATGTTAGGATAAAGAAGACAGACAGGAAGACACGTTATAGTATGCGTTTCTTTCATAGATTTTATGTACAATAACCCTTCTTTTGCGAATGAAGGTAGTAGGGAGAGACTGCGAGTAACATCTGTGCAGCGCCGAAGGAGCAAACCAGGAATGGTGAATCTCTCAGGCAAAAGAACCTCTACTGGACGCACCTCTGGAGAGAGCTTTTTTCATAGAAGCCACCAAAGGGGAAACCTGCTTAACAGTAGGGTAACTCTCAGGTACCGGGACAGAGAGCTTGGGGAGCGGGCGCTTATTTGCGTTGGCTGTCACAGGCTCGCTGTCTTTTTTTGTGCTATCAAAAATGATAATGATGCAAAAAAGATAGTAAAAGAGCAACAAGACTCTGCCGGCGCCAAGTTTCGTTTAGGTGAAAAACAAAGAGATGAAGAAAGCGAGTGGTTACATGTCAGAGCTGAAGCAAACGCCATTGTATCCGATCTATGCTACACACGGGGCCAAAACCATTGATTTTGGCGGCTGGGACCTTCCCGTTCAATTTAGCAGCATAACGCAAGAACACGAAGCGGTTCGTACAAAAGCAGGCCTATTTGATGTATCCCACATGGGTGAAGTGGAAGTAAAAGGGGAAGGTGCCCTGTATTATTTGCAACGCTTGACTACAAACGATGTATCGAAACTAGAGGACGGTCAGGCTCAATATGCAGCGATGTGTTATCCAGATGGTGGTACTGTTGATGACTTAATCATTTATAAAAAACGAGATCATGATTACTTGCTAGTAATTAACGCTGGCAATATTGATAAGGATTTTGCTTGGATGCAGGAAAATCTAACAGAAAATGTCACTGTTACAAATATCTCGTCCCAAATAGCGCAGCTTGCGATTCAAGGTCCGCTTGCTGAAACCATTCTACAGAAAATGACGGATGTGAACCTCAAGGAGATCGGGTTCTTCCAATTTAAAGAAAACGTTTCCATCGGTGGGATTGCTGCGTTAGTATCGCGTAGTGGTTATACGGGAGAGGATGGCTTTGAACTGTACGTGGATCAAGCAGATGCCATTGAGCTATGGGGAAAATTATTGGCAAATGGCAAAGAGGATGGCTTGGTTCCATGCGGGTTAGGTGCACGTGATACCTTGCGCTTTGAAGCTAAACTACCGTTATACGGTCAAGAGCTATCCCAGAACATTACTCCAATCGAAGCAGGCATTGGTTTTGCAGTGAAAGTAGATAAAGATGTACCCAGCATTGGACATGAAGTGTTGCTGGAGCAAAAAACGAACGGGGCTCCACGCAAGCTAGTTGGATTAGAGATGATTGATCGTGGTATTCCTCGCACACATTATCCAGTATTTGTTGGCGATGAACAGATTGGAGAGGTTACTACTGGCACACAATCACCTACTTTGAAAAAGAATGTAGGGCTGGCGTTGATTCAAACTGCTCATGCTACTATCGACAATGAGGTAGAAGTAGAGATACGCGGAAAACGCCTGCGTGCTAAAATTATCGCCACTCCATTTTATAAACGACCTAAAAAGTAAGGAATTCGAGAAGTTAAATCAGAGGGGGAGCCATCCGTGACATATCGTTATCTACCAACAACGGAGCAAGATAAGAAAGAGATGCTGGAATTTCTGGGTGTTTCCAGCGTGGATGAATTGTTTTCCGATATACCTGAAGAAGTGCGTTTTCCAAGAGAATTAGCAATAGACGAAGCGCTATCTGAGCCTGATCTAGTAAAATTCATGGGCGGATTAGCTTCGAAAAATGCTAACTTTACTACTCATGTAAACTTTTTAGGGGCTGGAGTGTACCAGCATTATACGCCAAGCACTGTTAACCATATGTTATTGCGTGGTGAGTTTTTTACTGCTTATACTCCGTACCAACCTGAAATCAGCCAAGGGGAGCTGCAGGCGATCTTTGAGTTTCAAACAATGGTTTGTGAACTCACAGGCATGGAGGTAGCCAATTCCTCCATGTATGACGGGTATACCTCGATGGCGGAAGCAGCAATGATGGCCGCTGGTCATAAAGGGAAGCCACGTGTAATTGTCTCCAAGACAGTTCATCCAGAAACACGCGCTGTCCTTGCTACCTATGCATATGGTCAACAAGTAGAGGTAGTTGAAGTAGATTTTACTCAGGAGGGTGTCACTAATTTATCCCAGCTAGAGGCTGCTTTAGAGGTGGAAACAGCCGCCGTATTGGTTCAATACCCTAACTTTTTTGGAAGCGTAGAGGATTTACGAGCAATTGAACAGCTCACTCATGAAAAAGGGGCTCTTCTCATTGTCTCCTCCAATCCAGTTGCACTAGGCTTATTAGAAGCGCCAGGAAAATTAGGAGCAGACATCGTGGTCGGCGATATGCAACCGTTCGGAATTCCGGTGTCCTTCGGAGGTCCGCACTGCGGATACTTTGCTACAACTTCCAAATTAATGCGGAAAATGCCAGGCCGTATTGTGGGTCAGACCAAGGATGAGGATGGCAAACGTGGTTTTGTACTCACCCTTCAAGCACGTGAGCAGCATATTCGTCGCGAAAAAGCGACTTCTAATATATGTTCCAATCAAGCCTTGCTAGCGCTGGCTTCTTCAATTGCTTTAACTGCACTTGGTAAACAGGGAGTGCAGGAAATGTCACAAATGAACCTGCATAAAGCTCATTATGCGAAACAGGTTCTGGGCCAGCTAGACGGTGTAGAAAATGTATTTACAGCTCCATTTTTTAATGAATTTGTGATCAAGTTGCCAGTAGCTGTAGCTGATGTGAATCGTAGCTTGCTGCAAAAGGGCATCATTGGCGGTTATGATCTGGGACTCGCTTATCCAGAGCTTGCCAACCATATGCTGATCGCCGTGACAGAGCTGAGAACCAAAGCAGAAATTGATCAGTTGGCAAAAGAATTGGAGGCGATCCTACATGCGTAACGATAAACAAAAAGAGATCATTTTTGAAATGAGCAAGCCAGGACGCATAGCTTATAGCTTACCAAAAAATGATGTTCCTGAAGCTGAGATCTCCTCTTATTTTCCAGAGCATTTGATTAGAAAAACGCCAGCAGAATTGCCAGAAGTCTCTGAGTTGCAATTAGTGCGCCACTATACCGAATTATCGCGTCGAAATCATGGCATTGACAATGGATTCTATCCATTAGGCTCTTGCACGATGAAGTATAATCCAAAAATTAATGAAGATATTGCTCGTTTTGCTGGATTTGCTCAGGTACATCCTTATCAACCGGAGGAATCGGTACAAGGTTCACTAGAATTATTGTATAATCTACAAAATGAGCTGGCTGAAATCACAGGCATGGACGCTGTGACCTTACAGCCTGCTGCGGGTGCAGCAGGAGAATGGACAGGGTTGCTATTGATTCGGGCTTATCATGAAAGTCGGGGAGAAAAGCGTACAAAGGTCATTGTGCCAAACTCTGCCCATGGTACAAATCCTGCATCTGCAACGATTGCGGGATTAGAAACAATCACAATCCCATCCGATGATCGTGGACTTGTTGATATTGAAGCTTTGCGTCAGGTAGTAGGACCAGATACGGCAGCCTTGATGCTCACGAATCCAAATACATTAGGTCTATTCGAAGAAAATATAGTGGAAATGGCTCAGATCGTACATGAAGCAGGTGGAAAGCTGTACTATGACGGAGCAAATGCAAACGCCATTTTAGGGATTGCTCGCCCGGGCGATATGGGCTTTGATGTTGTGCATTTGAATTTGCATAAAACCTTCACTGGTCCTCACGGCGGCGGCGGTCCGGGAGCAGGTCCGGTTGGCGTAAAAGAAGATTTAATCCCATTCCTGCCAAAACCAATGGTGAAGAAGACTGATGAAGGCACTTTTACACTCGATTACAATATCCCGGCTTCCATCGGGCGAGTAAAAGGCTTCTATGGCAACTTTGGCATTTTGGTCCGCGCTTACAGCTATATACGCACGATGGGACCAGACGGCTTGCTGCAGGTGTCTCAAAACGCTGTGTTAAACGCTAACTATATGATGCGTAAGTTAGCTACTGCATTTGAGTTACCTTTTGACCGAGTATGTAAGCATGAATTTGTTCTCTCCGGCGTTCGTCAGAAGAAATTAGGGGTACGTACGCTTGATATGGCTAAGCGTTTACTAGATTTCGGCTATCATCCACCTACAATCTACTTCCCATTGATTGTTGATGAATGTTTAATGATTGAACCAACTGAGACAGAAAGCAAGGAAACTCTTGATGAATTCATCGAGGTGCTCCTGCAGATTGCCAAAGAATGCGAAGAAAATCCGGAATTGGTTCAAGAAGCACCTCATACAACGGTAGTAAAACGGCTTGACGAAGCAACTGCAGCAAGAAAACCAATCCTGCGTTACCAGCCTGAAGCTTAAAGGTTTATATAATTGGAATCAAACATCCCGTGTCCCCTACAGGTTACACGGGATGTTTTTGTATAAGCTCCGAATTAACGAGCAGGGGCTTTTTGGTGTTTCCAAAAAGGTATATGCTGGTTTACGTGTAAATAAAATCGACATTTGTAAAACCAATATTTTTGATGCCAAAGAGCTTATTCTCTCCCATTTACTCTGGGAAAATCGGCTGTTTTTGGTGTCGAGATATCCGGTAATTCAATAATAGTTCTCAAATTTGTAACATATTTATCATTTATTTTGATACTTTCGTCCGATATAAAAGTGTATAGGAATGACTGGAGGGAAGCATACCGAATGAAAGTATTTAATATGTGTAAGAAAATTAGCCTAGTGACCAATATTCGCATCCTTGTTGCGATTGGTTTACTGTTCAACTTGATTATGAGTGGGCTAGGAATGTATTTTATGAAAGATATTAATGATTCATCTACGTTAATTAATCGAAATGTCGTAGATCCATTAGTGAAAGCCAATAATTTACGTTCAGACTTTTATAAGTTAAGATTTGCTGTTCTGCAAATAATAAGTGAGTATGATGTAAAAAATTATGACGAGATTGACAAGCTGTACAATACTGTTTTAGCCTCGGAAGCTGATTACTTTACGAATCGGGAAGAATATGAGTTTGACCGAGAAAAGAAGACGCAGATCGATCAATTATTGCGTGGCTATCTTGAAAATTGGGTGATGATTCGCGATACGTATTTAAAAGCCAACAAACCAGTCCCGCAAGAAGTTAAGCAGACTTTTGCCGATTATGCGATTAAGTTGGATAAAAATGTGAATGATCTCATTCTTTACTTAACAACAAATGGAGACAAGCTAGATTCAGATGCAACAGAAAAATATGAGAACGCCTGGAACTACTATGCTATTTTAATGGGATCTGTTATTTTTACCGTCGTGTTGGTATCATATATTCTTTCTACTTCCATTAACAATTCTGCTAGAGAAATGATTCAGTACTGTGAAGAATTTGGAAAAGGGAATCTTACAATTAAGATTGAGGAAGCTGACAATACAGAGTTTGGTAGAATGAGAGGGGCATTGGCGAATGCCGTTGTAAATACCTCAGCAATGATTGATACTGTACAACGAAAATCAGATGATCTAACAAAGGCCTCACATAATTTAAGTGCTATATCGGAGCAGTTAAGTGCAGCGTTTGAAACCGTCTCACAATCTGTCCACGAAACCTCTACAGGGGTGGGAGAACAAACCAGAGACCTAGTGGCGATCGCTGAGACCATGGCTGAATTTGGCGAACAGCTAACGGAAATTGTGGAATCTATTCAAGTAGTCGATGGATTAACTCGTGATATTCAAGACATTGCACGCGAAAGCGACATACATATGAATAAAACAGCTCAATCTGTGGAGCATACCAATGAAGTGTTCTTAGGACTAATTAGAAATATTACGAAAGTAAATGAGAATGTAAACAAGATTGATGAAATTACGGGTTTAATTAATACAATAGCGGATCAGACTAACTTACTAGCCTTAAATGCAGCAATTGAATCAGCGCGTGCCGGTGAACATGGCAAGGGTTTTGCAGTAGTAGCAAATGAGGTGAGAAAGCTAGCAGAACAATCCCGCGTTTTCTCTCAACGCATTAGTGACCAGATTGGTACAATTTCTAAGGATTCCGAGCATATGCTACAAACAGCAGATGAAATGCAGATGGAAATGTATACGCAGAAAAACGATATTGCTAATGCATTACACTCCTTTGCCAACATTACAAAGGCTGTGGAAGATATCGGACCGAAAATTCATCATCTGAGTCAAAGCGCCGGCCATATCCTTCAAGAAAAAGAAACCATTTCTGCAAGAGTAGAAAATAGTACGGCCGTTGCGGAAGAAATATTTGCGAAAACAGAAGAGATTGCCAGCACCTCTGAACAAACAACAGCTTCCTCACAGGAAGTGGCTACGACAGCAGAGGTTATGTCAGAAATGACCAATGATATGCAGACTGTAATGAACAATTTTAAAGTATAAATTTGATCAAGAATTATAGATTGCGACAGGCCGCTCGACAGTTGGCGCTTGTCTCTTACTCTATAGAAGCCTTACAATGAGGAGTGTACTATGTCTAAGCAGCGTTGTTTGCAACAGATATAGAGTGCGAGCAGTCCTCATTAACACAGATTGCTCCCAGCCGTTTGATTGAACGTAGATATATGGGAGGTATTTAGCATGGAATTGGAAAAATGGCGTTATGTGGTGACTCCGCCTATGTCACCTGAAATGAACATGGCAATTGACGAAGCCATTTTAACTTTGCACAGCCAAGGAAAAGTACCGCCTACCGTTCGTTTTTATACATGGAACCCGGCGACTCTCTCCATCGGTTATTTTCAAAAAATGGAAAAAGAGATTAATATTGATGAAGTGAAGCGTCTTGGACTTGGATTGGTGCGACGCCCGACAGGAGGGCGAGCAGTCCTTCATGATGCTGAGCTTACCTATAGTGTGATTGTATCTGAAGACCATCCGCAGATGCCAAAAAGCGTCACAGAAGCTTATAAGGTGATTTCCATGGGTTTATTACATGGATTTCAGAAACTAGGGCTAAAAGCGGAGATGGTGTCGCTTGCTACAGAGGAGGAGAAGGCAAAATATAATTCTCCAGGCTCGTCTGCATGCTTTGATTCCCCTTCCTGGTATGAATTAGTGGTAGAAGGGAAAAAAGTAGCAGGCAGCGCACAAACACGTCAGAAGGGTGTTATCCTTCAGCATGGGTCCATCTTGTTGGATATGGATGTTGATCTGTTATTTTCTCTGTTAACGTTCCCGAGTGAACGTGTCAAGGAACGGATGATGAATAGCTTTAAACAAAAAGCGGTTACGATAAACGAAGTAAGCTCAAGACCTGTTTCTTTAGAAGAAGCGATTGAAGCCTTTTATCAAGGGTTTGCCGAGGGCCTGGGCATTGAGCTTATCCCGATGGATTTAACAGCCGAAGAGCAGCAATTGGCAAAAGAATTAGCGGAAAATCGATATAGTACGGATGAATGGAATTTCCGCAGATAGAAGCACCTGAAGCCCTTTTCTTAAACGAAGGTCAAAACACAAAGAAGCTTTGGGGAAAATAAACATAAGCCGAAGCAAAAAAAAACTGTAGGCGTGTAAAAAAGCCGTTCCCTCAAACATCAACGAGGAGAACGGCTTTTTTACTAGCAAAATGCCTTCGCTTATAAAAAGGCTCTTTTAAAAAAAGATGTACACCCTGTCTTTTACTTGGCGATGCTATTACTGTCAATAGCGATGTGCTCTTCAAAGGCTTTTTGTAAACGTTGAACGATCGCACCCACTTTACCATCTCCTACAGGAGTACCTTGAAGCTCAATGATTGGAGTTATTTCAGTAGTAGTACCAGTAATGAATAATTCATCAGCTAATTGAGCAAAATTCACAGAAAATGCTTCTTCTACTACCGGGATGCCCAGATTTTTGGCTAATTGAATAACAGTTTGCCGCGTAATCCCGTGCAAAATTAGGTTAGTAGCTGGATGGGTATGTATTTTGCCATCTTTCACAGCAAACAGATTTGCTGAAGTAGCTTCCGTAATGGTTCCATTCCGGTGAAGAATTGCTTCGTCCATCCCTTGCTCTGTTGCTTGCTGTTTAGCCCACGTGGCACCGAGCAGATTAAGACTTTTAATGTCACAACGCAACCAACGAATGTCATCGACAAGTCCTGCTCTTAAACCATTTTGTAATTGTTGAATCGGGCGTAATTTAGGTACAGCATACATCGTTAAAATAGGGCGGGTATTTGACGGGAATGTAAATTGCCGCTCTGACACTCCACGAGTAATTTGCATATAAAGAATTGCATCTTCAGAAAATTGCGACGAATGCTGTCTAAGGACTTTTTGAGCAATTTCGGTTAATTCTGTGCGAGTGGGAATCGTTAGGGAAAGCTCCTTTGCACTGCGTTCCAAGCGAATCATATGCTCGTCCCACTGATAGAAGCGATTGTTATAGATACGCACAACCTCATAAATTCCGTCCCCAAACTGATAGCCTCGATCCTCTGGAAAAATAGCAGGCTCATCAGGTTTATACCAAGCTCCATCTACATAATACATGAAAGTTCCTCCCAAGGGAATAGGATGATAGTAACACAATATATAGTGATAAATGTCGAAAAAAATTCTTATATAGTCAATATATTGATTTGCGGACGGGCGTATGGTATCGTTAAAACCGTCTTACATAAAGATAACAAAATGATCTGAGAGGGTCAATTTGAAATAAATTTTGGAGGGGAAAAGACCGTGGGTTTAGTAGAAAATAAGCCATTAGAAGGGTTAAGTGAAAAGATCTTTTTGGACCGCTATGCAATGAAAGATCTGGATTACAAAAATACAAAGGTTGGAGATACCGTTCTCGTATTAACCAAGGATGACCCGAAGTTTCCGCAAAAAGAAGTGGGTGAGATCGTTGCCCTTGAGGGAGATCAAGTATCGATTCTACTAAGAAACGGAGAAACTATTACCACAACGGTAGAAAAAACTACCCGTCCAATTGAAGTAACACCGGGAGCAATGTGGGATCGCTTGGCTCGCGCCATTGCTTCTGTAGAGAAGACAGAAGAAAAACAGGCAGAATGGACAAGCAAATTTCGTGAATTGCTAGATGATTGGAAATTAGTACCAGGCGGCCGCATTGCAGCAGGTGCGGGAGCAAGCGAAGAATTAACCCTGTTTAACTGCTATGTAATTCCGTCACCGCATGATTCACGAGGCGGCATCATGGAAACTCTGACACAAATGACAGAGATCATGTCACGCGGAGGCGGTGTTGGAATTAATCTATCCAGCCTCCGTCCTCGGCGCGCGTTGGTACGTGGGGTTAATGGTTCCTCAAGTGGCTCAGTATCCTGGGGCGGGTTGTTTAGCTATACCACAGGTCTAATTGAGCAGGGGGGCTCACGCCGCGGTGCTCTTATGCTCATGATGAATGATTGGCATCCAGACCTTATGGAGTTCATTACAGTAAAACAAACGATGGGTCTTGTTACAAATGCCAATCTGTCAGTTTGTATCTCCAATAGCTTCATGAAAGCTGTAAAAGAGGACTTAGATTGGGAGCTCGTGTTTCCAGATGTAAATGATCCGGATTATGATGCATTGTGGGACGGAAACATGAAAAAATGGCGCGAAGAGCTAGGTAAACCCGTCAAATTGGTTAAGACAGTCCGTGCCCGGGAGATTTGGCATACAATCATTGAATCTGCTTGGAAATCGGCTGAGCCTGGTGTTGTATTTACAGAGTATTATAATGACATGTCTAACAGCTGGTATTTTAACCCGATTATTTGTACGAATCCGTGCGGGGAGCAAGGACTTCCAGCTTGGGGCGTATGTAATTTATCCTCGTTAAATCTATCTAAATTTGTTCTGGATAATGAGATAGACTGGACTAGCCTAGGTGAAGCTGTTCGTTATTCAATCCGTTTCTTGGATAACGTAATTGATGCCACTCCTTATCATTTTGAAGAGAACAGAGAAAATCAACAGTCAGAGCGTCGGGTAGGATTAGGAACCATGGGTCTTGCCGAGATGATGATTAAATTAGGGATTCGTTACGGCAGTCCTGAGTCTTTAGATTTTTTGGACAAGCTCTATAACTTTATCGCCCGCGAAGCTTACTTGGCATCTGCTGATATTGCAAAGGAAAAAGGCAGCTTTCCTAAATTTGATGCAGAAAAATATCTCATGAGCGGTTTTATGAAACAGTTTGATGAAGAAGTACGAGAAGCAATACGTGAAAAAGGAATTCGCAATGTCACCTTATTAACACAGGCACCAACGGGGTCTACGGGAACGATGGTAGGTACATCTACAGGGATTGAGCCGTATTATGCATTCGAATACTTCCGTCAAAGTCGCCTTGGTTTTGATAAACAGTACGTACCGATCGCTCAAGAATGGATGGATGCCCATCCGGGTCAAGACCTGCCAGAGTATTTTGTTTGTGCGATGGACTTAGCGGCTGAAGATCACGTACGTGTTCAAGCTGCAATTCAAAAATGGGTGGACTCTTCCATTTCGAAGA
The DNA here is from genome assembly GCF_030489605.1 of Brevibacillus laterosporus. Lineage (GTDB taxonomy): Bacteria > Bacillota > Bacilli > Brevibacillales > Brevibacillaceae > Brevibacillus_B > Brevibacillus_B laterosporus_E. The sequence goes on from NZ_JAUKFY010000005.1 coordinate 153,471, forward strand.
CAGCTAACGCTCCACACGATTTTACAGTAGAAGATACAAAGAATCTGTATGAGCTGGCTTTTGACTTGGGTTGCAAAGGGGTCACAATCTATCGAGACGGCAGCCGTGACGTACAGGTATTGTCCACGGAGAAAAAGGAAGAGAAGGTTGGAGCAAATAACGATCAAGCATCTGCGAAGGAACTAGAGGACTCAGATCCAAAAACAGACAAGGAAGCTTCATCTGCTGGTCAGGCTCAGGGTGTGAAGAGCGGAAGGGATGGAGCTACAGAACGTGCTTATAATAAACGCCCGAAACGTTTAAGTGGTGCTACCTATAAAATGAACACACCACTTGGAAAAGCGTATATTACAATCAACGATGTAGATCATGCTCCGTTTGAAGTGATTGTGAATGTAGGAAAAGCCGGAAGCGATGTGTTTGCAATGTCAGAGGCTTTAGGGCGTGTATCCACCTTATTCCTGCGTTTTGGAGAGTTGCCAGATGGAAACAAGGCCCGATTGTTAATTAAACATTTAAAAGGGATTGGTGGTTCAGGGGCAGTTGGTTTTGGAGCAAACCGTGTGGAATCTATCCCAGATGCTGTAGCAAAAGCCTTAGAAATGCATCTTGACGGGGAAGACGATCATCAGGCGATAGCAGCTACTAGCAGCTATTCAATCACCTCAGCTCCAGACAAGGGAGAGGCGCATCACGATGTATACGGCGATGCTGAGCACAAAGACTTCTGCCCATCGTGCGGCTCTGCGACATTATTGCATGCAGAAGGATGTAAGACATGTACAACTTGCGGATTTTCTAAGTGCTCGTAATATAATAGACAGCGGTACAGTGATTATGATCCATCAAGCATAAGATTTGCTTTCGATCAAACGGCTCTATTCGCAGCTTTTGCGGAAGAGCCGTTTTTTATTTCAAGTTATTTGCAAGAGGAGCCTTGCTTACTGGACTAGAGTCATTGAACTCTATTTAAAACCATTGCATACTTAACACAAAGGCTTCTAATGATTTACCAGAAGGGGGAGAATAAATGGCTATTGTTGAGTTGGATCAGCGTATGTTGCACGCTATTGAAGCAAGGGATATAAAGAGAGTACAAGCACTTTTGGACGAAGGCATAGATGTGAATGCTTCATCGAATAATGGTACATATTTGGATTGGGCCTGGTCGGGGTTTTAAGGATTACAGCTTTAACATTATTAAGCTACTTATTGAGTACGGCGCGAATTTACATGATGAAAAATATCCTTCCATCGTAAGCGCTGCAAGATGTGGCAGCATGAGAGATTTTCAGATGCTATTGGATCGAGGGGCCGATATAAACGCAGTCAATCATGCAGGAAGCTCTGCATATTCATTCATAAGTATGAGTCACCAGAACTTCACAATCTTGAGCAACGAAAAGAGGAATTAAAGAAGCTCGGCCTCCCGAAACAGATTACCAAGGATTTAGGAGAGACTCGGAGAAGAGTAGAGCTACCCGATTACGAATATGTAAAATACATTGAATTTTGCTCCATTCTGGATGTTACTGAGCTGGAGGTGAATGGTGTCAGGCTGATTAATCTGGTATATGAACTGGATAATTATTCAGATATATGCATGTTTGTATGGAACCCTTCACAAAAAGCAATAGGCAGTTACGATTTGGAGCATGAAAACCTCACGGTCATTCATGACGCTACCTGGAAAAAAGTTTGGAAAGACCCTGGTTATTACATAGACCGCATTTTGGAAGGGGAATACGACACAGAAGAGGTCTAGCGAACTGCGTCTAGTACCTTTACTTACATATCCGCGCTTGACTTTGCAGTATACTTCGACGTTTATCCTTTATCTTAATCTTGTTCAGTCCTTGATTGGTAAACTAAGATAAAGGTGGAGATAATGGATCATGAATGCGTTTGAGGTTGTAGTAATGCTGGTAAGCGTGTTAATTCTAGGAGTAATCATCCTCCGAAAAAGAGACCCGCGTTTAGATGCGGTTTCGTTATTGTCTCTAGTATTAGTAATCCTATGGCAGGGAATTTTTGATCGTTTCAGTTTACAGATGATCTCACATTCGTTATTACATTGGTTCTCTGCGTTGTCTTAATCCGCAGGCTGTTTCTTTATCAAAAAAGGCTCGGCCCCAATCACGACTACTGCTAGTGCTAAATCACAAGTTTACAGTTAGTCCTAATTAGATGAACAATCATATCTTAACGCAGCAGCTGGTTATGACAAATGAAATAATCTAATTTGAAATAATTATAGAAAAATCAAACAGACCAGACCCCGATACAAGGGTCTTTTTTCATATGCCTCGCTAAGATTAAGGAAAAAAGGGATGAGACCGGCTAAATTAAATCGTTCATTACTAAGCTGTGACCTTTCTAATTTCTAGCATGTCCCCCTTTCCTCTATGAAACTGATGATTTACATAGCTTACTAGTTCATTAGATTGCACCTATTGATAAAATAATCGAAATTATTTTTTATTGTAAAATATTGTAAAGGTTAATAAAATGATATATGTTAGTACTAGATGGTATTTTGTAGAAAAAAGTTTGCAGATGAAAGGAGGTTCTATGCAGCTGTCTTGTTCTAGGTGTTTTGTTTTCCCATTATGTTTTGCACGGGTGCATCATCATTCAAATCCAATTTGATGGGAGGAGAGGGAATATGAAAAAAGTGATGTTGCTCTTGGTTATTTCATTGATGACGTATGCCTGTTTGGGATTTTTGCCTGCTGTAAAGGCGGATGAATTTTCAGAAAATAAAAACAAAGAACCGATCATCCTAGTGAATGGGTTTCTAGGCTGGGGAAGAGAAGAGGTACTTGGCTTTAAGTATTGGGGTGGATTTCATGATATACAGGAAAAGCTAAAAGCAGATGGCTATCAGGTATTTACCTCGGCTGTGGGGCCTGTTTCAAGTAACTGGGATCGTGCTTGTGAGTTGTATGCTCAAATAAATGGGGGAACAGTGGATTATGGAGCGGCTCATGCCAAGGAACACGGACATGCTCGTTTTGGACGCACGTATGAAGGATTTAATGTGAATTGGGATGAGAACAATAAAGTACATTTAGTCGGTCACAGTATGGGGGGACAGACAAGCCGTACTCTGGTCCAGTTATTAAAAGAAGGTAGTCGTGAGGAGCAGGAATATAAAAATCAGCATCCTGAAGTAGAATTGTCTCCTTTGTTTGAAGGCGGGAAATCATTTGTTCGGAGTGTTACAACCCTTGCTAGTCCACATAATGGGACAACCCTGGCTGATGGAGTAGGGACGTTTATCCCATTTGCTAAGGAGCTTCTCGTTGCTACTGCCTTTTTTTTGCATAGTGCAGACTATACGGTGTATGACTTTAAACTGGATCAATGGGGGATTAAGAAAAAGAAGGGTGAATCGTTTGGTAGCTATTCAAAGCGAGTATGGAATAGTCTCCTTTGGAGTGATACCAAAGATACTTGCCAATGGGACCTTAGTACAGATGGGGCTCGGGAATTGAATAGCTGGGTAAAAACTCAACCAGATGTCTATTATTTTTCTTATAGCGCCAGCGCAACAACGCCGGGGATATTGACAGGAGTGCATATACCCATCCTTTCAATGAATAAAGCATTAATGGGAAATGCGCTGTTTATGGGATCATATTTGCGAAACGATCAAAATCGCCCGATCATTGATGAATCGTGGTGGGAAAATGATGGGGTAATTAATACAAATTCTATGATCGGTCCAGAAACAGATGAAATTGTTCCATACAGAGAGAAAGCACAAATCGGTAAATGGAACTATTTGGGCAAAAAAGCAGGCTGGGATCATCTCGATATAATTGGGTTAAGTATATCTGATTCACTTGGCTTCTCGGATATTACGAAGTTTTATAGGGACATTGCTAAGCTGGTAACAAAATTACCGGATGATGAGGTTGATTATTGAAGGCGTTTTCATTTTGGATAAATAAACGGAATAGATCATTTGCTTTTCAAGAGGATTGTTTTTTAAACATTCCTCTATTTTTATTTTCGCAGTGATCTTATGAACAATCATCAATCTAGGTCAGAGGCGTACACTTATTCTGGAAGATTCTCATATGCCAAAATCTAAATTGATAGATTAATTAACAATAAACACGCTTGACATATAGGTTATATTTGCTAAAATAAGTACTGGCCAACACATGATAATGATTATCAATATCGTGTTTTGAATGCTTTTTGCAATTTTTTATTGTACATAAAGGTGGTTATACTGATGTCAGAAGAAGGAGCGGCTCATTCTTTATCCAGAGCAGGAGATAAAGCACCGCGTTTTATGGTTGCAAGTATGATGCTCACGATTGGTGTTTTTTTGCTGGTGCTCGGATTTTTACTGTCTATTTCATATGGTGCCGCAGACGTCGGGTTCCGAGAAGTATGGGATATGATCTTTTTTTTCAACTCTGATTCACCTGCACATCTACTCATATACGAATTGCGAATGCCAAGAGCATTAAGTGGCATTTTTGTCGGCGCTTGCCTTGCGGTATCTGGATCCATAATGCAGGGAATCACTCGTAATCCATTAGCAACACCTTCCATTATGGGCCTTTCACAAGGATCGGGTCTGGCGATTGCGATCGCTATGATTCTCTTCCCAGCAATTAATTATTTTGAAATGGTTATTTATTCTTTTAGTGGAGCTGCGGTTGGGGTCATGGTTGTTTACGCTATCAGTGCGCTGTCACCGGGAGGGATGTCACCAGTTAAGCTCGTTTTGGCTGGTACAGCAGTAAGCACTCTATTTGGTGCTCTATCAACTGGACTAGCGATTTATTTTAAAATCGCTCAGGATATGAGTTTTTTTGCAGCGGGCGGTTTAACAATGGTGCGATGGGATGCAATTGGCATGATTTTGCCGGTTAGTGTCGTTTGCCTTCTATTGTCGATTATGCTGTCGCGCTATGTAACGGTTCTTAGTTTTGGCGAAGACGTAGCTATTGGACTAGGGCAACGAACCATGTTGATTAAGACATGCTGCACGATAATCGTATTGTTCATGACAGGGGCAGCAGTATCTGTCGCAGGGGGAGTTGGGTTTGTAGGATTGATTATTCCCCATATCATGCGTTCGATTGTTGGGGTTGATTATCGGTTGATCATACCTTGCTCGGCAGTTTTTGGCGGTGTACTCGTTACCTTTGCAGATATTGCAGCAAGATGGTTCAACTCACCATATGAAACACCAATCGGTACTGTTACAGCTGTAATCGGTGTACCGTTCTTCCTTTACATGGCTCGCAGGGAAGGAAGGAGTTTATGATGCAATCAATTCTATACAAACGCGCGCCTCTCATCATGGGATTGCTTGTTGCTATGATTATTACAGTAATCTTAATTAGCTTGAATTCAGGTTCAATTCCTATTTCCCCAATAGAAGTATGGGAGACGTTGTTTAATGGTGGAACACGTCAGCAAGAAACTGTACTCTTTCAATTTCGCATGCCACGTTTGGTCATTGCTTTGCTCATTGGCAGTGGGCTTGCGGTTTCCGGTGTAATTTTACAGGGTTTATCTCGAAATGCATTGGCAGACCCGGGTATCCTGGGGATTAACGCAGGAGCTGGATTAGCTGTAGTGTTGTTCATGTATTTTGCATTCGAAACAAAGGATATTAAGAATGTTTTGCCTGTTATGATGATTCCGATAGTTGCTTTAATTGGAGCCGGTGTAACCTCATTGCTTATCTTTATGCTTGCTTGGAAGCGAGGGATTACCCCAATTCGCTTAATTCTAGTAGGGATAGCAGTGTCGGCAGGAATCGGTGCGATAAATACTGTTGTGTCATTAAAGCTTGCATTTGCAAATTTCATGTATGCCACCGTTTGGCTTGCAGGTAGCCTGTGGGGAACCAGTTGGACCTTTGTTATTGCCATACTTCCATGGATTCTCATTCTTGTACCGTATGCGATATGGAAAGCTCGCTATCTGAATGTACTTAATCTAGGCGACGAATTAGCAACTGGTGTTGGAATGAGAGTAGAACGAGAGCGTGGAAAATTAATTTTTGTAAGTGCCGGACTTGCTGGAGCTTGCGTTGCGGCTGGTGGAGGCATCGGGTTTATCGGACTTGTTGCACCGCATATCGCCCGCAAACTTGTTGGACCGAAGCATCAATTTCTCATCCCTACTGCTACGCTTGTGGGGGCATTACTGCTATTGTTGGCCGATTTAGTAGCACGTAATATACTAACGCGTACAGAAGTTCCAGTTGGGATCGTAATCTCTGTTCTGGGGGCGCCCTATTTCATCTATCTTTTAATGAAAACGAAAACCTAACAAGCTACTAATGCGATATTTTTTTGAGTTATTTTGTAGTAACTCGCAGGGCACCTCTAATTGTGCTTATCGATAAAAAAGGAGATTAATCTATGAAACGCTTTATGAATGTAATGATTATTTTTGTACTATTGTTTGTTTTTGCAGGCTGCAGTCAGAAGGAATCGGCTTCAGTAGCAGGTAATCAGGAAGGAGCATCCCAACAAGCAGGGGAAACTGAGTTTAAAACGGTAAAAACCTCGCGCGGAGAAGTGAAAATTCCTGTACATCCAAAACGTGTTGTTGACCTTGCTTATGCAACCGAAGAATTATTAATTATGGGGATCAAGCCTGTGATGTCTACGTCAGGACCTGATTTGCCGGATTATCTAAAAGGAAAGCTTGACGGAGTAACGTTAGTTGAAACTAGTTCAGTTAAAGTAGAAGATGTAATGGCCTTACAACCGGATTTGATTCTTACAAGCAACCGCACTGAAAAGCTTTACGACCAGCTTTCGCAAATTGCACCAACTGTTCAGCTTGAAGGAGACTTTTACACTTGGCGTGAAAGATTCCCGGAAATGGCAAGTATTTTAGGCAAAGAAAAGGAAATGAACGAATGGCTTGCTCAATACGATGCAAAAGCAAAACAAATTGGGGATGAAATTAAAAAGCAATCGAAAGATGCAACATTTGCTCTATATGTTACAAACGCTTCCCAATATCGCATCTATGGTAAGGCGCTTTTAGGAGACGTATTATTTACTGATTTAGGCTTGCCTATGGCAGAAGGAGCTCCGAAAGAAAAGCTTGTAGAAATCGTATCGCTTGAAAACCTGTATAAGTTTGATCCAGACTATATTTTCTTAGGATTATACGGTAGCAATCTCGCTGTGGCACAGAAAAAGCTGGACGATATGCAGAAATCAGAGCTTTGGGGTAAGCTAAAAGCGGTTAAAAATGGACATGTTTATATGCTAGATAACCCTACATGGTCTCTTGGAACCTTCCCGCTTGGAAAAGAGAAAGCGATTGAAATGGTTCGTGATCTTGTTTTAAAAAAAAAGAACTAAAGAGTTTATTTCATTCAATGAAGCACGATAAAAAGTTGTGCTAGAACGTAAAGCTGCCTTTCCTTTATGGAAGGTAGCTTTTTAGATTTCATCATGAAAGAACTCGTTGTGAGAGCAACAAGAATGAAGAAAGATAGTGAATCAAAATATGATCGGTCTTATTGACCAATAGAAAAAAGCAGTAGGTTATGCCTACCGCTTTTTTCATTCTACATATTTCATTTTCCTGACATTCATTATAACGATATTCTGAAATGAATAGCATAATTGGTGTGAATTGTTATCTATGCAAGGTGAATAACCGCTAAGATGTCTTGTACAGGGCTTCTTCTTTCTCATTCAGAGGTTTTATGATACTAGCTTTTTTGGCATTAGATGAAAAACGTGGGAAATTAATCACGATTGACACGATGCCGCAAACAGCAACTAGCAGTGGATAAAAAGCAAATGGCAATAGTTCGATTGGTGAGAGCGCAGCAAATCCTGCTGCAGTTAACATTTGGGCTCCGTAAGGAATGATCCCTTGTACGCTGCACGAAAATAAATCTAGTAAACTTGCAGATTTTCTTGGATCGATTTCATATTGATCTGAAATATTTTTAGCAAGTGGACCTGCGAAAATAATAGCGATTGTATTATTAGCTGTACACATGTTTGTCAGGCTCACAAGACCAGCAATACTAAATTCTGCGCCTTTTTTTGAGCGAATATTACGCGTCAATACATGTAATAGATATTGAATCCCGCCATTATGTTGAATAATCTCAATCATTCCGCCAATGAGCATGGTGAGCAAAACAAGCTCCATCATTCCACTAATCCCTAGCGTCACATTTTTGAAGAATGTGGCAAGTGTGTAGCTTCCATCTATCATTCCGATGGCGCCTGATAAAACAGTTCCTCCCATTAGAACCACAAGAACATTCCAGCCAAGCAAGGCCGCAAGCAGCACTCCTGCATAAGGTAACACTTTAACCCAATTGAAGGTTCCAACTGTAACATTTGTATGACTTCCCAAAGTAAGCACGATTAATAGGACGCATGTCAAAATGGCGGCTGGTAATACAATTAAAAAGTTGGTTTTGAATTTATCTTTCATTTCTGTTCCTTGCGTACGTACCGCAGCAATTGTCGTATCAGAAATAAATGATAAATTATCTCCGAACATAGCTCCTCCGACAACAGTAGCCATTGTGAATGCAACAGAGATATCAGTTTGTTGGCTGATTCCTACGGCAATTGGAGCTAATGCAGCAATAGTCCCCATGGATGTCCCCATTGCTAGTGAAATAAATGATCCGATTACAAATAAACCAACAACTAGAAGACCCTGAGGCAAAACGGAAAGGGCTAGGTTTACGGTAGCTTCAACACTGCCCATTCCTTTAGCTGTTTGAGAAAACGCACCAGCTAATACAAAGATTAATAACATGATAACGATATTTGGATTGCCTGCCCCTTTAGCAAATCGTTCTACCTTTGTGGTAAAGCTATCTTTTCGGTTCATGACTAATGCAACCGTACTAGCGATCAAAATAGCAACTATGATTGGCAGCTGATAAAAATCTCCAGTAATAATTCCAGAACCAATGAACAGTGCTAAAAATATACCAAGCGGCAATAATGCCAACGCACTTCCTTTTGTCTGATTCATCAATAACACCCTCTCTATTTCGAAACTTTTTCTGAGAAAAAATGAAGAAGACCTCTTCTTGTGAGAAGAGGTCTTATATGGGATATAAGAATCACTCTTCTCATCTTTCAAGCACAAGCTTGCTGGATTTGGCACAGCACTCTGAATACGAGTCCGCTGCCGAGGCATCAAAGGGCCAGTCCCTCCGCCTCTCTTGATAAGAAGGTTTCATAATTTTATTCTCGGTTGCTTAAGCTTTTTCTACTTTACTCTTTTCAGAGAAAAATGTCAAATATTTTTTAGTGCAACTTAAATTATGCTGAGGATAGATACTACTGCCTAGCTCTATTTTTTATCATCAATAGATTCTTCAGTAATTGTTTCTCTTCAGCTTTTACTCATGATTGTAAATAGCCTAAAAACCGAATATAGAGGACTAATCCTAAGATAGAACGGTTTGTACTCGCAGGCAATCCGGTAATCCCCATTCCAGTTGATAGAACAGCAATAGGAGTACCAAATGGAAATATCGCCCATCAAGCAGTATAATAAAAAAAGATGTAATGAAAAAGGGAGTGAATTTAAGTGAAGCAGGATATCATAGAACGTTTTACAAGATATGTAAAGATTGATACACAATCCAATGCCCAGAGCCAGACAGTTCCGTCAACACCAGGGCAGCTAGAGCTGGGTAAATTGCTAGTTGAAGAACTAAAGGCGATGGGACTTTCAGAGGTTGCGATGGATGCAAATGGATATGTCATGGCGACACTCCCTGCAAATACGGATAAGCAAGTTCCAGTGATCGGCTTTTTATCCCATCTGGATACTGCCACGGATTTTACAGGCAAAAATGTTAATCCGCAGGTTCACGAAAATTTTGACGGTAAAGCCATTACGCTAAATAAAGAACTGGGCGTTGTTTTATCACCGGAATTATTTCCAGAGCTACCGTCCTACAAAGGTCACACATTGATTACGACCGATGGGACAACCTTGCTTGGAGCAGATGATAAAGCGGGTATCACTGAAATTATGACCGCAATGGATTATTTGCTAAAGCATCCGGAAATTAAACATGGGAAAATTAGGGTGGCATTCACTCCTGACGAAGAAATCAGCAGAGGGCCGGCTCATTTTGATGTGGCAGCTTTTGGTGCAAAATTTGCGTACACAATGGACGGGGGACCACTAGGCGGCTTGGAGTATGAAAGCTTTAATGCCGCAGAGCTCAAGCTTACTTTTAGGGGAGTTAGCACGCATCCTGGAACAGCCAAAAATAAAATGCTAAACGCCAGTAAGCTAGCAATGGAATTCCATGCACAACTTCCTGAGGAAGAGGCACCAGAGTACACAGAGGGCTATGAGGGCTTTTACCATCTTAGTTCAATAAACGGTGATGTCGAACAAAGTAAATCTCAATACATTATTAGAGATTTTGATAAAGATAATTTTAATGCCAAAAAAGAGAAAGTAACAAGCATCGTGAAAAAGATGCAGGAGAAATACGGCGAAGAAAATATCAGCTTTGAACTCAATGATCAATACTATAACATGCGTGACAAAATTGAACCGGTTAAGGAAGTTGTTGACATTGCCCATGAAGCGATGAAAAACCTCGATATCGAGCCGGTAATCAGCCCGATCCGAGGTGGTACGGATGGCTCTCAATTATCATATATGGGTCTGCCAACGCCAAATATTTTTACTGGTGGGGAAAATTATCACGGTAAATTCGAATATGTTTCTGTAGATAATATGGAAAAAGCTGTTCATGTTATTGTAGAGATAGCCCGGTTGTTTGAAGAAAAAGCATGATGATAGCAAGCTAAAAAGAAATCAAATCCCCTTGGAGTCAACAATGAATGAAGTTCATGCACGCATGGATTGTTTACTGTTGAGCAAGGGGATTTTGTTTATAGATACGTGCTACATAATCTTAATAATCCCATCAAAATAACGCCGAAAATGACAGTAATCGCAAGGCTTTTCGTCCGCAAAGCTAATAAGAGAGTAGGAACAATCGCAATGAGAGTTAGCCAATTTACTCCGATTGAATCACTGCTTTTATCAATGACACTCTCCACAACGAGGGCTGTGAGAATACAAATAGGTATAAAAGAAAGCCATTTAAGTACAGGGGCAGGCAATTGCAAGTTACGAACCACTAAAAATGGCAGAATACGCGGTATTACTGTTACAAATGTACAACCGAGTATGAGAAGGAGAATTGATAGATTAAGGCTCATTTATCTGTCACCACCCCAATAGTAGCTACAATGACCGTCGCTAAAATTACTGCAACGTGCGAAGGAACAAGAAAGGATAAAACCAGCATAGCTATGATCATATATACAACAAGGCTGAGAGAATGCTTGAGCTTTGAAGGCTCCATAGATTGCAATTGCAGAACAAGCAAGGCTACAAACATTGCTGTTAAAGCAAAATCCAGTCCAAATACCATTGGATTTGTAATCCATTTCCCAAGAATTGCTCCTAGCATACACGATAAGATCCAAATGATATAAGCGGTAAGATTTAGACCATTCATCCAGCGGTCGTTTATCTTCTCTCCCTTTGTAATCTTATTAATAGCAACACCGAACGATTCATCTGTCACCAGTGCGCCAATTCCGATGTTTTTTAATAAAGAATATTTGGTAAAAGAGGGAGCCAGAGTTGCGCTTAGTAAAAAGTTGCGTAGGTTTACAATAAAAGTAGTTACAATAATGGCTGAGTAGGGACTATTCGCTGCTAATAGGGCACAAATGATAAATTGAGCTGACCCGGCATATACCAAAGCCGATAACAATGTAATTTCTAAAATGCTCAAATGAGAAGAAACACCAATTACTCCAGCTGCTAGTCCAATGCTAATGTAGCCTAATAAGGTAGGGATACAATCCTTAACGCCTTGGCGGAATGTAGGGGCATTAGCTTCCTCCACTCCAGTTTCTCTTCCTATATTCATTTCCAGTGTAACCACTCCTTTGCAGTATATTGTCCCCTAACTATGGAAGGGGGGTTATGACTTTAAAAACACTAAAACAACATTTTGGTTTTGTTAAAAATTACATTTTATCAAGCATATTTAAAATTAGCAACTATTATATAAAAAAATTGTAAAACTATCCACGTTTTGTTCTTACTTTATAAATTCTTGAGATTTTCTATTTATGATGAATCGTGTTCGTAGAGCTGGAAAGGAAGGATTCATCAAGAAAATGAAAGGAATAAAAGCCGCGATTGCTTACAGCACTTTGGTTCTTGGATTGACCTTGCTTGCTAATGTTACAAAAAATTATTTGCTAATCGGGCTCATCTAATTATCACCCATGCTGATCACAATGGGGATTTTTGCACTCTCATGCACCCATGCAAGCTAGTATCCTACAGCTACTATATAACAACACTCTCCCAATAAAGAAGAGATAGCTGGAAACTATAGTTCTGCGAAAAGAACAAAGGCAGATGGTTGTTTTTTTGTATGGCTATTGCTAACGCGGTATATAGTATTTTCACCAATTCTATGGTATAAAAAGTGGTGTTAAATCCGATAGATAACGTATATACGATTGTTAGCAGATAAGCAGGTGAATTACAAATGAATGCGAGACAAATAGAGATCTTGCGTATTCTATTAACACAATCCGACCAGCATGTATTAGTACAAGAGATTGCAGAAAAGGTAGGCTGCTCGGAGAAGACTATTCGCAATGATTTTAAAAGGATACAGGACTACCTTAGAGAGCATTCAACTGCCACCTTAATCCGGAAACCGGGGTTAGGGGTTTTCCTAGAGATAGAAGAGCATGAAAAAGCGAACTTATTTCACAAATTACACATGGTGAACCATCCAATCAAATATGAATCTGATGAAAAAATGATTCTTGAAATAGCTTATCAGTTGGTTATGAATGTAAAGCCCGTAACAGTTCAGGAGCTTGCTTCCAAATATTTTGTCAACAAAGCGGTCATCAAGAAAAGTTTGGACAAAATCGAAAAGTGGCTAAACGTTTGGGGACTTACATTAATCTCTAAGCAAAAGGTAGGTCTAATGATTGAAGGGAACGAAAAAGCCAAAAGAACAGCATTAGCCCGATTATCACAATTGACCAATAATTCTCAGCTTAGTGACTCATTTATTAAGGAGCAGTTTTCATCCCATGAGGTTGAGATTGTCAAAAATGAGTTAAAACAGCTCCAAAAGCGACATTCCTTCTTTTTTACGGATGAAACGCTGGAGGGATTGATTGTACATGTTCTGCTGATGATTAGGCGAACGAAGCTTAAACAGCCTATTACTCTCTCAGAGAAAGAAAGAACCCTTCTACAAGATAAAAAAGAATATGAATGGACTGCTGAATTTCTTACATCACTAGAATCTATTTTTGCAGTAAAGTTTGCCGAGGTTGAAATCACTTACTTGGCCTTACACATTTTGGGCGGTAAAATTCGTTATCAGCAAAAGAATGAGGAACCATTGAAAATAGATGATTTTACTGAGAATAATCCTGTTCTCGCTCAGCTTTTGTCACTATTGATTGCGCGCATGTCTGAATTTAATATGATTGACTTTATGAATGACCAAGCCTTACTGGATGGCTTGAAGGTTCATTTATATACAACTTTAAATCGCCTTACTTACGGTCTTCCTGTATCGAATCCGATGCTTAGTGATATCAAGAGAATGTATCCGTATATGTTTGATATGGTGCTTTGTGTATTAGAAGAGGTCTACCAATCGCTCTCTCTTTCTATCCCTGAGGAGGAAGCAGCTTATCTTGTGTTACATTTTCAAGCATCCATTGAACGATTTCATAGTAATCGGGAAAAAACAAAGAATGTTGTCATTGTTTGTCATATGGGGATTGGGATGTCTCAACTGTTGCGAACAAAGCTCGAACGGAAATTTATTTCCATTCATATTGTAGCGTGTTTAGCTAAGGCTGATGTAAAAGAATATCTTGCCAATCATGACGTAGACTTTGTTATATCTACAGTTTCACTGCCTGAAGTAAACATCCCATATATTGTTATTTCTCCGTTATTAGAGGCTGCGGAAGAAAAAAGACTAGAGAATTTTATTACACAACTGAATGAACCTTTGCAACAGACACCCAAAGAATCTGTGCTTTTGAAGTTTACCACTCCTTTTTTAGTTTTTTTACATCAGGATGCTGAGCATCGCTATGAGTTGATTGAAATGCTTGCAACTGTTTTACATGAAAAGGGATTTGTGGAGAAGGAATATACGCATAATGCTATTACCCGGGAAAGAATGTCATCGACTAATATTGGTTCAGGTGTAGCTATTCCACATGGTAATCCCAAATTGATTAGACATTCAGCTATTGCAATTGCTACATTGAAGGAACCAATTGAGTGGGGATCAGAAAAGGTATCACTCGTATTCATGCTGGCAGTAAAGAATGACGACCAAGAGGATACACGGCAGCTATTCCGGGAATTATCGTTTATCAGTGAACAGCCGGCTTTTATTCAAACGCTTATAAAGGAAACAGATAACATGCAATTTCTATCTCATTTTCATCACAGCAAATAAATCCTCTCATTTTGCTTTGCCTACTCCAAGGAAAATAAAATCCGTTTTTCCGGAAACTACGGAAAAAAACTAAACTTTTGTCTGATCGATTTCGCAGTATAGTATATGTAAGCGATTTCGAAATAGATAAAGGGGGATTAGTGATGAGACTCTTAGCGATTACTTCATGTCCTAATGGAATTGCCCATACGTATATGGCGGCAGAAAATCTCCAAAAAGCTGCTGATAAATTAGGTGTTCAAATGAAAGTTGAAACACAGGGCTCGATTGGAGTAGAAAATAAATTTACAGAACAGGAAATACGTGAAGCGGATGGTATCATTATTGCTGCTGATAAAACGGTCGACAAGGATCGCTTCATTGGGAAGAAGGTATTACTTGTTGGGGTTCAGGATGGTATACGTAAACCCGAAGAGCTAATCCATTTAGTATCAAGTGGAGAGGTACCTGTCTATCAGGGTCAAGCCAACGCGGTAGAGAACAAGACTAATGAGAAAGCTGATAAGCAAAACTCATTTTATCGTCATTTGATGAGCGGCGTATCGTACATGGTTCCATTCATTGTTATCGGCGGATTATTAATCGCCATTGCTTTGACACTTGGTGGAGAAAAAACACCTAGTGGTTTGGTTATTCCAGATGCTTCATTCTGGAAGACAATCGAAAAGCTTGGCGCAGCCTCCTTCACCTTCATGGTTCCTATTCTTGCTGGTTTTATTGCCTTTAGTATTGCCGATCGACCAGGTCTTGCTCCTGGTATGATTGGTGGATTAATTGCCGCGAATGGGAGCTTCTATGGAAGTGAAGCCGGAGCCGGCTTTATTGGTGGTATTATTGCAGGTTTCTTAGCAGGTTATGTAGCGTTAGGGATTAAAAGTATGAAAGTTCCCAAAGCTATTCAGCCTATTATGCCGATCATTATCATTCCGGTATTTGCTTCTCTGATTGTAGGTCTGGTGTTTGTGTATGTGATTGGATCGCCTATCGCACAGGTATTTGAAGCTTTAACAGCGTGGTTATCAGGTATGCAAGGCACAAGCTCTATTCTCTTAGCCATTATACTAGGTGCTATGATTTCCTTTGATATGGGTGGGCCTGTTAATAAAGTTGCTTTCTTGTTTGGTTCTGCCATGATTGCAGAGGGAAACTATGATATCATGGGAGCGGTTGCGGTAGCGATCTGTATCCCTCCGATTGGCATGGGGCTAGCTACTTTTATCAATAAGAAAAAATATCAGGATGCAGAACGAGAAGCAGGGAAAGCGACATTTACAATGGGGTTATTTGGGATTACAGAAGGAGCTATTCCGTTCGCAGCTCAGGACCCATTCCGCGTTATTCCAAGTATCATGATCGGTTCCATCGTAGGTTCGGTTATTGCCATGGTGGGACATGTTGGAGATAAAGTAGCACATGGTGGACCAATTGTTGCAGTACTTGGTGCTGTTGATAATGTATTGATGTTCTTCGTCGCAGTTATTGTAGGTGCGATTGTAACAGCAGTATTGGTCAATATCTTAAAAAAAGATATACAAAAAGGAAAAACTCCTGCTACACAAGCAGTAGCAGACTCAACAGCCAAGCAAAGCCTTCCCAAGGAAGAAAGAAAAGCAGAGCCTGTTGAAATTAAAAAATTAACTGATATTACTAGCTTAGAATTAATAGATGTAGATGTAGCAGGTGCAACGCGCGATGAGGTCATTGATGAAATGATCCACAAGTTAAATCGTGCAGGAGCAATCCGTTCTGCTTCCGAGTTCAAGCAGGCGATACTAAGCCGTGAACAAGAAAGCTCCACAGGAATTGGTATGAACATTGCTATTCCTCATGGAAAATCAGAGACCGTCCAAAAAACAAGCGTGGTGTTTGGGCTTAAACGTGACGGAGTAAATTGGAACAGTCTTGATGGGTCTGATGCAAAGCTGATTTTTATGATCGCAGTTCCAAAAGAGAGTGAAGGAAATGAACACTTGAAAATTCTTCAAATGCTATCTCGAAAGCTCATGGACGAAGGCTTTAGAGAACAGCTATTGTCAATTAAAACAAAGGAAGAGGCCTATCAGCTATTGGGGTCTATTGAATAATAAGCTATTCTAGCATCCGGGGATAACTCATATAAATACAAGCTTCAATTAAGGCCTTCTCTCCTTATCTAAGGGGAGAGGGCCTTGCCTTTTCTTTTCCATCCTAAACGTAGAAAAGAAGTCAGATTGAGCAGTTCTATTCTTTTTTATTCGATAAATTTTATCAGGAAGGACGATTAGAACCACAGCGTAAGGGACATGCTGGTTGGCTTGTACATTGTTATATTGCTGACTATGAAACATGCCGGGACAGTTGAACCTCAATACAATAGAGGGTGGTGCTTACGTGTTGTTCCATTTTCCAATCAGCTCGGGAAATGAATGAAGCTATGTGTAAAATGGGTAAGGCTTTAGAACATAATTCTTCCTTATGAAAATCGGGGATAAATAAAGAAATCCATTTGTTATAAATTTACAAGTATGCTTATGCCAAAAGATTGTCAAAATAATTATATCCTATATGGTGGAGGCTTGTATGAGCATTCAATTATCTGATCAGACTGTTTCTGCTGAGGCAGTATTGAAATCCCGTAATAATAAATCCCTCATGACAATCGATACTCCGATTACCGCAGAAAATATAGATCAAATTAGACCTACACCCGAGACAATTTCAGAGGCCAAAAAGTTGTTTGAAGCAGAAGGATTTGCGGTTGTATCATCTGGGATTACCTTAACAGTGCACGGTACAAGAGACCAGTTTGCTAGGTTGCTTGGTGAAGGCTGGGAAAAGGGCTCACCAATGATACCAAAGCACATGGAGCAGCTTGTGGAAAGCATTGTATTTCCAGAGAAAAAACCGATTTATTTTCCATGAACTTCATTAGGAGGGAAGTAAGCTATGTCAGAGCATCTTACGAACAATCAAACGACCTCAGCCCTACCGCCCATTATCTTTGCTGAGGCTTCTGTACATTCTATTGAAGGAGAGTCGATTTTCGATTCATCAGAACCAATCACTCACGAAAACGTATCTCGTTATTTAAACAAGCCAGAATTAATTGACAAGGCAATCGAGAAGCTAAAAAATGCCGGATTTGAAGTTTTACATATTGGAGCTGCAACTATAAATATAGCAGCCTCGCCTGAGACATATGAGAAGGTATTTCATACAAAGATTGTTCCGGAAGAACGTGAAGTACTGAAATTTGGAAAAAAGAGTACGGCAACGATATTAGATGATCCAACAACAAAATTATCTGGTCTGATTGATACTTCAAATAGCGATTTAGCTGATGTATTGGAAGGGGTGGCTATAAATGAACCTGTCTATTATTTTTCATTAGGCGATAGTTCAATAGCTACATTGGAACACGCTACCCCTTTTGAAAGTACGCCTTCTGCAATGCCGCCAAGCGTGGAAGGGTTTTATCTGAATGTCCCAGATGATGTTGCACGATTACTAAAAGCCGATCGTGTTCAAGCTACCGGTATTACAGGCCGTGGTGTTCATGTTGTCATGGTAGACAGCGGGTGGTTTCGACACCCTTACTTTGTTCAAAGAGGATATCAAGCAAATCAAGTTGTGCTAGCCCCTGGTGCTCAAAATCCAGCTCATGATGAGAGCGGTCATGGAACAGGTGAATCAGCCAATATTTTTGCAGTCGCACCAGATGTGAATTTTACCATGGTCAAACAGGGGGGATTTTCCTTTACTTCTGCAGTTGTTAATGCTACAGGAGATTTCAATAAAGCACTGGAGTTGAGACCAGACATCATTTCATGTAGCTGGGGCTTCGATATACGGGAACACCGGCCTTTGTCAGCAGCAGAGAGAACGCTCTCAGCCGCAATTGCCAATGCTGTTTCTCAAGGTGTTACGGTAGTCTTTTCTGCTGGAAATGGACATTTTGGATTCCCGGGACAGCATCCAGATGTAATTTCTGCAGGGGGAGTTTTTGTGAACAGTGATGGGAGCATGAGAGCATCAGACTATGCAAGTGGATTTGAAAGTCCTCTTTTTCCAGGAAGAAAGGTTCCTGATGTATGCGGCTTAGTAGGAATGCAGCCTCGGGCTCAGTATATTATGCTTCCAGTTGAGCCTGAAGACGAGCTGGATGTTGAAGAAGCACGTATTGATCCAAGATCTGGTGGCACATTAGTCGATGGTACACAACCTCAAGACGGCTGGGCGAGATTCAGCGGAACATCTGCTGCAGCACCACAGTTAGCGGGGATTTGCGCCTTATTAAAACAGGCAAATCCGTCTCTTACGCCACAAAGGATGAAAGAAACCTTGATGAATACAGCGATCGATATTACAGAGGGACATAACGCACAGCATCAGCCTGCACGTCCTGGAAAAGATGTAGCTACAGGAAGTGGATTGGCGAATGCCGAAAAAGCAGTTCAAATGGTAAGAAATGTACATTAGGAGTAAATGAAGGAAAAGAGGCTATCTCTGAGTGCGATCGGATAGCCTCTTTCCTGTTGTTATTTTACTCTATCTCCTATACTGTCTGCGCATAGATAACACAATTCCAATAAATAGCATATTAGAAAGGAGCGAACTGCCACCATAAGATAAGAATGGCAGGGCTATTCCTTTTACTGGCATTAATCCAATGGTCATTCCAATGTTTTGAAAGGTTTGAAAGGTGAGAACCGCTACAATTCCGGAGCATACGCAGGCACAAAATATATCATTTGATTCATTCCCGATTTTTATCACACGATACATAAGAATAAAGAAGAGTGAAACAATCAGCACCGCAATGATATACCCGCCTTCTTCTCCAATTGTTGCAAAAATAAAATCAGAATGTTTTTCAGGAATATAAACGTTTCCTTGTCCAATCCCTTTTCCTTCCAGTCCTCCAGAGCCAATTGCTAACAGGCTCTGCATGGATTGATAGCCTTCATCTTTAAAGGTAGAGGGATCGAGCCATCCTAAAATCCTCTGTTGTCTGTGGCCACTAAAGAGTGAAAGGACATAGGTTCTGAACACATCAGGGAATTCAAAATACAAATACAGCAAAAAGGATACCAGAAAGGCGGGAATTAATGAGAGTGTTAGGATTAATTTCGTTTGCAGCTGGGAAAGGAACATAATTGCTATTATGGAAACCAAATATAGAATAACCATTCCAGTATCTGGCTGGGTATACACTAAAATAGAGGGAAGCAGGGTAATACCTAGTAATTTGGCAATTAATAACAGATCGCTTCCAATGGTTTTCAGAATATGCTTTTTTTGATGCTCCATTACCAGATAACTAGCTAAAAGGATAATAGCAACCTTTAAGAACTCTGATGGTTGAATGGAACCTATTCCAGGCAAGGAAAACCATCGCTTTGCCCCATTAAGTACAGGTGCAATTTTTTCCGGAGAAAATTTAAGAATGATAATACAAAGCAGACAAAAAACATAAAAAACCCAAGACAATTTCTTAATCTGTTCCATATCTAAAATAGAAACATAGAGCATGAGAGCAAAACCAATGACATAGTATATGGTTTGTTTTCCGACGAAGTTTGTCTGTCCGTATTGACCCGTTTGCTGACTACTATAAATAAAGAGAAGACTAGTAGTGAGAAAAATAGCTAGGATCAACATGATGAGCCAGTCTAGTTTTTTCAGATGTTTGAAAATCATGTTCATGTAAAAGTCCTCTGGTTTCAAATAAGTATGAGCCTTGAATGAATCTGCAATGATCATTTAGGCTCATATTATATTACGAATCACGTAGGCGTGAGGTAACAGCTTCTGAAAAACATTCTTGTTATCAACGTCTTGTCATCCCACGAGGATAGAGGCATACCGCAGGTACCATTATGAATTTTATCAAAAAAAGCACTTGCAAAGGGGAGCTTCGCAAGTGCCTTTTTCTTATTTAAAAATAACGACGCTAGAGGATGCTTCATCCCAAGACATGTTAAAACGTAAATTGTCTGTAATTGTACGTATTGGCAGCATTGGGATATTGTTTTTCAATTGAACAGCATCTGTCATGGTGTAATTTTTACCATTGATAGAAACAATCTTTGATCCAACTTTAAATACCATGGTTGTGTTGCCGCTTTTAACAGTAGCACCTGTTTTTGTGTAGGATGTGCTTACTTTCAGCCCGTCACGAATAAAAGTAGCTGGTACCATTGTGTTTCCATTCACAGTTTGCGGTGCTGCAGTTAATGGGAAGGTTTTCCCTTGGGATTTATAGGAAGCTGTACCAACTTTGAAGCTAATCCCGTTTTGGGCACCTACCATCACTTGACGAATGAACAGTGGATTTCTTTCCTCTGATGTATAAACCCCAATATTGTAAACATTGGATGCTGCCGGTGTTTGAAGTTTAGCATTTTCATTGATGGTTACACTTACTGCTTGACCTGCTGGAATAGCAAGCGATGGATAGATAACCAGATTCTGACCACGAGTGCCTACATAGCTAGGATACGCACCATTTACTGTCACTGTATTGGTTGGGATCGTAGTAGGTACACGGAAAGAAGTTGGCATCGCTACTTCAATAAAATCATTTGTATTGAGTCCAACTCCCAGCGCTTTAATTCCAACTGTCATACCTGAAATCGCATTTGGATTCGGCTTACTCAATTTTACCGTAGCAGTGCTGTTATTCACTGGCACTGGGGTTGGAGTAGGATTAGTCGGATTAGTTGGATATGTTGGATTCGTAGGTGTTACGGAAGTACCTGAAACAGTAAAAGATTTTGAACGATAGGTAACATCATTATGCTTTACAGCCAATTCATAGCTGCCTGACGTTGTTGGGTTCTTAATAAAGGCTTCCATTTTAAAATCGATCCGTATTTTATCAGTGCTAGAGAAATTACTCGGTGTTCTTAGAGAAATCGTGCGTCCAGAAACATTTGCAGAGCTAACCTGTGTACCATTAATTGTTGCCGATGCAGCAGACATGTAACCAGGTAGCATATCTTGGGACGGGAATTCGATATAAATATCGTTACCGTATCGTAGGTCTTCTTTTAATCTTAATTCCATGGATACAGTTGTACGTGCGCCAACCGAGCTGTCTGACAGGGAAACACTATAGTCGCTGTTAACGGAAGAAGAGCCCTTCTTTACATCAAATTCTTTTGATGTATAGGTCGTGTTTTTATACTCAACTTCAATTTTATAGGAAGAGCTGGAGGATGGAGTTTTAAAGCCAGCCCCTTTTTTGAATGAAATCTCAAGTTTTTTCTCATCATTGTCCTTGGAGCTCGGTTTAATTTTTACCGTTTTGCCAGAGACGCTGACCTCTTTCGGAGTGTGACCGTTAATTTCTACATCGTCTGTGCTAAGTCTGCTTGGAACCATGCTAGATTCAGGGAAAATAACCTCAATATATTTTGAATCGTCCAATTTGTCTTCTAAAGTAAATTTAGATAGCTCAATAGAGGTCTTTTCATCTGAGTAGCTACTGCCTAAAGACACAGAGAAGGCATTTTTTTCACTGCCGCTTTTACTGGAAGAGCCTTTTGTGATCTCGATTTTTTCATCATCTTCACTGTCGCCATCATCGACGGAGATTTTGTAATCGTCAGCCTTATCAGGGTTGATGACATCTTTTATGGTAATTTTGACTTTTTTTCCTTTAGAGATGGCTTCATCCAGTTCAAATGTTATTCTACCGTTTTTAATTTTAACTTCATCTGCATCATCACCATTTACTTGAACAGAATCTTTATCAACTTTGTCCAAGTCAAATTTGGAATCAAAATCTACCGTGATTTTACTACCTTTAGATAGTTTTTTATCTGGTTTAAACTCTATCGTATAAGTAGTTTTCTCACCTGCTTTGGTGCTCTTGGCGTCGATACTTAAATCAGATACAGCATAAGCACCTTGTGGCACAGAGAGTAGGGGTGTGATTGCCAGAGTTGTGGCTAGCAGTAAGAATGCGCTTTTTTTCATTTGTTTCCTCATTGTTTTCCTCCTGAATATCCATAAAATTTTGCCTGTAGACAGCAACCTACTCCCTCTTTAAGCCATAAAGCAGGGCAAAACAAAGGGAAGTCGTTGGTAACCCCAAAGCATATTTTTGGTAATCGTAAATAGAGACGTTGGAGAAGGGAATAAGTTACACAGAATTTGAGAAAAATTCGCCATTTTTTTGCTCAAATGTGTTCTTTCATTAAAAGGGAGCGAGGTACTCACTTTCTACCACACGGCAAAATTTAATATAGACTTCTTTTTAATAGAAAGTTAAAATGTGGACTGAAGAAATGGTTGATAATCGTTATCAAAATCATGAGTTTCTGTGTAACAATCTGACTTACGTATTGGAGGATGAACATGCTGCATTTCAAACAACGAGGCTTCATGCCGATTATAATGATGCTGCTTCTGGCTTTGATGGTTAGTGCTTGCAATACGACATCAAACAACGTGTCGCAGCCAAATAACGAGGGTAATTCTTCTGCAGAAAAAAAGACAAAGATCTTTAAAGATGCTACGGGAGAAATCGAAATTCCCACTCATCCAGAGCGTATCGTCAGCATTACTTTTTTAGGTGATCTGGCAGCGCTGGGTGTAAAACCAGTAGGAGCTGGATCAATTGCCTTAGAGAATTCTGTATTGCTGTCTAAAGAGCTGGAAGGCGTGGAAAATGTAGGGGATGTTTCCATTGAGAAAGTGATGCAGCTGAATCCTGATTTAATCATTGTACCAACCTATTTGCCTTTGGAAATGACAGAGCAGTTGAAAAAAATTGCCCCGACGGTTTCTTTACCTTCGGGAACACTTGAAGGTACTGACCCAATTGAGGAAGTTCGTACTTTTGGAAGGCTGTTAGGAAAAGAAACGGAAGCAGAAGCATTTATTACTCGTTATAACGAAAAAGCTAAAGCGGCTAAAGAAAAAGTAAAAGGCATCATTGGATCAAATGAAACAGTAGGGAGCTATTCAATCTGGGCCAAAAATTTCTGGGTGTGGCCAAAAACACGTGACGCTGGCTACAATCTGATGGAAATGTTTGAGTTAAAGCCGGCAGAGAAAGTGAAACAAGAGATTCTCCCTACTCGTCAAGGGAAGGATATTTCCATAGAGCTTTTGCCTGATTATGCTGCTGATCACATGTTTATCAGCGTATATGAACCAGACGGTGGAGCCGAGCGTGCAAAGGAAATCATGAACAGTCCAATCTGGAAAAATCTAGAGGCAGTAAAACATAATCATGTATACATGATTGATTCAAAAAAGTTTTGGATGACAGATGGATTGAATTTGGAGAAGCAGTTGGATATCATTGTTGATTTAATTGAAAGTAAGAATAAGAAATAAGCAATAAGTAAAAGAAAACCAACAGATAAGTAAGGCAATTCTGCAGAAGGAAAAGTAATAAATAATTCAAGACATAACACTAATTTCTCCGAATAATAGACAGTAATCTGTCCGTTATTCGGTTTTTTTCATTTATAATGAGAGAAGACATAGAAAGAAGGGGGATAGCTTCAAAAGTAATCAGCTGGTACATGCTAAGAGAAGTTGTTGTGCTGTACAGGCAACAGTTGGTTTCAGAGTGAAAAATGTTTGCTACTGGTGTCAAAAACACATTGAGGAGTGAAAAAATTGCTGAATAGTGCGATTGTAAGGTCAAAACATGTGGCTTCTTAACGACATCTGGCTAATTTAGTGTCTAGAAGGTAAATAGGAGAGGGTTCAGGTGAGAAAATCAGCTATCGTAGGCGTACTGTTTATTATAATAGGTGTCATTGGGTGTGTAGGCTGGGTTTTACAGGGGGGAATTAATGGACAAAAAGCAGCAAGTACAACTACCGAAAAGACAATCGAGGATACACAATTCAAACAACTTATAGTGGATAGTGCTAGTGAGGATATTCATATTGTTCCAAGTCATGGTGATTACATAAAGATTCGTTTGAACGAGGCATCTGGATGGTTGGGTACCAGAAATACAGAGCTGCAAGTGAGAGAGGAGAATGACAAGCTCCTGATTGCAACCATACGCCCCCGGACTTGGTTTAGCCTTGATTTTAGCATGAATGACAAAGGCTTGACTATCTCGCTTCCCCAAAAAACGTGGGAAAAAATGAAGCTTAGTAGCACTTCAGGTCATATCACGGCGGGCGATGTGCTGACCCAAGAATTTGTAGCATCCAGTACATCCGGGAACATAGAGATTAAACAGCTTGAAAGTAAAAAGAATGATATTCAGGTTACTTCAGGAAATGTGGAAATCTCCCGGCTTATAGCTACGTATTCTATATTTGAATCTACCTCGGGAAACATAGACGTACAAGAAGCAACTGGAGAGATAAAAGCAAAAAGTACCTCGGGAAACATTGATCTAAACATGGCTGAAGTGGCGCACGATCTAACCTTGGAAGCATCCAGTGGAAATATTGATATCGTTACGACTAAACAACCTGCAGATACTCGGCTTATAGCAAAGACATCCTCTGGAGAGATTCAGACCAATCTAGAAGGGTTCCGCTTCAATAGTATCTCAAATGATAGCGTAGAGGCCACGAATGGGAAAGAGGTCAAACGTACCGTTCACGTTCAAACAACCTCTGGAGATATCGCATTTATGCAACGATAGGTAAAAGGAGACAATAAAGCTACACAAAGAGAAGCAAAAAAAGTGTAAGTTTACAAAAAAGCAACGTTAGGGTCCTACACGATGTTGTATAATAAAGAGAAGCTTTTATTCAAATCGGGGTTTAAATAAACGAATACAGGTTTTTAAATAAGCAAGGATTCTTAGATAGGAGGGGATAGAACGTGTATCTTCGCCAAGTGAGGCTGCTAACAGAAAAATACCCTAATCGTAAGGAGTACCCCTTTTCGATTCCTGCACTCCAAAACCTAGAGAGTTTATCGTTTGATAAAAATATCACTTTTTTTGTAGGTGAGAATGGATCGGGAAAATCTACTTTGCTGGAAGCCATTGCTTATCAATGCGATTTCCATACAGCGGGTGGGGGCAGACATAATTACTATGAAGTGGATGCTTCCGATGCCCCTTTAGCAGAGTATATTCAACTATCGTGGCTACCTAAGATTACGAATGGTTTTTTTTTGCGGGCAGAAACCTTCTATCAGTTTGCTAGTCACATAGACAGTATAGATGGCACGGGTAGCTACGGCGGACGTTCCTTACATGCTCAGTCACACGGTGAATCGTTTCTGTCTCTTTTTCGCAATCGGTTTGGTCACAAAGCCATTTATTTACTGGACGAGCCTGAAGCGGCCTTGTCGCCTGCACGACAGCTTTCCTTATTACGTTTAATGAAAGATCTAGAGAAATCAGCACAATTTATTATTGCTACACACTCTCCGATACTACTAGCATTTCCAGAAGCACAAATTTATAACTTTGACCAATCTCCTATTTCGACGACTAGCTATGAGCAAACATTGCACTATCAGATTACGAAACGGTTTTTGGAAAATAGAGAGGCAATGCTTGCAGAGTTATTTCGTGATGAGGATGAATAATTATATTTTTATCAGCATGTAATGAGATAGAGAGGAAAAAAATGGACTTGGATTCACTAACATGTTACTTTACTAATATGCTTACCTTCATTTGAAACCTGATTACGTTATTAAACGTATTAAGATATACCAACATAAAGGAGCACGAAACCCTTATATGACCTCTCTAAAAGAAGTATTTAAAAGTACAATCATGAAAAAAATTATTGTATTACTTATCTTAGTTGCATTTGTCTACGTGTTTCGAAGTATGATGAACATGATTTTGCTCTTTTTTATCATTACCTTTTTGATGAATGAATTGCATCATTTTCTTGTTCGTCGGCTGAGCATCGAGCGAAAGATACTGAAGAAAATCACATTGATTCTTCAGTATGCAGTGTTTATTTCACTGATTGTCATTGGGTTACTACGATTTTTACCGAGTGTGATTACTGAATTATCGCCGCTTGTACAGCAAGTGATTGCTTTTTATGAGAAACCGATTATTCCAGTGGATAATTTAATTCTGGAATTCATGGTAGAGTCGTTGCAAAAGATTAACCTGGCAAGCTATGTGAATAATGGGATGGAATTTTTAGTTGGTGTTGTTACCAATGCAAGTAAGCTAGGTATCAATTTTGTGATTGCCATGATTTTAAGTCTCTTCTTCCTGCTGGAAAAAGAAAAGATTTTCTTTTTAACCTCGAAAGTAAGAACAAGCAAGCTATCTTATTTCTATGAGGATTTTCGTTACTTTGGCAATAAGTTTACGCAGTCCTTTGGAAAAGTAATTGAAGTACAATTTATGATCTCCTTGGTTAACTGCATCATGTCAATAATTGCCTTATGGATTATGGATTTTCCGCATCTATTTGCATTAGGAATCATGATTTTCGTACTTGGCCTGATTCCGGTGGCAGGTGTCATTATTTCATTGATCCCACTGTGTGCTATCGCCTTTAGTATCGGGGGCTTTATCAAGATTATCTATGTACTTATCATGATTACTGTATTGCATGCTATCGAAGCTTATTTGCTTAATCCTAAGCTGATGTCGTCCAAAACCAAGTTACCGATCTTTGTCACATTTGCCGTATTGATTATTTCAGAACACTTTATCGGGGTGTGGGGACTAATACTGGGGATTCCGATCTTCATATTCCTGCTGGATTTACTTGAAATTAGATTTATGGAAAAGCAGTGATTTGTACAGACAAAAAGCCTAACGTGTTTCCTAGTGGAAAGGAGCGTTAGGCTTTTTACTCATAGAAAAGCCAATATTTGTCGTTACATAAAAGAAGAGAATTTTAGATTGCTGGCTCCGAAAAGAGGAAGGAGGCACACATGGTAAACGAACGGAGGATTGTAATCTTTCTAGTCATTCTGTTCATGTATGTTACGACCCTTTTCTTAGGAGGTTCGGAGATTATAAAAGGAAAACTGGTGAATTCGGATCAATTTACAACTAATTCACTTAACTCCGATAAACTCTTGTCTACTGTTGAACAAAAGACGCTGCATACGGATTCAATTGCATCACTTTTGCAAAAGCGTCCGTTGGTTGTTATTGCGGGACCGCAGCTGCCAAAAGGGGCGAATGAGGATTTGATCAAAACGCAACTTTCCAGCTCTTTAGTCCCGTTGTTTCAAGACGTACAGCAGACAGGACAGGAATCTCCTTTAGTCATCGTAGTACCGCCTAATAACCAACTCCCAGTGTATAAGGCACTGCCTTTTTACACCCCAGAACAGGTTCTTGGGATTACGAATGCTGCCGGGGAGTGGTTTCCGATGACGGATGAACAGTGTGCATGTAATAGTCAACAGCTTGTGGCATCCATCAAAAAAAGGATCGATGAACAGCAGCATTCTTTACTAGGATTATTATCTTTACGGACAGCACTTTATCATTACTATCTTCGAACACATACGCTTCCAAAGCAGCTTAATCAATTGGTGCAAGCATCTCCTAATAATTATTTGTCCCAAATCCCTGCACCTCCAGCGGGCGCTCACAAAGGCTGGATTTACAACCCGGCCGCCTTTCAACCGCAAAGGCCTTGGGAAAGTATGGAGCAGGTAGTAGGGGCAAAGGGGCTGCATCTGATAGCGAAAGGGCTTCAACCGATTGAGATTAATATCTCGATTCCTGAATTTCGACTGCATGTGGTTAGTGGTTCCTATGTATTGCGCTCCTACCCAGTGGCGTTAGGAACTCGCAACCAGACACCTGTAGGGGATTTTAACATTGCATTAAAGGTAAATAAGCCTAGATCAGCAACTAAAGTATATGGAACGCGTGCTCTAGCATTGAGTAATCCCGATTATGCTATCCACGGGACGAATGACCCTTCTTCTATCGGCAAAGCAGTGTCTAAAGGCTGCATTCGGCTGTTTAACCGTGATGTGGAAGAATTGTATAGCTTAGTCCCATTAGGAACGAAAGTACATATTGGTAAGACAAAGCTGAAAACATCATCAGCAATGGGCCTCCCAGGAAGCGGAAAGCCGTATTTACTTCCCGGAAGATCAGATGAGAAGTCAAAAAAATTCTATCACTGGCGTGGATAAGCAGTGGCATAGCCAAAATAGCTGGAATAGCGTGACCAAGGTTGAGGACCGGTATCACCTATGCTATTATCTTTGGTAAAGGTTTGACTCCCCCTATTAAAAGTATGGTGATAGAAATGCTTTCATTTACTAGATTAAGTAAGTGTAAACCCCCTATTCCGTAATCGTTATGTGCAGAGTTTTGAGATTTGCACATGATAGGGGGAATCGGTATGACCAAAAAAATCTCAACACCGTCACTGCTACTATTTATTATTCTTGTAGGCTTTCCGCAAATTAGTGAAACGATATATACACCTTCTTTACCTGATATTTCACAGGCGCTTGGAGTTAGTAGCAATATTATTCAATTGACATTAAGCCTTTATTTCTTTGGCTTTGCCCTAGGTGTTTTCTTTTGGGGAAGGCTATCTGATGTATTTGGAAGACGGCCAGCAATGCTATGGGGCATATTTATATATGGAGCTGGCAGTCTGGGTTGCTATCTGTCAAATGCAGTTGAGTGGCTATTAATCAGTAGATGTATTCAGGCCTTTGGAGCAAGTACTGGCTCTGTGGTGACGCAAGCAATTCTCCGTGAAAGCATAGACGGGGTTAGACGTCATGCTGTGTTTGCTCAGATTTCTGCTGCGCTTGCTTTTACTCCCGCGATTGGCCCCTTGCTGGGAGGATTTATTGATCAGGCTTTAGGATTCCGGGCTGTTTTCTTTACCCTTGTTGTTATGGGGGCGCTTGTTTTTGTTTACACATGTAAGGCATTACCTGAGACAAAATTGTCTGTAACTTCCAAAAGTAGTGTGAGTTTGGTAGCTAAACGTATGGCTCGTGATAAAAGAGTCTGGTTGTTTGGCTTGCTGATTGGAATAACGAATGGAATTTTGTTCAGTTACTATGCAGAAGCTCCTTTTATTTACATGGAGTTTTTTCATATGACACCAGGCGTGTTTGGATTTTTTGGTGTTTTTGTAGCTTTAGCGTCCATACTTGGTGCATTGCTTTCAAAGAAATTGCTACAGAAGTTTTCAGCCGAGCGGATTATTTATGTAGGATCGCTTGTAACGGCATTGGGTGCCGGGAGCCTAACCGCTCTGGTGCTTATTGGTTTGGATTCGTCCATCCTGTCATTGGTATTGCTTGTTGGTTGTGTTTTTATACTTTTGATGGGGATTGGAATGGCTATACCGAATTGTTTAAGCTTAGCATTGGTAAATTATCATGATACGCAAGGTACAGCAGGTGCTATATTTGGACTAAGCTACTACTTTCTCGTTAGTTTTATTACGACAGGGATGAGCTATCTTCATAATGGAATGCTGCTGCCTATGCCAATGTACTTTCTTTTACTGGCTTTGGTCATGATAATTGTCAGCTACAAGCTGATGATTCCATCGAATACGATTAGATAAAAAACGAAAGAAGGGCCTACAATCATGTAGGTCTTTCTTTTTTACTATTTACATAGGATAGGGGGGTATAGTATTATAAACTTAAAATGCTGGTAAGGAGAGATATCAAGATGATAAAAACAGTTTTGCATGTAGAAGGAATGTCTTGCAAGAGCTGTGCAGCAAAGATTGAACAAGCTTGCAAGGCATTAGGTGCTAAAAAAGTTCAGGTAGACCTGGTTCAAAAGCAAGTAGAAATAGAGCATGACTCCAATAGCCTAGAAAGCATCCTTTTAAAAGAACATGTAGAGAAATTGGGATATAAGGTAGTCTAAGACAGCGAAAGCGACTGAAACAGGGTTATCGCGGTACAGTGATTTTTTATAGTATGATAAGAAGATCCAAGAAAAGCTAATCTTTGTATTGAAGGGCCCTTGCTTCACAGAAGGTGGGCTTTTTTAAAACGATATAATATACCTATATAGGGTATTGTATAGGTAAGGGAGGTAGTAGCATGGCGGAGAACGTCGCAGCAACCAAGCAACAAAAAACCACGATGCAAATCACTGGAATGACTTGTGCAGCGTGTGCCCGACGGATCGAAAAGGGATTGCAGAAGACAGAGGGGGTTCAGGATGCTTCAGTTAACCTTAGCTTAGAACGAGCTACGGTTACGTTTGACCCTAAAAAGGTAAGTGTGGTTGATCTGGAGCACCGTATAGAATCCCTTGGGTATGGCACGGTTAAGGAGAAAGCAGAGCTGCTTGTTACCGGAATGACATGTGCTGCATGTGCGACTCGAATCGAAAAAGGTCTTAAAAAACTTCCTGGGGTCTTGGAATCAAGTGTTAATCTAGCGATGGAACGAGCAACGGTGGTGTATCAGCCTTCCGAGATAACTACGGCTGAGTTAATAAAAAAGGTAGAAAATCTGGGGTATGGAGCAAGTCTGAAGCAGGATGAGCAAGCAGCCGAGTCTGATCATCGAAATAAAGAGATCGCTAGACAAAAGCGTAAACTGATTTTCTCTGCAATCCTATCTCTTCCTTTGCTATGGACGATGGTGAAGCATTTTTCGTTTACCTCATTTATTTGGGCTCCTGAGATTTTGATGAACCCATGGATACAATTCCTTTTGGCCACTCCTGTACAGTTCATTATTGGGTGGCAATTTTACCAAGGAGCGTACAAGGCACTGCGTAATGGCTCAGCAAACATGGATGTATTAGTAGCATTAGGAACATCAGCAGCTTATTTTTACAGCCTTTATGAAACGATTAGAAGTATGCAGGCCATGCATCATGATGTCCATCTTTATTATGAAACTAGTGCTGTACTTATTACCTTAATTTTATTAGGAAAACTTTTTGAAGCATTAGCAAAGGGACGCACATCAGAAGCCATTAAAACCTTAATGGGGCTTCAGGCTAAAACAGCTACGGTTATTCGCAATGGTCAAGAGCTGGTCATTGCTGTGGAGGAAGTGCAGGTTAATGATCTGTTTCTCGTGAAGCCAGGTGAAAAAATACCGGTAGATGGAGAGATTGTTGAGGGAAAATCCTCGGTGGATGAATCAATGCTAACGGGAGAAAGCATTCCTGCTGAAAAAGAATCAGGCGATCAAGTGATAGGAGCTACAATTAATAAAAACGGTGTTTTACAAGTAAAGGCTACAAAGGTCGGCAAGGAAACAGCATTGGCCCAAATCATTAAAGTGGTGGAAGAAGCACAGGGGTCTAAAGCGCCGATTCAACGTGTGGCTGACAAGATTTCAGGTATTTTTGTTCCGATTGTAGTATCGCTTGCCGTTTTGGCTTTTCTGATTTGGTACTTCTTCATTACTCCAGGCGATTTTACCAGCGCACTAGAAATTCTAATCGCCGTTCTGGTCATTGCTTGCCCGTGTGCACTTGGTTTGGCAACCCCAACCTCAATCATGGCAGGTTCTGGCCGGGCAGCAGAAGCGGGTGTTCTATTTAAGGGAGGAGAACATTTGGAAGCGACACATCGAATTGATACAGTCCTGCTTGATAAAACAGGGACGATTACAAAAGGTAAACCTGAATTGACAGATGTGCGGACAGCAGATCACTGGGAAAAACAACAATTTCTTCAGTATATCGCGACTGCTGAGAAAAATTCCGAGCATCCTCTAGCAGAGGCAATTGTAGCGGGTGTCATTGAGCAAGGGATTGGCTTTAAAAGCCCTAGCGAATTCGAAGCAATTCCAGGGTACGGTGTGCGAGCCATTATTGAGGGGAAAGAAGTATTAGTTGGAACACGTAAGCTAATGGGGAAATTCGCGGTACAAATTGATCTCGCATTGCCTATTATGGAAAAATGGGAGCAGGAAGGTAAAACAGCGATGCTGGCTGCCATTGATCAGCAATATGCCGGAGTGATCGCGGTAGCGGATACCGTCAAACAAACCTCCCGAGAAGCGATTGCTCGCTTAAAAGAAATGGGTTTAAGCGTCTATATGGTCACAGGCGATAATGAACGAACAGCAAAAGCGATCGCGGCACAGGTTGGTGTCGAGCATGTGATTGCAGAAGTGTTGCCAGAGGGAAAAGCAGCAGAAGTAACTAAATTACAACAAGCTGGTAAAAAAGTTGCGATGGTTGGAGATGGAATTAACGATGCTCCAGCATTAGCAACAGCAGATATAGGTATCGCTATGGGAACGGGTACAGATATAGCGATGGAAGCAGCCGATATTACGTTGATGCGGGGCGATCTAAATAGCATTGCGGATGCCTTCACGATGAGCAAGAAAACAATGACGAACATCAAACAAAATTTATTTTGGGCGCTAGCCTACAATTGTTTGGGGATTCCCATTGCGGCTGCTGGGTTATTAGCTCCATGGCTGGCAGGTGCAGCGATGGCATTAAGCTCCGTATCGGTTGTGTTAAATGCTTTGCGATTGCAACGGGTAAAGCTTTAAAAAGAGAAAAAATAATTTGTAAAACGAAAATAAAAAAGATGACTACATAAAACAGTGGTCATCTTTTTTGTTTATCAAAAAAATAACATTTTTTCAAAAAACTTACCCCTATAAATTAGCAGGTTCATTATCTTTGTTATATAGGTAATTTTCTGAATAGTTTTTTGTTAAAATGTTACTTTTTGTCGGATAGATGAATCTTTTCAAATTAGATTGAAACTAACGAACTAAATGTGATAAATATCACACATGGGGTATGGAACAATCTGAGAAAATAACGCAAGGATAGATAAAATACCTTTTAGTTAAAAAACTATCAAGAGAGAGGGATGAGGAAATCAATGGATTTGGATCTGGTAATGCTATCACGTACTCAGTTTGCTTCCACAACGATTTTCCACTTCATCTTCGTCCCATTGACGATTGGATTATCTTTTCTAATCGCAATAATGGAAACGATGTATGTGGTCAAAGGGGAAGAAAAATATAAGCACATGGCAAAGTTTTGGGGCAAGCTGTTCCTGATTAACTTTGGTGTGGGTGTTGTAACAGGGATTCTACAGGAGTTCCAATTTGGTATGAACTGGTCTAATTACTCAAGATTTGTCGGTGACGTTTTCGGTGCGCCCCTTGCAATTGAGGCATTATTAGCTTTCTTTTTGGAATCTACATTTATCGGTTTATGGATTTTTGGTTGGGAGCGTTTGTCTAAAAAGGTTCACTGTCTCTGTATTTGGCTGGTGGCTTTCGGTACGACAATGTCTGCTTTCTGGATACTGTTAGCCAACTCTTTTATGCAACGACCTGTAGGCTTTGAAATCAACAATGGTCGAGCGGAGATGAATGACTTTTTTGCGCTCGTTACGAATGGTCAGCTAATGGTGGAGTTCCCGCATACAATTTTTTCTGCGTTTGCGACAGGCGCTTTTCTAGTAGCTGGTGTTAGTGCTTATAAATTATTGCGTAAACAAGAGGTATCATTCTTTAAATCATCTTTTCAGTTATCGATTGTGGTTGCACTGATATCTTCTATCCTTGTAGCTGTGTTTGGTCACCAACAAGCTCAATATCTGGTGGCAACACAGCCTATGAAAATGGCTGCAAGTGAAGCATTGTGGGAAAGAAGTCCGGACCCAGCTCCTTGGACAGTATTTGCTACGATTGATCCACAAAACAAGAAAAATGGAATAGAGGTTTCAATTCCATACCTGTTAAGCTATCTATCCTATAGCAAATTCTCAGGTGACCTTCCTGGAATGAATGAGTTACAAGCTGAATACGAACAAAAATATGGTCCTGGCGATTATATTCCACCTGTTCGCACGACATTCTGGAGCTTCCGCATCATGGTAGCAGGTGGTAGTTTAATGATTCTCCTTTCAATGATTGGACTCTATCTATCATGGCGCAAAAAGCTAGAGCAGCCAAATAAATGGTTTATGAAATCAATGGTATATAGTATTTCTTTACCATTTATCGCAAATACAGCAGGGTGGGTTATGACTGAATTTGGTCGTCAGCCATGGACTGTTTTTGGATTGATGAAAACCGAAGATAGTATTTCACCTAGCGTATCTGCCGGTGAGGTGTTATTCTCCCTGATTGCCTTTAGTACGATTTATTTGGTTTTGTTCATTGTACTCCTTTATTTGTTCACTCGTGTTATCAAGAAGGGTCCTTATGCTCTAGTGAAGGCAGAAGCAAGCACAAATGACCCGTTTAATAAGGAGGAAACTCATGCTTTCTCTTAATGAACTCTGGTTTGTTTTAATCGCTGTTTTATTTATTGGCTTCTTCTTTTTAGAGGGCTTTGATTTTGGAATTGGAATGTCTACTACTTTCCTAGCTAAATCAGACATGGAGCGCCGTGTTTTAATCAATTCAATTGGTCCGTTCTGGGATGCGAATGAAGTATGGCTATTGACCGCAGGGGGAGCGATGTTTGCTGCATTCCCTAACTGGTATGCAACTCTGTTCAGCGGCTTTTATTTGCCGTTAGTATTTCTTCTGTTAGCGTTAATTGGTCGCGGTGTAGCTTTTGAATACCGTGGTAAAGTAGATAATCCTGTATGGAGAAAAGTTTGGGATGTGGCGATTTTTATCGGTAGCTTTTTGCCGCCATTCCTGTTGGGTGTAGTATTTGCTTGTCTATTAAAAGGCTTACCAATTGATGCAAACATGGAAATGAACGCTGGATTGTTTGACATGGTTAATTTGTATAGCGTGATGGGCGGAGTAACTGTTGTTGTTCTTTGCCAGGTACACGGTCTTTTGTTTGCAACACTACGGACAACAGGTGATTTGCGCTTGCGTGCTCGCAAGCAGGCAAAAATGCTGTTGGTTCCACTAGCCCTTCTATTGGTTATCTTTGGAGGTATGACCTACTTCATGACGGATATTTTTGCCGTTCGAGGTGGAATACTAAGCGTGATAGCCGGATTAGGTGTCATTGCTTATGTGCTAGCTGGTTACTTTATTTCAAAAAAACGCGATGGCTGGGCATTCGGTATGACTGGTACAGTGATTGCCCTTTCCATTAGTTCCGTATTTATTGGATTGTTCCCGCGCGTAATGATTAGCTCTATTGACAGTATGTTCAACCTAACAATTCAAAATGCATCATCTAGTCCATACTCTCTTAAAATCATGACGATTGTAGCCTTATCCTTGCTACCATTTGTATTGGGCTATCAAATTTGGAGTTACTTTGTATTTCATAAACGTGTACATGAGAAGGAGCACTTGGAATATTAATGGGTAAAAACTTACTCGGTTATAAAGGAATTGTGCCAGTTCTACTAGCAGTAGCTGTGCTTGTCCTTATCCAAAGCTTGTCCATTCTATATCAGGCAAAATGGTTGGCGGAAGTTATTTCCGCCCTTTTTGCTGGTCAAGAACTACAGGAACTATATATGGGCTTAGGCTTGTTTTTGTTGGCATTTCTTGTTCGTCATATGACCAGCTTGCTGCAACAGAAAATTGCCTATCGCTTTGCGATGAAAACAGGCAGTGATGTACGTAAAAAATTAATGGAAAAACTATTTTTGTTAGGACCGCGTTTTGCAAAAACACAGGGCACAGGGAATGTGGTAACGCTCGTGATCGAGGGAATTGCGCAATTTCGTACCTATCTCGAATTGATTATTCCCCGCATGGTTAGTACGGCGATCACACCTTGGATCATTCTTGCTTACGTAGCCTGGCAGGATATCATTTCTGGAATTATATTGCTTGTTACGATGCCGATTTTAATTGTGTTTATGATTCTAATTGGTCTTGCGG
This sequence comes from Brevibacillus laterosporus, assembly GCF_030489605.1. GTDB lineage: Bacteria > Bacillota > Bacilli > Brevibacillales > Brevibacillaceae > Brevibacillus_B > Brevibacillus_B laterosporus_E. The sequence continues at coordinate 189,709 of NZ_JAUKFY010000005.1, forward strand.
CTAAGGGGAAAATGGATCGTCAATGGAAATCATATCGCATTTTATCCAACCATTTTGTAGATGCATTACGTGGATTGGAAACCCTTAAATATTTAGGTTTAAGCCGTTCTCATAGCAAAACAATCGAGCGGGTGAGTGATCGCTATCGTTCTGCGACGATGGGCACCTTGCGGGTAGCTTTTCTATCATCATTTGCGCTGGATTTTTTCACAATGCTTTCTGTGGCTTGTGTTGCGGTTAGTCTTGGGCTGCGGCTTATTTCTGGGGAAATTTTTCTGCTAACAGGATTAACCGTTTTGATTTTGGCCCCCGAATATTTCCTGCCAATCCGTATGGTGGGTGCTGATTACCACGCGACATTAAATGGGAAAGAAGCCGGAGAGGCGATTCAAGCGATTCTGAAACAGCAGGCAGCTCAAGGCAAGGAAGAAGATCTTAGCGTCACGATAAGCGAATGGACAAATGAAAGCTCTCTGGTCCTTACTTCTATTGGTTTGAAGCATGAGAGTCAAACAAACCCAATTCAGGAAGAGCAAGCTTTCTTGGAAGCCAAGCCTTCCCTAAAAGAAATCTCTTTTAGCATAACAGGTAAGCAAAAGATCGGAATTATCGGGGAAAGTGGCGCTGGTAAGTCTACGTTAATTGATGTACTTGCTGGATTTTTAGCCCCCACTTCCGGACAAATGGAGTTGAATGGACAACGGGTATCTTCGCTGTGTCAAACAAAATGGCAAAGCCAAACAACCTATATTCCTCAGCATCCATATATTTTTTCATGCTCGTTATATGATAATGTCAGGTTTTACTCTCCTACAGCTAGCGATGATCAGATAGATAAGGCGATCCAAGCTGCTGGTCTGGGGGATTTATTCAATAGTCTGCCTGGAAAAGGTGAAGAACGAATCGGGAATGGCGGACGTACGTTAAGCGGTGGACAGGAGCAACGCATCGCTCTTGCTCGTGCATTTTTAAGTAATCGACCTATTATTTTATTAGATGAACCGACCGCTCATCTTGATATTGAAACGGAATATGAACTAAAAGAGACGATGCTCTCTTTGTTTGAAGATAAATTAGTCCTGCTAGCGACACATAGGCTTCATTGGATGCTTGATATGGACCTTATCATCGTTTTGGAGCAGGGGATGATAAAAGAAGTAGGTACACATGCAGAGCTGCTTGCCAAACGAGGAACCTACTATCAAATGATTGCAATGCAAGGGGAGGAAATCTAATGAAGCGAGAAGAATGGCTTTTCCCCTACTTGAAAGCTTATGCGAGCAGGTTTGCTCTTATTGTCCTTTTAGGCGTATGTACGGCTCTTGCAGCCAGTTCCTTGATGTTTACATCAGGCTTTCTCATTTCTAAATCGGCATTACGACCTGAAAATATTTTATTGGTCTATGTGCCTGTAGTATTGGTCCGTACGTTTGGGATCAGTCGTGCTGTCGTCCACTATGTGGAACGCTTGGTTGGGCATGATACAATCTTGCGGATTTTATCAAAAATGCGTTTACGGTTGTATCAGATTTTGGAACCGCAAGCTTTATTTGTTCGTTCACGCTTTCGCACAGGTGATCTACTGGGTGTTCTGGCTGATGATGTCGAGTATCTTCAAAATGTCTACTTGCGCACTATTTTTCCTAGCATCGTAGCGTTGGTTATGTATGTGATGGTTCTTGCGGTCATTGGTTGGTTTGATGCGGGATTTGCCTTGTTCATGGCTTTTTTAATCCTGTTATTGCTGTTTGTGTTTCCAGCGATTTCACTGGTGCTGACCAAACAACTCCAAACAGAAAGCAAATCAGAACGCAATGGGTTATATCAAAAGCTAACGGATGCCGTTATGGGGATGAGTGACTGGGTAATTAGTGGCAGGGGGGAGCAATTTGTTCATTCCTACGAGCAGGATGAGGCCAAAGTAGCCCGCATTGACGCTACGTTAAGCGAATGGAGCAAGTGGCGTAATTTCTTAGGACAAACTATTGTGGGTTGTATCGTTGTAGCCATGTTATTTTGGACAGGTGATCAATATGCTATGGGTGAAATTGCTGTCACATTGATCGCTGCGTTTGTACTGGTAATGTTTCCGGTGATGGATATCTTTTTACCAATCTCAGAAGCGATTGAGAAAATCCCCCAATATCAAAACTCATTAGACCGCCTGAACAGTATTGATCAGTCAGATGGAAAAAAACACACAAGCGAGTTCCATTCAAGGATAGATGAGCAACAAATGCAATTAGCTCATAAGGATGCCCACATCCGTATCGAGGAAGTCACTTATCAATATGCTCCAGAAGCGCCTGTTGCTGTTCAACAGGTCTCGCTTACTGTGCCGCAGGGTAAAAAAATAGCAATTATCGGACGAAGCGGTGCTGGTAAATCAACGTTATTAAAGCTAATACAGGGAGCGCTTCTTCCAACTCAGGGGCGTGTCAGCATTCAGGGGATGCCGGCAGATCATTATGGAGAGCATATTCCAACGATCATGTCCGTATTAAATCAAAGCCCTCATCTGTTTGATACTACTGTAGAAAATAATATTCGACTCGGAAAGCTCGAAGCGTCTGATGAGGAATTGAGGCAGGTTTGCCGGCAGGTTCGGTTGGATCGTTTAATCGAATCCTTGCCGGAAGGGTATCAAACGCAAATGAATGAGACAGGGCAACGCTTTTCGGGCGGCGAGCGTCAACGAATTGCACTTGCACGTATCCTTCTGCAAAATACACCGATCGTATTGCTCGATGAACCTACTGTAGGATTAGATCCTCGTACGGAACGGGAGCTATTGCGGACTATTTTTACCACCATGAACGAAAAAACGCTCATTTGGATCACTCATCATTTGGTGGGGGCTGAGCATATGGATGAAATCATTTTTATGGAGGATGGAAGGATTGTCATGCGAGGAACACATACAGAATTAATGAACAATGAGCCTCGCTATATGAACCTATATCGTTTGGATCGACCTGAGGAATTTCAAGTAAAATGAGAATGCTTGCATCAAAAATGAGGAAGCAGCAAATGGTACGGACACTTTTGCTGACTTCCTCTATTTTTTTATGCGATACAAGCCAGAGTGATCCAGTTTAACATGGACTTGAATGGTTTTTAGTGACGCCTTTGTTAAGGTAATTCCATTATTGTCGGACAGACGCTTCCAGGCTTGAATATCTTGTTTGTACAGATAATTTTTTAGTGAGTATAGATCAATTCCCTTTTTTATTCCGTGTTGATAGGTATCTCTAATTTCTTGTTTTATTTTCTGCTCTGCCCTTTTACGAAGCTCCTCCATATCCGCCTTCTCGGATAATTCATCTATTGATCCATGTACCTCTACAGATATGGAAAACCGAGGTTGTCCACTTTGATCAAATGTAAACTTTACTTGATGTTCGGGCTTGGAAAAGGACAGATCAGCCAATGGTTTATCTTCACGATCTAGATGAACGAAGGTTTGAACAGTACGGGGTGTCATCCAGCGTAGACCATTAATTTGCGCAGTTGGAAACCACCCGCCATTGGTCCCCGCTTTGATGGCATAGATGCCGTCTATTTGGAATTGAGGTGTTTTCTTTTGATTTTTCTTCCATTCCTTTTGGCTAAGACTTAGGGAGGGCAGTAATAAAGTAAGCCCAGGCTCCCTTATTTCGCAAACAAACCGTTGAAACCTTATCGGTTCAATGATCGAATTCTGTTTAAAGGGTTCTTCCGGATTATGTAAGATGGTCAGGATCGAAGACAGTCCAAATAATGATGGAGTAGTAAATAAGCTGTCAATAGGCTTGTCTGAGCCGAAAACCCAAGGGGTGTATCGTACCTCAGGATAACGAAGCAGGCTATCGATATTTGTCAAAATATCTTTCGCTAACACCCTCTCACTTAGAACAATTCCGGTAATATAATCCCAAACAACACGTAATTGGTTAGATTTGAAAAAACGATTTATGGCTCGGTCAATTGTTTTTCCTTTGGTTTGAGCGGTCCAGATAGGCTTGTCTACTTTGTTACCAGTTCCTTCCTGCTTAGCGATATTCGTGAAATCAAGCGACTGTGTGTAGATAATAAATTCTCCATCCTTATAATCAATCCCGAGTGCTGTCACGTAATTTAAGTCTTGAATATTTTTATTATCCCAACAGCCGGTTAATGAAATCAACAGAGGGATTGTCAATAGAAAGGAGATACATGTCCGATACATCTTCCTCACGCTTCATCACTGCCTTGTCTAGTGGGATCGGTTGTATGCAGGATTTTCGGCCGTTTTCTCATTGCTTTTAAGGGAAGTGCGATTAACGATTGAAGCATATCTCCAAAGGTTGGCGGAGAGATTGGTGCTAAATAAGGAAGACCGAACGATTCCTGCGTGCTCAGATAAAGCACAATGGATAAAACGGAGAGAAAAAAACCGTACATCCCTAAAAAGGACGATACAATGAGTACAAATATGCGCAGGACACTCACCGTTCCGCTCAGCGATTGATTGACTAAGGTAAAGGTTGCTACCGCCGTTACTGCAGCAACGACCAAGGTAGTGGGTGATCCAAGCCCAGCACGGATCGAGGCATCTCCAACAATTAATCCTCCGACTACCGCTACGGTTTGGCCTACTGCTTTTGGCAAACGAACACCAGCCTCACGAAAAATTTCAAACAAGCCTAGCATCAAGAACATTTCCATGGAGGATGAAAGAGGCAGTCCAACCCGTGCAGTGGTTACTGTAGCTAACAGAGGAAACGGTAATTGTTCAACATTAAAGGAAATCAAAGCAGTCCAGAATCCAGGCGTAAAAATGGAAACGATCAATCCAAGGAGCCTGAGAATACGCTCAAAGGTAACAAAATAGAAGGGGAAGTGGGCATCTTCAGGTGATTTTAAGGTCATAAGAAGATTGGTAGGCCCAATGAGTGCCATAGGAGAGCCTTCAATAAAAATGATAAAGCGTCCGCGCAATAAGCTCTGAACAGCATAATCAGGGCGTCCAATATAATCCAACAGAGGAAATAGGGCATAAGAGGAATCTCCTAAGGCTTCCCCAAGCTGAGAGCTGCTAACTAATGAATCTACACTGATGCTGGTAAGCCGATGCCGTACTTCTTCTACGAGTCTGGGATCAATAATATCTTTTATATACAAAAAAGCTACCTGAGATTGACTGCGTAGACCGATCGTAAAGCTTTCATTCCACATTGATTCAGAGCGAAGTCTTTTTCTAATCAGCGCTATGTTTATTAAAACGCTTTCTGTAAAACCATCCTTCGGGCCTTTGACTGAAATCTCCGTATTAGATTCTTCAGGAGAACGATTTGGGGGATCTGAAATATCCAGTACAAAGGCCCGATCATATGTATCTAGAGTAATGATGAGCTTCCCAGTAAACAGCTCTCGCTCAATTTCTTTTAGATCAATAGGCAAATCTATAGGCTGCATGGGTAAGCTTTGATATTGTTCCAATTCTTCTGATGAGGAATATCTGCTAAATTTTTTCTGGAGATCGGAAAACACAAACTGCCGATACATTCGAGCATCGATAAGTCCGTCACAATAAAAAAACGAGATAGGCACAGATGAATCTGCGGTAGCAAACTGAAAGGTTTCTACTTTTACATCAGCACATTTTGCAAAATAGTCACAGAGAAGCTGACGTATGCTTACGATGCAGTTTGTATTGGTAGGTTGGTTAGGTTGTTTTGCTGCCTTTTGCATGTTCATCCGTACCTCTCGCGTTCTGTTTTGACCAGCTTCCAATGAGAGCAAGTAAGAGGGAAATAGCCAATAAAATAAATAAAGCTAGGGGAAAGTAGATTCTTTTAAAAGTATCAATTAATAAAGGGTCCTGTGTATGCAATAAGATAATGACGACAATCAGGATGCCAGATAAAAACGTTACTAGAACTTGATGGCCGCGTTTTTTTATGGGGAGGACGTCATAAATAAGGAATAAAGCTAGGGATACACGTATAAATGCCCCAGATAACCATTGGAAGATGGAGAGAAAATCAACATGCTCAATATACTTGCCAATGGTTACAAGACGCCATTGTTCAAAAGCTGGATACATTTGATTCGCAGCTTCTTTTGGCCCAAAGCTAGCTATTGCACCCATATAGGGTCCAAGCGTTAGACCAGCGAGCAGGATACAGAGCCACACTGCCTTTTTAAAGGTGATCGAGGTAGAAATGTGGTGTTGTAGCATCAAAAGAAAGATGATTTCTACCATACCATTTCCAATGATCATTGCACCTCTTAGAACGGGAAGATAGCCATTTTCGAGAATGGGCAGTAAAAGGGAATAATTCTTGTACTGAAAGTTGGAGCCCATCACGAAATACCCTAATAAAATAACGATTGGTAATATGATTCCAGCACAAATGGCTAAGGGTTGGATACCAGATAAAGCACAAAGCATGGATAAGAGGATCATGCTGGCAGCTACTAAAAAGACCGGAGTTTGCGGTAAATAGGAAATCTTGGTCCACATGGTCATATCTAAAGTAGTTACATATATATCTGAGAGTAAATAAAGTATGAACAGCCCGATGATAATCCAAGCAAACCAAATACTGCTCTGTTGCGTAATCCAGGAAAATAAATTCGTCCCTTTTTGGCGACGAATAATGAACAGCAACAGAGGAAGCCAGCAAATTGCAAGTATCATAGCGATGAAAATACTGATCCAACCATCTCTTTCAACCGTTCGAAGTAATAAGGGAATTAAAATAACATGGTTAAGAAGTCCTGCTGACAGAAAGAGAATACAGCAGGCTTGCAGGAACGTAATAGGTTTATTTCTATATTTCACAAGATATCCTCCATTTACTAAAAATGGATTTGTCTTAGTGTGATCGAAATCAAGCAGGTTTAATCAAAAAAGTCTTTCCTAAAAAAGGAAAGACTTGGGGGTTAATGACTGTGCTCATGATTATGATTATGTTCATGCGCATGCTTGTCGCTTGTTTGAGGTCCTGTTTCACATAAGAGCTCTTGATGTAAAATACTTGAATCTTCAATTTGAATGGTGGAGTGGGTAATTCCGAATCGATGTTCTAACAAGTGTAGGGCTTCTTGCAGAATAGGGTAACTGGCTAAGCCATCTTTAACATGTAAGTGGCAACTGAGTGAATCAAATCCAGAGGTAACCGTCCAGATATGTAAATCATGAACACTAGTAACTCCTTCAATCTTAGATAGAGCATCCGAAACTTGATCAGCGTCTATAGAAGCTGGTGTGCTTTCCATGAGAACATCAACAGAATCTCTGGTAACACGCCAGGCGCTTAACATAATCAGGACCGCTACCACTACACTAATGATGGGGTCTGCGATATACCAATTGAATTTCCACATGAGAAGACCTGCTAGAATAGCCCCTACTGATCCCAACAGATCACCAAGAACATGCAAAAAAGCACTGCGAATATTCAGGTTGTTTTTGTAATCTCCACCCATCAGAACGAAGGCGGCTGCAATGTTAGCCAATAGACCAACGAACGCGATTCCCATCATTGACAGACTTGCTACTTCAGGTGGTGCGAAGAATCGTTGATAAGCCTCCCAAATGATGACAAGGGAGATAACCACGAGCATTACACCATTAATGAGAGCGGCTAGGATCTCGAAGCGATAAAAGCCGTATGTTTTTTTGGCTGAAGGTTTTCGAGCGGCAAAAAACATGGCGATCAGACTAAGAAATAGAGCAGAAGAGTCGCTTAGCATATGCCCTGCATCCGACAAAAGGGCCAGACTGTTTGTTAGAAAGCCGCCAACTACCTCTACAATTAAAAAAGCAGTGATTATCAACAGGGAAATGAATAGAGCTCGCTTGTTCGCTCCTTTCCCGTGATGATGATGCCCTCCTCCGTGAGAATGATCATGATGGTGTCCCATATAATTGCTCCTTTCAAAAAGAAATGAGTAAGCTAAAGTTCTTTAAACGTGGATAGATGTTTATGTATTGTTGCCTTGTTTGATTTATATTATATAACCAAACCGCCAAACATTCAAATGTTTATTTGAATGTTTTAGTGAAATTCTGCTGATTCTCCTTTTCTCACAACGGGTAAATACTAGGAACGAAAGAGACGGAGGTAGAAAAGATGCAAGTAACACCTCAACAGGTAGAGAATTGCCTACAAGTGTGTAAAGCTTGTTTACAGGCCTGCAATGAATGCTATGCAGCCTGTTTACAGGATAGTGAGCTTGATAGATACCGAGATTGTCTTTTCATCGTACGACAAAGTGCAGAGATATGTATGCTGGCAATCAGTGCATTATCCTTGGATAGCATGTTTTGTAGTCAAATCTGCAAATTAACGGCGGAAATCTGCGAAGCTTGTGCAAAAATATGCAGTCAGTATGAACAAGAACATTGCCAGGCATGCGCCCATGCTTGCTATCAATGCGGAGCAGCTTGTCGGGAAATGGTCGTTCACTAACTTGGCAGACAGTCGCCGATTTTGTATCATTGACTTTTTTAGCATGCGATAATGTATTAGGATAAAAATGTGATAAACTAAAGGGAAGCAAACGGTTGGAAAAGGGGAAAATGAGATGAACGTAAATACTGTATACATCGTGGAAGATGATCCCAAACTAGCTGAACTCTTACAAAGTTATATTGAAAAATATGGATATCAAGCTGTTATTGTTAAAAACTTTGAACGTGTGATAGAGGAATTTCAAGAGCTGAATCCACAGTTGGTTCTTTTGGATGTGAATTTGCCAAAATTCGATGGTTATTATTGGTGTCGCCAGATCAGAAAAATTTCTACATGTCCAATCCTGTTCATTTCAGCCCGAGCAGGGGAAATGGATCAGATTCTAGGCTTGGAGAACGGAGCAGATGACTATATAGCTAAACCGTTTCACTATGATGTGGTGATGGCCAAAATCCGCAGCCATTTACGCCGCAACTATGGAGATTATGCGCCTAAAATGCAGGAGAGAATTGTACAGCAGGCTGGATTAACATTATACCCAGAACGAATGGAGCTCACATTACATAATGAAATGGTGAGTTTAACCAAAAAAGAGGCTGTATTAATCGAGGAGCTAATGAAACGCTACCCCCGCATTGTGAGCCGTGAGCGTTTGCTAGAAAACTTATGGGATGATCAGGTATACGTGGACGATAATACATTAAATGTGAATATCACACGCGTCCGTAAAAAGTTTCAGGAATTAGGAATTGAAGATGCAATTGAAACAGTGCGTGGAGCCGGGTACCGATTAGTGCTAACGTGGGGGAATGAAGCGTGAAGTTGTTCTTTCGTGAACACCTGCGACTGATATTCTTTCAGGTTTTTCAATTGCTGTTTGTTTTGTTCATCTTATTATTAGACGGATATGCTAAAAACTCCGTGTTAATCTATATGTTTGTTTTAAGTTTAGGCTTGTTAGCCATCTACCTTTTTATTACCTACATCCGCTCAAGAGAATTTTATTTGCATTTGGAAAAGCCGATGGAAACACTGGAGGATTCTTTAGTTGATTTTCACGAAACACCAGTCAGTGAAGCGTATGCTGAAGCGATGCAAAGTCAATATCGGATGTATCAGCAAATGATCCTTGAGCATGAGCGTAAGAAGGACGAGCATGTCACATTCATGAATCAATGGGTTCATCAGATGAAGACACCTTTATCTGTCATTCAGTTATTAGTACAGGATGAGGATGAACCGCCTTTCCCTAGTATAAGAGAAGAGGCGGAAAGGATTGGACGAGGACTGGAAATGGTTCTGCATACATCCCGCTTAGAAGTATTCGAGCGAGACTTCCGTGTTGATTCGATTGAATTGAAGCCTATTGTCCAACGGGTCATACAAGATAATAAAACCTATTTTATTCGTAATCAGGTGTATCCAGATGTACAAATTCCAGATGGGCTGTATGTAAAATCAGATTCGAAGTGGCTTCCTTTTATGTTAAATCAAATTATTACGAATGCGATTAAATATTCGGCAGGCTCTAAGCAAAAGGTTACCATTTCTGCGACCCAAGAGGAGACAGAGGTTAGATTAGAAATTACCGATAGAGGCGTAGGAATTCCCGAAGCAGATATTAAACGGGTATTCCGTCCTTTCTTCACTGGAGAGAATGGGCGTAAATATCGAGAATCAACTGGAATGGGGCTGTATTTGGTACAACAGATTAGCGAGAAATTAGATCATCAAGTGAGCATATCCTCAGCAGTAGGAGAGGGAACAACAGTCTCGTTGGTTTTCCCCTGCCATATGATGAAGTAATGACAATATTTTTATCAAGGAAACGAAGAAAGAAGTCATTCAGATGCAGACTAGAGATGTGAAGAGCAGAGTGTCATCACGTTTCTGGTCTGTTTTGCTTTCCTGCTCAATCCTTCCTTGTTACAATTTGGAGCTAGTGTAGTTTTAGATATTTTGTAGTAAAAAAATCCTGTTTTAATAAAAGGCATCTTTTCTAAAAATAACTTGTATATATGTAGCATATAAGTGGAAAAGTAGTAAGCTGTTTTCAAGTGTATAGGGAAATTAAACCAAGTAAACAAATGGGTAAACTTGTGATTGTTAGCATAAAGGGGGGTATTTATGCAAGGATATTTTCCTTTGACGCAAGCTCAAAAGCGAATTTGGTATACGGAACAGCTTTATCCCGGAACAAGCATTTCCAATCTAAGCTTTCTTTTAAAAATAAAGGACCACAAGGGTGTACGGGATGATCATCTCATTTCATCTTTGCATGAGACAGTTCGTTTTTTTGATTCATTACGGATTAAAATCATGGTGAATCAGGACGGAGAACCCTATCAATACCAAGGGAAATATGAGAGGTTTCCTATAAAACGCATACCTGTGACCTGCGAACAAGACAGAATCCGAGGTCTAAAATGGTGTCAGCAGGAAGCACAGAATCCGATGACTTTGTATGAGCATGATTTGTTTTCCTCTGCCATCTGCAAAATCAATGAGGAGGAGGGGTGGATTTTTTTCAAAGTCCATCATATTATCATGGATGGGATTTCCCTAGTGATGATTGCTAACCACATCCTTGATACATACGAACAGCTTGTTGCAAGGAAGAAAGCTGAATCTGCATCCTTTCCCTCTTATTTGGAATATGTACAAAGTGAGATGGCCTATATTACCTCTGAACGATTTCAAAAAGACAAAAGGTTTTGGAACACGACCTTTCAAGATATTCCTGAGGTAGCTCGGCTTACCATCAAGGAAGGCCATCGCTCACATATCAAGGCAAAGCGTTTTACCAACACAATTCCTCACATCCTCCATCAAGGCATGAAAGACTTCTGCTCTGAACACCGCATAAGCCCACACACTTTCTTTCTCTCCCTTCTCTATATCTACGTATATCGAATGACTGGCCAAACTGATCAAGTGATTGGAACCTTTCTGGCAAATCGCACGAATGCAGCAGAAAAACAAATGCTGGGAATGTTTGTTTCAACGGTTCCCATACGTTTTGAGCTTAGAGAATCCGACGATTTTCTCACCACAGCTCAGCGATTAAATAAAATTCAAGCAGCAATTATTCGCCATCAAAAATACCCTTATAATCTCTTACTGCAGGATTTACGAGAAAAACAAGCAGGGTTAAACAGGCTGTTTGCTCATACCTTGGAATTTCAAGCTGTCCAAATGAAAGAACGAGAGTATGCCTTAGAAGCAGAAGTACTTTTTTCAGGGGAAGAGGCTAACGATTTTTCTATCCACATCAAGGAATACATAGATCAAGGAAGGCTAGTCATAGATATTGATTATGCAACAGAATTATTTACACATGAGGACATAGATCGTCTTTATCGTTGCCTTATCATGCTGTTAGAAGAGGCTATTTCAACATCTGCTAAAATTACGGAAATGGAGCTATGCCCGCTAGAGGACAGAGACCTTCTTTTGCAACCCGCTAGGCGGCATACAGAAGAGCCTGTGAATGAATTAACATTATCAGATAGGTTCGATCAACAAGTGAAAAAACATCCGACCCAGCCAGCAATCGTATTTGATGACATATGCTTGAGTTTTCAGGATGTACATGAGCGAGTCGATCAGGTAAGCCGATATTTACAAGCTCAAGGAATAAAGGCAGACGAACCTGTCGCGATTTTCATGGAACGCACCGAAAAAATAATCATCGCGATACTTGCTGTGTTAAAGGCAGGAGGAGCTTATGTACCGCTTGACCCAACAGCTCCTGCAAAACGGTTACAATATATTATCGAGGATGCTCAAGTAACGATGCTTATCACAGAGGAAAAAGTAGATTGGCTAAACCACGCAGAAGGGGTTAAGAACATTCTGTTTACAGAAGAGCTGCTATGCTGCAAGGAAACAAACCTAGCCGACTGTCATGGCACGAATTTTAGGAACCCATCGCTTTTAAATCAGTCTAATCCTGACCGGCTTGCCTACATTCTTTATACCTCTGGAACGACGGGTAAACCTAAGGGCGTTATGATTGAGCATAGACAGGTGAATCATCTTTTGGAAGGCTTGCAAAAACGGATTTATTGGCAATATGAGCATCCATTGCAAATCGCCTTACTCGCCCCGCTACATTTTGATGCATCTGTTCAACAAATTTTTGTTTCCCTTTTGTATGGGCATACACTCCACATCGCTCCTACTGTTTCCCTTATGAATGGATCAGCATTGACCGAGTTTTATAAAACACATCAAATTGAGATCACAGATGCTACACCTGCCCACCTTCAGTTATTGCTGGAAGCAGAGAATGTTAATGGAATGTTTCTGAAGCATATGCTGGTGGGAGGGGAAGCTCTTCCGTGGGACAGTGTATGGAAATGGAAGGAGAAATGTAAGGAAGCGGGCGCTGTAACACCGAGAATCACCAATGTGTATGGTCCTACAGAATGCTGCGTTGACGTGACTACCTATGATCTTCCCAGTGAAGCACTCTCTCCTGTTGCAGCGAATAGTACTTACGTTCCTATAGGCAATGGTTTTGGTAATAATCGACTTTATATCTTAGATAAAAATCGCAGGCTGTTACCTTATGGAGCAGTCGGAGAGCTCTGCATTGCTGGAGACAGTGTAGGGCGTGGCTATCTGAATTTACAAAAGCTAACCGCAGAAAAATTCGTTGGTAATCCATTTGATTTACAGGAAAGAATGTTTTGCACAGGAGATTTGGCGCGATGGATGCCAGATGGGAATCTAGAATTTTTGGGAAGAGCAGATGATCAGGTGAAGATTCGCGGCTTTCGCATCGAACTAGGTGAAATTGAGGCTACCCTGCTTCGTCACCCAGATGTTCAAAAAGCGGTAGTGCTGGCTCTTTTGGATCGTCAGGGAGAGCGGGAGCTGTGTGCTTTTGTTGTGCCTGAACATAGAGAAAAGCCTCCTGCGATTGCCGTGCTACGAAGCTCACTGGCTGCTCAGTTGCCTTCCTATATGATTCCTACCCATTTTATCATCATGGATCAGCTACCATTAACCTCCAATGGGAAAATTAATCGGCAAGAACTAGCACAGCAAAAGAGGTCTCTTGTGTGTGACAAAGATATCGCCATGCCAGAGAACGAGACAGAACGTCGTTTGCTCCTCTTATGGAGAGAGGTTTTGGGTATTGAAGAGATCGGCATCCATGATTCCTTTTTTGAAACGGGAGGGCATTCGCTTAAAGCGATGAAATTACTTAACCGACTTTGCAAGGAATGGGGAGTAGAGATGCCAATCCGGGCCTTGTTTGAATGCCCGACAATTCATTTCATGGCTCACTATATTCAAAATCAGAAGGCTAAGAAGGGACATTTCTATAACAAGATAAAGTCAGCTACTACAAGCGATGTCTATCCCCTTTCCTTTGCTCAGCGCCGCATCTATTTATCCAGTCAGGTAAATGGAGAGTCGACTGTTTATAATATGCCAGCCATGCTGCACCTAAAGGGTTTTCTTGATATCGAGCGTTTAGAAAAAGCCTTGAATGAAGTGATAAAACGTCATGAAGTATTGCGAACCGCCTTTGTTACGAGAGAGGGTGTTCCCTACCAGAAGATACATGAAGAGGCTTCACTATCCATCGAGCGATTGGGTGCTGCAAAAGAGAGCTTGAATACAAGCCTGGCAGAATTTATTAAGCCCTTCCCCCTTCATACAGCCCCGCTTTTACGTGTAGGAATTGTTTCAATCAATGAAACAGAGCATGTCATGATGTTTGATATGCATCATATTATTTCCGATGGTGTAACAATTCAGCTTCTGTGTAACGAAATGGCAAAGCTGTATGCAAATGAACAGCTACCAGAACCGGCGCTGCATTATAAGGATTATGTATGCTGGCAAGAATCCCGTATAGAATTATTGACAGGGCTGGAGGGCTACTGGCTAGAGCGTTTTAGAGATGAGCCTCCGGTACTCCAATTGCCAACAGATTATCCAAGACCGGCGATTCAAACTTTTGATGGAGACAGAGTTACTTTTTGGCTAAACAAAGAACAGAAGCTATATTTACAGCAGGTAGCGGAACAAAGCGATACCACGCTTTATATGGTTATGCTGGCCGCCTATTATGTATTGCTTGCCAAATACACCGGGCAAGAGGAATTCGTTGTAGGGACCCCTGTAGCGGGAAGGAATCACCCTGATACGGAGAAAATCATGGGCATGTTTGTAAATACTGTAGCTATTTTTGCCAAGCTTGATTCATCAAAAACCTTTGCTGATTTCTTAAAAGAGTTACAGAAATGCGTACTGGGTGCTTTTGAACATCAGGATTACCCGTTTGAGTGGCTATTGGAAAAACTTAAGGTAGAGCGGGATTTAAGCAGGCATCCTTTGTTCGATACGATGTTTATTCTGCAAAGCTCTTTAGCAGAGCTGCCAGCTTTTCCAGATTTGAGTTTGGAGGTAATTGAAACAAATTTTCGCGTTGCTAAATTTGATATAACCATGCAGGTGCAAGAGGAGCAGGCAGGTCTACGCATTGATCTGGACTATAACACGAATCTGTTTACGAACGAAAGTATGAAACGTATGCTGGGCCACTATGTTTATCTCCTCCAAACGTTAACACTAGCCTCCGATGCTCCGATATCTGGGATTTCGTTGATGTCACCCGAGGAAAGAGAGCAGGTCTTATCTATCCATTCTCAGGTTGACTCTCATTTGCCCGATCAGACCTTGGTAAGCTTGTTTGAAGAACAAGTAAACAAAACTCCCGATCAAGTCGCTGTGCAGTGTCTTGGAGCAAGTATGACATATCGCGAAATAAATGAACGAGCAAATCAATTGGCTCGTGCACTGATAGCTAAAGGGACTAAGGCAGGAACGGTTGTAGCAATGCTAATGGAGAGGTCTATTGACATGGTAGTCACCACGGTGGCGATTGTGAAAGCAGGCGGGATTTTTATGCCGCTGGATATAGAGCACCCTGCCGAGCGGCTTTCTTATCTTTTAGCAGATAGCAAGGCGAGTTTACTTATCACTCAACGTTGTCAGGACTTCCTTCTGGAGCAGATCAGATTTTCAGGACAAAAATTGTATGCAGAGGATGCTTCCTTGTATGAAGGGGAATCAACAAATGTAGGGCAAGAAATGAAAGCAAGCGATATGATCACCATTACGTACACCTCTGGAACAACAGGCTTGCCTAAGGGAAACATGGTGATGCACCAAAATATAATCCGGGTCACTCATAATATGAATTATTTGACGCTGGATGAATCAGACGCTGTATTGTCTCTATCTAATTATGTGTTTGATGGTTATTTGTTCGATATCTTTGCTGCTTTATTGAATGGATCCAGACTTGTGGTGGCCACAAAGGAACAGACGCTAGATATCAATCAGCTATCGCAGCTAATAGAAAAAGAACGTATTAGTGTTCTGTTTATGACGACCGCATTGTTTAATGTGATGGTGGATAGTAAACTGGAATGCTTCAAAAACGTGCGAAAGATTTTGTTCGGAGGGGAACGTGCCTCTGTGGAACACGTGCGCGAAGCAGTGAAAGCATTGGGAACAGATAAACTGATTCACGTCTATGGCCCTTCTGAGAGCTCGATATTCGCCACCTTTTATCCAGTACAGAAGGTCTCGAAGTCCGCAGCGTTTATTCCCATCGGTAAACCAATCAATGATACATCGGTTTATATCGTAAATGCATGGGGGCAGCTTAACCCGATCGGTGTAGTGGGTGAGCTTTGTCTTGGAGGAGCTGGGCTGGTTCTGGGGTATTGGAATCGTCCTGAACTGACAGCAGAACGATTTATTTTCTCTCCTATCTATCCTCATAACCGTATGTATCGCACGGGAGATTTAGCGAGATTATTACCGGACGGCAACATTGAATATGTTGGTCGAGCTGACATGCAGGTAAAAGTCAGAGGGCATCGGATCGAGCTGGGAGAGATCGAGCATCAAATAACGAAGCATGAAGCGATTCGAGAGGCGGTAGTAATCGCAGTTAATCGAACCGGGAAAGATATGGAATTGCTCGCTTATTTTGTTGCTGATCGGTTGATACCCAGTGAAGAAGTTCGAGAACATCTCAGTAGGCAGTTACCTGTTTATATGATGCCTACACGAATCGTACAGCTAGATAACATTCCATTGACTGGGATTGGAAAAGTGGATCGCAGGGCACTATTGTCCATAGAAGCAGCAGAGAGGGAAGAAAATGATGCTTATCGACCGCCTATTAGCACCATGGAGAAGGCTGTGGTACAGGTAATGCAGGAAGTGCTTGCTTGTGAGCAGGTGGGAATGAACGATCACTTTTTTGCTCGTGGAGGTCATTCGCTTAAAGCGATGATGTTTATTTCCAAATTTGCCGAGCAGATGGGTGTAGAGATACCGTTGCGGGTGATTTTTGAAGCAGAAAATATTCAAGAGATTGCTAATTATGCAGAACGCTCCCCAAAACATGATCAGCCAAGAATCACGTCCTTACCCCAACGCCCCTTTTATCCGGTTTCCTCGTCTCAAAAGCGTCTGTATGCAATCAGTGAATTGGAGGGCGGTGGAACCGCTTATCATATTCCTATTGCCTTAATCAGTGATGAGCCTCTGGAGCATGGGCGCTTAGAACAGGCTTTGCAGCAGTTGATTATGCGGCATGAAGCACTGCGAACCTCCTTTCATACCGTGTCAGGCAAAGTAGTTCAAAGCATTCATCATAAAATAGATTTCACGCTGCCTTGGCGAAAAGTAACAAGTGAAAGGGAAATAGGTGAGTTATTTTCTGCATTTATCCAGCCATTTCAGCTCAAAAAAGCACCGCTTTTTCGAGCAGAACTCGTTCATTTGGCAGATAAGCGCAATGTTCTCTTTCTCGATTTTCATCATATCGTGGCGGATGGAACCTCTTTGGGAATCCTTCTGAACGAGCTAAGCCAGCTTTATGGCGGAGAGGAGATTCCTGCACCGGTTTTTGGCTATAAAGAGTTTGCAGCTTGGCAAAATCAATGGCTCACCTCTTCAGATAGGCAAAAGCAGGAGAACTATTGGATGAACATATTTGCCAATCAGGTTCCCCCGCTGAACTGGAAAACTAGTAAAGAACGCCCTGCATTGAAAAGCTACGAGGGTGATTTCCTGACAAACGAGATTAGTGAAGAGTTAATGGCACGCTTGCAGGCATACTGTGCTCAAACAGGAACAACCCCATTTATGGTGCTTCTTGCCGCTTATATTACATTCCTGCATCAAAATAGCGGGCAAACGGATATCATAGTCGGCACTCCGATCGCAGGTAGAAGACTTCCCGAGGTACAACAAATGGTAGGAATGTTTGTTGGGATGCTCCCAATACGCAGCAGCCCGTCAGATAGGAAAACATGTAAGGATTTTATAATGGAAGTCAAAGAGACGGTGCTACAAGCCTTTGAGCATCAGGATTATCCCTTGGAGCTGCTTGTGGAAAAAATAGGCATGCAGCGGGATCCAAGCCGAAGTCCTTTGTTTGACACGGTATTTGCTCTGCAAAACATGGAGTTAGAGGAGGTGAGGCTTGAAAAAAGTATGCTAGAACCGTATCCTGTTCTCAACAAAATTGCCAAGTACGATGTCACATTTATGGTTAGAGAAGTCAATAAAAGATTGAAGATTTATGTGGAATATAGCACAGCGCTTTTTGAACAAGAGCAGATCATCTCATTTACAGAGCAGTATATACGTGTATTGGAGTGTATGCTTGCACATCCTGATTGGCAGCTCAGTGAGATCGAAGTTTCTACTGGCGAGGAGTTTAGTGAGAGGCGCAGAGCGTACTGGACATCACAATTGTCGGAAGACTGGCCTTTGCTAAAGCTACCCACAGATATACAGAGTTCGAAGTCTGGAAAAGAAGCCGTGCTTCAATCTACTAAAATAACGGTAAAAAAGGATATCGCACAACGTCTTGTTCAGTTTGCAAAATCCGAGAATATTCCGTTATCAACGCTTTTCTTTACGGCGTATTCCTCTTGGCTGGCCCGAATGACTAATCAGGAGGAGATAGCCATTGCATTTATAGATTATTCTGAAATGGATTTTGAACGAAGCTGGTTATTTCCAATTAGAACAACCCCGCGAGAAGAGAAAGCCTTTAATGAATTTGCTCGTGAATTACACCATGCCCTTCATCAATCCTATGTACATCGACAGGGGTTAAACGATGACTGGAAAAAACAAGCATTGCACCTGAAGGAGCAGTTAAAACGTCCTTTATGTAGCACTGCGTTCATGTATGCTACAGATGATATAGAAGAATACCCTCCTTCTAAGGGGCCAATTATAGATGAATCATCTGTGCTGTCCTTACTGATTATGGAAGCAAAAGAAGAGCTATCTGTACAAATGAACTATGACGCAAATCAAATCTCAATGCAGACGATAAAGCGATGGGGTGAGTATTTTCTTGCTTTACTTGAGCATGTGGGCTTGGAAACATCAACGGAAATTGGGAAGCTGCGACTTTTGTCACAGAACGAACAACAGAAGCTATTGAAGATGATTAACGATACAAAAGAGGACTATCCTTATGAGCAGACCATTCCCCTCCTATTTGAGGAACAGGTAAAACGAAACCCTGAGCGTACAGCGATTGTCTATGAAAATCAACACCTGACATACAGACAGCTTAATGAACGATCAAACCGTTTAGCCCACCGTCTTGTAAAGCACGGAGTTGCACGGGAGGGAATAGTCGGAATTTCGTTTGACTCATCTTTTGAGATGATTATTAGCATCCTTGCCGTTTTAAAATCGGGAGCTGCATATCTACCTATTGATCCCCATTATCCTGAAGAACGGATTCGCTATTTGCTCGAAGACAGCAAAGCGTCTCTCTTGCTTACACAGCGTCGATTAGCAAACCGCTTTGAAGGAGTGCCCCTTTTATATGCTGATGATCCCTATGAAGCAGCGGTATCGACAGAGAATCTACCCAACGAGAATCACCCTACAGATTTGGCCTATGTCATGTATACATCAGGCTCTACAGGCAATCCAAAGGGCGTAATGATTGAGCACAGAAATATCATTCGACTTGTATACAATACCCGTTATATGCCTTTCCATGAAAATCATCGAGTGGTCCAAACGGGGTCCTTGAGTTTTGATGCCAGTACGTTTGAGGTGTTTGGTAGCTTGTTGCATGGCTCTGCTCTGTATCTGATTGAAAAAGAGAAGCTTCTAGATGTGCAGGCATTTACCCAGTTTCTTGATAAGCATGGCATCACCACGATGTTTCTGATATCGCCGCTGTTTCATCAATTTGCTGAGCAAAATCCCTTGATGTTTGCGCCACTTCAGCATTTGATTGTCGGGGGAGATGTCCTTGTTCCGCATTATATCAATCGAGTCAGACGAGATTGTCCAGCCTTGAAGATCTGGAACGCATATGGCCCAACAGAGAACACAACATTTTCGACGATTATGCCCATTCATGAGGAATATCAGGATGTAATTCCCATAGGAAAACCGATAGGAAATTCTACGGTTTATATTTTGAATCGAAGTAATCAGCTTCAGCCTATCGGTGTGGCAGGCGAGCTATACGTTGGGGGGGATGGAGTCGGGCGCGGATATCTTCACCGCCCTGAATTAACCCGTGATACATTCATTGAAAACCCGTTTGTGCCATCAGACAGAATTTATCGAACAGGAGATTTAGCGAAATGGCTGCCCGATGGAAATATTCATTTTTTAGGCAGAGTGGATCATCAGGTTAAGGTGAGAGGCTATCGAATAGAATTGGGAGAGATTGAGACAAGGCTGTTACGTGTAAGTGATGTACGTGAAGCAGTCGTGATTGTACGGGAGGATGCACGTGATCAACCTTATATGATTGCTTATTTCACGGCAGAGCAGACCATCACCCCGGAGGAAATACGTCAGCAGCTTACGCATTTTCTTCCTGAATACATGCTGCCATCTTACTTTGTTCAATTAGAAGTTTTACCGCTGACAGCTCACGGAAAAGTAGATCGCAACGCATTGCCTCAGCCTCCAGTTCCTTCAGATCCGGGATATGAGACAGAAGTCATGAGCGAGCAGGAGGAATTGCTCGTCCATCACTGGCAGCAAGCACTAGGAATTGATAAAGTCGGGCTTCATGACAACTTCTTTACACTTGGCGGTGACTCTATCAAAGCCATTCAATTGACAGCCAGCCTCTATCAACAAGGCTTAAAGCTTGAGATGAAGGATTTGTTCCAGTATCCGAGCATTGCACAGGTTGCGCCTTATTTGCAAAAAATTTCGCAGACACACATTGACCAATCTCCGGTAGAGGGAGAAGTGCTGCTTACGCCGATTCAGCATTGGTTTTTTGAACAACAGTTCACGGATGAGCATCACTGGAATCAGGATATGCTGCTTTATGCCAAGGAAGGCTTTGATTTGCAGATAACCAAGCAGGTTATTCAAAAGCTGTGGGAACATCACGATGCACTTCGGATGGCCTTCCTAAGGGAAGCCGGAGAAGTAATTGCTTATAATTACGGTCCAACTATGTTGGAGTGTCAGCTTATCACCTCTCCCTTACAAGGGGATTATGCAACACGAGTGAAGATGCTGTGTCAAAAAGCGGCACAGATGCAAGCAAGTATGGCAGTTGCAGAGGGACCTTTATGTAAAGCAGGGCTTTTTACTTCCGAGGAAGGCGATTATCTCCTATTTGTTATTCATCATTTAGTGGTGGATGGAGTGTCTTGGCGCATATTGCTAGAGGATTTTACAGCAGGCTACTATCAGGCACAACGGGGAGAAGAAATTATATTTCCTGCTAAAACGCATTCTTATCAGGAATGGGCCAGAAATGTAGCGGCCTATGCAAATAGCGAAGCTTTTGTAAAAGAAATGGAGTACTGGAAAAGCATTGAGCAGACAACAGTACCTCGTCTTCCAAAAGACGGGGAAATCGAGTCATGTAAAAGACAAGAGGAGCTGCATCTGCAATTTCAATTGAGTAAAGACGATACGCTAGAATTACTGACAAAGGTGCATCAAGCATACCATACCGAAATGAATGATATTCTGTTAACAGCTCTGGGTTTAGCCTTACATGCTTGGACGGGTGAAGAGCAATTCTTAATCAATCTGGAAGGGCACGGACGCGAAGAAATTATAGAAGGAATGAACATCTCACGTACGGTTGGATGGTTCACCAGTCAATATCCTGTCATTCTTCCCGTAACACAAGCTAGTCAGCTTCCCTCTCAAATCAAGCAAATAAAAGAGCATCTTCGCAGTATTCCTCATAAAGGAATCGGCTACGGAATATTGCGATATGTAACGGAGAAGCGAAACAAGCAGGGGCTTTCTTTGCAATTGACTCCAGAGATTAGCTTTAACTACTTAGGTCAATTTCAGCAAAGGGAAGGGAATGGACTATTTACTCGATCAGAGCTTTCTGTAGGTCCTAACATCAGTCCCAGATCGGAAAAATTATTTCCGCTTGAAATCGTTGGATTTATAGAAAATGAGAGGCTTCACATGCGAATCTCATACCATCCTTACATGTACAAACAACAGACCATGCATGTTTTCAGCGAGCGGCTTCAGGAAAATTTATTGATGATTATTAAGCATTGTGCAGAACAGAAGGAGAGTCAGCGGACACCCAGTGATTTCGGGGATGATGAACTGACCATAGAAGAGATGGATAAGTTATTTCAATCGTTTCAATGAAAGGCAAACATTTTCTAAATGAGGTGACATATGGGGCAATCAAAAATTCAGAAATTGTATCCCTTAACACCTTTGCAGGAGGGAATGCTTTACCATGCTGAGCTTGATTCGGATTCCTTAGCGTATGTGATTCAGTTGAATTTGCACCTAACAGGACAGCTTGATGCTGTCCTGTTAGAAAAGAGCTTGCAGCATATCATGGATACTCATGATGTGCTTCGTACAGCGTTCGTCTATCAAGACCTGTCCCGGCCGCGTCAGATCGTCTTGACAACACGCAAAGCTGATTTTTGGATAGAAGATCTCATACATCTGACGTCAGAGGAACAGCAACGTCATATTCGTACGTATATGGAAAACGATAAAAAAAGAGGGTTTCATTTGGAAAGAGATGTCCTGATCCGCCTAGCCGTCTTTTTCCTAGCAGATCAATCCTATCAGCTAATCTGGTCCAATCATCATATTGTACTGGATGGGTGGAGTCAGGGACTCTTGATCCAAAGGTTATTTGCCAGCTACGAAGCACTCCGATTCGGGCAACCTTTACCTTCCTTTTCTCAGCGAGATTTTGGAGACTATGTGAAATGGTTAAAGCAACAAGATCAGACGGAGGCAGTAACGTTTTGGAAAAATCGAGTTTCTAGTTTTGAACATCCCAGCACCTTATTAGAACAAAAGCTTGCCCCAGCTGCAACTGCTGTTTATAAGCATGCCGAATATACGTCAGAATGGGAGGAGACTCTGACAGAAGCGTTACTGCTCGTTGCGGATCGCTATCAGGTAACGCCTTCAACACTGCTTCATACAATGTGGGGCATTCAGCTCGGCAGATATAATAATCATGATGATGTTGCATTTGGAACGGTAGTTTCGGGACGCCCCTCTACAATTCCCGGCATCGCGAGCATGGTGGGCTTGTTTATCAACACGATTCCTGTACGGATTCAGATGCATGAGAAACAAACCTTTGCACAATTGCTTCAGTGGGTACACAAGCAAGCGCTGGAAGCGAAGGAATATGAATATCTCCCCCTGTACGAGATACAAAAGCTGACGGCAGCACAGAAGGGGCTAGTGCAGCATCTAATTGCGTATGAAAATTATCCATTTGATCAAAAGCTAGAGAGTGAGGAATGGGGAGGAAGACTAGGATTTACAGCAAAAGTAATAAACGCTTATGAACAAACAAATTTTGACTTCACGCTTTCTGTGTTTCCAGGAAAGAGCTGGACGTTAAAAGCGATGTATAATGCTCATAAGTTTGATCAGCTTGACATCCAGCATATGCTTGAACATGTAAAGCAAATTGCCAAATGTATCGTGAAACAGCCAGAAATACTCTTAGAGGACATTGATTTGTTAACACCGAACGAAACACATACTCTTCTGGAAGAGTTTACCAATACCACTGTTAATTACCCAGATCGGACACTGCATGCTCTTTTTGAAGAACAGGTCGAAAGAACCCCTCATCAGGTGGCACTGATCATGGGGAAACATAAATATACGTATAATCAACTGAACCAAGCAGCCAATCAGCTTGCGCGTTTATTGCGAGATAAAGGAGTAAGAAACGATACGATAGTAGGAATCATGAGCAGGCGGGGCTGTTTACAGGTAATCGCAATTCTAGCAACATTAAAGGCGGGTGGTGCCTACCTGCCTATCGATCCTGCCCTACCCGATCAACGAATCCAGTTCATGTTAAAGGATTGCGAAGCCAAGGTTCTGCTGGCACAGGCTGAATTTCTACAATCTATCGCTTTTACAGGTAAAAGGGTTGACATTGAGGATCAAAGGATCGCTGAGTATGACAATGCTAACTTGCTCTTGCCAGAACAACCGGGAAGCTTAGCCTATGTCATATATACATCAGGAACAGCAGGTCAGCCTAAAGGTGTTTTAATCGAGCATCACAGTATAGCGGACCGGTTGCAATGGAGAAGAGAGGAATATGGTTTTACGCAGGAAGACGTTGCTTTACAAGTGCTTGCTTACTCGTTCGATGCTTTCGTCACTAGTTTGTTCACCCCGCTGTTATCTGGATCTGCAAACGTGCTTGTTTCCGAGGACGATTATCAGAATCCCCTTGCCATTTGCCGACTAATCGAGGCGAACCAAGTAACCTATCTATTTAGTGTTCCTGGACTCTTCTCTACCATTATCGAGGCAATCACGAGTACACAGGCAAGCTCTCTGCGAATGGTTACGCTTGGGGGAGAAAAGGTATTTCCTGCTCTCCTGAAGCGGACTCAGGAGAAAAACGCCGCTATTGAATTAATCAATGAGTATGGTCCAACGGAAAATAGCGTAAACACCACTATCCTGCGTCGGATGAGTCCCGATGAGATTACGATTGGCCGACCAGTTGCCAATACCAAAGTATACATTATAGGGAAACAAGGGCAGCTCCAGCCGATTGGGGCGATTGGAGAATTGTGCATTGTAGGTAAAGGCCTGGCAAAAGGCTACGTAAATCGACCGGAGGAGATGCAAGCACGTTTCATAACCACTCCCTTTACGAAAGGCGCTGTTATGTATAAAACAGGAGACCTGGTGAGATGGCTAGCAAATGGCACAATAGAATTCAAGGATCGGATGGACGATCAAGTAAAAATCCGCGGTTATCGTGTAGAACTAGGAGAAATTGAGCAGGCTATTTATTCGTGCGAAGGGGTAAAAGAAGCGGTTGTATCGGTCTGGACGGACAGCTCCATGCAGAATGTGCTATGTGCATATCTTCTGGTGAAGGACAGCTTTTCTTTATCACACGTTAAAGCATCTTTGCAGCAAAAAATCGCCCCTTATATGCTTCCCCACACCTATACAATAATGGATCAATTCCCTCTAACGGCTAGTGGTAAAGTGGATCGCAAAGCGCTACCAAAACCAACCTTTCAGCCGGAGCAAATTCAGACTACCCCCCAACAAAATGAGTCTATGACGGAAATGGAAATCGCAATTGCTGAGATTTGGAAGGAAGTCCTGCAAGTTAAACACGCGGGCTTAGATGATTCTTTTCATGAGTTAGGCGGGCATTCATTAAAGGCCATGATGCTCACGTCCAGCATTCATCAAAAGCTGGGAAAAGAAGTTCCCATCAGACAGCTGTTTGAAAATCCAACTGTTCGACTTTTAGCCGCTTACGTAACAAAGCAAAATCAGGATATTCAGAATCAGCCCATCAAGGGTAACTACGCACCTATTTTGCCTACCCCGGAAATGTTAAACTATCCAGTCTCATCCGCACAACGGCGTATGTACATTGTTAGTCAAATGGAGCATGAGTCTGTAGCCTATAACATCCCCACTGCTCTTTTGCTAGAAGGTAATGTAGACACCAATCACCTTATCTCTGTAATACAACAGTTGGTTGATCGACACGAAACCCTGCGAACCTCTTTTCACATGGTGGAGGGTGAACTCGTTCAACGCATTCATTCTAAGGCGGAGGCAACTGTAGATGTTATAGAGGAAATGGAGGATTCGATTGACGAGCTGCTCTGGAAGCTGTTACTCCCTTTTGATTTGGAAAGAGCCCCGCTGTTTCGCGCTACAATTATTCGCTTATCAGCGCAACAGCATCTCCTGTTTATCGATATACATCATCTTGTTACAGATGGCATCTCGATGGAGCTTTTTGTTAACGACCTCATCCAATTATACCGAGGCATAGAGGTGCCAAAGCCCCTTCTTCACTACAAGGATGTGGCTGTATGGCAAAAGCAACAGGAATATCAGGAAAGCATGGAGGCCTCCAAGGAATATTGGCTGGGGCAGTTTGCTCATGACATCCCAGTCCTTCATTTACCGACTGATTATCCCCGACCAGCTCTGCAAAGCTTCGCGGGAGACCGCTGTGTCTTTACGCTAGATAGCGCGTACAGCAAACGCTTAGACAAGTGGTGCAGTGATAATCACTGTACGCTATTTATGGTTTTGCTCGCTACATTTCAAATTTTTCTCGCTAAATTAACCAGGCAGGAAGATATCGTAGTAGGTACGCCCATAGCGGGTAGGACGCATTCTGACATGGAAAAAATCCCGGGATTGTTTGTAAATACGCTGGCTCTGCAAAATCAGCCTAGAGGAGAGCTTACTTTTTTGCAATATATGAAGGAGGTAAAAGCGTCCAGTCTACAGGCGTTTTCACATCAGAATTTTCCGTTTGAGGAGTTGGTGGAGAAGCTTCCGTTAGAGCGTGACACGAGTAGATCTCCTTTATTTCAGGTCATGTTAAATGTCCAGGACAACAAGCTGTCTAAGCTTCAACTTGAGGGACTTACGATTACCCCTTATCCACTTCGAAACCCTACCGCCAAATTCGATATGACGCTGACAGCAGTAAAAGGAGAAGAAGGACTTCAATTTTATTGGGAATACTGCACTGATCTGTATTCACCTAAGACCATTCAGTGCTACACCAAGCTTTTTTTACGGCTGTTAAAAAGCGCTGTGGATAATCCGGAGCTTCCCATAAATGAACTATGCTTGATATCTCCAGATGATCATAACGAAATGACTTATGACAAAAATATGGATGAAAATATGACATTCCGGACTGATCCACTGCACATTCAATTTGAAGATCAGGCAAGACAGACTCCACATGCTCCAGCCCTTTTTTGTGAAAGTAAAATGGTTACCTATCAAGAGTTAAATGAGCAGGCCAACCGGGTTGCCCTAGAGCTGAGGAATAGGGGTGTGGAACGAAATGAAATCATAGGACTTCTTCTGGATCGATCGATTGAAATGATTGTAGGGATTCTTGCAGTGTTGAAATCAGGAGGGGCATATCTGCCTCTAGATCCAAAATGGCCGGCCGATCGCCTGGGCTATATGATTCAAGATAGTCGAGCCTGCGTTATGTTGACCAAGGAGAAATACGTTGCTCAGCTTCCAGATAGCAACCACGGGAAAATATTGGATATAAAGAAGCTGATTCGACTGGCAAAAGGAACGAAAAATCCTGAACGAATCAATCAAATAGAAGACTTAGCCTACCTCATTTATACGTCTGGTACAACAGGAAAACCAAAAGGAGTCATGATTGAGCACCGACAGGTTTGCCACTTGGTCGCAGGTCTGCGCAAGCATATTTATGCCAAGCATCCACAAAGGCTTAAAGTAGCTATGGTAGCACCCTTTCATTTTGATGCCTCTGTTCAACAGATTTTTGCTGCGCTCTTGCAAGGCCATACACTCTATGTAGTACCACAGGAGAGTAGTGCCGATCCGTTTGAGCTGGTGAGATTTTATCAAGAGAATGCCATTGAGATAACCGATGGAACACCTGCCCATTTACAAATGCTTGCCCAGGTAGACAATGTAAATACGCTGTCGCTGCGCCATTTGATTATTGGTGGAGAAGCCCTGTCCTATTCGGCCGTCAGGGAATGGTACCGTCGCTTTACTTACCAAGAGCAGGTTCCTCTTCTTACCAACGTATACGGGCCTACAGAGTGTTGTGTAGATGTTTCGTACCATCATGTTCAACGAGAGACTGCTGCTAATGAGAAAAGAGTTTATGTACCGATTGGAAGAGCATTAGGGGAAAATAAGCTTCTTGTTGTGGATGAGCGAGGTCGTGTGCAACCAGTCGGCATTCCTGGGGAATTGTGCATTTCAGGACCTAGCGTAGGTCGTGGATATTGGGCTAGCCCGGAGATGACAGCTGAAAGGTTTGTTGCAAACCCGAAAGAAACCAAACAGATTCGGTATCGGACAGGTGACCTAGCAAGAGTGTTGCCTGATGGCGAAATTGAATTCTTAGGGCGCATGGATCGCCAAGTAAAATGTCGTGGCTTTCGGATTGAGCTAGGGGAAATGGAAGCAGTAATCTACAAGTATCCGGAAATAAAGTCAACAATAGCTGTTGCCTATCCAGACCATGGAGTCGTAGAGGACATATGTGTTTATTTCACAGCAGATCAGACCATTTCTGTTGATAAATTGCGTGAATTCCTCCAAACAGAGTTACCTAGTTATATGATTCCGAGCTTTTTTGTACAAATCCCATTCATTCCGCTGACAAGCAATGGCAAAGTGAACCGTAAAGCATTGCCCACTCCGCAGAGTAAAGCTGATCCGAGGGAATATGTCGCGCCGCAAACAAAATGGGAGAAGCTATTGGCAGGGATGTGGCAGGAGATTCTAGGCGTAGCTAGAGTAGGGAGACGGGATCATTTCTTTACATTAGGTGGTCACTCCTTGCGAGCAATGACATTTATTAGTTCTTTGCAAAAAGAAACCAAGCGAACATTGCCGCTTCGTGTGTTATTTGAGCGTCCTGTTCTACAAGATTTGGCAAGGTATATTGAGCAACAGGAGAAAAACCAGATAAATACCTACCTCCCTATCGAGGTTGCAGATGACCAAGAGTATTATCCGCTGTCATCAGCGCAAAAACGAATGTATATCTTGCAGCAACTGGATTTACAGAACATGAGCTACCACCTTCCGCAAGCTCTCATGCTTCATGGGGACTTTGATCATCGACGCCTTGAGCAAGCGTTTCAGATGTTGATAGATAGGCATATGATTCTGCGTACCGCTTTTGTTGAACAGCAGGGAATTCCGGCTCAGGTCATCTACAAACAGGTTCATTTTCAATTGCCGCTTACACAAGGCAGCAAAGAGAGTGTGGAGGAGCACATAAGACAATTTATGCGTCCCATGCATTTTCAGGAAGCTCCTTTATTGCGGGCAAAAGTAATTCGTTTGCAGAAGGATCATCATCTGCTCTTACTAGATATGCACCATATTATTACCGATGGAGTGTCTACGACTTTGATCGTGAAGGAGCTTGCGCGATTTTATGCAGGCGTGGATGCAGAGCTGCCACGCTTACAGTACAAGGATTATGCTGTATGGCAGGCAGATTCTCTCCGCCAAGAATGGATGAAACGCCAGGAACGCTATTGGCTGCAACAGCTTGGGAAGGCTCCGCATGTTTTAGAATTGCCCGCAGATGATAAACGTCCTTTCGTGCAAAGCTTTTCGGGTGATCTTTTGCTCTTCCAGACGACCAAGGAAATCACGAGGGGGATTCGTCAAGTAACCGGGGATACGCAAACAACGCTGTTTATGTTTCTGCTGGCCTGCTTCTACGTTCTTCTTCACAAGCTCACCCGACAGGAAGATATGCTGGTTGGCACAGCCGTAGCAGGTAGAACACATGGCGAGACGAAGGATATGCTAGGCATGTTTGTCAACACAGTCGTACTACGATCACGGCCAACGTCTGAAAAAACGTTTGCTCAATTTCTACAGGAAATTAAGGAAACAAGCCTGGCAGCTTTTGAAAATCAAGACTATCCCTTTGAGGAATTGATTGGTAAATTGCATCTGGAACGGGATATGAGTCACAGCCCGCTTGTGAATGTAATGATGACGCTAGCTAATATGGAGTTACCTGCGTTGAATTTAGACGGCCTTACAATTACTCCTTATACATTAGAGCACCGAACAACAAAATTTGATCTGACTCTCGCTGCAGCTGAGCAGCCGGAGTGTCTCATGCTGCAATTTGAATATAGTACCGTCTTATTTAAACGTGAGACCATAAAACGATGGAGCAGGTATTTGCTGACGATTATTCAACAGGTTGTCCATCATCCAGATGTTACGATCGGAGAGATTGATCTAATCGGAGAAGAGGAACGAAAGAGGCTTCTTGAGGATTGGAATCAAACTGCTGCCGATCTACCGTCAAACAAAACCGTCAAGGAAATGTTTGAAGAGCAGGTTTTGCTGACACCCGATGGAATCGCTGTGAGGTATGAAGCATCTGAATGGACATATCGCCAATTAAATACTCAGGCAAACCGGTTAGCGCACGTGCTGATTCAAAAGGGGATAAGACCGAATCAGCGGGTAGGAATTATGGTTAAACCATCGCTACAAATGGCACAGGGTGTTCTAGCAATTGTAAAAACGGGTGCGGCCTTTCTCCCGCTTGACCCCAAATATCCCTCTGAACGTATTTCTTACATGCTAGAGGACAGTGAAGCTTCCTGCCTATTAATTCAAGCAGGATTACGAGTGCCGGAACACTATCACGGCGAAGTAATTTGGATTGAAGACTGTGTAAGAGATTGTCCAGAAGAACCATTTGATGCAGCAAATCCAAAAGGAAAAGCTTCTGTAAATGACTTGGCTTATGTTATTTATACGTCTGGGACGACTGGAATGTCGAAAGGAGTAATGATCGAACAGCATTCGCTAGTCAATCTTTGCTACTGGCATAATCATACTTTCAACGTAACACAGCAGGATCGATCTGCTAAATTCTCTGGTTTCAGCTTTGATGCTTCTGTATGGGAAATGTTCCCCTATTGGTTAGCTGGGGCAACGGTTTGCATGGTAAAAGAGGAAATACGAAATGATCTCATGCTGCTTCATAAATTTTTTGAGCAGGAAAAGATCACGATCAGCTTTTTGCCGACTCAGGTATGTGAACAATTCATCGAACTGCCGGCTCATTCTCTGTCCCTGCGAATTTTGTTAACAGGAGGAGAAAAGCTAAAACGTGCTTTGTCCACTCCTTATACAGTAGTAAACAATTATGGTCCGACGGAGGCCACAGTTGTAGCAACGTCCACTGTGATCGACACAAATGCAGATCCAATCGCAATCGGGAAACCTGTATATAACACAAGGGTTTATATACTAGACGAAATGAATCAATTAGCT
The DNA here is from genome assembly GCF_030489605.1 of Brevibacillus laterosporus. Taxonomy (GTDB): domain Bacteria; phylum Bacillota; class Bacilli; order Brevibacillales; family Brevibacillaceae; genus Brevibacillus_B; species Brevibacillus_B laterosporus_E. Next base: position 220,539 of record NZ_JAUKFY010000005.1, read on the forward strand.
CCGATTGGAGTGACGGGAGAGCTGTGCATTGCTGGCAAAGGGATAGCTCGTGGCTATATAAATCGGCAAGAGGAAACAGCCGAACGTTTTGTTACCGATCCATTTTATCCTAACGAACGAATGTATCGAACAGGTGATCGAGCAAAATGGACAGAAAATGGACTGATCGATTATGCAGGACGAATAGATCAGCAAGTAAAGATTCGCGGGCATCGAATCGAGCTAGCCGAGATTGAGAGCCAGCTTCTTGAGCATCCAATGGTCAAGTCAGCAGCCGTTTTAGATAGAATGGATGCAAAGGGTGCAGTGTCCCTGTGTGCCTATATTGTCCCGGCAGATAGAATGGAGCCTATGAAACTGCGAGCAGATCTCCTTCGTGTATTACCGGAATTTATGATTCCAACGTACTGGCAAGAAATCAGCCAGATTCCGCTCAATCACAATGGAAAGATAGACCGCTCCTCATTGCCAGCTATCAACTTATTGACACAAACAGAACGATATCAGGCCCCACGCGATGAGAAGGAGCGTCTTCTTGTAGAGGTTTGGCAAGAGGTCTTAGGCGTCGAACGAATCGGCATCACCGATCATTTCTTTTGGCTGGGGGGAGATTCCATCAAAGCCATCAAGATGTCCAGTCGTTTATATAAACAAGGCTGGAAGCTTGAGATGAAGGAGCTGTTTCGTTCTCCCACTATTGAACAAGTAGCTTCACATCTGCAATGGATAAAGGGGGCACAAGCAAATCAAGGGCCAGTAGAAGGGGAAGCAGTGCTGACACCGATTCAACGGTGGTTTTTTGAACAACAATTCACCAATCAGCATCATTGGAACCAATCTATGATGATTCACTCGTCTCATGGTCTTCATAAAAAAATCGTTCACCAAAGCTTTCAGCACCTAGTACGTCACCACGATGCCCTTCGCATGGTGTATGACATCTCGTCTGAATTAATTCGTCCCTATAATGCTGGAACAAACCGCGAGGCGTTTCAAATAGTCGAGGTTGATGTTCGCCATCATCAGCATCCAGCCCAAGCCATTGAAGAACATGCCGATAAGATGCAGGAGAGTTTACAGCTACAGTCCGGCCCCCTAGTAAAACTGGCACTTTATCATGCATCGGATGGGGATCATTTGCTGATCATTATTCATCACTTGGTAATAGATGGGGTGTCATGGAGGATTTTATTAGAGGATTTTGCTCAAACATATGCTCAGATTGAACAGGGACAGGTGCCTTTACTAACGGAAAAAACAAATTCTTTTCTGGAATGGTCGCAAAAGCTAAAAGAATATGCCAATACAGAAGACTTTCTTCAGCAGCTCCCTTATTGGTCGCACGTAGAGAGCTTGGAGCTTACGCCATTGCCAAGGGATCGCGTGATACAAAAAAGAAGGCAAAAAGAGCTTGTTAGCTACTCATTTGAGCTGTCAGCAGAAGACACGATTAAGCTAACAACGAAGGTACATCAAGCTTATCTGACGGAAATCAACGATATTTTACTAACTGCGCTGGCGCTAAGCCTTCGATTTTGGACGAAGAGCTCCCAAGTGGGAGTGTTGCTGGAAGGGCACGGACGAGAGGAGATTTTGCCGAATCTGAGCATCTCCCGCACTGTAGGCTGGTTTACCACTCAATATCCTGTTGTCTTTCAGATGGATGAGGAGGATATCTCAGCTTCGATTAGGTCTGTTAAAGAGCAGCTGCGTACAATCCCTAATAAAGGCATTGGGTATGGAATGCTCCGATACTTGACGAAAAAAGAGCTTCGTAAGGGGCTTACATTTTCGCTAGCACCACAGATAGCTTTTAACTACTTAGGACAATTTGATAATGAAAACAGCCCCTCGTCGATTCAGACATCTCCTTATTCGATGGGTAATCAGATATCACCTGATTCTATGTCTCCCTATGCTCTTATGATCAGTGGACTAATTCGCAAGGGTCAGCTTATTATGACATGCTCCTATCATCCCTACGAGTTCACAGAAGACACGATCATGTATTGGATGAATCGGTTCCATAGTGACTTGCGTGCCGTCATTGAGCATTGCGTTTCTCAGAAAGAGACAATTCGAACTCCAAGTGATTTTAGTGCGAGCGATCTGGAGATGGAGGAAGTGGAAAACATTTTTTCACTCTTAGAAGATAAGCTGTGATCAAGTGATGGAAGAGCGGACTGGAATTAATCGGAAGGCGAGGTGAAATATAATATGGGTACATTTCAGCAGGATCAGGTGCAGGATATTTATTATTTGTCACCTATGCAGGAGGGAATGCTGTTTCATACATTGCTTCATCCGGAGCAAAGCTACTATGTGGAGCAGATGAGCATTCCCATTAAAGGCCCTTTTCAGGTTGATTTGCTGGAACAAAGCGTTCAAAGGTTATGTAATCGTCATGATATCTTTCGCACGGTGTTTATTCATGAAAAAGTAAAACGTCCCGTGCAGGTAGTCTTAAGAGAGCGTGATTTTTCGATCCGTAAGAAGGATATCTCCCATCTGGCAAGGGAAGAGCAGGAACGCATAATCAAAGCCTACAAACAGCAAGACAGAGAAACAGGCTTTGATTTGTCAAAAGACGTGTTAATGCGGATGGCGGTATTTATAACAGGCAGGGAAGAATATATCTGGATTTGGAGTTATCACCATATTTTGCTAGATGGCTGGTGCTTAGGCAAGGTCATTTCTGAGCTTTTCCACTATTATGAATCGAGTCGCTTGGTACAACCGATTTCTCTGACTGCTGTTAAACCATACAAGGAATATATTAAGTGGCTGCAGACCCAAGACAAAAAGCCCTCGTTGGCCTATTGGAAAGCCTATCTGGACGAATTTGAGGGACAGATCACCTTTAAAGAACAGAGAAGGAGAGGCAATAGAGCAGAAAATTCTGCCGAAGAATATATATCAGGTGAGGTAACGTTCGTGTTGGGCGAGGAGGATACATTTGCCTTACATGAGTTAGCCAGTCAGCATTCCTTTACGATAAACACGGCTATTCAAGCGGCTTGGGCGATTTTGCTCAGCCGCTATCATCTCAAAAATGATGTCATCTTTGGCACCATTGTTTCAGGGCGTCCTGTCGAGCTGGAAGGCGTGGAAGCTATGATCGGACCTTTCATTAACGTTGTTCCGACTCGCGTTCGATTTAATCAGGAGAGCTCGTTTTTAGAATTGGTCACAGCATTACAAGAGCAGGTACTCCAAGCTGAGAGGCACCAATATATTCCTTTCTATGAAATTAAAGGAAGTCAGGCGGACAAGGCAGAGTTAATTGATCACCTTATTGTTTTTGAAAATTATCCTTTTGAGAGCGTTGAGGATGAAAATGGGCAACGATTAGGGTTCCAAATTGGAAGGATAAGTGTATTTGAGCGTACAAACTATGATCTGAACATCCTAGTCATGCCAGGGAAAAAACTGACGTTTCAAATCTCGTACAATCAGCAGATATATCCTACAGATTTTATTCAACGTATCAAGGATCAATGGCTGATGGTAGTAAAACAAGCGGCGCGTCAGCCTAAACGATCGGTAGCGGAGATGAGCCTTGTAACAGAAATAGAGCAGCAAAAAGAGATTGCTAGAGAACAGGAGATGAGCAATAACACAACTTGGCTTAGCGGGAAGCTTCCTGTTGAACAGTTTGGTAAACAGGTTCAGAAGCATCCAAATAAGATCGCTTTAATTACAGAAGAGCAACGTTTTACCTATAGAGAATTAAACAACAGAGCTAATCAGCTAGCTCTTGCGTTAAACAAAAAAGGGATAGGACCAGGCAGTATTGTGGGGCTGCTATTTCAACGGGGCTGGGAGCTGGTTGTCAGCATTTGGGCGACAGTCAAACAAGGAGCGGCTTATCTCCCAATCGATCCAGATTATCCCTTGTCTCGCATGAGATATATGGTTGAAGATGCACAAGCGTCTCTGCTGCTAACAGACAAAAAGCAATATTCAAAAGGTCTTGAGCTTCTCCATGAGGAAGCAGTGTTCGTTGCTGAGGAAGGATTATTCCAGCCGACCAGTTGCAGTTATACGGGTGTCGAGGCTGATCCTGACCACATTGCCTATATCGTGTATACCTCAGGAACAACAGGACTGCCTAAAGGGGTAGGTATCAGTCAGAGAAATATGGCAGCATTTTGTGAAGAACTCAAGGATTTTGGCATAACTTCGCAGGACACTCTCCTTTCTTTGTCTCCTTATACGTTTGATGGCTTTATAATTGATTTGTTTGGGGCGATGCTACATGGCGCGAAGCTCTTTCTTCCAAGCAAAGAAACCATTTTACAATTGGAACGTCTGGGACAAATCATTGTAGAAGAAAAAGTATCTGTCATGTTTGTGACGACTGCTCTTTTCAACTTGCTAATAGATGAGGAAAGAGACTTTTTACAAGGGATAAGATTACTTTTGTTTGGCGGTGAACGCGCATCGCTTAAACATGCTCGTAAAGCAATAGCGAAGCTGCCGTATACCAGGCTGTTTCATGTATACGGACCAACGGAGGGAACGGTTTGCGCCACCTCTTATGAAATAAATCAATTATCTGATGAAATGATAAATCTGCCTATTGGCAAACCGCTATCGTATACGTCCTCTTATGTATTAGGGCCCGGTAATTGTTTGCAACCGCTCGGTGCTCCGGGAGAATTATGCTTGGGCGGACTGGGGCTTGCATCCGGTTATTTGAATCGTCCGGAGCTGACAGCCGAAAAATTTATCCCGCATCCTTTTATCTCTGGAGCCAGATTATATCGGACAGGTGATATTGTCAGATTACTCCCTGATGGGAACCTTGAATTTTTGGAACGAAGCGACCATCAGGTCAAAATCCGCGGGCATCGGATTGAGCTGGGGGAAATTGAGTCATGTATATTGACACTTGAGAAAGTAAAGGAAGCGGTAGTGCGTGCTATTACAAACGACCAAGGTCATGTGATAGTAACAGCCTATGTTGTCAAACAACACGGAATGGCTTTGCAAGAGGGGGAAATACGCTCTTTTTTAGAGCAAGTGATGCCAGATTACATGCTTCCGCAGTTCTATTTCATGATGGAGCAGTTGCCCCTTAATCAGAACGGCAAAATCAACGATTCATTACTGCCGACACCAACTGCGCAGTCCACTTACTCAACAAAAGAAGCAGGGGTTCCTCGGAATACAGATGAGGCCCGAATGGCATCGCTTTGGGCAAATGTACTCGGAGTGACTTCCATCGGCATTTATGATAATTTTTTTGAGCGCGGCGGTCATTCCCTTAAGGTGATGCTACTGTGCTCGCAAATCCAGAAGGAATACGGGGTTAGCATTCCGATCCGTCAGGTTTTTGAGAATCCAAACGTAGCGGCAACCACCTTATATGTACAAAGTCAAAAGCAACAGCATGCTTATGAGCCGTTGCTTTCATTAAACCAAAGGGACTATTACGAAACCTCTTCACCACAAAAGAGAATGTATATCGTAAGCCAATATAAAAGCGTGGGAAAAAGCTATCATATTCCGGTTATGTATTGGCTGGAAGGGAACCTGAACGTGGAGGCACTCCGGCAAGCCTTCCAACAGCTCATAGATAGACATGAGCCTCTGCGCACTAGCTTTGCTGTAGTGCAAGGTGAGATTGTGCAGCGGGTAGAGGAGAACGTCTCTTTTCCTTTACTGTTCGAACAGATTGACGAGCATAAGCTGGACCTTGCTTTTCAATATTTTGAAAAACCGCTTGATTTACACCAGTCTCCTTTAATGCGAGCAGGATTGTTTCAAACGAAGCCAGAGCATTATTTGTTCATCTTAGAGCTGCATCACATTATTGCAGATGGTATCTCCGTGGCTATTCTTCTACAAGAGCTGTTTGCCCTTTATCAGGGGGAGGAGCTTGCACCGCTTTCTATTCAATATAAAGAATATGCCGATTGGAGTATGCGATTTAGGGATTCAGCATTATTTTTGCAACAGGAGCAATTTTGGTTATCCCTTTTAAAAGAGCCATTGCCAACTCTGGCGCTTCCTATGGATTTTCCCCGACCCGCTATTCAGCAATTTCAGGGGAAACAGGTTAGCACGTGGATTGACGAGGAGCTGACCGCATTGATCCATAAGAGGGCGGCTGAAAATGGGGTAACTCTGCACATGTTTTTATATGCTGTCTATAACCTGCTTCTTTATAAGTACACGGGACAGCATGATTTCATTGTAGGGGTCCCGATTGCAGGCAGAGCGCATCCTGACGTACCATCAATGGTCGGAATGTTTGTAAATACGTTGGCTATTCGCTGTGTGGTTCATCCACATGATGATTTCCGCACGTTTTTAACACAAGTAAGAGATCGATTCCTTGATGCTTATGATCACCAGGATTATCCCTTGGAAATGCTGATTGAAAAGCTAGGCTTAGCGCGTGACCTCGGACGAAATCCGTTATTTGATACACTATTTGGCATGCAAAATTCAAATGATTGGCAAGTAGCACAGCTTCGAGAACTGAGGATAGTGCCCTTCGAAGCAAAGCTGCAAGTAGCGCAATTTGATTTAGCGTTAAAGGCAGAAGAAAGACAAAAACGACTTCTCATTCAATGGGAATATGCAGTTCATTTATTTAAGACACAAACCATTACAATGCTCTCTCAGGATTATCTCACCTTATTGCAAGACATGTTGGCAAATCTGGATCAGCCACTTCAGAATGTAATCATAAAAAACCAGCCGTCTCAGCTTGCAAACATGCTGACCGATACAATTGAGTTTCATTTTTAGAGGGAGGGAGTCTGAGATGAGGGCTCGTATAACCCATGATGCGAGATTTGTCCATTGGAAAAGGGAATGGGATTTCTGGCGAGAGAAGAGCACAGAAGATGTAGCTTTATCTGCATTTCCAACTGATGGTCTTTCCTTAGGCAGGGGGAGCAACAGAACGGCATATTTTCAAAAAACATTTACGCATGAAATGAGTAACCGATTATGCAGGCTTAGCGGAGGCTCTGATTATACCCTTTTTACAGTGCTGTTAGCCGCTGTTAAAGCCCTGCTTGCTGTATATACGGCACAGCCAACCGTTGTTGTGGGAATGCCTGTTTTTCGGCAGAATGATCCAAAAAATGATTTCATTAACTGTCTTGTATTAGTGACGGCGACAAGAGATGATGACCTAACTTGCAAACAATGGTTACAGCAGGTCAAAGGGAGTCTGCTTGAAGCTAATGATCATCAAAATATCCCGTTTCAGGCGATTGCCGAGCTATTTTCATTCAACAAAGCACCGGATAGTACCCCCATTTGCCCAACTGTTGTACGCCTTGATTCCATTCAAGAAAAGGATTACACAAAGCTAGTAGCAACTGGACTTCAATTTCATTTTCTCCGACAGCCAGATCAAATCACCCTTGAATTAGAATATCAAGTCGAATGTTATAGCTTGTTACTGATTAAGCAGATTGCAGGTCACTTAGAGATCATGATCAGCAAGATGCTAAGTCAGCCGGACGACAAGCTGAGCGAATTCAGCCTACTGACTCAGGCAGAGGAAAACACCTTGCTTCATAGGGATACGAAATGTGATTTTCCACGAGATAAAACCATCCATCAATTGTTTGAAAATCAGGTAACTCTTCACCCCGAGCGGATTGCTGTTTGGCATCAGGGGAAAAGCATCTCTTACAAGGAGCTGAACCAAAAAGCCAATCAGCTCGCTCGAAGGCTACAGCATATAGGTATTGCTCCTGAGGATCGCGTCGCTCTGCTTTTGGATAGATCGCCGCTCATGGTCATCGCTATCCTTGCTGTTTTGAAAGCGGGAGGAGCTTATGTGCCAATCGATCCGCATTATCCCGAGTCACGGATTTCGTATATGGTAGCAGATAGTGGAGCTACTCTTTTACTTACAACCGGAGAATGTATAACGGATCAGCTATTTGATTGTACGGTTCTAGATGTAGAAGCTCCCGAAATATATCGTGGGAATAACGAAAATATTTTGTGCACCAACACCTCGCATCGGCTTGCCTATATCATTTATACGTCTGGAACTACCGGAAAGCCTAAAGGTGTCATGATTGAGCATCGTCAGGTTGTCCAGCTAATACGACATACCCCGTCTTGCTTTGATTTTAATGAACGAGATGTTTGGTCCATGTTTCATTCCTATTGCTTTGACTTTTCGGTATGGGAAATGTATGGGGCGTTGCTCTATGGCGGTGAATTAGTTTTGGTACCAACAGAGGTTGTACAAAACCCTGCAAAGTTTGCCAAACTATTGATTGATCGGAAGGTAACCATTTTAAATCAGACGCCAAAAGCCCTATACGCTTTGCAAGACGAAATGATCAGACTCACCAAGCTGGAGGGTCTATCACCGCAGATAAGGTATATGATTTTGGGAGGAGAGGCATTGCAACCCATGCTGCTTCGCCCTTGGCAGTCGCATTATCCATCTACCCGTCTCATCAATATGTATGGGATAACAGAAACCACTGTGCACGTTACTTATAAGGAGCTGACAGATGAGGAGCTGATAACAAATCGAAGCAATATTGGAGTCCCGTTGCCTACATTGAGTTGTTATCTGTTCGATTCTAAGAAACGGCTGGTCCCTATGGGAGTAACGGGAGAATTATACATTGGGGGACATGGGGTTGGGAGAGGGTATATGAATCGGGCAGATCTGACAAGGGACAGATTCATCTTTCATCCTTACAAGACAGAAGATATATTATACCGGACAGGAGATCTAGCTCGATACCTGCCAAATGGGGAGCTTGAGTATCTGGGGCGCTCGGATCAGCAGGTGAAAATACGCGGGTATCGCTTGGAGCTTGGTGAGATTGAGACAGCAATTCTTTCTCATCCAGATGTGCGGGAAAGTCTTGTTCTAACGATCAACGACAAGCAGGGAGATCAGGCGTTATGTGCGTACGTGGTGAGAAATGGCGAGTTGGATGATCAACAGCTTCGAACATTTTTAACCAAAAAACTCCCAGCTTATATGCTTCCTTCCTACCTCGTTTTTGTCAGGGAGATTCCAATCACGTCTAATGGAAAGGCAGACCGTAGTTCTTTACCTTCACCTCAAGAGGTAATTAGGGAAGCTGGCTACATCGCTCCGCGGAATCATACGGAGGAAAAGGTAGCGAAAATTTGGCAAGATGTACTCGGCATAGCGAAAGTGGGGGTAGCCGATCATTTCTTTACAAACGGCGGAAATTCATTAAATGCTTTGAAACTGATCGGACATATTTCTCAGGAATGGGGGATGGAGGTTCCTCTAGCGCTGTTGTTTGAATCGCCTACTGTTGAAGCGATCGCTAGATATTTGGATCATCAGGCAAATCCTTCAGACCAACAGCAGTTGCATGCATATCCTGAAATGATCACCTTTCATGCTGCCAAGGAGCAATCCATCTTTCTGTTTCCTCCCGTGCTAGGCTACGGAATCATGTACAACCGGTTCGCTTCCCAGTTCAATCATTTTCGGGTTCATGCCTTTGATTTTATGGAAAGTGAAAACAGAATTAGTCGCTATGTAGAAATGATTGAGCAAATGGCACCGACAGATACCCTTGTTTTAGGGGGATTTTCTGCAGGTGGGAATTTGGCGTTCGAGGTAGTCAAAGCTTTGGAGGAGCAAGGCAGAAGTGTTTCGCTACTGCTCCTCATTGATTCGTACCGTAAGCTGATCGAACTGAACCAGCCCTCCGAGGAACGAGAGAAAACCGTCCAATCTATCCTTGAAGCGAATCATGAGATGGTGACAGCTTACCTTGATATACACAGGGTACGCGATGGGCTTGTAAACAAAACAAAAGCTTACCACCAGTATTACGAGCAATTGATTAATAAGGGGAAAATAGCGGCTCCGATCTGTTTGTTAAAATCAGAGAGTATAACTACGCTGCCAGCAGGAGTGGATGCTTGGAACGAAGCCACCACCACCTCCTATACAGAACAACAGGGGATCGGTCAGCACGAGGAAATGCTACAGGTTTTTGCAAAGCAAAATGCCCAATTACTGCAGATTGCTATTGCAAAGGCTTTAACATCATGAGGGACATGATCGATGTAATCTAACGAGGAAAAGCTAACCGACCGCGGGGGATCTGTACAGCCTGCAGTCGGTTTTTTCATAATTCTATATGCTAACGGGCCGAATGCACGCTTGGATAGTGTGGTGCTTGCCAGTACCGCTGGTAAGGGCCAAAGGTTCATGACTTGCATTCCTGTGTTTGCATCGGTCCTTTACGCTGATGAAGCATCCCTTTATCTATTGATGCTGGTAACTGCTATTGTGACTGAAGGCAAAAGCTGTTAATAAACTGATGAACCAATAAATTCACCTCGTGATAAGCTTTAGTGGGGAGCTGATGCTTATAACGGGGAATGGAACGAATTTTTGCCATCGGTAATTGAGAAGCCATTTCCTGTGCAAAGCAGGTAAAATGACCATCCTTTTCACCCGTTAATAAAAGAATGGGGAGCTTGATCTCATGGAGGCGATCCAGCACATCGTAGCAAGCAGCATACTGATAATAGTCGGCAATCCCTATTGGGTTTCCTTTTATGGCATCGCGATAATTTCGTATAAACGTAAAGAAATTATTGGCATTGCTTGAGCCAGTCACCATTGCTAATGTGTGTAGAGCACCCCGTCGAGCCAGCTTTTCAGCAATCGTAATTAATCGATGAAGATAGGGACTTCTACAGTGGGCCATTCCGCTTAATAATATGGCACCTCTGATGTGCTGAGGTCTTTTTAACATCATTTCTAATGCGATAGAGCCACCGGTAGAATAGCCTAACAGGACGGCTTGTTCAATACAGAGATGCTCTAATAATAGATGTAAGTCAGAAGCGATTCCTTCATAGGTAAAGGGATGGGCTGAAATACTGCTTCTGCCGTGTCCTCTCAAATCCACTGAAATTACCTTATAACGGTCTTGCAGCTCTCTTTGCTGATAATAAAAAATGCTGCCTGTAAGCAGAGGGGGATGTATACACAAAATCGGAAGCCCTTCTCCTTTTATCTCGTAATGAATGGTTGCGCCATTTGCAATAAAGTAAGGCATATGATACCTCCGTTTTACATGTTTAATTACTAATCTGCGCAAGCCAATCTTGTTTCAAACATCAGGGGGGACTAATGAAGGTTGCTAGAACATGGGTTTGCTTGTATAGTCTTGATAGATGACGCAAAGGTACGGGTGACATATGGAAGAAAATAAAATTAGTAAGATGGTCGAAGCAGCTAAAATGTATTATCAGTTGGATTTAAGTCAACAAGAGATTGCTAAGCAGCTAGGTGTATCAAGACCGACTGTGTCGAGACTGCTGCAGCAAGCCAAGGCAGAAGGCATTGTGCGCATTGAAATTATGGACCCAGAGGAAAATCTTCAGCGCATTGAGCTGGAACTGGCACAGAAATATAATTTAAAAGCGGTTATGATTGTACCAGTAGCGACTAATGACGAGACGCTCATTAAAGAAATGCTTGGGAAACGAACAGCACAGTATCTTCATGAGGTTGTCACAGATCATGATATCATCGCAGTTACGTGGGGCACGACTATGTACCGAGTAGCCATGGAATTGCAGCCAAAAGCCATTCAGGGAGCACAGGTGGTGCAATTAAAGGGTGGTGTGAGCCATTCGCAAACAAATACCTATGCTTCAGAGGTATTACATTTGTTTGGACAAGCCTATCACACTACACCGCATTATCTGCCTCTGCCCGCAATCGTCGACTCAGCGCTGGTAAAAGAAACGTTGGAGACAGATCGTTACATACAACGACAGCTGGAACTAGCACGAAAGGCTAACATTGCTATCTTTACTGTAGGTGGCGTAATGTCTGATGCATTATTGTTTCGATTAGGCTATTTTAGTGAACATGATTTAGCTTTGTTAGCCGAGCGGGCGGTTGGCGACATTTGCTCACGGTTCTACGATCAGGAGGGTAACATTGTAAATGAAGAGCTAACGAATAGGACTGTTGGTATCCCGATAGAGGAGCTCAAGAGTAAAGAACGGTCCATTTTAGTAGCTGGAGGGTCAACCAAGCTAGAGGCAATTAGAGGGGCGATTCGCGGTGGTTATAATAATGTTTTGGTTACTGATCATTATACTGCCAAGGAATTATTAAAATAATAAAAACGGAACAAAACAACTCAAATGACCTTCAGATTGCAAGAAAAAGAGGCAAGCTTCCGCCAATGGAGCAGGCCTCTTTTTGATTTTCAAAAATTCCTGCTTGTAATCTTCACAAAATGCCTTAAAATAGGTGCTTACCCTTTTTAAAGACAGCAACCCGTTGCTACCTTCTGAATCGGGCTCCATTTGTATATGATACGAATTGGACAAATGTTCAAACGAGATTTGACATTTTTTCATAAGGCTGGTAAGGTGAAGATGGAGATACTGAAGTAGGTAATCTCACGGTAGTAGCTGTCAACATACATAATGAAACAGCAGGTGATCAATATGAGAATGGTCGATTTAATTGAAAAGAAACGCGATGGGAAAGAACTGACCAAAGAAGAGATTATCTTTATCGTTGAGGGTTTTACGGATGGATCTATTCCGGATTATCAAATGTCTGCTTTAGCTATGGCGATTTACTTTCAGGGGATGACCCCGGAAGAAACAGCATATCTGACGATGGCCATGGTTGAATCAGGTGATCAGATTGATTTGTCCGCTATAGAAGGTGTAAAGGTAGACAAACACAGCACAGGCGGGGTTGGTGACACTACAACGCTGGTTCTTGCTCCGCTAGTTGCGGCAGTAGGTGTTCCTGTAGCAAAAATGTCTGGTCGTGGTCTAGGACATACAGGCGGTACCATAGACAAGCTGGAAGCAGTAGCAGGCTTTCATGTCGAGATTGATAATGAAGAATTTAACCGTTTAGTTAACACAAATAAAGTGGCCGTAGTTGGACAAAGCGGTAATCTTACCCCCGCTGATAAAAAACTATATGGCTTGCGTGATGTCACAGGATCAGTAAGCTCAATTCCATTAATTGCAAGCTCGATTATGAGTAAAAAGATTGCTTCCGGTGCTGATGCCATTGTTTTGGATGTAAAAACAGGCGCCGGAGCCTTTATGAAAACGCTAGATGATGCAAAAGAACTAGCTAGCACCATGGTTAAAATCGGTAACCAAGTAGGGCGTAAGACTATGGCGGTTATTTCTGACATGAGTCAGCCGCTTGGTTTTGCAATCGGAAATGCTTTAGAAGTTAAGGAAGCAATTGACACGTTAAAAGGTGAAGGCCCAGAAGATCTGCGTGAACTCTGCTTAGTCTTAGGCTCTCAAATGGTTTATTTAGCAGGTGAAGCTGCAAGTCTGGAAGAAGCACGGACCAAGCTGGAAGAAGTGATCGCAAACGGCAAAGCGCTCGAAACCTTTAAAACCTTCCTGGCCGCGCAAGGCGGAGATGCTAGCGTTGTCGATCAACCAGAGCGTTTGCCGACAGCTCAATTTACAATAGAGGTTCCAGCCAAGGAAGATGGTTATGTAGCCGAGATTATTGCCGATGATATTGGTACAGCGGCAATGATTTTAGGAGCAGGACGTGCTACGAAAGAATCTGAAATCGACTTGGCTGTTGGTCTGATCCTGCATAAAAAAGTTGGGGATCAGGTGAAGCAAGGGGAGTCGCTTGTAACGATCCACAGTAATACGCAGGACGTTGATCAGGTGATTGAACGTATCTATCAATCATATGGATTCTCCAAGGACCCAGTGGGAGCATTGCCGTTGGTTTATTGTGAGATTAAAGAATAGATAACTGGTAACAGTTACGAAAGAGGGATATACATGTCCAAAGAAAGCGTAGCAAAATATATTGATCACACAGCACTTAAGCCAGATACAACTAGAGACATGATTGTAAGGCTTTGTGAAGAAGCAAAAGAATACCGATTTGCTTCCGTATGTGTGAACCCTACTTGGGTAAGCTTATGCACGGAGCTTTTGAAGGAAGCTCCGGAGGTCAAAGTGTGCACGGTTATCGGGTTTCCTTTAGGGGCCAACACTCCTGAGCTGAAAGCCTATGAAACAACCAACGCTATTGAAAACGGTGCTACTGAAGTAGATATGGTAATAAACGTAGGTGCATTAAAAGATAAAAATGATCAGCTTGTTGAACAAGACATCCGTGCAGTGGTAGAAGCAGCAAAAGGAAGAGCACTGGTCAAGGTTATTATTGAAACGTGCTTGCTCACTGAAGAAGAAAAAGTACGTGCTTGCGAATTAGCCATGAGAGCTGGAGCCGATTTTGTGAAGACATCGACAGGCTTTTCAACAGGAGGTGCCACTGTAGAAGATATTGCTTTAATGCGAAAAACAGTAGGTCCCGAGTTAGGTGTAAAAGCCTCTGGCGGTATTCGCAGCTATGCAGATGTTGAAAAAATGCTTCAAGCTGGCGCCTGCCGGATTGGTGCAAGTGCGGGTGTGTCCATTGTAAAAGGCGAGGTATCGAACTCACAATACTAGGGCAAGGCATATAGGGATTCATAAAAAAAGCGCTTCTCTTCCAGAAGTTATTTCTGCAAGGAGAAGCGCTTTTTGTCATGTAAAAAACACTAGCTGTCTTATTGTGCTGTTGTAGGGGGAGCCGAAGTATCAGGTATCATTGATATCTTGTGGAGGATTACGCCTGCCGCTAAACTGCACGAAAAGAATGCTTAATAAAGCGAGGCCAACATAAGTGATCGTGCTGTAAAGCAAGGGGTACAGAAAGGAGAAGAAGATGCCAAAGAAGGATATTATCCCTACAAAGGTTACTAGGGTAAGAACAAGTGGCAGCTCGCTCACCTGCGTCTCTTGAAGTAACGGGTCAGTTAGACTCCGCAGGAGAATGCTTGCCAGTATAATGACATGTCCGAGACTTATAGGCAGATAAGCATACACACTATACGGCAATTGAGCCATCAAAATTTCCACAATGGGTTTGAGATGGGTATGAACATCATGCCAATGCGATAAAATTTGCAAATGAATAAACAATCCAATAACACCAAACAATAAGCTGCTTAATCCGATGCCAAATCGCAACGAGGGGAGTGACCTTGTTTCGCGGACCAAAGGAAGAAGCACAGCCAAGCTAAAAAATAGATGCAGGCCAGTAAATAATAATCCATTCCAAAGCCACTTTAGGTTTAGCTGATAAGATAGACTGGGTAATGGAATATGAGTTTGAGTGCGATATAAAAACAAGACAATGACGACAGCTCCCAAAATGAACCCTGCGGCTATTTTAGCCAAGGAGGAGTTGGAGAGCCTAGCGCCAATAAAGACAAGCACCAGGAAAACAAGTAAACCAAGCAGTGATGATAGGGAGGTTGTCTGCTCCAAAAAGAGTGCTTGATCGGCTAACATGATCCCGCTGTATAAAATGATGATGAGAGCTGTAAAGAAACCAAATACATGAGTGAGCTGTGGCCCGATAAGGTGGGCTAAAAACTGAGACAGGGAGAATAGCTGATTTCGATAGGCTAGGTGAAGAGATTCATACAGAATCCAAGTCATCGCTACAATAGCCAACATTAAACCAATGGAACCCCAGGTGCCATAGTAAGTAAAAAACCGCAACCATTCATAACCGCTGAGAAATCCCGCCCCAAGCATTGAGGATGTAAGTAAGGACGTGACACGAAAGGTTTTTTTTATCATTGATCATCTTCCTTCTTGTTGGAAAAATGTTGAAGAAGACAAGGAGTTATATCCTGATATCAGTCTATGAGGGAAGCCTGTTCATTCAGAACAACAGCTTGATTTTTATACTTATTAAATAAATTTGTTTACTCAAATAATGAGATTCGTTATCATAGAAATAAAACGAAAAGCAATAAATGGAATACTTTTATAGAGGGAAGGATGTTTCATAATGAAAATTGTAGGAATAGCGGGCTCGATGAATGCTGAATCCAGCACAAAAAAGGTAATGAAAATTGTTTTGGATTCGGCAAAGATGGAAGGAGCAGAAGTTGAATTAATTCATTTAGCTGAGTGGCCTCTGCCTCTATATGATGCCAGAAGCGACGTTAGTACGTATCCAGAGATTGTTCATCAATTTGTGAAGAAAATAGCAGAAGCCGATGCACTTGTGGTTGGTTCCCCGGAATATCATGGAACCATTACAGGTGCTTTGAAAAACTCTTTTGATTTTTTGGAAGGACGATTTTTATACGGAAAACCAGTCGCAATTATCGGAGTAGCAGGCGGAAGTATGGGAGCAACTAATACGGTTAACACACTGCAGCTTATTTTGCGTAATTTGCATGCTTATCCATTACCAGGTTCTCCGAGTGTTTCTAATTCCTATAAAGCGTTTAAAGAGGACAACACCTTGCAGGACGAACGTCTTCAAGAACGCTTTGTGAATTTGGGGAAAGAACTGGTTTGGATGACCAAAAAATTAAAATAGGACAATTATTTTAGCAAATGCCGGAAAATCTTTCAACTTTCCCTTGAAACAAAAGCAAAGAAAGCGGTATGATAGAGTCATATGTCTTTGGGCGATACTGGCTGAAACGAGGGATGAGAGTGCCAACTCCAAGTATGGAAGATTATCTGGAAAGAATATATAGTTTAATTGATACCAAGGGATATGCTCGTGTGTCTGATATTGCAGAAGCGTTAGAGGTGCATCCGTCCTCTGTTACAAAAATGGTACAGAAACTAGATAAAGACAATTACTTAGTCTATGAAAAATATCGCGGGCTGGTCTTAACGGCTAAAGGAAAAAAAGTAGGCAAACGTTTGGTGCGGCGACATGCATTACTGGAAGATTTCTTGACGCTGATCGGTGTCGATCAGGATTTAATTTACAAGGACGTTGAGGGAATTGAACACCATTTGAGCTGGGAATCCATTGCTAGCATAGAGTATTTGGTTCAATTTTTAAAAGAGGATCCTTCGCGTGTTGCTGAACTCATGCGTATTCGGGAAGAAGACGAACAAAAAGAGGACACGGAAACAAAACCAGATCCCATGTAGCACAAAAGGCAAGCCAGATAAGCTTGCTTTTTTGTGTTTGATCCCTAATTTTCAGGAGTAGGATAACTATCCTGCCGCATAAACTATTTGTGGATTCATCCTTGTAGGAACGGAGGGAGAAGATGCGAGTAGATGCGGTCTTTGAAGGGGGAGGCATGAAGGGGATAGCTTTGATTGGGGCGATTACGGCGATGGAACAGCATGGATACCAGTGGGAGAGCGTTGCTGGCACGTCAGCAGGTTCCATTGTCGCCGCTCTGTTGGCTGCCGGATATCGCCATCAAGAGCTTCGTGAGATATTCGAAACATTAAATTATTTGCAATTTTTAAAAAGAAAGGGCTTGTCGAGAATTCCTTATCTTGGCTCATGCTATAACCTGATCGTCCAAAAGGGCTTGTACCCCAGTGATGAAATTGAACGTTTTGTCAGTCAATTGTTACGTAAAAAAGGAATCCGTACCTTTGGTGATTTGCCGAAAGAAAAACTGCGTATCATCGCTTCTGACATCAGTGCTGGCACCATGCTAACTCTGCCAGATGACCTGCCTGATTTTGAAATTAAGCCAGAAACCTTCCCGATCGCAAAAGCAGTCCGAATGAGCTGTGCAATCCCCTATTTCTTCCAACCTTATTTTTTATATAAAAATAAGACCCCCCATATCATAGTAGATGGTGGTCTATTGAGTAATTTTCCCGTTTGGCTTTTTGATTCTAAGGAAAGCCCCTTATGGCCGACCTTTGGCTTTCGTTTAAATGATGAGTCTGTTCCGGTTCGTCCCCAAACAGTGAAAAGCTTATACGGTTTATCAAAGGCGTTGCTGATGACTATGATGGACGCCCATGATCGGTTTCATGTAAAGAAAGCAGAAGCTGTTCGCACGGTTTTCATTCCTACCAAGGGCTATAGCTCAATTGATTTCCATTTAACCGCCGCCCAACGACAAGAGTTATTTGATTCAGGGAAAAAGGCAGCGGAGGACTTCTTAAACAAGTGGGATTTTAATAAATATATAACTGCTTATCGGAGTGAAAAAAATAACAGCTTTCTGGTTTGAAAGCTGTTACTGATACATCTTGGGCTTATTTTGTTTCGTTTTATCACGTTTGTCTTTTTTACTGCCTTTACTGCCTTCAATAACCTGAAAGGGATTGGGGCGACGATTAGCTGTTACAGATCGCTTTAATCCTGGTTTCATTGGTCTGACCTTAGGAGTTTTTTTGGTGAACCGCGGCATGAATTTGCCTGTTTTTAAAAAATTACGCGCAAGATACAACAGGAGAGCAGAAAAGGCAATTAACGCGATCATTGTACCGGGGTTCTGTAAGAATTCAGTTGTAAAACCTATAACCGCCAACAGCATGATTATCCCAAAAACCGGATAAAGAAAGCCTCTTTTCAACTAGCTTCACCTCTTTAAGATAGGTTACTTAACCGGTGGTAGCAAGCTTTTGATTCTTCAAAAATTCCTGATCCCGTTCCCTCATTTTTTCAAAAGAGGCAATAGCTACTTCCACTTGCGTATCATCAGGTTCTCTTGTTGTGATGCGTTGCAACCAGAGCCCAGGATAACCCAAGAAACGAAGAATTGGAATATCTCGCAATAGGTTGGTTCCTTGTAGAACCTCATACGAAACGCCTATTACCACTGGCAACAAGATAATCCGTTGAACAACACGATCCCACATTGTATGGTAATCAACTAGGGAGTATACAAACACACCGACAATAATGGAAAAAATGAGAAAGCTACTGCCGCAACGGTAGTGTAGGGTGGAAAAACTTTGCACGTTCTTTACTGTTAATTCTACCCCAGCCTCATACGCGTTAATCACTTTATGTTCAGCACCGTGATATTGAAATAATCGTTTGATCAGGGGTGTCTGGGCAATCAAGCTAATATAACCGATGAGCAGGAAGAATTTAATTCCGCCTTCAATTAAATTTTGCCACACCCCAGCCGGAACCCATTTGCCAAATAGAAAGCCTGCAAGTATGGCTGGTACAACCGTAAATAAAATTTTACCGACTAGAAAAGAAAGAACACCTACCACGGCGACGCCTAATATTAGTGTCATCTTAGATGGACCAGAGCTTTTATCTGCCTCGTCATCTGATTCCATGCTGTATTGTTCAGAAGCGAAGTTCAGATGCTTAGCTCCGCTGGCACTTGCCTCAATCAATCCAACGATTCCGCGAAGAAATGGAATTTTTTTCAGGTTATTCACCCATGTGATCGTCTTTTTAGGCTCTTCAAAGAATTCAATCTCCTGATTCTTTCGGCGGATGGCGGTTACGGTCACTTTTCTACCGCCAAACATAACGCCTTCTATTACGGCCTGCCCGCCATATGCCGGCACATTTTGCTGCTTCAAATTTAATCACCATCCTTATTCCTATTGTAACCGAAAGTTATATCCTTCTGCCACCTAATGTTCCAAGGTACTTTTCGCTATGAATCATTTCATGTTTTTCCTGGACATAGCCATACTAGTACTGAGGTGATTAACGTGAGTGCAACTATCTCGAAACAACAACGGCTAAAAACAGAGGAATTTGAAGAGCAGCAACCCAAAAATCGATCCTCGTCTGATAAAAATGTAAAGGCAAAACCGATTCAGGCGAAAACAATTTTCCAAATTGTTATATGTGGAGCGTTAATCTGGAGTATTCTTCGTATCCTTATGCACTTCTTTCAATTTACTCCTTATGGGGTCTATGTCTTTGCTCGTCCGTTCCTTGGCAAAGCTAGAGAGAATTCCTACGAAGGTCTAGCTTTAGGAGTGGTTATGTTATTTCTGATTATTTTTGTTGCATGCTTGGTGTATCACTTTGTTCTTGGCAACCTTTACAATTGGTGGCTTGGGGCATTGTATGGAATTGCGTTTTTTTATTTATTTGGGTATTTTTTTCACATGCATCGCTGGGGATGGGGAGTCTGGAGCACAGAATTTTTCTGGTTTATGTCACTAGGGATGTTCATTGGGATGAGCATCGTGGCGGAAAGGTTTGATACCGAGGAAACAAGCAAAAATGAAAGAGACCAATAATGTAGCGATGAAAAGAATATGGTAAGATAGACAGAGATTAAGGGGGAAGGGAGATGACCAACTATGATCTCTGTCTTGGTATTAAATGGACCCAATTTACATGCATTAGGGAAACGTGAGCCTGCTATTTATGGCCAGGATACGTTAGAAGATATTGTAGCGCATTTGCAAGAGGTAGCAAATGAACTGCATGTCTCAATCGGACATCTTCAATCCAATCATGAAGGTGTGCTAATCGATGCTATTCATGATGCACGAGATGTATACGATGGGATCATTATGAATCCTGGGGCGTTTACTCACTATAGCTATGCGATTCGTGATGCGGTAGCCAGTGTGTCGCTGCCTCTGATCGAGGTCCACATCTCCAATGTTCACAAGCGTGAAGAGTTCCGTCATACGTCTGTCATTGCCCCTGTAGCGTTGGGACAGATTGTCGGACTGGGCAATGCAGGATACGAATGGGCATTACGGGCCATGGTTCGCCATTTGCAGCACAACAGAAGTACATAGAAGTCAACCAGGATGGGAGAGATCATGATGTCGCATCGTTTGGAAAAACTAAGAGCTGTATTGAAGGAACAAAATGTAGATGCACTCATTATTGAAAGCGAAGTAAATCGTCAGTATATTAGTAATTTTAGTGGTTCCACAGGATGGGCAATTATATCTTTGGACCAAGCTAAATTTGTCACAGATTTCCGCTATATCGAACAAGCTACGAACGAATGTAGAGATTTTGAAGTCATTAATAATAAACGTCAAGCATTGCCGACGATAAAACAAGTGCTCCAAGATATGAAGGCAGCAAAGGTTGGATTTGAGGCGGAACATACAAGCTATGCGACCTTTGAAGCTTGGAAGCAGACGTTAGACAATGTAGAGTTAGTGGCTACGAAGGGTCTTGTGGAGAAATTGCGTTTGTACAAAGACGAAGCGGAAATCGCTATTATGAGACAGGCAGCCCAATTATCTGATGCTGCTTTTGCTCATGTGATTAAAATAATTAAACCGGGAATTCGTGAAATGGACGTAGCCAGTGAGCTGGAATACTATCTTCGTAAGCACGGTGCAAAAGGCTCCGGATTTGACATTATTGTAGCTTCAGGCAAACGAGGGGCCTTGCCGCATGGTCGTGCCAGTGAAAAAGTAATTGAAGCGGGAGATATGGTAACGATTGATTTTGGGGCACATTACAAGGGTTATCACTCTGATATGACACGTACCTTTGCTGTTGGCGAACCTGATCCGAAAATGAAGGAAATCTACGAGATTGTTTTGCGGGCAGAGCTGGAAGGTGTGAATCGGGTAAAGGTTGGGATGACTGGTAAAGAAGTAGATGCATTGACGCGTGACATCATTAAAGAAGCAGGATATGGAGATTACTACGGTCACGCTGCAGGGCATGGCTTAGGGATGGACGTCCATGAGGCGCCTGCGGTCTCGATGCTTTCAGAAACGGTACTTGAGCCGGGTATGGTGATAACAATTGAGCCGGGCATTTATGTGGAAGGCCTTGGTGGAGTACGTATTGAAGATGATGTGGTATTAACTGAAAATGGAATCGAGATTCTGAACAAAACGCCAAAAGAGTTGCTGATTTTGCCGGTATAAATTATACTATGTAAGGTTGAGTTATATTTAGGAGGAAAAGCATGATTTCTGTAAACGATTTTCGCACTGGTTTAACTATTGAAGTTGACGGTAATATTTATTCAGTACTTGAATTCCAACACGTAAAACCAGGAAAAGGTGCGGCATTCGTTCGTTCCAAACTGCGTAACCTGCGCAATGGTAACGTAACGGAAATGACCTTCCGTGGTGGAGAAAAAGTAAACCCTGCTCGTATTGAATCAAGCACAATGCAATACCTGTATGCAAGCGGTGATGATTATACGTTCATGAATACAGAAACGTATGAGCAAATCACTTTTACAAAACAACAAATTGAGCATGAGTTGAAATTCCTTAAAGAAAACATGAATGTTCAGATCATGCAATATAATGGCGAGACGATCGGTATCCAGCTTCCAAACACAGTTGAATTGGAAGTTACAGAAACAGAACCAGGTATTAAAGGTGATACAGCTACAGGTGCTTCTAAAAAAGCAACGTTGGAAACTGGCTTTATCGTAAACGTACCATTGTTCGTTAACCAAGGTGACAAGTTGATCATTGATACTCGTACTCAAGCGTACGTATCTCGTGCATAAGTAAAATAATTACACAGTATAGCAAAGAAAAACTGCCGATTTTCGGTAGTTTTTTTGCTGTCTGACGCTAGCGTCTTCGAGGGAGACATAAAAACAAGCCTCTAGTCTGAAGTGAATCTAGGGCTTTTTTTTTATTATTTCCCTGCTCGAATGTCGCGTATTGTCATTCGTTCAAGCTGGAGAAAAGCAAAATCACTGATTAAGCCTTCACCTGTTGGGGATTGAGAAACGATCCCTACTTTTACAGTATCGCTAACTGGCAAACTGAAATATCTAATCATTTGAAATTTTTCCCCATCCAAGGAATAATGCAAGGCGAAGGTATCCCCTTTTCTGGCCATTTGCAGCCATGCACTTTTATTCGGAATAGATGGTCCGTTAGCATCATCAGATACACCATTAGTTACTACACTTACAATCGAGTATGTATGAAAGTCCGTTAATTCCAAACAAAGCTTCGCCCAAATCGTCTCGTTTTCCATGACCATGAGAACGGCTGCATCATACGTTGACAGAAATTGATGGCTTACTTTAGAACGTAGAACAAAATCCCCCTGAATATCTGTATAGAGAAAAGGGGCGTTTAACTGCCGTTCTCCATTAGCTGGATTGATAAAAAAGTCAGATTTTGAAGGGGCAGAAAGCTGGACAAGGTTATCCTTCATAGTTATGTCTGCTTCATTTATCCATTTGTTAAAAAGATTCATTATTCTTTTCTCCTATTTTTGTGACTTTAAATGGTTACGTTCCATCATAAATTATAGCAATTTGTTTCTCTTGTTCAAATAATCGAAAAATTAGAAGGAACTGTTATGTTTTTCGTTTAGCTGGATCAAATAGACATACAAAACGAAAGGGGGAGGCATTTCATTGTGTATGAGGATATAAAGCAGGCGGATCAGGATCTTGCTATGACGAGAGAGGCATACCTGGAATTCCTGATGGCTGAGTACGGAGAGAGAATTATTCAATTGGTGTATCTCATCGTAAAAGACCGTAATATGGCGGAGGATATCACTCAGGAGGTATTTCTGAAGGCCTTTCGTGGGCTGCATTCATTTCGAGGAGAAAGTAATGTAAAAACGTGGCTGTATCGAATTGCTATTAACGAAGCAAAAAAATACTTGCGTTCATGGTCTTTTCGGCGAATTTTCTCTACCTTCAAAAAAGAGGATGTTCTTCATAATCAGTACGAACAAACCGAAGAGCGAGTCGAGGAGACGGTTATTGGCAAACTGACGAAGGCAGAAATGGCAGAGAGAGTTATGTCATTGTCTCCTCAGTACCGGCAGATTATTTTGCTGCATTACTATGAGGATTTTACAGTCAAGGAAATAGCACAGGTGCTTGAGATATCTGCAGAGGCAGTACGTACGAAGCTACATCGGGCACGAATGAGCTTTAAGTCATTGTTAGAAAAGGAGGGATTGGAATGGATGTAGAAAAAGAGTTTCGTGAATCTGTTCAGACTGTAAGCCGCAATGCAAGTAAGGATGTGCGTTTTACCGTAGATTTGGAAAAAAGGATTAAAGAAAAGGCCAGCAAGGATGTGCGAAAACGTCATCGCAGACTTTATGCAGTGGCCACAGCAGTAGCCTGCCTTGCTTTGGCGATAACCGTATGGAAATTGACACCTTCAGGATTACAGGAGATTTTGAAACAGTCGGCAACTGCTTTGACGGAGAAAAAGACGAATGCCATCATTGAAAAAGCCCTACAGTCACTTCAAAAAGCAATCCCCGATTTAAGCAGCTATCAGCTTGACATCAAGGAAACAGCGGATAACAGAATTAAGGTTCAGCTACGAGCAAAGGACGGTAAGCTTGCGAAGGTGGCTATCAACCGGGAAACTGGGAGTGTAGAAGTATTTAAGTGGTTTAATAGAGATACCACTGAGCAAATTCCATCCGAAAAGATCGCTAAAGAAAAGGCGGATTTATTTTTGAAATCCCTGCTCGGTAATCATAGTGAAGAATATCAGCAGGTTGCGATAAGTGAGATAAAGCGACCAAAAAGTGGATACCTGGAGTTGGATGTGAAAGGAATGAATGTCTCCTATCAACAGATGAAAAACGGAGAACCCGTTCCTTTCGCTAAGCTATCAGTATGGGTGGATGGTTCCGGGAGAGTTGTTTCCTATGGGGAGCTTAACAAATCAGAGCAAGCGATGCTTATCAAGCTGAAGGAAGCCATTCCTGAGTTAAATACCGAAGCAACTTTGACAAACAAAGAGGTAGAGTCCTCTGGATACCATTTTTCATTAGCGAATGCTGATAAAGAAGGTAATTCACTAATGATCAGTACGGAGGGGAAAGGTGATTTATTGACAAACTACAATCTGGAAACCCCTCGGAAGCAGGGGGTTGAATGGGCAGAAAAGTCGTTGGCAACCAAAAAAGCGAATCGGTTTTTGCAGCATATGCTAGGAGACGATTTTAGCAATTATCAAGAGACAGGAACAACTGGCCGAGCTAGTTACATGCGCTTTTACAACGGATTGCCTGTCCTAGAGGATAATCTTACCGTTGTGGTAGATAAAGGGGGACGTATCATTTATTACTCCAGAGCAACAGGCTTGTACGATCTAGCTAGTTTACCTGATCGGTCTAAAGCAATTTCTCCGAAAAAAGCTGAAGAAGCATTGACGCAAAATATGAAACTACGTTACATCGAGCGTTCAGTAGTCAAGCGTGATCCAGAAACACATCAGGTAATCGAAGAACGCCCGTTGCTTGACTATACTCCAGCCGTTTCACATCTACAAATGGGTAAAATTCGCTCACTCAACTGGTATATAGATGCAGGTACTGGAAAAGTAGAGTATGGTCTGGGGAATAATGGAATTGATTATGATCGTCGTACGACACATGAGCCAATCAGACTCAAAGCCTCAAAACCACCGATGATCAAAACAAAGGAAGAGGCGGCTCGTCTATTGACAGATCATTTTGGAGTAAAGGTAACTGGCCTTCCATTTAGTGAGAGGGAAGGGGAATCCAGGTTTGGAGCAAAACAGCATGTATTCCAATGGCAAACAAAAAATGAGAAGCGCCTTGAGGTGGTTGTGAATGCCAAAACAGGTCAGGTGGAGGAAATAAATATACCGAGAGTTGATGGGAAAATAACCGTTTCCCAACAAGACGCCTTAAAGGAAGCGGTCGCTGCTCTGGAAAAATACGTAGATCCAGGGGTTACCGAGGTACAAATTAGCCGAATCCTGGAGCCGCAAGAGGCTAACCCCGTAAATTCAGGTGACTGGCATTTCTCATTCTTTAAGAGTCAGGACGGTGTACCGGTTATCGAACAATATCCCGATCAGGCTTATGAAGTATCCGTTGACCCGTCTACAGGTAAGGTTAATGGGTTCGAAAATCTTACACAATGGAAGGGCAATATTGTTCTGCCTGATAAGAGTCAAGCCGTACCAGTAAAGGAGGCTGTACAGGAATACCTCAAAGTTATGCCGCTGCAATTAGCATATACCCTAAAGGGAGTAGATAGAGAGAAATTGTCAGAGCCGAAATTAATCTACGTTTCATTAAGTGCGAAAGAGAATGCTGATAAACATATTTATCTGAACGCTATTACAGGAAAAGTAGAAGTGCAATAAATTCATAGAAAAATGTAGCTGATCACATACAAAAATACACCCGATCCTCTTGTATTGGAAAGCTTAGAAGAGACAAACAGAGCTCCTAAGAACCAACGTCAGATAAGCGGGTGTATTTTTGCTTTTTCTTATCATAACTAACCCTCACATTGCTTTGCCTATCCAGTCCAATAGTTTCATGAAAAAGGCTGTTATACCCGCAGCCATTAAAGGACCTACAGGCACTCCTCTAAAAAATACAATCCCAATAATAGAACCAATCACTAAACCTACAATTAACTGAGGGTCAGCACGTAGCATATCCAGCCCTTTTCCGTTTAGATGGGTAGCTAATACACCTCCTATCAATGCCATAATCCCGACAACGGTGGTAAACAGTGGAGTTACATCCTTAAGCGATACCTTTTCACTGGCAAACGGTACGAGAACGGATACGGTTAAAAAGAGAAGGCCCAATTCCAGACCACGTCTCTCCACAGTCGGAAATAGGCGTTCTAACGAGGTTAATTTTAGAACCAACAATAAGCTAGCTGCGGTAGCAATGATAGGAGAACGACCAATCAGGCCAATAATGATGAGTACTACCAACATAATTTCACCGCTTGTGACATGCATGCTTCATCGAACCCCTGTCCTGTGTCTTCCTCTCAAACTTATGAGCCAAGCAGGGGGAGTATGCATTTTTCCTTACATACAGGAACGATTTTATAAAGATTGAGCTGACTAGCCATTTCGATATCTTCCTGATAATGATGCTGCTGCAGACGTTTTCCTGTCTTACTATTCATCATCACTTGCAAGAGTGAAGGAGCAAATGTCAGATAGGCCGCTCGCATTGCTTCCGCTAAATCACATACCTCGATGGAGGGGAGAAAACGCTTCGCTTCCTCTACTAAGAAGCCAGCACACAGACCATCCTCTAAAGCAAATTCCATTCGAGTCCCAGAGCAATATAAGGTGATATCGCGTTTTAATTGAAGGGCTTGAGCTATACAAGCTGTTGCATTTAGAAAAGAAGCGATATACAAATTCTCAGCCTTCTCGGCCTTTTGCATGGCACGGGTACCATTTGTAGTGGTTAACACTAGATGAGGTGTCTGTTCCCAATTTACCTTTTTCATAGTAATAGGAGAATTATTTTCGTCAAACGAGGTGATTTTTTTGCAGTGGCGTTCCCCAGCTAGAACAGATTCAGATGTTCGTAGAGCCAGTGCTTGCCTAATTGTCTCAGTAGCACTAACGACTCGACAACCGTGCGCCAGAGCGCTGACAATTGTGCTAGTGGAGCGGAGTACATCAATTACGATGACGGTTCGATGTATAATCTGTTCTACTCGTATTTCTTCAACGGTGGGGACCAGCTCTATTCGCATACCAATCTTCTCCTGTCTTCTAATACCTGATAGGCGGTATCACCACGCAACCCACGTCGCAGAGTTTCGAGAGATAAGAGGTCTGCAGGAGCAATGTTTCCTAGATTAGCGTCAAGCCCGATTGTCTTTAACAAGCCGATCTGTTGGGGTTTCTGCGGAGCTTCCCAGATTAGCCTAGTTGCTAGCGTAGAGGCTTGTTGTATGACTTGGCGCACGAATTCTGAATCAATTTCGCCGTGTTTGTTATAAATTCCGACATTGCCGCTTTCACGTGCTTCCACAATGACATAGTCAGCACCAGCATTCACGTCTCCCGCGAGTGTTGACAGGAGCATTTCCTGATCAGCACGGAAGGTACTCGCCTTTTGACCATATTCTGAAAATACGCGAAAGCCCATTTCTCTAGCCATCGAAATCGCCTCATGCCTTTCCTGAGTAGAAATAGGCATACTTCCATCTGAAATTTCTACTGCGTTAAATCCTGCATCGCGAATTCGTTCCAGATATGTCTTAACCCCATCCTGCGTATAGGCTATTTCAAAAAAGGTTCCACCAGGCATAACCGCAATATCTAGAGAGAGAGCTAATGTTAGCTTTTCTTCTAGCACAGAAAAGGGATAGAGAACAGAGGTTCCGAAGCCTAGTTTATAAATATCAATGTAGGAGGAAGCAGTGTGTAGCAAGTCTTTCATGGCGTGCAAGCCTAATCCCTTGTCTATTACCATGGTAATACCGGTATGACGTGGCTTACATTCTCGGGTACAGGATGGATCTACCCATTGAGTCGGCCAGAACGCAGTCTCATTTTCCATTCGTAAGCTCTCTCCAATCCATAGGCATTTGTTTTACCATATGCAGTCTGTGTCTACATGGTCGAAGGGGTATAAGCCTATCTATTTTTGATTGCAAAAAGGACATAACATCGGACAAGGTGCATAGAGTGGGTAAAAGAAGGGAGAGACGTGCATGTGGGAAAAGGCAATTATTGGGATGGCGTCCCTGCGATTGTTGTCCGGCAGTCTGGAAATTATTGTAGCTTTGCTGATCCTTAAGGTAAACCAAGTTGAAAAAGCATTGATCTATAATTCCGGTTTAGCGTTGGTTGGTCCCATAATCTTACTTACAACGACTACGATTGGAATGGTAGGTATATCTGACAAATTATCACTTACGAAAATACTATGGATTTTTATTGGGGTAACTTGTATTTTGATTGGCGTAAAAAGTAAATAGTGCATGATGGTTCTGGGGAATACTACCCACTAGCATAAGTGAGGAGGAATTCTTATGGAACATGTGGAACAGCATTTGGCTTATTTACAAGGATTAATGGAGGGACTGGATCCAGAACTAGCAGGGTTGGAAGAAAAAGCCTTATACAGACTGGTACAGCTTTGTGATGATTTGGTAGCGGAAATGAGAACGCTCCATGTACGTGTAGAAGAATGTGAACAATATGTTGAAGCTGTAGACGAGGATTTAACCGATCTGGAGTACCTGTTATACGATGATGATGAATTTTACGAAACGGTATACGAAGACTATCAAGAAGCGATGAACTACAGAGAGCGATTCTCTGATTTGGATGACTCGGACGAAGCGTATTATTACGAAGCGCTTCACGATACAGACAAGAAAGGGGTCGTTTCACATGTCCACGAATTAGAATGTCCTCAATGCAGAGAGGTTTTAATGGTCAAAGAAGAGGTTGATCCTGAGGGCTATCATTCCTATGAAATAACCAATCGCTCTCATCAGGATGTTCATAACCCTTCCTAGCTCATTTTACACGCATAAGATCAGGCCACTCTAGTAACGGAAAAAGTTGTGCTAGTTTTCCTTGGCTTGATAGTCATAAATGTTGTCCCTTCCTGCATAGGATGAGATAAGTCTGAGTGGACAAAGGGGAGACTTTATGAAACATATCTTGTCTTTGTTGCCGACAGAGATTCGCGCCGTGATAGCCGCTCTGCCTGTAAAAGTGCAAGAACATGTAGAAGAGATTCGACTACGGCAAAACTTACCAATTGAAATTCGTTACGGACATCAAGCTAGTTATGTAACACCTACAGGTCAGCTAACAGCCAATTTTCGCCAAGGGTGGATGTTTCGTGAGGATTCCAGCGTGAAATTGCTTAATCAGATTAGTCAGCACTCGCTTTATGCGCTGGAGGAAGAATTAAGACGGGGCTACATTACGGTTGTCGGAGGACATCGTATCGGTATCGCTGGCAGGGTGGTGTTAGAGCATGGAGATGTTAAAGGAATTCGAGATATTACCAGTTTTAATATAAGGATTGCCCGTGAGAAAAAGGGAGTTGCCAGGGACATTCTCGCCTGTCTATTTGATCAGGGACAATTCCAATCAACATTGGTGATCTCGCCTCCTCAATGCGGCAAAACAACATTACTTCGTGATTTGGCAAGAAGCATTAGTTACGGGAATGAATGGTCTTCTAGCAAAAAAGTAGGGATTGTGGACGAACGCTCCGAAATAGCTGGATGCTACAATGGTGTTCCTCAACGAGACGTAGGGCCGCGCACCGATGTGCTGGACGCTTGTCCGAAAGCGATTGGAATGATGATGATGATTCGTTCCATGTCACCTGATCTGATTGTGGTGGATGAAATCGGAAGACAGGAGGACAGCGAAGCGATATGGGAGGCTTTGCATGCAGGGGTGGGAGTGTTATGCAGTGCTCACGGAATTTCGCTTGAAGATATCGCGAAGCGGCCTACGATTTCTCGTTTAATCAAGGAAAGGGTCTTTAAACGGTACGTGATTCTTAGTCGCAAGCACGGAGCCGGCACAATTGAGGGACTATACGATGAACATTTGCGATCGATTCATAAGGAGAAGGTTATATGCTTAAGATAGGGGCAGCCATCGTAGTGCTAGTGTCAGCCTCTCTCATTGGTATCCAGCTTGGAAAGCGTTATAGCGACCGAGTGAAGGAATTAAGAGCTTTGCTGCACTCCTTGCAAATGCTGGAGACCGAGATCGTATATGGAGCTACCCCCCTCTCCCTAGCCTTTGAAAAAATTTCTGTTCGTGTGACCCGCAGCATTGGGAATCTGTACAAGCGGGCCAGTGAGCTGTTACAAACAAAAGCAGGCGAATCCACCCAAATGGTATGGCAAACCGCATTAGAACAAACATGGAGCTTAACTGCGCTACGAAAAGAGGAGAAGGAAATTTTAAAGAATCTAGGCTATGTGATGGGGAATTCTGATCGAGAGGACCAAAAGAAGCATCTGCAACTAACAGTCTTTCATTTGCGAGGTTTAGAAGAAGAGGCTAAGGAAGAACAGCTCAAGTATGAAAAAATGTACAAAAATTTAGGATTTTTAGGCGGACTTCTCATTGTCATATTAATGATGTAAGAGCGAGGTGTGGGGCGTGGGCTTTGATTTGACTCCAGTGTTTCAAATTGCCGGCGTTGGGTTTATCGTAGCGATAATCCAGACGGTACTAAAAGCCTCAGGAAAGGAAGACATTGCTCAATGGGCGACGTTGGTCGGATTTATCATTGTGTTGTTTATGGTAGCGCATTATCTAGGCGATTTATTTACTGAGGTCAAACGAGTCTTCCTTTTTAATTAGGGGGTGAGGAGCCGTTGGACATCGTACAAATTGTCGGTCTGGGCTTAGTAGCAACGCTTCTCGCCCTTGTGATTAAAGAACAAAAACCCTTATTCGCCTTTTTGCTGGCTATCGTAAGCGGTGTCATCATTTTTACCTTTTTAATTGGCAAGATATCTGATGTTATTCGTGTTTTAGAAAAGTTAGCTGTCCATGCAGACCTCAACCTTGTGTTTCTTAGCACGATTCTAAAGATTATCGGGATTGCTTACATTGCCGAATTTGGAGCGCAGGTGACAAGAGATGCTGGACAAGGGGCCATCGCCTCCAAAATTGAATTAGCTGGCAAAGTGCTTATTCTTGTCATGGCCGTTCCCATTATTCAAATCATTATTGAAACAGTCGTCAATTTATTGCCTGCGTAAAGGGAGGTGAGGATGAACGATGGCACACAGATGTACCCTCTTGCTCCTGTTTCTTCTGCTATTCTTTGCAAATGGTGCCATCGCAGCATCATCAAATCCCGAGAATTTTTCGCCAGTGGAAAAAATGGTCAAGCAGCAAACGGAGCATTTAAATCTACAACAAATAGAGACCTTTTGGAAAAAGACATTGGACCAGTATGAGGGGTACTTGCCAGATCTGAAACAAAAAGGCTTCATGCAATTGCTGATGGAGGATGGCAGTTTGTCACCATCAGGGATGCTTAAAGGGATTTTAAAATTCTTCTTTCATGAAATTCTGATGAACGGGAAGCTGCTCAGCTCGATCATCATCATTACTGTATTCGCGATGCTGCTAGAATCCATGCAAAATGCTTTTGAAAAAAATACAGTTTCCGTCGTAGCTTACGCTATTGCTTATCTGGTTCTGATGGTGCTTGCGATGAATAGCTTTCATGTGGCGATTACCTATGCCAAGGGCGCCATTCAAGGGATGTCAGACTTTATGCTTGCCATGATACCGCTAGTACTTGCTTTGCTTGCTTCCATGGGTAACATGGCCTCAGCAGCTATGTTCCATCCTATTATTGTCTTCATGATCAATATAAGCGGGTTTCTTATTTCCACGATAATTTTTCCGCTTTTATTTCTCTCAGCCATGCTTTCTATTGTGAGTCTATTTTCTGAAAGATATAAAGTAACACAGCTTGCCAACTTGCTTCGAAATGTAGCCATGGGAGTGATGGGTACCTTTCTAACAATCTTTCTTGCCATCTTGAGCATTCAGGGAGCTACCTCAGCAATGGCAGATGGGGTCACGATTCGCACAGCAAAGTATATCACAGGTAATTTTGTACCTGTGGTTGGGCGAATGTTCACGGATGCAGCAGATACAGTCGTAAGTGCTTCGGTCCTTGTTAAAAATGCAGTGGGACTGGCTGGTGTGATCATTCTGCTGCTCTTATGTGCTTTTCCAGCTATGAAAATTCTGATATTGGCCCTTATTTATAATTTTTCCTCAGCGGTGCTGCAACCGTTGGGAAATAGCCCGATTATCAAAGCATTAGGTACTATCGGTAAAAGTCTGCTGTATGTTTTTGCAGCCCTAGCAACAGTTGGATTGATGTTCTTTTTAGCCATTACCATCATTATTGCAGCAGGAAACATATCCTTGATGGTTCGGTAGGTGAAATGAAATGGAATGGTTGAATCTCTGGTTGCGAAAGGTTGTTCTGCTAGTGCTGTTAGCCGCCTTTCTGGATCTTATTTTGCCCAATACGAAGATACAGCAATACGTGAAAATGGTGATGGGGCTTATTATTTTGCTAACGATCATGTCGCCAGTCTTCTCAATATTTCAAATTACTCCAGATGAATTAGCCACAAAAATTGGCGTTTACCAAAACGAGCAGAACAAGAAAAAGCAGGAGAACCAGTCGCAGTGGGAGCAAGTAACCCAGAAATTGATTCAAGCCAAAGATGATCAAATGAACCAATATGTCTCCTCGCAATTAAGCAATCTGCTTGCTGAAAAAGTAAAGCTGACTTTTGGGGTGACGCTCTCGGATGTAGCGATTCGGTTTGAATCGCATGGCGCCAGGGAACAAGCGATAAAAGAAATCACGGCAACGATTGCTCCAGATCAATCTTCTACAAATAAAGCCCGGCAAGATCGGAAGGAAGGGATAAATCCGCCTATTGAAAAAATTGAGCCGATCCAATCTATTGAGATAAATCTAAATCATCAACAAGAGGGAAGTGAGAGAAAGGATGAAGCCGTTGTAGCAACTGCTTCGGCGTCTAAACAAGACCCGCTTCATGCAGAGATTGCGGCGTATTTGGCCAAGGAATGCGGTGTGGAAATGAAGCAAGTCCAAATAATTGCTCCCAAACGGGAAGCGGATAAGCGCTGATTGGGCGGTATCTGAAAGGGGGGACCCATGTGCTGAATTCATTAAAGAAATTGATTCAATCCAAGGATGAGCCAAAAAAGATGAAGCCGCTTCATTATTTTATTATCCTGCTTTGCTTAGGCGCGGCATTCATGATCTTTACAGATTTTTTGTCGTTCACCCCAGATATAGCACGAGAGCAAGAAGGTAACTACAGTTCTGTGCAGCCTCCTGAGGATCCGGTTAAAAGCTCTCCCGCTTTCTCTTCTCATGCAACAGGTGGCGATTTAATCCGAGAATACGAGAATCGTTTTGAGACTCAGCTCAAGGATATCTTAGAAAAAGTAACAGGAGTAGGCTCTGTAGAAGTGATGGTGAATCTCGATTCGACTCCAGAAGTGGTGGTGGAGAAAAATCGGGAACAACGACAAGCCACTACAAACGAAACCGACAAAGAAAAAGCGACTCGCGCTCAAAGTGACCAATCCCGCAACGAACAGGTAGTGATCATGAATGGTTCCAAACAAGAACAGCCTGTCGTCGTGAAAACCTTAAAACCTAAAGTGAGAGGAGTGCTGGTTGTAGCAAAAGGAGCCGAAAACATTCAGGTGAAAGCTTGGATTACAGAAGCCGTGCAGAAAACATTAGAAGTACCTGCTTATAAAATTTCTATTTTGCCTAAAAAATAGTAGGAGGGATTTCAAATGATTTTACGTAAACAAACAGTCTGGTTGTTGACAATGCTTGCGGTAATGGTCGTGTTGTCCGGATATTATATGGTTAAAGGTCCAAACGATCAGGTGCCGGCAACCACTGACCATAAAGAAGCACAAAAGGAAAATCAATCGATCACAGGGATAGAAGTAGATACCAAGCAATTAGACCAGCCATTGCCAGATGCAAAACCTGTTGAAAGCAAAGGTGCGGCAGATAAAGCTACAGCACAGTCTTCTGGCAAAGATGCCGAGAAGCCGAATCAAAAAGCCGCCAATAAAACTCCAGAGGCAGCCGCAGCGCCCGATACTACGACATTGCCCCCACCGGAAGCAACCGATGTTTTCCAAGGATATAAGCTGAAACGAGAAGCGATGACCCAATTACAAAAGGATGAGCAAACAGCTATTATGACCAACTCTAATTCAACTCCCCAAGCAATAGCAGAAGCCAATGCACGTTTAGAGGAATTATCCACGCTTGAGCAACAAACACTAGCGTTAGAAGAGCTGATCAAAACAAAGGGCTATAAGGATTGCGTAGTGAATACCCAAAAGGACAGCGTCAGCATTATTGTGCAGAAGGATAAGGTTGATTCGAAGGAAGCAATTAAATTGATTGCTCTTGCCAAACAACATTTAAATGTTCCAGGTAAAAATATTACAGTTAGTTTTCAACCCTAAGGGGGGAAAAAGGATTTCTTTCTCGAATTTAGTTAAGAATGAGAAAGAAATCCTTTCTTGACGTTCGCGTGACAAAAAGTTACCATAAATTTTATGACCAGCTCATAACATGCAATCATAATCGTCATTTTAATCGACAAAAGAGCTGAATTATTGAATGAACAAAGGGGTGCTAGGTAGTGTTTAAACTGCATGAGATCCGTGAAATTATCAAATTGCTGGACCAATCCTCCATTAAAGAATTTGAGCTTGAGGCGGATGGCTCTAAGCTCTCTATTAAAAAAAGCGGCGGAGTAGAAGCATCTCAACCAGTTGTTGTACGCTCTGAGCCTGTTGCTTATACATCAGCTCCAGCCGAGCAACAGACACCAAAAATGGAAGCTGCTGTTGCACCACAACAAGCTCCTGCAGCACCAGCTGTTGCGGCTCCACCAGTAGAAAATGAGGCTAATTTGCATAAAATTGTTTCTCCAATGGTAGGTACATTCTACACATCTCCAGAACCGGGAGCACCAGTCTATGTAAATCCGGGTGATCGAGTTACGCCAAATAAGGTTGTATGTATTGTAGAAGCAATGAAATTATTTAATGAAATCGAAGCAGAAGTGACTGGAGAAATCGTTAAAGTCCTAGTAGAAGATGGACAACTAGTAGAATACGGTCAACCTTTATTCTTGGTAAAGGCACAATAATTGGAGGAGAAACGCGATGTTTCAAAAGATTCTCATTGCCAACCGCGGTGAAATTGCCGTGCGCGTTATCCGTGCATGCCGCGAATTAGGCATCCAAACGGTTGCTGTATATTCTGAGGCAGATCGGGAAGCCCTGCATGTAAAGCTTGCGGATGAGGCTTACTGTATAGGACCTACAGCTTCAAAAGACAGCTATTTAAATATGGCAAGCATCATGAGCGTTGCAACCAAAGTTGGAGTAGATGCGATTCATCCAGGATATGGATTTTTAGCAGAGAATGCTGACTTTGCTGAGATTTGCTCGGCTTGTAACATCACTTTTATCGGGCCAGATCCAGAAGCAATAACTGGCATGGGAGATAAATCCACGGCTAAAGAGACCATGAAGCGTGCAGGGGTTCCTACTGTACCTGGTACGGACGGGCTGATCGAGAGCATTGCCGAAGCTTTGGATACGGCAAACGAGATTGGATATCCCGTTATGGTCAAGGCTACAGCAGGCGGCGGCGGTCGAGGTATGCGAGTGGCTGTAGATGACGAGGATTTAGAGAAAGCAATTCGTCAAGCACAAAATGAAGCAAAAACCGCATTTGGAAATGCTGGCGTTTATTTAGAAAAATTCGTTGAAGGTCCTCGTCACGTAGAGATTCAAATCATGGGCGATAAGCACGGTAATGTGGTTTACCTTGGAGAGCGTGACTGCTCCATTCAACGACGCCACCAAAAATTAGTCGAAGAAGCTCCGTCTCCAGCACTAAGTCAAGAGCTGCGCAAACAGATGGGAGAGGCTGCTGTAGCTGCCGCTCAAGCTGTAAATTACCATGGTGCAGGTACCGTAGAATTCCTATTGGACAAACACGGCCAATTCTACTTCATGGAAATGAATACTCGCATTCAAGTAGAGCATCCAGTAACTGAAATGGTTACGGGGATAGACCTTATTAAAGAACAAATCAGTGTCGCATATGGCAACCATTTGTCCTTTACACAAGAAGATATCGTCTTGGACGGCTGGTCCATTGAGTGCCGTATCAATGCTGAAAATCCGGCAAAAAGCTTTATGCCATCACCGGGTAAAATTGAGGGCTACCTAGCGCCGGGCGGTTTCGGTGTTCGGATTGATAGCGCCGCATACCAAGGTTATACGATTCCGCCTTACTATGATTCCATGATTGCAAAGGTAATCGTTTGGGGAAAAACGCGTGATGAAGCTATTGAGCGCATGAAGCGCGCTTTGCAGGAATTAATGATCGAAGGCGTTCATACGACAATTCCTTTCCACTTAAAATTATTAGAGCATGAAGTTTTTATCAGTGGACAATTTGATACAAAATTTTTAGAGACATACGATCTTCATTTGAATGATCTCTAGGATGTTTGCAAAAAATCACACCCCGCTGTTATAATGAGGTGTAATTGAAAAGGGAGGTGCGAAGCGTGGAATTCATAGATGCAGAAGAGACAAAATCAGAGCTTGGAAAAATCCAGATCGCTCCCGAAGTCTTGGAAGTTATTGCTGGTATGGCATCCGCTGAAGTTGAGGGAGTTGCCCATATGAGCGGTGGATTGGTTGGAGATTTCGTTGAAAAGTTAGGGAAAAAAAACGCAGCCCGAGGAGTTCGTGTAGAAGTAGGCTCCAAAGAAGCAGCAGTTGACGTTTCCATTATCGTAAAATACGGCCATCGAATTCCTGAGGTAGCTCGAAACATTCAAGATAGCGTGCGGAACGCGATTGAAGCGATGACTGGGCTGTCAGTGGTGGAAGTGAATGTACATATCATCGATGTTGAATTAAAATCCGAGGAAAAGGTACAACCAGCAGCAACTCCACCTGCTACACAAACGGAAGAATATCAGCGGGTTCGATAAACCTTATTAGGAGTGCCCCCAGCTTAGGGGGCATTTTTCCTACTGGTCGAGCATGCTGATCGGAGTTCTTTGCTGGTTGATGTTTCCTACAAAGGAGAGGCGCGCATGAATCTTTTTGACCGGTTTATCCTAACAATTTACAGTATTGCGCTTACGGCAGGCTCAATTATTGCGATTGGTGTCATTACTCGTTTAATTCAGCCGTACTATGTAGAAGCGGTGCTTAGTGAATTGTATAATGCGGATATGATTAACATTCCCTATCTAATTGTAGCTGTCATCTTCTTAGTGATTAGCGTTCGGTTTATTTTCAGTGCGTTTCCACAGCGAAGGGCACGAGAAGAAAAAGGGATTTATCAACGCAATGAGAATGGAATGGTAAATATCAGCTTTGCAACAATCAAAGCGATTGCAGAACGCGCAGGGCGAAAGGTTCGTGGTGTTCGCGATCTTACGACCACCATTCGCTCAATGGAAAACGGGAATGCGATCATTTTGAAAATCACTGTAGATGGTGAGTCCCCTATTCCTGAAATGACGCAAACGTTGCAAACCGAAGTAAAACAGCAAGTGGAAAGCATCGCTGGCGTTGACATCGCAGAGGTGACTGTTGTGGTAACGGAAGTCGTCTCAAAGGAAAATAATGTCGCCGTTCGAAACAGAAAGTTGGATTAGAGGGTGAATAGGATGCTTTGGGAGTTATTATGGGAACATAAGGGGAAACTGTTAGGAGTTCTGGCTGGTTTTCTTTTTGGTATCATTTATTTGATAGTAGGCTTCTGGAACACGTTGGTTTTCATCGTGTTTATTGGGACAGGCTACTTTATCGGACAAAAACTGGATCGAAAAGAAGACCTGCGAGAAATTCTCGATCGGATTTTACCTGGCAAATTTAAATAGTAGGTGACTAAGTACATGAAACGCAGAATTGCACGCGAAAAAGCGGTTCAAATCCTTTTTCAAATCGACATGGCTGAGGTTGAGCTACACCATGCTTTACAGATGGTAATGGAAGACAGCTCACAAGATAATAAATACCTTTTATACCTGGTAGAAGGCGCATTAAATAATTTAGATTCCATTGATGAAGCAGTAAAACAATATCTGCGTGGGTGGCAATTGGATCGTATTGCAAATGTAGATCGAGCGATTTTACGCCTTGCCTTTTTTGAATTGATGTTTGAAGAGGGAGTACCTGCCCGCGTAATAGTGAATGAAGCGATTGAGCTAGCGAAGCTGTTTAGCGACGATCAGTCTTATCGTTTTGTGAATGGCGTGCTATCTAATTATCTGCAAAGCAATGAAAGAGTAGAAACTCAAGAATAAATGATAGGTGAAGCGAATGAAAAACGTGATGGTAGGAATTGACACCAGCAATTATCGGACATCGCTTTGCCTTGCTACAGAAGACGGTGAGATTGTCGCAGAAGCCAAAAAACTCTTGCGTGTGAAAGAGGGAGAACGGGGTTTGCAACAATCGGAAGCCGTCTTTCAGCATGTGATGAACCTTCCTGAACTTTGTGATCAACTAAAATTACAAGCGTATCAAGTAAAGGGGATATGTGTGAGTGAAAAACCTCGTCCCAAAGACGGGTCCTACATGCCTGTTTTTAAAGTGGGCGAAGGTCTAGGTAAATCACTTTCTTTATTTTTGCGTGTTCCTCTTTATCTGACAACGCATCAGGAAGGTCACATCGC
Organism: Brevibacillus laterosporus; assembly: GCF_030489605.1. Taxonomy (GTDB): domain Bacteria; phylum Bacillota; class Bacilli; order Brevibacillales; family Brevibacillaceae; genus Brevibacillus_B; species Brevibacillus_B laterosporus_E. The sequence continues at coordinate 259,352 of NZ_JAUKFY010000005.1, forward strand.
GGCAGGCGAGTTTACTGCTAATGACCGACCAGCTAATGACCGATTTTTAGCTGTCCATTTATCTGGAGGAACCAGTGAAATCCTTTCATGCCAACGCATTCAAACAGGCTACCGGATAGATATCATTGGGGGAACGATCGATCTGCATGCTGGACAACTAGTAGATCGCATTGGTGTAGCTTTGAAACTGCCTTTCCCTGCAGGCCCTTATTTGGAGGAACTGGCAAAAGAGGTAGATCGCGAAGAGACCTCACTAGAGGAGTTTAGAGTATCCTCTTCTGTAAAAGGACTTACCTTTAGCTTCTCTGGTCCAGAAAATGCTTTATTACGAGCAAACAAAGAGAAAATGGCAACTCCAGCCCAGATTGCACGTGCAACGGAGCAGTGCGTGGCTAACAGTTTAGAAAAAGCCTTGCGCAATGCGATAGAAGCTGGCCACGGTCGAGAAGTCCTGATTGTAGGTGGAGTGGCTGCAAACCAATACATACGTGAACGCTTGATTAAGCGACTCGAACATCCAGCGGTTAAGGGCAAACTCTTTTTCTGTGACCCTGCTTATACAGGTGATAATGCCTATGGTGTCGCTATGTTAGGGTGGATGAAAGCTAAAAGCGAACATTAAAAGTTTTTTTGTTAAAAAAATTCGCCTTTACACCTGTATCCTCTTTCCGCTACACTTACTGTATACAGATGAACGAATATGGAGGAGTGACATACATGACAGCCCAAGTAATCAATGGTAAAGAGTTTGCAAAATCATATCGTGAACGAATCAAACAAGAGGTGGCAGAACTAGTTGATAAAGGGATTCAACCTGGTTTGGCTGTTGTTTTAGTTGGTGATGATCCTGCTTCTCAAACGTATGTGAACGGTAAAATCAAAGCGTGCGAAGAAACGGGGATTTACTCTAAGTCATTTCGTCTTGAAAGTAATGTAACACAGCAGGAAGTAGTCGATTTAGTAAAGGAATTAAATCAAGATCCGAACATTCATGGGATTTTGGTACAATTACCTTTGCCAAAGCATATGAACGAGGAAGCGATTATTGATACGATTTCCCCGGAAAAGGATGTAGATGGCTTTCATCCAATCAGCGTAGGGAACTTAAGTATTGGCAAAGAGACGTTTCTTCCTTGCACGCCGCATGGTGTGATTGAGCTGATTAAAAGTACAGGAATTAGTATAGAGGGTAAGCATGCTGTAGTAGTCGGTCGCAGTAATATTGTAGGGAAACCCGTTTCTTTATTACTGTTACATGAAAATGCTACGGTTACTATGTGTCATTCTCGTACGAAAAACCTGGAGGAACATACTCGTCAGGCAGATATATTGGTGGTTGCAGTAGGAATCGCTCACTTAATCAAGAAAGAGCATGTAAAGGATGGCGCTATTGTCATTGATGTTGGAATGAACCGCCTAGACGGCAAGTTGACTGGAGATGTTTTGTTTGATGAAGTGAAGGAAGTAGCGAGTCATATCACTCCAGTTCCAGGCGGCGTTGGTCCAATGACAATTACAATGCTCATGCAAAACACGGTCATCTCAGCAAGGCGTAAACTGACTGTATAATTGTAGATAGAGGAAGGGATCGTATGAAGCCAGCAGAGGTCATGTCTGTCGCGGAGTTAAACCGCTATGTGAAGCGTATGATGGAGGGAGATCTTAGACTAGCTGATGTTTGGGTTCGCGGAGAGATCTCCAACTTTACGCATCATCACAGCGGTCATATGTACTTCACGTTAAAAGACAAGGATTCACGGCTTAAAATCGTGATGTTTGCTAGCTATAACCGTTTCCTTACATTTATACCGAAGAATGGAACCAAAGCGATTGTGCGTGGTTCCATTTCTGTATTTGAAAGGGACGGCGCATATCAATTGTATGCAAGAGAATTACAACCAGATGGGATAGGGGCTTTGTTCCTTGCTTTTGAACAATTAAAAGAAAAACTGCAGCAGGAAGGTCTGTTTGCTGCTGAAAGAAAGCGGGCTTTACCGAGGTTTCCGAAAACGATTGGGGTAGTAACTTCACCAACGGGAGCAGCAATTCGAGATATTATTACCACAATTAAGCGCAGGTACCCTCAAGCAGAAATTATGCTTGCTCCAGCGATTGTACAAGGTGTCGAGGCTCCTGCTTCAATCATCCGTGCCATTCGACACATCAATCAGTATCAAGTGGATGTTATGATCGTGGGTCGGGGAGGGGGCTCAATTGAAGAGCTTTGGGCATTTAATGACGAGGCCGTTGCCAGAGCTATCGTAGCTTCTCAGGCACCTGTAATCTCAGCAGTTGGCCATGAGACAGATTATACGATTGCAGATTTTGTTGCTGATATTCGAGCGGCTACTCCGACTGCGGCCGCCGAGTTAGCCGTCCCTCATTATTTGGAGTGGCTGGAGAGAATTAAACAGCTAGATCATCGACTGGCTCGTGCACTCCAAACTCAGCTTCAAGAGAAGCGCACCCATTTACAACGCTTGCAGCAATCGTATGGGCTAAAAAATCCGTTGCGCCGAGTAGAAGAGCGACGACAGCGAATTGACGAAGTAACATTGCGCCTTAGTGCTATGGTGAAAATGAAGGTAGCCCGTAAACATGAGCAAATCCGCCATGTGAGAAAACGGCTAAAACAAATTCGATTGGAGCGACAGGTGGCAGAAAGGCGTGGCCAAATCAATCGAATGGAGAGCCAATTAACACAATCTATGAAGCAAAAAACGGAACGATCAAGGCAAGCCTGGCTGTCTTTGGTTCAGCATTTGGATGCCTTGAGTCCGTTAAGGGTTATGCAACGTGGCTTTAGTCTATCTTATAAAGGAGATGCATTAATCAAATCTGTTGAAGGAATTGAAGTGGGCGATCAGCTCATGATACGATATCAAGATGGGAAGATCATGACAACGGTAACAGATATAGAGCGAAAGGAAGAGAACCATGGCTCGTAAAAAAGCAGCTCAGGAAACAGAGCTTTTATTTGAAGAAGCAATGCAACGGCTGGAAGAAGTGGTGCGTCAGCTAGAAGAAGGCGATGTTCCTTTAGAGAGAGCGATTGAGTTGTACCAGGAAGGAATCCAATTATCTCGTCAATGTGCAACAAAGTTAGACTCAATTGAAGCCAAGGTAATTCAGCTTCTAGACCAAGACGGCAGCATATCCGAGCGTCCGTTCCATGTGGAGGAGGACTAGCATGAGTTTCAGTCTGAAGGATTATTTAAATGAAAAAATTGCATTACTGGAAACTGAATTACCAGAAGCACTGTCTGCAGAAGGCGTTCCTGCCAAACTGTACGAATCTATGCATTACTCATTAATGGCTGGTGGGAAGCGGTTACGTCCCATTCTTGTTCTAGCGGTGCTAGAAGCGTTTCAACAACCAGTTGAACGTGGCCTTCCTTATGCGATAGCCTTAGAAATGATTCATACTTACTCCTTGATTCATGATGATCTCCCTGCCATGGATGATGATGATTTACGCAGGGGTAAACCGACTAATCATAAGGTATTTGGGGAAGCCACTGCTATTCTAGCAGGAGATGCCCTACTGACAAGAGCGTTTGGCCTAGTGGCTGGCTCTTATTTACATCATCCCGAGGTTAAAGCTGAAACAACTGTTCAATTGATAGCTGAGCTTGGCCAGCGTGCCGGTGAACGAGGGATGGTAGGTGGCCAAATGGCGGATATTATGGGAGAGGGCAAACAGCTTTCCCTTGAGCAATTAGAGTATATCCACTTACATAAAACAGGCGATCTGCTGGTTGCGGCATTGCGGGGCGGAGGATATCTGGCGGAAGCAACACCAAAGCAATTGCAGGCCCTGACTAATTATGCTGTAAAGATCGGACTAGCCTTCCAGATTAAAGATGACATTTTAAACGTTGAGGGAGATGCGGCATTGCTTGGTAAAGCTGTAGGAAGTGATGCGAGTAAAGAGAAAGCAACATATCCTGCTTTACTTGGACTTGCTGAATCCAAACGACGTCTAGCTTTGCTTGTCAAGGAGGCTCAAGCAGAGCTTGTAGCAGTTAAGATCAATCATCCTGCTCTCTTTGCTCTAGCGGAGTATGTGATGGAGCGTGTTAGCTAGCGATGAAGATTTGCCTAAAGAGAGATATCATTACTCTCTTATGGTTTTTTACATAAGAAAAGGATATAATGCGTGTACGTGTAATTTTTGTGAAGCATTATGTATGATTAGTATGGAACGTTTGCGACTTAGTGAAAGCGAGGGGTTACAGTGTTGCTTGAAAACATGAAGAGCCCAGATGATCTCAAGCATTTGACAATCTCCCAATTACAGCAGTTGTCCGAAGAAATTCGTCGGTTCCTGATAGAAAACCTCTCTAAAACAGGGGGGCATTTAGCTCCTAACCTAGGAGTTGTGGAGCTAACGATCGCACTACACTATTGCTTTAACAGTCCAAAGGATAAAATTTTATGGGATGTTGGTCATCAAGCCTATGTACACAAAATTTTAACAGGACGAAAAGATGACTTTCCGACACTGCGTCAATATAAGGGATTGTGCGGTTTTCCAAAAATGGCGGAGAGTGCTCATGATGTTTGGGAAACAGGGCATAGCAGCACTTCGTTGTCAGGTGCCATGGGCATGGCGAGCGCCCGCGATTTGAAGAAGGAAAATTTCCATGTGATAGGTGTCATTGGAGACGGTGCATTGACGGGCGGTATGGCTTTTGAAGCCTTAAATCACATTGGTCATGAAAAGAAGAATGTAATCGTGGTCTTAAATGATAATGAAATGTCCATCGCACCAAATGTAGGTGCTATGCATAACTATCTGGGCAAATTACGTACAGATCATATTTATAATAGAGCTAAGGATGAGGTGGAGAGCCTGCTTAAGGCGATTCCCGCTGTAGGGGGCAAATTGGCTCAACTGGCTGAAAAGGTCAAGGATAGCATGAAATACATGCTTGTATCCGGCATTTTATTCGAAGAGCTGGGCTTTACGTACATTGGTCCTATTGATGGACATAACCTAGAGCTGGTGATTGATTCACTGCGTACAGCCGCGAATACACGTGGACCGGTCTTGTTGCATGTGATTACCAAAAAAGGAAAAGGGTATCTGCCGGCGGAACAAAATGCAATGAAATGGCACGGAACAGATACCTATAAGATTGAATCTGGTGAAATGATTAAAGCAGTTGCTGCTGCGCCTGCCTACAAGAGTGTATTTGCTGATACGTTGATTAAGCTAACACAGCAAGACGATCGTATTGCAGCAATTACACCGGCTATGCCAGATGGTTCAGGTCTCTTAAAGTATGCATCGGTATATCCAGAGCGAATGTTTGATGTGGGGATTGCTGAACAGCATGCTTGTACATTCGCGGCCGGGCTGGCGACACAAGGAATGAAGCCGTTCCTGGCGATTTATTCCACCTTTTTGCAACGTGCCTATGACCAGTTAATCCATGATGTTGCTCGAATGAAGCTGCCTGTTGTTTTTGCGGTAGACCGTGCTGGTTTGGTAGGAGCTGATGGAGAGACGCACCAAGGTGTTTATGATATTGCTTTTATGCGTGCTATTCCCAATATGGTCATTATGGCTCCAAAAGATGAGAATGAAATGCAGCATATGATGAAAACAGCGGCAGAGTATGACGGCCCTATTTCTTTCCGCTATCCGCGCGGAAACGGTCTAGGTGTCAAAATGGATGAAGAGCTCAAGACCCTTCCAATCGGTAAGATGGAAGTAGTTAGAGAGGGGAAAGGCGTGGCTGTTCTTTCATTTGGGCATATTTATGACGTCGCGGAAAAAGCCATTAATCTGTTGCAAATGGATGGCATCATGCCGATGTTTGTCAATGCACGTTTTTGTAAACCTTTAGACGAAGAATTGCTCCTGCGTCTTGCCAAGGAAAATATGGATATTGTTACGGTGGAAGAGGGCTGTGTGCAAGGTGGCTTTGGCAGTGCAGTCATGGAATTTTATGCTGAGCAAGGCTATCATAATATGGTAGTGGAACCGATGGGGGTTCCCGATTATTTTGTTGAGCACGGCAGTGTTAAGGAGCAACGGCAGGAAATCAGTTTAACAGCCGAAGCGATCGCTGCACGTGTACGCTCCTTGCTACCAGTAAATAAACAGAGGGCTTAATAACGACTATGAAAAAAGAACGATTAGATGTCTTACTTGCAGATCGGGGGCTGTATGAGACCCGTGAAAAAGCAAAACGAGCCGTTATGGCAGGGCTTGTTATTGTTGCGGGTGAAAGATGCGATAAACCAGGTACAAAATTTCCAGAGGATGTTGCTATTCAAGTAAAAGGTGACCTTCATCCTTATGTAAGCCGCGGTGGGCTTAAGCTGGAAAAGGCTATTAAAGAGTTTCAAATTGACTTAACCGATCGGATTATGATGGATATTGGTTCATCCACGGGAGGCTTTACGGACTGTGCTCTGCAAAATGGAGCAAGAAAGGTGTATGCCATTGATGTAGGCTACAATCAATTAGCGTGGAAATTACGTCAGGATGAACGAGTTGTTGTCATGGAACGCACGAACTTCCGCCATATGGACCCGGCTGCTTTTGAACACGAGATGCCAAACATGGCTTCGATTGATGTATCATTTATTTCTTTAAGGCTGATTTTGCCAGTGCTTTACACGTTTTTACAAGAGGGCGGCAATGTACTAGCATTGGTAAAACCGCAATTTGAAGCAGGTAAAGAAAAAGTGGGCAAAAACGGAATCGTCCGGGATGCCAGTGTGCATCGTCAAGTCATAGAAGAGATCGCTGGATTTGCTACTACATTGGGCTTTCAAGTAAATGGTGTCAGTTATTCGCCAATCACGGGAGGAGAGGGAAATATTGAGTTTCTTCTCCATCTTTATAAACCGCGGGCTGATGAGCGTGTAGTAGAACAGGATGAGCCGTGGTGGCTTTCACGTATTGAGGAAGTTGTCGCCGAGGCACATAAGCAATTGAGTTAGATTTAAGCAAATGAATGACGAAACCTCAAATCATTTCTAATGGATTTGAGGTTTTTCTTTATCTCGAGCCGTTACAATCATTTTGACAGACGATTCTTACAGGAAAATTTGATTTGTCCATGTTACATTGTTTATAAAAAAGCTAAGTGTTGTCCCTAAAAAGGAAAATAGGAGAGAAGATTATGGAACTTGCGATAATTATGGTCTTAGTTTGCATTGTATTACTGCTAGTTGAAAAGATTAATAAGCTACAAAATCAATTAAAAAGAATGAATGTCATTCTACAGCAAATTGCTTGTCAGGTTGGAGCCACAGATTGTTCTGAGCATATAAAACCAAATAACAATGCCGTTTTGAATCATCCGATAAATGCGAAGCTAATGAGATTACTTTCTGAAGGCAAACAAATAGAAGCAATCAAAGAAGCAAGACTAGAACTGGGGCTGTCTCTTAAAGAAGCAAAGGAATATGTGGAAAGATTATAATCTGCATAATAAAAAGCAGGTTTTATGCGGTTTTTAGCTTGTTGGATATGAAAAGGAAGCATTACTCCCTCTATCCATTATGCAAAAAAATATGTATAATTGTATAAAGATGAACAAATGTTAGAGCGAATCCTTCGTTTCAAATCAATCAAACGAGTAACCCTCATCTGAGATGATCAGCAAGAATTCATTGGGATCAGATTCGCGTAATATCCCTGCTAGAAGCAGATGATCAAAGATACTGGGGTGACACTGTGAAGTCCATTGGAATTATCGCAAACAAGGGTAAGCCTAAAGCCCGCGTGGTCGCCCGTGAGTTATTGTACTTGTTGGAAGCGCGCGGGGCAAAAGTTTATTTGGAACAAGATTTAGCAGGTGTAATTGGTCGCGAAGATGTGGCTGTACCCCTCTATGATTTTTCAAAATATGTGGAGATTCTTTGCGTGCTTGGAGGAGATGGCACGTTACTCGGTATCGCTCGGCAGCTAGCTGGTCATAATTTACCAGTACTCGGCATTAATCTTGGTACATTAGGCTTTTTGTCAGAGGCAGAGCCAGATAATCTAACCGACGCCGTAGAGAAGCTATTAACCGGGCAATACTATACAGAAGAACGAAGTATGCTTACCACTGAGTTGTACCGACAAGGTGAACGGCTTGCCACTTATACAGCTATGAATGATATTGGGATTACCAAGGGATCATTTTGCAGGATCATTAAGTGTTCCGTTTATTCAAATGGATTTTATGTAGGAACTTTTAGCGGGGACGGGATTATCGTCTCCAGCCCGACCGGCTCTACGGCCTATTCGTTAGCAGCGGGTGGTCCCATTGTAGCTCCAAATGTTGCCATGCTATTGCTTACACCAATCGCCTCTCATTCCCTGACGGCGAGACCTATCGTGCTAGCATCAGATCAGCGCCTTCGAATTGAGGTAGATGCTGTGCATGATGAGATTGGACTTTCGATCGACGGTCAGTTTGGTTCACGTTTAGAGGGCGGAGATGAGATCTTTGTTGAGCAATCCAAGCATGTTACACCGCTGATCAAATGGAGACAGGGCAATTTTTATGAATTAATTCGAACTAAATTACAAGGTGAATGGGAGTAAATGTATGAATAAAGGCCAACGACACATCAAAATCAAAGAGATCATCATGAATAATGATATAGAAACACAGGATGAGCTCGTAGATTACCTGCGCTCAAACGGGTACAGTGTAACACAGGCAACTGTTTCACGTGATATTAAAGAACTGCATTTGATAAAAATTCCAATGAGTGACGGCCGTTACAAATATTCTGTACCAACGGACCAAAAGTTTAATCCATTGCAAAAAATGAAGCGCGTGCTTTTGGATTCATTTGTGAGCATTGATTTTTCCGAAAACCTGATCGTACTAAAAACAATGCCAGGAAATGCCAATTCCGTTGCTGTTCTGATTGACAATTTACATTGGAATGAGATAATGGGTTGTGTTTGCGGTGATGATACGATTTTAATCATTTGTCGAACCAAAGAGAATGCAAAAGAAGTGTCCCAACGCTTCTTAGACATGCTATAAGGAAGGGTATGCATGATCCACGAACTAACCATACGCAATTTTGCGATTATCAAACACACCACTATCTCTTTTGGGCCAGGGCTTAATATCCTGACAGGGGAGACAGGGGCAGGTAAATCCATTATTATCGATGCGCTAGGGCAATTGCTCGGTGATCGCAGTTCAGCAGAGCTTATTCGTTACGGAGAAAAACGGGCAGAGATAGAAGGTCTGTTCGAATGTAAGCCAGGGCATCCTGCTTACGTCGTCTGTGAGAACTTCGGCATTCAGGTTGACCCTGATGGTATCTTGGTTGTACGTCGGGATATTTCTTCTACGGGTAAAAGCATCATTCGCGTTAATGGCCAGCTAATTACTTTAGCAATGTTACGAGAATTAGGCCCGTGGTTGGTAAACGTACACGGTCAGCATGATCATCAGGCGCTTATGCAATCAGATAAGCATATTCGCTGGCTCGATGCTTATGGGGAGTCTCGCTTGGCTGGAACAAAACAAGAATTTAGTCATTTATATCAAAAATATCGCAAAGCCGTGCAGGATTTATCACGAATGGCTAAGAATGAGCGCGAATTAATGCAGCGTATTGACCTGTTAAGCTATCAGTTAAATGAAATTGAAGCGGCAAAATTAATCCCTGGTGAAGATGAGAAGCTCATGCAGCAACGTAAGAAGTGGGCTAATATTGAAAAAATATTTGCTGGTGTACAGGATGCTTATATGTCCCTTTATGGAGATCAGAGGGGACAAGATTGGCTTGGGCACGCTATGGGGGAATTGGAGCGGGTACAACAATATGATGAACAGCTAGTTCCGATCGTAGAAACGATTCAAAGTGCATATTATCAGGTAGAAGATACCGTTCAACAATTGCGTCATATAAAGGATCGGCTGGATTTTGATCCTGCTATCCTAGCTGAAGTAGAAAGCAGGTTAGACCAGTTATCTGGATTAAAACGCAAGTATGGTAAGTCCGTAGACGAGATTCTGGAATATGCAGCAGGTATACAGGATGAACTAGATGAAATCCAGCATTATGATGATCGTTTGCAACAAATGGAGAAAACACTCCGTGAAGCCGAAGCTGATGTAGCTGTTGAGGCACTGGAATTAAGTACGATTCGCCGTGAGTTAGCAATAGAGCTTGCTAACCTGATTGAGCATGAGCTAAAAGAATTGCATATGGAACGAGCACGTTTTGCAATTGAGATTAGGCATATTCCCGACGAGCGAGGCATTGAGGTTGAGGGCAATCGAGTTAGGGTGAGTTCTCGCGGGATTGATGAGATAGAATTTCTGATTGCCCCGAACCCAGGTGAACCACTACGCCCCTTAACCAAGATTGCCTCTGGAGGGGAATTATCCCGTGTCATGCTCGCGATTAAAAGCATACTAGCCACTACCGAGCAGGTGGGCACTCTGATCTTCGATGAAGTAGATACTGGTGTCAGCGGTCGAGCTGCTCAAGCTATTGCGGAAAAATTGGCACGAGTAGCGAGACATCGCCAAGTGCTATGTATTACGCATTTACCACAAGTAGCTTCTATGGCAGATGCCCATTTTTATATTCAAAAGCAGATGGATGAGCAGGAGACCAGCACAACGGTTGTCCTCATGTCTGCTGAAGAGCGCGTAAACGAGCTTGCTCGTATGCTTGGCGGAGCTGAAGTTACAGAGAAAACAAAAGAGCATGCTAAGGAAATGATTCTCCTTGGAGAAGAACGGAAAGCTGTCAATTGAAATTGACAGCTTTTTGGTGTTATAAACAGGTGGCGTGCAGGTAACATTAAATATTAGTAAGTGAGGTGTAGCTGTAGGTGTAGGTAGGGAAGCTAGGAGTGATTGCTGGGTGATACGAAATCACAAAAGAAAATGGATTGGATCTCTGCTCTTACTCTTGACTGCGTTTATTGTTACTTCAACCCCCTTTCATGATGTAACCTCTTTACCCAAAGAACTACGGTTATTTGAAGGTTCCCTTAGCCAATTAAAGCTTTCCGTACCTGTAATGGGAACGTTAGTAAACAGTAACCCCGAAATTTTGCAAGTAAACGGAAAAGAAGCCCGTGAAGTACACGTCGATTTTAGCCAACCATTGCAAGTAGCACCCAAAAAAGTAGGGCAGGCTCGTCTGCAATGGCGAGTTGGCAAGCTTCCCATTAAAGAAGTTAAGGTTAATGTGCTCCCCGATCTGAAAGTCATACCTGGCGGACAATCAATAGGTGTTAAGCTACAGACTGCTGGCGTTCTTGTAGTTGGCCATCATTTGGTTGATACAGGTAAAGAAAAGGTTTCACCTGGTGAAAAATCTGGCATTCATGTTGGAGATATGATTGTCAAAATGAATGATCTGTACATTAATGACATGAGTGAAGTCAAAAAGATTGTGAATGAAGCTGGTGCAAAGAACCAATCTATTCAACTCATGGTTGTACGTGGAAAAGAAAAGATCGTTTTGACACTTAAACCAGCACAAGACAAAAAAGATAATCAGTATCGCATGGGACTTTATATTCGTGATTCCGCAGCAGGTGTGGGCACGTTAACTTTTTATGAGCCAGAATCAAAGGCATACGGAGCTCTTGGTCACGTCATTTCAGATGTAGATACAGGACAGCCTATCGTTGTGGGAGATGGACAAATCGTGCAGGCTAGTGTTACTTCCATTGAGAAAGGGCAGAGTGGTAATCCAGGTGAGAAATTCGCCCGCTTTTACAATGAAAATGAAGTGTTAGGCAACATTTCAAAAAACACCCCGTTTGGCATTTTCGGAAAAATGTATGACAAACCTAAAAGAGCAAAGCGAAATGAACCATTGCCGGTAGCATTAGCTGAGCAGGTAAAAGAAGGTCCAGCAAAAATTTTAACAGTCGTGAATGGACAAGAGGTAGAAGAGTTTGAGATTGAAATTGTCAACGTTGTAAAACAGCATTTTCCTGCAACTAAAGGGATGATCATTAAGGTTAATGACAAGCGATTATTAGAAAAAACAGGTGGAATTGTACAAGGTATGAGCGGCAGCCCTATTATTCAAGAGGGTAAAGTGGTTGGAGCAGTTACGCATGTATTCGTCAATGATCCTACTTCCGGCTATGGTTGCTTTATTGAATGGATGCTTCAGGATGCGGGTTTGACGATAAAACAACAACAATCAATGGGTCTCAAGGCGAGCTAAGAGCTTGCTTGAGACCTTTTTACATTCTTGTTTCTGAAGAACCAAATACGGAAATTAGCAAAAGTTCTACAGCAAATTACACGATATCCCTCCTATAAATATCTGATCATCTGTCCTTTTACTCTTATTTGTCGAATCATCAGAGATATCATTCAATCTTTCGTCATGGGCAGGAGTTAAAAATGACCTGTCGAATAATTTACCTTAAGGAATCAAGAGAAACGTACTTCTTCACAGGAAAGAAGTGTTAGATCATGCTCTGTGATCGAATGCGTAAGGAGGAACGAATTTGAGTAAGATAAGCGTGGTATTAGCTGATGACAATCGTGAGTTTGTAGGTCTTCTTGAAGAGTATATTAACACTCAGAGTGATATGAGCGTAAGCGGGGTTGCTTATAACGGAAATGATGTATTAAAGATCGTCCAAGAACGCGTTCCAGACATTATTATTTTGGACATTATTATGCCTCATCTGGATGGCTTGGCTGTATTAGAACAAATTCAAGCGATGCGACTAACGCCTCAACCTAAAATCATCATGCTGACAGCATTTGGCCAAGAAGAGATTACAAAGCGCGCGGTAGAACTTGGGGCATCTTACTATATATTAAAGCCTTTTGACATGGACATTCTTGCACAGCGAATTCGTCAGATGATCGGTAGCAAGACCTCTTTTATCCCCGTAATGAAAACCTCTTCGATGATACAAAATAAAGGACGTAATTTAGATGCCAACATAACCAGCATTATCCATGAGATCGGAGTGCCTGCTCATATTAAAGGATATCTATATTTGCGAGAAGCAATTACAATGGTCTATAACGATGTTGAGCTATTGGGTTCTATCACAAAGGTACTTTATCCGGATATTGCTAAAAAGTTTAATACAACAGCCAGCCGTGTGGAACGTGCAATCCGTCACGCGATTGAAGTGGCTTGGTCGAGAGGTAACCTGGATTCCATTTCTAGCTTGTTTGGCTATACGGTTTCTAATACTAAGGCAAAACCCACAAATAGCGAGTTTATCGCGATGGTGGCGGATAAGCTGCGGATTGAGGCGAAGATTAGTTAAAGCCGATACCCACGCTGTTTTCACGTTAAGCTAAGCGTCTTGTTTGGGTCAATTTTTGCTTGTGGCTCGCTCGAGATTCCAATAAATTTTTCATCGGCATTACGATAAAGTTGGTCTTTTCACCTCCGTATTTTTACGTAGTTAGTCGGAAAGATCGCTTGACCAAAAGTGTACCTGAATATTTATTGTGAATCAACTTTAACTGGAGGATAAGTTAGAAAATAGTAGAATACCTTCGCGGATAAACTCACGGTATCATTGCGCTAGTCCTTCGGGGCTGGCTTTTTTATTTGGATTATACTGAACAATCTAGTAAGATTAACGTATATTGAATCTGTTAAAATCTGGAGGGGTTTTAATGAAGCGATTTTCGTATGTAGTAATAATTGTTCTTTTACTAGCCGGATGCAGTTCGGAACAAACGAGTAAGTCTTTGAGTGCAGAGGAGCAACTCGCACTCCAATACGTAGAGCAGTTCCTGAATAATAAGGACGTAGAGGTTAAGAAGAAGTTTGTCGAAGAACATGTTCATCCGGACGTGAAGCAGATTTTCTCACTGGCCGCGAATGCTATATCTGGAGACAGCGCCATACTTAGTGATACAACAGTTATCGGATCGGTAGATTACGAGAAGGCCGGGAAAAAGGGTAAGACAGTATTAGTCCGCGGTAAAAATAATAAAGGTGAAGAGGTTGAACTGATTTTCCTTATTATGGACGGTAAGTTTGGTTGGGGGTCCTCGGAAGCGTCCAATAAAAAGGTATTCCAAGAACTCCGCGCAAAATTTAAATAATGTAATTCTAGGTGTAGTATTCACCTAATACTCTTAAATACATAAAGGATGGAGCCTGTCGAGAGACGGGCTTTATTTTTTTTTGTTCAAAAGTAAAAAAAATTGTTTAAAGGTTTATGTACCAATTTCGGCTACCTCATTGGCCTATTAAGAGTAAAGGGTGTCATAAATGCTAGATGAGTCAAATTAATTTACTAAACGTGTACCAAATTTTTGAGTTTTTGTAGTCTCGTAATTATAGGCAATTGTTAAAGTAAAAAAATTTAAGGTTTATGTCCCAATTTCGACTACCTCATTGCCCTATTAAGAGTAAAGGGACAAAAATTTTTCTCCTAAAAGTGTGCGAACTCACCATCGCGTACGAATAAACAAGTGTAGGCATCAGTTGGAGGTGAATATCCGAGTGGCAAACGTATACATCCGAGAGGGCACGCTACGATCCGGCTTTAGTCTCGTTTACCACGACATATGGGACGTATACCATCCGTACATTGGCGACAAGGCAACGTTATACTACCTTTTCCTCTTACGTTTCCGAAATAACGACGAGTCATCGTTTAACCACGGCAAGTCATGGCGAGGGCGCAAGGGTATCGTTGAAAAGTTCCAGATGAGCTACTCGACGCTCCCGTTGTTGGACGGGATACTCAGCGCGATCGGACTGGTGGACATCGAGACACGTCCGAGTCCTAACGGAGCAGACAAGATATACTACACCGTTCACGATCCGTTGACTGAGGCTGAGTTTGCGGGAAGGTTGCCGGGATTCATCGAGAGGCTCCGGGAGATGGCGGCGTCAAAGCCAGAGGTAAAGAAACTGCTCGGCAAGGAGAAAGGGAGGGAGGTATCTACACACCAGTAGAAACATACTACGCTAACGTAGAGACATACTACTCACGCGTAGATGAAAAAGAATTATTAAAAAGAATGTTTTTAAAGAATAAAAGATAGCGCATCAATCAGTCACTACGTTCCTTCTATCGCGCGGTCAACTATTAAGTAGAAGGTATTATCTCTATTAGAAGGATCACGCGAAGAAAGGTATGTGATTATATACTATCGCGGGGATGTATATCTAAGAAGTAGAACAATGGGGCGAACGAACCCCGAACAGGAGGATGTACTTTATGTTATTACCGATTGAAAGTATTAAAGTTTCCGACCGTATTCGTAAAGACTTCGGCAATATCGAAGAACTCGCGCAAGATATCGCTGACAATGGATTGATTAATCCACCGGTTACCACGCCTGATAGCGTCCTCATTGCAGGTGAACGCCGCCTCCGAGCTTGCAAGCATCTCGGCTGGCAACAAATTGAGGTCCGCGTCATGACCGTTCGTGACTACGAGCATCAACTACGAATGGAAATCAGCGAGAATGAAAACCGCAAGGAATTTACATTCAGTGAACGAGTTGACTGGGCGCGTAGGCTGGAACGCGTGGAAAGGGTAAAGTCGGAACAACGGGAAAAGGCCGGAAAGAAAATAGACCCTACGGAAAGTTTACCGGAGGGTAAGAAAGGCGAGACGCGAGACATTGTAGCAAACGTATCCGGCTTCGGCTCCGGAAAGCAATACGAAAAGGCCAAGTACATCGCTGACAACGCAGACCCCGAAATTATTGCGCAGCTCGATGACGACGAAATATCAATACACCGGGCCTACACGGAAACTAAACGTAAACTTGCCGAAAAGGAAGCCGAAGTACAACGTTTGACCTCCGAGTTAGAAGGCGCGCGGACGGCGGTACCCCCGAATGAAACCGAGAAAAGACTTCGGGATGCTGAGACACGTATTGCAGAAATAGAGCGTGAGCGAGACGAAATGGAAGCGTCCCTCGTGCAAAGCTACGATCGTATCCGACAACTGGAACGGCTAGAACGATCAGTCAAGCACCAACAAGATAGCCCGTTATACGATATCTTCCGTTCAGTGACTTCGGCTTCTGGTTACCTCAAAGTATTTCTCGAAAATGAAAGGTTCGCGGGGGACGTTATTATGGGAGCAGAGCGACAACTGGTGGAGAGACTTTCGGCCGAACTCAAAAACATTGCTAGGCTATCTGAGCAAATGACAGTTGCTATTGAAAGTGAGTCGCGGATTACGGTTATTGACGTAACCGATAACAATAAATTAATCGAGGTGGTTTAATTATGAAAAATCAAGTAATAACAACAAATCTACTAATGAAAATGTTTGGTATCAATTTTGAAGAGGTGACAAGCAAGACAGCAGAACAAGCGACTAGAGAAAAGAACACAGCCTATCTACACGCAAGTAGTGAGATCGAACGCGCATTAATGTTTGGGTCAGAAGCGGCTCAGAACGAAAACTATAAAAGAGGCATCGTGACGTGGATGCAGGATGTCGTTGAGGCGGGTAAGTTTATCAATTCAATTGAAGAACTACCTCTAGCGGCCAAGAAAACTACTATGAATTTTTTCAATAAGATTTTTCCTGATTTTGATAAAAACGCGTCTATTGCTTTTGGGATACAGTTTAATTCCGCATTCAAATATCTCATAGCACAACCGGGGGCCATTTCGAAGAGTGGAGAGGCTTACCATTTATCTCGAATGATTTTATCTAACCTCGATAAGCGGTCAAATAACGCATTCTTTAGAAAGATTAGAAGAAACGCGACCTTGCATGATATTTTCAGGAAACGCCTCGACGAATATTCCGTCATGTGGTGGAACATCGCTATGCAGCAGGCCGGTACATTCGATAATGGCATTGTCAACGAAGTTAAATCTCAGACTCAGGCAGAAATACCAGATCAGTTACAGGTGGTTTAGAATCCTCCCACCTGAACTGGCCTGCGACAAGAAAGAAAAGGAGACGATGGTATGAGTAAATTTACACGTGAGTACATTGACTTGACTGCGAAGTTGACGGCCGCAATGGAGGGATCAAACATGGCGAAAACTTCTGGTGTTCCTCAGGGAATTGCAGAGTGCGATTACCGAGCCTTACGTAATGTTGTTTTCGAGTGGTTCACGGAACAGGGCGCAACAATTGAGGACGCCGTTCGTGTTTTAGAATCGCTTAAGAAAGAGGTGTTCTTTCAGAAATGCGCTGGGGTTACGCACAAGGAGTGGTAAGGCCTATCTCGATTTTTTTCTTATCAGTGTAAACAACGATTTTACAGTTTGGGACTATTGCTTCAAATGACGGATTATTACAACTAGTCAGTTTGGTGAGGCCAATAATTGCATTGTTATGTACTGCGATGACGGAGTCCTCATTTGCGAACAATGCAACGTCGTGGACTCCCACAATTTCCCAATCTCTTAAAAACATCAAGTTTAAACCCCCTAGAATAGTCTCACAGTTTCATATTCTATACAATGTGCAGAATTCCCTTCTGAAAGGAGCCTAGCCAAATGCGCATACTCGCCGGAACGTGGCGCCGGTTATCTCCCGCCACAAAGTTACGATTACTAAACGCGTGGTCACGTAAATAAAACGAAAGTGAGGCGTTTCCTCTTGATAACTTGCAATGACGATTGTACGACTATATGCGACTTCTGCGTGTACTTTCAGGATAGTCACATGCTTTCGGAAGAGTGCGACGGCATTTGCTCCCGAAATGGCGGCAAGACATACGCAACCAGCACTTGTGACAGTTTCCATTGTATCCGCGTAAAAGTCACGTAAATAAAACGAAAACGGAGGTCATATGATGCGCAAGCACTTCGTCAATCTAACGAATGGAATCGAGGCTATTCCGGTCATTCCGGGCGAGTATTCCTTTATCCGTATTCAGTCGACAGCTTGCGAACAGAAACGGTGGGACTTCCTTCTGCAAGACCTCGATTATACCTTTCTCATGTCGCTGGCCCTCGGACATACGTGCGTTGTTTACGATTACGGCGCGAGGAAGAACGTCCCCCGCGCAGTTTACCAAGGCTTAGAGTTCGTCTACTTCGCGTTGAACCGTAGATGGCTCGGAAAAGATGTCATACCCGTAGTTCGCGGCAATAACGTCTATCAATATTTTGACGAATGCTACCGGAAGCTCACCGATCGGACACTGAAAAAACTAGACTATTTCCGGAAGTTTCTACTTACGGATGAAATTCGGCTAGAGGTTAAAACAGCGTCGACCGAACATGACGGTGATTACCGATGGTACCGCGACGTACTTGCGGATGCATCGTAACCCAACAGACGATGAACCACCGCAAATTGCCGCACGTGTAATTCCGGAAAGCCTAACGTGTAATCCCCGCCGTTCCATTCGAGCTTGTACGGGATCGCGGCGGAATCTAACACCGGAATAATCAGCGAGATGTCTTCGCGAGAAACGATGTAAGAAAACGAAATAGTCAATATAGTTCACACTCCTTTACTGCGAATTATAGCGTGAAGACATGGGACAAAAATAACTAATCGGAGGAGGCGTCCTAATGACCAGCGATAAAATTGCGGCTTATCTGGAACAATTAGCGTCACAACTCGGAACGGCCAGCGGACACGTTTTCGAGCTATTAGTTCAACAGCAAATTACGGTAGGTATTGTGAAAATAGCGGTTTTGATACCGATAATGGTCTTGGCTTGGTTCGGGTGGAGGTTTACGGAGAAAAGACGTATTGAAATCGAGGAACATAACGCGTCTCTAAAAGGCTGGTTCGGTCGCGTCAATCCTACCGGTGAGGACTACTGGGTTATCCGAGGGCTTTCGATAGTCGCCGTCATAGTGGGAGGCATCGTTTCTATCCACGGGATACTGAACGTACTTAACCCGGAGTATTACGCGATCCTTGAAATTATCTACGCTATTGGAGGAATCGGAAGATGACCATGGTATGCGGAAGACCCTACGTTTTATTTGACCCCGAGCAGACAGCGGCAATCAAACGAGCTGAGCGAAAGGATGAGATAATTACGAAAATACTGGCCGGTTTGAATCAAGCCGTTGTTGGTGTTGACGAGTATGTAGTCGAATACGCTTCCGATAAGGAGCTACGTGATACGTTAATTAACGCGCTTACTATATTGTTTTGTATTCCGGGCTTTACGTACGACGAGGATGTCGAGGAGATCCTAAACACCGTAGGTCTGCCGGAGATCGAATGGAAAGGGGATCGTGGGCTAATATGATGACGCGTGAAGAAATTGAAGCGATACGGGAACGTGTGGAGAAGGCAACGGAAGGACCTTGGCGAGTGGTTCCTGGTAAGATGGTGTGTTTCGATATATACGATGTATACGATGTATACGATAAGTTGGATCGCTCGCTTATTCATCGGGAAGAAGACGCAAAGTTCATTGCCCATGCCCGCGAAGACATACCGAAGTTACTAGCGGAGATTGAACGATTAAATAGCGTCATTGCTCGATTAGGATGTGAAACGGGCGAAATAAATCATGAAACAACAAAGTTAATCACTCCTATCGTTACGAGTACTGCAAATGAATAAAGAGCTGAAAACAGGCAGTTTCGTCCAACTCTTCTTATTGAAGAATCTTTTCCTAACAAAAAAGCTAATCCTAAAATAATGCCTAATGGAAAGAATAAGAAGCTGAAAAAATAAAGTACGAAACATTCAAACTTATTCATTGATTCCCCACCTTTCATATTGAATATACAGTATTTGGAATCTACAATCAACTAACAGTGCTTTTAGGAATACGGGAAAGGGCAGGTGTCTCCGAATGCTAACCCGAATCAAACTCGCTTATCACGCTTTTCAATTAAAACGCGCGGTCAAACGGCAGATCGCCGCAGATAAGGCGTACACTCGACACTTTTGCGAATGGCACGCGCTACGACTACGGAAAGGAAGCGATGGATAGTGCGTGAGGTAGAGCGGTTTGCGTGGAAAATTATATGGCGGGGAGTTAAATGTGCCGTTTTGCTCGCGGTTATTTTATGGTGCATAGGCTATGAGCTTCCAAAAAGAATAGAGAGCTATGGGCCAAAGCATGTGCAAACAAAACAAACTGATTCTAGCAAGTCTGATGCGGACGGTTTTCTTTTGGATTACATGTACTACCATTACCTACCTCAGACAACGATTTTATTTTAGGAGACGATGTGTGAATGGAACGGAATCTACACGAAGACTTAGAGATATGTAACGCGGCGACAGAGGGGCCTTGGGTCAAGGATTATCACGGGGGGTATTGTGTAGAGGCAACGTCTATCCCGTCATGGGGAGGCGGTGTGATTGTTGCTAGTTGCGGTGAGAGGGCAGACGCTCGTTTTATCGCCGAAGCTCGTGACGGATGGCCTCATGCGATTGAAAGGGCGTTATCCGCCGAAGCGGAGGTAGAACGGTTGTGTGGACTTCTTGAGGGTGTCCGATCTCTCGCGAGTGAGTTCGACTACATGGGAATCATCGATTATCTAGGCGGAGAGGAGGAAGTATTGGGATGATAACGGACAGATGCGTATGCTATTACGAAAGTGAACTGCCTTGCCCATATTGTGCGGGTGAGAAGCGCGACTTAACGGCTGACCTAGCGATATGCAACGAGGCTATGGCGAATAGTTGTACGGAGTGCGGGTGGACGTTTATCGCTGAAGCCCGTACCGGATGGCCTCACGCAATTGAAAGGGCGCTGGATGCGGAAATGAAAGTAGCGCAGATGGAACGAAGACTTCGCGCGGTTGAATCTACTGTAGGGCGTATGCTCGATTCCTACGGTTGTCAGGACTTTTGGGATTTCGTGATGGAGTACGAATCAGAGGAGGTGGACCTCGATGACAAAGCGTAAACTCCCGCCTGCGAAGGCTTGGCGCGAACGGGAAATTGCCGATTGGAATACGACTACGTTTACCGAGTATCTACGTGACCAACACGAGGAACTCTACAGACTCCCTTACGTTCCTGCCCGTGGCTGGCGGTCCGAGCAAGGCATGATCAAACGGATGATCGACGAACACGGAACGGAAGTAGTCAAACGGTTTATTGACGGATGCTTCCGCGATTATAAGCCAACGCGACAGTACCTAACGTTGACCTTTACATTTATGTATACGTATATGAGGGCGCGGGTACTGGCGAAGGTGCTGCGCGAGGAAAGACGAGTAGCAACGAAGGAGAACGTAATGAGTACGGAGGAGCTTGCGGAATGGTTGTAAATAACGGGGAGGTGCGGAATATGTGCGAATATTGCCATAGATACAATGACGAAACCTATCTTAGAGGAGATGACGGGGTTATATATGATGAGAGTACAAACAGACATTATCTTTTTATAGAACATTTTCGTAATGAGGTTTATAGAATTGATGTATATTATTGTCCTAAATGTGGTAGAAAACTAACTACCTAAACTAATAGTCGAGGAGGAATGGAAATGGAGTTCGTAACTATTTCAGTGCAAGAATACAAGCAATTACAGAACGACAGTTACATGCTAAGTTGTCTTGAGGCATGTGGTGTAGACAATTGGCGCGGGTACAGTGACGCAATGCAAATGTTTAACGAGGAATAGAATATTATTTTTTGATAACGTGTGATTTCGTGATTCTAATTTACATTACTATTTGGAGGGGAAAAAGTAACGAGTACGGATGAACTACGTAGTGGTTATAAAGTAAATAAAGGGTTGCCAGAACAAGTCCAGCAATCCCTGTAAATGTTAATTCCATGTGCATGTTCCTTTATAAATTCCTACCCAGTAACCCGGTCTGTAGTAGTCTGTAGTGACTCTATCTAGCTTTAGGTTTGTAATTGTGTAGTTTCGGTCTTTATAGTCGGCGGCTGTCGAGGGAACGTCGGAAGATTTAGGGAACTTCGACATGGGCCAATACACTTGCACCTCATCAGGACACTTTGCCATGATCGAACCTTTACTACTAGTGGAATCTGCGTGTACGACTGATGCTCCAAAGAGAAGAGGGATTGCCATCATAGAAGTTACTATAAAACTAGAAATCTTCATGATAAAACCTCCATTCAAGAGTGATGTAGATATTATATTTACTTCCAAAACGGGGTAATCAATAAAAAGTTGCAAATTTGTGAACGATTAGGGGGTTATGTGATTGAGTATAGGGACAAACGCACCACACTGCATCCTACGTGAACCCTGCCGCCATGCTACCGACCCGACCGCCTGCACCCGCCTGTGCCCGTCCTTCATCGCGATGCACGGAGCCAGCGGAAAAGGGGGCCGAGTAGCCGCCGCCTGCATCCCAAGTGACTACGCTCTTGTAACCGTCGAGACGGCACCGCCACGCGTCGAACAGCGTAGTATCTATTCGAATATCGAACGTTATATAGCGACGTTTATACGCCAATTCAACGAGGTTTCAGAACCTTCTGAACGTATCAAGTCGCTGTATCTATTCTCGTATGAACCCGGCACAGGCAAGACCACGACAGCCGCCGCAATTGCGAACGCGTACCTGACAACGCACTATATCGGCTCAATCCAACGAGGGCTCCAGCCGTTACAGCGGCCAGTCTTCTTCCTCGACGTAAACGAGTGGCAAACGCTATTTAATCAGTTTAATAGACCGAAAGTACCCGACCACATTGCCGAGCCCGCATCCGGTAAATATTATGAATGGATGAAGCACGCGACTAATGCTCCGTTCGCGGTGCTGGACGATATCGGAGTACGGGACGCGACCGAGGCTTTTCGAGGCGATCTGCATACGATTATTAATCATCGGGTGACGAATCGGATACCCACCGTTTACACCTCGAACATACCGATGGAAGAGTTGGTTACTCTATATGATAAAAGACTAGCGGATCGCGTGCGGGAGCAATGCTTGCAGCTAGGGTTCAATGGCGATTCGAAGAGGGGGATGCGAAAATGATTGCGAGATTATTCCGTACGAAGCCGCGTATGACCGATGAGGAACGGGATTACTGCGCAGAGGCTTTTCTTGATTACGCGCTGCTAATAGAGTTTCGGAATGAGTTCGGGGAGCTGTCGGATGAGAAGGCGGATCGGTTGTCGGAGAAATTGTCAGAGTGGGGAAGACGTCTTTTATAAGTATGTTTAATATACCTAAATAAAAATCTGTCAAGCATTTTATTTAAAAAAATACTCTAAAATTAATCACAAATAATCACACTATAGCACAAAAGATAGTACTAGAGCACAAAATAAATTACTTTTATTTACATCTGCTATCACTGAAAAAACGAGTGTACAAAAACATCGTGGTATAAAGAAAAGGAGCAACCGATCAAACTATTGCATGATAAAAGGAGGGAAGACGTATGGTCAATCTGAATCTTTTTAAACACGAAATCTTTGGAGAAGTAGAAGTGTTAATTTTAGACGGAAGGGAGTGGTTCGGAGCAACGAGTTCTGCTAAGTCTTTGGGGTACTCAAATCCTCAAAAAGCTGTCCGAGATCACTGCCGAGAAGAGGGGTGCACGATTCGTTCAGTCCCTACATCAGGTGGAGAACAAAAAATGAAATTCATAAATGAAGGCAATCTATACCGTCTCATAGCAAAGTCTAAATTGCCATCTTCTCAACGTTTTGAATATTGGATTTTTGATGAGATATTACCTTCAATTAGTAAGCACGGTGCTTATATGACTGAGGGTACATTAGAAAAAGCCCTCACAAGCCCAGATTTTTTAATTCAACTAGCTACAAAATTGAAAGAAGAGCAAGAGGCCCGATCTCTTGCAGAAGAACAATTATCTATACAGAAACCAAAGGTACAGGCTCATGATCGATTCATAAACGCAGACAATTACCAACTTATTCGCGAATCAGGTAAATCATTAGGGATTGGCGAAAAGAAGTTATATGCATTCTTACGAGGTATTAAGCTTCTAAATCACAAAAACGAGCCCTACCAGATGTATGTTAACGAGGGCTACTTCGTGGTAAAGCAACGGACGTTCGGAAACAGCAGCCTATTTAACGTTCCGATTACTTATGTTACGGCTAAGGGGCTAGATTACATTGACAAACTGTTAGAAAGGAATGGCGGTGCCCGTCGTATCAACGGCATGCCCTTAGCTCAAATCGAGTATTATTTTGGTAAAGGCTCTGTAGACATTTCTTGACTAGCGGAGGTGAGCGGTTTTGGCATACGGTGAATCATTTCTATCGAAAGTGATTGACACAAACGATACAGGCGCATTTCTTCGATACGACATACGGGCCGAGCATTTCCCCACGGAAGCTGAACGGAAGGCCTACCGGTTCATAAAGGACTACGCGGACAGCAACGGAGGGCAGGCGCCGGATTATCGAACTGTAGTCGCTGAGTGTGCGGGCTTTACGTACCTGCCGGAAGTCGGCGATTCCTTCGAGTACATGGCGCGTAAGATAAGGAACGATGCGGGCAAGTTACGGCTTCATTCGTTCTTAACTGGACAGGACGTTGGGAATAAGTTTACGGAACTGTCGACGGAAGAGTTTGCCGCGTGGCTCATCGAGCAAACAGAGCATATCAGGGCGGAAACGACTACGCGATCAAAGATAGGAACGGATATTAAACGTGATACGGTAACGTTTCTTGACGAATATCGAAAACGTAAGGAAGGAACGTCGTTTAAGATATGGAAGTCGAAATTCCCTACGATTAATAAAGAGATAGGCGGCTACCTTTCCGGCAATGTTTATACGTGGTACGGGCGGAGTGGCCGAGGTAAATCTATATTTACGATGGAGGAAGCGATAGAAGCCGCTGCTCAAGGCGCAAACGTACTTGTGTGGGCGATGGAAATGTCTCGATTCGAATGGATGGCCCGTGCCTATTCATCTATCTCAGCACGCCAAGGAGCTGTTAACGCAAACATTGACGGTGTGGATTATGAGGTAGGATTCGAGAACAGAGCGCTACTTAATGGGAAATTAACGGAAGAGTTTGAAAAGGGATTCGAACAGTTTTTAACGGAGATCAACGAGATCATACCAGGTACCATTGTCGTTCGTACGGTAGATGACATTGACTTCTCTTCTCGTAGAGTTCGCGACCTAGAAGCTGACATTGTGGCAACAAAGGCGGATGTTGTTGTTATTGACCCGTACTATTACATGACTTACGAGGCGAACCGGTCTAAGACAACCGGAGGCGACGCGACCGAGACTTCGAACAAAATAAGGGCGTTGGCAGGTCGATATCAATGCGTTATCCACGGCATTACGCAGGCGGAAGAGGTCCGGGATGACAGGGACGACGAGGGCAATCGAGAGCTTAGACCGCCCACACGCGCTGAACTAATGAAGAGTAAGTCGTTCCTCCAGGATTCGGCACTAACTATCGGGATAGATACGTTGGATGGAATCGGGGTTATACAGTTAAATAAAGGGCGCAACGGTGGCGAAGGTGTCACGTTAGAAGTCATTTACATGCCGAACTACGGGCTTGTGCGCGAACTACCAAGCGGAGAGGCGGCCGCAGATCAATTTAAGATGCCGTTTTAAGGAGGACGTACAAATGGAGATAGATATTCGGGCTGAGCTCGAGCAGTTTTCGTGGACGGCCGCAACGTGGACGGATGACAAGCTACTTGCGGCCAGCCCCTTCCGTTGGGATCGGTCGCCTTCCTTCTACGTATGGTTACGCGATAGTAATGACCCTCGCAATAAGGCAAAGGCCGGCTATTGGTCGGATATGGGCGCGAAGGACCCGGATTACCAACGCGGCGGGATCGTGAAGTTGCTCGCGTTTCTACGGGAGGAAACGGAAGAGGAGACGCAGGATTACTTGCGGTGGAAGTACGGGGAGGGAACGGTTGATCCCGAGACTCTTACGTTAGATTTGTCGGGGCGCTTACGTATAGACCAGCCGCGAATCCAGCCGTTAGACGAACAGTACCTAGGCAGGGACCATCCGTATTTAGCTTCGCGAGGTATAACCGATGAGATACAGCAGATGTTCCGAACGGGCTATGATCCGAGGACTAACGCGATTACTATTCCTTGGTTTAACGCGGATGGAACGTTAGGGAACGTTAAATATCGGAAGGTTAACGAGAAGACGTTCTGGTACGCAAAGGGAGGGCGACCTATACGTGAAATGGTGTACGGGCTGGACATCGTTTATAAGCAGAGAATTACAAGAGCGGTGCTCGTGGAATCCGAGATTGACGCAATGTATCTGTGGAGTGCGGGGGTGCCGGCGGTAGCGTTAGGTGGTTCGGTGTTCAGCGAAGAGAAGGCGGAGGCTTTGCGGAAGAGCCCGATAGAGATTATCGGGGTGATGGCGGACCACGACTCGGCTGGACAGAAGATGAAACGGGCGGTCGTCGGAGGACTGTCGGGATACATGGCGGTTAACGTCGTAGGGTATCCGTTTCGGTACAAGGACCCAAACGAAATAAAAAATAGTGCGGAATTGATGAAATACTATATGAGGGCGTTTACAAGTAAAAATAATTTTATTAATATTAATATTTGTATAGGATAATTTAGGAATATTGATCTACTTTTTCCTAAAAATCATTTCGTACCCTAAAAAGTCAGCTAATTTTACCACGTCATTAAAATTCATATTATCGCGATGTAGTCTATTCCTAAAGGTACTTACGTTAATATTTAATAACTCGGCCAGTTCGGAATAAGTTTTTATCTTATTTTCAGCTTTCATTATGTCTATTAAATCTTTTAGTTCATTACCTTCAAGTGAAAGTTCTCGCTTTGATGACAAATTAATCCAACTCCTTTCTTTTTATCATAGTAACATAGTTATTAAGCTAAAACAACGTCCCGTTATGTGTTTACAAATCTCATAATGAGATGTATAATCCCATTATGAGACGTATTGCGAGAGGTGAAATCTATGGAGATAGTAACTATAGAGAACTCTATACGCAGAGAATACTTAGATCAAGACGTTCACCTGATGCGTGTGGAACTAAGACAATTGATTCAACGTAAAATGTGGTCTTTTGGATTTGTAAAAATGTCAACATTAGCTGATATGATGAAATATTCCAAGGGTAGACTATCCAAGATACTATCTTCCAATGCAGATACTGCGTTTACATTAGACTTACTCGATAGGCTCACGTCAGCTTTGGGACTTGAACAAGGATACTTCTATAGTTATTTTGTTTTCGAGTGCTATAAGAAAAGTGGTAGACTGGATATTAAGAAATGCAAGTCATTCATTGAACAATGCTTACTACAAGGGATGTCAGACCTAGCCAATAGAACGAGTTTCCTACTGTTGAACCAAAAGGAGTCTTTAGAAACATTATTCAAACTGGCCGAAAGTTTATACGAGAGGCATCTTTATGATGAGGCAGTTCATATATACTCTGCGATTCGTGACGGATGGGACGGGCAAATAACGACAAGCTACGCTACCAGCATGTACAGGCTCTTTTTAATACATCGTTCTTTCATGAGAACGAGAGGCGAAAATTCGAAAAATAGTTATATAGCATTAGTAAAACTACTAGGAGTCCAAAAACATTTAACCCCAAAATTGTACCTTGATTCGCTACTAGAAATATCATATTTCTATAATCTCGTTGAAGATTTCGAGAATACAGAGAGATACACGAGAGAAGCAAAACGATACTGTGAAAACTTGCTAAATGATGGTAACTTAGAATTGTGTGGGATAACGAGGGATGAGCTAGATAACTATTATGCCGAGTCGTTGATGAATCTAAGTTTTTCTTTGAAAGGAGCTGGAAAGTATCCCTATGTCTATGAATTGATTGACCAATATTCTAAAATAAATGATTATTTTTTTGATTTAAGCTTAGGAAATCGTTTGTTAACTGAGATTGAGGAAGGTAAGATCGAATCCATAAATGAATTTTTTAAATGGGCGAATGGTCGAAGGGAATATATGAGGTCGATTGTTCCAACAGCTCTCTCCGCGTATTTAAAAACGGGAAAGATTAAAGAGGCTACGATATTTCTACATGATAATAGAGATTTAATTAAGTTTATAGAAAACGAACTTTACACTTTGGGGATTAAATATAGAATTAGTTATAACCAATTGATGGGAAGTTATCTTCTGTGTATGAACAGATTTGAGGAAGGACTCAGTAAGTTGTTAATAGCGCTGGAGTGGTCAGAGCACATGGGTAATAATTTTCGATCGAAGAAAATCACCGCTGTTTTCGCAAAGCATTACAATAAGGCTTCACAAGAACAGCGTGAAAAGTACAATTCAATGATGGAAGGATGATTCTTATGAAAAAGCTAGCCTTAGCATTTTTACTAGTTTTGACTGTATTCACAACAAATTCCCCCGTGAGTGCCAACGTAGGTGAGCATGGAATTGTTAGTAAGGATACAGCGCGTGGATACATGACCGTATATAATGTGGGAGAGCATGGATAAATCAGAAGATGGGACCGCCCAGTTGAGGGTGGTCTTTTTTTTGTCGGAAAAACCAATAAAAATGTCGAAATAAATCGAAATGTTTAAGCTTTTTTATGAAATGTAAAATTCAATAAACGCAAATAATAATTAAGACAGGAAAATGAGATATATAAATAAGGGAGGTAAATGATAAATAAGCCGTTACCGAAACTTCGGTACAAAAGTCGGTGAGAGCGGATGCTTCCGCTACTCTTTTTGGTCCCGATTGCTGTTACGGTTTCGTTTCGAGGGAGGTATTTCGATCCACTCGTATAGATCGTCGATATGACAGTCTAAAGCGTGTGCAATAGACTTCGCGTTAGAAAGTGACATGACATTCCGGTTGTTTGCGTAATCAGATATTTGTTGGCGTTTCATCTTGATTTTTTCCGCAAGGTCAGTCTGCGTCATATCAGCGATCTTTAACCGTTCATACAAGCGGCACCTTCCGACTTTAAACGTCATACGGCACCTCTGATAAAGACTTTTAAATTTTTTTTAGAAAGATGTCCCAATTCTGCTCAATGCATTGCCCTATTAATAGTATAAAGGAGGAATTGAGTTTGCTAAATAATAAAATAGAAAACGTAGTATTAGCAGCTAAGTCCGGATGCTTAAGATCAAGAGAAATGATCTACAAAGATTTTGTGCCAATTATAAATGATTACGTGTACAAAAACTGGTTCAAGGTACAAAACGAAGCTACTCTAACAAAGCGACTATTAGATAGATTAGACGAGAGTATAGATAGTTACCAGCAAGAAAAAGGGTCATTCAGCCAACTTGCAAGGATTAATTTAGAAAGGGCATTTAGACAATTTATCAAAAACAGAAAGTTCACTCGTGAGAAACTAACGTCTATGAACGAATACATCGACGAGGACAGAAACACGCTGAGCGAGGTACTTCCTGATATTTTAGCGGATATCGAGAGTACCGTAATCGACAGAGAGTCAATAAAAGAAAAAATCGCCCTTTTAGCGAAGGGCGACCTGAGAAAACAAGCGATCCTACTCGCTTGGTCTGACGGCTTCTATAATGATTCATCTCTTTCCGAGTTGTTAGCGCAACTCTTTGGAGGTAAACCCGAATCACATAGACGAGCCATCACAAGATTTAGAGCATTTTGTCAAGCCGCCCTCTCACAGACAGCCTAACAAAACTTAAGAAATTAATACGTACGAGTATAAACGCGTCGTATCTCTTTCTTATTGTCATTATAGAGTACTTCTATGCTGTTCTCAATCAAAACAAAGTGGCTATTACAAAATCTTAACCATCTTTAATTGCCATTATACAGAACGTTCTGTCAAACATAGCGAAAAAATTACTCTTGAAACGGAGATGATCCCGATGCCTAAACGTAAGCAATCCGAAAATATCGAATATATCTACAACGGAGGTTTCCCGCCCTATGATGATCCTGCGGTCTATATTCCGATTACCGTTTCCACCTCATCCGCCTCGATCCGAAAGGCGGTGCGGCTCGGATGACGACACTCGCCCATCGACTAAACGGAAGGCGCCTACGCATTACGAAACACGCGATGGAAGAAGCGACGAAAGATTTCGGTATCGAACCGAGAAAGGCAGCGTCTTGGGTGGCGGAAACGGCGAAAAAAGCCGAGTACATTAGCCACGTAATCGGAATCGACAAAAAGCACGGTCACTTATACGGATACAACCGCGCTTGCTTTATCGTAAGAGAAACGGCGGCTAATACGTTGACAGTCGTAACTGTGCATCCGGCAAAACCGCGAGCAGTCATACGAAACAAGGTAGAGACGTTACTGTCGCGTGAGTTACGTAAGATAGAAACGCAAGAACGGACTTTACGTCGGAAAATTACGTTAATCAAAGCGGAACTTGAAATCGAAAAGGCGGAGTTAAACCTACGGTTTCTTAGATCGCGGAGTGAATCGAAGAAACTCGCATATAAGGCGCGTATCAAAGCAATCAACGAATATTTTACGCAATTGGACGATGATTTACTTGCGGTTAAGCACGATAAGCGGGGCGTCGCTAAGTCCGTAGCTGCGTATATGTAGTGAAATAAAAAAGCCCGCCCGCAACTAGCGCAGGAGGGCGAGGACAGCCAGGATGACAAGAGCCAAGTCAAGTACCCCAGTGTCGCGCAAGTGTTGTATCCACTTCACGCGATCACCTCCTCCCTAGCCATTACGGCTCCGATCCGGGCAAGCCGCAGATCGGACGAAAGTAAGCATGTCCCTAGGAGGAGTATACGCAATATTCAATATTTTAGCAATAGCAGGCCGACCTCCCGCGTCGGCAAGGCGGTGTTATTGATCGGCGAGCCTCTGGCTAGATCGGCTATGGCCCCGGCTGTAAGGCGACTAGTTGGCAGGAGTAACCGCGATAGTGCCGTCTCGCGGACGCGGGACTACCGGTGTCCGAAATGATGACGAGGAGTGTTGGTAATGGAGACGATTATACATGAAGGTAAGCTGTATCGTAAGGCTGCGCGAGATGCGAAGCCGGGCGACGAGTTCATCCAGATCACAAAATCAAGGCGGAATTTAACTCAAGGAAAGGTTTACATGATAGCAGGTTTCGACTCATTCGGCGATGCGGAATTTTACGATGACGCAGGTCGCTGTCGGGATTCTTCTCTTCAGAATTACGTAGTGCTAGAGCCTTTGACCAAGCAAGAACCAATCACGCTAATCTCCACAACACCGGCCGTTGAGAAGACATACACGATTCAGCTAACGGCAGGCGCTGTGGATGAGCTTATCAGAACGCTTTCATATGGCACCCTACTACGATCCCAGTTCGAAGCAATCCGCAAATCATAACGTTAAAGGAGCGATGTGCATGGGAATCCGTGAAAAGTTAAAAGAACGTGAAGAGGCGCGCGACAAGGCGGCACAAGGAGCCGGCGGAGGCATTAACGCAGGCTTGCCGGAAGGTGTCACACGCTACGTTAAGCTCCGCCAAGAACTAGCCGGCGGCAAGACGTTTGTCCTCCTCGCGCCATATACCGAATGGTACTTTTACTACACGCATGAGGACGGCGAGAAATACCCGTCACGCGAAACCTACTACCGTAAACATACGTGCTCGCACAGCCCGAAGAAGGCGCCAGCTAACGAAGACGAAGGCGCTACACTATTCGATCAGTACGCGAAGCCAAACGGAAATAATTGCCTATCGTGCAAGGCGAAAGCCAAACGCAAACTCTACTTCATGATGCCGGTGTACGATCCCGAATACAAGACGTGGCGCGTTCTCGACCTCAAGGAGTTCCACGCGACTAATCTTATGGACGACTTCGACAAGCTCGAAAAGGCTGCGAAAAAGTTCAAGCCGGACTACACGTTGACGGGCGATGCGGTCACGATCGGCAAGGCGGATAAATCGTACTCGCTGGAATCGGCTGACCTGGACGAAGGGGTACTCGAAGCCGCCCGTGCCTTTATCGGATCGACCGAAATCAAATACGAAGAACTCGCGAACTTCCGCACCGAAGATGATATCCGCGAAATTCTCAAAAATGCGACGAAGAACGTAGATCAATCGGTATTAGAGGACGGTCCGATCACCGTTTCCGACGAAGACTTGCCATTTTAACCGAGAGGAGGCCGCACATGCGTAAGTTTTTAATCATGCTTGCTTTCATCGTATTTATTAACGTAATGCCGGCGCTTGTCGCTGTAGGCTCGGACCTGAACTTCTTCCAGATACAACAAAGCATGTTGATCGCGTTCGTTGCGCTAATGTATGCGGACTCACTATGCGAGTAAAGGAGGCGACCAGATGGCGAACTACTCGAATAATATCGGAGCCCACTCGCAGTTAGTGGCGAAAACGGCGCTCCTTGCTAACGGTTACGAGATCGCCAATCCCGAAGCCCCCGAAGTGTATGACATTGTAGCGCGGCACCCGTTGTCACGCAACTGGCAGACGTTTCAAGTAAAGACCGTACGTAGACGGGAAGACCGGGGTGGTGCGCTCGTTGTATGTGGATCACGTAACAGTGGCGATGTTTACACGCGGGACGACGCGGATTATCTCATCGGTGTGCTGGACGGCGAAGTGTACTTGATTGAAAATCGGGAGCTGTCCGAATACTGGGCGACGCCGGACAATATAAACGAGAAATGGCGCAAGTTATCGACTGTTATTAAAAAACAATTATCGGAGGCGGTTTAATAATGGGAAACATTAAAACGGTAAATGGCGTTCAATATCGTGTGGTAACGGATCGTGATGCGCAGGTGGGTGATTATGTGTTCTACGATGAATCGCCAAGGTATTTTATTGAGGAAGGTAAGCCGTATGTGGTAGTGAGAGTTGATCATCACGACGATCCTCAAATCATTGATGAGGAAGGTGGCGAGTATGATACTTGGCTCGATCGTTACGAGTTACTCGAAAAAATCGGCACTGTTCCGAACGAACTAGTAACGCATGGGGGCGTAACTTATCGGAAGGTCGCGCGAGATGCGAGAGTGGGCGATAAGTTCGTGGTTCCTAATGATTCAGCCGTGGATTATACCGCGGGTAAAGTTTACGAGATTACCGAAATTGACTCAGACGGTGACCCTTACTTTATTGATGACGTAGAAGACGAACATTTCGTAACATCAGGAAACTATACCGTACTAGAGCCGATTTCCATCGACGAGGAACTAGCCGCAGCACAAGCGAGAGTTGCCGAACTTGGAGCGATGAAGAAGAAAGCTAACCGTTTGAAAGTCGGGGAGTATGCGAAAGTGGTAAGGGTCGATATGACATGCGCCTCAATTGGGCAAATCGTGAAGGTTATCGAAGATGACGAGGACCCTGTGCCATTCCGCGCCGAGGACCTAAAAGGACACGTCGCAGGATGGTTCCTAGAGAGTAGTTTAGTCCGCGCCACCGACGAAGAGGTTGCGGAAGCATTACGTCAGATCGAACGAGAAAAGATCAAGCCGGGTGTTTACGTGAAATTAATGATAGCTGACGGAGAAGAGCCTAAGTACGGATGGGGTGGTGTATGTAATGGCGATATTGGTAAGGTACGTTTTGTTAACGGAAATAGTGTACGTGTAGATTTTCCAAAGAGCACGTATTGGCATGCGCACATTGATGAGCTAACAGTAGCCACAGAAGAGGAAGTGACTGCGGAGGTCGAGCGCCAACACGCGGCTGATCAGTTTAAACCGGGCGATAAGGTGCGTTTGGTTAGCGGCGGAAGAGAGCTTCCACTGTTAGGCTTTGATGATGGCGGTATCTATACTGTTGGCTTACGCGAGGACGATGATAGATTGACTATTAAAAGACAAGATGGAAAGAAGGGCTACGCGAAACACTATCAACTAGAGAAGGCAACCGATGAGGAGGCGAAATGGGCCGCACTCGGCCGTAAGGTTGGCGAGTTTAAGGCAGGCGACACGGTAAGATTCCTTGGACACTCGCATTATCACGGTTTAAACGAGCATGTAGGAATTATTACTACAATCGAACGAACCAACGGGGAGTTTTCGCCTTACCGTCTTAGTATGCCGGATTTCGTGACTAGCGACTACAATACGTGGACTAAACCGGAGGAACTAGAACTCATTGCGCCGGTAGAATCCACCGTAAACTTACGAGTAGCCTAGCCATCCTAACGAAAGGAGGCGGTCGCTCTGACCGTAAAGTTATCGTTAAAACTCCGTTCACCGACCGTAGCCGACGCTGAGGTTAAGCAACGAGTGGCAGACGCGACTAAACGTAAGTCTGCCGCAACTGAGACGATCGAGCAGGCGTGGGCGCGGGTCGGCGCTCAGAAACTAACCGACAAGGAACGTGTCATCTACGAAACAGCCAAGACCGCATTCTTCTCCGGGGCGATAGGCAGGCTCTCGGAGAAGAAGCTCTCGAAAGCCGAAGTCCTCGAAATGGGTCGCCGTATTATGGCCGCACAAGCCACGGAGGCACGCGAAGAGAGGATTGCGGAAGTGCTTGCAGGTAAACCGGACAATTACTTCATACTAACGGACGACTGTGAGCTTCCGGCATTTGTCGAACGGTTACGAGAGGAAGTTCGGCGACAGCGCGTTGAATGGCGTGATCGTTTCCGAATACTAGACGTAGATTCTATGACCGCAGGCGACTTTGAGGGTACGGGCATAGATTCCTACATCGACTTATCAATAGGGTTCTCGATATGGCTTCCGATACTTAACGAAGGCTACTATCTTCCGTACGGTCACGTTGATGGTTTCGATGTGCCACACGCGTTCAAGGCGGGCGACCCGCAGCTAACGCGATCGAAAGTACTAGCCGCAATTACACCGTACCTATCGCGCCCAGAACACGGAAAGACGTTTCACATGGGTTCGGCGCGGTACGACTTACACATCGCGCAGAATGATGGATACGAGATTCACGGCTGTGTATGGGACACATTAGACGCGATGCACCTCATGAATGAGCACGAAGAGTCGTATGGTTTAAAGCCGTTGACCGCGAAATACGGTCGGTTCTATGGAATAGACGGGCCGATCTACACATTCGATGATATGTTCGGGAATCGCTCGCCAGCTCCGTTCAACACCGAACTGGTCGGAATCTACGCGATTAAAGACGTACTATATGGATGGAAACTATTCGAATGGCAGTTCGAAGTGATGGCGAAGACTGGCCGTTTGCTTGAATGTTACGCGAACATCGACTCGAAGTTACCGGAGACGGACGTATTCATGGCACGCTGCGGATTCGAAATTGATCTCGTAATGATGCGCGGACTTAGTGTTGAGTTCGAGGAAAAGCTGACGGAAGCAAGGCGTCAATTGGTCGAGACATACGGTATTGATATAGAGTTTGTCCGCAAGATGGATCGGACTATTAACGCGAAGAAAGTAGCCGACTGGATCGAAACGCAGAAGAAACGAATTACCAAGCGTGACGAGAACATCGCCAAGCAACAAGCGATAATTGCGGATTTAGAATCGCGGGGTAAATCGCATTTGAAAAGGTACTCAGCCGCCAAACAGCAATTAGCTAAGTATCTTGCAGAGGACCTAGTACCGGCAGATGAGAAGCACGCGCCATTATTCGTCGAGGACGGCGAGTTCAAATTGACTAACGGTAATCACATAGCATATCTCATCTACGACCACATTGGAATTAGAGACAGGACGCACCTTGTAAAACGTGGAAAGACTCGATCAACCGCGGCAGATGTGCTCGAAATGTACTATGAGGACGAGGAAGAATTAGCGCCGTTGGCAACCGTTGCCGCATACGAAAAACTACTATCGACTTACGTTAATAAGATTCCGAACGCGCTAGAGCCGGATGGAAGATTGCACTCCGAATTTAAGGCGGGAGGTACGAAAACTGGGCGCTATAGTTCAAGTGGATATAACGGACGACCTATCGATATTCTTGACGAGTTCAAAACGGGGGTGTAGAGATGGAGAAATTTCTCTGGAACTTTTATTGGGATTGTGGTCGAAATGGCGATCTTGAGGGGCTGTTCGTTGCTTCTGATAATGAAATACAAGAGCTAATCGGCAAGCGTGTGTATTTTGGGGAGGTTCTCGGTAAACACAGTGATGTTTACGGGACACTAGAGCAAGGAGACTTCGATAAAATCAATCTTGATTCAGAGACTGTTGGGAAGGTTGCTGAGGTTCTAGGCGTCTCTTGGAGTGGATTTGATCCGCGTCACTATTTAGGAGAAGAAGATGCCGATGATAACTGACGCTAATTATCACGCAATCGTCCGCAAGTTAATCTCAGATGAACGTAAAGTACAGCTCGGTACGAATTTACAGAACCTCCCGTCTAAAGGCGAGGGCGATCGCGTCCGAAATTGCTTTATTCCAGCCGACGGATTTATCTTCATCGGCGCCGATCTCGGTCAGATAGAGCCTCGCATAATGGCGCATATCATGTATGAAAAATACGGCGACAACTCCATGCGACAAATCTTCGTTGACGGCGTTGACCTCTACACGACTATGGCGATGATGACGTTTAATTTGGCGGAAGAGTTTTGCGTAGACAAGGCGTTCGATCCGACTGGTTCGTTTCAGCCACGCAAGCTTATGAAAACCGGCGTACTCGCGGTAGCCTATCGTCAATCCAAGCGTTCTTTCGCGAAGAAAATGGGCGTAACGGAGGAGGTGGCGGAAATGTTTTTCGAAAACTTCGACCGTACATTTCCGTCATTTAACACAATGGTTGACGACATTATAGCCGGCCTCAAACGTGACCAATACGTTGAAACACTACGCGGAAGAAAACGAAGATTCCCGGACTATAAACGTGTAGCGGACGAGAAAAAAGGGAACGAGCGTCGACGTATACAGTTATTCATGGAACGTAAACGTCTACTTGATAGGATTTCAACTAAAGCGATAAGCAACGGTATGTCTACGATAAACGGTGATTTGACGATCAAAGACAGCTCTAGTAAAGAGGAACGTCGCCTTAAAGAAATTCAAACGGAGCTTGATTGTTTATATGAAATATCGGGACTCGTCGGCTACTGGGAACGCGCAGCCTTTAACGCCGTTATACAAGGTACTGGCGCTGACATATTAAAAATGAACGGTAACCGAATGGCCCGCGAATGTATGGCGCGAGGTTGGGAAATGAACGCGTCTATACACGATGAAATATTGATTTCGGTTCCACGTGAGCAATTGACTCCTGCAACAATCGAATTAGTCAACGAGATCATGACGAAAACAGTTTCGCTAAGTGTTCCACTAGTTACGGACATTGTAATAATGGAACGGTGGATGGACGAACACAAGCCGGAAGAGTGGG
This sequence comes from Brevibacillus laterosporus, assembly GCF_030489605.1. GTDB lineage: Bacteria > Bacillota > Bacilli > Brevibacillales > Brevibacillaceae > Brevibacillus_B > Brevibacillus_B laterosporus_E. The sequence goes on from NZ_JAUKFY010000005.1 coordinate 296,440, forward strand.
ACTTCGAAAATTGCCGGCCAAAATCGAAGGAGGACGAGTAAATATGAAGACAACGGAGGAACAGCGCCTAGCGATATTTTTTGATGATGAGTGTGGTTTTGATTACGAGAAGGTTGAGACGACTCCGTGGGAAGACCAAGGGAAATACAGTGTGTGTAATTGTATCTTTAAAACCTTCGACGAGAGGCATTTTATGTTTGATGTTGAGCGTGCCGGCAGTTATTTTGGACACTATGAATATGGTTGTTGGGGTGATGTGGTTGAGGTAGAAGAAGTAACAAGGACTGTAGAAATCACCCAATGGGAAGAAGTTACGAAAGGGGACGATGCTCTATCTCACAACTAGCCAATGATTTCAAAACGATGCTTGACCAATGGCACTCTGCGCCCGAGGTTTGGGACAACGAGCTTGACGCTATAATTTCCGAACAGAAAGCGAATGCTCTCCGTACCCGCCCGTTTTTTAACTTTCGAGCACAGCCGTACTTTTCGCCGTCTAGCGCCAACGCGGATAAACGCGAACTATACGAGAAGCTACGCGGGGCCAAAAAGGATATCCAGCCGCGACCGCCTCACCAAGGACGCTGGACTCGGCTCGGCACCGCAATCGGTGACGTAATTCAACGCGATCTATTATTCATCGAAAAGCATTACGAGCGAACTTTCGGGGAGGCACCGCCCTTCACCGTTGAGCGTACACCGGACGGATTACCGATGTGGGAGGACTTCGCGCAGAAACTACACGTTATGGATCACGGCGGCCAACGGTTCGCCCTCTACGGAAAGCCTGACGGTATCCTCCGATACAAAGACGGACGCCGCGTAGGTCTCGAAATTAAGTCGAAGCAGACAACCGCAGCTAAGACGAGTCCCCACTCGATGACCGAGCCGGAAGCTAAGCACGTTGCTCAATGCGTCGGCTATACGGAAATGTACGGGACTTCTGAGGCCCCCTTAGACGACTACCTCATCGTGTATGTGAACGCGTCTAAAGCTAAATGGGTACTGACGGATGAGGAATACGCGGCCAAGCCTGATTTACGAGTGTTCCACGTGACTATCACGGATCAAGATCGAATCGGACTCCGAGACGAATTGCTGGACATAGTAATTCGATCGAAAGAAGGTCGGCCGCCGAAGCTTGACCTCGAAAAGTGGACGTTTAACAACTTCAAGACAGCGTGCGCCCTTTCGTTGAGTGCCGAAGAATACAATGAGTTGGAACGACAAGTGGCGATGGTGCGTAGGTCACGAATGCCAGAGTGGAAGAAACGGTCGTATATCGATGCGTTCGAACAAATCACTTCGATACTCGATAAGGAGGTGGCTTGATGGGCGAAATTTACACGTTCATTGACCTGGAAACGACGGGTCTCGATCACGAGAACGATCAAATTATCGAAGTTGCCGCGATCAGAACGGATTTAGAACGCGAGTACGGACGGTTCCAGACGTTTGTGCAACTCGATGAGGGGCGCGAATTACCAAGCTTTATCGCGGAACTGACGGGTATCACAGAGAGAGACTTAAATGGAGGTACCCACAGTTTCTTTGCGGTCAGTGCGTTAGGTAAATTTTTTGCTGATACTACGGTCGTTGCTCACAATGCCCCATTCGACCTATCGTTTGTTACTGGACGCGTTATGTTCCTTGAAAAGTTCGTCTGCACCCGGGCGCTCGCCAAGCTCGTAGCGCCCACGGAGTCCGCGTCATTAAAAGATGTATGTGCCCGATATGGCATCGAGTTAAACGGGCATCATCGGGCAATGAACGACGTGTTCGCTACAATCGAGGTCTTTCGTAAGCTTAAGCCGATTGCAGATTATCGCGGTATTAACTACCGGAATGTGGTCGTAAATGCTCCGGGTCGGCCGTTGAAGTACGTACCTTACGGGGCGAAAATCGTGGAGGTGGTCGCCTAATGCCGATGGTCTCTCACGACATGATCGAAAATTATGACGAATTGGAACGCGAAGTAGACTCGCTTAAAACGGTGATGGCGGTCGTATCCGGCGACATCCGCCGTTTAGCCTCCGAGCTACATACGGAGGACAGCGATGTGGTGTACGACAATCTGCTCGACTACGCGCGTCATTTAGAGACCGCGGCGGGCTTACGGAGGTGACCGATGGCTACTCGTAAAAAGGAACGATATCTCGGTCTGGACATTTCGATGAACCCCGGATTCGCGGTGATAGACGTAGTGAACCGGGTGCCTTCGCTAATATACGCTTCATCGCTCGTTACATCTACTGCACATACGGACGGCCAACGTTTCGCATACATCGAAGCAAAGACGGTCGCGGTCGCTCACGATGCCGGACCACTTACCGCAATCATACGTGAAGACTTTACGGATGGCCGATCGAAAAGGGCGAGACAAGGTGTGTTCGGTGCGTGGGCGGCCGTTGACCAAGGGCTGGCTCGGTATGGCTACGCGGTGACTGACGAGATTAGCCCAACGGCTGTGAAACGGTTAGTCACCGGCAATGGCAAGGCGGAGAAGGTCGAGGTCGCGGTAAGAGTACGTAAGATACTAGGATTGCCGGAAGACTATGGGTTTGCGGCAGGCTACGATGATAGCGATGCGTGTGCGGTGGTGCTGGCGTATCTTATCGCGAATAAATTGATAGACATTGAGGGGGCGGAGTGAGTATGGCAAAAGTTAATTTCAGAACGGAAGAGTTAAAAGAATACGGGCTTCCGTGGGAGGGGTATGACGGAGTGGAGGTGATTTCAGATCGAATTGTCGACCAATCAAGGTGGTCTGTATACCACGACATTATCTTTAAATGGATTGACGGGAAGTATTACTCCACAGGCTATAGTGTCGGAGCAACAGAGTGCCAAGATGAGAGACCGTGGGAATACGAGGATGAAGTCGAATGCATAGAAGTACATCAAGTAGAAAAAATGGTCAAAGTGTGGGAGGCGGTTTGATGAGTTGGTCTAAGTTGGGGCTCTTCATATTTTGGGCAGTAATCGTTACAGGCGTATATTTACTAGGCGGCGCTGGCGTGTATTACATTTTTGCTCTTTCAGGCGTAGGCATCCCGTTTGTTCACTCGGTCTTGCTTTTTGCATTACTCCGGCTGTTACGAGCATTAACCGGATGAATAAATGCGACGAAAAACCAGTCGAACGATCACTCCGTTACCTACGCGAGGAGCTAGAGAACGTAAACGAGAGCTTATTCGTCAGTGAGCGAAGATGTCTGGCGCTTAGACTGCGCAGGCAAACGATAATTAACGCGATAAACGATATTGAAAGGGAGATGACGCGGATTGACTCAACTGCTAACGGATGAATTTATCGAGACGTACCCGGACTTTCCCGAACATATGAACGAACTCGGCAAGTTCGTATATTACCGGACATATTCACGGTGGCTGCCCGAAATTGGCCGCCGTGAGACGTGGAAAGAAACGTGCCGTAGGGCTACGGAGTACAACCTTGGTCTCGCGGCAAAGCATTACGAAAAGATCGGCTATACGGTGCCTTACGCGAGTTTACAGGCCGAAGCCGAGTCGTTCTTCGACGAGATGTTCAACCTGCGTCAATTCCTAAGTGGACGGACGTTGTGGGTCGGAGGGACTGAGGCTGGAGCTAGATACAGTTTGGGTCAGTTCAATTGCAGTTTCGTTAATATTCGAAGCTGGTCGGATTTAGGCGACTTGTTTTATCTATTGATGGTTGGTTGCGGCGTCGGATTCAAGTGTACGAAGGAGTTCGCGGCAGGCCTAGCGCCAATCCGTACAAACACAACGTTAATCAACGCGCCCTACGAACCTGTACCGGTAGACCGACGATTGGAACGAACGAAGGTAACCGAACTCGATAACGGCTATGTGAAAATCTACGTGGGCGACAGTAAAGAGGGATGGGTCGAAGCCCTCCGAGCCTATTTCGAAATCTTAACGGAGCCGCAATACGAATCGGTCCACACCGTGAAAATTTCGTACAACTCGGTGCGTCCGAAAGGTGAGCGTCTGAAACGATTCGGAGGGACGGCATCGGGCCACGAGCCTCTTGCGGAGATGTTTGCGGGGATCGACCGCGTACTCAAGAACGAGATTGATCCGACACTTGAGCCGTTGGAAGACGCATACAACACGCCATACAAGCAAGTCCGCCCGATCCACATTCTCGATATCGGCAATCTTATCGGAGCTAACGTAGTGGTCGGCGGCGTGCGTAGAACAGCCGAAATATTCCTCTTTGACGCGGACGACTACGAGTGCCTTCTCGCCAAGTACGGCATCAACGGAGTGTGGACGGAAGATCAACTCGCGCATCATCGTAAGGTAGGCGAAATGCTAGAAGGCATCGGACAAAAGCCGGAGTGGTTCGACTCTATCGTGAAGGTAGGGGACGGGCGATTCGGACTTGACCACCGAAGACTATCGAATAACTCTATCGCATTCGAAACGAAACCTAGCCGTGAAATGCTTAACCTCGTGTTCGAGATTATGAGGGGCGAAGGTGAGCCGGGATTTATTAATCTCGAAGAAGCACGTCGCCGACGACCAAACGCCGAAGGGCTTAACCCGTGTGCGGAAATACTGCTCGATTCATACGGGGTCTGCAACTTAACAACGGTCAACGTTATGCAGTTCGTGTGTGGCGGTAAGCTCGATATCCCCGCACTTCTACAAGCTCAACGACGTTCAGCCCGTGCTGGCTTGCGCATGACTCTCGTAACGCTCGAATTGTCGCACTGGGACGCGATCCAACAACGTGACAGGCTTCTCGGCGCGTCATTAACCGGATGGAAAGACGCTATGGCAGCCGTTAGCTATAACGAACGTCAGGAACGTGATTTACTCGAACTTCTCGGCACAGTAGCGAATAACGAGGCGGAGTCCTACGCGAAGGAACTGCGGGTGAACGCGCCCTTACTTGTGACAACGATCAAGCCGGAGGGCACTATTTCGCAACTAGCCGGCGGCGTATCGTCCGGCCTACACTGGTCGCACAGCCCGTACTACATCCGACGTATCCGTATTAACGCGTCCGATCCACTCGTGAAGGTGGCGCAGGAGCTCGGCTGGACGGTGAATCCCGAAGTAGGAACGCCGGGCGATACCGAAGCAGAACGTCTCGCAAACGCCCGTACGTTGGTCATCGACTTTCCTGTTGCTTCTGGCGCGTTAGAAACGAAAGACGACGTAAGCGCAACGCGTCAATTCGAGACTTACTTCCGATTCCAGCGTTCGTACACCGACCACAATTCGTCCAATACGATTACTGTAAGGCCGAACGAATGGGCAACGGTTGAGCAGACGGTGTGGGACGGATGGGACGACTTTGTAGGCGTATCGTTCTTGGCACTCGATGGCGGTACGTACCAGCTCGCGCCGTACGAGGCTATTACGAAAGAGGAATACGAGGAGCTACGCGCCAAAATGAAGCCGTTCGATCCGGCGATTCTATCGAAATATGAGACGGACGGAACTAGCGATTTAGAGGGCGCGGATTCGTGTGAGGGTGGGGCGTGCCCACTAAGATAAACGGAGGTGACGGGATGGAAATTCTGAGTACGGCGTCAAATACCGGAGCGTTGGTTGGCATGGTATGCCTCGGGATGCTTGCTGTGATCTTTGGAGTAATGGCGTTTTTCAGCCTAATCAACGGAGAATCTACAGGAATAACGTTTTTACTAATCTCGGCAATCCTAAGCAATTGGACTGGCTTCATAGCGGTAGATTACGCAACTCCAAGATATGAGGTCACTATAACGGATATGTCCCGATTTGACACCGACAAATACCAGATCGTTGAGCAACGGGGCAAGGTATTCGTCGTTAAGGAGGTACGTCGATGAGCTACGGCCCAACGAATGAACAACGCGAGTTAATCGAAATGTTACGAGGAAAGCCCACGGTTGGTGAACAACTAGTCGATATCGTATTTCATACGCTTTGTAAACTACACGAGGAGCAACACCGAGTGGACCTGCGAGAACCATACGACTTGGAAACGAAAGCCTATAAAGCTGGCTTGTATTTTGCTGAACGAAAGCTTCTCGATGTCTACGAATCCATGAAGGAGGGCTAGTAATTATGAAAATTACTTTCCAAGAGTGGACGTATGCTTGCAGCGAGCCCGGCTGTTGTGACGATTACGGCACACGGCTCGTTATAGGAGACCAGGTAATTACCGAGTATGCCGAAATAAACCCGGAGGAACTACGCACGATTCTTAGGGCACTTGGAGTAGATTGTGTAGTCGAGGAACTAGAGGAGGGTACCGAATGATCCCCGTAAAAATCAAACGTCTGCACCCGGACGCAGTAATTCCGCAATATGCAACAACCGGCTCGGCCGGCTTCGACCTTGTCGCGGTTGAGGACGTAGCTATCTCACCGGGTGAGACTCAAAAGGTTCCGTTAGGACTCGCGTTTGAAATACCGGAGGGCTTCGTGATGTTAGTGTGCATGCGGTCGGGCATCGCTCTTAACACGAAGCTTCGACAGCCGAATGGTATCGGTATTATCGACAGTGACTATCGGGGTGAAGTCGCGATGATGTTCGATAATATTTGGAAACACGAGCCTTTTTTCGCGTATGACGAAGAAGGCAGAGCGATTGTAACAGATTATCGAATCGAAGACGAATGTCCGAGTACTGAGTATTTACGGACGATATCTGGAGAGCAGGTCCGACAGTGGCGCGACTATCCAGCAGGAACATACCTAATCCGCAAAGGTGACCGCGTTGCCCAAGGATTGATATTGCCGGTGATGCAGGCGCAGTTTATCGTTGCGGACGAATTAAGCGAGACAGATCGCGGAGCCGATGGCTTTGGGAGTACGGGGGTGTCGGTGTAATGGGTTACCCTGCCAGTTTAAGTGCTTTTGTCGTAGTTGATGCGGACACCGGACGCCTTGTTTCGGACAAAGTTTATACAAGCCGAAAATGGGCTGAACGCTATAAAACTGCGGGGTCTTACGCGAAGAACCGAGCAGTAGTCGAAATCTCCCCCGAAATTATACTCGCGATACTAAGGGAGGCACGCTAATGGCAGAAACGCAAATGTCCGTAGGGCTGATCTCTCATACGCAACTGAGTGAAGAGTTTTACAATAGCCTCGATATACTTGACGAATTCCTAGAATATGAAGGTAATCAACACGACCGATGGAACGTTACGGACGGCCAAGCCGTAGCCCTCACCGCAATCAGAACGTGTTATTCCGCCAATAAGCCGTCCGAAATCGTTGCTCTCGAAGGCGACAAGTACTTCGGCCAGACCGCATCCGACGGCGAAGAAGGTACGGAAGCCGACCGTCTGTTCCGCCACATCACACGATCAGGCCATACGTCTACTTTGGAACACCTTTCGTTCACATTCGTGATTGAGGGCGTATCACGCTCACTCCTAGCGCAATTGACACGTCATAGGGTCGGCTTTAGTTACTCCGTCCAATCACAACGATATGTGCGGATGGGCAGTTCCGATAAAGCTGGCGGATTTGATTACGTGGTGCCGCCTACACTCAACGGAAAGGACACGGATTCTACTCGAATGTTCGGATTTAACGAAGAGACTGGTGACGCCATCTGGCGAAACATTACGGCGGTAGAAGAGTTCGAAGATGCGATGAGTACTCTGCAATCGGTATACGACCGTTTACGTCGCGCAGGAGTTCCACCGGAAGACGCCCGTATGGTCCTCCCGAACGCGGCCGCAACTAATCTAGTTATGACCGTAAATCTTCGAGCCTTACTCGACTTCTACGGCAAACGACGTAAGGGGCGCGGTAGTCAGTGGGAGATTGCGGAACTAGCCGAGCAGTTACGAAGAGAAGTCACGAAAGCAGAGCCGTGGACAGCGCCGTACTTTGACGTAGCCTAAATAAAAATTTCGGAGGGTGATCGGTATATGACGAAGAACATTACGGGCTTGATGGATGATAACGGAGTTAAGCGTGAGTATCGCGAGGTTGAACGTAAGGCAAACGTTGGTGAACTAGTGAGAGCCGTCGAGACACAGGCTCCGTTTTTTCGAGAAGGTGACATCGGTAAGTTTGTGGGCGGGCTTTACAACGTGGATTTTTCCGGTCAGGGAAACGCGAAAGTTGAGGAGGACGGTAATTGGCATGTTCATTCTTATGTAGTCCTCGAACCCACCGACATTATCCACGTAGACGGCGTACGTTACCGCGAAGAGAAACGAGAGGCTAAGGTCGGCGAACGTATTCTAATCGTCGCGGCTGAAGATACCGCGAGAGAGTACGATAACGGAGATATCTTGACGGTCGCAGGAGTACTGGGGGTATTTAAATGCGTACGCGTAAATGAACATGATCGGGTTATCCGCCATCGCGAATATGTAGTTATAACGCCTTTAAACGAACAGGCCACGAATAACATCACCGTAAACTTAACCGTCAACGTAGCTTCATCGTCTCCTTCCGAAATTCTTAAAGCGATCGCGGATAGTGTGCAGGCGGAGCTGGCGAAATTCGTGGGTGCGCCTAACGACGAGGAGACCCGAGATAAGATGACGGAAGCTCTTATAAATACGGGGATAGACACGACTGCGGCAGGACGCGCTTTACAGAAGATGCGCGATAATGCCGTAGAACAGGCGAAGGCGGACTTGGTGGAGTTAAGGTCCGATATGTCGAACGTAAGGAATCCACGTCTACGTGGACGCGACGATATTTACCTCCTTAAGGGACGTCTCGGGATGACTGCGGATTTTATCGTCAACAAGGAAAAGAGAACCGTAGTCTGCTTACTCCGCGGCGGAGTAACCCCGGAAAGGATATACGCTCGTAGTATCGCCAAGTGTTCGCCTGACGATTGCTTTAACGTCCATATCGGCAAAGCTATTGCGTTGCGTCGTGCGTTGGGACTCGATGTGCCCACAGATTACTTGAACGCACCACAGCCTACGGAGGCACGCGTAGGAGACGTTGTAGTAATCGTAGGTAAACAATTCTTTCACCATTACTATGATGTCGGAGATATCGGTCATGTGAAAGACATAAGTAATCCTGTAGGGGAACTTAAGGTTTATGGTAAGCGAACAGCAGATGCAGACCGTAGTAAGGACGGGTACTACCAGCACGTCAGCGTTACTGACGTAGAGATTATTGACGACTCCCGCGACCAAGGAACGGAGGTGACTGCCGTTGCCTAATGTAAAAATCGCTCTTACCGGAAAGATGAGGTCGGGCAAGGATACGGCCGCGGCCTACCTAGTCGAACATTACGACTTCGTACCGTACGCGTTCGGTGACGGCATCAAACGTGTGTGTCACGAGCTGTTCCCTGAACAAGTCGCAAATGGCAAAAAGCCCCGTGCGCTATTGCAAGGCGTGGGGCAGGCGATGAGAGCGATTGATCCTGACGTGTGGATTAAGCGAACCATGCGTGAAGTAGATCAAGCACAGGGCTTCGATGTAGTAATCACGGACCTCCGCCAGTCTAACGAATATGCCCGCCTTTACACGGAAGACTACGTCATCATTCGCGTAAACACTTCGGACGATGTGCGAATAGACCGGATGCGCTCGGCAGGCGACACGTTTGATCTCGCAGACTTAACGCACGATACGGAACGATACGTAGACATGTTCGCGGTCCATTACGAGTTGAATAATAACGGCTCAGTCCTCGACTTATGGGAGCAGATTGACGTTGTGATGCGGGAGATTATGCGTAAGGAGGCGGTTTGATGTGGAAGTTTGCAAACGAGAACCCGATCGAATTCTTACTTCTTGTGTCTGCAATGATGATCTGGATATTCGAGATCGTGAAGTTGATCGTCAAGTAGACCCGTTCGTACCCGACTGGCCTGCGTATGTTCTCGAGGCATATGCGGACGGCTACCGTGCTGGCTACACGGATGGCCGCCACGCCGCCTCAACGGAGATTACTTACGATTTCTTACGGTTACGTCCGGTTGAGGCCGGTGCCGGTTCTTCCTGCTCCTTGTGACGGAACGCGTACCAGTTGTTAGAACGTTCGATATACAGGTACTTGCCGGTAGGAACGTTATGTTTGCGGACAAAGGAGCTCACAGCCGCGTAGTAACGTTTACCATCGAAGGTAGCCGGCTGTACCGAGGCATCAACGGAGACTTCGCCCGGACGTGCGATTCCGATATTGCCGGTCTTTGGGTCGTAACCTACGTGACACTTAAACGGTGTGCCGGGGACGACTCCGAGCTTGCTGCGGAGTGCGGACGATAAGTACAGACGATTAAATTTGTCCACCGAAATGTAAGCTTCGAGGGATTCCGCGAAATTATGCGCGACGAAAGACACAGTAATCACTCCGATCATTAACGTTATTTAACGGTAGTATACGTCATTCGACGGAAGATTGGAAGATAATACCGTTAATAAGCGCGATAGGCAGGCGTTTATTACCGTATCTCACACGCGAAATGAAGGAGGCGGTTTGATTGAATACTGACGCCATGTTTTCATCCGCAACTGATTTATGGCCGACACCGCAGGCGTTTTATGATGAATTAGACCGAGAGTTTCGCTTTACGTTGGACCCATGCTCAACGCATGAGAACGCTAAATGCGTGTTACATTACACACAAGAAGATGATGGATTAGTGCAAGAATGGGCACCGCACATCGTGTTCATGAACCCGCCGTATGGTCGCGAGATTAAACGATGGATGCAGAAAGCCTACGAAGAATCGTTGAATGGCGCAACAGTCGTATGTCTCGTACCAGCACGGACCGATACCGCATGGTTCCATGACTACGTCTACGGCAAGGGCGAGATCCGATTCGTAAAAGGAAGACTAAAGTTCGGCGACGCGAAAAACTCAGCTCCGTTTCCATCTATGGTAGTGGTGTACCACGGGAAGGAGGCGGCTTAATGACGGACAATCACATGCTCGGAGAATACGAGCTTAATAGGATATATCAGCGCGATTGTATCGAGGGGATGCGGATGATTCCGGATGGGAGCGTAGATATGATCTTGTGTGATCTACCGTATGGGACGACCCGGTGCAAGTGGGACACGGTTATTCCGTTTGAAACGTTGTGGGAGCAATACAAGCGTATCATAAAGAACAATGGGGCGATCATATTGACGGCAACCCAGCCGTTTACAAGCGCGTTGGTGATGAGCAACCCAATGTGGTTTAAGTACTCATGGGTATGGGACAAAGTGACAGCTAGGGGGCATTTGGTAGCCAAACACCGCCCTATGCAGCAAACCGAGGATATATGTGTTTTTGGCAAGGGTAAGGTTAACTACTACCCGATCATGGTTGATCGTCCACCCGACAAGATTGAGAAAAGAAAAACTAGGGAATATAAACGGACCGAAATCATGGGCGGTGAGAAATCAAATCTCGAAGAAAAGGTCTATGACAAATGGTACCCAAAAAATCTATTGACATTCAGCAATGCTAATAGCAGTAACGAATCAGTCCACCCAACACAGAAGCCCGTTGCCCTTTTCGAATACCTTATCCGAACGTACACAAACACAGGCGAAATCGTCCTCGACAACTGCATGGGCTCCGGTACAACCGCGGTAGCAGCAATAAGCGCCGGGCGTAAATTTATCGGATTTGAAACGGAGTCAAAGTACGTTGATATCGCGAACCAACGGGTTGCACAACTAAGGGAGGCGGCTTAATGGGCGCATGTGCCGTAGATATCGAAAAGGGACACCGCAATCTTTCCGTAAGGTATGCGTTAAATGACCGCGACGGCGTACACGCAATCCTACGCGACATCCACCATTTACGGTCAAGCCGGTTCGAACGGGGCGACTACGCGGCGTGTGACGTATTGATTGATCTGGCGGAGGCGATCGAACGGGCGGGACTGACGGATCGGGAGCGTGAGGCGTTGTATTACGTGTATGAACGGGAATTAGACACTGTTGAGACTGGACAGGCTATGGGCATCAGCCCTCAAAAAGCCGGATTACGCGTAAGAAATGGATTGGAACGAATAGCGAAGGTCTATGAGATATGGAATTACGGTGAGGAGGCAGCGTGATGATGGAATGGGTAAAAATGGAACGAACCGACCGAATAACAGCTATTAGCGAGTGGATAGATGAAGTAATCCTACGTACGGGTAATAGACCAGACTACGGCGAGCTTGAACGCCTAGCAGACGCGATACTCTACGAAGAGCTCTCGGATGATGACGAACATAAAATGACCCACCATGAATATCCGATTCTATCCGCGACACAATACGCCCGTCGAACACTCGGAAAACACAAGCGACGAGGTTCCGGTATGGGCGGTGAGACCTCGCTTAAAATAGTAGAGGATACAGGGACGGATGGAATCTCTTACCGGAAACCTTCGCGCAGAAGACGTAGCCCTTACGAAATGCAATTCGTAGATAACAACGCTAAGATACGCAATAAGGCGAGACAAGAACAGTACGCAAAGGACATAAAGGCGAGCGAAGTCAAGAGCTATTTTATTGCGTAAGGGGGTTCGTTTTGGGAGGTTTCGTATCTATGCATGCTAGAGACGTTCATCCACAAGTTCGAGTACATCCGTAATCTCAACGCCAAGCACTTCGCATATTTTCGCAAGGTTATCAAGTGGTAGACGTATCGTTTCATTGTTGCACATTTCGTTGATTGACGATACACGTATCCCCGTCAGACGTGAGAGTTCTCGTTGGGAGACTCCGCGTTCTTTGAGCAGATCGGCTAATTTAATATGTATTTTCATCGCGAACAACTCCATTAGTTATTGTCACGTTTAACGGAACGTGTTATCCTTCTTATAGAGGGTGTGATTTCCATACCTTCCAGTAAATGAGAAGGAGGATGGGTAATGGTGGAGGTCGTGCTTCTGGTAACCGCGCTGGTAAACTTGGCAACTGCGATAGTCAACTACCGCAATGGCAGGCGAAACAGCAACGGTCGGAACCTAAAGTAAAGACCCCTTACGTTAGCGGCGTAAGAGGTCGGTCATCAAACGGGTATGGGAGCCTAACGGTTCCCTGCCCTCCCCATTATCTTATTCCAATCATACCCTCGTTCATGCACTATAGTCAACGGAGGCGTTGGAACCGTGGAAACTATTACATTGGTAATCGCGGTGATAGCGCTGGTAATCTCGATCGCCGCGTTGGTACAAGCCGTGAAAAACCGCAAATAGTCGTCGGACAACCGGCGGCTTTTTGCTTTTGGAAGGATTTTGCAATCTCCTTGTCGAAAGGTGTAGACGAGGAGGTGGGTATTGATGAAAGTAGTTTTCGAGAGCTTTCCGGAGTGGAAATGCTGCACAGACCCTAATTGGGACGCAGGACCGAAGTGGACCGACAACCCGGGCCATTAGTATTTAAGGAGGTTACGCGACATGACTAATCCAGAATGGCGCGATGATCCCGGTCACTAAACCGAGGAGGAACGCGATGGTGTACGATATCAATTGGATTGACGATCCTAGAGGTTTTATTGACCCCCGAGTATTAAAGCAAGGGAGGAATTACGCTATGATTTACGAATCGGTTGATAATCCGCAGGGAATCACTGTTTGGTTCGTGGACCCCGGATATTGATAATAGGAGTGTACACGGTATGACAGAACCAGAATGGCTAGATGACGCCGGCTACTAAATCGAGGGAGGCTCGCAATATGACCGAATCAGAATGGACGGTACAACGTAATTGCAATACGGGCGATCCGGGCTGGCTAGACGATCCCGGTCACTAAGTAAAGGAGCGTACGACATGACAGAGTCGGATTGGACAAAACAACGCTTTGACCACGGTGGAATTGGCTGGTAAGTAGTCACAGATACCGTGGTGTATGTGGACCATAATTAACTAAGAGTCGCCAATTACGGCGGCTTTTTCTATTTTGGAGGAGGTCGTTACAATTGACGGTTATAGGCTCACGAAAATGGTATAACGAGGTAGGCGAACGTTTCGGAGTGTTTACGTACCTATACTCATCACGTCCGGACAGGATCATCGTTTCTGTGATCGGCGAAGAGGAACCGCGTCGGCAAGCCATCGAATACATTAAAGCGAACGCTCCGATTGGTGTTTCGCTAGTGTTCCGAATAGGCTAACGGGAGGGAATCGGATGGATTACGGTTCAGCAAACGGCTATCGCGCGGTACTCCACCACGGTGAGGTCCGTCTTTCTGCACAGAAAGAGTACGCGGACCACATTCGGGAAATGCGCGAGTCACAGTGGCGAGAGCTAGACGGAAAGGACCTCCGGATTAAGGTATCGGAAACAGACGATGAGGTTAAGGTATTCGCGATTGAAGAACGGGAAGGAGCACGAAAGGTACATATTGTTTTCGAAAGTGACGACTTCAAACGTAAATTAAACGAGAGCTTCTGACGAGTGCCTTACGTCGGGAGCTTTATTTAGTTTACGTACGCTACATGCGGTCGAGGAACGGCGTCATGAACCGTTCCTAATGCGTAACGCTCCACGCTATCGGCCGCAAGTTTACCTTATGGGAGCGTAAATATAAACGGAATGGGGAGCGATTGGATGCGGGTAGTTTTTGACTGGCGTAATTGTTTATTATGGGGCGTTTCCTTCGGTTCAACTATGACAGTGTTCTGTTTTGGACCTTTTACAATATTTCGGAACAAGAGAGTAAAGCTGATAAAAAGGGGAGGTCGCGTATGAGTACGACTTTCGATCGCACGTACCATCCCGAGACCGGCGAGCTTGGCACGTTTATCCCAGACGGTTCTCACGTAACGATACAGACGGATGCACAACGGGAAGCAACCCGTCAGCATTTCGAACGCGAACGAATGAAGCTGACCTATCGTGGGTTAAATTGGGTCGCGTGTTATCACGAAGCTATACTCGGAATCATACGAGATTTAACGTTAATAGAGGCGGGAGCACTTATCAAGTTGCTTCCGTTTTTGCGTTTTAAGAGCGAGGGTAAGCTCGTACAGGACGGCAAGCCATTAAAGCAGACGGACATCGCACGCGTACTAGGACGCGGTAAGAAAGCGACTATGGCGATTCTACAACGATTAGAAACGCTCGGCGTCATAACATGCGAAAAAGAAGGCCGCACCAACGTGTACTACATTAGCGTCGATTTCCATTCGATGGGCGACGTAATAGATGGCGCATCCTTTACGAAGCTATACCAAGTGAAGGCTCGCGAGATTGCGGAGGAACTAACACTTAGTGAACTCGGCTTCTTATACAAGATACTTCCGTTCTTCCACTATCAAACGTACTATCTCTGCGACAATCCAGACGAGGAGAATCCGGAGGTCATTCGCCACCTGAACCGTGAGCAATTGGCTGAACGAGTGGGACACGATATCCAGACGGTATATGAGCTCGTGAATAAACTCCGTAATAAAGGCGTAGTGCTGACGACAACAAGTGGCAAGACAACGAATTACCTCGTCCATCCAGACGTTATGTTCCGGAAAGAGTACGAGGATGAATATACGAGAGTGGTGCGGAGGATGTTCGAGGAACACCGGATTCGGCAGGCGAAGAAATTTGCTTAGGTCAAAACGATACCTTTTACCCCGTTTGCTTAGGTCAAAACGACACCTATTGAAAGTGGGGATAACGTTGTAACAGCGGGGCGGAAGGCGGTTTTTGCCGAATTTCTTCTCTTTATCTTTAGAGACGTGTGATATCGGCTAACGCCGAGCTTCGGCAAACAAGTTGCCTCGCTATCATCTTTCATCGCGAACAAAGTATAGAAGTAATTACAACGCGGTAGAAGGTATTGGTGCCGAGGCGGCTTGTCCGCTGAGGGCGAAGGCTCGAATGAGCCGTAGCAGTTCTCTTTACAACGAACTATTAACGAAAGGAGACCGCATGAATGACGTTTACTATACCGATGTGGTCCGTATGGATTATCGGAGTACCTATCGGATTGGGCGCGTTAGCTTTAGCGTTTGTAGGCGGCCTGTTCTTGTGGAGCTTCCGTAACGGGCCGTATAGATAAATAACGGAAAGGAGACGGATAAATGGGCAAATCGGTACGCGTTCCTGTTCGGCGTTAACCAGCGTCATAATATAGAAGGAACTCGGGGACTACCGGAAACGATACGTACCGATTTAACAGTGACATCGACCCGAAAATATCCGCACGAGCGTTCCACGCGCGACCCCTCCGAAAACTTCAACCCGGATGCATACGGCATTCACCGTAACCAGTCGATATACGACCGTATTCAACCCGTGTTCGTACTAGATATTGATATACACTCGATTATGTCAACTGCATAACGTATGGTTAACATGGAAAATCGCACAGTGACGGGGTTTACGTGTGCGAACAAGTGTTAACGGATCATATATTATCGGACTCAAACATACGTTCGGTTACAGTCGTATGCAACGTTTATGCATTTCACGGATACCCCCAAGGCGGGTGTACGATCCTTCACCGTCAGGTGCTGAACGTTTTCTTACAAGTTTTTAACCTCCGGGTCTAATCGAATACCCCTCGAATTTAAACGGAAGCTACCGGATGCCTATCGGTGGCTTCTTTTTACATTCGATGACGTAAGAACGACCGTGCTGGCGATTAGCTACCGCCAGTTATACCGCGACTCCCCGGTTAACGGTCGTTTTCTTATTTCATGCGGAGTCAATAAGTGAAGGGGAGACGGTACATATACGAAAATTAACGAAAAGTAAACTATTGCCTGATGTTATAGCAAGACGGTACCTTGCGGGCGAATCGTCGGTAACACTAGCACGAGATGCCGGGGTTTCTGACCGTCAAATACGTCGAATCTTAGTAAAGCATGGAGTAAAAATGCGCAGGGCTGGTAAGACTCCAATTCACGACGTAAACATAGAATTTTTCAAACGATGGACGCCGGAAATGGCGTATGTCCTAGGATTTATCGTTACTGATGGGTGCATCTCACAAAATCAAATAACGATTGCACAAAAAGAACGCCACATCCTCGAAACCATCGCGGACATTATGGGCGCAACCAATCCTGTTACTGAACGAAGTAATAACGGTGGAAGAACGACCATATTCACGCTTAATATCTGTCGTACGGAAATGGTGAATGACCTTGCAAAGCTCGGCATCTCTTCTCGAAAGTCACTTGTAGTTCCGTTTCCCAATGTCCCCGATGATTTAATGCCACATTTTCTTCGCGGTGTCATTGATGGCGACGGATGGGTTCATCATAAAGGTTATACAATGAGCGTTATTTCAGCCTCGCCGTTATTTGCGGAGAGGCTTTTTGACGTACTAAGCGACCGTGGATTCAACACAAGAGTGGTGATCGATTGCTCCGGAAAGACAACGTACTACCGCGTTTATGTATCAGGTAAAGAAGATATCTACCGATTAGGCAAGTGGCTTTATTGTGATTGCGGGCATCTTTACTTATCAAGAAAACGTGAACGTTTCGAATATCACAACGCATCCTAACGAAAGGAGAACGATATAATGGCGAAAGATTTGCGTAAGTTAGAAGCGAAATTAACGCGTGAACAAATAATGGCAGCTCAATTACTCGCAATTAACAACTTCCTACCGCGTAATCCAGACGATGGCGAACAAGGACGGTTAACTCTCGACGAGATTGCAGAGCAGGCAAAGTGTTCAATTAGTGCTCTTTATAAATGGCGTCATCACAATCGTGATTTTATTGCGTACACGAATGAGTTATCGGCAGACGCGTTTATGTCACATCTTCCGCACATCATGGAGAAACATCTGGATATGACGCTTAAAGGGCAAGGCTCAATGAAAGGGATTGAGCTGTTTTATAAATTTGGTGGACTCCTTATTGATCGTCAGGAGGTCAAAACGGAAGAGGGCTCTACAGTTCAGTCGCTTGAAGACCGTCTAGCCCGTTTGAAGGAACGTGCGGACTCGTTGAAGAGGGAAGGTGACGAGTGATTGGCGTTCCTCAATGGTGAATGGCATGATCGTCCGGCGCGACAGCTCGAAATCGACCGTCGTATCGAACTCATTGCTCAATATAAGCGGCTGGCTGATGTAGGCGACTTAACGGATTATGACGTTGATCAATGGGAGCTACTTGACTCAGAATTATCTAGGCTCCAACGTGTCCACGATTGCGAGTACGATAGCCTCCTGTTCATGTACGAATACTTTTCTGAGGCGAGGAACCCCGGCAACCAAGATAACCTCATACCGGCAGGAGTTGATTATGAGGATGCAGCCGATTTTCACCGTGAGCTATGTCAATTACTCGATGAAATAACGCGAGGTAATGTATCGGAAAATGTGGCATGGTCTGTTGGACGAAACCATGCGAAGACTGCTTACTTGTCAAATGGGTTCCTATGTAGAAACGTAGCATACCGGCACAAACGCTATATTGTTGAGGTTTCAGAAACGACTGACGTAGCGGGGGACTTCATACAGTGGACGCGTAATCAACTTGTCTTTAATCAGAAATTACGTGAGGACTTCGGTATTTTGCTCTACGAAAAGAAGTCCATGAATGATACGGACAACAAGTATGAGTTCGTGACGACAACGGGAACAAAGGTCGAGGCAAAGGGTATGGGTACACAGATGCGGGGCCTCCGACATGGAGCAACACGACCGGATCTGTTCTTGCTCGACGACTTGGAATCAGGGGAAAACACAAATACACCTGAATTGCGTGCGAAAAACCTTCACTGGTTCCGATCTGAGATGTTAGAAGCACTTGGTTTTGGTGGGCTTTGCGTTTACATGGGAACAATCGTACATTATGACAGTTTGCTTAACCACGTCCTCACAAAGCGTAAAGACTTCGTATCGCGCAAGTTTCCTGCAATTTTGTCGTGGTCAGAACGTGAAGACTTATGGGAATTATGGCGAAAGCTTTACAACGAGGATGTTCCGAATGCAAAACAGAATGCTGACTCTTTTTATGAAGAGAACGAAACGGAGTTACTGAAGGGAACTAAAACGTTATGGCCGCGATACACCTATAAGTTTTTCATGGAGAAGCGGGAGGCAATGGGCGCACGGGCGTTTAACCAAGAGTACCTCGGCAATCCGGTCGATGAGGAGTCGCAGATTTTTAATCCCGAAACATTCACGTACTATACAGAAGAAGACATACAAGGCCTGACGCTAGATTACTACTGCGGAATTGACTTCGCAATGGGTAAGGAGAAGGGCGACTACTCCGCAATTATTACAATAGGTCGCAATCGTGACACAGGCGTTTGTTATGTAATAGATGTGTTTCTTAAACGAGTACATCCCGACGTTCTGCTGCAAGAAGTTGTTAATCGTTCACTTCAGTTTCAATATGAGGGAATCGCGGTCGAGGCTCAGCAAGCACAGGAATGGTTTGCACATAAACTGGCGGAAGAGTTACGGAGGAAAGGGTACCCCACACATCGACGGCTGAAGGAGATCAAGCAACGCATGCGTAAAGCACTCCGAATAGAATCATTGTTGCCGGATATTCAGAGTGGGAAGATTCGATTTAAGCGGGACCAACGTTTGCTTATCGAGATGTTCGAAATGTACCCGAATCATAATCACGATGATGGTCCAGATGCCTTGCATATGGCGTATGACGCGGCAAAGCTGCGTAGAAAACGAGTGACAGACAAGCCCGCATATATGTAGAGAGGAGGTCGAGACTTATCGCTAAACTATTCGTTACAGGTGCGCAATTTCCGCCTGCTCGCGACATTGAACGCCTGTCCAAATACTATCGAGGCCGTAAGATTTTTGACGGTAAGCAAGCGGAAGTACTCGAACGTGCTACCGAAATCCTAAAGGATACGCCGCATGCTCCCCAGTTGTCGAAGCTCTATATCGCGGTCAACCTGATGGACGTGCTGCTGACAAAGCCGGCTGATTTAATGTTCGGTGAGCCGCCTTCGTATGAATCCGGCAAACCTGACGCCTCCATCGAACAACAACGACTAACCTCGATCGTTGAGGAAAACGATTTGAACGTTTTAGGTCACGAGATAGTTACTGGTGCGGGAGTACGAGGAGACGCGTTCATCAAGACGTACTATGCTCCAAGGCAGGACTTATCGGAAGTGCCCGATGGTATTGAAATCAAAGTGAAACCTGAGCCGATTATTGAAGCGGTTGATCCATCGAACGTTTTTCCAGAGCTATCAAAAGGATCGAGAAAACGATTCAAGGCGATTAATATAGCATGGGTCGAGTGGGTGACGGAGACAAACGGATTAATAGAGTCAATCGTAGAGGGCTCGAAGATGACGCAAACTCCGTACCTTAACGTCGAACGCCATGTTCCAGGGGCAATAATCTACGAGAGGTTCCGGCTACATCCTAAATCGGTAGATACGAGGTATGATGCGCCTATTCAAACATTCACCATAGGGGACACGGTAAGTACAGGACGCGAGAAAGACGTTGTTGCAACGGGTCTCTCTCACATGGCGATCTATCATATCCCGTACAAGTCTACTGATACCGATTGGCAAGGAAGTAGCGGTATCGAAAAGATAGAGTCGGTATTGGCCGCGATTAACGATAGGCTGGTTCAGATTGACTACATCCTGTGGAAACATAGCGATCCAACTGCGTACGGTCCCGATTTAGGTGAGCCAGACGTACGGTTCAGTGGGCGCTATATCCCCGTAGCTGAAACGGAGGTTACGCCCGGGTACATGACGTGGGATTCGCAGCTAGACGGCGCCTTTAAAGAGCTAGACGTTTTACTAGGCATTGTATTTCAGACGAGCGAGACCCCGCAATGGTTATTCGGTACGACATTAGCAGAGGACAAAGGCGGAACCGGAACGTCACATACCGATGGATCAGCGATAAAGTCACGTTTTATGCCGATTCTATCAAAGGTTAAACGGATTAGAGCGCATGTTGATCGTGCTTTTCGTGACGCGTTGTACTCATCGCAAATACTAGAGAACTTTGCGAATGACGGCGTAGAGGGCTTCGAGTCGTATACACCAGCATACCCAACTATTCGTTGGAAGGACGGTATACCTCGTGATGAGAAAGAGATTGCGGAAACTATGTCATTGAGAACCGGAGGCAAGCCTACTATAGACGTTCGCTCCGCGATCAAATACATGGACGAAGTAGACGACGAAAAAGCTGACGAGATTATAGCTCGAATTGAGGAGGACGAAGAAGCCGCAAACGGGACGGTGGACTCGTCCATTTTTAATGATGAGGGTGGTGAAGAGTAATGCGAGAACCACCGATGCCTAACTATGACTACGAAACTGAGAAACTAGTTCGCGCATACAAGCAAGCCGTAGAGGACATATTCCGTGAGCTTGATCGGCTTGATATCACGTCAATTTCACGTGATAACGGGATCGCGGCTCTAAGTGAAGTCGCCCGTATATTGTCGGCGCTGGACAAAGAATCTGCGAAATGGGTGCAAGTCAATATACCCTTAGCGGTCAGTAACGGGATAGCAGACGCTATTTATGCACTAGGAGCCGCGTCAACAATTGAGGAGGCCCGTTCAATAGCGAGGTTCAACCGAATGAATAAGGCAATGACTAACGCTGTAATAGCGGATACGCAAGAGGACCTGCTTGCGGTGACAAAAAACGTAAAACGAAGGGTACGAAATGCTGTGCGTAAGGTAACCGCAGAATCTATGCGGGCAAGCATGGCGAAAGGAGTAAATGGTAGACGGACGATCAATCGAGACATACTCGCAAGGCTCCGTAAGACTCTGGGTGACTCCTTAAACACCGGAATTATTGACGCAGCGGGAAGGCGTTGGAAGCCGGAGGTCTACGTCGATATGGTCACCCGTACGAAAATGATGTTTGCACACATGGAAGGAACGATAAACGAAGCTGTTGGACGCGAAGTATACTACGGCAGGATTTCGAGGCACGGGGCAAAAGATGCTTGCCGGCTTTGGGAAGGTCGGATCGTAAAGCTGACACCGGATGCGCCCGGTGACTATCCGTATCTTGAAGATTTAAGAGGACGACGGGATATTTTTCACCCTCGCTGTCGTCATTTAGTCTCTCCGGTTAGAAACCCGGAATAGTGTTTTGCCTTACGAAATGGCGAAAAACTTTCGGAACTTTATAGCCGACGGGCTTTAAGCGGGAGGTAACAAATGACTGAAACTCTTAACCTATTATTTCCAATGAATCTGCAAACTTTTGCGGAGGATAACACAGAGGAACAGGTCTCAACAACGGACGATTCTGTAGAAACACCAAAAACCTTTACGCAGGAAGAACTCGACAGGATTGTCGCGGATCGAATCGCACGTGAGCGTAAGAAATCGGAAAAATACGCTGATTACGACGAGTTGAAAACGAAGCTCGCGGAATACGAACGAGAACAAGAAGAGAAGCAACGATCTGAGATGACCGAGATCGAGCGGTGGAAAACGGACTATGAAAAGGAAGCCGCGGCAAAACAGGCACTTGAACAAAGCGTTGCCGAAATAGAAGCAAAGTACCGACAGGAAAAAATTCGTAACGCGTTTATTACTGCGGCAACTAGCGCGAATATTGCCCATATTGATGATGCCTACATCCTTGCGTCAACTGATTTATCCAGAGTAACATTCGATGAATCAGGTAATGTGTTAGGGGTAGACAGCGTTATACAATCTCTAGTCGAGACCAAGCCGTATCTTGTTGCACAGGCAAAGAAAGAGCCTACTACGATTGGCGGGCCGTCTGGATACGTTCACGAGACGGGAGTTAAAACACTCGAGGCTCAACTCGAGGAAGCCAAGAAGAGAAAGGACTTTGGGAAGGTCTTAGAACTATCCAATAAACTAAGTCAATTAAGTAAGTAACTATACCACCGATTTATTAGCGGTGGTTTTTTAATACCCAAAAACAAGGAGGAATCCCATTAATGTTATTTACCTATGATTTTAAAGACCAAGTACGTGAATTATCAGCCGGTATTGATCTAATTATCAACGATGCACCTACTCTATTAGGTTTGGTAGGTCTAAATGGCGAGCCACTAACGCAGACGAAATTTGAATGGATGTCAGATAACCTCAACTCGAACCGCGCCAACGTGAAGGCAGATGTTACGGCTACAGATACCCAATTAGTTGTAAATGACGGTGACGGTGAGAAATTCCGTATTAACGCAATCGTGGTAGCTGGCGAAGAGTACATGAAAGTGACTGCCGTTGCTGGCGACGAGGTAACAGTAATTCGTGGATTTGACGGTACTACGGCGGGGGCTCTACAAGCTGGAGCAGAACTTCGAATCGTAGCTCGTCCACAATTACAAGGTGCTGGCGTAGGTCAAGACGAGGGTCATGATCGTTACGTTGATGACAACTATACCCAAATCTATGAGCGCTATGCATCCGTCTCCAATACGCAAATGGCAGTTCGTACCCACAACGTAACCGACGAATTAAACTACCAGGTTGAGTTACGCTTGCAAGAGATGTCCCGCGAGATGAACGATACCTTGATCTACGGTCGTAAAATTATGGGTAACAAGGGTACACCGAGCATGAGCGGTGGTCTATTGTATTACGCGGATAAGAAGGGCGCTGCTAAAAAGAACCTAAGCGGCAAAGAGATCGACGCAAAGGTCATCAACGATTTAATGGAGGAAGTTTATCTTCGTGGCGGTAACGTTAACACGATCCTTACGAACACTGCGGGCGCACGTCAAATCTCGAAGCTAGCATCTAATACAATTCGCACCGAGCGTCAAGATACCACGACTGGACACCGTATCTCCACTTTCGTCTCTGACATCGTAGGTGGCGGTGAAGCGACTATCATCGTTGATCCGAACTTCCCGAAAAATAAGGTAGCGCTATTCGATCGAACTATCTTGTCGATGCATCCGTTGCAAGGCCGTGCGTTGTACGATGTAGATGCGGGCGTACCGGGAGCTGACTTTGTAGCTCGCCAAATTCGTGGTGAGTACGGCGTTAAGGTGAAGAACGCAAAAGAAAAGATTGCAATTCTCGAAAATATCTCCACTTCGGTATCGTAAGGAGGTAACAAATGGCTGATTATAAAGCATCCCCGTTCTACGAAGTCGATAGCGGCGATGTCCGCGTCAAGTTTAACTTCTTCGGTACGTATTCAACCGAAAAAGAAGACGAAATTGCTATGTTAGACGCGTTGGTCCCCGAATGGATCAAGCGTACAGATGACGTAACTCATACGGAGGAACCTGTCGCACAGCCCGCCAAAAAGGGACGCGGCAAAGCCTCCGAATAAAACCGGAGGTGGTTCCTTATGACGTTATCAATCGAAGCCGCAGACGATTATATTGACGTAAATGTTATTGATATCGAAGATTGGACGGACTGTGACGAAGCGAGAAAACAACGGATAATTAACGTCGCGTCACGTACACTAACGTCCGCATATCCGAAATATACGGTACCGGATGCGGCTGTATATGAGTTCGCGGCAGTATTGGCCCGGGAGTTTAACGACACGTTACGGCAGGCTCATAACGGAGTTAGTTCGTTTTCGCTATCTGGCGTAGCATCCTTTACGTTTCGTGACAAGTCGAGGGAACTAGTCGACCTGATACCGCCAATAAGTCGTGAACTAATCGGGGCGGAAAACGGCGTGAAACTCGGAAGTCGGGGCGTAGGATGGAGCGTGTTATAAATGCCTTTGGTGCCGATGCGAAACAAGATAACGGTTTACCCTGCGTTGTTAGACGACGAAGGCAATCCGAAGACAGACGAATGGGATCGACCAGTATACGGCGATCCTTTTTCGTTGCGTTGCCGGATACAGGAGAAGACGAAGCTTGTTCGGGCACAAACGAATCAAGGCGGCGTGCACGGCGTTACCTCGCAGGAAGTCGTGTCCTCTGCGCAGGTGCTTTGTGACAAGCTTGCGCCTATCTCAATTAGTGATCGGATCGAGTTTACCGACGAGCTCGGCAGAATGCGTCAATATAGCCCGTTAGCTATTGAGATTAAGCGCAATATTGGCGGCAAGCCTATCTTAACGGAGGTGGCGTTGTAACGATGGAATTCGAATTTGACATGCGGGCATTTAAGGACGCGATTAAGCGAACGCCCGAGGTCGTATTTGCCGCAACCAAACGCGGCATGCACGATGCTATGGACGAATGGAAAGTGGAGTCCGTAGACGTTGCTCCTTTGGACAAAGACACATTACGGCGCGGCATTAGTACGGAAGTCCGGCAGAAAAACGGTGAGGTAAGCGGTGAGATATCGGCCGTTGCCATAGAAACCACACCCAAGTGGCCGAATTTTAATTACGCTTGCTACATTCACGAGGTAAAAGGCGACATTAAGAACCCGACAACTCCCGGTACTGTCGCGAAGTTTATAGATGCTCCGGCTGATGAACGTAAGCAGAAGTGGCTAAAAGACATTGAAGACGGAGTAAAAGCGGAAGTCCAGAAACTAGGTTTCTAATGGAGGTGGTACGATGTCCGCACTCGTTGAGCAAGAATCAGTAGGCGAGTTTATAAAGGCGGCATTACCTTCGATCGCGTTGAAATACGAGGTACCTGACAAGCCCGTGAAAAATAACGTAGTCGTCCGGCTCATGACTGCCGATTCTGAGTCCGAGACGCGATATCACTACCGGATTGATCGCGACTATCAGATCGTAGTCTACGGTGTTGACGCGCAGGATGTCCTAGCAAAAATGGACGTGATCGAACGTAAAGCAAACGATGGAACGACATTAATCCCAATGAAAGACTCGAAGCGGTATATCCGTATCGGGTCTTTTTCTTTTTCAACGGCATTCAAAACGGAGGGCGGCCTCTACGCACGGCTTGGGGTGCTATCAACGGAGGTACGCGAGGCAAGAACGCAAGAACAGTACGACAAGATTATGCACGTATATGGGCGGTTTGAGGCCCGATAAAAGGAGGTTACGTTATGGCAACAGGCGGTGAATGGGATCGTCTCAATGAGCCGACTCGTCCCGGGCTTTATATCATTTACCTAGAAGCGGCACAAGCACAGATTCGCGGAGGAGCACGGGGGATTGTAGGGATTCCACTTGTAAAATATGGGTCAAAGGCGGCTGAGAAGACGTTTTATACGGTGAGCAGCGAGAAACAGGCGGCTGACTTGTTTGGGGCCACAAACATCCAATCCATTCGATTGGCACTGCAAGGCGGCGCAAAGCAAGTCCTAGCGTATACGTTGCCAAAAGAGCCTACAGCACAGGCCTATTCAGAGATGCGCGAAGCCTTTGATACACGAATATTTAACGTGTTTGTCTATGACGGAATCGTTGATGCTACGGAAGTCGACGCGGCCACTGAATGGACGAAACGAAATCGTAAAGAAGGTACTCATTTTATATTTGTAACTGGCGGAAGTGCGGCAGATGATGTCGACCCTGCGATCGGGAACGCTCGGTCTAAGAAGAATGCGGATGACTATGTTGCCAACTTGATAATCGGCGGCGTAGTAAACGGTAAGGAGTACCCTTCCGGTGAGTATGCGGCCTATATCGCGGGACTCATCGCAGGAACGCCTATTAATAGGTCTATTACGTATGCTAGATTACCGTTAGATGACGTCAATAAACGTCTTACGAACGCACAGATCGAGGAAGCACTCGAAGCAGGCTCGCTTGTCCTCGTACACAACGGTGATTACGTGATCGTTGAAAAAGGACAATTAACGAGCGGTGCCAAGATACGTAAGATTCGCGGTCGACAGGCAATTAATACGGACATTCCAAAAACAGCCGCGAGTGACTACATCGGCAAAATTGATAACAACCGAGACGGACAGGCGGCACTTATTGCGGCTATCAAGGCATACCTAGAACGGTTAGGTAAAGCGAACGTCTTAGAAGACCCCGTTGTAATGTTAGACCCCGAATTTGAATCGAAGGGAGACGCGGTATATTTGTACATCGCCTATACAGAGACCGATAGTATGGAACGCATCTTCCTACGAATCCACGTATAGGGAGGTAAGTATAGATGACGAGAAATTTACTAGAATCCAACCGCGTCATAAGCGGTTCGTTCGGTGAAATCTGGATGGACGGCGTATGGCTGGCGAACTTCAACGCGGGCGAATTATCAGTCGAAATCCAATACGAAAAGATCAAGCGATCCGGTAGTCGTAAAGCTGGGAACAAGCCGATGAGTATCGAGTGTACCGGTTCTATTCGCGGATACAAGATATCGTCTGCATTTGCCCGTAAGATAGGACAGATCATGGACGACCGTAGCGGGGCTTTCGTTTGCCAGCTCGTTATGAAACTCGATGACCCCGAAGCTTACGGTGCCGAACGAGTTTTGGCAAAAGGCGTTCAGTTTACCAAAATTGATGTAATGAAATTTGAGCATGGGTCACCCGTTGAGACGGAGTGGCCTTTTGTTTTTGAAGATTACGAGTTCCTAGATTTCATTGAGGAGAAGTAAAAATGAGGAGGACGATGATATGACAGACGATCTATTAAAAGCTTTGCTTGATGCGGACAAAAAACCAGAAAAAGACGTGCCACTGAAACGATTTGGGACGTTCCGTATCCGTGCTCTTGACGATCAAGAAATCGAAGAGAGCCAAGAAAGAGCGACGTTTGGGAAAACAGTCGATCAGAATAAGAAAGCCCTAATAATGATACAAAAAGCAACGATCAAACCAGACTGGTCGCACCCGGATTTACTCGCGAAATATGAGACACAAGACCCTGTAAAAGTTGTTGAAAAGACGTTACTTCCGGGTGAAAGGATTAAGCTTGTCTCTGAGATTTTAGACCTATCTGGGTATGACATTGGGACAGCGGTTGACCAAGTAAAAAACTAATACGCGCGGGAGGCGAGGCTTTCATAATACACACGATATTCCAGCGGCAGGGCCTCCCGCCAGCCTACATTTATAACGCGCCTAGAGGTGAACGTATCTTTATGTACGCCTCTACAGAGGTCGCCGTTGAAGACGAGATTGCGGCGTTGAATAGGGAAGGGGGCGGTTAATCATGGCGTTTGATCTAGTAGGCCGGTTACGGATTGTGGACGTGATGACCCCGACTCTCCGCCGAGTGTCTTCGGAACTCGACCGGACGAACTTATCGGTGAAAAAGGTTGCCGCAACGACCGGCTCCTATCGTAATTCTCAGAATGCCGCCACTCAATCGTTGAGGAATTTCTCGGGTGGCCTGCCGAATCTTCTCGGACAGCTCAAAATGGTGGCGGGCGCAGTAGTCGCTGTAGGTACGGCCTTTGACGGAATCAAAACAGCGGCCGACTTTGAAAGTTCGATGTCCCGTGTTGCAGCCCTTTCCAACGCCAGCGCCGGAGACCTTGCGAAATTAACTACGACAGCCAAGGAACTCGGCGCCTCTACGGTATTCAGCGCGAGCCAAGCCGCCGAAGGTATGCAGTTCCTCGCGATGGCGGGCTATAAGACCAACGAGATAATCTCGGCTATGCCCGGACTTCTCGCTGCGGCCGCGGCGGGTCAAACAGACCTCGGAACAACCGCCGATATCGTCTCGAATATCCTCTCTGGCTTTGGGATCGCGGCAGGAGAGACGGGACGGGTTGCCGACGTGCTTACGAAGGCGTTTACGTCAGCTAACGTTGACCTTCAAATGCTCGGTTACACCATGAAGTACGCGGCTCCTTGGGCGAAAGCGCTCGGCGTGTCGTTAGAGGAAACAGCGGCCGCGGCGGGTATTCTCGGTGGTGCCGGTATCCAAGCGGAACAAGCGGGTACTACGTTACGAGGACTGTTCGCCCGTTTTGCGAAACCTCCGAAAGAGGCCGCAGAGGCACTAGATAAGCTCGGCGTTAAGCTGTTTGATAGCGGAGGCAAGATGAAATCGCTTGCCACGATCCTCGAAGACCTCCAAAACGCGATGAAAGGCATGACCAGCGAACAGAAAACGGCGCTTTCTGGTATAATCGCGGGTATGGAAGCTGGTAGCGGATTCCTAGCGTTGATGGATGCGGGTCCCGATAAACTACGTAAATTCACGAAAGAGCTGGAGAATAGCGCGGGTACAAGCGGAAGGGTAGCGAAAGTTCAAACCGATAACTTTAAAGGAGCGGTTGATCAACTAAACTCCGCGCTAGAAGGGCTAAAGATCGAAGTGTTCACCCCGTTACTACCTACCTTAAAGGACCTCGCGGAAAAAGGAGCGAATGCGGCCTCCGTCTTCAATAAGTGGCTCGGAAGTAAAGAGGCGGAACGGTGGGGGAAAACGACCAAGGACGTACTCGAAGTCGTTGGTCCTTTGATTGTCGGAGCTACTACGGCGTGGGCGACTTATAAGGCCGTAATGTTAACCGCAACAGCCGCACAATGGGCGTTTAATACCGCGGCTAATGCTAACCCGATAGGACTGTTAGTTGTCGGTATAGGTACGTTAGTTGGTGCGGGGTATCTACTGGTTCAGAATTGGGAGACTGTGAAAGAAGC
>NZ_JAUKFY010000051.1 GCF_030489605.1 Brevibacillus laterosporus
CAGAAGCTGAAATACTTCTTTTTTTTCTGCCAGATTCATTCTCTGGTTGATTTTTTATGTCAGGAAGCAGCAGATTTCCCTCTGGAATAATTTCTTCCGTTCCGTTTGGAGTAATCCATGTAAGCTGTAAGCCAAATTCGTCAGCAGAAGAGGATTCTGGCTGATAAGTCATTTTTACTTTATAAAGCTTCCCTTTTTCTAGTTCGATTTTTTGCGTAGCGGAGGAGTGATCGATGACTTGTTGATCATCAATCCATAGCACGGTGTGGTCATTATCAGACGTGGAGAACGTATATTCACCTGATTCTTCTACCTTAATAAATCCTTTCCACATGGCAGATTGAAACTGTTGCAATTCCTCAGGCAACATTTCATCTAGTTGATCGCTGTCTATGTATAAATCTCCAGATTCAGAATTTGAAATCAGTGCGGTTTCTTTTAACTCTTTATCATTGAAATAGTAGCCCAATAAGCCTTTAAAATTCGCGTCTTGGTCGTTAATTATTTCTTTCTCGCTTGAAGCCGCATGTGATAGTTCTGGATAGGAGGTGAATGAACCCAGGAGTGCGGTAGCTAATAAACACTTATACATTTTAGGTAACTTCATCGTATCAACTCTTTTCTAGATGTAATGTGTAGATGTAATGAAATCTTACCAATTTTATACTTGGAATAAATTCCATTATTTTTTATAACAATACTTTATCATTCGTTTTTTTGTTCATTAAATAGCAGAAAGTTCCTTAATCAAAGCAACTTTCTGCTATTTACAAACCATTTATACTTGTGATTTCGACACAACGTATGCGAATCACCAGATCGTTTTGCGCTGGGTGGAAGATTAATGACAGGCACAATCGAATGAACACCGATCAAAGACGTTCGTTTATTTCGCTGTTCTGTTGCTTTGAAAGCTGGGAGTTGGTAACCCTTTGTTAGTATGCGGGTTGGCCCCCCTTTGATATTTATATGCTAGGGTTGCGCAATACATTTGAGCCATGTAGGAACCAGTGTATAACGGTAATGTGCTATAACTCGATACAATTATCCCCTCTTTTTGATAAACCAGAATAATGGTCAGAAATCATTGCATACGTAGGAATCTACCTACTCTATCAATCTCCAATGTTCTAAAGTTCGATTGTGAAGTAAAAATATCATCTGCTATCACATAATCCAGGATATAAATTTATTAGAATGATCTAAGAATCTATATAATCGAGATTACTTTTTCTGAGCTACCCCATTAACTCCCAAACCGGCACAATCAGCGACCCTTCTTCATTTTGACCTCACTTTAATCAATATAACGATTGTTTGAATATTAATTATATCCTATAATTAAAACAATCAAATAAACGTTTGAATATAGAGGTGAGATATGAACAACTTATGGAACAAAATCATTTATAAAGTAAGTGCACCTTTTTATGACGTTTTTTTTAACTCCGGTATCTTTCTGAAAGCAAGAAAAAAGGTATTTAAAGACCTCGTCTTACACAAAAAGCAACATATTCTATTTGTTGGTATCGGTACAGGAGCTGACTTGTGCTTTTTTACTGAACAGGGAATTCAAATAACTGCCATTGATATATCTCCTTCAATGCTTTCCCGAGCCAAAGAAAAAACAAACAAAAAAATGAATATTCAATTTTTAGAAATGGATGCCCAACACTTAGCATTCTCTGACCAATCATTTGATATGGTTGTAGCCAACCTTATTCTTTCTGTTGTTCCTGATGCAAATCAATGTATGAAAGAGATTATACGGGTAACCAAAGAGTCTGGTACGATCATCATTTTTGATAAATTTGAATCTAAAAATAAAAAGCTCTCTTTAAAGAAAAGACTGCTCCGTCCAGTTATCTCTTTATTCGGCACTGATATTGGACGTAACTTTGAAGTAATTGTTAAGCCGTACAATGATCAGATCATAGTACAAGGAGATATCCCGATATTATTTAGGGATATGTACAGAAAAATTACCCTGCAAAAGATAAACTGAGCTCATTCCTTTTTACAGAGGGAAAGCTACTATTTGGTCAGATAGCTTTATGAAAATGACGCTACGACATTTCGAAGTAGTTACAGAGCAGGTGTTCCACAAATCTATTTTTACAAAAGAAAGCCCTCTACCGAAAGGTAAAGGGC
>NZ_JAUKFY010000052.1 GCF_030489605.1 Brevibacillus laterosporus
TGACATTGTAGAAATAAAGGATAAAGCCGGGCAGACCCTGAATAAGTATGAGTACGACCTATGGGGAAATGTGGAAAGCAAGCAGGAAACAATGTCCAATCCGTTCTTATATGCAGGAGAGTTATATGATGAAGAATCGGGCTTGATTTATCTGCGTGCTAGATATTATGATCCAAATGATGGAAGGTTTATAACGGAGGATACGTATAAGGGGCAAGTGGATAATCCGCTTAGTTTGAATCGGTATACGTATACGGAGAATAATCCGATAAGGTATATAGATCCTACTGGGCATTGGAAAGACGGGGACGAATACATTAAGGGTTCAACTTGGGATACCATTGCTCTTTGGACTGATGTATGGAATAAAGCAAATAAAGCAAGGAACAAACAACGAATGCAATTTGCTGAAACACAAGCAGACAACGCAAGGACTGCTTACTGGAGTAATCTAGGAGCTTCTATTGCAAAGGATCTTGAACTAAGACCTACTTCAGTACTTTTTGCAGGAACTACTGCCACTATGCCAAGGTCTGGATCAGATTCAATTTCAGGCGGTCGTGCGATAGGTTGGGCGGCTATTGCGGCAACAATATTGACCATTGCTACACAGGATACTTCTACTAGCACTACAACCTATAATTATAATGGACAAACCTTAATATTCCGTGATGGTTCGGGTACAAACACTAACCTGACTCCAAGACCAGTAGATACAACAGGATTATCTTACTTTTTAGCACCAGGGTCTACCAAATATACGTTCACTTCACTAGATGCAGTAAACTCAACTGGGGTCTTGAAGGCTGTAATCGACAATCCTGCCACAGGGCATGCCAGCGTCTTTGCAACAAATCCTGCCCATCACAAAGCGTGGATTGCTTCAAGACCTGATGCAGAATCAAATCCGTATTATTTAACTATTGTACTAAAGTCTATCTCAATAAAGGGAAGGTAAAGAAAGGAGGGGGAGAATGAACGAGAGAATTGTCATAACTAAACTAGTTGACGATAAGGGACACAGTCATGATTCGAAACTTTATGTACGATTTAGAGAAAATGATACTGTTCATCTGATTCTGGTAGGAAAATCTCTGTATATTGAAAGCAACGAAGTAACATATGTTCAGAGTCTTCTTGAGTTAATAACGAAATTACCAGAGGGGTATGAGCTAAAGTTGTTAAATATTGTACAATCTACAAATGGTAATTCTATAGAAATACTAACGATAGAGGAATATATTGCTGTCACTAGACAATATGATCCTGACGAACCTCAATTAAAGTTCAGATTAGTATGCGACTACAGAGGAATAACCTTTGAAGCGGAAGCTATTGAGGATTTTTCCATCGCTTTACAAGCACTTCAAGACAAAATGGACGTATCCTTTAACATTTGTGCTTTTTGCTCAAATGGTGATTTCAGGTCAACTGGTGGAGAAGACTTAAGACATGGTTGGTACTGTTTACGTGATGTATTAAATCGTCACCCTGATTTACCTTGGTTTCAACGGGAAAAAGAATTTCAAGAAGCGTACTCAAGTGTCAATGCGTTTCATTGGTGTCCTAGTTACGTAAAAGCAGTGGATAGAATGTTTTAAACTGTATACAATGGAACCCCAAACGAGTAATAAACTGCTCGTCAGGGGTTCTTTTTGCTTGAGTTTCTGGGTTACTTTTTAGAAGTGGGATCATACAAATTCAACCAACAAATCAAACAACAAAAATTAACCAATTCATTTGATAAACTTAGAAGGCTTATTCCAACTTGAACGATGAGAAGAAATGAGCCCTTTTTGTATGTTCACAACACAAGAGGAAAAGAGAAGGGTAGAACAAAATTAGAGGAAACACTGGTTCTTAAGAAACAATCGCAAGCAGAAGTAATATTAGAGGAAGTAAGCAAACGAACAGGGAGAAAAACGTAGCTGGGATTACAAATGATCTGCGAGGAGAACCCATCTGTGTAAAAGACCCGGAAAAGAACGTATATAAATTCCAATGCAATGCAAATGGGAACCTGATGAGTACCTTCGAAAATGACAAGGAGACGGCCCGTTACGTATACAATGGTCTCTCATGGAAGCTTCGCGAGATTGACCCAGCAACAGAAAAGGTCAAAGAGAATTACGAATATGATCGGAGTGGG
>NZ_JAUKFY010000053.1 GCF_030489605.1 Brevibacillus laterosporus
ATTATAAGGAAACGACTTTTTACTTAATAAATCGACTGTTATTTCCAACTTATATTTGCTGTACCTCTAATAGATGCTTCTTTGCTACCATTATTGATTAGCATAATTGTATATGAGCCTTGTGGAAGTTTATCAAATGTTACAGATCGATTTTTAGTATTATGTGTAATGGACTTATGACTCGTTTTTGGGCCAGATATCTTTACTTCAATGTTGAAGTTTTTAGTATTTAAACCAGATAAGGATACAGTAATAGATCCGTTAGAAGAAACGGCATATTTACCTTCTAAATTGTAATCCCAAATCATATTAAAGGGTTTCGTGTCACTCCCCATAATTTTTACGCTAGTTGGCGATACTGCTACTTTTTCATTGTTGACATTTGCTGCAAAAGCAGGTGACATTACAGAAAAAATCATGGCAGATGCAAGTAAAGAAGTCATAACTTTTTTCATATTAAAACCTCTCCTCTATGAAAATTTTATTTCTAAATGTATATTAATATATAAAATAATGTAATTGAATACAATTATTGGCATTTTCATATTTTTGTAATATCTTCACACAAAAGTCTCTGGTATGTTAAATGTCGTAAAAATATAATTCGTTATTATTGATATATAATCCATAGTTTTTAAGGTGCTTTTCTTATTTATCTCTTTTCATCAAAACCTCTGTTTTCTCCGCTAAAGGATTCGACAAGCCCTGTAATGAAGTGAGCAATGGGGTGATTTTTATGCGGAGTAAGTTGAAAGAAATACTGCGGGAGCAAGGGGTTAAGCAGAAATGGCTGTGTGAACGTGTAGGATTATCTACTTCTGCAATGAGCCAAATTGTACGGGGGAAAAGTTTACCCACCCTGCCGGTTGCAATTCGTATTGCAAAGGCTCTAAACATGAGCGTAGAAGATATTTGGGAAGAATAATTCCGTTAATGACGGATTTTTATTTGCGAGGACATGCATTTTTATTTTTCTCTGCCATACACTGTACCATCAAGATTAAGGAGCTGATGGGAATGTGGATCGTTCACCAACGGATGGCAGAGCTTTGGTTCATCAATAAGACAAGGGAGCTTACCGACTCGGAAATGACAGAAATGAGCCATTGTCTGAGTGCAAACGCTCAAAGAGCTTGGGAGATTCAAAACTCAAAAACTTATCTTTAGTTGCTAGTTTAACAAATGACACAGAGTGGCAACATGAATTATGTGCAAGGATAGAGAAGATAGAAGGCTGACAACATTGACAACGCAATGAAGTAAATGACAAGCAAAAAAGCTAAAAATAATCATTGTTAATCGCAATAAAATAGCGTAGTTGCGCTTCATTCAGCTTATGTGTAAAGTAATAATTAAATCATGATTTATTCATATAAATTTGCTGATATGTTCATTTATAATTGACCCATATGAGTCATATAGTTATAATAGTCATATAATTATAATAATTATGAATCCATAGAGAAAAGAGGTTAACTATGAAAAAAATGATAGCAATTTCTTTTTTGTCTTTGGCGATAGTTGGATTATCCTTTTTTCCAACTAACATTCAGGCATCTGGTATTCCGTGGACTACATCTCCGGGTATAGATCCGACTAAAGGTTATAGTGGTGGTGGTGGTAGTGGTGGTGGCTTACAATGCCACTCATTTGACTGCTGAAAATAGATACTACCTGTGAAAACTATGAAGACCTGAGTTATTCTATATAACTTGAACGAAAGAATGCAGCGGAATGGGTTCTGCAGCAAAGATATCCCATATCCTACATGCAAAGCATTCGTTCAGCTATTATAGTAAAAAGAGCTTCTTCGACGTTTCAAATATTCAAGGCGTAAATACTGGAAATACATAAAAAGCTGCTGATTATTCAGCGGCTTTTTATTTTGGTGGATTGCATATCACATATATGATG
>NZ_JAUKFY010000054.1 GCF_030489605.1 Brevibacillus laterosporus
AAAGCGGGATATGTAACAGTAGATGTATCATATACGGAAGGCTCTATTACAAAAACGACATACAAAAACATCAAAGTTGAACCTAGGTTTGACATTACCTTCCACACGGTATTGGATGTCGGTGAAACTCATCAAACTACATCAAGAGTTTATTACGAAATCAATAACCCAGAGATTGTAACAAACAATGTGAATTATTCCTCTTCCAATCCATCGGTAGCAACCATCAGTCGTACTGGTTATATTAAAGCTATTGCACCGGGAAGA
The DNA here is from genome assembly GCF_030489605.1 of Brevibacillus laterosporus. Lineage (GTDB taxonomy): Bacteria > Bacillota > Bacilli > Brevibacillales > Brevibacillaceae > Brevibacillus_B > Brevibacillus_B laterosporus_E. The sequence continues at coordinate 268 of NZ_JAUKFY010000054.1, forward strand.
ACGACTATCAAAGCTACAACCACTGATAAAGTATTCGGTAAAACATTGGTAGATTCATACGAATTGACTGTTGAATAGCTTAGTTGTTGAATACTGTACAATCCTATCTTGAAAATGTGAACATGAAATCACGCCTCATTAAATAAACAGAGGTGTTATAGAATCCGCTTTGGGATGGGTAGAGAAGTTTGATTCAACGTTTAAGCGGATCAAGCTAAAAAACGATGAGGATTTTTGGTGGATACCTGTAGAAGATGTGATTAGTGTAAAAGCCTAGTCCGGTGATTCTTTTAATTACATAGACTGTATTGCCTGCGGGAACAGGGATACAGAACAACCCTTTAACGGATTACCGAAAAAGGGTTGTTCTTTTTTATATAGAATACGGTAATTGCGATCAGCATTAAATAAAAAGGAGGAGAGTCATGAAACGTCTGGACAATCATGGTGTAGGCACAGGTTCTTTAGGACCGGTAGAAGGAAATCGAATTTTAGAACGTATGGGACCACCAGAAGGAAATTAATAGTTGTTAAGTTAAGGCTCCCTGTATGGGGAGCTTTTTTCGTCAAAACCTCCATTTACTCGTCAAAGGATTCGACAAGCTCTGTAGTGAAGTGAGCAATGGGGTGATTTTTATGATCTGCTATCTGAAAGCTATCCTGGTCATGTTGGACATGTCACAGCAGGAGTTGGCTGACACACTTGAAGTAAGTCGAAATACTATCACAAGCCTTGCAAGGAATAAGTCAGTGCCTAATCTAGCGTTGGCTTACGATATAGTAGATGTATTGAATGCACGAGCTGCTGAACAGGGATTACAAAAGCGATGGACAGTTGAACAAATTTGGGATAGAAAAAAATCACAGTTGGACATGCAAAATCAAAGTTAACTGTGCATACACTTTACCATCAAGAGTAAGGAGCTGGTGCAGATGTGGATCGTCCATCAACGTATGGCAGAGCTTTGGTTTATCAATAAGACAAGGGGGCTTACTGACTCAGAAATGACAGAAATGAGCCATTGTCTGAGTGCAAACGCTCAAAGAGCTTGGGAGATTGCAAAACTCAAAAACTTATCTTTTATCGCCAGTATGACGAACGACGCGGATTGGCAGCATGAGTTATGTTCAAGGATAGAGAAGATAGAGGAGTTGAAAAAGGAATAAGCCCCCTTCATTTTAAAACGAGGTATGCTCTCAAATACAACTAAACAGTAACCAAAATCTATGCTCAAAAATTTGCCCACAAAATTGCCCACAATTTGCCCACAATTTTTTGAAAAGCGATGATATAATCTGAAATTACAAAACCTGTAAAACATTGATTTAACGCGTATTTTTGAATTGGAAAACATTGTTTGATTAGAGGGAGTATGTTCCGCACG
>NZ_JAUKFY010000055.1 GCF_030489605.1 Brevibacillus laterosporus
AAATATACAGAAAGGATGGCGTTTTTGATATGCATTTATCGATTTCTGATGAACTAGAATTGTTTTCTAAAGAATTACAGCGGCATATGTCACCACATGCTTTAGAACAGTTAGCTAGAGAAATAGGATTTGTCCAACGAAAAAGCAAATATCGTGCACAAGATTTAGTTGCTCTGTGTGTCTGGTTAAGCCAAAACATAGCGAACACTTCATTGACACAACTATGTAGTCGATTAGAAACTAACACAGGTATTTCTATGAGTCCAGAAGGACTCAATCAACGTTTTAATTCTCAGGCTGTACAGTTTTTACAACAACTCTTAGCACATTTACTTCAGCAGCAATTTTGTTCTTCTAGTAAGATTCCAACTTTGTATACAAACTATTTTCAGCGTATTCGTGTATTGGATTCTACACATTTTCAAGTTCCAGATAAATTCTCTCCTACATACCAAGGTTCAGGGGGTAGTGGCCAAAATGCTGGTGTAAAAATTCAACTAGAGTATGATTTACTAAGTGGTCAGTTTCTACATGTTCATGTAGGAGCTGGAAAGCACAATGATAAAACCTATGGTTCTACTTGCCTAACATCTCTTTAACCGCAAGATGTATGTATACGTGATTTAGGATACTTCGATTTAAAAGATCTACATACGATAGACGAGTGTGGTGCTTATTTTATTTCACGATTAAAGCTCAATACTCGTATATATCAGAAGAATAGGGAGCCTGAATACTTTCAAAATGGAACAATAAAAAAGCACTCTGAGTACATCCAACTAGATATGGAGCAATTCATTGACCAATTACAGTCTGGTGAAACATATGAGATTCCTGAGATTTATATTGGAATGTATCAAAAACTTCGTGCAAGACTAATTCTGTATAAATTAACTGAAACGCAAATGAAACATAGACAAAAGGATCTAGCATCTAAAGAACATAAGAAGCAAATCACCTATAAAGAACGCAGTAAGCGACTTAGTGCAATCAACTTTTACATTACGAATATCCCTTCGGAATACCTACCAAGGGAACAAGTATACAATTTTTACTCCTTACGATGGCAAATTGAATTGATATTTAAAACATGGAAATCATTTTTTCTTATTCATCATTGTAATTCTGTAAAATTAGAACGGCTAGAATGTCATTTATATGGACAATTAATTAGTATCCTTCTTTGTTCCGCCACCATGTTTAAAATACGTCAATTACTCCTCACCAAGAAGAGACGAGAGCTGAGTGAATATAAAGCGGTTTATATTATTAAAAATTACTTTCCACTTCTTTATCAAGCTCTACAAAAAGATACTCAAGAACTATCAAAAATCTTGCTTCGTTTGTTTAATTTTTTACAGATAAACGGAAAAAAATCTCATCGATATGAGAAGAAAACAGTCTTTGATATATTGGGTGTCATGTACAATTGTTTCGTTACTCACAATCATGTAGCTTAATTAAAAAAATGAAACCCGTTAGGGTTTATTTGGTATGCAGATTTTTTAGATAGCTGATATCAACTCTTTAGAAAACA
>NZ_JAUKFY010000056.1 GCF_030489605.1 Brevibacillus laterosporus
TGAACTGTGACCCTATTTGTAGACAGTTTTAAAAGAATACCTAACTAGGCAGCTAAAAGATGACTTCTGAATTCATCAGGGGTCATCTTTTTTAATGACCACTGGTAACGTTCAGAATTGTAATAATCAATGTAACTGTCTACTCGATCCCTCAACTCTTGTATCGTTTGACATGTCTTATATTCCAAATCGTCTTTCATATGACCAAAAAAAGTTTCCATTGAAGCATTATCCCAACAGTTTCCCTTACGGGACATGGACTGCCTAAAGCCTGCTTTCCTGATTAAGCGACGGGTTTTAAAGTGGGTATAATGCAGACCTTGGTCTGAGTGTAGAATGGCTTCGGGGTGAATGTTGCCATCTAGCCGTTGGAACAGTCGTTTCAAAGTAATCCTCACCAATGGAAGCTTTAAAGAAGAAGAAAGATAGTGAGCTAAAATCTGTTTTGTTGCCCCATCCTTGACTACCGATAGGTAGGCACATTGACCATTACCGTAATACATATACGTAATATCGGTGAGCAGCACTTTTTCAGGTTCTCCCTGATCAAACTGACGTTGCAACAGGTTGGGACATGTTTGGTGCTCTTGCGTTGCCTTAGCTAATTTTCTATAGGGATTGGCTTGGCGAATGGTAGCAACAAGTTTATACTTTCGCATCAATCGACGAATCTTTTTATGATTCATGATCACTCCACTTTCACGCTCAAGTCGCATCTTAATAACTAATGCTCCTGCTTTACCACGAAGAGCGTCAAAGTGCCTCCTGATAAGTTTAATGTCATTCTCGTCCGCATCCTCTCGTAGCTGTCGAGTTTTCTCCGCACGAAGCCAACGGTAGTAGCCACTCGCACTAACACATGCAAGTTTACAAAGATATCGTGTTACATCACGCAATTTGTACTGACGTATGGTGCAATTAATGATTTGATAGCGCTCGGAGGGGGATAACGTTACCTCTGCAACTTCTGCTTTTCGAGCGCGTCGAGCTTTTTTAAAAAGTCGTTCTCCGCCTCTAAAAACTTGATACGCGCCTCAGCTCGTTTAAGCTTTTCCTCTACGGACAACTCCGTTGTCGAGGGTCTACCCGTACTTTTCTTTCCACGTTGTTCTTCTAAAAGGCCGATCTCTCCATGAATTTGATACACATTACGCCAACGTTTTAAGCATGTTTTTGGTTTGTCATGACCAATAACGTCTATGTCAAAACCAGCACCACGAAAAATTTCCATAGGTGTTTGTCCCTCTTGATACGCTTTGACAGCTGCTACCTTAAATGCTGGTGCATAAGTAATACTTTTGTACGTTACATGCTGAACATAAGGGTTAGCCTCAAGATGTTTCATTTCTTGTTCCGTGAAAACCTTTGAATTAGCTCTTGTTTTTCCCACAATTCTTTCCTCGCTTTATTTTAATAAGTTGATTAAAACACAAAAGACCCGTAAGAAGGTTACTTTTTTCAAAGTGTCCATCTTACGGGTCACAGTTCA
>NZ_JAUKFY010000057.1 GCF_030489605.1 Brevibacillus laterosporus
ATTGACAACTTTGAGGTAACGCTACCGTGGGAGGTAACGGAGCAAAAACCCGATCATGAACTCCTCTACAGCGGACCTAGTAAATCGTCACCACTTACAACAGGCCCTGCAATTGTTAGCATTGAGCTTGGGTTCGAAGGAGAAGGCAGTTTACAAAAACTAATAGAAGGTGACATGGACTACCCGATATGGAATTTTGCTGAAAGCGAAACGGTGACCATAACAGGTAGATCCTATGGAGCAAGAGCCTTCGATTTTAAAGAATCTATCAAAATGCAAAACATGACGGCTAGTGCTGCTTTTAAAAAGCTTGCTGCTCAACACAATTTAAAACCTGTGGTACCTGTAGCGACAGATACTTTTATCGGTGAGTACATTGGCGAAGACCACGCCAATGCAAAGCGAGAGGTATCTCACTGGGATTTTGTTTTGTACCTAGCTCAGAATGAGGGGTTTACCACGCATGTTAGGGGGAAAGAGTGGTATTTTGGACCACGCGAAAAACTCCCGAACTACATGAAAGAACCTGTCATTTTTACATGGGGACATAACATTAAACCCGGACTTCAAATCGAGCGAGCTCCTAAAGCATCTCGAAATTTAATCGTTGAGGTTATCTCGTGGATACCAGGACGGGCGAAGAAGAGAGGAAAAGGCAATCTCAAAGGACAGCGGATTGTAGAAAAGGCATCTTTTGCAGGCTCATCATCCGGAGAAAAAAAGACTTTACGCTACTATTACCCCAACGTCACACGAGATCAAGCCCAACGTTTAGCCAGAAAAAAGCTAGAGGAGCTGTCTAAAACACAGGTCTTTGGCTCGTTTCAAACGGATTGGTTTCCAGACGTTCAAATTGATCGACGCATTTCTTTGCGGGGTGTCGGTACGGTGCTATCACAGGATTACTTTACATCAAAATTGATTGTCTCAGGGCAATTCGATTCAGGAATAGAAGCCGAAATTGAATTTACGAATTTAGAAGCTGACGACGGAGGTAAATTTGGATGAGATTTCATGCGGAACAGGAAAAAGCATTTGATCGCTCCTTACCTGGGCCAAGCTTTTCTTTCGCTACGATTAGCGGTGTCAATGAAGAAGAACGCTTGCTAAAGGTTGTTCTGGAGCCGTATGGCAATGAAACAGGGTGGTGTCGCGTGCTAAAGGACACGTTTTATCCTATTCCAAAGCATAAGGACCATCCTGATCCAGACGGCAAACATACTCATGATGAGCATGACCCGCAATGGCCCTATAAACCAGGGCAGGAAGTATTAGTGGGGTCTATTACTGGAATGGGTCATGAGCAGTACGTTGTCCTTGGTTTAATCGATCAAGGGACGGTGAGTGATCAATGACGGATTTTGGGAATGACATTATGATCGTCAATAACGAAATCGTTTGGAACGGCGACGAAATTGTCATGGTAGGCGGGGAACGCAATGTCATACAGCAAGCGTACCTA
>NZ_JAUKFY010000058.1 GCF_030489605.1 Brevibacillus laterosporus
CAGGTATGCTTGTTGTATGACATTGCGTTCCCCGCCTACCATGATAATTTCGTCGCCGTTCCAAACGATTTCGTTATTGACGATCATAATGTCATTCCCAAAATCCGTCATTGATCACTCACCGCCCCTTGATCGATTAAACCAAGGACAACGTACTGCTCATGACCCATTCCAGTAATAGACCCCACTAATACTTCCTGCCCTGGTTTATAGGGCCATTGCGGGTCGTGCTCGTCATGAGTGTGTTTGCCGTCTGGATCTGGGTGGTCCTTGTGCTTTGGAATAGGATAAAACGTGTCCTTTAGCACGCGACACCATCCTGTCTCATTGCCGTATGGCTCCAAAACAACCTTTAACAAGCGTTCTTCTTCATTGACACCGCTAATCGTAGCGAAAGAAAAGCTTGCCCCAGGTAAGGAGCGATCAAACGCCTTTTCCTGCTCTGAATGGAACCTCATCCAAATTTCCCTCCGTCGTCAGCTTCTAAATTCGTAAATTCAACTTCTGCTTCTATTCCCGAATCGAATTGCCCTGAGACAATCAATTTTGACGTAAAGTAGTCCTGTGAAAGAACCGTACCGACGCCCCGCAAAGAAATGCGTCGATCGATTTGAACGTCAGGAAACCAATCCGTTTGAAACGAGCCAAAGACCTGTGTTTTAGACAACTCCTCTAGCTTTTTTCTGGCTAAACGCTGGGCTTGATCTCGTGTAACGTTGGGGTAATAGTAACGGAGTGTTTTTTTCTCTCCGGATGATGATCCTGCAAAAGATGCTTTTTCTACAATCCGCTGTCCCTTGAGATTGCCTTTTCCTCTCTTCTTCGCCCGTCCTGGTATCCACGAGATAACCTCAACGATTAAATTTCGAGACGCTTTAGGCGCTCGCTCGATTTGAAGTCCCGGTTTAATGTTATGCCCCCATGTAAAAATGACAGGTTCTTTCATGTAGTTCGGGAGTTTCTCTCGTGGCCCGAAATACCACTCTCTCCCCCTAACATGAGTGGTAAACCCCTCATTCTGCGCTAGATACAAAACAAAATCCCAGTGAGATACCTCTCGCTTTGCATTTGCGTGGTCTTCGCCAATATACTCACCGATAAAGGTGTCTGTCGCCACAGGTACCACAGGTTTTAAATTGTGTTGAGCAGCAAGCTTTTTAAAAGCAGCACTGGCCGTCATGTTTTGCATTTTGATAGATTCTTTAAAATCGAAGGCTCTTGCTCCATAGGATCTACCTGTTATCGTCACAGTCTCACTTTCAGCAAAATTCCATATCGGGTAATCCATGTCGCCCTCGATTAATTTTTGTAGACTGCCTTCTCCTTCGAACCCCAGCTCAATGCTAACAATTGCAGGGCCTGTTGTAAGTGGTGACGATTTACTGGGTCCGCTGTAGAGGAGTTCATGATCGGGTTTTTGTTCCGTTACCTCCCACGGGAGAGTAACCTCAAAATTGTCAAC
>NZ_JAUKFY010000059.1 GCF_030489605.1 Brevibacillus laterosporus
TGAGTTTTTTGTTAAAAAGACAAGATTCAGAAGCCCGTTACCAACTGTCCGTTGTTTCGTTAGATGAACTTGTCCCTTCTGATCATTTAGTTCGTAAAATTGAGAAAGCAATTGATTTTACTTTTATATATGACCTTGTAAAAGACAAATACTCAGAAGATAGTGGGAGACCGAGTGTCGATCCTGTTGTACTAATAAAGATCGTATTTATTCAATATTTATTTGGAATAAAATCTATGCGTCAGACAATCAAAGAACTGGAGACTAATGTTGCTTATCGGTGGTTTATCGGTTATGACTTCTCTCAACCAATCCCTCATTTCTCTACCTTCGGTAAAAATTATGCTCGCCGTTTTCAAGATACAGATCTCTTCGAAACCATTTTCTCACATATTCTTGGAGAAGCTCTTAAACATCGATTTGTTAATCCTTCTGTTATGTTTATTGATTCTACTCACGTCAAGGCTAATGCAAATAAGAAGAAATACAGAAAGACCATAGTTGAACAAGAGCCTAAAAAATATTTATCTTACTTAACAGAAGAATTAAATCAGGATAGGATTGATCACGGAAAGAAGCCCTTGCCAAAAAAGTCTGAGTCTATAAAAAAGGAAGTGAAGTTAAGCACTACTGATCCGGATAGTGGTTGGTTTATTAAGGATGAAAAAGAAAGATTATTTGCATACTCTTTCCATGCTGCGAGCGATAAGAATGGATTCATTTTAAGTGCAAAGGTAACAGCTGCTAATGTTCACGACAGCCAAGTGTTTCAGGATGTTTTAAATCAAGCTATTCATCAAGTAGGAAAACCGTATGCAGTAGCAGTAGATGCAGGCTATAAAACTCCTTATATTGCTAAAACCCTCATTACATCTGGCATACGTCCTGTAATGCCGTATACTCGACCACGTACAAAGGATGGATTCTTTAAGAAATACGAATATGCTTATGATGAATATTATGATTGCTATGTTTGTCCTGCAAATGAAATATTATCTTATGAGACAACAACCCGTGAGGGGTATCGAATGTACAGATCGAATCCATCAATCTGCAAAGATTGTTCCTTTCGGAACCAATGTACAAATAGCAAGGATTCAGTGAAAAAAATCAGTCGTCATATATGGACGGAATACATAGAAGAAGCTGATCATCTTAGACATACGCCAAAAAATAAAGAAATCTATTCAAGAAGAAAAGAAACGATTGAACGAGTATTTGCAGATTTAAAGGAAAAGCATGGCTTGAGATGGACCACTTTACGAGGGATTAAAAAAGTGACCATGCAGGTGATGCTTGTTTTTGCTTCTATGAATTTAAAAAAGCTCGCTACTTGGCTCTGGAATCCTGAAAAGGAGAAGCGTAAGCTTCTTCAATTACTGACTTTTTACCA
>NZ_JAUKFY010000006.1 GCF_030489605.1 Brevibacillus laterosporus
ACGCTTTATCCTTTGGAGTAAAAGCATACTCGTCACTTCTCCATTGCAGGCAGTTCACAATGGAACGATGTTCGATCATGACCCCTTTTGGCTTTCCAGTTGTACCTGAGGTATAGATTACGTAAGCCAAGTCAGTTGGTTTGTTTATAGCTTTTAAATTCGTAGTCCCGTCAGATACATAATTCTTCTGCTCGTCTAAATCCAGCCTTATCATATTAGCTGAAGTGCTATAGCTCAAATGGGACTGTGTCAGCAAAAGAATAGCACCGCTATCCTGTAAGACATATTCAATCCGGTCAATAGGATAAGCTGGATCGATCGGAACATAGGCTGCCCCAGCTTTCAAAATTCCCAATACACCAATAATCATTTCGACGGAACGCTCTGCCATGATCGCTACTAGCTGATTAGGAACGACTCCTTTATTACGTAGTGTACGGGCTAATTGATTGGCTCTTTCATTTAGCTCTTGATAGGTTACATTCTGCTTGTTCCAGATAAGTGCTGCTTGATCCGGAGTTTTTCTTACCTGTTCTTCAAAAAGCTGATGAATCGTTGTATCCCGCTGATTTCTTTCTGTGTTATTAAACTCTCGTAAAAGCCGGTTTTTCTCTTCATTCGTCAGCATTTCAATAGCAGCTAATTTTACATCAGGATTATCTATGATAGCTTTCATGATCTGTAGAAAATTAGTCAGTAATCGTTCAATCGTTTCAGACCGGTACAATTTCGTGCAATATTCCACACTAATCAGGATTTGGTCACTTTCTTCAGAAGCAATTAAGGTTAGATCGAATTTAGAGTGCTTCGATTTATTGTCTCCTTCATAGCCAACAAATCGTAGATCGTCTAATTCTATTGCCTTTTCGCCTCTGTTTTGGAGAGTAAACATGGTATCAAACATTGGATTTCTACTTACATCACGTTGTATTTTCAGTTTTTCCACCAGCTCTTCAAACGGATAATCCTGATTCTCGTAGGCTCGCAATGCATTTTGTTTTACTTCTAATAAAAACTCCCTAAAGGATTTTGATAGAACTGGTTTGTTTCGCATGGCCAATGTATTGACAAACATACCAACAGTGTTCTGCAAATCAACATGCGATCGACCTGTAACCGGAGTACCCACAATCATATCCTCTTGACCGGAATATTTGGAAAGGAGCACATTATATGCCGCTAACAAGACCATGTAGAGAGTGGTACCTGTATCGGTAGCTATGTTAACTAAACCTGCCATGAGCTCTTTGCCTGTTTCCATTGTGATTAAATCGCCTTCAAAGCTTTGTGTATTAGGCCTTGGAAAATCTGTCGGTAGATTTAACACAGGGATTTCATCTGCAAATGTTTGAACCCAATACTCTTCCTGTTTTTTATACATAGCAGTCTGAGACTGTTCATGCTGCCATACAGAAAAGTCCTTGTATTGGATAGCAAGCTCTGGTAATGCACTTCCCTGATACAATTCCACCAATTCATTGATTATGATCCCAGATGACACTCCATCAGAAATGATGTGATGCGTATCTATCAGTAACAAATAACGGTCCAATCGGGTTTGAACAAGCAAAACGCGAAGCAACGGTGCCATATTTAACTGGAATGGTTTAATAAACTCGTCAATGATCTCTTCCAGTTCTTCGTCAACTGCTAGCTGATGGTCAATAGCAAAATCAACTGCTGGATGAATTTTCTGTACAGGGGAACCATTTACTAACTCGAAGGAGGTGCGCAGGCTCTCATGACGGTTGAGTAAACCTTTAAACGCCGTTTCTAGTTTTGCTAAGTCGAGTTTTCCTTCCAGCAATATGATAGAAGGCATGTTATAGCTGATATCTACCCCATCAAACTGATTAAGAATAAACATTCTTCGTTGTGCTGCTGAGACCGGATAGTAATCTTGCTTTGTAGCAGGTCGGATCGAAATGATCTGCTTCGTGCGCTCCCTTTCCAAGTATTGAGCTATTTCTTCAATCGTTGGTTTTTCAAATAGCACACGTAAAGGAATATCGAGTTGATACTCTTTATGCATGTGAGAAATAACCATCATAGCACGTAAGGAATGACCGCCTAATGCGAAGAAATCGTCCTTACTTCCAACTCGATCAATACCTAAAACTTGTTGCCAGACAGTAGCAAGTTGTACTTCCAATTGTGTTCGAGGAGCCACATATTCTGTGTTAGCAAGCAAAGAATTGTCTGGATCTGGTAACGATCGCTTGTCAATTTTTCCATTTGCGGTTAATGGCATCGCCTCAAGTGAAATAAACGCAGTAGGAATCATCGCGATCGGTAGCTGAGTTGTTAAATGGGCACGTATTTCTGCTGTGCTTACCTCTCTATCCGTAACCATATATGCGCAGAGGAATTTTTCCTTTGCTTGATCTTCCTTTGCTATAACTACTACTTCTCTGAGGCCATCAAGCTTCCGCATTTGTGACTCAATCTCACCAAGCTCGATCCTAACTCCCCTGATCTTTACTTGATGATCCATTCGGCCAAGGAACTCTATATTTCCATCAGGTAACCACTTTGCTACATCTCCTGATCGATATAACTTTTCTCCAGGTACAAACGGATTCTCTACAAATTTCTCAGCAGTAAGCTCTGGTCGATTCAGATATTCTCGGGCAATCCCCGCTCCGCCAATGCATAATTCTCCCACTACTCCGATTGGTACCAGCTCTCCATGTTGATCCATGATATACATCGTAGTGTTAGGAAGCGGTTTACCAATTGGTGCGGTTCCAATTGAAGGCAGAAGTTCAAACGGTTGTTCATAATAACTGGAATCGATGCAAGCCTCTGTAACGCCATAGCTGTTAATGATTCGAATGGAGTTTCCAAATTTACCAAGTAGCGATCTGTAATCCTCCAATGAGCAGCTATCTGCTCCAATTATTAGGAGTTTCATATGACTAATATCAAGCTTATGTTCGTAAATATATTCCATCAAAGGTACAACGAGTGCTGGTGTTGATTCAAAAATGGTTATTTGGTATCTGCTTAACATGTCATACAGGGAAGCTGGATCAAGTTTTACCTCATTTGGGCAAATCACTAGTTGTCCGCCATGAAGTAAAGCTCTAGCAAAATCGCCAGCCGATACGTCGAAAGAGAAGCTGGCCATCTGAAGCAACCGAACAGGGAATGTCTCTAGGTGATACTTCTCTCTCCATGCAAATGCTATGTTGATATAACTCTGATGCTCAATTACAACTCCTTTTGGTTTTCCCGTTGTCCCTGAAGTATAAATAATGTAAGCCATATGATGTTTTTCAGTGACATTCAGTAAATTAGCACCATCGCCTTGGTAATTGTCAGCTTGGTCCAAATACAAGATCTCATGTGAAAATGCAAGCTGCTCTGCTAGATTTTGCAGGGTAAGCAATAGGACCGCACCGCTATCCTTGAGCATAAATTCCTTACGATCTTGAGGATAATCGATATCTATCGGCACATAGGCTCCACCTGCTTTTAATACGGCTAACATACCAACGACCATATGCATCGATCGATCTACCATAATGCCTACAGTTCGCTCAGGCTTAACTCCCTTCTGTCGCAATACGTGTGCCAGTTGGTTCGCTTTCGTATTTAACTCCTGATAGGTTAGCTGTTCATTTTCACAAATAACAGCAAGATTGTTAGGAGTTTTCTCAACCTGTTCCTCAAATAACTGGTGGAACATTTTATTCATTGGATAAGACACTTTCGTTGCATTGAAGTCATAAACGATTTGATTTTTTTCAGCCTCTGACAATATGCTGATTTCCGAAAGCTTTTTATCTGGATTTGTAACGATAGACTGTAAAATTTGCGTATAATGGATCGCCCAACGCTCGATGGTATCTTTTCTGAATAATTTGGTGGAATAGCTAAATTGAAGTTGAATGTTATCCTGCATTTCAAAGGCATCCAATGAGATATCAAATTTAGCTATTTCTCCTTTCATTTTATAAGGGATAAAGTGGAGGCCATCGAGATCAAATCCAGTTGAATCCGTTTTACCCAAGCTAAACATAGTATCAAACAATGGATTTCTGCTTAAATCACGTCGGATTTGCAGCTGATCTACAAGGCTTTCAAAGGGGTAATCTTGATTTTGGAAAGCCTTTAGTGCATTTTCTTTCACTTGGGCTACAAATTCACGGAATGTTAGCTCGCTGAATGGTTTGTTTTTCAGGGCTAATGTGTTGACAAACATACCAACAATATTTTCGACATCTGCGTGTGATCTACCAGCAATCGGCGTACCAATGACAATCTCTTCCTGACCCGTGTATTTGGACAAAAGCACATTGTAAGCTGCCAACAAAAGCATATATAAGGTTGCTCCAGTCGCATTAGACAGATTCTGCAATTCAGTCATTAGCTGTTTTCCAGTGCCAAAAAGGATATGATCACCTTCAAAGCTTTGCACAGAAGGTCTCTGGAAATCAGTTTCAAGATTTAGAATTGGCAATTCGCCTGCGAATGTATCGAGCCAAAACGCTTCTTGCTTTTGAATTACTTCAGTTTGGAACAGCTCATTTTGCCACACAGCGAAGTCTTTATACTGAATGTTAGAGTCAGGCAGATTTAACCCATTATACAACTGGGCGAATTCCTTGATGATAATCTGCATAGATACGCCGTCAGAAATGATATGATGCATATCCATTAAAAAGAGATGGCGTTTTTCTGATAGGCTAACAAGACTTGTTCTGATTAATGGAGCTATTTCCAAATCAAATGGTTGAATAAATTCATCCACGATTTGTTCGACTTGATCCTCCGACGCCTCTTGATGAACAACCGCAAAATCCACATGGTCATGGATAATCTGAACAGGATCGCCATTGATTGTTTTAAAGGATGTCCGCAGTGCCTCATGTCGGTCGATCAAAGTTCTCATTGCATAGTCAAAGCGCTTGTAATCCAAGCTACCCTCAATGAACATCACACCTGGAACGTTATAGCTGATACCGGAGCCTTCAAATTGATGAAGGATATACATCCGTTTTTGTGCAGAGGAAACAGGATAAAAATCGGCTTTGGCAGCTTTCGGAATGGCTACGTACTCTCCCTTTTCCGCGCCAGCAATATAGGCGGCTAGTGCATAAATTGTCGGCGATTCAAAAAGAATTTTTAAAGGTAATTCAGCATGAAACACCTTATGCACGGAGGAAATTACGGTCATTGCTTTTAGGGAATGTCCTCCCAATTCAAAGAAATTGTCCCTAACACCAATCTTGGAGACACCTAATACATTTTTCCAAATCTCAACTAATTTTTCCTCGATCTGATTGCTTGGAGCTACATAGTCTACACCTGTACTTAGGTCACCATCTGGTATCGGTAATGCTCTACGATCCACCTTTCCATTTCCTGTAAGCGGCATTTTCTCCAGATGGACATAGAAAGTAGGAACCATGTAGGATGGCAGCTCTTGAGCTAGCTGTTCACGCAATTGTGGTATAACAGCAGCATTCTCTGAAACGTAATATGCACATAATGCTTTTTGACCAACCTTGTCCTCTACTACAGTTATGACAGACTCCCCTACCCTATCTTGTCTAGCAAGAACAGATTCAATCTCGCCAGTTTCAATTCGGAATCCTCTAATTTTTACCTGTTGATCAATTCGTCCTAAATATTCAATTGTTCCATTAGGCAACCATCTAGCCAAATCGCCTGTCCGATACATTCGCTCTCCTGGAACAAATGGATTAGCCACGAATTTTTCGGCTGTTAACTCAGGCTTGTTCATGTATCCCCTAGCAACGCCTTCTCCACCTACACATAGCTCTCCTGGAACTCCGATTGGTTGCAGGTGATTATATTTATCAAGGATATAGGCAGTCGAGTTGCTAATTGGTTTACCAATCGGTATGTTATCGAGAAATTCCTCATCAATTCTAAAGCAGGTTGAGAAGGTGGTGTTCTCCGTTGGCCCATAGCCATTCCAAATTACAAGATGAGGATTGATTTGTTTGACCTTGTTAATGTGTTTAGGCGATAGGACATCTCCACCGACAATTAAATCAGTAAGACTGGCAAACATATTCTCATTGTCTTGTGATAATTGATTAAATAACGGCGATGTAAGCCACATCGTTGTAATTTGATTAGCAAGCAGGAAGTCAGCTAATAGCTCCGAATCCAACAAGATATCCTTATGAACAAGGTATAAGCGCCCACCATTCAGCAATGCTCCAAAAATTTCGAAAGTCATAGCATCAAATCCGATAGCACCTGTTTGAATCATTCGATCTTCTGGTTTCACCTGAACATAATTCGTATTGATTACAAGGCGAATTACATTTTTATGTTCGACCATTACACCTTTAGGCTTACCTGTCGAACCAGACGTGTACATGATATAAGCTAAATCGCTTGGACGAGTAACATTCAGAAGATTGGTCACATCCCCTTGATACATGCTCTCATCGTCTAGTAAAATCAAGTCCACTTCTTCCTGAAGCTGGAAAGCAAGATGAGGCAGGGTAAGAACAATGTTAACTTGGCAATCTTTCATCATGTAAGAAATTCGTTCGGATGGATACTCAGGATCAATGCCGAGATAAGCCCCTCCCGCTTTAAGGATTCCCAATATTCCTACAATCATTTCATGTGAGCGATCAGCTAAAAGGCCGACAACGTGATTTGACGCGACACCCTTTTGGCGAAGTATACGTGCAACTTGATTTGCTTTATTATTTAACTCTCGATACGTTAATGTATGCCCTTCTGATACAACAGCTATATGATCTGGTTGTTTTTCTGCTTGCTCCTCGAACCATTGATGAATGGCCAGCATTCTTGGGTAGTCTGTTGATGTTTCGTTAAACGCAACAAGAATTTGTTGCTTTTCTTGTTCAGATAATAAACTGACCTCTAACAAGGCTAATTCTGGTTGTTTTGTAATAGTATCGAGGATTTGTAGGAAATGACCTGCCATTCTTTCGATGCTTTCCTTTTTGAACAAACTTGTACTAAATACGAGCGAGAACTGTATGCCAGATGACTCTTCGTTTGCTTCTAATGTTAAATCGAATTTCGAATAGCCCCTTTGTGTAACATGAGGTGTTATTTGTAGATCTTCTAATACAAACGATTTTTTCTCCATATTTTGCAAAATAAACATAATATCAAATAAAGGATTTCGACCTAAGTCTCTTTGTATTTCTAATTTTTCGACGAGGGATTCAAATGGATAATCCTGATTTTCATAAGCTTCCAACGTATTTTGTTTTACTTCCGCTAAAAATGCTTTGAAAGACTTCTGAGCACTTGGATTGTTTTTCAACGCCAATGTATTTACGAACATACCCATTACTTTTTCCGTATCAGGATGGACTCTACCAGCAATAGGCGATCCGATCACGATTTCTTCTTGACCAGAGTACTTCGATAATAAGACATTAAATGCAGCCAATAGTACCATATACAATGTTGTTGAAGTTTCATTCGCAAGCTTGTATAAATCCTCCATAACTTGCTTTCCGGTATGAAAAATAACTTGGTCCCCATCAAATCTTTGTACAGTAGGTCTAGAATAATCGGTTGGTAAATTGAGAACAGGGATTTCACCTGCAAATGTGTTTGTCCAGTAGAATTCCTGTTTTATGATGGCATCCGATGCGAAAAATTCATTTTGCCAGACAGCGAAGTCCTTATAGTGAATCCGAAGTTCTGGCAAACTCTCCCCACGATATAGCGCCGCAAATTCCTCAAATAAGATCCCTGCTGATACTCCATCTGAGATAATATGGTGCATATCCATTAAGAAAAGATGTTTTTCTTCCTCTAATTTGATAAGCCCGATCCGTAATAAAGGAGCTGCTTCAAGATCAAACATTTGAATGAATTCATCTACAAACTGATCCACTTGATCTACCGAGGCTTCCCTATAGAAAATAGAAAGTTCAACTGACTGATGTACACGTTGCATCGGTTCACCGTTTACAGAATGGAAAGAGGTTCGCAATGTCTCATGTCGGTTTATTAATTGCTGTAGTGTCTCTTCAAAGCGTGAATAGTCTAGCTTTCCATCCATGTAAAGCGCATTTGGCATGTTGTAAATGGTTCCTGCTCCATCAAACTGACGTAGGATATACATCCGTTTTTGAGCAGATGAAACCGGGTAATACGCTTTAGGCGAAACAGCTTGAATAGGAACATACTTACTTTTCGCAGCCTTATCAATAAATGCAGCTAATTGGGCAATTGTAGATTTTTCAAATAGCACCTTTAAAGGCAATTCTACGCCACATTCCTTATGCACAAGAGACATCACTGTCATAGCTCTTAATGAATGACCGCCTAGATCAAAAAAGCTATCATTTACACCAATTCGCGAAATTCCCAGCACATTCTGCCAAATCTCAACTAATCTGGATTCAGTTGCATTTCGAGCAGCTACATAAATTGTCCCTAGTATTGGATCACCCTTTGGCTTGGGTAATCCCCTACGATCAATTTTTCCATTTGGTGTTGTAGGGAAAGCCTCTAGCTGCACAAAATAGGTTGGATTCATGTAATCAGGCAATGCCTTTGCTAAATGCGCTCTCAGATCAGCTAATGTGATCTCCTCTTCAGCTGTAAAGTAGGCTATTAATAACTGCTCTTCATTTGAATCCTCTGAAACGACAACAACTGCCTCATTGATCCGATTAAATGTCAGAATGGCATTTTCAATCTCGCCAATCTCAATTCGATAGCCCCTAATTTTAACCTGTTCATCCATCCTGCCAATATATTCAATCGTGCCATTTGGTAACCATTTAGCATAATCACCCGTTTTATACATGTGTTCACCTGGCACGAAGGGATTAGGCACAAATTTTTCTTCTGTAAGGTCTGGGCGCTGTATATAACCTCTTGCTAACCCTCGGCCACCGATGCACAATTCACCGATTACTCCAACAGGCTGTAACAGATGATTGCTATCAAGGATATACACCGCTACATTGGCGATAGGGCGGCCGATTGTAATTGTTTCCCCTGCCTCAATGGAACGCATGATTGTTGTGGCAACACTATTCTCTGTTGGACCGTATTCATTATTAATTTCAATTGCAGGATTTATTTGCTTCACTTTTTGTACGAGCTGAGGAGTTATTTTTTCTCCCCCTAGCGTCACGTTACCCAACGACTCTAAATCTTCGGCTGTTGAGCAATCCAGAATGGCATGTAACAAACTAGGGACGCCATGGTAATGCGTTATATTTTCACCTGCAATTAAATTTCTAAGCGCAAAGGGGTCTTTCGCATCATCCTCTCCAGGCAAAACGGAAATCGCTCCTCCCATCATTGGAGAGAACAGACTAGCGACGAATCCGTCAAAGGCAAACGAGAAAATCTGCAAAATCTTGTCATTAGGGCTAAAACCGTATTCCTCTTTTCGATACAGCAAGCAATTGATAATAGACTGGTGTTCTATCATGACTCCTTTTGGTTTGCCTGTCGTACCGGATGTATAAATGATATAAGCCAGATCGGATGCTTGATTTACGTTGCATAGATTTTCGCCACTTCCTACATAAATTTGCTCATCCTCAAGGTCTATCCATTCGATATCAGTTGTGAGTTGTTTACTCAGATGCGATTGGATCAAAAGCATGGTAACCCCGCTATCTTCAAGCAAATATTGAATACGATCTTGTGGATAAGCTGGATCAATAGGCAAATAAGCCGCACCTGATTTTAACACCCCATAAATCGCGATAATCATTTCAAAGGATCGTTCTGCCATTATCCCCACTATTTGCCCTGGCTGTACTCCCTTATTTCGCAAGAACATTGCCAGTTGGTTAGCTCTCTCATTTAACTGGCGATACGTCAATGTTTGTCCTGCATAACGAAGTGCGATATGGTCTGGTGTTCTTTCCACCTGTTCTTCAAAGAAGCTCTGAATTGTTCCTGTAGGATATGGCACGTGATTATCATTAAAATCAATAAGCACCTGTTGTTGTTCTTCTAATGTAAGCATATTGATTTCAGATAAAGTGACCTCTGGATTCTCGGTTACTGCTCGAATAATTTGTACGAAATGAGACGCCATACGTTCAATGGTTTCCCTTTTAAAGAGCTTCGTGCAGTATTCGAGACAGAATACGATCTCCATACTCTCTTCTGTTGCTTCTAAAGTGAGATCGAATTTTGCTTGTGTAACCCCTGTAATATATGGATCGAAAGTTAAATGATCGATCTCAAAGGTCTTTTTGTCCGTATTTTGTAAAATGAAAAGAGTGTCAAATAATGGGTTTCGACTCATTTCACGATGTACATCCAATTTTTCGGCTAGAACCTCAAATGGGTAGTCCTGATTTTCATAGGCCTGTAAGGTATTTCGTTTTACTTCCTCGATAAATTCTCTAAACGTCTTTGTTCCAACCGGATTATTTCGTAAAGCCAACGTATTAACAAACATTCCTACTATTTGATCTACATCTGCATGAGTTCTGCCAGCAATAGGTGAACCAACAATAATATCTTCTTGCCCAGAATACTTAGAGAGGAAGATATTATAGGCTGCTAATAAGACCATGTACAGAGTTGCCCCTGCCTCATTTGCAACCCGATATAAATCCTGCATCAGGTTCGTTCCTGTACCAAAAATAAATCGATCCCCCTCAAAGCTCTTACTAAGCGGACGCGGAAAATCAGTCGACAAATTCAAAAGAGGGATTTCTCCTGCAAAAGTAGTAAGCCAATACGTCTCCTGCTTATTTAATACACCTGTTTCAAACCAATCATTCTGCCATGCAGCAAAATCTTTATACTGCAAGCGAAGCTCAGCCAATTCCTTTCCTTCGTATAGGTGAACAAATTCCTTGATAAAAATTCCTAATGAAACACCGTCTGCTATAATATGATGCATATCTACTAAGAAAAGATGCCGTTCTTCTGTTAATTTGACCACTCCAACGCGTAATAGCGGTGCAAGTGAAAGGTCGAACGGTTGAATAAAGTTTGTAATCAGGGTATCTAGTTGATCTTCAGTTGACGACGAATAAGAAATGGAAAAGTCGATCTCTTCATGTATACGTTGAACAATTTCGCCATTAATGGAGTGGAAGGAAGTTCGCAACGATTCATGACGTTGAACCAGTGCCTTCATTGCTAGCTCAAGACGTTGTACATCCAGCTTCCCATCAATATACATAACACCTGGCATATTATAGCCAAGATCAGCTCCGGCTAACTGACGAAGGATATACATTCTCTTTTGAGCTGAAGATACAGGATAATATTCTTGCAGCGGAGCCGGTTGAATATTCACATAGTCTCTTTTCTCAGCTTGGGAAATGTATTTGGCCAATGTAGCAATTGTCGGATTTTCAAAAATGGTTTTAAACGGTACTTCTATCTGAAATACCTTGTTTAATTTGGAGATCATGCTCATTGCTTTTAACGAATGTCCGCCTAATGCAAAAAAGTTATCTTCCACCCCGAATTTGTTAGCAGAAAGAACTTCACTCCATATGTCGCTTATTTGCATTTCCAAATGATTTCTCGGAGCCACGTATTCTGAGCCTGTAACAATGGTTCCCGCAGGCTTTGGAAGAGCTTTGCGGTCTACCTTGCCATTCGGTGTAAGTGGAATTTTATCCATGCGAACAAAATAAGAAGGGATCATATAAATAGGTAACATGCTCCCCACATGCTCCCGCAAATCAGATACTGTAATTTCTTGTTCAGAAATAAAGTAAGCATATAGCAAGTGAGACTCATCTTCCTGCGCAGCAATAACAACTGCCTCTTTGATGAATGGATGCTGTAATAATTGCTTTTCAATTTCACCTAATTCAATGCGGTAGCCGGAAATTTTTACCTGCTGATCTGCTCTTCCTACATATTCTATATTTCCATTTGAGAAATATCTCGCCAAATCACCTGTACGATACATACTCGTGCCTGGGTTAAATGGATTTGAGACAAATTTTTCATCTGTTAAGCTAGGCTGGTTTAAATATCCTTTAGATACACCTTCACCACTAATACATAACTCTCCAACAATGCCAGGCGGGACTAACTGACCTCTTTCGTCAAGAATGTATGCCTGTGTATTAGCAATCGGTCTACCTATAAACGGCCGGTTTGCAAATTCCTCACAATTATCTGCATGCAATATATGTGTGATGCACCCAATGGTCGTCTCTGTAGGACCATAGTGATTCATGATCTGTGCTGAAGGATATTGATCAAGGTATGTCATCACATCAGTCACTCGAATCGGCTCTCCCCCCATTACAATTAAACGTAGGGAATCGCAATAATTTGTCTTCATGAATGACTCACTTTTAACTACTACACTGAATAGAGAAGGAGTCAATTTAACATAAGTGATCTGATTTTCACTGATATACGATAGTAAACGCTCCGCATTGATATATTCATCTTTTGTCAATAAATGCAATTCACTGCCTGACAAAATAGCAGAGAAAATTCCTGTATAGCCTAGGTCAAATGCGTAGGAAGATACGAGCACTGTTTTATCTTCCCATGTTACATTAGCCTGACGTGTAAATGCGAAAACATAGTTTATTGCATTACGATGAGCAATTTGCACTCCTTTTGGCATTCCGGTCGTACCGGATGTGTATATGACATAAGCCAAATCCTCTGAACTCACCTTTGTTGCAGCAGGTATTTGCAGCTCGTGGTAAAGCATTGCTTTATCCAGCGCAAGCGTGCTTACTGATGCTGGAAGAGCATTTGACAAATCGTTCAACGTTACAACAACGTCTACCTTGCTGTCTTCAAGCATATAAGTAATTCTCTCCATTGGGGCATCCGGATCAATCGGCAGGTAAGCTCCACCTGCCCTCCAAATCCCCATGATCCCAACCATCATTTCTAACGATGGAGGAGTCATAATTCCTACGATCTTATTGGCATGTACCCCTTTTGCCTGTAATAGAGCTGCAACATGGTTAGCTTTTTCATGTAGTTCCTGATAAGTCAATTTATCTTTTCCGAGCACGACTGCATTTTGTACAGGGTATTCCTTTACGCATGCTTCAAACAAATCATACATCGTCATATCACGTGGAGGATCTACTTTTATCCCAGATGTTCTTGTCAGGAGATCAGCTTGCTCTTCTTTTGTTAATAAAGGAATTTCGGCTAGCTTTATCCCTATATTTTCAGTAAAGACACCCATGATCATTGTGAAATGTTTGATGAACTGCTCAATGGTCTCACGTTTAAATAGCGCTGTGCTGTATTGTAATTTACAATGAATTTCTCCGTCCGCCTCGGAAGCAAAGAGTGTCATATCTACCTTTGAAACAGAGTGGACAAAGTCATATGGTGTTATTCTTAATTGATCTAGCTCCAATGCGGTTTGATCCATGTTTTGTAGCACAAGCATCGTATCAAATAACGGATTTCGACTAAAATCACGGGGTACATCTAATTTATCTACCAAGGCTTCAAATGGATAATCTTGATGCTCGAATGCTCCTAATGTCATTTGCTTCACTTCAACAATGAACTCGTCTACTGTCTTACCCGCCTCAGGATAGGTTCGCATCGCTAGCGTATTAATGAAGCTTCCCATAATTCGTTCAACATCAGCATGTCTTCGTCCAGCTATGGGTGAACCAATAAGGATTTCCTCCTGGCCCGCATACTTGGATAAAAGAACACTATAAGCTGATAACAACACCATGTACAGGGTAGCTCCTGATTTTGCTGCTATTTCATAGAGCCCTGAAGTCAACTGTTTTGAAATGACAAAGTCAACCCCATCCCCTTCAAAGCTTTGAGTAGCTGGTCTGGGTGAATCCGTAGGCAGCTGAAGTACCGGTATTTCACCTTTTAATGTGTTGATCCAGTAGTTTTCTTGCTTTTCAAATATCTCGGATCGGAACAGCTCGTTTTGCCATACTGTAAAATCCTTATACTGGATACGCAGCTCAGGTAAGCTCTCACCATCATAGAGCTTCATAAACTCCTCGATAAATACAGAAATAGATACTCCATCTGATATGATATGGTGGATATCTAACAGGAAGAGATGCTTTTGTTCTTCTAATGTAAGCAAGCTGACTCGAAGCAATGGTGCCATAGATAAATCAAATGGTTGTATAAAATCGCTAATAATCTGCTCTATTTGATCTTCCTTAGCATGCATTCGCATGATTTCTACTTGCACAGATGAATGTACCTTTTGTGTTGGTTCACCTTCTATCGTATGGAAGGAAGTACGTAGTGCTTCATGTCGTGTAATTATGCTTTTCATTGCATATTCAAAGCGTTGTATATCTAAATTCCCTTCCATGATGAGAGCACCTGGCATGTTATAGCTAACGCTGTCCTTATTAAGCTGATGAAGAATATACATTCTCTTTTGAGCAGAGGAGACTGGATAATACTCCTGCAATACTGCTGGTTCAATTGCCGAGTACATTCCGCTTTCTGTGTTAGCTATATAATGAGAAAGGGCAGCAATGGTAGGTGTGTCAAATAATACCTTTAAGGGTAAATCAACATTGAATGCTTTCGAGATTTGAGAAATAACCGTCATTGCCTTCAGAGAATGTCCACCTAATTCAAAAAAGTTATCTAAAACACTAACTTTATCTATGTTTAAAATACCCTTCCAGATCGTTACCAATTGGTCTTCGATAAGAGTGCGCGGTGCTACAAATTCAACTCCTGTACGAATGAAGCCATCAGGTTTTGGCAATTTTTTTCTCTCAACTTTACCATTGGCTGTTAAAGGAATTTCTTCCAGTCTGATAAAGTAAGAGGGAATCATATAAGGTGGCAAAGTACTTCCTATATGTTCGCGCAGTTCAGATACAGGCAGTTCAGCATCAGAGACAATGTAAGCATAGAGAACATTTTGCGCTGATTCATCTTTTTCGACAATGACGACAGCTTCTTTGATCATTTCATGTTGTACTAATTTTGCTTCAATTTCTCCCATCTCTATGCGATGACCCCGTATTTTTACCTGATGATCCGTTCTTCCCATATATTCCATATTGCCATCTGGCAACCATCTCGCAAGGTCCCCGGTTCGATACATTCTCTCCTGGGGTTTAAAGGGATTTTCTATAAATTTTTCTGCAGTCAATTCAGGACGATTTAAATAGCCTCTAGCAACACCATCGCCAGCAATGTACATTTCTCCAATCGAACCAATTGGGACTGGCTGTAAGGCTGTGTCTAATAAGTAGATCTCTACATTGTCGGCTGGTGCTCCGATTGGTACAGAATCTTGAGAGGTATGATTCGGATCAAATGTATAGAGCATGCAACCTACTACTGTTTCCGTAGGACCATATTCATTCATGATTTGTACAGTTCCACCAAAGTTACGGACTATTTTGCCAGCAAGCTGTGTTTGTAAATTCTCGCCACCCACTATAAATCTCCTGATGTTACTGTTCGTACCATCGAATTCCTCTATTAGTTTTAGATGTGTAGGGGTTAATTTTATGATTCCAACTTTATTATCTCTGAGTATGTCTTGAATAACCTGTACCTTATCTTCTCCTCCATAAATATAGATCGTATTGCCGGAAACTAGTGGAGTAAAGATAGATGTGACGGTCAAATCAAACGAAATGGACGAGTAAAGCGGAAAATGAATAATCTCATTTTGTACATACACTTTTTTAGCCCACCAAATATAATTGACAAGCCCTTGATGAGTGATCATTGCTCCCTTTGGATTTCCAGTCGATCCTGAGGTATAGATGATATAGGCCAAATCGTCCACACTGCTTTTATTAATCAGATTAACAGTACTCCCCTGATATAGGTCTTGATCGTCTAGATAGAGGCTCTCTATCTTATGGCCATCAATTTTATTGGAAAACTTTTGCTGGGTTAGCAAAAGAGTGCTTTGACTATCCTCTAGCAAATACCGAATTCGATCTTCTGGATAATCTGGATCAATCGGCAAATAAGCAGCTCCAGATTTTAAAATAGCGAGTATCCCGACAACTAATTCCAAGGAGTGCTCTGCCATGATGGAAACAACGCTACTACCAGTAACCCCACTCTCTCTTAGAACATGCGCGAGTTGATTGGAAGATTCGTTTAATTCCTGATAAGTCAGCTGTTTTTCTCGACATACGGCTGCTACTTGATGCGGCGTTTTAACAACCTGCTCCTCAAATAGCTCATAGATTGTTTTTGTTTTTGGATAGTCAGAGGCTGTGTTATTATACTCTACTACTAGCTGTTGTTTTTCCTGCTCTGTCAGAATTGATATATCCTTGAGGAGTATATCAGGGGTGTTAATGACCTGTGCCACAATGCTTTGAAGATGATCTTGCATTCTAGTAATAAAAGCTGAATCATAAACATTCGCATTATAGCTGAATTTAATCATCATCTCGTTCCAAGGTGCTACCGCTACAACTACATTTAAGTCATAGGTGGTTTGCTCTTCTCCATTTTCAATACGGATACGAAATCCCAAGGCTTCCTCCAAAGAATCCATGTTGTTGTCTGGGTAATTTTCGAACGTAACAAGATGGTCGATTAGCTCTTGTTTTACCAATGACTGACTTTGTATCTCATATAAAGGGGCATAGTCATACTTCGTAGATTGGATTGCATTTTCGCGTGCATTTTTTATCACTTCCTGAAAAGACAGCAAGGGGTTGACGTGTAAGCGAGTCGGAATAGTATTGATGAACAGACCTACCATATGTTCAATGCCTTGTATTCCTGGAGGCCTGCCTGAAACAACTGAACCAAATACAACATCTTCCGTATTTTTATATTTACTGACCAAAATGCTCCAAATGGCATGGAATACATTGCTTAACGTTGCCTGATTACGGTTTGCGATCTGTTGGAGATTTTTGGTTGTTTCCTGATTTAATGTAAAAAGTGCCTCCTTCAGATCATAGCTTTCCTTGCCAGTCTGCGGCTTGTTTTTAGGAAATTCCGTATGCAGTTCATAACCCTCCAAATGCTTATTCCAATATTTCAATGCCTCTTCTTTATTTTGCTTCTCTAGCCATTTTATATATTCACTGTATGGCTTAGACACTTCTCGTGGAATTGATTTATTTGCCTTCAAGGTAGCATAATAGCTAAGAAGCTTATGAATAAGAATCCCTAATCCCCAACCATCTATGATGATATGATGAAAAGCCCAAAAAAATTGATAGATGTTATCACCGGTTTTAAAAATGGAGGCCCTCATAAGCACGTCCTTCGTTACATGAAAGCCTTGTTCTTTTCCTCTGTTTTTATAAGTTTCAATATATTCTTTTTGCTCATCATCTGCAAAACGCGTGATATCCTCAAAATATACCTGCATTTTTCTCTCTTTAAACACAACCTGTCTAGCACGTTGTAAATTTTGATACACAAATGCTGTCCGGAGAACCTCATAGTTTTCGATTAGCTTATTCATGCTTTGTTGAAACAATGGAAGATCGAATTCACCCTGAATCGTGGCAGTCATCTGGAGATAGTAGGCACTTGTTTGCTCATCCAAAATAGAATGAAATAGCATGCCCTCTTGGAGCGGAGTTAACGGATACACTTTTGCAATATTATCTTGTTTTTTCATTTTGGCACCTCAGCTATGTGATATGAAAAAAGAAAAAGGTTGTTCCTCCAGCGAAACCATAGCCCGTGATCCTCTATTGGAGGAACAATCGCATGAATCATGTGTTTAAATAAGCTCAAGTATGTTTTCTAAATCTTCAAACGAAAGATCATCATCACCCAAATCGCTTGGGGTTAATTCTCCTCCTTCCTTGGACATGCAATGCTCAATGATTATTAGCAAATACTTTTTGTAGGTTTCTGCTAATGTCGCAATTGTCTCTTCTTTGTATTGGAGCTGATTGTAGCCGATACTAATTTGTAACTTTCGTCCTTCAACAACAGATGAAATATCTAATAAAAATGGTCTTTCGGATTCCGGACTAAACAAATTTCCTGTATTGGCTTGCGAAAGTGCAAATACACCTTCTTTTACATCAGAATCAAATTGGCCTAAATAATTAAAGCTGACCTCTGGTTGTAAACCAAACGATAGGGAAGGTCGCAATTCCTTAATCGTGAGATAACGCAGGATGTCATATCCGATCCCTTTATTTGGTACATGCCGCAGGTTTTCCTTTACACGCTTAATGTGAAGGGAAATGTCCTCTGACTCGTCCAGGTCTAATACAACTGGATATTGGGAGGTAAACCAGCCTACTGTTCTAGAAATATTCATATCATTTCCAATATCCTCGCGTCCGTGGCCCTCTAGGTTAAGAATCATCTGATTGGTATCAGCCCAGTCCTTAAAGGCTAATCCTACTGCTGTCAGTAAAATATCATTAACCTCAGTGTGATACGCGTGATTTACATTCCTTAATAGATTCTCTGTTTGTTCGCTCGTAAGCTCAGTTTTTAGAAGCTGGGTGTTCTTTTGAGTATTTTCTACTTCGTTAAAGTCTCTTGGGAGCATCGTCATCTTTGCTGTTTTCTCTAGCTTCTCCCAGTACTCCATTTCTTTGACAATTGCTTCACTATTCGCATATTTTTGCATTTGAATCGCCCAGTCTTTCACTGAATCTGTTTTATCTGGCAATGTAATTTCCTGATGCAAAAGTGCCTGCGAATAGGCGGTAGAGAAGTCTTCGAACAAAATTCTCCAGGATACACCGTCAATCACCAAATGATGGATAACAATTAGCAAATAATCTCCTGTGCTTGTATGAAAAATTGCTGCTTTCACCAATGGACCTTCTGCAAGATCAATGCTGCTTTGAATCTCGTTGGATAACTCCAAGATTTTACTGTCTACATTGATCTCTTCTGCCAAGTCAAACCTGTAAAGATCAAATAAACGATCCTCAATGCCCCGATTCCATTGAATAATTTTGTTATTCTTGCGTTTATAAACCATACGTAAGGCATCGTGATGTTCTACCATTTTTTGGAATGCGAGTGTTACTGCCTCTTGATCAAAGCCGTTTTCCCTGTGAAGCATAACAGCTTGATTCCATTGATGCATATCCGTAAATTGATTTGTAAAGAACCAACTCTGGATCGGCGTCAGCTCTATTTCTCCTTCTACTACACCCTGATCGCTTTTTTTACGATTAGGTGTTACATAAGAAATGACATGCTCGATGGCTGGATTTTGGAACAAATCTTTCATTTCTAATTTCCAACCAGCAGTAGTCAGACGAGTCAGCACTTGAATGGCCTTAATTGAGTCTCCGCCTAATTCAAAGAAATTGTCTCGAATTCCAATTTTCTCAATACCTAAAACGTCTTGCCAAATCTCTGTTACCAATTGCTCTAATTCGTTTCGGGGAGCGTCGTATGCTTTTCCTGTATCAGAATTTTCATTTGGTTTTGGCAATGCTCTGCGGTCAATCTTATCGTTTGGTGTCAGCGGTATTTTATCAAGCTGTATAAAATAGGATGGAATCATATAACTGGGCAAATCATCCGCTAGGTATCCTCTGATCTCGGCTACTGACACTGCTTCGTCAGAAACTAAATAGGCACATAAATAAGATTGTCCTTGCTCATCCTCAAGCGCCAATACTGCTGCTTCTTTGATCTGATGATGCAATAACAGAAGACTTTCGATCTCACCGATCTCTACTCGATGGCCACGTATCTTCACCTGATGATCGATTCTGCCAAGATACTCGATGGTGCCATCGGGAAGCCATCGTGCTAAATCCCCTGTTTTGTACATTTTTTGACTTGGGTTAAAAGGGTTCATAACAAATTTCTCAGCAGTTAGTTCTGGTCGGTTCCAATATCCTCTGGCTAGACCTACACCTGCTACACACATTTCTCCTGCTATACCAATGCCCTGTAGTTGATGGCGCTGATTTAGAATATAGACTTGCGCATTTTGAACAGGGGCACCTATCGGAACAGACTGGGTAATGCTTGATCCCTCAGATGCTTTCCAGTACGTAGCACAAATAGATGTTTCAGTAGGGCCATACGCATTGATATAAGTTGCCTTGGATTTCCATTTATTTACAAGACTAAACGATGTGGCAGAACCTGCCGTGATCAGTATTCGTAATGTAGAAAGATGTTCTGGATTAAGATGGATAGCATACGTTGGAGGTAAGGTAAGAACTGAAATCCTTTGTTGGTTCAGATATTCCTCGAATTTAACAAAATCGTTAATAGTATCTCTTGAAATGATAACGAGCCTTGCCCCGGTTAATAAAGCCATGAACATTTCCCAAACAGAGGCATCAAATGACTGGCTGGCAAACTGACCGATATGATCTTTTGGATTTACGCCCAAGTTATCTTCAAAGAACGTTTTTAAGTTTGTTATTCCAGTGTGCTCTAACATAACCCCTTTAGGTTTTCCTGTTGTACCAGAGGTATAAATCACATAGGCTAGATCGGTTGGTTGACTGATAGAAACTAGGTTTGTTGAAGCAATGGTAGCTGGAAGCTGTGAGGTTACATTGATAAAT
Source organism: Brevibacillus laterosporus (assembly GCF_030489605.1). Lineage (GTDB taxonomy): Bacteria > Bacillota > Bacilli > Brevibacillales > Brevibacillaceae > Brevibacillus_B > Brevibacillus_B laterosporus_E. The sequence goes on from NZ_JAUKFY010000006.1 coordinate 20,433, forward strand.
TCTGCATCTGAATCCACACAGTTCATCAAATGAGGCTGCGCAAGCACCCATCTAGTCCGGCTATCTTCTATCATGTACCGTATCCGATCCTTTGGATAATCTGGGTCTATTGGTAAGAAGGCCGCGCCTGATTTTAAAATCGCTAAGGTACCTATCGCCATGTCTAGAGATCGTTCAACCATGATTCCCACTAATTGATTGGGTTGTACGCCCCTTTCTCGGAGTAGCCTTGCAAGCTGATTCGCTTTAGCGTTTAATTCCTGATACGTTAATTGGGTCTGTTCATAAACAACAGCTATTTCAAGCGGATGCTTTTCTGCTTGTTCTTCAAACAATTGATGAATCGTTTGATCAGATGCGAACTCGGTTGAATTGTTATTAAATTGAACTAACAAAAGTTGTTTTTCCTCTTCAGATAGCATGTCAATTTCAGACAAGATAATCTCTGTGTTAGCAATAATTGTCCGTATAATTTGAAGAAAATGGCCTGCCATTCTCTCAACGGTCTTTTGATTAAATAGCTTTGTGCTATATTCAATGCGGAATACAATCTCGTCTGGTCCTTCCGTCATATGAAACGCCATATCAAATTTTGATACTCCAAGGGTATCCCCTTGTTCATATGGGCGCATCACAAGTTGATCAAAGACTCTTGTTTCCACATCGCCATTTTGAAGAATAAACATCGTATCAAAAAGTGGATTTCTGCTTGGGTCTCTTTCCAATTCCAATTTCTCTACGAGCTCATCAAATGGATAATCCTGATTTTCATAGGCCTCAAGGGCATTCTGTCTTACTTCTTTAAGAAAATCTTTAAAGGTTTTATTCCCTACCGGCTTATTTCTCATCGCCAGTGTATTAACAAACATCCCAACCACATTTTCTGCATCGGCATGTGATCGACCGGCAACAGGGGTGCCAACAATAACATCCTCCTGCTGAGAATACTTGGAGAGTAGAACATTATACGCTGCTAACAAAACCATATAACGCGTTGTACCTGCACCAGCCGCTACCTTTTGCAGACCATCAAATATCTCTTTTCCAATTCTCATTATGAACTGATCGCCATCGAAGCTTTTTACCGCTGGTCTGGTATAATCTGTTGGTAAATTTACTACAGGTATCTCGCCGGCAAACATCTTCAACCAATATTCTTCTTGTTTTTTTATAGCGTCCGTTAAGAAAAATTCATTTTGCCAAAGGGAGAAGTCTTTATATGTTATGGGTAGTGGAGGAAGCTGTTTGCCCTCATAAATGTCAGCAACCTCTCTCAGAATAATTCCAATCGACGTACCATCTGAAGCGATATGGTGAACATCGAACAGAAACAAATGTCGTTTTTCTTCTAGCTTGACTAGACGGCTTCTACATAGCGGAGGGACAGCAAGATCGAATGGTCTTACAAACGATCGGAAATTTCTGATTATTTTCTTTTGTTGAACTTGCATGTACTCGATGTCAAACTCGACGTGCTCCTCGATGCTCTGAACGATTTGATCTTTCACCACCCGATAACTAGTTCTCAGGCTCTCATGCCGGTTCATTACTTCTTGCAATGCCCGTTTGAAGCGATCCTTATCTAAAGCTCCTTCAATTATCATCATTCCGGGCATATTGTAGCTAATGCCTGCCCCCTCAAGCTGATGAAGAACGTACATCCGTTTCTGAGCTGACGACACAGTGTAGTAATCTTGATGAGAAACAGTTGGAATAGGTGTGTAAAGCTGTTTTTCAGATAAAGAGATATACTCTGAAAGAGCTTCAATTATTTGAGCCTCAAAAAAGATTTGTAAAGATAGCTCCATTTGAAACGCTTTATGGACCTGTGTGATCACCGACATTGCTTTCAGTGAGTCACCGCCCAATTCAAAAAAATTATCTTTAATCCCTATCTTTTCAATCCCTAGAACAGTTTGCCAGATTTCTACTAGTGATTGATCTGTCTTGTTTCGCGGGGCATCATATGATCTTCCTGTATCCTGATTTTTATCAGGCTCGGGTAAAGCCTTACGATCAATCTTATCGTTTGGAGTTAACGGCATTTTATCTAGTTGCACAAAATATGACGGGATCATATAGTTTGGTAATTTATTTGCTACATACTGCCTTACCTCCGTAACGGAGACATTTTCCTTTGAAACGATATAGGCACATAAATAGGATTGTCCTTGATGATCATCAAGCGCTAGAACAACTGCCTCTTGGATCGCAGGATGCTGTAATAAAAGACTCTCGATTTCACCTAGCTCCACTCGATGTCCACGTATCTTCACCTGATGATCGATTCTACCAAGATACTCGATGGTACCATCGGGAAGCCATCTTGCTAAATCTCCGGTTTTATACATTTTTTTACCGGGTATAAATGGGTTATCCACAAATTTTTCAGCAGTTAGTTCTGGTCGATTCCAATATCCTCTCGCAAGCCCTACCCCACCGACGCACATCTCGCCTACCTCACCAATGCCCTGAAGCTGTAGAGATTGATCTACAATATAAACTTGAGTGTTTTGAATAGGAATACCAATCGGAACTGATGCTCCTTCACTCTCTGCTTTTGCCTTCCAATATGTCGCGCAAATAGAGGTTTCAGTCGGACCGTATCCATTGATGTAGTTCACCTTATCCTTCCATTTATCCACTAAGCCAAATGAGGTAGCAGAGCCTGCAGTGATAAGAGTACGTAGGGTTGGTAGACGTTTTGGCTCCAGATGAACGGCATAGGTTGGTGGTAAAGTAAGTACGGTAACCCCTTTGCGAGTAACATAATCCTCGAATCTCATAAAATCGGAAATTTTTTCTTTTGAAATGATCGCTAGTCTAGCACCTGCTGTTAGAGCCATGAACATTTCCCAAACAGAAGCATCAAATGAATGGCTAGCAAATTGGCCAATGCAATCCTGTTCATTGATGCCTAAGCTATTTTCAAAAAATGCTTGAAGGTTGGCTATACCAGTATGCTCTAGCATAACTCCTTTTGGTTTCCCTGTTGTGCCTGACGTATAAATCACATAGGCTAAATCAGTTGATTGGCTGTTAGAAGGAAGGTTAGTGCTAGCTAAACCATCTAAAATAGGTTCCGAGACATTAATATACTCAGCATCACATGCAACCTTGTTCATCAGATGGGGTTGGGCAATCACCAATTTTGTCTGACTATCCTCTATCATGTAACGAATACGATCTTCTGGATACTCAGGGTCAATAGGCAAGAAAGCTGCTCCTGATTTTAAAATCGCTAACGTGCCTATCACCATATCGAAAGACCGTTCAACCATAATGCCAACTAGTTGATTAGACCGAACGCCTTTTTGGCATAACAATCTTGCAAGCCGATTTGCTTTTTCATTTACTTCTTGATAGGTCAACTGATCCTGATCGAAAATAACGGCTACTTTTGTGGATCGCCTTTCTACCTGGTGTTCAAATAGTTGCTGGATCGTATGCTCCGAAGAAAAATCAGCTTGAGTATCATTAAATTGCTTGATCACTTGCTGTTTCTCGTCTTCTGTTAACATATTGATTGCGGACAGGCTAATCTCTGAATTCTGCACTACTGTACGGATGATTTGAAGCCAATGACCTGCCATTCTTTCAATTGTTTCTTTCTTATATAGACTCGTGGAATACTCGAGGCAGCACTTCCATTCATTTTTACCTTCACTGACCTCTAGAGAGACATCAAATTTAGCGTTCTTTCCTTTTGGCACATATGGGGTACATTTTAGTTCGTCTAATTCAAAAATGTTATGCTCCGTGTTTTGCAGAATAAACATGGTATCAAACAATGGATTTCGGCTTACATCCCTCGGGAGCTTCATTTTTTCTACCAGAAGCTCAAACGGATAATCAGCATTTTCAAAAGCAAGCAAAGCATTATTTTTTACATCCGCAAGGAACTCGGAGAATGTTTTGCTGCCTGCAGGTTTATTTCTCATCACCAATGTATTGACAAACATGCCCAACAGATTTTTCGTATCTGCATGCGATCTACCCGCTATTGGCGTTCCTATCATAATCTCTTCTTGATCTGAATATTTCGAAAGCAAAACATTGTAAGTCGCTAGCAAGACCATGTAGAGAGTTGTTTGCGTCTCTTGAGCAATTCGGTACAAGCCATCTACAAGCTCCTTTTCCATTTCAAAAGAGTAGCGATCACCTTCAAAGCTTTGAATCGTAGGTCTCGGATAATCAGTCGGTAAATTCAAAGGTGTTACTTCTCCTGAAAATGCAGTCAACCAGTAATCTTCTTGCTTTTTAAAAGCTTCCGTTTGGAAGAAATCCTTTTCCCAAACAGCATAATCCTTATATTGGATTCGTTGCTCAGGAAGTGTTTCATCTTGATATAATTTGGTTAATTCATTTATAAAGATATTTGCAGATACACCATCTGAAATAATATGATGCATATCCACAAGTAAATAATGGCGCTGTTCCGTCACCTTCACTAGACCTACTCGAATTAACGGAGCGGATTCAAGAGTGAACGGCTGAATAAATCCCTCAATCAAAAGATCAATCTGCTCTTCTTTTGACTCCAAAAACATTACTTTCAAATTGACAGTTGGATTTATTCGTTGGACAGATTCGCCATTTACGGTATGAAAAGAAGTCCGCAGAATTTCATGACGATCTACTAATCTCTCAACTGCCCATTCAAGACGTTTATATTGTAGAGGCCCCTCTATCATCATGACGGTTGGAATATTGTACCCCGTACCTTCCTTTGAGAGCTGGTGTAAAATAATCATGCGCTTTTGTGCAGATGATACTGGATAAGATTCCCTGACTGAAACTGGTGATATAGAAATATACTTCTCGTCTCCCTCTTTACCGCCAGCTTCCAAATATCTAGCAAAAGCTTGGATCGTTGGAGCTTTAAACAATATTCGTAACGGAAGATCAATCCCACACTCTTTCTGGATGAGTGAGATAAGACTCATTGCCTTTAAAGAATGGCCACCGAGTGAAAAGAAATGATCATGGATGCCAATCCTGGGAACACCTAGTACGCCCTGCCAAATAAGAGCAAGCTTTTGTTCTAATTCAGTGGATGGAGCTACATAGGCTACACCTGCCCCAATCGTTCCCTCAGCTTTTGGCAAGGATCTTCTATCAATCTTTCCGTTAGGAGTTAGAGGAATTTTATCTACTGACACAAAGAATGAAGGAATCATATAGTCGGGAAGAGTTTTCCCCATGTAGTTGCGCAGATCCGTATCACTTACTTCTTTGCTTAAAACAATATACGCGACTACATGCTTTGTCTGTTTTTCATCCATTTGATCCATGACAACCGCTTCTTTAATATCCTTATGATTAAGCAGGTGTGACTCGATTTCGCCAAGCTCGATCCGATGGCCGCGTATTTTTACTTGCTGATCGATTCGGCCTAAATATTCAATAGTACCGTCTGGCAGCCAACGTGCTAAATCTCCCGTTCGATACATCCTTTCATTTGGTTTAAAAGGATTCGCACTAAATTTTTCAGCTGTCAGCTCCGAATTATGAATATATCCTCGGCCTACATTGGCACCTGATATAAATAATTCCCCTGCAATACCGTGCGGCTGAGGTTTTTTATCTTTATCTAAAATATAAATGCCAGTGTTTGAGATTGGTTTACCAATCGACGGGATTTCAGGAATTTCATGGCTAGGATCAATCGTAAAGGTTGTTACAACATGGGTTTCTGAAGGCCCATAATGATTATGCAAATATACCTGATTGTTACGTAAATATCGCTTCAGCTCATTAGTCACCACTAATTGCTCACCGGCTGTTATAATATGCTTCACACAAGCCGGAAAAATCTTAGAAAAGCTTTTATCGTTAAAAATGAATTTTAAAAAGGCGCCAGGCAGAGATAAAATACTTATTTTTTCCCGTTCAATGAAGGTGAACATCTTCTCTACATTACGTCTTGTATCTTCCGTAATGAGATACAGCTCTCCCCCGCTTAATAAGGCAGAGAATATTTCCTGATAGCATACATCAAAACTGCAGGTCGTATATTGTAATACCTTCTCCCTGTACGCAATATTGGTTTTTGCAAAGCTAAATTGCATTAAGTTAACCATATTCTTATGTTCTAGCATTACCCCTTTTGGTTTACCTGTCGTCCCAGATGTGTAGATTATATAAAACAGATCATGCGAGGAATTCAGGTTTTCAACATCATCCATGCTTTCTGACCAAATGCTACTATGCTGGATATCCACTATTTCTATTGAAGAAGGGTTTTTATGCATGAGATGTTGCTGTGTCAGAAGGATTTGCACGCCGCTGTGTTCCAGCATATAGCTAATTCTTTCGGCTGGATAGGCAGGATCAATCGGTACAAATGCTCCTCCCGCCTTTAGAATTCCTAGTATGCCTATAATCATTTCGATCGATCGATCCATCATAAGTCCGACAAGCCGATCCGGCCCAATTCCCTTGTTTCTCAAAAATCTAGCTATTTGGTTTGATTTGGCATCTAGCTGTCTATATGTGAGGTGTTTATTTTCCAAAACAACAGCAATTTGATCAGGTGTTTTCTGTGCTTGTTCTGCAAACAACTCATGAATGGTCTTATCTGGATACGGAGTCTCTGTGTCATTTAACTCAACAACTACATGCTGGTATTCCTCCTGCGTGAGCATCGTAATATCCTTTACAGCCACATTTGGATTATTTGCCACGCATGCAACTATTTGTTTCAAATGACTTTCAACTTTTTTCATAAACGCCGCAGTGAAAACGAAAGCATTATAATCTAAGCGAACTTGGAGTTCTTCTTTTGGCTGAACCATAATGGTTAAATCATAATTGGTTGGCTCAAACATCTCGACCGAAACAACCGAAAAGCCAATCTTTTGCATGATACTGTTCTTTTTCAATTCTTCCATTAATGGATAATTTTCAATAACAACAATGTGATCAAACAGGTTTTGTTTTAATTCAGATTGATTTTGAATCTCATAGAGAGGAACATGTTCATACTGCTGGAAGCTTAGCGTTCTTTGATGAACATCTTTTATTACTTCACTAAAAGCTTGCTCTGCACTTGTTTGAACGCGCAAAGGAAGAGTATTTATGAATAAACCAACCATTCTCTCGATTCCTTGTAAATTAGTTGGACGACCCGACACAACTGAGCCGAAAATTACATCGTTCGATGAATTATACCTTTGAAGAGCTAGTCCCCAAATGGTCTGAAAAACAACAGGCAGGGTCACCTGATTATTTTTAGCGATTTGCTGTAGCTGCTGCGTTAGCGTCCGATCAAATGAAAAATGATATTGCTTTGGCAAAAACTCTGTCTTTTCTCCAAAAGAACCATTTTTCGGCAATACAGCTTGATGCTCATAATCTTTTACATATTCCGCCCAATACTGAAGCGATGTCTCTTGATCTTGTTTCTCCAACCATGCAATAAAGGTGCTGTATGCTTGTACTGGTTGAAGTGACAAAGGCTTATTTTCGACGAAAGAATAATATATCTGGATGAGTTCATCAAAGATAATACTGAAGCACCAGCCATCCATAATAATATGATGAAAGCTCCAAATGACCTGATACTCATTTTCCTGCATTTGCAGGATGATCACCCTCATGAGAGGATCTTTGGTTATATGAAACGTAGCTTCTTGATCTTTTCTTTTTATTTGATCCGCTTGTTCCATTTTTGTCCGCTCATCAAAGGAACTCAAATTATGAAATTGAATCGGTATGGCACGTTCCTTCAAAACGACTTGGACTGGCTTCTTCATTTTCTCATGCAAAAATGTTGTTCGAAATACGTCATATCTAGTTACCAGCATTTGCAAACTCTTTGCAAACAAGTCAACATCCATTTTTCCTTGAATGTGGATCGTCATCTGTACCAAATGAGAGTTATTATCTCCGTTTAGTAGGGAATGAAACAACATCCCTTCTTGCATAGGAGACAGTACATACATGTCCTGAACCAGTTCTCTCCTGAAAGTACTCACCCAAGCATTCCTCATTTCTATTTTTTACTTTTATCGAAAAAATAACAGTATAAAGGTGTAAGTATCCCTAGCTCCATTAGTCATTTATCCTTAGGGATTACTTCAAGGATTCTTCTAGTAAACCAAAAATATCATCCACATCTTCCGGTTCAAGACCTTTTATACTAAAATCACTTGGGGTGCGTTCTGTTTCCTCCTTCCCCATACAGTGTTTAATCAATCGCAGAAGGTGATATTTGTATCTATCGCCAAGCTGTTTAATCGACTCTTCCTTATATTGTTGGTCACTATATGAAAAGGATAGATTCAGCCTGCCTTTCTCAATCACCCCAGTGATATGTAAAACCATATTGCTTTCCATTTCCGGACTGATATTGTTTTTCCCATCCGCACCAAGAGAATTTCCCTGACTGTATGGCGAACGGGTAAAACCTTGACCCACCAGATCAGAATCGAATTGTCCTAGATAATTGAAAGTAATCTGAGGTTGAAGAGAGAAGGAAAGAGCAGTTTTTATTTCCTTTGCTGTTTTATATTTTAAAATTTCATAGCCTATCCCTTTGTTCGGAATCTTCCGCAAATTCTCTTTAACCATCTTTATGTGATAAGACAAATCGTCTGATTTATTCATTTTTAATAGAACAGGATATTGACAAGTAAACCAACCCACTGTTCGTGCTATATTAGCTTGCTCGATAATGTCCTCTCGTCCGTGTCCCTCTACATTTATGAGGATTTGATCTGCCTTAGCCCATTTTAGAAGAGCAAGACTTAACGCAGATAGTAAAATATCATTTATTTCTGTTTGATAGGCATGATTCACGTTTTTTAATAAATGATCCGTATCTTCCACTGACAGTTCCATTTTCATATGCTGGATACTATTTTGTTTGACTAAGGAATTCTCAAAATCTTTGAGGAGAATGGTAGGTTTTGCAATAGATTCGAGCTCTTGCCAATAAGGAATTTCATTGCAAAGCTCCTTACTATTAGCATATTTCTCAATACCCAATGACCAATCCTTGAATGAATCCGTTTTTTCGGGTAAAGCTATCTCTTTTGACTCCAATACTTGTGCATAGGCCGTATTAATATCTTCAAATAATATTCGCCACGAAATACCATCTACTACCAAATGATGAATAGCAATAAATAAGTGGTCACCCTTTTGAGTATGAAATAATCCGAGCTTAACTAATGGACCTTTATTTAGATTTATTTGGCTCTGTAAACGATAGGATTCCTCATAGATAGCTTGCTGCACATCTTGATTAGATCGTAGGTCGAATGTAAAAAAGTCGTATTGTGAATCTGTTTTCCCTCGATTAATCTGATTAATCCTTCCATTTACTTGCCTATATACCATCCGAAGAGCATCATGATGATCCAGAATTTTGTCAAATACCTTTCGAATGAGCATTTCATCAATTCCATTCGGGTGAGAAAGCATATATGATTGGTTATAATGATGCATGTTAGTAAATTGTTGATCAAAGAACCATTGCTGAATAGGAGTTAATCCTACCTCTCCCTCGACAATGCCTTGCTCACTCTTTTTAGTTGTTTGCTTTAAAAGGGGAACAATTTCCTTAATGGTTGGATGCTTGAGTAAATCCTTTGTTTCCAGCTTTAGCTGATAGGCATACAATCGAGCAGCTACTTGGATCGCTTTAATAGAATCACCTCCAAGAGCATAAAAGTTATCATGAATACCAACTCGATCATTGCCTAATACACTCTGCCAAATCTTTGCAAGGATGGCTTCGATTTCAGTAGTCGGTGCTTCAAATTCTGTTGTTTCAAGTAGATAGGTATGTGGTTCAGGCAAGGCTTTTCGATCGATTTTATCATTAGGAGTTAGCGGCATCTTATCCAAGCGTACAAAATAGGAAGGAATCATATACACGGGTAGCTCTTTTGCAACATGCTCTCTTAGCTCAGCAGTTGAGACTTGCTCTGTTTCGACAAAATAAGCGCATAAATATGCTTGTTCCAGCTCATCTTTCTTAGCAATGACAGCGGCTTCTTTTATCTTGTGATACCGTAATAAAACAGTTTCCACCTCTCCCAATTCCACTCGGTGTCCCCTAATTTTTACTTGATGATCCATACGTCCTATATACTCAATGGTCCCGTCTGAACGCCGTTTCGCCAAATCCCCTGTTTTGTACAATTTTTCACCAGATAGAAATGGATGAGTAATAAATTTCTCAGTAGTTAATTCTGGACGATTCCAATAGCCTCTTGCTAGCCCCATCCCACTGATACATAGTTCACCAATTTCTCCAAATGGCACTTCTTCTAGATTTTGATTTAGAATATAAATCTGTGTATTTTGAATAGGTGAACCAATGGGAACTGACTGCTGATCTGCGTCTTCTGTTTTTGCGATCCAGGTGGAGGCGCAAATACTCGATTCGGTTGGACCATATGCATTCATGTAGGTTACTTTATCTTTCCATTTATTTATTAGGGGAAAAGAGGTGGCTGAACCTGCTGTGATGAGTTTACGCAAATATAAAATGCGCTCTGGATTCAAATGAATAAGATACGTAGGTGGCAATGTGATAATCGAAATTTTATGCTGGTTCATAAATGTTTCAAAGCTTACAAAATCGTTTATCGTATCCTTAGAAATCATATATAAGCTGGCACCTGTCAGCAATGCCATAAAGAACTCTGATACAGACGCATCAAAGGAGATGCTGGCAAATTGCCCAACTCGGTCGTTAGGTGTGATTTCAAGTATTTTTCGGAAATAATCAATTAGGTTTACAATACCTTTATGCTCCAGCATGGTTCCCTTTGGACTACCTGTTGTACCAGATGTATAAATCACATAAGCTAAATCCGTACTCTTGCAGTCCAAATTAAGATTTAATTCAGCTTGCATCATAATTGCTGGATCTTCAAAAGTAATAACTTGACCTTGAAAATCAGCTTCACGGATAAGATCAACAAGAGAATGCTGGGTTAAAACTATTTTGGTTCCACTATCTTTTAGCATGTATTGAATTCTCTCTTGCGGATATTCAATGTCGATCGGGACATACGCTCCCCCAGCTTTTAAAATTGCTAAAATACTAATAACCATTTCTATTGATCGATCCATGAAAATACCAACAATTTGATCAGTCTGAACGCCTTTTTCAACCAATAATCGTGCGAGCTGATTTGCTTTGGAGTTAAGCTCTTGATAGGTAAGCTTTTCTTGTTTTAGGATAATGGCAGGATTGTCTGGGGTTTTTTCAGCTTGAATTTCAAAAAGCTGATGAATTGTCTTTTCAAATAGATAGGGTGTTGTGAGCGAATGACTGTGCATCATCACAGTTTAACCTCCCGTTATAAATACTTCTTTTTTATACATCCGTGCCGATGATATGTAGCATCTAACACCCCCTTCTATTCATAGTTTTTACCCTGTTGGACCTTACTTTTTATAAAAGCAGAACAAAAGGAATTTGGATCGTAATTATCGTAAACAAGGAGTTTTTCATAGAGGAAAAAGAGTCTTTGGTCTTGGAGGTTATAAAAGGTCTCACTATCTTATACAAAGAGAACATATTGTATTATCAAGCTACAACCTTATTTATACTATAGCGGGCAGATCAACATCAAACATCAATTTTTTGTAATTTTGTCCTAAATTTTCATATAAATCTTTAGGACTACAGCCATAACATACAAATTAGCTTTATTTTACAAATGTTTATCTTGGATTAAATTTACAATAAGTTACATAAAATTACAATATCAAAAATTAAATTCATTCTTATAATATAAAAGATTTATTATCTTTATATTTTGAGTTAGATTACAGGTTCCATGATTACTGACTAAAAAACCAGACCTTCTATTGAAAGTCTGGTTTTTTATGACAGATATAAGCTTTGATTCGAATATTACTTTTTTAACAATCAGAAACCTTTACCAATTGCTTACCAGTGTTCTCTCCAGTAAATAACCCAAGGAAAGCTTCAGGTACATTCTCCAAACCTTCTATAATATTTTCGGAAAACTTAATTTTTCCTTCCTTGATCCACTGGGCCATCTGTGTCATTCCCTCATGATAACGCTCTGTGTATTGAGTAACCAAAAAGCCTTTCATAGTAGCTGTTTTCTTGAGAAGCTGCACCTGAACTCTAGGTCCGATATCCTGTTTCTCTGAGTTGTAGAGAGATATCTGACCGCAGAGAGGAATTCGCGCTCCCTGATTAATCAAGCTCAGAACCGCATCTGATATCGGACCACCCACATTATCAAAATAAACGTCTACCCCGTTTGGGCAAGCTTTTTCTAATGCTAGTTGCATATTTGGTGTTGTTTTATAGTTAATCGCTGCATCAAATCCGAGCTCTTCTGTTACATACTTAACTTTTTCATCAGAGCCAGCAATCCCTACAACACGTGCCCCCTTGATTTTTGCTATTTGCCCGACAAGCATTCCCACCGCTCCTGCAGCTCCTGAAACAACAACGGTTTCCCCTGCCTGTGGTTGGCCTATGTCCAATAGACCAAAATAAGCGGTCATTCCTGGCATTCCAAGGACACCCAATGCGGTTGTAATTGGTGCAAGATTTGGATCGATTTTTTGTACTTGTCCAGCATCAGCCACGGAGTAATTTTGCCATCCTAATAGACCAAGAACAACATCCCCGACTTGAAATTCTGGGGATTTCGTTTCTACCACTTCTCCAATAACTCCACCTGTTATCACTTCATTTAGCTGAAATGGGGGGATATAAGATTTTTGATCATTCATTCGCCCCCTCATATAAGGATCAACAGATAGGTATAGAGTACGTATTAATAGCTGATTGTCATTTACTTCGGGAATCGAGGATTTGATGAAGGTGAAATTATCTCTTGTTGGAACACCAACTGGCCGACTAGAAAGTAAAATCTGATTATTAACTACTTCATTCATTGAAATAACCTCCCTGCTTTTTAGTAAACGTTATCTTTGCAATCTTATATTATCATACAAAATGAATTAATTAAACTTTTTTCGTATATTTCGTTTAATTAAATAGCAGTTAGATGTTTAATTCTCTAACTTTGCGTTATAATGTAGTTTGATGTTTTAGATTGGGAGGCATTGAAGTGACAAACACTCGCGGCAGATCACGTAAAAATGAGCAAGAGACGAAAAAGGAATTGATTATTCGTTTACTTCCCTTTCTTAAAAAGCAAGGGATCAGCTCTTTGAAAATGGAAGATATAGCAAAATATATGGATATAAGCAAAGCAACGATGTATAAATATTTTTCTTCCCGAACAGAAATCTTAGAAGACACAGTAGAAGTGTACGTTGACTATATCCTTGAGAACCTTCATGAGTTATCTGATAATGAATCCGCTTCTTTCGTACGTCGCTTCCAAAAGGTTTTTGAAAACTCGGTGGTATTAGCTATTTTTTTATCAGATTTATTATTACAGGAACTAAAAAGCATGTATCCTCATTTGTACCTGCGAATTGTTGACGCGCAAAAAGCTCGTAACGATCATATCAAAGCATTTTATGAAGCAGGTCATAGAGAAGGTGTATTCCTTTCCGTTAATCCTTCTTTATTAATTGCTCAGGACGAGCTACTCCTGCCGAGCTTACTTAGTCCTGTTTTTTTGATCCAAAATCATATGACTTTAGAACAAGCCTTATTTGATTACTATCAGATGAAAAAGCATCAACTGCTCAAACCTGAGGTTATTCCTGACGTAGATGACTCATTCATTCCAATGCAGGTAGGGCAATGCATTCAAAAAATAACATGGACAGAGTAGCTCTGGTAAGCGTTTGAGCTACATTGCAGATCAGACTAACTGTGCTCAACTGTGCCTATTGCATATAGGATATTCGTTGGTCTTTCCAAAAAGTAGTCAAATCCTACCTCTGCATAAACAAAAAACCAGTCAAATAACACAATGTAACGTGTTGGACTGGTTTTTTGTATGTTTACCTTTTGTTTATGTGAATTGGATAACCCAGTTAGCAAGATTTCACTTCTTTTCAGACTATTAAATCCTGTTTTTGAATGTTTCGGGAGTTGAATATCAAGACTCAGGTGCACTGATGAACATCATAATTTTCTCTTCAGGGCGGCAATTAGCTAAGTAATTATCGAGCATTCCCAGATGTTTTTTATATTCCCTTTCTACAGAATCAGCTCCTACCATAATCCTAGCCTGATTGGGACTGATTTTTTGGAGAACTCGATATCGTATAATATTTCGGCTGAAGAGGGGGCAACAGCTCGATAAATCTTTCGAAAGGCATCTCGCAGGCTTCATATTTTTCAAGCAGTTCTAGCATTGACATACCCTTCTTCTCTACCTGCTGTTCGTAGGCAGCATCATTTAGCAAAGCCTCTATTTCACGTTTATGTGGAGGACAAACCGTGTAAGATGCAAGCTCACGTAGCTGTGCATGAGTCACGGTTGCTTGCAGATCTATATTTTGACTCAGCAAATCATAAAGTCGTATTGGCCGATCCAGCGGAAGATGAGCTGTAGTACGTCCATCTCCCCTCAAAATCAAGTAATCGTTTCCGTCCAAGCCAAAGCGTCTTAGAATTCGTTCGACATGCTCCTTCCTATTTTTCGGCAGTACTCCGATGTGATCACCCTCCTGATAGCTAAGACCATCTGGCAGCGTGATTTCTATTTGCCAGATGCTTCGCCCGCAATTAGCACTCTCAAGTTCACAGTTTTCTTTTATATAGGCAAAGACAGCATTGTGCTTGAGAGCGAGCGGTACATCTGACAACTCATTCATAAATTGAATCGTAAGGGTTCCGTGATCTTTTTCCTCAAGGTTTTCCTGTAGAATAAAAGTCTCCATGACGTCAGACCACATTCGCTTCTGCCAGTCTTCCAGCTGTTTTTCGAAGTCTTTGCTAGTGTCAGCTTCGCCACGCAACGAAAGCCTTTTCGCTCCTTTTAAAGTAAGCTGCTCATCAATAAATCTTGGGACGTCTTGATACGTATTTGCCCAATTGCGGTCGCCACATCCGAAAACTGCATACGCAACTCCTTGAAGGGCACCTGCCTCTATTCCTTCCAGCCATTCCACGAATTTGCGGGCATTATTGGGAGGCTTTCCATTATAAGAAGCAGTAACGATCAGTACGACTCCCTCCTTCGGTAATTTTCCTAGCCAATCATCAAGCGGTGCCACATCACTTCTGATACCGAGCGAACCCGCAAAATTGGAAAGCTCTCGTGCGGTCCGCTCGGCTGTACCTAAATTTGATCCATAAAGTATTAATAAAGGCGCATGGCTGATCCTAGCCATGGATGATTTAATCTGATCCCATCGCCTGTCTGCCTCAGGTGTGATTACAGCCCCTACTTCTGGCTCTTGGACAGCTTGGTCTAGCTTTTGTTTCTTTCGCTGTTTGACACTTATGTAAAATTCTTCTGGTTTTATCGTTAATGTTTGTTGAATGCTTAATTGATAGTTCGTATGATCAATTAATTCAAAGTTCTGGAGAATCATACCTAGAACCAAAGTGGCTTCATGCAGTGCAAATTGCATCCCAATGCAAGCTCGTTGACCATTTCCAAAAGGTTTATAGGCATGATGGGGGACTTTTTCAGGGTCCTCAAATCGCTCGGGGCGGAATTCATCAGCATCATCTCCCCATGCATCTTTATCCCGATGAAGCTGAGGCAAGAGTAATGCAACAACTTCGCCTTTTTTTATTGCATACTTTCCTCCAATGATCGTGTCTTCTCGAGCGGTAAGTTCAAATCCCGGGGCTGTCGGCCATAAGCGTAAGGATTCCTGTAAAATCATACGAACATATGCAAGCTGTAGAACCTGCTGATACGAAGGAGATACACCGGTTAATACCCTATCCACTTCCTGATACGCTTTTTCTCGCACCTCTGGGTTTTTCAGCAAAAAATAGAAAGCAAACGATAATAAGCCGCTTGTTGTTTCATGTCCTGCTATTAAAAACGTGATGATTTGATACCGGATATTTTCGTCATCCAGCCTCTCTCCAGTTTGCGGGTCCTTCCCGTTAAGCATGCGGGAGAGCAAATCGGTTTCACCTTGATCACCATTTGCCTTTCGTTCCTCGATGATTTTGTCTACTAATGAAAACATCGTTTCAATATCCTGGGTAAACTGACGTCTGGTTCCCACCATCAGCATATTTTGAATTTTCAATCTTACGCTCTGATGCATCGCTTCTTGAAGTGCGCGAACCATACTGTTGATAAAAGGGCTGTGTGTTTCTCTATAAAAACTATTAAAGCGATAATTAAAGCCGCATAACCCTATCGTATCCAATGTAAGTCGAGTCATATCGCCAGGCACATCAATACTTTCATTAGGATTAAGACGCGCCCATTTTTGAATCAGTTGCAAGGCAATGTCTACCATCATCGAATGGTATCCTTTCATTGCTTGTTGGCTAAAAGCAGGAAGAAGGATATTATGGGCCTTTTGCCAATTAGGCTCCTTCATCCTGCTGGTAAATAAACCATCTCCAGCAAAGGCACGGACATTTTCTAAATCACCTGTAATATTTTTGAAGAAACGCGACTCGTCACAAACCTCAGCCACTAGCTTATGCCCAGAAATGACTAAGCTTGAATTTCCAGGAAGGGTTAATCGGTATATTGGACCGAACTCTTCTGCAAGTTTACAGAGTGAAAGTATCGGTGTATCTTTGTCTATCAAGGGGTAATTGCCAAGCGGACCATACGTTTTGGGTTGCGGAATATATCCTGCTTCTCTCATCACAAACATCCTTTCAGATTTATTCATGCGAAAGTTTTGTTGCCCTGCTACGTATCATCAAATCTGCTTATGATTTTTCTTGTTTAAAACCATGATAAAGTGTGTCTAAAAGAAGCGACGCGGCCGATCTTTTCGCAATATGACCTTCTTGAACCTGCTGCCACGTCATAAAAAGAAGCGAATTCAAAACATTCAAAATCCATTCGCTGTTCATATCTGCACGGAGGTAACCCTTGCGTTGCAATACCTGAATAGAGTGTCGAACAGGCTCCTTTACCTTCTCCTCAGCTTCAATCATTTCTTGACTGTAATACAGCGTTGACTCATGAGCAAGAAAATAAATCTTATCCCCTAGCGGAATTAACGCCTCAATCAATTGTGAAATATAGGATTCGATTTTTTCCTCGTCTAACGGAATTTGGTTTATCGTCTCTCTGACCACCTGGGAAGATCTTAATCCTAGTTGCAGTATTAATTGATCCCTATTTTCGATGTATCTGTGCAGAGTGGCAATGCCGATACCGGCGTATTCGGCAATTTCAATCAAAGATGCAGTTGGCTTTTCGACTAGTAATTCTGTAGCCGCATCCAAAATGGCATTAAGCCTAGCCTCCTTTGTCGCTGATCTGGCATTTTTCATCTTGTAGGCCCTTCTTTCTCCTTGATCAGTTCATTTTTTGATAGATAAAACTATCACTTGATAGAATAATACACCAATTATTATATAAATTCAACTTTTCTGATAAAATATTAATTTCACTACTTGACCTTTTTCTATAGGCTAAGCACAATCTTCCTGGTTGCATTGTGTTACAGATTTTTCTTCCAGCCGTCAGTTTCCTGATATTTTTCCCGATATAACCATGAACATCGGAGTGATTTCTCTCTAAAATGATGAAATTACCGGCATGCGAACATTTGTTCTGTTTTGTGATTTTCTAACTACTGCTTCTTGGAAACGAAATAAACTAATTTCGTGTAAAGCTTATATTCATGGGCTTTTTGTGTTATCAGCAGGTGCTTTAAGACAAGCAAAGTGTGATCATGCTGGTTATTTTTCATCTCTTTTACGATCGAACAAAAGAACATATGTAGCCCGGTTGATTGTAAATAAAAGGATATAAATCCGTTTATATACACGAAAACCTTTAAAATAATCGGTTGAATTCAGGAAAAATGCCGTTTTCCCCGATACAAGAACATTCGTTCTGTTTATTTTATTCTCAGCTTTATGTAACCATAAATGCCTATTCTGCTTTCACGTATAAAATTTTTTGGCTATCCCGGTAAGTAAATCTTCGTCCCAGGACCATACAAAACATAAAAAAGGCCGCTATTTAGCGACCTCTTCCTTCCGCTGCCTTATTCTTCTGCTTCTACATAACGTTTTAATGCAGTCAATTTATTTTCCCAGAATCGTTCATAGTATCCGAGCCACTTCTTCAATTCAAGTAATGGATCTGCTTTAAGTCGATACCTTGTTTCACGTCCCACTTTTCTTTCCGTGAGTAACCCAGCCTCTGTTAAAATGCGCAAATGCTTAGAAACCGCTGTTCGAGTCATCGGGAAATGGCTACTGATTGCGGTAACAGACAGCTCCTGATCACCTAACAATTCCAGTAGCTGCCGCCGTGTTGGGTCAGCAATGGCTTGAAACACATCATACTTGTGAGCAGGTGCACTCATATTACTTCTCGACGTGAGTACGTAATGTATTCAGTAAGCCTACCCAGCCATTTTCCATTCTGTCTCGCACGACGATATGGGTTTCGCCAAACTCGGTGACTGTATTTGGATCCCAGCCGCTGTGAATCAGCGTAAACTCTGTTGTTCCGTCCTCTAAAGTAGTTAGTTCAAACGTAACCGTCCAATCTTTTCCCCATGTAAAGGAAAGACGTTTAGGCGGATCAAGCTCCATTACCTTACAAGGAGACATACCAAAAGGACCAGCATTCAACTGGAACTCATATCCTTCGATTGGCTTAAAATCATTAGGCATAAACCATGCAGCAATTCCTTCTGATGTCGCAACAGCTTCCCATACCCTCTCAATTGGTGCATTGCACACGATCGTTTGGCGAATCTCAGGAATCTTGTCAGATTGATTCGTTCCCATTCATTTACCTCCATCAATTTGTTACTTATCTGTTATTTGTCGACACGAAATTATAAAGCTGACGCATCTCCATTTTTGCTCATACAACAAAATCTTCCACATCATGAATTATTTTGTTCGATTCGTGCCAAACTATCCCCGGTGCCATTCTCAAGGAGATAAATCAATAACCTGCTAATTCGAAACCATTTGGTTTCACTTTGTGATTATATGACACCATTTGGTTTCATGTCAAACCATCTTAACTAACAAATAATTCCTTTTTCCTCTTCGTCTTTGTCTATGTGAATACGTATTCCTCAACAACTCTTCCATTACGTCCCTTCGTTGTTCTAGCTTTAGATAATGAGTTAAGAATTGCTTCCTCTGTCGCATCACTTGCAGCGGTGAACAATTGATTCATTACAGGATGATCTTCACGTAGCTGCATTCGTTTTTCCGCCAAGTGTTTACTATGATGCGCAATCTTATGCGCGGTTGAAAAAGCAATCACAATATCTCCGCTCCCATGACCATAATAGCTACCTGTTCTCCCAAGTCCGATAGCGCAACGCTTGGCCAAACGCAGCAATTGCCGCTCATTGACAGGGGCATCGGTAGCAAGGACAATCATGATAGAGCCATCAGACGTATGTTCAATAGCAGTCGAGAGACGCTCTTCATTTACGAGCTGTTGTTTATATTTGTCTCTTTGAAATTCTTCCTTTTTTCCAAAATTGCTTAGCACAAGTACACCAATTGAATATTCCTTTCCATCTACCTGGATGAGGCGGGAAGAACTGCCTATCCCGCCTTTATACCCAAAGCAAACCATACCTTTTCCAGCGCCAACAGCTCCCTCATCGGCTTGATTCTCCGTCGCATTCATAATCGCTGTTCTAGCATCTTCTGGTTGAACAACACATCTGCGGATCGCATTGAGATAACCGTCATTACATTCACCAACTACCACATTGATCGTACCTGTTGTATCACCAATCTCAGGATTTTGTGCTAGCATTTCCTGTAAGGCACCTTGTGTAACAGCCGGCACCGAGAACGTATTCGTCAGCATGATTGGGGACTCAAGCACTCCTAATTCATTTATCTGGACAAGACCTGTTGTTTTGCCAAATCCGTTGATTACATAACTAGCTGCTGTCACTTTTTCCTGAAATAAATTGCCTCCATGAGGCAAAATGGCGGTAAAACCGGTACATGCATAGTCTTGCGTGCCGTCATTTAGCGGTCGATCTATGGTTACATGACCGACTTTTACACCTCTAACATCTGTAATGCAATTTTTCCTTCCTGTTGGCAACGTTCCAATCACGATTCCTAGCTCACGTACTTTTTTTCTTGCAGGTTGGCTCATGTATGTACATCTCCTCAAGCATTCATCTATCTCTTATTTTTCATACAGCTTTCGGTATCAAAATCAACCTCTCCCACAGTAACAATCCCTTAGCAGCATCTCCTACAAACATTACACTCCGCTCTCTATTCAACATACAGATTAAACATATTCACTTCATATCCTCGCAATTTTAAATAAGTAAATAGCTGTGAGCGATGATGAAACATATGGGTAACGCTCTCCGTAAACCAGTGGGCCTGAGTAGCTGAGTGCTCATGATAAAAGGGAGTTGTTTTCTTGGTGAAAAACTCATCTTCTGACATAGCTAACAGATAAGAGATGCACTTCTGGTATCCTTGTTCCATGGCGTGTGCCAGAGACTCGGCCGTATCCAATCTATTGTATTTTTGTTCAAGCTGTCTTATTGCATCCTCTTTTTTCTCCTGCATAATAAAAAGGTCTACCTCAGGAATTGCTACTAGATGACAGGCTAATTCGTGTAGAGTACGCATGTTCGGAGCAGGTCGACAGCCCCAATCCTCTTCGCGAACCTTCTGAAGAAGTAATATTGTACTTTTCATAGCTACTTTCATCTGATGAAATAACTCATCGCGTAACTTCATAGTATTAGACATGTTTGCACCTCTCACTCTATTAGATTTTCTCTTTTGATTCTAACAGCTAATAGCGACAAACTCTGTCATGATTTAACGCATGAAAATAATTTCATTTACTGATAATGCACTGCCATTTTTTTTATCTTTTCCCTCACATTTAAAATAAGCTCTTGCGGCTCCTTCACCATAGCCTCCATACCTAGATTCCAAACAAGCTCAGCATAAAAGGGAATTTCAGTATGAGGAATCCTTGTGTCTATCCAGCCTGTCCCATCGCTGCGCTCTTCAACCACCCGGACTAAATCTAATATCGATTTCGCTTTCCGTGTACCATCTCTTGTCAGCTCAACGACAAAAGGAACGAGACTTTTCCCGTTTTGTTCACTGTTTATCATCCAATCCATGATGGAGTAATAATGAGGTTTATCCTTTCCCGATTTATTCTGTATGGGGGCTCTTTTTTCACAATCCGCTTGGGATTGAGCCTGCTTGAAGGTAGCTGCATCTGAATCGCTTATTTCTGCTTGCTTAATCCGATCTGCCCGAAACAGTCGATACGCCTGTCGCTGAAAACAATAAGCTGGGCAATACCAAAATCCATTGTAGCTATATAAACCGATTGGTTGAATTCTTCTCTTACCTACCCCCTTTTTGCCATCGTATTGAATCGTCAGAATGGATTGATCAATGGCTGCTTCGAGCAGAACTTCTAAATGATGAGAAGATTGAGCGTACGTAGGATTCCAGAACACAACTCTGTCCCGCATCTGATCAATTCGTTTTTTCACATCCTCTGGTAGATAGTGATAAAACTTTTTTAATGCTGCTTTCGTTTCTGTTTGAAAGGGGAGGGAATCAAAAAATTGCAACGATTGATATGCAAAAAACATAGCAGTTGCTTCTGTTTCTTTAAAGAAAATAGGAGGCAGCATGCGATCCTGTAATAAATAATAGCCACCCCCTGCTCCCACCTCAGAATAGATAGGAACTCCCATTACACTTAGTTCATTTAGGTCACGTAAAATGGTGCGATACGAAACCTTGAATTCCTCTGCCAATTTTCGTGCAGTGAATTTTCTTTTCGCATTAATCGTCATCATAATTTCAATCAAGCGTTGCGTTTTTGCCATATTGAGCCCCCGTATTATCATCTCTATTTCTTTTACTAGAATATAATAAACTTTCAAAACAAAAAACCAAAAAGACTGTGTAGCAACAAACAATAAAAAACAGCGTTGAACCTCCTCTTTAACCAAGCTCGGTTCACGCTGTTTTCTATAATATACCATTTTTTAACCGGTTCCCTCTAACGATAGAACGGTATTGTTTTCATCTAATTTTCCCTAAAGCTCCTTTCGCCAGTATTGGCATTTTCACTACTGACATCACTGTTAGCTGATTACATCCGTTTATTTACAACCATATGCAAGGCTTTTGGAGACAAAGTTATCGAAGTGTTTACCTCTAGCTTGTCCTGATTAACTGCTGTTAGCTTGTAGCGTTGAATGATGGCAGCCAAAATCAACACGGCCTCTGCCATCGCAAATCTTTGCCCAATGCACATTCGCGATCCACCGCCAAAGGGAAAGTAAACAAACGTCGGTAATTTTTTTTCTAGCCCATCTGCCCAGCGTTCTGGCAGAAATCCCAATGGGTCTTCAAAATAACGGGGATCACGGTGCATTACATACTGGCTAACTAACACAATCGAATCTTTTGGAATCATATATTCGCCTATCTGAATGTCTTCTGCAGCCTGACGAAGCAAGATATAAGCTGGAGAAAGAAGCCGTAGGGTCTCATTTACCACCATTGTAGTATATTTTAGATTTGGTATATCTTGAATATTGGGTAAACGACCATCAAGCACCTCACTGATTTCAGCCACCATTTTCTCTGTAGCATCAGGATTTTCAGACAGAAGATAAAAAGCAAACGACAGCGCTGCGCTTGTTGTCTCATGTCCTGCAACAATCAAGGTCATCACTTCGTCGCGAATTTGACGATCATCAAGTCCTTCTCCATTTTCATCCCGCATGGAAAGAAGCATTCCTAACAAGTCATCTCCATATATACCTGATGATCTTCGTGAAGAAATTAACTGCTGAATCATGTCATCCATCTCTTTTGCACAGCGCTTATAGTTCCCGTACCCCGGAAGCGGCATAGGGAACATGACAGCCTTAGCGTAATACCTTAAAATCGTCTGCAAGGCTTGAATCAGTTTTTCTTCGTCAATGGTGTTGTTATGTCCAAACAAACTTTTCATTACGACATCTAGTGCTAAATTGAGCATGTCGATCTTGATTTCGCGTGTTTCGCCTTCTTGCCAGTTCCCGATGTAACGATTCGTTACTTCAATGATCGTTTTTCCATAGCTTTCTATCCGCTTTTGGTGGAATTCCGGCGCCATCATTCGCCGGTTGCGCAGCCAATGCTCCCCGTTAGCGGTAAATAAACCTTCCCCTAATATATTTTTGATCAGCTTTGCTTGTAGTCGATCATTTTTTATAAAACTCGATTGTTTTTTGATAAACACTTCTTCTATAAGCTCCGGCTTATTTAACTGATAAATGCGTTCATTGAGCAACGGATAATACACGACGTCTCCATACTTGTCTGCGTTTTCCTTAATGAAATCCAGGATATTGTGCAGAGTACGGAACACGTTGTAAAGAGGTTTATTTGGTCCAGGCGGAAGTGTAACAGTCATAATGTCCTCCTCAAATGGAAATCGTTTGCTGCTCAAAATTTCCTTGTTCCAATGCCTTGTTCAGAAGACTATAATCCACTTTTGCATTATGTCTCTTATCAACCGGAATCTGATTCATATAGATAATGGCATCGATGTTTGCCCATTCTAGCATTTCAGCCAATTCTGCAGTCATATACCTCTTACTCCTTCTTTCCACAATTAATACACGGCGACCGCGATATTGTGTTAAAGCAGTTCGTCCGATCGACTCATCAAACGATAGCACGCTTTCCACAGCAAAAGGGAACAAAACTCCTCTTTCATCTTTAATTCGTGCAGCTACTCGCCCCAAAAGCCAGAGCCTTCCCGATTGGTCAAAATACCCAGCATCCCCGGTTCGATGCCAGACTGTTCCATCCACGCGGAATTTCGTCTCCTCATCTCCTCTTCCATGCAAATACCCGGAAAGCACATGTGGACCTGTGACGACAATCTCCCCCGCCTCCTCAGGAGTCAGGCAGATGTTTTCAAATTCTGCGCTAGATAAAGACCCCATCGGTTTGCCCCACTGATGACGAACAATCCGCACCTGAATCTCTGGAACAGGAGTTCCTACTAAAAGACCTTTTCCTGATTTGATTGCGGTAAGGTCATTCGTATGGATATCGTTCCATTCTACTTCTGCAATGGGCTCGGCCTCGGTGGACCCATATACGGCCATTATGCTGGCATTAGGAGCAATCCGTTGTAATCTGGACATGAGTCGAGGGAATACTGGTCCACCGCCACTGAAGATATAGGTAAGCTCAGTTAGAACGATGTCATGTTTTTCGCAGTATCCCAACAGTTGTTCAAAGAACGCTGGTGAAGCTACGATTCTCTGTGCATGTTGTTTTTTGAGCTGAGCAATGACGGGACCCGGTTCAATCGCTCCCGGCCGGCGCAGATCACCATTTGGAATAATGCTCCTCATCCCAGCTCCGAGATTGCACAGTGCAAAAATAGGCAGTGTTGTCATGTCGATTGCTCCAGCTTGCATGTCAAGACTGCGCCGGAGTACCTCGTATTGATCAATTAAAAATCCATGAGTCCGCACGGTCGCCTTGGGCTCCCCGGTGCTGCCGCTGGTAAAGGTGATGAGCGCGGGTGTGTCATGTGAGCATAAGTGGCATTGACTGTACTCAGTAGCATTGGTTTGTGTAGTTAAAGAAATGGCTCCAGGCAATCTCCTCCCAATCACAAACTTATGCGGAATTTTTCGAATAGCTGGGGACAACAGCCTCAATAGCTGAGCTTTTGGGCTTGCAATCAGCGCTTTAGGTGGGTTTAACGTGCAGCATCGTTCAATATGATTTTTACCAGCAGATGGATCAAGAAACATCGCAATCAACCCAAGTCTGAAGATTGCTACTAAGGTGATATACAACTCAATCGACATTGGATAAAAGAGTAGAACCGTATCACCTGCCACTAACCCTTGTTTCTTGAAAATACCTGCGACTTGAGCAGATCGTTTGTCCAGATCGGCAAAAGTTAGTTGACGGGTCTCTTTGTCTGGCATATCCTGTATCGCAATCGCATTTGGGCTATTTTGAATATGAGGTTTCACAATTTCAAAGATATTCATGCTTCCCTCTCCAATTTTTTAGCAAATAAGGTGTAATCACGAAGAATGTAGCCTTCATTCGCATTAAACCTTGTGGATCTATTTTCTTGGATCATTAACGCATTAATCGCGCGTTGGTAACCTAGCTTCTGAGCCAAATCATAGACTGCCTTCACGAGAAAGGAGCCTATTTTATACCCTTGGTAGTCTGGATCAACAGCCAGCGTCTTTAAGATTACCTGATCGACTGCTTTTCCCATTTGGGCTTGCATCACATCTGGTAAGGTGAACATAAATCCGACCAGTCGATCACCATGCTCGGCTAGCAAAACCAGTTCCGGGTTAATATATGGAACAATCTTTTTATATTGTTTTAAGAACTCATTTTCACTGATATCGGTGTACAAAAAATTTTGACGAAAAGCTCGGATCGAGAGTTCATAGATTCGTTTTAGCTCCTCATCGATTTTTGTCAACTCCAACTGCCGGATGCGAATGCCAAACTCATTCATATGCTGTGTCAGTTGCTTGTACCGTTTTTGCTCATATTCCTGCCCCTCTTCTCCCAAATCTCTATGATCGAGATCAACAACACGCGATAAATAGTGAGATAGCGGTTCGAAGCCATCCTGCGTAAAATGATCTGCCCATTCCAAGGGTGTATTTGGCTCAAGGAAGAAGGGAAGATCTCCTTTTGTTTTCGTAACCAATCGGTGTGTTCCCCACGTATTCCCATCCATTGGCCCTATCGCGATTGTACATCCCTTTGCAGCCAATTCTGTTGAACACAGTTGCAGGAGCTCATTTGCTGCAGGAGCATTTCGAACTGCATAGTGTCCAATTACACCGACCTGATGATCTTGATATTCTGGTACGTTTGACCACCATAGCGAACAGCGTGCGGCTACGCCTTCCTTGTCTAGTATCATCCAGTGAGCATCAGCATTCGATTCGTCCAGAGAATCGATCCGATTTGCAGAAGGCCCCGGTAGTGAGCAAAACTCTTCCTTTAACTCGGTATTTGTAACCTGCACTGCTTTTAACATGTCGAATATTCCCCCTACTCCTTTAGCTGTTCATTAAAAAAGCAGAATTCCCAAAATAGAACCAACCGCTGCGCATATTGGCTGGATTAACACGGCTGCCTTCGACCTTTTAAAGACAAAGAGATAGTAAATACCGCTCGCCATAAGCATGCTTACTGCCGCCCAAATCGAATGGACAACCACTTCGCTGCTCAGGCCTGAACGAAGCACTAAAGCCGTCAATGTCAGCCCCCAGTTTTTCAAAATGTTTAAAAAAAGGTAAATTAACAGATGTCTTTTTTGAGATGACTGAAAGATTTCCGTCAGACTAAAACAAATGGATTGGGCCAATAGACCGATTAGAAATGCGAAGAAAAACACTTCACTTTGTGTTTGCTGGTACAAAAATAACCATACAAAACTCATTGTATACGTGGCGATGAATAGGCCTATTTTTTTGCTGGAAAAAAGCTCAGTTGAACTCTTTAAAATAATGGGCGATGATACAGAATGCAGCAGCAATACCAATAGAAAGTCTGCTCCACCAATAGCCCAGCTCACATAAGAAATGACTGATATTCCCATCAAGGCCTGTGGACACACTACCTTAGTTCTCCTGCATGCTTCAAGCAAGATAAACAGTAGGAGTGCCAGCGAGAGCGCCAAGAGCAAATGAGCATTGTCTTTTGCGATGAGAAACTTGAGCATCATAAAGCTCACGATCGGCACAACCAAATTATCCTTCCCGCCCCAGGAAACGGACTCAGCTAGGGTGGCTAACAGCGAAACTGTGATGGAAATCATTAAATTAGCCATCCCGTCCATCGGAAAAAATAAAAATAAGGTGATGTGAGTCGATAAAAAGGCAACTAAAAAGAAGGCAAAAGATCCTTCTATACTCTTCACACCCTCGGGCACCACGTACCTCACCTGACCGTAGCGAACGCCGACAAGAGCAGCGATCGCATCAGCTAACGTGAGAATGATGAGCGAAATACTGTACAGAACCCTTTCTTCTTGTTCCGTAAAAAGGAGAAGAATGGCAATACTCATCACAAAGTACATCTCACCAAATGAATAACGCGAAACATCAGATAAGATTTTTCCAGGTCCATTCTTTAGCCGAGTAACTCGGAAAAGAAATAGAACAATTGCGACAAACCCTAATACAACCATTACAGGCCAATCCTGACCAAAAAGCCATGGAGCAATCAATGCGAATGTACCAGAGCTCATATGAAAAAGCTTACGAACCCATTCTGGATCAGGCTGGTACCTGACTTGGTAAAAACGCAAACCCGCAATCAACAATCCTATAGCGGCAAGCATCAGCACAATACCGAACCATGGATGTAAGGGAATAATACCACTCATATGATTTCCTCCAGTACAAACGCACTGTAAAAGAAAGCCTTATCCTGCTTAAAAAGTTCCTGACTCAAGCCGGTGAGCGGACGAAGCGACTCCTCCAGGCTCGCAGGACGACTTCGGGGAACCAGCATGTTCCAGTAAGCCAATCGTCCTTTTTTCCTCCCCGCTTGTACCAAGACCTGTAGTAAGTTTTCATATTGGTCTTCGGACATATATTCAAAAATGTCACTAAGATTGTACTTATCAAATGCGTTTTTGCCTGCATGCTGTAAATACTCTTCAACTGATAAGCAATGCCATTCAATTCGATGCAGGTTGTTTCGTATAGCATCAAAATTTTCAGGTCTTAATGCATAAGGTAATGCATTGCTATGTCGCCCTAGTAAAATCCATTGAAGATAAGGATTTTGCATAGGATCAAGCTCAGTTAGGGCATATTGGGCTCTTTGTAGAATCCTTGCTGCCACACTGCCCTCTACATAGCGGAAAAAACGGGTATCACGCCCCAGCCTTCCCATGACAAAACGGGAGAAAAAGAACTGGAACATCAATCTCCAACGTAGCGTATTCCACTCTTTTTGATAAAACGCGCGGCGATCCTTTGTCGTACGATTTTGAAGAAGCCTTTCCACTCGAGAGCGGGAGTGTACAAGAGGTAAGATCGAATTGCGAAACATTGAAAAATACTGCTCAAATTTGCCAATGCTTCCGATCCCGGATTCTATAGCAGTTGATTGGGAATCCCAATAGTTTTTTACCAGCGGTGTGAGCTGCTTGCGGCATTTTTGGTATAGTTCATTTCGCCGGTTACTTGGGATTGAGCCCATAAGTTCTAACAGTTCAGTATGTGTCAAAGCAGAATAGGCTGCCACGCGCAATTCCAAGCAGGCAAGCTGTGTATGGCTCAAATCT
Source organism: Brevibacillus laterosporus (assembly GCF_030489605.1). Lineage (GTDB taxonomy): Bacteria > Bacillota > Bacilli > Brevibacillales > Brevibacillaceae > Brevibacillus_B > Brevibacillus_B laterosporus_E. The sequence goes on from NZ_JAUKFY010000006.1 coordinate 48,839, forward strand.
AGTGCAACAACACGCTCTGGCGACTTGCTTAGCATCGCTAGTGCATTGTCCCCAGAAGAGGCGATAGCCAAACAGTTGTCTCCAGGCTGAATATCTAGTGCCTCGAGGAGGATGTCAGCATCCTCCCAGCACTGGGCATAACGGATTAAGGAAAAGTCAACTTCGCTAGCTAGCTTGGGACGCGCATCCATTGTTACTTCCTGAGCGAGATTTCCAATATTACTAGGCACTGATCGATCCCTCCTCCGGGGTAATCTTACGAATAACCCCTGTACTACCGTCAAATTCAACCCAATCTCCTGTTTTCAACCATCGAGTCAAACCGGTTACAGAAACGATTCCTGGAATGCCAATCTCACGACAAACAATTGATACATGGGACAAAAGACTTCCTCGTTCGACCAACAATCCGGCTGCTGAGGAGAAAAGCACGATCCAGCCTGGATCCGTGCGCTCAGCTACAAGGATTTCTCCTGGAAGCAATGTCACATCACGGGGATCCGTAACCACACGAACCGGACCGCGCACGATACCTGCCGCACAACCGATTCCTTTCATCACATCCCCTGTCAGTGGTTCTTTAGGGCTTTTCGCTTTAAACGTATTTCCTTTATAAATGACGCCATACGTTTCAAAGCGATCCTCAGGAACATCCATTTCATGATATTTTTCAAATTCAGCTTTTCGCAGTGCTACTAAGCCCTTTAGGTTACTGCATGTCGCAGTTCCGTCTGCCATGCCTAGCAATTCTCCCACTTCCAAATAGAATACATCGCGAGGATCGTCAAGCAGATCGAGTGCATAAAAGCGACGCCCCATTTCCAGAAAGATGGAACGGCAACGACCGAAGACCCGTGTTCGTTCGAATCGCAGGTTTTCCCGATCCCGAACGCGCAATCGCGCATTTTTAAGTACCCAGCGAAACAGGACTCGGCGAAACAGGTTGAAGCCGATAGATTGAAAGGCTTGCTCCTCTGCCATTCGTCGGATTTCTTCCTCGCTAGGTCCCATTTCAGTTGGGGCAGGACGGGATGCAAGATGCCCAATAGAGCGCAACAACGGAAGCGGGTTGTCAAACAGATTAACGCTCTCTAGCTTGAGTTCGTCCAAACAACGATCTCCGAATTTGTCCAAATAAGCCTCGTACTCTTCTTTAAATTCCGGGAATCGATTCATTTCTTTCATGATCTCTGCTAGAGAGCCATTGCAGAGGATGTCGATGAAGATGGCGTCTTGGTTCGTTAGCTTCATAAGCTTTTTCATACGCATTGCTGGTTCTGCACTAATAATGCCACCTTCTGCTGCGAGCAGTGAATTCTGTAGAGTAGAATCCTGATCATTGCACCATTTAGTGGTCAGCTTTCGCAATAAACCGTAGAAGATCATGGCTCCAAAATCATTGATCAATGGGGCATCCCAACGAGTTAAAAGCTGACCCTGCAGCTTCAGATAGTAGTTGGCAAGCTCGACTGTACTGTATTGATGCAGGTCTGGGCGGGTAATACCAAGCGCATTGTTTAAGCGTTGATAAAAAACGTCGATCGTCTTCGGCAAACGTCTGAAATTGCCAATCAGCTTAACAATTGTCTTACCAAGACGCATTGCGTCCTTGAGTTTGTCTTGCATGCTCACCTGTTGCTGAACATTATCCGTCAGTTGCTGGGGAAGAGCTTCCTTAACACCCATCATCTGTTCCATAAAACCTCGATTCATTTGATAACCGGGAAGTAGTGCCAGACAGCGATACCAGTTCAGCAGGTTGTAATACACTCGTCCATTTACAAGGCCAATCATGCAACGAAACACAGAATCCCGATTTACGATTTCCTCAGAGGAAACCCCCATTATTCGGCAGAATGACTTGTATACCTCAGCATAGGCGTGACGGGCAAATGAAAATGTCAGGGGGGTGGTGATACCGCCATAGCTTTCTGAAATATTGCTGTTGTCCCATAGATTAAACTCATCATCAGGGTCAATCATATCCGCTAAGTTGGTGATTGGACGCGATTGCAAAAGATATAGTTTTCCATCCTGAATGGCCCACTCAATATCCTGAGGCCGTCCGAAATAACGTTCGCAACGGCGGGCTAGCTCCGCAACAGATTGCACTTGTTCATCTGTAAGGGCCGGTTGATTTGCCTTCTCAACCGCTATCTCTACACTCTCAACTCCCTCATCGCTTTCCATTGAGAAACGATGCGCAATCAGCTTTGTCGCTATTTCACGCTCCACAATCTCCCCATTACGATTCACTTTATACGTGTCTGCATCGCATTCCCCCGATACTAGCGCTGTTCCAAGCCCATACAAGGCCCCCACGATGGCAATCTTTCTTTGTCCCGTCAAGGAATCTGCACTGAATGCAACCCCGGCTGTTTCTGAGTCAACCATTCGTTGGATAAGAACTGCTGGTGGCTGAGGCAGCAAACTAAGTCCCTTTTCTTTTCGATAGGTCAAAATCCGTTGACTAAAGCCAGATCGCCAGACCTGAAGCACCTTAGCTGGCACATCCTCTGGTTTGACAAACAAATAGCTTTCTAGCTGTCCAGCAAAGGAATGTTCGGCCCCATCCTCATCTAATGCAGAAGAACGGACAGCCACCAATTCATTGTTTGCGCACAGTATCTCAACTTCTTTTTTTAGCATCGCTTCCACATTCGGATCTATAGTAATGTCCCTTAAAACCCGCGTGACTGCTTCTTCTGATTGAAGGACTGCTCCTTTTAGCTCCTCCATAAAACACTTTGGTACACTTTCCATGAAAGAGTCTGGTGTAAGAACAAACCACTCAGGAATCACCATACCTGCCTGTCCCAGCAAAGCGAGGGCACGAGCTTTACCGCCCATCTTTTGCAGCTCTGTCTCCTCCGCACGGTTCATTTGTAGAACATACGTCATGCTATAACCTCCTTTTCACCTAAAATAAAAGTGGTACAAGTCCTAAACTAAGATACAGTAAGATAATGAGTAGACCCGAAACTTTTTCTATAGCCTGAGCTACTTTCGTTGTCATAGATGTAAAAAACTTCAACGCCATCCAAACCGCGATCAGCACATTTAATACAGCGCACCACATCACGATTTGGCCAGCACCCACCTGTACAGAAGCCATCCAAACCGCGAAAGATGTTACAAACACAACTGCCACCCATATCCAGGTTGCTCTTTTGTAGCCCCACAAAAAGCTGTAGGTCTCGACACCGTATTCCTCATCCTCTGGGATTCGAATCTTGCGCCCGATCTCCAGAATGATTCCGTTTCCGTAGCTGGCTAGTAAAAGCCAAGGAAGCCCAGAAGGTATCGTATCTGAAGCTGTCACCCAGTCGCATGCCACGATATACATCACAATCATCGGCATCATTACCATATGGGACAGCAGGTAGATAATTGGGTGAGCTTTTAACCATTCCTTGACAAAGAATTCCTTGCTCATTAATGCTAGATAGCCCCATGCAAGCACTAACCAAAAAATAAGCTTTGGAGACAACCAATATGCCATACCAAGCTGAAGAAGTCCTATGAAAACACCAAGCACTCCGAGATGCTTCAGGGTTACAACCCCACGCGGAACAGCCCGATACGAACGAAATCGGGAGTCTTCCTCAAAGTCCTTAAATTCATCAGCAATTCGCAAAAGCAAAAAGAACAAAAAAGTTGACAAGAAACCAATTACAAGCGACTTGAGATTGGGTGAAGACCCGTTTCTCAGGATAGAAGAGTAGAGCATCGTAGATATGCTGAATACAGCGACCACGATTCCATTTTGAATAATGGGAAATCTCTCTCGCTGATATATCCACCAGCGTTTCGACCAAGAAAGCTGTTGATAGCTCACATTAGACATATTGCTTCACCATCCCTTGAGCTGTTCCATCAGTGCCACGAGAAAGCTTATGATGGGCTCTAGTAAAATCGTCAGCGGCCAATGAAGCGATGATTGACAGTTCCCCTGCTAAAACCAGACTGGCACATACCTCAGCAAGCGCGTGCACATGACCAGCACCTGAAAGTCCCATAATTTCAAGGCATGCCTTTTGACTCGGTAGCCCTGTACCTCCACCCACCGTACCAACAATAACATTCGGTAACGTTATCGATGCATACAGGTCTCCATTTTCTGTCAGTTCGAATCGTGTAACACCAACAGACGATTCAGATACACAAGCAACGTCTTGTCCTGTTGCTAAATACAAGGCCGCCAAGCCATTAGCCACGTGACCTTGGGAGCCTATCATGCCCTGCAGAACTCCACCTACAAACGCCATTCTCCAGTACTTTTCCATTTTTTCAGGAGTAGTGTGGAAGCGTTGGTGAACCAATTTTGCAGGTAACACCACCTCAGCACAAACCTTTTTCCCTCTCACGGTCATGAAAGATTTTGCAGAAGCCTTCTTGTCTCCCGAAAAGTTAGCTTCAACAAAGCTATGCTTGAACTGAACTGGTGAATGTTGCCGAATATAGTTGCAAATTTCTTGTGTTGCGATAGTTACCATGTTTTGTCCAGAAGCATCTCCGGTTGAAAATTCGAAAATGAGATACACGTAGTTGCCCTCGATCATATGATCCATTCTGATAAGCTGCCCAAAGTTTGTTGTGCTCTCAGCAACCTCGCGGAAGGTATCAAATTCAAAAACCGCCCAGTTAGCAAATCGACTCGCCTCTACTACGCTCTCAAAAATAAAGCCAGGGGTCCGCCCAATTGCTTCTTTCAAAATCACTGTTCTGCATCCACCCGCTTGGCTAATGACCTGCGCACCGCGATTATAAGAAGCTACAAGAGCCGCCTCGGTAGTAGCTAAAGGAATATAGTAATCACCTTGGGCATAAAGACCATTGATCCGTAAAGGACCAGCCAAGCCTACCGGGATACTGATTGTGCCGATCAGATTCTCAATGTTTTTTTGATACGATTCAAGTTGATCTACCGTTTGATCTCCTAGTAATTGTTCTTTGGCATCAGGTCCAACCGACAGTAATTCCCATCTAGACTCGATAGCCTTGGGCGAAACTCTTGATCCTCCGGGTACACGCTTTGGAAGGGGGCTGTCGTTGGTAGTTAAATGCTCCTGATATTGATTGTCATTAACACTACGCAGCATGTGATTATCTACTTTTTTACTAGTTGAACACTTCATCGTTTTATCTCCTTTGCAATATGGCACTGGTATAGTTCCAGAATCAATTAAACGAGCCTCTCCCAAGCTTTTTTACGAATGGAGAGTCTCTGGATGAATCAGCTGCTTAAAATTTTCAATATTAGCAAAATTCCTGTCATAAGAAACCAGTGCCAAGTACAATTTATACTACTATCCAAATGAATAGCCTTGCTTTTTGTCTGTCTTTGCCTATCTGATTCAATGTGATTTTTTATCTTGGCCAAAAAAACTAGTTTTTTACGATTCATACTTCTTATCCTAAGTGGGTTAAGGGTTCAGTTACTTCCTTAAAATCCCAATTGAGAAATTTCTATTAATTCGGGCGGCAACAATACAATATTATAAACCTAGTAAGCAATTCTGACTCACAAAAAACGACTGCTGAATCTGCTAGAAATAAGTGGATTAAGCAATAACAAATATCATTTAACATACAACGATGAATTATTATAAAAAATTTAAACAAGCCGTAATTGCTAGAAAAGCTACTATTCCTCCTCTCTATTGGGAATCTATCCTGAACACTTAAAATTACCCTTGCTGAATATTAGCACAATATGTCAAAAAATACAACTTTTTGCAATCTTCTTTCCTGAATATAGTAAACCCAAAATCTTGTTAACAAGACATGCAATCCTAACCTTTTTCATAGAACAAGATAACTTCTCAGCAACATATTGATACTGGGGTTCTCTGTTGTTTCTGGAAAAACGTTACACCTTAAATGTAAATCAAGTTTCTTTTTACATAATATATATTTTTTTACAATTTATTGACACTTAGTAACATTCTTTTTCACTTTCTTCACTTTCATATGAAATTCGACTACAAATAACAAGCAATAGGGCCTTTCTATGCCTATCTCACCAACAACTCGATAGTTATCTTTGTAGCACTACTGCCATTATTCGACTTTAAACCTTGCATTTGTAATCATGGACAATGGTCTAAGCGCTCCCTGTAATGAAAGGAATAAATGATTGATCTAGAAAAATTGTTAGAAAGGATAGTGATTTAACTAAAATATTTTGTCAAGCATATGAATTTGATCATTGTATGAACAAGACGAAAGAACTACTTTATATAAAAAAACAGGTTATCTTTTGCTAGATAACCCGTCAGCTTGAAGAGACTCCTATGTGGAGCAAATTATGCATCTTAAAAAATGTAATTGGTAGAAAATCTGTCTATCACTTCGATTTCATTAACAAATAAATAAAATAAGGAGCCCCTAAGGCAGATACAACAATTCCGACTGGTAATTCAGATGGAGCCAAGATATTTCGTCCAATCGTATCTGCAGAGAGCAAAAGAAGTGCTCCAAGCAGGGCAGCCGTAGGAATTAAGATTTGGTGCTTCGGACCTACCATTTTTTTAGCAAGATGAGGAGCGACCAAGCCGAGGAACGAAATCCCTCCTCCAACCGCCACGCAGGCACCTGCTAACGCAACAGCAGTTGCTAGTAACAATCTTCGCTCCCTCTCCACAGCCGTCCCTAAACTCACAGCGATGTCATCGCCTAGATGCAACACGTTTAAATAGCGTGCTTTATACATGGTATACGGAATAAGAAAAACAATCCACGGAAGTGTAGCCAGTACATATGTCCAATTCGTACTCCAAATGCTTCCGGACAACCAAACTATAGCCTTCATAAAATCTGTATCGTTCATTTTAAGCTGGAACACAATTAAGAATGCACCCAACATCGCATTCAAAGCAATCCCGACCAAAATCAGCCGTGTCGGAGTCACACCATTTTTCCATGCTAACAAATAAATGAGAAAGGCAGATAGCGAAGCGCCTAGTAATGCTACTACTGGCAAAATAAAAATAGACATGGTACCAATGGCTGACATCGAGCCACTAAATAGATAAATATAGATGACGACAAACAAGCCTGCTCCAGAATTAATTCCGATAATTCCTGGTTCAGCTAATTCATTTTGCGAGACACTCTGCAAAATAGCTCCAGAAACAGCAAGACCAGTTCCAATTAATAAAGCAATAACCATCCGTGGTAGCCGGAACTCGAATAATATCAAATTATGCTCCGCTGTTCCAAATCCAAACAAGGTGATTATGACATCCAAGGGTGCAATGCCAATAACTCCTATATGCAGGCTGACAAAAAATACTACGATAATCAACGATGTAATCAATCCAAGGACGACCCAGGGGCTTTTTCTTCCTTTTTGCAGTGCTTGCATTACAAGCCCCTCCCTTCACGTCTGGCCAAATACAGAAAGAACGGCGCTCCTAGAATTGCAGTCACAGCACCTACTGGCGTTTCAAAAGGGGCATTTACTAAACGAGCTCCAATATCAGATACTATGAGCAACAGTGCTCCTAGTAAAGCGGAGCAAGGAATAATAAAGCGATAATCTACTCCTACTAAAGAACGGGTTATATGTGGAATTACCAGCCCGATAAATCCAATAAAACCAGCTACCGCTACAGATGCTCCTGTCAGTAGCAGCACCACCAAGGTGCAAATCACTTTAATGATAAAATTGCGTTGTCCTAAGCCTTTAGAAACATCTTCACCTAGACTAAGAATCGTAATGGATCGTGCTAATAGTAAAGCAACCGGGAACCCTATCGCACCCACAATACATAACAATTCGACACTGATCCAGGGCGTATTTGCCACCCCTCCTGCAAACCAAAAGCTTATATCCTTAGCTACATGAAAATGAATGGCGATGGCAGAAGAGAGCGAAGTAAGTAATGCGCCTACCGCAGCTCCAGCCAGTGCTAATTTTACAGGAGTCAGCCCCCCTTTAGACAACGATCCAACAGCAAATACGAGACCAGCACCTAATCCTGCTCCCAAAAAAGAAAAGGCCATCATACTCATGTTTGACAGACCTGGAAAAAATGCAAAGGCAAGCGCAATTGCAAACCCTGCTCCATTCGTTACCCCCATAATGGACGGGTCCCCTAGGGGATTTCGAGTCATACCTTGCATAATGGCTCCCGATACGGCCAAAAAAGCCCCCACTAAACCTGCGGCTATTGACCTAGGCAAGCGCAGTTCTTGAATAATCTGATGGGAGGTTAGGTCAGGATTAAAAGAGACAATGCTTGACCAAACCGTCAAAAAATCAATATCTGCTGCTCCTAAAGAAATAGAAGCCACCATTACAAAAACAAGTGCTATGAACAAACCAATAATCAAGATAAGAGCAATTGCGGGTCTCGATTTTTGCTTAATCTGCTTCATTGCCCCATCCTGCTCATTGTGATTCGTGGATACCATTACTCTATCATTCCTTTGTCAAATTCATCCTGTTATCAATTGATTTCTATAAATGATCTGTCTGAAAAAAGGTGCATCTTCCTCCTTGTCGTATGTATCATGGATTCCTTATAAAAACAGAAACAAGCCTCTTTTTCAGTGCAATATCCTTGAAAAAGCTCCTCTTTTTAAATAAATGATTATCATTCTCAAATGATAGTATCATATCTTCCGCTACTTTTACATAGAAAAAATGAGGTCTGATCGAAGACTACAAGCGATTCAGTAATTCCCATACAAGCCGAAAAACCACATAAGAATCCACAACTATGGGTTCTTTCTACAGAAAAAAGCATCCCATTTTATCCATTTTATGCGGATATCGTGGAATGCTTTTTTCGTGACACGTAAAAATGACTTTTATTGTACTAATGTAGAGAATTGCGCTTCATGCAATCTGCTATAAACTCCTTTTGCTGCTAGCAATTCCTGATGATTTCCTTGCTCTGTAATTCCGTCTTTTGTCACAACCACGATACGATCAGCATTTTTGATCGTTGCTAAACGGTGTGCAATGACAAGTGTCGTTCTTCCTTCAGACAGCTTTTCCAGTGATTTCTGGATCGCTAGCTCTGTCTCTGTATCCAAGGCAGATGTTGCTTCATCCAAAATAAGGATAGGCGGGTTCTTTAAGAACATACGCGCAATGGCTAAACGTTGCTTCTGCCCGCCTGACAGCATGACACCTCTCTCGCCGATAATCGTTTCCAAACCATCCTTTTGGGAGAGAATGAATTCTTCCAATTTAGCATGACGCGCAGCAGCCCATATTTCCTCATCGCTAGCTTGTAGATTTCCATACTTGATATTCTCTCGCAGTGTTCCTGAGAACAAGAAGACATCCTGCTGGACAATCCCAATCTGTTTGCGTAAGGATTCCAGCTTCAAATCACGAATATCCATTCCATCAATTGTAATTTTGCCTGCGGTAACATCATAAAAACGCGGCAATAAACTGCACAGCGTTGTTTTTCCAGCACCGGACGGCCCGACAAAGGCTACTGTTTCACCTGCGCGAATGGTTAAATCGATACCGTTTAGGATATTTTCTTTATTTTGATAACCAAAAGTAACATCGTGATATTCTATGTTTCCTTTTAAATGATCTACAGCAATCGCATTGGCAGAGTCGGCTATATCTGGAGCAGTATCTAAAAGCTCCACATAGCGCTTAAAGCCAGCAATCCCCTTTGGATAGAGTTCGATAACTGCATTGATTTTTTCAATAGGCTTGAACAATATGTTTGTGAGCAATACAAAACCTACAAATTCACCTGCTGTCAAATGCCCCTTAATAACAAACCAAGTTCCGCAAATCAAGACAAATAGCGTCACAAGCCGCATAAGCAGGTAACTGATAGACATATTCATAGCCATGATCTTGTAAGAGAGTAGCTTAGTCAAACGAAAACGACCGTTATTAACAGCAAATTGAGCTTTCTCATACTCTTCATTGCCAAATGCTTGTACCACACGAATGCCGCCAATGTTATTCTCTACTCTCGCATTAAAATCTGCAATATCGGAAAACATTCTTCTAAAAGCAGCAGTCATTTTCTTGTTAAAGAAAACGGTTAGCCAAATTAAAAAAGGAATAACGAGGAATGTAAGCAAGGCTAATTGCCAATTAATATACAACATGACACCAAATGCACCGCAGAGAGTCATGACAGCGATGAACAAATCCTCTGGCCCATGGTGAGCTATCTCTCCAATTTCCATCAAATCATTTGACATACGAGACATTAAATGTCCTGTCTTGTTATTGTCAAAAAAACGGAATGACAGCTTCTGGATATGGTCAAACAGCTTTTTGCGCATATCCGTTTCAATATTAATCCCAAGCATATGTCCCCAGTATGTGACAACAAAATTAAGGGCTGTGTTTAAAACATAAATTCCCAACAAAGCAAAGCAAGCCGCAATAATCAGGGACCAATCTTGCCCGGGAAGCAGTTTATCGACAAATTGATTAACTGCCAAAGGAAATACTAATTCTAACAAACCTGCAATAATGGCACATGTAAAATCCAAAATAAATAACCCTTTATAAGGGCGATAATAAGAAAAAAACCGACGTAACACGAATCTATCACTCTTTTCTCTCTTGTCTACTAATCAAAACATTACGCTAAGTATAAACGATCAAAAACTGAAAGTGAATATCTTTCTCAATTAGAAGTGCAGGTTAAAAAATTTTGCTTTTTTTTGTAAACTTGATTCCTTTTATTACTCTGCTAACACGTTTACGTTACTTCTAACAAAATGTTAGAAAGAAATGGTTGCATTTTCCACAATTTCAGCTTAAATTGTATCCTAGGAAACAAAAAATAACCAGAATGGAGTTGAATCTAATGAAAACATCTGCAAAGGCTCAAATTGATGTAGTTATTGTTGGCGGTGGCCCCGTAGGACTGATGTGTGCGTGCGAATTAGCACAATCTAATATTCATGTAATCGTATTGGAAAGACGTAAAGAGAGAGTTCGTCACTCTCGAGCATTGACCCTGCACCCTAGAACCCTAGAGATCTTTGCAATGCGAGGGATTCTTGATCGATTTATTACTCGCGGATATCCGCTTTCAACTGCTCATTATGCCGGGCTTGAAACACGTCTTGATTTTTCCCGATTGGATACTCCCTTTCCCTACACCTTATTTCTTCCACAAGCCATCACAGAGGAAATTCTCGAACAACGTGCAATAGAGCTTGGAGTAGAAATAAGACGTCAGCATCAACTGACTAATCTGCAACAAACAGCTTCTCAGGTTCATTTATTTATAGAAAACGAAACTGAATCTTATGAATTAACCGCTAATTACGCAATCGGTGCAGACGGCGCACGAAGCCTTGTACGTACATGCTCCGAAATTGAATTCACTGGGAGCCCCTCCACTTTCACCGCGATGCTAGGTGATATTATTCTTACAGAGCCTCCAGCAGAGCGTTTCTTGCAATTTTATAATGAACATGGCTCTTTATTAATGATGTTGATTGCGGACGGCGTGTACCGATTTGCAATGATCGATCCTCTCCGCTACCATATTTCACCTGACGTTCCTGTGACGCTAGAAGAATTGCAGGCATCTATTGAGCGAATTACGAACCGAACAATGCCCATTCAGCATGCAGAATGGCTATCACGGGTAGGTAGTACACACCGTCAGGCCGCCAGTTATCGAAACAAACGAATTTTCTTAGTTGGAGATGCTGCTCATATTCATTTTCCTGCGGGAGGACAAGGACTCAATGTAGGATTGCAGGATGCTGTGAATTTATGTTGGAAGCTAGCAGCCGTCATTCAAGAAAAAGCACCCTTACATTTACTAGATACGTATCATGTAGAACGTCATCAGACTGGGGCAGTTTTTCTAAAAGAAACGCTAGCTCAAGTACATTTACTGAAAGATTTTACTGAAAGCGGACTGGCATTACGAGAGCTAATGTCGCAACTGTTAACCATACCTGATGTTAATCGTAGGTTTGCCGAGCAAATAAGCGGTATTCATGTTGTTTATCCGCCTCTTCCAACTCTCTCAGCAAGCTCATTAGCGGGTCATCGTTGTCCCAATGTAGATGGCTCTCTTCTATCGGGCCAAAGGGAACAATTATTCACAATTATGCAGCAAGGTGATTGGGTTCTTTTGATTTGTGGTATTGATAAGAATGAATCTCTTTTTACACACTTGCAATCAATAATGAAACGATTCCAGTTGGAATGCTTATCTGTTGACCAATTCCCACCGTTTTTACAAAGTCAAGTAGCTGTCCTGATTCGCCCTGATGGTTTTATTGCTTGGAACACTTCTGATGAATCTTCACTCATACCCAATATTGAAAAGACTCTGACTGCCATCATGCTGCCTTAATTTCTGAGTCTGTGACTACCCTTTTTTCATCTGTTGTCCTTTGTTTATGCAAAAAAATTATCGTTTCTCCTCTTGAAACGCATGAATCTTCGTTATAGAGCCTTGTATAAAATAGGAATGGCAGCATTTCAGTGCTTAGGGTATCCCCCTCTAGAAATGCTGCCATTCAACTAACCAGGCTAGTTTTTAGTCCCTATATTCTCTTTCCTTTATTTATTTTCAGTATCAAGTTGTGATGATTCGTATCGTGGAAACACAAGATTTATTAAAATATGTTTTGAATTTCGCACTCTTTTTTTCTAGTAATTCCATTTCTCCCCTTCTGCTACCTGCTCGTAGTGCTAAGGAATTGCTGTTATCGTGTTACGAACTAATCGAGTAGCAGTCACCATATTTTCTAAGGAAGCGATCGTTTCCGTACGTCCTCTTGTTTTTAACCCGCAATCGGGATTAATCCAAAATTGTCTGGGTTCTAGGACCTGCAAAGCATTCTCAATCATTTTTACCATTTCTTCTACTGTTGGAACACGGGGACTGTGAATATCATAGACACCTAGACCAATTCCTTTCAGATAGGAATGATTATGGAAGGCATGGATTAGCTCACCATGGCTGCGCGATGTTTCTATTGAAATAACATCTGCATCCAGTTCACTGATAGAATCGATAAAATCATGAAACTCGCAGTAGCACATATGGGTATGAATTTGGGTTGTGTCTTTTACAGTAGAAGTCGTTAAGCGGAAGGCTTTTACAGCCCATTTTAGATATGCTTCCCATTCCGTTTTCTTTAATGGCAACCCTTCACGCAGTGCTGGTTCATCCACCTGAATCATCGTGATCCCACTAGCTTCTAACGCTTCTACCTCTTTTTGCAAGGCAAGTGCAATCTGATAGGTTACCTGCTGTCTGGAAATATCGTCACGCACAAAAGACCAATTTAAAATAGTGACGGGTCCTGTAATCATTCCCTTGACCGGTTTAGCTGTAAGAGATTGTGCATAAATGCTCTCCTTGACTGTCATCGGCTCAACAAACTCTACATCTCCATAAATAACTGGTGGTTTTACACAACGTGAACCATAAGATTGCACCCATCCGTTTTTTGTAAAAGCGAATCCATCTAGTTTTTCACCAAAAAATTCCACCATATCCGTCCGTTCAAATTCGCCATGAACCAACACATCAAGCCCGACCTTTTCTTGTATGTCAATCCATTCGCGGATTTCTGCTTGCAAAAATTGCTCATATTGCTCTGCCGACCATTCCCCCTTCCGCCATTTATTTCTCGCCTGACGAACTTCTGTTGTTTGTGGAAAGCTACCAATCGTTGTAGTGGGGAGAATAGGTAATTGTAATCGGTCTTGTTGTTGTTTTCGCCGTTGTTCATATTCAGATGCACGGCCGATCTGATCTAATTGCAAGCTGGCTACAGCCTCATGTACATGCGGGCGATTGCGAGCTACAGAGTTCGCTACCCGTTCTAGGACAGTTTGATTCTCGGCAAAAATCTCTTTAACGCTCTCCTCTCCATTCTCCAACCAATCTGTAACATGCTTGATTTCGATTAGCTTTTCATCTGCAAACGCCAATGAATCTTTCACTAGTGGATCAAGCTGTGTCTCTTGACTGAGGCTGATTGGAACATGAAGCAGACTACTAGACGGCTGAATCCAGATACGAGATGCATCGACATGCTCTTTGATTGTAGAGAGGAGATTTGTCTTATGAGTCAGATTTGCCCGCCAAATATTCCTTCCATCAATGATGCCCGCCCCAAGCACTTTGTCCTGAGGGAAACCACTTGTGCTGATCTGCTCAAGGTTACGCCCTGCATCATGGACAAAATCTAATCCAATTCCTGCGACAGGAAGCTTACTTACTTCATTGTAAAATGTAACGGAACCAAAATAGGTTTGCAGCATGATTTGTAGTTGTGGAACTGCCTCATGAAGCTGTTCATAGATGTAGGAGATGGTCTTCATTTCGTCTTCGGGTAAAGATGTTACTAGAATCGGCTCATCCATCTGAACCCATTCCACCCCTTCCTGCGCTAATTCTGTTAGAACCTGCACATAAAGCGGGACGAGCTGCAGGATAATAGCCGGTATCTGTAGCTGATCGAATCCTTTGGATAGCTTAATAAAGGTATAAGGTCCTACTATGACCGGTTTTCCTTTAATCCCTAGCTCCTCTTTCGCCTCTTTATAAGCAAGAAGCGGTTTATTTTCTGTAAGGACAGGTTTGATGTCCTGAAACTCCGGTACAATGTAGTGATAATTGGTATTAAACCATTTGGTCATTTCGCAAGCAACTGCATGCTGATTCCCTCGTGCCATAGCAAAATAGGTGGACAAGGGTACTACCCCGCCAGCATATTCATAGCGTTTTGGAATATAACCAAACATCACGGCCATATCCAGCATGTGATCATACATGGTGAAATCATTGACCGGGATCAGATCAATACCCATCTCCTTTTGTTTTTGCAAATGCTGGAGTCTGCTTTGTTGCATTTGGGCAAGAAATTCCTTCTCTTCAATTGTCCCGGCCCAAAATGCTTCTAATCCCTTTTTCCATTCGCGATTTTCTCCAATGCGTGGATATCCTAAATTGCTGCTTATTCCTCTGTTCATGCTTGTTCGCCCTCCTAAACAGGTTATATTTTCGGTACAAAACACAACTCAAACAAAAAAGCATCTCTTCCCGTTCAAAAGATGGTTAGAGATGCTTGAACAAGCAGTGAATATACATGTACAACTGCCACAGCTATCTAACACCTCCCTATCTCCCGTAGGTCACACAGTGTTGTTGAAATAGGCAGGTCTCCTGACTTAAGAATTCACATCAGCACATACCTTCCCAATCCTTGATGGATCAGTGGCGTTTTTGTACTGACTCCTCTTTTACAGTGGCGGGACCGTGACGGATTTACACCGTGCTTCCCTTTTCATCCTTGACACTCATCGTTCAAAGAACCTATTTCCACATATTCAATTCACCAATGTCACGAAGACATATATACCTAAACCCTTTAACAAGGTATGCTTGCTATCATAATATAAATTCACATAAAATTCCATATTTTTATTCAATTCAGTTTCCTGTTGCCGTTGAAAAGACTTCTGCCACTTCCATGCGAACTGGATTTTGCCCGCTCTTCTCACCACCGCTCGCCCGTCAAATCGGACTTCAAAAGGCGGATTTATTCTCTTTTTTACCTATGTTTTCTGTTCTACTCCCCTTGTCCAACTGATAAGCATATAAGGACATCTACAGGAAAGGAGGCAATCATATGAGTCGAAATCGAAAGGCATATTATCCTTTCATCGGTCCATGTGATCCTTGTCCGCCACAACGGGTTGTAACCTATGAGACACCACCACAGCTCTACTTGGGATTTCAACCCCCGAATTTACCCCAATTTGATCCATACAAAGCTCTTTGCTTAGGAACCCTTTGGCCTGCTCTGTATGCGCCTTATGAAAATCCGTACAAGGGAGGCAAATAAAAGTGAGCGATCATGGTACTTTTACGGATGAACGCCAGCAGCAATATTATGAGCTGCTTCACCAAATTCAGGCAATTGACTTTGTGTTAGTGGAACTAAACCTGTATCTTGATACCCATCCTACTGACATGACTGCTATACGGCAATTCAACGATACGGCACAGCAAAGTATGGCACTAAAGCGCCAATTCGAATCTTCATTCGGACCTCTGATGAATTTTGGCAATAGCTTTTCGCAGTACCCTTGGTCGTGGAACGATGTGCCTTGGCCTTGGCAGGTCTAGAAAGGGGGAATTTTGAATGTGGATTTATGAGAAAAAGTTACAGTATCCCGTTCGCGTAAGCAAATGCGATCCGAAAATGGCAAAGTACTTGATGGAACAATATGGTGGAGCTGATGGGGAATTAGCGGCCGCTCTACGCTATATGAACCAGCGCTATACGGTTCCTGATAAGGTCATTGGTCTTTTAAACGATATTTCCACAGAAGAATTTGCCCATCTCGAAATGATTGCAACAATGGTATATAAGCTAACGAAGGACGCTACTCCTGAACAGCTGGAGGAAGCGGGTCTTGGCGCACATTACGCAAATCATGATAAGGCTTTGTTTTTTCATGATGCTGCCGGTGTTCCTTTCACGGCTACGTATTTTCAAGCAAAGGGTGATCCGATTGCAGACTTGTATGAGGATATTGCTGCTGAAGAAAAGGCTCGGGCTACTTATCAATGGTTGATTAATATGACTGATGATGTCGATTTAATCGATAGCCTTTCTTTCCTTCGTGAACGTGAAGTTGTACATTCTCAACGGTTCCGTGAAGCAGTGGAAATTCTAAAAGCAGATCGGGAACAGAAGAAAATTTTCTAACTACGTAACTAACTAAACTCTACAAGTGAATAGAAAAGGCTAATTGACCAAATTTCTAGTCAGAGATTTGGTCAAATGTTTTTTCTACGCTCTATTTTCCTCTACGCTCATGTCCAGTCTCATGTCAATAAGCTTTTCAAATAGGAATTGCAGAAATATGATTAATTCATACTTTACAGATCGGAATTATAAGAATATAATGAGTCTACATTTTCCAATTTATAAGGAGGATCATCATGAGTAGAGCTTTTATACATTCATTCTTCACATTTCTGTTAGGAGCTTCCTTATTATCCGGTTGCAGCAGTGAGGGAGCAGCCCCATCCATCTCTGATACTTCAGCCGATGGTCAGGCAGATACTCAGGCCCAAACACTACGGGTACAGAATGCAGGAGATGCTGTTATCGCTGCTACAGACAAATCCAGATCGCCTCAATCGGCTAAAAATCGAAAAGACACGGTTGTAGTAGCTTTAACTGAACCAGGCGGAGTTTTCAATCCATATTTTTATCACAATGGTTATGATGGGAACGTTACCTCCGTGATGTTTTCTCCACTTGTTGATATTGATAAGAATGGCAAACCAGTTCCTAAATTGGCAGAAAAGTGGGACATTTCCGATGATCAGCTTACATACACCTTCCATTTACGTAAAAATTTAAAATTTAGCAATGGAGAACCCTTGACTGCTGATGATGTCGCCTTCACTCTCACCGTTTTGCATGATAAAACGTATGACGGAGAAACAGAAATCGCCGAAGCACACATTAAGGGCGGCAAAGCTTATAAAGAAGGAAAAGCAAAAACCATTGAGGGAATTACAGTAATCGACCCACAAACCATCAAGATAACCACTGAGAAAGTAAACGCCCGCTCTCTTCTCCTGCTTGGTGGTCAGGTTTTGTCCAAAGCTTATTATGGAAAAGGTTATGAACCAGGTAAGCTTGACTATCTGCGTACCTTGCATACGAAACCAGTCGGAGCTGGCCCGTACAAATTTGAAAAGTTTATCCCCGGTCAAGAAGTGAGGTTTGTAGCCAATGAGTATTATTACGAGGGAAAACCGGCGATTACCCATTTTATTTATAAAACAACCGATGGAGATACTACGCAGTTCTTCCAAACAGGTGAGACTGATTATAGCTCCTTTCCTGCAAATGCTGATAATCTGGAGCTTTTAAAGAGCCTTGGTTTTGCAAACATCAACATTTATACTTCGACTGCCTACAGCTATCTTTCCTTTAACCATAGCAAGCCTTATTTAAAAGACAAGCGGGTTAGACAGGCGCTAATCTATGGACTTGATCGTCAACAAATTGTGGATGCCGCCTATCAAGGTTATGCACAAGTAGCTAATGTACCCGTATCTCCAGTATCCTGGGCGTATACAGAAGATGTGAACCACTACGCTTATGATGTAAATAAAGCTAAACAGCTACTGGATGAAGCGGGTTGGAAAGAAGGATCGGATGGCATCCGTGAAAAGGACGGAAAAAAACTAGTTCTTCACTACCTGACAACGAAAAGTAAAGTAAGCGACATTCTTATTCCTATCGCTAAGGAAAACTACAAATTAATTGGTGTTCAGCTTGAGGCGGAATTAATGGATTACCCAGCGCTTGTTGCGCGAACTGACAAAGGTGATCACGACCTTGCTTCCTTTTCTACTGCCATGCTAGGTGATCCATCAGATGGTGTTGTTCAGTTTTCTTCTACAGGTGGCGGTAGTTTTACCAATACACATGGTTATTCCAATCCGAAGGTGGATGAACTGCTTGCAAAAAGTGTAGGGACGCTTGATATTGAAAAACGTAAGGAAGCTTACAAGGAGCTTTATCAAGCGTTAAGCGATGATCCCCCTTTCATTTTACTGAATTATCGAAAGATTTTATCAGGTCATAATGCGCGAGTGGAAGGATTTGAACCAAACGGTTATACCGGGATAAGCTCAAGCCTACCTAACCTGAAAATTGTGGAATAAAACACCCATCGAACATGCTCAGTTCTTATGAACTTGATGGGACTGAGCATATTCCTTCATCATTCATCCGTTATATCCAATGAAAGGTTACCCTTCCATCTATGTTTTAGCAGGAGGCGCTTTTGTCAATGAAAACCTACATGTTCAAAAGACTGATGATTATGATCCCGACCTTAATCGGCTCTTCTCTTTTAATCTTTTTTCTCTTTGCGCTGACTCCCGGTGACTATGTTGATACCAACCCTAAGCTAAGTCCAGAGAGAAAAATAGAACTAAAAGCCCTATACGGTTTAGATAAGCCGATTATAGAGCGTTATTTTGTTTGGGCAGGAAATGTATTGCGAGGAGATTTGGGATATTCCCTTCAATATCAGCAGCCTGTAACAACCATCTTAGGTCAATATATCTGGAGTTCCTTCTTAATTGCTATCACCTCCACCACCTTGACCTGGATCATTGCCATCTCAATTGGTGTCTTTTCTGCAAGCCGACAATATTCATGGTTTGATTCACTTGTAACATTCGGTGTTTTTGCGGCCATGGCCTTGCCGGCATTTTTCGTAGGCTTGCTAGCGATTAAAATTTTCGCGGTTGACCTAAAAATACTGCCCCCTGGAGGAATCCTGACGACCGGGAGCAATGCTACAGGTATAGACTATGTTATTGAAGTTATGAAGCACATGATTTTGCCTGTTACAGTGTTAACCATGTTGAGCGTCGGTTCCCTCACTCGCTATTTCCGCACCAATATTTTGGAAGTGATTCGTCAGGACTTTATTCGAACAGCTCGCGCTAAAGGACTGAAGGAAAAAGTAATTACCTATAAGCACGCTCTGCGCAATGCTTTGCTGCCAGCGATTACCCTGCTTGGGTTTGAACTGCCTGCTCTGTTTGGGGGAGCAATTATTACGGAGAAAATATTTAACTGGCCCGGGGTAGGTCAGGTGTATATGCAAGCGTTATCACTCAGGGATTATCCCCTACTTATGGGCTTTACCATGTTTATTGCATTACTTACCGTTGTCAGTAATTTGCTGGCTGATTTGTTATACGGTGTTGTCGACCCACGGGTGAGATTGAAATAGGAGGGGCACACATGAACGCGATTGGTAAAAATAACTTAGAGACTGGCATTAAAACAGCCTCTTATCATCCGAAATCCTCACTATGGGGACAATCCTTTACGAAATTACAAAAGAACAAAATAGCGGTTATCGGCCTCTGTTTTCTTGTTGCCATCTTTCTCTTTTGTTTTCTAGGGCCACTGCTTTCCCCTTATACATTAGGAAAAATTAATGCTGCAATGATCAACAAACCGCCGAGTATGTCCCATTGGCTGGGAACCGATGGTCTGGGTCGTGATATTTTAACTCGTCTGATGCAAGCCGGTCGAATCTCTTTGACCGTGGGGCTGGCTTCCATGGTTCTTTCCGTCTTTCTTGGAACCTTGCTTGGTGTTCTAGCTGGATATTTTCGCGGATGGGCAGACGCAAGTATTATGCGTGCTTCAGATATCCTGATGACCATCCCTGAATTACCGATGCTGTTTATTCTGGCGGCTGTATTATCAGAGTGGAAGGTTCCTTCGAGTTACCGTCTGTATATTGTCATGATTATGCTTAGCTTCGTAGGCTGGGCAGGTTTGGCCCGTCTGGTTCGTAGCCAGATTTTGAGTCTGCGCGAGCAAGAATATATTCAAGCAGCTAAGGTTCTGGGTCTTCGCAATAGTCGAATTTTATTTCGCCATCTGCTTCCCAATATTTTTCCTTTGCTGATTGTTGTAGCAACCTTACGCGTCGGGGGAGCAATCCTGAGCGAATCAACGCTTAGTTATTTTGGACTCGGCGTAGTCCCCCCTACCGCAACCTGGGGTAACATGATTGATTCCGCTAACACCCTCATTGATTTTCAAAAAAGACCATGGCTCTGGATTCCGCCTGGCTTAGCCATTTTTGCAACAGTCATCTCCATTAATCTCTTAGGGGATGGATTGCGGGATGCGTTAGACCCGAAAATGAAAAAGTAGGTGGACGACATATGAATGATTCAAATAAACAGCCTTTTAGCTTACATCCAATTGAACATCGTGAAGAGCTAGGCCCTATTTCTGGAACCGAAAATATACATGTACACACTGAGGAGCCACCAGAGACAGTCTTGGATATCAGACATCTCTCTACCTATTTTTATACGGATGAAGGGATTGTAAAAGCCGTCGATGATGTGAGCTTTCAAATTAATGCGGGGCAAATCGTCTGTATTGTAGGCGAATCTGGATGCGGCAAGAGTGTTACAGCGATGTCTCTTATGGGTCTTATCACAGGGCCTGTGGGTAAAATCGTCAATGGGGAAATCTGGTTTGATCATCGAGATCTTTTGAAGATCAATACAACGGACATGCAACAATTGCGCGGAAATGAATTAGCGATGATTTTTCAGGAACCGATGACTTCTTTAAATCCTGTATTATCTATCGGTGAACAAATCATGGAACCTTTAATCGAGCACCTCCACGTAAACAAAAAAACTGCGTTCGAAAAAGCAATTGAATTAATCTCCCTAGTAGGAATTGCCCGCCCAGAGGAGATTGCTCGTTCTTATCCCCATCAATTAAGCGGCGGAATGCTTCAACGAATCATGATTGCCATTGCTCTTAGCTGCAACCCGCGTTTATTAATTGCTGACGAGCCTACTACGGCACTAGATGTAACAATTCAAGCTCAGATTTTAGACCTATTGCGAAAAATTAAGCACCAATCAAACACTGCTATCCTTTTGATTACACATGATTTAGGTGTCGTTGCAGAAATGGCTGATTATGTCATCGTTATGTACGCAGGCAAAGTGATAGAAGAAGGGCCTGTTATTGATTTGTTTCTCCAGCCAAAGCACCCCTATACACAGGGATTATTACGTTCGAAGCCAATAATGAACCAACGAACCAATCGGCTCTATTCAATACCCGGCCAGGTTCCCAATCCGATTGGGTTAGGTGATTCCTGCTACTTTGCAGAACGCTGTGAGCATCGTAAACCACAATGTCTTATTAAACAGCCCCACCTGTCCCCTGTATCCGATGAACAGAAAGTAGCCTGCTGGTTGTATGAGGAGGAGCAAACATGAGTGAGCTATTACTTGATGTAGGGCATTTAAAAAAATATTTTCCTCTAGGGGACGGTCCCTTTCCGGCTGGCGGGGGGCAGATAAAAGCAGTTGATGACCTCTCCTTTACGATCAGGAAGGGAGAAACCTTCGGACTGGTCGGAGAATCAGGAAGTGGAAAAAGTACGGCAGGACGCACGATCCTGAGAATGATTGAGAAGACATCAGGTGATGTCTTTTATAAAGGCATTGATCTGTCTACACTCTCACCAAAAGAGCTACGAAGGATGCGCCCTTCCATGCAGTTTATTTTTCAGGACCCGTACAGCTCTCTTAATCCTCGTATGCGGATTGGAGATGCCATTGGAGAAGCACTGCTTGATCATGGAATGGCAGCCAAGCGTGATCTACGTGAACGCGTTCAGCAGGTAATGGACCTGTGCGGTCTTGCCCTTTATCATTATGATCGATTTCCGCATGAATTTTCAGGTGGTCAACGACAACGTATCGGTATTGCTAGGGCTATCATTTTACAGCCTGATTTTATCGTTGCAGATGAACCTGTATCAGCACTTGATGTTTCCATTCAGGCCCAAATAATCAATTTATTTCAAGATTTACAAGAAAAACATTCCCTCACCTATCTATTTATTTCACATGATTTAAGCGTGGTAGAACACCTTTGTACCACGATTGGAGTAATGTACTTAGGCTCCTTTATGGAGGTGGCTCCGCGGGATGAATTATTTGCACATCCCCAGCATCCTTATACTCAGGCACTTCTATCTGCTGTGCCTATTCCGGATCCGACAGTTAGACGAGAAAGAATCGTGCTAGAGGGCGAAATTCCAAGTCCAGCTAATCCTCCATCTGGCTGCAAATTTCATACTAGATGCCCATATGCAACGGGATTGTGCTTGGAGCAAGCCCCCTCTTATCGGGAAATCGGGACCAATCATTATGTCGCTTGTCATTTTGTTTAGTGATTCTAAAAAGCCTACATGTTTCCTAGGTTACCGGAGCAAAGAGCAGGCCTGATTTCATCCTCCTTGAAATCAGGCTGCTGACACTAGCTCCGTTCAGGGTATATTGTTCGTTACATGATAAAAATCAAAATTTTCCCATCAGTTAACCATCCTACAATCGGTAAAGAGACTTCCTTTAATCTCAGCATAAATGTGATCACATTCACGCAGCGCCATTTTTAACGGCAGCAAAACCGAGACAATCCCCTCGCCTGCTCAAGTCCCATCTGAGCTGTCATCAAAGCTTCGCGCTTGTCTGTTCGAAGAATCGATTGCACGTGCCTCTTTGGGAGATATATCGAAAAATGAGTAATCTAAGGTATCCACTTGGTCTAAATAAGCTGCCTCTAAACACTCACCTCTTTATTTTGCGCGTGCAATGTTTTTAGGAAAATTATCTTGTTTAAACCTTTAAGTATCGCCAGGTATTTTGAAAAGTAAGCATCATACCTTCTTCTGTTTCTGTAAACTCCATTAATCCAAATTCATCTACATAGAACAGATTATCCTTAAGAGGGATAATAAATCGTCTCGGTATCCTCATCAATTAACACAGGACCTCTGTCATCCACTCGGAATGAAAAGTTGAGAACATTGTCCGTATAATCCCCTTCAATCTTATGCCACAAGGATGAATCAGTTTGATACAAACGTTCGGCCGTTCTTTGGCATGGGGAACTGTTGACCATGATGTACGGAGCAGCTTCCCCGTCTTTAGGAATAAAACCGATATGATCGAGCGGTTCCTGTTCGTCATCGTAGGTGATAAAAAAATGCTCTCTGACGTAAAATAGTTGTCTTTCTTCGCCATTCAAATTCAAATATAGCTCTTTATCAGCCATTCTTACCTGAGCCGCGCCCTTTAAAAAACCGATATACGTTCCTTCATAGTTAGACCATTGAGATTTATCCACGTACGGTTCCTGAAAGCTGACTGCTCCAAATCCTTTTCGGCATCTGCTTAAGCAGCTCAAGCATTTGGTCAAGAATCTCATGTGCCTCAGTCCAGCCATAATCCTGTGAGGAAAGTGTTATGACACCTACTTTTTGTTCCGGTACAAGAAGAATTGCACTGTTGTATGTACTGATTGCCCCGGCGTGCCTTATCATCTGAACTCCCTTGTAAGTATCCCTAAAAAACGTAAGTCCGCTTGCCAACCATATCGCCGCCGTCTGGAAATCCTGCCGTATGGTTCAGTAGCATACGCAATGTTACTTTCCTAGTAGCCTCCGGATCACTAAGGCGGAATTCAGGAACGTAATTTATAATCGGTATATCTAGCTCTACCTTCCCTGCTTCTATAAGCCGCATTATGGCACTTCCTGTAAGCGGCTTACCCAGAGAGCCAATGCGGAAAATTGTATCGCAAGTTACAGGAGGCCCTCCTTCTTCCTTATTAATACTGCCAAATCCCTTGGCGTAAACGATTTCCTCACTCTTGAGAACGGCTATTGAAAACCTGGGATGCGTGTTTCGTCAAACGTTCGCTGAATAATTGCATTAATGCTTTCAATAGCTAGCATTTTGACATCAAACCTCCACATCTATATCGGTCGAATAATAAGCGGAAGCATGCGCTGAACATTTGGTAATAACTCTACTCTTACCATCTGATCAAACATCGTTTACCTGAATCGCTACCACTTCTTTTTGCATTTCAATCCCCACTTTCTTCATTAAATATGTACAAACTTTTTATTAAACAACGCTTTTGAATTCAAAGAGGCAGATTCAAATTAGCTGGCGATACCCTGCTTTGTCCTATTCCCGGCAGTATATAACCAAGCCTTGTAATTGCTACCTGAAATTCCGCTAATTCTAACGTTGCACTTGATAGATAAGTCATTTTTCAAAAAATGTAGCTTTATAAGATAATATCTAATAGCATATTCAATAAACGGAATAATTAACATAAATTTCTATAAATTATGAACAAAAACATAAAAGTCAAATGACAACACTAGGATGTAAAATTTCTTAGGGTTTCCTGCACTATGAAAAAGGAAAAGATGATGGTAGTTGCTTGACCAAGCACAAAATAGAAGAAGCTGGTATGCTCTAGCCATTTTTATTTACTTAATAAACATTATGTAAAGTATTTGTATCACTAGATTGTATCTACACGATTCGTACATATGTAAAACTGAGTCTCTTTCCCTGCTTTCAGTGAAATGGGTGTATCCTTTACAAAACATCCTGGATTTTTTGGGTTCGCCCTACGCTATAAAACCAATTTCGCCATCTCTTACATTCAACTAAAGTCAACTTAATTTGGAGGACTTACATATATAGAGGATGCTCCTATAAGATAAGAGCACCCTTTACGAAATCGGTCGGTCATAATTTTACCTGCTACATTTTATTTATAAAAGCATAGTGCAACTACTCAACAGTATCAGATTCCTTTGTTTGTAAGGTTACTACATCAATTTTTTGATTATCCCAAGAGGTTAAAAACGCTAGTATCTCGTTTCCAAAAGTATAAACATAATTTTCACACGTAGTGGATTCATAACAAGCCTTTTCTTCCATTTGATACTCTGTCCCATACGTTTTGATAACCTCTTCCTTTGTTCTTGGCAACTTGTCTCCCTCAAGATACTCCATATAAAAGGTGCTTTTTATTACCTTCTCGTTTTGCAAAAGCAGAGTATGGGACAATCCCTTCTGACTTCGATATGCCAGTAATTTTGTTTCTCCCTTGACATCCTCTGACTCTGGTACTCCGTATAGCTGCAGCACTTTATTATATGAATCTCCTAATGATACTCCATTATATTGTAATTTGTCCCCCTGTTGAGATGTTTTCGTATTCTGTCCACAGCCTGAAAGAAAAATGACTACTGCCAGCAAATAACACAAATTCTTCAATTTGTAAGCCTCCTTATTTAAGGGCAGTAATATTTCATTACCGGCCATTATTTACAAATTTATCATAATACACCTTTATATTTTTCATATAGTAATCCCAATCCCAATATTCCCCTGGATCCGTATGTGTTTGGTTCGGATACTCGCTATGTCCCTTAATGTGTCTTCTGGTTATGGGGATATCATAAGTTAAGGCTAACTTTGCTGCCAACTTTGCAGATTCTCTGTACATAATATTGGTAAACCATTTTGGATCATCTATATATCCTTCATGTTCAATGCCAATTGTGTAGGGATTTGCACTTCTTGCGTGATAAGCTACATTTCTGTCATCAACCATTTGAGTGATTTCACCATCATCACTCACATAGTAATGAGCAGAAGAAGCACCCTTGCCACCATGTTCTCTTTGTGCCCAATCAATGGAGCCAGCATATGTGCCTTGCATTACGTGAATCACTAGATGCGTAATATCTTTTGCAGATCGTTTTGTAAAATCATAGTTAGATTCGTGGGCTGGAATCCATTTAATATCAAGTTGGGGCAGGGCTTTCCTTTCTTTATATTCTTTTGAATATTCTGATGATGGCTTGATTAAATTTTCACTGGTTAAATCAATTAAGTCATTTTCTATTAAACGAAAAACATCTTCAGCATAATGCGTCCTCACCTGATCAGAATCAGCACCACTATACAACTTTACTGCTTTAACCCAATCTTTATAATCCTTTGAAAGATTCTTGTTCTTTGTAATATCTTGCTGATATTTTGCCAATATGGCGGCTCCGCCTTTAATATTTGATTGAGTTGATGTTTTTAATTCGTCTATACTAATTCCAGTTATTTCTGAAGCCTGTTCAAGTGTTTTTCTTTTTGGATTTGACACTAAATTCATAAATCCATATCCATTCATATTATTAGGCTCTCCGTCGTGATCATCTAGCATCGATTCAATCCAACTTATGGAAATAAGTAATTTAATAGGAACATTGTATTCATCTGCGGCTTCTTTAAACCACTTGACTAATTCCTGTTGGCTTTGTGGAGAAGCATATACTGCCGTTGGATTCGTGATAAATGAAGGTATGTCCGATAATAACGTAGATATTAGGGTACATAAAATAGTGAGATTAATAGCTTGCCTTTTCAAAAACGAAACATCCTTTCTCGTATTCCAAAGAAAAAACCTTCATCTTTTCAACGAGCAGACCTTCATTTTGGAGTTACACAGCCTTGATTTTCTTGTTATAAGTAGCACTATGACTCTTGAATTAGTAAAGCTCTCTGATTTTGACATTTTTACTGTAAGCAGAGTATGGGATGAATAACTTTTGGAATATTGCTAAAATACATGCGAATATTCCCGTTTATAAAGCGAAGATAAATCTATTCGCTCCCCTCAAAAACTAGTCAGGTAGCAATTAGAAACTATAGGAATTCTGATATTTCCCGTATAAATTTACAGTATCTTCCTATCCGAAAAAATGCAATCTTTTTCAATTTTTCGTTAACAATATCGTCGTTTTCTTCTTCAATATCCCACGGCTTTTCATTCAACAGATACAAACTTAGCAATGGGCTTAAACCCTAGTCTATATCAAAAGCTGTTCAGGTGTTAGCTTATGTCCTGATCGCTGTAACCTTTGTTCTTGTAATGATACATTGATTACAGTTATATCTCCTTGAATATCTGTTCTTTCAATGATGGTTTTCACAATTGGACTTTGTATTACGATATGAAACACAGAGTCGAATCCTTCCTCGTCACTGCTTTTCACTATAACTAGTGCTAATAGAATTACTTTTGATTCACTTACTACCCATCCAAAATTCCGTATGAAGGCTCTTCTTATTTAAATATATGCCTTCGTAAATTTTTGCAGCTCTTAGCAAGAGTACATTTGTTCTTTTATTTTTTCCATGAATTTTTTGCCAAGATCCTATATCACTTCACTTCTTTTTTCATCTTTTACATGCTGAATAATTACCGGCAAACATAACTACTTTAGCGAAACTTCTGAAGCTGGTTGTTTAGGGATGTCTAGATCATCGTCATCAAATGTAATATAGATTTTCATAAATAGAAATATTAAATAATGCTGTTACCAACAGTAATTTTTAATATTTCTATTGAATATCATATAAATTAAAGCTTATTTCCATATAGCTCCACAAGGCCGGATGCCGATTGTAACAACGATGGTTCCAACTTTGCTTTCTGCAAATGAAAATTTGTTACTAGGAATCCAGTTACAAACAATTTCCAGTAAAGTACGCTGTTTTTCATCTTACTATTTAGCTTAATCTTCCAAAACTTACTTGTTCATCTGTTAAATGTTACAGGCATGGTTAAAATTTGATACGCGTTAACCAACACTTCTTCTTTACAGGAGTTACTGCCATGGTGAAAATTTTGTTTTGCTAAAGCGTGATAAGAAGATTTTACCTTCTTAACGAATCGAAAGCCGCCTTGTCATTAATTGGCGGCTTTCGTTAAAAGCTTTTCTGTTCACAGAAACCTTGTTTGATCCAAACAAGTTAGTTCGATAATTATTAATTGTGTGCCGGCACAGAACATTTTTTGCTCTTAGGCCGTGCCATCTTTTTTATCGGCGATGAATTGTTTTAATTTTTCGAGAGGAACAGCTCCAACTATTTTGTCGATTGGCTCACCATCTTTAAACAGGATAGTAGTAGGTATGCTCATAATTCCAAAATGATTGGCAGTATTGGTTTCTTCATCTGCATTAACTTTGAGGAGCCTCACTTCGTTGCTGTATTCCCGATCAAACTCTTCAAACACAGAACCAAAAAAGCCGCAGGGTCCGCACCAAGGCGCCCAAAAATTGACTAATGTAAAGCCCTCGCTTTTTAAGTCACTTTTAAAGGTAATATCCATAGAATGGCAAATGGTCATTTGCAGTTTCCTCCCTTTCTTCATTTTTTACAGATGTCCCGAACAACACCTTAAACAACCGATTGGTACAGAAGATAGCCTGCAATGTTTCAATGCTTCGATGTTGGAATGCTTCAAGTCTTTAAGCATTCCAACCGTACGATCTCTGCCATTTGCTTGTACTTCGTATCCATCCGACAATGACAGCGCAGTCCGAAAAAAGGTCATGACTGCACAGGTTTGGTATTAAGATGTAACTATGCCTTGCCTCATTGTTACTTCCTAATTCCGCTAATTTCGTCTGACATTGATGAACCGACGTATATTTCATCACCTCCCTGTGAGCAAATCGCCTAAAATGAAGCGTTTTATACTATGTCTGGTTAGAAATCCGTGGGTAGGAACTATTCACTAACTCTTTCCAAAGTTAATAAGAGATATTAAAGACTAATTATATCTATAAAAAGACCGGTATATCACAACCATTGAATAACAGGCATAAGAATAAGTAGCTAGCTTTCCCGGTAAACGTATAGCTACAGCATCCCGTCTTCGCACCCTTACGTACGGATATGCACGTCTGCTTCGTACAATGTCAAGACCCTCTTATTTTTCTCCCTTTTTGGATCTAAGCACATCGATTACACCTTTCGAATTCTGTCAGCGACAGTGATTCACTCCTGCTAATGGAATATTATAAGTCATTTGCAGACAGTCCCCCATTCCTCTACTCTGATAGACTTTTACACCATCAAATTTAGTTGGCAACAGGGCTATTTATACTTCCCCCCTCTACTTTTTTCTTACTACAAGCTGAATGACATGGGCCAAACCCGTGTGTAATTTCCCTTCCACTCTCTCTTGTTCTCCATAGAAGAAATGAATCACCTCATGACCTTTACACCAAGACAGAACTTCCTGTGGCTCATACAGCATATTTACGTCTGCGGGTCCACCTGTTCCATAATGTATTTGGTCCTTGGAGTACACCTCAAGCATAATGATTCCACCAGGCTTGATAGCGTTTTTCATTTTATGAAAGATCATTTCCTGCGCATCTCTATGAAAATGTCCAAATACCATGATTGCGGCATCATATTCCTCGTTTGGTACGTTATCTGCCATCAGATCTACCTTTTTAGTCTGAACTTCAACAGCATACTTCTGAGCCAGTTTTTTCGTTTTTTGCAGACCACTCTCCGCATAATCAATGGCCGTCACTTCATGATCTCTGCTTGCCAGAAAAACAGCATTCCTACCTTCGCCCTCTGCAAAGGCTATAACCTTTGGACATTCTTCTAATCGAAAAGCTTGTTGATAAATAAACGCGTTCGGTTCTTCTCCATAGATGTATTCCTCTGAACAAAAACGCTCATTCCATGTACTTTCCATACTAAATAGCCTCCTGTGATTACTTTATTTCGTTATATTTTTCGCTGCCAAATACTTGTGTACAGGGTGTCATGTAATGAAATATCGGCGATAAAATAATCGGTATGTAAGCATTGCCACATAAGCATATCATCCTTGCTGATCAGGTAGACTTTCTCCTATGGCCCACTCCCCTCGTTCATTAGCCTTACTACCTCTTCCATATCTAATGGCCGGAAAAGGCTTTTAAGGTCACAGCAACGTTCTGCAACTCATTCATGTGGAACAAATCCCCTGCCAGTAATTGTAAAATTGTAAGGCATGACGCTCATCTTCATTTAACAAGATATTACAGACTCATAATATCTATAATTAAGTTATAAAAACACTTTTCTAAGTAACCAACTGTCCGCCTCCTTTCATTTCAAGTGATTCAGCTTACACCTGCGCTTGCCTTTGAGCTAGGTCTGCCAATTTCATTTTTTTGAGATGCGACTCCATTTTCTGTTCCGCTTCCATCATAACAGCTTGTATCTGGCATTCGTCACCATGGAGAAAATCACATTCAAATAAAGAACTGGTGCCTTCAATAGCGTGGATAATATCCAAAAAGGTAATATCGTCTTTTTTGCGAGATAACCGGTATCCTCCGTTGGCTCCTGAAACTGATTCGATCATCCCTGCTTTCACAAGCCTTGTTAAAATTTTGGAAAGATAAGTTGGTGAGACGCCTTGGGCTTCCGCCAACTGTTGAACACCTACCGGCTTTACCGGAGAATCGGCAACGAGCGCTAGCATAGTGTGCAGAGCATAGTTTGTTGCTTTTGTGAATCTCATGAATGCACCTCAATTACGGATTTATTGTATCCATAATATCCTTGAAATCGATGATGTGTCAAGCTGTACCTTTTCATCAATTTAATTATCCATGCAGCATGTCAGAATTATACCGCCAGGTGGTCTTGCTCAAAATAATCTCAAGAATTCTAGCAGCAGTTAGCCCCACATGTCATAAGAGCTTCATCTACTAAGGGGTATATTAGTTAGAATTTCCTTGTTATTGAGACCTTTAAATACGATAGAGTTGATAGAAGCCCTCCTAGACTTTGGCATTTTTAGAAAAACAAATAAACCCGTCAATTGACGGGTTAAATGCTCATATGTGTGCAGCGCCAAAATAAGTGTAGTGCCCCAGTGTTATATCAGGGGTCTTTAATAGTACCAGCTCCAATCCTAAAAGTGGTAGGAAAAACCATAAAAGCTCACTGCAGATTTTATCTGATTCGTGTGATAACAAGTATATTCCTGCAAGACCAATGTTCCCAAATAGTTAGTAGAGCTCAATCGATAGAAGTGGCCACAATAAGTTTAGGAATACATTGGTATCACTTATTTTAATTTGTTGGAAAAATTTGGAAAGTCGTTCTCGGTAGACGAAGCACAATCTATCGACAACAACTCCCGTGTGGACTACGTCCTTTAAAAATATCTAGCCGAAAGGTGTATCCACCACGTGTTCGTTGAAAATAAAGTTGATGCGTCTACCACTATTTAATTATTGAATCCGATAGCGTAACAACATCGTTTCACCAAAAGATAATCTGCTGAAACTTTACCTTTATAATCCTTGGCTAAGTCCTACTATCTGATCATTAACATTTATATTACTTAATCCCCCGTGGTAACAAACCACGGATGCAATGTCGAGGTCTACATATTTTTTTAAAGAGAGACGAGCTGCATTCATATCCGGTGTGGTCGGAACATGAATTCCTCCTAGAATCCCGTTTACACTGTACATCGAATCCCCGGCAATGAGAGTCTTGCTTTGCCTTAAATAAAGGCTGATGTGACCGGGAGTATGCCCGGGAGTATGGATGACGCGAATCCCGCCGCAAAACGGCAGTTCCTGACCGTCAATCAAGGTATCGTCCACTTTGCCTTTCGGTGGATTCTCAAGGTGCCCGTCTTTTAAAAGCGGTATCTCCCCTTGAATATACGGCTTTTCCAGTTCGTGTGCATAAACTTTAACATTATTGCCACACTCCTGCAAAATCTCAGGAAGACTGCCTATATGATCCACATCCTGGTGCGTCAAAATCACAACTTTTAGTTTGTCGAACGACACTTCTACCTTTTCCATGGCCATGCGTAAATCTTCAAATTGCCCTGGGAATCCTGTGTCTATTAAAACAGCCAGTTCTCGATTCCACAAAAGAATTGGGTGAATAATATTCCCATGAAAATCTAGATGAAGCATTTCTACTCCCTTTGAAATTTCCATAATATTGGGCCTCCGTAAAACAAAATTTTTACGCAAAGCAATACTATCGTGTAGGTTTAGTTGTTGTCAACATCTTCCTATAAATCGCTCAACATAACAGAACGCTTCCCTGCCGCTTAATTGATTGTCTATTGATTGCACTATACTGCCCATTATTGGAAACTAGTGGTTCTTTGTCCGGATGAGCATACCATGTTTGGATTTTCTTATTGTCAACAGTATGTCAACTTATTTCGATAGGCAACCACCAAGCGACTCACTTAAAAGTAAAAAAAGCCCTCATCAAAAAAGAGCTTCTTTTCTTTATGGTTCATCCGCTTTCATAGACATTTACATTCATATATTTGCTCAGCGGTTCATTTTTCAACTTCAACTTACAAAAGCAATGTCCCGCTTATCCCCCTGCCATTACATACAACCTCATAATAAATACAAGCGAATCATCTACAGTACGACTATTTATTTATTCTGACGTTGATCATTTGACAGCCCCCATACCAATGATTTTTACCTTCACCTTGATATTTACTCTCGATTTCTGAAAATGGTCCAGCCAGTTTTCTTTCACCTTTTTCCATTGCGGATAGGTATAAGCTCGCGCGTACATACCAAATCCGGCTGGATCAAGTTTCGCTTTTTGTAGTTTGCTAATCATGGTGGAGAATTTTTGTTCCAGATTTTCTTCGATCATTTTTTCCAATTCCTCTGGTGATTCCATCACATTGAATGGGAATAGACGCTCTGATATAGTTGCAGTGGAATGAACATTCACGTCAAATATAAAGCGGTCTCTTTCATATCGGGCTTGCGTTGTTGTCTTGATGCTTTGGAGATTGACGCTAATTCGTTTCGTGTCCACTTTATCAATGTCTTGTCCTGGAGCATTCGGCAGGTGTAACGTAAAAGGAAATTCTCCCCTTATTTTTTTTCGCAAGATATAAATCAGCTTTCCTTCATCTGAACCAACTAACATTTTGACGCGGGAAGCTTTGTCCAATAACGCCGTACCGGCCAAGACAAGCTCCTCCTCCTTGCGAAGCGCCGTAATGCTTGGTGTAATCCCGTCGTCTTTCAATTGACGATGGAATTCCTGTATGGTGGTTTTGGTCGTCTCATTTCGAAACAAACCTGTCTCCACAAGGTTTGACAAATACAATGGTAAACGGGGCTTGTCTTTAGGCGTATAGCGCATTATTTCGTCAATGGAACCGTCATAATAGACAACACGTGCCGTGGCCGTGCTTTTGGGGTCTCGATAAAACGGATCAAGGAGTATTGACCAATCCTTTTGCTTGGCGAGTTTTTTTCCAATAATTACGATCTGTGTCTTGCCTGCCGTAGTCAAGCCCAAAGCCCGCTTATCGAAGCCCTCGCGCGAATGTCGCAAGGTTGCAGCACGGACCTCAAACTCTTCTTCTTTATCTTTCGCCTCCTTCGAGAAGACCGGACTAGATATCGTGAACACCAAATTCCCGTCATTATCCAGATCAATCCCAATAACCAGCGACAAAGTCATATTCTCAATCGTCGTATAGCTACAGCCGGAGATTGGGGAAAGTACGGACAGCATCATTACGATTATCAAAATCTGGCGCATTATCGACTCGCCTCCTTTGGTGTCCTCTTCTGATACACCTTGATGAATAGATAAAGTAGAACAGGCAGGAGATAAGAAACGATCAGACCGATATAGCTTGCCCACTGATTCCAGCGCAACGAATCAATCCAAGAGGGCGTCAGCCACGAGGCAATCAAGACAGTTCCGATGCAGATTGTGAGTGCATACGGGCCGTGGTTTTTTGTGCCGAATAGACTTGCTCCGCTGACGGAGGCGCCATATATAAATGGAATTAACGAGGTCGAGATAACAAATAAATACAAAGCTAGGAAAACGATGTCAAACCTCTCCAAGAAGCGGAATTCGATGAGCTTCAGCAGGTTCAAAACAGGTTGATTGTAATCCAGAATCTCCTCTGGACTGAAAAAAATAAAGCAGACAAGTGTACTGAACACATAAATAAGCATAGTCAAGGTATTGCCCAGCACGATACCATGGACTGCCAGATCCTTGCGGCGAAGATACGGATAGATGATGAATAAAATTTCAAATCCGAGATAGGCTTTTGTCGTTGTCGGCATCGCTTGCAGGATGGGTTCCCAGCCTTCCTTGATAATGGGAAGGAGGTGAATGAAATAACCCTCACGCAGCGGAATCAGCAATACAGGAGCCATCCATATTGTGAGGAAGAATACAACCTCACAATATCTAGCGATAGCAAGAATATGCTTCCTCGCTGTTACGTAGGCAGGAATAACAATCAGTAGCATAATAAACGGAATCGATGTCATGGTCAAAAACCATGCTCTTGTATACAGCATAGTTGAGATAAATGTAGACCATGCCGAAAATGCGAAATGTAAAGTTACCAACGCAATAAGCAGCTTGCTGATGATTTTTCCAAAGAGACGTTCCAACAATTGAAAAAAAGTATCCTCCGGGTATTGCGCCATTACAGCAACCATAATGACGCTAAATACCAAATTAACCAGCCAAGACAGCACCAGCGCAATCCAACCATCGGTAGAGGCTATCTCCGCAAGCTGACGTGGAAGGGACAAGACGCTAGTTGCCACTTGAATACTGTGAATTAGCAAGGTGTACTGCATAAAACTGATACGGTATTTGCTATGTCCACTCAAGATGAAGTGCCTCCTCCCGGCTTATTATTACCTTGCCGCCGAAGCTGTTTAGGGTGAGATCCAGCTGGACGTGTTCTCATCAACCACAATGGAAAGCGTACGAATGTGTCCTTCAGATCGGTAAAACGGATAGGAGCCAACGGAGTGCCATATGAGACTCCAAGTGAGGTTAGCGATGTCAAATGAGAGACAAGAAGCATGCCACCGCATACAATGCCAATAAAGCCATATAAAAAAGCAATCAGCATCATCGGAAAACGCAGGAAGCGAATCGCAGTCCCCATATCATAATTAGGCATGATGAAGGACGCAATTGCTGTAGAGGCAACGACGATAACCATGATATTGCTGACAATTCCTGCCTGTACGGCTGTCTGCCCGATAATTATACCGCCAACAAGTCCGACGGTCTGCCCGATCGGAGCCGGTAGCCGAATTCCTGCCTCTCGCATCATTTCCAGTGTTACTTCCATAATGAATGCCTCAAGGAGCGGATGGAACGGAACCCTTTCTCTGGATTCTGCGACTGACAGGATTAACTGAATGGGAATAACCTCATAATTAAAAGTAATGAAAGATATGTAGATCGCCGGTAAAAATAGTGCGAC
Organism: Brevibacillus laterosporus; assembly: GCF_030489605.1. GTDB lineage: Bacteria > Bacillota > Bacilli > Brevibacillales > Brevibacillaceae > Brevibacillus_B > Brevibacillus_B laterosporus_E. Next base: position 84,389 of record NZ_JAUKFY010000006.1, read on the forward strand.
AAAAAAAGCAATGAAACGGAGCAAGCGAATGAAGGAAGCATAAATCCACCGCATGCTATAATCATCTACGCTTTGAAAGAATGAAACAAACGACACCGGTCCGACAAGCACACTCGGCGATCGGTCAACAATGACGACATATCGACCTTGCAAAATATGAGAAGCAGCAGAGTCAGCTCGCTCTGTCACCAATAGCTGAGGGAACGGAGAAAATGCACTATCCTCGATCAGCTCGACCAGTTCGCCCGTATTGATAATACAGTCGATATCCAGTCTTTCGATCCGTTGAACAAGCTCCTGTAAAACCTCTGGGGAGGCCACATCCTGTAAATACATAATAGATAGGTTAACCGGGCAACGCGCCCCTGATTTGACCTGCTTAATTTTAAGTTCACGGTTAGGAATATAACGCCGAATCAGGGCGATATTCTGTGAGCCCGTTTCGACGAATCCCTGATGCGAGCCTAGAATAGACGTTTCGATCGACGGATCGGCAATCGATCGCTGCGGCCATCCGCTTGTATCAAGGATGTAAGCGTCCGAAGAGCCAGAAAGAAACAGCACACTCTTGCCATCAAGGAGCAGCTTTTCAATTTGTTCCATATCGGACTCTGTTTTGATTTTACCCACGCTAATAGGAAGGGAGCCCTCCGTCATTGAAAGCGATTCCATAAGCGGACGAAGGACATCATTATTGATTGAGTTCATATCGATTAAGCCTTCAAAATAGACGAGCATCGTTTCGTCTGCGTGCGGCGACTCGATACTCCTGTAGACCAGATCAGGCGCGTCAGAGAAAATGGACTTCAGCCGTTGAATATTATCTGACAGCTGTTCACTTACTTTACCGTACTGTTCTGGCATTCTGTTCACCCTCACGATTGTTCATATGAGTGAAGTCTGCCTCACCGGTTTCCATTTTATTCTTTATAAATAGGAATCGCCTCGTTTGAGGTCAAACACTCCACTGCTGATCTAGTAGGGCAACGAAAAAAATACAAGACCTTTCAGAAGAAAATACAAGACCCTATCAAATTCAAGAAGAGCATACAAATCAATTGATCACCGCTTTATCAAAAGGAAACGCTCAAGAAATTACGGATATTTTAGCTGAAGATGTAACCTAACTTGCAGATGGAGGGGGCAAGGCTGTTATTGCTATTAATGAAATCGTGAGTAAGGACCGTATCGTAACCTTATTGCATGCGATCGCTACCAAGTTTTTTGCTGGTAAGACAGCACACGTCGTACATGGCAATAATAAAAAAGCATTCTGATTGAATAGAAGCCAATAGGGATATTTCGTTTTGTTTAGCATCCAACTACCCATAAGGTTCTCCAGTTGTTATATGTGGTGCATCCTGACAACCCCCAAAAGATCGATCTATCTCTACTCACTCTTCTTCTCTTCACATCAATTAAAAAATAACAAAAAAAGAGCCTGATCTATCCTTTTTGAGGTATCAATCGGCTCTTCTCTTCCCTTATGTCTTTTGGTCCATATCCTTTTCATGCTTCTCTCTCATTCTACTAAAAATAGATGCCAATACAGACCCTGAAATATTATGCCAAACACTAAAAATAGCACTTGGTACTGCTGCTAAAGGAGAAAAATGTGCGGTTGCAATTGCGACTCCCAGACCAGAGTTCTGCATACCTACCTCCATAGCTACAGCCTTTTGTTTGGCTAAGTCCATTCCACAAAGACGAGCAAACAGGAAGCCCAGCAGAAAACCAAGTACGTTATGAAGGACGACAACAGCGAAAATCATCAATCCCGCTGAAGCTAGTTTCTCCTGATTCCCAGCTACTACACCGCAGATAATCATCACTATGGCAACTACCGACACCAGCGGTAAGGCTTTGACGCTTGCGGCTGCCTGTCTTGCAAAATACTTTTTCACCAAGAGTCCTAGAGCTAACGGAATGATAACCACCTGAATAATGGAATAAAATAAGGACCAAATATTTATATCGACCCATTTACTTGCAAGCAGCAAAATTAAAAACGGCGTAACAACAGGTGCAAGTAGCGTTGATGCAGAAGCGATCGCTACAGCAAGAGCTACGTCTCCTTTTGATAAAAATACCATCACATTAGAAGCAGTACCGCTTGGACAGCACCCTACCAAAATAACACCAACTGCAATTTCTGGCGGCAAATCTAAGAAATAAGCTAAGATAAATGCCAATAGCGGCATCACAAGATAATGCCCAATAACACCTAACGCCACATCTTTTGGACGGCGAAATACCTCCTTAAAATCAGACGCTGAAATAGTTAAACCCATACCGAACATCACGATGCCAAGCAATGGAATTATAGATGCCCCAATCCATGTGAAATGCTTAGGAAATATATAAGCAATGACAGAAAATAACAGGACCCACACGGTAAATGTCTTGCCTGCAAAAGAACTGACTCTCTCCACAAATCCCATCATAAAGCCTCCCTGTGATTTCTTTATCTATATTTGCTGCATGAGTGCATATATTTCTCGCATAGGTCTAAGAATATTTTGCTTAATGCTAGTTTCAAGTTTTTCCTTATCCCCAGTTTGTAACGCAAGAATTATGTCCTCATGTTCATGAATGGAAGCTTGACTCATCTCACACGGTTGCTTTAAAAATACATATTTAAAACGACGAATATGATTTTGCAAGGATACATGAAACTTGCTCAAATACGGATTATCTGCAACATCTGTTATTAGATTATGGAATTGCTCGTCATACTCCATCGCTTGGAAAGGCTGTTCTCTGGCAATCGCTTCTGCAAATTTTGCGTTCCATTCTTGCAATTGCTCGATATGCTGAGGCAAGATGTGCACAGAAGCAAATTCGGCTGCCAGGGCATGTAATGTTGCAAGTGTAGGATAAACTTTTAGGATATCTTCCTTCTCAAGATTAGTCACTCTAGTCTCTTTCCCTGGTTTCATATCGACCAATCCCTGTACCTCAAGTAATTGAAGAGCTTCTCTTACAGGTGTTCTGCTCACGTTTAATGCTTCCGCCAGTTGAATGTCTACCAATTTTTCACCTGGCTCTAGTGTTCCATCTATGATCCATCTTTGAATGTGAGAGAAGGCACGGTCTTTGGCTGACACTCGAATAGGTGCTACATAATTACTAGGAATTGGCATGTCTTCCCTCCTTATTCAATATGTAATATATCGCATACAGCTTGCACATTCAACCGAATTTTCAATCTATTTACACTTCCAAATTATACAAAAGGACCGTAGCTGGGCTTTATTCCAACTACGGTCCTCTTCGTTAGCTTGCGGTTTACAAACTGCACAATTTCGGTTGTCGCTTGCATGCAAGGCTTGTTAGCCGCTATCAGCATCAGATACCTTACTAGAATGAGGTATCCTTTACACGCTGATTCAAGAAATCAAAGTCTTGATCATGGAGCGGCTCCACTTTCCCTTTTTGATAACCGCTTCCTTTTGTGGAAAAGAAGTCATGCGTACTCGTTTCTGTACGAATCCCATTTAATACAACAGGGTGAACTTCTTCTTCATCAAAAATCGGTTCGAGCCCTAGGTTCATTAGAGCTTTATTCGCATTATATCGAATATACTTTTTCACTTCATGTGTTAAACCAATGGAATCATACAGGGTTTCCGTATATTCTAATTCATTTTTGTAGAGAGCTTGGAGAAGTTCATCCACAAACAACGTTGCTTGCTCCTGTTCAGCTTCTGTTAATCTAGCAAAAACCTCTTGGGCTAGCAAGCCGACAAATACACCATGCACACTTTCATCACGGATGATCAGCTTGATAATTTCTCCGCTGGCTACCATTTTCCCTTGACCTGCTAAAAACAATGGATAGAAGAATCCGGAATAAAACAGGAAGCTCTCCAAGAATACGGAAGCTACCATCGCTTTATATAGGCTCATATCGTCGCCATCTTTGATATCTCTGTAGATCCCATCAATAACTGCTGTTTTATACTGCAGATGTTTATCTTCTTTTACCCACTGGAAAATTTCATGAATCCGCTCAGAGCTTGCTACTGTTGTAAAAATCGTGCTATAGCTCTTCGCGTGAATCTCTTCCATCGCTGCCTGGAAAATCAGGATTGCTTTCTTTTGCTTTTCTTTAACATGCTGGGCGATCATGGGCATGCCGACATTTCCCTGTTCTGTATCAAGCAAAGTTAGCCCGCCTAATACCTTCATGTACGTATCCCGTTCATTGTCCGTTAAATTCGTCCATGACTTTAAGTCCTTTGAAATTGGAATTTCTGTATCTAGCCAGAACTGAGATGTATTTTGCGTCCATAGCATCTCGGTATACTGGGTTTCCGGTTCATTCCAGTTGACTGCTTCAAATTTAGACATTGCGATGCTCCTCTCTTATACGCTGCAACTAACGCATTCCTCAATGGTTTTTTTCTTTGTACGGGTATAATACAGTGTCTTTAAGCCCTTTTTCTGAGCGTAGATATAATACATAGCCAAATCCCGTGTGGTTGCGTCATCTTTTACATACAGAATGGTAGAAATCGCCTGGTCTATATGCACCTGGACTTCTGCTACTAGATCAATCACATTAAACATGTTCATGTCATATGCTTCTTTGTAGTAGAAGAAATTGTCATCATCTAAGAACGGCATCGGATAAATCGTTTTGGAATCACCATATTCGCGTTCCTCGATACGTTGTGTAATTGGTGCAATAGATGCCGTAGAGGACTGTAGATAAGAAATAGAGCCCGTTGGAGCAATCGCCAAACGATAGGCATGGTAAAGTCCGTGGGTTTGTACCTCATCCTGCAAGCGAGACCAATCTTCCTTCGTAGGAATATGATGACCTTCGAACAATTGCTGAACCTTTTCGGTTTTTGGCGAGTAATCGTGCTGCTGATAACGTTCGAAATAACTGCCGGATGCATATTCACTGCGCTCGAAATCTTGGAAAGTAATTCCTCGCTCTTTTGCAATTAGCATAGAACGTTCTATTGAATAAAAATTCAAGATCATAAAGAATGTACGTGCGAAATCTATCGCTTCTTTTGACTCATAAGGAATCTTATTTTTAGCCAGGAATCCGTGTAGATTCATAGCTCCCAAGCCAACAGAATGAAGCTCTCGGTTTGCCTTTGCCACAGAAGGAACGATCGAAATATTTGTGCGGTCACTCACCTCTGTCAAAGCATCCATGGCTAGATGAATCGTGTCTCTCATTCTCTTATTCGCCATTACATTTACAATGTTAAGCGAGCCTAGGTTACAAGAGATATCGCGGTTAATAACATCCTCCACCCCATAATCATTAATGGTGGAAACTTCGCTAAGCTGAGCGATTTCACTGCACAGATTAGAAAATTTAACTCGGCCAATCTCTTTTAATGCGTGATATTCATTAACATTATCAACATACATAATATATGGGTAACCAGATTCCATCTGGATCTGAGCTAATTTCATGATCAGATCACGCGCGCAGATTTTTTTCTTGCGAACACGCGGGTTATCGACCAGCTCGTCATACATGCTGGAGATGTCCATATCGTCCAAGTGCTGCCCGTACTCTTTGAACACAGTATGAGGATAGAATAGGTACATGTCTTTATCTTTTTCTACTAGCTCAAAGAATTTATTAGGTGTAACAACGCCAAGTGATAGGGTTTTAATTCTGATTTTCTCATCACTGTTGATTTTTTTGGTATCTAAGAATTCTTGAATGTCAGCATGGAAAATATTGAGATAAACAACCCCACTGCCATCGCGTTGACCAAGCTGATTTGCATAGGAGAATGCATCCTCAAACAGCTTCATTACAGGCAGAACACCGCTAGCTTTACCATCTAATCCTTTGATCTGCTCGCCAGCCGCACGGATTTTGCTCAGGTTCAAGCTTACACCGCCGCCAATTTTGCTTAATTGCAAGGCTGAATTAATAGAGAACCCAATCGAATTCATTGAATCATCCACTTCAAGCAAGAAACAGCTAACCAGCTCTCCGCGGCGTTTTTTCCCTGCATTCAAGAAGGTAGGAGTAGCAGGCTGGTATTCTTGTGAGATTAACAAGTCTGCATATTGCAGCGCTTTTTCGTTATCCCCTTTTGCTAGGAACAAGGCAACTACAGCAATTCGATCCTCGTAACGTTCAAGGAATTTGCTTCCATCGTTCGTTTTCATTGCATAATTATTATAAAACTTGAATGCACTCATGAAGGAGGGAAAGCGGAATTTTTTATCATATACATAGCGATAGACCCGTTCGACATCGGCAAATTCATAGCCTTCAAACACTTCAGCTTCATAGTAGTCATTTTCAATTAAGTAGTTAATCTTCTCACGTAAGTTATGGAAAAAGACCGTATTCTGATTTACGTAATCAACGAAATAGCTCTTCGCTGCTTCTAAATCTTTATGAAACTGAAATTTCCCGTCTTTCTTCACCATAATTTCGTTGTTCAACGTGATCCATTGTGGTAGTTGCGTGGACAAAGTGAAATACCTCCTGCTTAAAAGTTTCTACATCTCGTTTGGTACCGCTCAATTCAAATTTCATGACTAATGGTACATTGTATTGTTCGGCTATCTGGTCAGCTGCAAGTCCGTAGCGAGTCCCCCAGTTCATGTTCCCGCTAGCTGCAACTCCCTTCATCCATTGAGAGTGTTGCGTTAGAAATTGTCGTGTCGTTTCAGGAACTTGTCCAAATCCCGTTGTATATGTAATCAGAATGAAAGGTTCGTTTATGACGATATCATCGGAAATTTGTATACAGCGAAAATCTAGTTTTTGGACGAAGCGTTTCACATTTCCTGTTTTGGAATCATATACGATCAGCATCGATACACCCCCCTTTCATGTATAAAGGACATAAGATGGTAGCAAGCTGACTGCTGATAAATGCCACTTTTTGCCAACATAAAAAGCTCATCCCTTCAAGGGTGAGCTTTAAAACGGCACAACAAAGAAAAAATAGCAAAGCAAAAAGCCGCTACTATTTAATCCCCGTACCGTTTCAACTTCCCACTCCCCGAAGATGCGAAACTAAGAGAATGGGCAGGTCTACTGACTTGTGTTTCACTTTACTTTGAGCCCTTCCCATATAAGTCGCCTGAGACGTGCTTATACAGTGGTTTTGCTCATTTCATCCACACTTACAGTTGCGGGGACAGCTCTGGAATTTCACCAGATTCCCTATTAAGTCGCAAAATGACACCTAATTCTCGGCGGTAAAGTAACTTTTTATCAGTATGTAGTATATAACATGCATTTGAGACACTAAATGTAGTCTTGTCACCTAGCATACAATGTTTCTATCAAAAGAGCAAGATACAAAATGCCTACGAGTTAAAAATAAAACTCGACTCCTAAATAGACAGAAAACACCAACCGGATTTCATGCAAAAATGCCTCTTTTATATGTTTTTCCAGCTTATAACTACACTCCTATTCTTGTAAAACAGAGCATCAGCTCAGACTGTTACAGCTTACCTAGTAACATACTATTACCGGGAAACTCATAACAGACATCAACAAACAGTTGTAGAGTCAAATACAATTATACTTATATAGCTTGTTTCATAAGAACGAATGTTCTATACTTGAAGTAAGCTTTCTGCATCCCTTACGGCTATATCATTGTACCAGTATAAAGTCATTTTGATAACATGTTTATATGTATTTATTTTACTAGACGAAGTTGAGCAAAGGATGGTGGTCATTCTCATGTCTGTTACAAAACAACGGGATTCCTTGCAACTCCTTGAGAAAATCCCTTCTTTTCCTTGGTTTGTTGAAAAATATGTGGATCACAAAAGATCAAAGCGCGCTTCGGTCTCCACTTTACTCGGTTATTTACGTGATTTTGAATTCTTTTTTCGGTGGCTAATGGCAGAGGGCCTGTCTACCGCTCAGGAAATGAACGAAATTACACTCGATGAACTAGAGGGACTGCGCAAAGAAACAGTCGAAGCCTATCTTCTCTACTTACAGGACTCTCACTTATTTGAGCGTTCGCTTCTATTAACAAAACCCACTAAAAGTGCCAAAAAAGAATACAGTGATTTGACAATATCTCGGAAGCTTTCTAGCTTAAAATCCCTGTTTTACTATTTATCTGCACTCTCAGAGGATGAACATGGCGAATCTTACTTGAAGCGAAACGTGATGGCAAAAATTGAGTTACACGTAGAGGAGATTACACCGCTTGCTCGTGCAAACGCTATCCGCTCTAAGATTTTAATAGATGATCAAATCCAAAAGTTCGTCGATTTTGTATATCATGGCTACTTAAAGTTTTGTGATACCAAGAAAAAGCTACATTTTCACTATCGAAATCGGGATCGAGATGTAGCCATTATCGCACTAATCCTTTCTGGCGGATTTCGTGTCTCTGAAATTGTTAATTTGAACCTTCAAAATGTGGTTTTGGAAAAAAATCAGGTCCTAATGATTCGAAAAGGAAAAAAGGAGGATGCTCCATTTTTCAGTGATTGGGGTAAAGAATATCTACTTCGCTATCTGAATACACGTCAAAAGTATCAGCCGCCTGCTCATGAGGACGCTTTATTTCTCACGGTATCACCTACGAACCCAATCGGACACCGCATCGATCTCCGTTCCGTTCAAAAATTAGTAAAAAAATATGGCAGTGCATTCGGAATGCCAGACATTTCTGTACATAAATTACGTCATAGCTTTGCTACCCAATTTTTGCGATTAAACCCTGATCCTCATCAGCTTCAGGCTCAATTAGGACATTCAAAAATAGATACGACAATGCAATACGCCCATGTACTCGACGATGCGTTGAGTCAAGCAGTCAATCGAACAACCAGTAAATTGTAAAGAAACGCCCTTCGCTACGCGGAATGCCTGCAACGTCAAAGCTACACCCCATCTTATTCGTTAGATGCCCCCCAGTTATGCTAGGACGTACAAAAAAACAGGCAGCATCCTTCTCTTAGAAAGATAGCTGCCTGCTCCTATTTACTTACTATGCTGGGTCCAATCTATTCGTCCCCATGCATGGCGTACCACGTTTCATAGAGCTGTTTGATCTCTTTCTCTTGTGCTTCTAGTTGATTCTGATAGTGAACAAGCTGTACATAGTCATCCTTGGCTTGCTCTATTTCTTGCTGCCACTCCTTACATTGCTCCTCTTTTCGAGCAATCTCCGCTTCCAATTGCTGAAGCTTAAATACATTCACTTTAGGGACTTTCGCTTTATGGAGAGAATTTCCTTGTACCAGTTTCTCGTTCTCTGTTTGCTTTGTTTGAAGTACAAAATCTGCCGTTTCAGCCTGGTCACAATGTCCCTTTTGTTGCCGATCAGTATGATTCTGCGCTTTTTTTTGCATCCCTTTTGCAATCCTGTCTTTTTGCTTGTTCGGGCCTATTGTATCATTGTTAGCAAATTGGTGCTTTCTGCGCTTTTCTCTCGCTTCCTCATAGGTTCCTTCATAATGGATTAGACGCTGATTATCAATCCAGCAGACCCCGTTTACCATTTTTTGCAAGAAATATCGATCATGAGATACGACGAATAGTGAACCTTGATAATGAAGCAGGGCTTCCTCTAATGTTTCTCTCGCTTCAATATCTAAGTGGTTTGTAGGCTCATCTAGAATAAATAGATTGATGTCTTGATGCATTAACTGAGCCAGCCTTAGGCGCATCCGCTCTCCGCCACTGAGCTGGCCAACTTTTTTAAAAACTTGCTCTCCATAAAACAAAAAACCTGCAAGGATATGCCGTGCTTGTGCTTCTGTTACAATGGCGATCTCTCGAAACGCATCAATCACACGCCGATTGGGATCTCCTTCTAAAGTCTGTTGTGATAAATAACCGATCTTTACTTGGCTTCCAAGTGCTATCGTGCCTGCATCCGGTTCCAGCTCCCCTAAAATCATTTTAAGGAGCGTAGATTTTCCGCTGCCATTGGAACCAAGCAAAGCTTTCCGCTGACCATATCGCATGGTAAAATTCGCTTCTTGCAATAGACACACATTCCCAAAGGATTTCGTTACATCATTCATTCTTATTACGTCTTGACCGCTTCTATCTGTCCTGCGAAAAAACAAACCCATTTTGTCAGCTACAAGACGCGGACGTTCGATTTTTTCCATACGTTCCAAAGCCTTCTCCATGCTTTTGGCTCGGCGATGAAAGGAAGCGTTGGGAGGATTCGCTTGGTTTCCCCATTCTCTTAATCGCTTAATTGCTTCTTTCATTTTCTTGATTTTCTTTTGCTGTTCTTGATAATCCGCGAATTGCCGAAGGAGACGATCCTCCCTTTCCTGTACATACTGGCTATAATTCCCTTGATATGTTTGCAACTCTCCGCTATCCACTTCCCATATGCGTGTGGCCACTGCATCCAAGAAATAACGATCATGAGAAATGAGTAAAATAGTGCCAGGATATTCTCGTAGGAATTGCTCTAACCATTCCATTGATTCTACATCCAAATGGTTCGTAGGTTCATCGAGAAGGAGAACATCACTTTTTTCGCATAAAATTTTTGCCAAGCCAATCTTGGTTTTTTCTCCCCCACTAAGTAAAGTAAAAGGAGTCTCAAGTAACGACGAAGACAATCGCAGACCATCTACTACCTTCTGAATCCTCGCTTCCACCATATAACCGTCTAATTGTTCAAAGGCATCCTGCAATTGTTGATAACGAAATAATAATTTTTCCTGTTCCTCAGTTGATAATTTTTGATATTCACCGATATTGGACATAAGCTCTTGGCACGCTTGCATAGATAACTCTATTTCCTGCACCTTGGCAAAGGCACTATCAATGACATGACGCCCCGTCCACTCCATCGGATACACAGGTTGTTGGGGTAAATAGGCAAATGTAGCATCCTTCGCTCGAAAAACAGTTCCTGAATCCGGAGAATCCAAGCCCAGTAGCAAGTTGCAGAGTGTGCTTTTTCCAGCACCATTCGGGCCAACAATTCCAATTCTTGATAAATCGTTTACTTCACAAGAAATATCGGTTAATACCATATTGGATCCAAATGATTTTGAAAGAGAGTTAGCAGCAAGAACGATCATGATCTCATTTCCTCCTTGGAAATCAGTCCCTCGCATGCGTTACACAAGCGATAACACCCCCCATGAATCACTTCATGCCATTCGGGCCCCTGCACATTTTATGAAAACACAAAAAGCCACAGGCACCTACCACCTGTAGCATTGATTTTCCTCTTACTAAATCCAATCAGGATTATGAAAAAGTGAAAGAGAGGTTATGAATGCATGGTACGCGTTAAAGGAAACTGTTCGGTTTTGTTGGTAGATTGAAAAATGGACAGACTTCTCCCGTTGTTAACGAAATCATGTGTCTGACTGGACATCTCTACCACAAACCACGCTTGAACAGCTCCTGACATGTACCTGCACCTCCTTTTCTAAACTTTTCCATAGTATAACGAACGTTTTATCACTTGTAAAGTAGATTTTCGGCTGCCGGCTGCTGCTCGATATCATGCTTTCATTGATTTATAGCGCCCGCTGTTTTGTTCTGCTAATCTTTGCAGAATTCTCCTTTTCTTGTAGAGCATTTGCCCCGTCATTGCTATGTCCGCAATCTGTGAACGATTCGTAATTGCACCAAAAAACATACCTACGATCGGGATTAGCTGAAATAGCTTCTTCCACGCCATATTATCCATGTATGTCAAGCTCACCTCACGCCAGCCTTGTAGCTGAGCAATGATTTCTTGATGCTTTTCTCCCTCATCATAGGCGGATAGCTCTGCTAAAATAGCCTTTTTGCCAACAACATCTGCCGAGGTAAATTGCAAACATTTGATGATAAAAATACGCTCCATCTTATCATGCGGGTCATAGCCATACGTAAGTGCCATCTCCTGCAGTACTTTTAAGGAGAGTCCTATGATAACTGGTATATCTATCGCAAGTGTAAACATACCGCCAAAGCCTGTGGTAGCCCCTTGAACCATCGCCGCATTCGTACGTGATTCCGTTAATTGAAGAGCTACCTGATCCATCTCCTGTAACGATCTCATTCGCACTTGTTCAAGTGTATGGGGCGGGTTATTAAAACGGCTCCAAACATCTTGATTTCTGATTAGATATTGCCCCCCTGTCTGAATATAGACACCCAATTCGTTTACCAAATCGCCTACCTTTTCTTTTAAAGTCTTTGGAACAGCTCGATCTAACCATACAAACGGAAGGCGGCCTATTTTCTCCCAGAACCATAAATCTTTCTGCTCTTGTTCCCATATCTCAATGCTACGGTACTGCTGTTGCAATTCCTCTACGCTTTCCATGTATTATGCCCCTTTCACCGCTGCGCATCTTGTCTCCCATTCACGATTAGGTAGCTAATCGACAAACTGCTTCATACAGATACTCTACGCCAATACTAATATCTGAAGCATGGGACCACTCGTCAGGGTGATGACTAATCCCATCCTTACACCGAACAAATAGCATCCCCATTTGCGTTATCTCAGACAAAATCATCGCATCGTGACCTGCACCACTATTCATCAGCGGTAATTCATTCTGTCTTCTCAGGCCGATCTGACGAAACATCTGTACAAGTTCAGTCGCGGCATCAGCCTTTTTGATCGCCAGCGTATCCCCCAGCTGATACGTTAGCCCGCGTCGCAAGGATATTTCCGAGAGGAGAGCATCTATATCAGTTAAGATTTGCAACAATCGTGTTTCATCTATATCTCTAATATCAACTGTAAATGAAACAGAACCAGGAATAACATTGCAAGCACCAGGTTCTACCTCAAATGTACCCACAGTCCCCACCGTAGGCTTGCTACGATCAGCGCCACATATCTTTTCTATTCCTAAAATGGCTTCGGCCGCAGCCATGATCGGATCGTTTCGCATGCTCATCGGTACTGTACCTGCATGACCTGACTTCCCTATTAATTTGATAGTCAATAATTTCACACCCATGATGCTGGTAACAATTCCAATCGGCTCGTTCACTGCTTGTAAATATGGACCTTGTTCGATATGTAGCTCTAAATATGCCTTGATCTCCCCAGAACTCCGTATATCCGATGCATCTTTTAGAGGAGGAAAGCCACACTGCTGGAGAGCCTCTATTCTGGTGACATCCTGATTGTCGCGTCTCATCATATCCTTTGGGGTAAGCTTACCACACATCCCTCTACTCCCAAAAAAACCATCTGAAAAACGAACTCCTTCTTCATCGCAAAAAGCAACTACTTCAATCGGGTGTTCATGCTGGACATTATTTTCATGTAAAGCCTGAACAACCTCTATTCCCCCAATTACTCCAACTGTACCATCGAATCTGCCACCGTTAGGCACCGAATCGATATGAGAACCAAGCATTACGACAGGCGCATGTGGATTATTTCCTTCTTTCCTGCCAATTACATTCCCGAAGCAATCCTTGCGAACACGCATTCCAGCTTCTTTCATCCAGCCGGCAATCAAACGTTGCGCCGCCGTATCCTCATCCGTCAATGCTAATCTAGTAACTCCCTGTTCCGGCGTCCTACCAATTTCGCCCAATTGTCGCAACCTACTGTCAATTCTTTGCTCTTTTATTTGTACGTGTAAGTCCGTAGCCTGTTTCTGTTTTTTATAACTATCCATAACACCAAATCTCCTCTATCTAGATGAAATAGCATGCAGTAGTTAGTAATCTATTATTTCATGGAATTGATTTTTTTACTATCCAGAAAAGACAAAAAGCCGATTGCCTTATAGCACAGGAAATCGGCTTCCGCACTGATCTACTATTTTTTCAACAACTCGTTTAACTCTGCAGACTCTGGATATTCAATGGGAGCTGTTCCATAATTTTTACCGTCCTCTGAATAAAACATGAGATTTTTATTATCTCCATCCACGATGAAGAGGATGCTCTTTGCATTGATCTCTTGTTTGTTCTCTGTACCTACAAAAGCAGGCATGCTATGTTTGGTTGCTTGTTCACATTTAAATTCGACAGCAAGACCTTCCTTGACAGTCTTGGCGGCAGCTTCATTACTTTCATCAAACCGCACGGCATATCCTGGGTTTGCTGTCCGTTTATTTGTCAGTGTAAAAATTGTGTTAAATTCTTCATCCGCTGGCTTTACCACCTGTGTAGAGCCTTGCTTGTAAATAATCATCTCTTGGGGAGCAGATAGAACTTGTACGACTTGTTCATCTGAAAGCTTATAAGCCGCTGGTTTTTGTGTTTCCGATTTAGCTTGCTCTTGCTTTTGCTCTTGTGCCGCTTGTGCTGGGGCATCTGCCGTTTTCTGATTATTCCACATGCAGATGCTAATGCGGCTACTAGGAGTATCCCTGGAGCCCATGCTGTCTTATTCCTGATCTTTTTCCCCTTTTTCTAGTTGCTTTATTTCACAAGGAGTATGACGAGAGGTATCCTGCAAAAGGTTACATTCCCATTAGGAGTTCCTCTTTGTTCTCATGACAGCTTTACAGACCAGGTTAAGGAGTCACACCTGCAAAAGCATTTTACTGGTAATCTCGTCCCTTCCCGGAATCCCCCAAATCAATTAACTCCTCAGGATAAGGCTCAAAAAAGCGTTGCTGTAACAAATATTCTTGTTCATATCGAAATACCCACGATTTTAAAAGACTGGTCATACTACTCAGCGGCAATTTTCGTTCTCGATACCGACGCAATAAATGCTTAAAGTGATCCTTTTCCTTTGTAGAAAGCCTTTTACTAAAATACCCCATAATATGTTCACAAACATTAATATTGGAGGTATATCGAGCTGCACGCTTAAACATGTTAGGTAAAAGCGCAGCATACTCGTCCCAGACCTGTTGCTTCTCTTTTTTCTCATGATTTGCAACAATCTTGCCTAATTCCTTTGTAAGCTTTTGATTATATGCCATAAATAAATATTTATTTTCAGAATGAAATTGAATAAGATTTCGGATAGTAGGTTCCAAGCTTAAATGACGAAAATACGCTAGTGTGAACAGTTTTGTAAAGAAATGTTCGCGAATCGTAAAGTTCTTTAGCCTGCCCTCTTCCTCTATCGCGACGTGAGGAAAATACGCGTTTACCTTCGCGCCAAAGAACCCAGGAGCGCTTTCTACAACAGGTGCTTTTTCCCACCCGCTGTATACTTTGACATCTTTTACACCGCAGCTTGGAGAGCGACTTTTCAGAATAAAGCCATCCACTTCTCCTGCATTTTGTAAAAAAGTATCGGCAAAACGATTCATCTGCTGACTAAGATCTGCTCGTGTTGATGGCTGAACGAGGCGATGCTGCTCGCCTTCCTTAATAATTCGAATGGTTTCACGGGGGATGCCCAAGCCAATCTCTATTTCGGGACATACAGGAATAAAGGTTACAAAGGGAGCCAAGCTTCGAACGGTTTGATCTGAAAGCACATCTCCATTGTACCGGCACTCTGCAAACTCTAAACATTTGCTTACAACAACAATAGGCTTGGTTGTTATCTCCACACTTGCCCCTCCACCTGTTGGAAATCTTTTTTATTTTATCCGTTTACTTCTACACTATACGAACAGATCTTTCTTACAAAAGTGTAAGCTGATTGTAAGTCAGAAGCATTTTGTTATATTCATAAACCGAGTAGACTTGTACTCAATACTACTAGAAAAGCTTAGGAGGTATTTTGGTGTCTATCAACAAATTTGTAATCATGCTAGCAGCCATCGCAGCTGGTATACTCCTTCTTCTATTTGCCTTGAGAGGTCAATCGGTTATGCTGGATCGCCTCAATCCTATTATTCCAGTCAAGCCTTACTATACAATAGTGCAAACGGACGGTAAAAAACTAAACGATAAACAGTGGGAATATCAATTGGTAGGGTATGATGAGGAAGGTCAGCAGAATACTTTTATTATGATCGCTTCTAAAAACCTGCGTAAAGGTGCATATTTAGAGGTTTATGCGAAGGGGTTAAATGGAAAAGGCTGGACGGAGGTAACTCCGGCAGGTATTCCTGAAAAAGCACAGATAAAATTGAGTTCCCCTGAAGAATCCTGAGCCTATCGTTCACAAAATGTAGAGAACACTTAGGAGAATTTGCTCTTTTTATAATTTTGATCTCTATGCTAATTATATAAAAATAGGCTGCTTCCTGCCGGGTTCTTCCAAGCGCGAAACAGCCTATTTCGTCATATTCACAGTTCTTTTATTGATTACATTCGATCTCTGAGACTGCCGTATAACGGGCGATCATAACATACATAACAAAGTAGTGGTAACACACAAATAGCAATCATCACGTACAGCATAAAGACTGGTGAAAAGCTTTCGTACAAAAGCCCCCCGATGAATGGACCAATCATCCGCCCGGCAGTCGCAGCACCACTCACAGCCCCTTGGAACAATCCCTCTTTACCGGAAATCGAAAGCTCTGCCGCCGCGGCTGGAACTGCTGGCCATAAGAGCATTTCTCCTAAAGTCACGATTATCATTCCGCACACAAAATGACTATACGCCTGATCAAATGCTAATACACCCATTCCACAAACAAAGATAAACAATCCGCCGATCATTTGAGAACGAAGATTAGATAAATAATGGCGTGTGACGTAAGCGCACAATGGCTGAGCTAAAATGATCAATGCTCCGTTAATCGTCCACAATAGACTATATTGAGATAATGAGTATCCTAATTTTGTCATGTAAGAAGATAGGTTGGTTGACCATTGCACATAAGGAATCCAGGTTATCGCAAAGCCCAGGCACAGAATTAATAAGGATAGACCTGAGGTCGTTTTCCAAATAGAGGTTTCATCCTTGGAAGCCTTATAGGCAGCTTTCTCTGTCTTTCTTTGCAGATTTCTAGCAGCAGTCTCTGCCGCAATTTTCTTTAAATCCAGGCCAAAGCCAATTACGGCTAAAAAGATTAAATTAGTTGCACCATTTACCAGAAAAACAAACATAAACGATACACTTGCAACCACTCCACCCAGCGCAGAGCCAACCGCTACACCTAAATTTTGCGACAAGTATAACAAGTTAAACGCGCGTCGTCCCCCTTCAGGCCAAATACTTCCGGCCATTGCATTGAGGACCGGGAACACCATGCTATTGCTAAAGCCAAGTACTCCCATCATACAAACGTAAAATGGCCATACGCGAAAAAAAGCTAGTGAGGTAACACAGGCAGCCGAGATAAGCACCCCTGCAAAGATGGTTTTTATGCCGCCTATCTTGTCATGCAGAATGCCACCTGCCATACTTCCGATAATTCCCATGCCGGCATGGAGCATCAGGACGAGTCCAGCTACCGTAGCTGGTTTACCCAATACTTGAGTGATATAAATATTATTTAACGGCCAAATAAAAGACATCCCCGTTACATTAATAATGGCCCCGATCGCCAGAATCCACAAGGTTCGAGGATAGGTGGATAACATTTTGGATAACACGCTCGTACTCCCCTCTCAAGCTGTCACAATCTACCGAAACAAGTTAATGAATACAACCAAATAAAATAACAGAAGACCTCATCTTGGTCAATTCATTTTCATCATTTACTTCGATTGATTTTTGCTCCACCCTTCGACAAAAGGCGATCTGTAGCTGACAGATCTTCAATTGTTGCTGCACCTATACCAAACATCGCTGCACGGCACTCAAACTCTACTCGCTCCATAAATGCTACAACCATCTCAGCTGATGTTGTAGCCGCTTCAAGTAACGCACGACCAAATCCAACCAAATCTGCTCCCAAAGCAATCGCTTTCGCCGCTTCAACTCCGTTATGAACTCCTCCACTTCCGATTAAAGGGAAGAAAGGAAGCTCTTCTCGAATGGTTTGTAAAGAAACAGATGTTGGAATCCCCCAATCTCGAAATGCTTCTGCGGCCATTTGCTTCATTGGTTCATTAGATCGATGCTTTTCCACCTCAATCCAAGATGTTCCCCCTGCTCCTGCTACATCAATAAAGGAAACTCCAGCATCCACAAGGCGTTTAGCTGTTTGTGAATCTATCCCAAAACCTACTTCTTTTACTCCGATAGGAATTTGACTTGCCTTACAAACCTGCTCAATTTTGGGCAAAAGATGCCTAAAATCCTGATCACCTTCAGGTTGAAAAATTTCCTGCATACTATTTACGTGTAATACCAGCGCATCGGCTTCAACAAGCTCTACACAGCGAAGACATTCTTTTACAGTGTAGCCATAATTCAGTTGAACAGCCCCTAGATTTGCGATAATTGGAATAGACGGAGCATGTTCTCTGACTTTAAAAGTTCGAGCAAGCTCTTCGCTTTCCAATGCCGCACGTACGGAACCAAGCCCCATAGCCCAGCCTCTAGCCTCCGCCGCCATCGCAAGTTTGGTATTTATTTGCTGGGCATTCTTCGTACCGCCTGTCATGGAGCTTACAAGGAAAGGGGTTCCCATATGTTTTCCTAAGAAAGTCGTATGTAACGAAACATCAGCAAAATGAATCTCTGGAAGAGCCGCATGTAAAAAATGATATTGTTCTAAACCTGTGGTCAGTCGATTCGATACCTCTTTATGTAAACAAATCTCAATATGCTCTGATTTACGTTTTTCAATCTCTGACTGATGCGTCACTACAATCACCTTCCTGCATGTCATTCTATGTCTAATCTTGCGTTGCCATACTCCATTCTACTACTCTAATTCTATCTTGTAAAAAATAAGCTTCCTGTCAGAAAAAACTTTTTACTTTGTTTCCTAACTTTTCAACGTAGTGAGACTTGTACATCTTTCTTCATTTCTGAATAAAAAGGCCTCTGGAAGGTTTAGGCTAAAAAGCATAGAGTTTCGAAATGAAGCTTGGAGGTGTTTTGCAATGTACTATTCTCGCAAGCAAGAAGAGCCGGTAGAAGATGTAGAAACCTCAATCTGGGCTTGTACCAAAGATGATTGCATCTGTTGGATGAGAGAAAATTTATCCTTTGACGAAATACCGGTTTGTCCAATCTGCAGCTCCTCTATGGTTAAGGATTCTAAAATGCTCCCCCCTATTGCTTAAGCTTTGTTCATGGGAAGCGTGTCTCTTCAAAGAAAGACACGCTTCCTTTTCTCTATGATTTCATCAACAGGAAGCTTATGGTATAATTTTTCTTGATATGTATAGTATATCTTGAAGATATAGAACCACGGAGGATTGCATGCTAACTTTTGAACAAAAAAAAGCGATTATTGAATCGTTCCCAGAACTAACAAAAAAAGAAGTCTCGTTAGGACGCTTAAACTATCATTTTGAGGGAAGTCTACGTGATAAAAGGATTGTGGTAAATCACCTTCACCCAAATGGAAATGGCTTTGTCTATGCGGGTCACCTGCCGAAAAAAAAGACTGATCCAAAAGGCATGGTCAATATCCGCGATTATTCCGAGGAGCAATTGCGCAGTTTGATCGCTGACTCCATCGCGTACCTATCAACAGAACAGCTAGTAAACGACAACACCTTGGATTCAGTTGATCCTATTGAAGAGATTTGGGTAAACCAGAAAGGTGATACGCTACGACTGGTACAGGAGGATGAATTGTTTAACATATATACGGGAAACAATCTGGAGGATTCCTATAACTCCTACAAAGGCGCAGTAACGTATTTGCAAAGTGAAGACTTTACACGCCAAGAATAAGAGGGAAGACCCTAAAATGAAGGACCTTTCCTTACATTCAATGTCTCGATCAGATCCGATTTTTTAATAGCAAAAAGGCTTTCCACAGCAGATTATCTGGAAAGCCTTTTTGCTTTTTACTGTCTTAGTATTTCATTCCATGCATAGCTATGGACATAAAAACCTGTTTACCTGTAAATGCTCGTTGGACTGCTTCTTTTCGTAAGTACTGACTCAGCATTTGTATCAATGGTGGTGCAAATGATCATGCTGAGCTTGATTTTCCTGCTGCCCCTTTTCTTTTTCCAAGGCCTGCAGCTCCTCTTTTGACAAGCTGCCCACAAGGACACGCAAGGTAGGAAGCAAATCTACTCCATGTGCTTTGACATAAGCTTGTACGTAATATACGCCGTCCTCTTGAAAGATTACCTTACTTTCATAGACGCCATTCGAACCCACTTGATGATCTACCTTTCCTTCTATATCATTATGGTCAGTTTTTACACCCTTTAACACCGCTTTATATTGCTTACTCTCTTGCTCCTGATTCGCCTTCCAGATTTTTAAATGTACATCTTCTGCATCGGATATGGGCTGGTTATTTTGTGTCAGCTTCACTTGTAACGCACTTATTTGCTTCGGTTTCACATTTTCAGGAATGGCAACATCTACATTTATGTTCGCTGGCTTGAGTGTGTTTTCCGCTTGGGTAATCGTTGAAGCAGAACATGCAGGTAATAAAAAGAAGACACTACAAATGGTGCAGATGTTAATCATGTTGCGCACGCTTAATCTCTCCTCTCTGCTTGCTGTCAGCTATTCGGAATGTAGATTCTTTGCTACTGCCTTAACCCGAGGGAAAATAAAACGATCAAACAAAAATACTACAACCAGTGAAATTCCTACTAGTGGCATGCAAAGTCCCGTCATGACCATCAGGAAAAATATCATTTTTGTTACTTTTGCTTGTTTAGGTTTCGAGGGTGCCCCCCATTTCCCTTCAGGCTTACGTTTCCACCACATGATAAAGGAACTAACCACAATTCCGATCAATCCTAAGCAGCCCACTAAACCAATGAATTGATTTGCCCGGCCAAATAATCGTCCTTCATGTAATGCAATGCCTAACGTAATTCCTTTGGCCAACAAACCATAGTCACTATAGCGAACCTCGCTTAAAACCATGCCCGTATATTGATCAATATGCAGGGTTGCTTCCTGTCCTGGTTTGGAATGTGCTGTTGTTAACGTGTATACACCCTTTTCACCTTGAGGTAATGAAATAGTGTATGGTTTTGTTATATTCTGTTGCTCGGCCACCCACGCAACATCCTCTAGTGACAACGGGATATATTGATTGTGCAGGGATTGCGGTACTGGCAAATTTTCTGTAGCCCAAGGAACATCCTTCGCTACGTCCTTTGTTTTCACCGCAGATTCAGGCTTCTCTCCAAAGCTGAATGCATAAGAAGGATAACCAGTCTTCGTAGAGGTAGCAAGCTGATTAATCCCTTCCCCCATTACACCTGACCAGGGAAGTCCAGTAATAATGAGCATGAGAACCAAAATCGACAACCAAAAGGCTGGAACAGCATGCAAATCTCGCCAAAACAGCCTCCCCTTTTTATGAATACGCGGTAGAATTGTCCCCCATATCGAAGCTCTATTTCTCGGCCACCACAGATACAAGCCTGTTACCAATAAGATTACAGCCCAGCAGGCCGCTAACTCCACTATCCGATTGGCAATCGTTCCACCGGCAATTAGCTCACTATGCAGCTTTTTGATTATTTCCATAAACTTTTCATCAGCTTGAAGCGTCCCTTGTATCTCTCCTCGATAAGGATCAATAAAAATACCGGTCATCTGATTATTTCCCATGGTCATTACTTCGGTTGTCCTTGCAGGATCATCATACAGTGTTAAAGAGGTGATAAGCTGATCAGGATATTGCTCTTTAATGATTGCCGCTTGCTTGGAAACAGATAACGTCTGCTTCCCCACTTCTTGCACCTGATACATATGCTGGTATAAATAGGCTTCTATTTGTGGTTTAAATAAATAGATGGCCCCGCTACATGCTAAAATAAGTAAAAAAGGAGAAAAAAGAAGCCCTGCATAAAAATGCCATCTCCACACCATTTGATAAAGACCCGTAGATTTATGCTTTTTAGTTCTAAGAGTCTCCTGTGATACTGATTGTTCTAACGTGCTATGGTTCATGATCGTTGCTCCTTTAGGTTTCCTTGTGACAACAAGCACTTCCAGTCATGGCAGTCTGGATTGCTAGTATGGCACCTTCAAAATCATAAATCACTCCACCAAACCCACACTGAAATTGCTTCGCCTGATGAACGGATTCAAAAGGAAGAGCCTGAGGTTGGCAACAATGTAGATTGATGTCTGCATGCAACAAAAAGCAAGCCATTTTAGCACTTATAGTAGTGTCAGTTAAAAAATCACGGCAAATGATTTGCACCACATCTTCTCTACAATTCTGGTATCGTAATAAAGCACAATGGGCACAGCACGTTTGCTCTACCTGTTGGTTGGACTTTATCAGCTGCACGGATAACCTACTATGAAATGCCTTATGGCAATAAGAACAACGGTTATAAAGCATCTGTTGCTGTTTAATCAATCTAATTCCTTTGGAGGTCCTGCTGATTTTCCGTTGGGCTATTAATGGCTTAATATCTCGATAGATCGTCATTTCAGAAACTTCCAATCGTTTGCTGATTTCTGAAATTCGTAAGCATTCCTCTTCTTCTAGCCACAGCAAAATTTGTTGTTTTCTCTCAATCGGCAACATGATATCCCACCATTCGATAGTAATAGGGATTGCTTTCATATCCTATTTGATTTGAACAGTGTCGACAAGCAATATTTGATATAAAATGTGAAAAAATGTTGAAAAGTAACAGAAATTATCACTGCTTTTTGTGTGTACTTCATCTATTTATTACGTTTCATATTCCATCGCCCCCCATATGATAGCTTTACCAGAAACAAAGGACAGTCTGGTCTCGAATCTATTACCCAAGTTGGACATAAAAACTCTGCATAGATAAAAGCACCAGTCCTCCCCGCGTTCACATGTAGGATTTCTGGCGCTCTATTTTTCATATTCACTTTGATGTTTCTAAAATCATTGTTACTGGACTTGTCTCACTTACGTTACTAGTTTATTGTAAATAGCTGGACTTTAGCTACCTACTTATAGGAATGGTTTGGATGTTAAATCGTTTTATTCGTTGTAAGAAAACTGCAAATAAAACCTTGAGGATACAAAATTACGTACTGAGGATAGTATCCACCAAACGACTGCTCTTTGTGTTTTTGCAAAATCATGGTAATCATTCAATATTGGGCTTATAAAGTTCATTCACTGCTGCTTAAGCTAAAAAAGTCCGTCTACACACCGAAAAGGTTTAAAAACGGACTTTTTTGTACGCTATGAAATCAAATTTTCATAAGAGATACAACATAAGTTTTGATATACATGATTTATTCCCGATGCTTCAATATACTTTTATTACGGGAATAACTAAAATAAATAGTGAAACCTACTGCTGACCAAGAAAGATAATAAATCCATATTTTTGCTGATAAATTAAAAGCTAAAAATAAGCAAAAAATGATTGCCAGTATTGGAAGAATAGGGACAAGCGGCATTTTGAAATTGCGCTTTAAATTTGGCTGTGTTTTTCTTAATACAATAACTGACAGTGCTACGAGCGCAAAGTTTAAAATGGCGGACATATTCGCGATATCGGCTAATTCTTTTAAATCAATTAACCCCGCCACTATAGCCCCTAATAAACAAATGATCCATGTAGAAAACGTCGGAACGTGCGTTTTACTATTAACTGTCGAGAATAATTTAGGTAATAATCCATCACGACTCATTGAAAGCAGAATACGTGGCACTGCAAACATGTAAGCAAATAAAACAGCTATAATTCCAATTACTGCGCCAACAGATAAAATAACTGCCGCCCAACCTTGTCCTACACTCTCAAGTGCATAAGCCAAAGCGTCTCCAACATTTAATTCTTTATAGGATACCATTCCCGTTAAAATAGTTCCTAAAATAACATAAATAGTAGTACAAGCTAGTAAAGACCCTAAAATACCCCGGGGCAAGTTTCTCTGAGGGTCTTTCACTTCCTCAGCAGATGTTGAAATGGCATCAAAACCAGTGAATGCGAAAAATACTGAGGCTGCCCCAGCAAATACACCACTTATTCCAAATGGCATAAAAGGTTGCCAATTTTCAGGTTCGATGAAAAATGCACCAATAATAATAAACAATAGAACAATAGAAATTTTGATAGCCACTGTAATATTATTGACTTTTTTACTTTCTGTTAGACCTCTTGTTAATAAATAAGACATACATATTACGATAAAGACTGCAGGTAAATTGATAATCCCTCCCTGGCTAGGAATCGTGACTAGACTATTCGGAAGATGAATTCCAACCAGTGATAATGCACTATTAAAATAAGCTGACCATCCCCCGGCGACAGACGCTATCGAAACTGTATATCCTCCTACAATTGACCATCCTACCAAGAAAGCTACTATCTCTCCTAATGCTACATAGGTATAGGCATAGGCACTTCCTGAACTTGGAATAGCTGATGAAAACTCCGCATAACACAAAGCTACTAAACCACATACAATTGCAGAGAGAATAAAAGAAAGAGATATAGCGGGACCTGAGTTTCTTGCAGCTACTAACCCTGTAATAACTAAGACACCTGTTCCAATTGTTGCTCCCATTCCCATTAATATTAAATCAAAGGCGCCAAGTGACCTTTTTAATTTTTTTGGTTGGTTTGAATCTGAAATCTCCTTAATCTCTTTTTTCCTGAATAAATAGCTCATCATTTTGTCTCTCTTTCTTTTAATAGGTACGATTTGAGTAATGGTGTTGAAATGAACTTCATTTTGAAGTCTATCTGTAAAGATCCCCCATCTACATTTCTGGCAAAAAAACTGAATATTGTATTAAGTTTTTTAACTTATGTTAACAATAATACTAGTTTTTAATTATATATTATATATTATTTTTTGGGCTGTAGCAAAAATAACATTAGGCCAATAAATATAAGAAGTATATCTGTACCTTGCTGTAACAGGATAATCTCTCTTACTAATAAAATAATCAGATATGAATCTTATAATTATTTCTGCTAAAATAGGCTACTTTTAGACTTGCTTTACGTGTTCGTCGATAAGTACCATGAGTTGGTATAGTTGGTAAAATCATTTTTGTGTATAATAATTTCATTTTAATAAAATTTTATAAACATTAGTAAAGATAATAAACTTTTTTAGTTGAGACCGAGAAATGAAAAACACCTATTTTCCTCCTTTTTAAGAAAATAGGTGTTTTGTTATTGTGTCAATCCAATAATCTCACTATACACCAGACTTCATAATTGTTTTTACCAAGTACTCATTGAATTGCCTATATTCAGATTCCGAAATACTTCTTGGAAAACTCATGATAACAAGTTCATGGGGTAAATTCTGTTTTCGATACGCAGGATGTTTATGTTGGTAATGATTTTCCATAAAGACAAGCCGCATATAAAAGTTCTTGCGTCTAATAGAAATAGACTCTACCGGTGGATCAAATTCTAAAATGACAAGACTGTGTAAATCACAAAACTTTTGTAAACAACGAGAACCTACATTATTTCCTCGTATATCAGGATCAATCTCGAAATGTTTAATATAAGTATATCCACTCGTTTCCCAATAAAAGATAATGCTAACAAATGCATCTTTTTCTAAAATAACATCACAATGATATTCCGATTATTTAAAGCTACTATTTGATCTTCAAATAATCTTTGTTCATGCTCGGGAAAGCTAGCTTTATATAGATCAAAAGCTTTGTTAAATAAAATGTCATCTGTGCTAGTTAAACGATAAAAATCCATAATTCGTTACTCTTCTCTTTCTTGATGTTTACTTGCCTTTATAGTTGTATGTATTTTATATGAATATTACTAGATCTACAATGCTAATTGGCTATGTGTAAGAAGACTGCCTCGCAATATTCCCTATTTTTTCATCTAATATTTACAAACCAGCTTCTTACTTCATTATGGTCCAGTAGAACATATGGAACTCTTGCTGATTGGGTTAATATATAATTTTTTTGGGTAAAATCAGGGTAATTTTATGGATCACAATTATTCTTTAGGATTAAGCCTTTATGAATGGACTATACACGAGGAGTTAGACTGGTCAGATTAATAAGAATTAACCTGGAATAGTAAAACTAAAAAAGCTGATAACCAGCCACATAACGTACCAGAATATCAGCTTCAAAATTTTTCAAAAATGATGTAGTTTGTTTCTTGTTAGTACTAGGCTTACTCTACAACATAAGAATATACATTGTATTCTAAAGGATCAACAATAGTAGGAGTATTAACTGTTAGCTCATATGTTACACCAGGTTCCAAATAAACGGTAAATGAGTTAATATTTTTATCCGTAAAAGTTACCCCACGTGGAGACCAGAGGTGCAGCCTTACATTCTGAGGCGCACCTAGTTGAAAAGTTACTTTTTGTCTTTTATCAACAGTAAATTTATAGACATCTGTAATATCCCACCAGCCTCCATCACTGGAATAATAGTCTCCTAATCTTCCGATAATTTGGCCCCCAACGCTATAAGGATTAGCTGTTTCAGGCCTATTATTTGGTTCATAGTCGCGATAAACAAAAGACGATGCTGTAATTGACTTATTTGTTGGACTAGAAACTATCTGCCCATCTGCTAATGCAGTAGTGGATACGGCTAAACAAAGACCTAAAGTTAATAAACCCGCAGAAAATTTTTTCATGAAGAAAGCCTCCTTCTATTAAGAATTAAAAATACAACTATAATATACCATATATTTACATGTAATAAAATGTAAAATAAGATATAATTGCCCAATTGGTATAAAATATTAAACACAGAAACATATCAGAGTTCTTATTATCAAAAAAATCAGCATATAGTTCAGATTGATTTCATTCAAATTGTCCAGTAACGCAAAATAGTTACAAGAAAACATTTGAAAAAAAGAAAAAGGGTCGAAGTTAATCTTTAGAGGTTAAGAATGTCTGCTCCCAGAAAGCAGATTACCAGTCTCCTTGCAAAAAAAAACGACTCCCTTCATCGAGAGCAATGTTTGCAATAAAATCTTTATTCCAAGATGATTCTTACAGATTGCTTCTTCCTTTCAGTCATAAAGCCGTCATACAAAACGATTTGACGCTTAGATTGCTGCAATTCCCCCTGTGGAATTCTCTTCTCTTGGTACTCATTCCATAGTCCGTTTACCCATTCATCGCTATATGTAAACACTACACTAACAAAAATTAGTCCAAAATCATCAGAAATATATGCTGCCAAATCATCTTGTGAGCTTATCTTAAGCACCTGTAAAAAGATGTTTTTACGTAGCTCTTCATTCGTTGATACATATAAGGAAGAGACGCTTTTATTTTTCTTGAGGGTAGACAGTTCCGTGTAAATCCGCATCCATTCCTTTGAGAAGACAGGGTTATCACGTTTATATAGGAGATTCTCAATATTGGCTTCATCCAATTTTTCTAAAACAGGCGCCGCATAAATATGAAAAAAGTCCAATAGTTTTTTTTGAACCGTATCGAAATTGCTCATAGCTTTTTTTCCCCTAACTTACTTTTTCACCTATTCCTGTTTCAGATGCGGGGATACATGAGCCACTCTTTTATCTTTCATACGCCCTCCGTCACATCTTATAAAGAATACTGCCTAGACTTCTCTTTTCTCATCAGGATAATAGATAATGCGAACATAATCCGAATCCTTTGAATCCATATCCCCTAGAAACATTCGCTGATGCTCGGGTACAAGCTCATATTTTTCCTGAAGTCTGGCTCGATTAAACTCGGATGGATCTTCCAAATACTCATAATAGGCCTGTCTGCATAGTTCTAAAGATGTTTTTTCTCCTTTAAGCTTTTTAAGCAAATCCTGCAATTCATCATACTTATCATTGATTTCGTTTGCATACTGAACTAATGAGAATGTTACCTCGCCTAAATGATCAAGTACGATAGCAGTAGGTTCTTCAAATGAAGTGAATAAGACTTTATCGTCCCACAGTTCTTTAACACTCTCGATAGTATATTCATATGTAAAAAATGAATTGTAACAAACCACAGCATCATCCTTATAAACAACAATTTGCACCAGATAATTCTTCCCCTCATGCTTCATAAAGGCTGTGATTCCTTGGCCCGCTACAGTGTCATATCCAATCTCATGAGTGACACGGAAGTCTTCGGATTTTGGAGAATGCAGAACCCCTCTAGCATTCCATAGCTCCTTTTCTTCCTCAGAAATACGATAGATATTACGGAGTGAGGGATTTAGTTGTTTAACGGTGTCATGGATCAAATTCATATATTGACCTTGATCAAAATTCCACTGTGCATCCGCTACCTCATACGAACCCAATCCAAATATAGAGATCGCTTTACCTTGAGGGACACTAGGGACCAGCCAATTCCTATCGAGTTTATCAACCAATCCATCTAAATCGACTAGCTCCCAGCAATTAACCATCCCATCCTCATAAACGTCTACATAAATAAAAAAATAACTCCCTCCATTGCAAATAAA
Source organism: Brevibacillus laterosporus (assembly GCF_030489605.1). Taxonomy (GTDB): domain Bacteria; phylum Bacillota; class Bacilli; order Brevibacillales; family Brevibacillaceae; genus Brevibacillus_B; species Brevibacillus_B laterosporus_E. The sequence continues at coordinate 112,646 of NZ_JAUKFY010000006.1, forward strand.
GCCAGGTATCTTCTTTCCTTCTATTGTTTTCGTTCTGCGAATTTTTTGCATATGGATCTCCTTTGTCATTTGTTAATCTACTAGACTACCGAAATTGCTCTCGTACTCTCATAAGTGCAAAGCCTAATATTTCTCTCCTCTCCAATGCTGTGGACGTTCAGCATCAGGATGATCTTGTGATAGTCCAATTCCCCATACTTTGTCATAAGGACTAGCTTCCATTAGAATTCGATTACCAGTCTGGAGTAAATAGGATTTTAACGGAAGATGCTGACTGAATTTCAGTAGATTCGCTTGTTGAACAATTTCTAGCTTATGTACATTCCACACTTCCTCGTCAAAAGCCCGAACCCTGCGTCCCAGTGCTTTTGCTTGATTTGGATGCTTCTGCTGCAAAATCTGATCACGCATCGCAGTATCGCCAAACAATTCCGCTTTTTTCGCCATCATATAATGCTCTGCAGTAGGGTATGTAATGCCATCCTCTACAAAAGGAGCTGGATACCACTGGCTGAAGCAGGATTTATCTACAATTCCCTCTCTCTTCGGGGTATTCCCCCAGAAAAACAAATATTTCAATTGTTTTTTATGCGATTCTCTGATCAATGTCTGTACATCTTGTATTAGTTCCATCTATTCAACCTCTTTCAAATAATGTTAACAGTCATGTACATAAAATGACTACTCTATGCTCTATCTAATTAATTCTGCTTCACCATTGTTCGTACAAATTCTATGTAACAAGCTGCTGAAATTACGTATGAGGTATATTATCATCCCATTCTGCTTGATTATTTCCGCCGACAAGCCAATTAAGTACATAATGTCTTTCTAAAACGACCCCCGCGTCTAATCCTGCCGGAGCATTTCGCTGGTTAATGCGGGCATCCACGCATGCCCAGTCATAACGCATAATCAGATCTGCTGCATCTAGTAATTCTTTTTGAGACCTCGGTTCACAATGTTGTATCAAATCGTCTAAGCTATGATATTGAATGAGTAATTCCGAAATTCGCGGGACATTACACGTGCTATCTGGGTATGTTAATTCATCTATCAATCCAAGCGCCCATAGTAATACCTCGCAGCACTCATACTTCCACACAAACTGAATACATTCAAGCTCATCACATTCTGCTTTTTCCACATATGATCTTTCCTTTGATGTCAGCCAATCTCTAACCCGATACACCTCGTCCACCCTCTCAAAATAAGACAAGGCTTCTTCCCGACTTCCCTCTGGAGACAATCGTACTTCCGAATATAGCGCTACGGCGAACAGGGCACTAACTCTTTTAGCAATAGATGCAAGGTCTCTAATGACTGCATCCTCTTGCGCCAACGCTACTCTCAAATGAGGGATATAAGGAATATTTCTTGCTTCTAATATAGCAATGGAGCGATTCATTCGAATGCGATCTGCCTCTGATTCCTCCCCCTTACCACGGTCCAGCAGGTCAGAATTCGCTATTGGAATGAGTTGCTCCAGCTCACTTTCTCCCTCCAATGAGAATACAAGCTTTCCTTCACTGTTAAATATATCCATACTTGGATACAATAAATAAGCATTAATCTCACTTGCAACAGCATAAATAGCATCAATCAAAAAATGGGTCCGATTCGCATCATTGGTAAGCTCAAATCGAATTCCAACGATGCAGGTAAAGCACAAAATCTGTTGAATAACGCTTTGCTGCAGATCAAGTCGTTCGGTTTTTATCTGGGAATAGTAAGCAGCCATCCCGTTCATTTGCCGTTCGATTTCTTTCTGATTCGCAATATAATCAATGCGATTTATGTTCATTAAAGTATCATCTTGCAAGGTAATCGTTAACCGCCCACCATCTACTTGATGTGATTTGCTACCTTGCCCAAAATGACTGATAATTGAATTGAAAACTCGATCGGGGTTACCTATCCCTGTATATAGCGTAATAACTGTTTCTTCCATGTGTTCGCTCCTTTACTGATAAAAGCCGCTAGATAGTGTCAAAAACTGTACCGCACCTATAATTTCAATAATGCCAGCCTTCCATGGACGCATCGCTTTTCCAGCATAGACAAAAGCTCGCACAGTTGAATAGACATAAGCAATTGTCATCCAGGGAAAGCCTATCAGCCACGGAACAATTAGTAACAGTCCATGATAAATATGAGCATATACGATCCAACGTTTATTGTCTCGTTCCCGAAAAACTGACTTTACAAAAAATGCACTACCCATAAAATGCAAACAACTGAACAATACAATAGCAGCCATCGTTAAATCAAACTCTCCACCTGCCAGAAGATAAGAAGCAGCACCTCCAATGGAAAAAATAAGAATGGCACATAAATCGTTAACGATCGCCCTCTCTCTTTTACGTTTTGCATGCCATATATTTATCAAAAGAAGAATCAGTAGCGGCAGTCCAAAAGAAAAAAGTAACGGATTGCTTACAAGCGGTGGTATTAAGCAAATAAGGGCAAGTAAACCGTACAATAATCCCCATTTCACCAAGTGCTCAGTTCCTGTGCTTCGTTTCATATATTGAAGAAACGGATAAGATGACAAATAGAGAAATAGCCAAGCTAGAAATAAGAGGATATGCATCCATTGAGGTTTTCCAGCCAGCATTCCGAAAAGAAACGGGACGCTGACCATTGCCCATCCTCCGTGTTCATGAGGTATTACAATACTACTTTTTTTCACAGAATTTCACTCCTTTCAAAAGGGAACCAATCGTATATCAATTCTTACAATTCGTTTTATAAAGTCCTTTCATTCGAAACATTCTTTGAAATAAAAAAGCCTGCTGCCTCTTTACAAGACCTGACTACAGAGCGAAGTATAGCATTACAACGAGTAGTTTGCCATTCCTTCGATCAATCTGCCACAAGAAAGCCAAACATCCTAAAGCATCAGGAAGGAAATTTATCTTAATCGGGAACACTGTGCATACAAAAAATGGTGGCAATCGTAGTTACACGAAAACTACAATTCCACCATTTCTCTTTTACTTGCCGATAACATTAGTTGTTCTTGACCGAGATTGGTTCAACCACAAGCCCACGATGCGTACTCCAGACATAAATCGTCAACATAGCAACTACAAGGAATCCTACCCAATAAGGAGCTTCCGGCTGAATTCGGTATAATGCCGTTCCAACGATGGGTGCTACAAAAGAGCCCACCCCTGTTGCCGCCGTAGTCAAGCCTGCTGCTGCCCCCTGTTCCTCTTCTCCCGATGCCATCGAGACACCTGCTGTATAACCCGGCATGGCGAATCCGCCTCCAACACCCAGTAGTAAAAAAGCGAGGATAAAACTGAATAAATTGCTAATGAAAACAAGAAGCAACAGTCCTCCCCCCAGTATCGGCAGACCGATGCGAAGCAAGGTACGCGGCATGAAGGCGCGTTTCCGAATGACTACCATTTGGATCAATGCCATCATAAAACCGACACAAAACAAACTGATTCCAACCCACAGTGCTGTATCTGTGGAATTTAATTCAAATTTATCCTGAACATAAAAGCCTGCTGTCACCTGTAGCATAACGATGGCGCTCATCATACACAAGGCAATCAATAAATAAGGCCGTATACCTGGCTTACGTAGATTAAGCTTGTTTCTATTGCCAGATGACTTTGGTGTAAAACGCGGAATACGCAGATACACCAAAAGAGCAGCAAATAATGATAGAACAGCAGCAACCACAATGGGAAACAGGAGATGAATCCCTGATAATGCTGCCCCCATGGCTGGACCGATCAGAAAACCAATTCCACTCGCCGCACCAATCATCGCCATTCCCGCTGAGCGTTCATGCAATGAAGTTAAATCGGCCATCAGTGCTTGCCCGGAGGAAGTCATTGCGGGGAAAAACAGACCAAACAGCATCCGTGAAAGCAACAATAGGATAAAAAGCAAAGTCAGCTCTGTTCTCCCCTGTAAACCAATCCAAGAGAGCCAAGCAAAAAGCACCAAACTAAACGTAAACCCAACCAAACCAATAATCATAATCGGTTTGCGACCGAACCGATCACTTTGCTTCCCCCATATGGGAGCACCAAGTAACAAGATGAGGGCGGAAGCTGAAATGATCCAGCCTGCATGCATTTCATCGAGTCCCATCTCTCGAATTAATGGAGCCAGCACCGGATTAATAACTCCTAGGCCGATGTAACAAATCATTAATGACAAGAAAATAACACGTTTCGGTTCCATATAACCACCTCGATTAGTACTTGTATTTCTTGCAGCATTCTGTTCGTTGCAATTGCTTCAAAAACTCGACAGTAAAAGAGAATACCCCCTATTGCTGTTACCTTTTTGTGCATCTAAAAGCAACTTCTGCCCCATTAAGCTCTGACAGCCTTCCTAATACTACAAATCTGTATTTATTATCAATAAAAATTAAATGCTGTTCCGCCAGTAAACGGATGATTCTTAACGTTTAACGGATTATTTTCTATCAGATAAAACAAAAATTTGATTGAACTCACACTTAGCTATGCCCCTTCCAAATCAGAAGCCCTACCGAGTTTACTTATGTTATTGCATAGAAAAAGCCCATTTGTTATACAAAAGCCACCTCATGTAAGGAGCTAATGACAAACAAATGAGCTAATCAGGAATTTAGGTTACATTTTTGCCTTGAGAAAATAGCATCTCTTTTGGATTTTTTCAAATCATCTGCCCAGCGTTCTTACACTGTCGCATGCTCAGCTTCCGCATACCATTGTGCTTGCGACCGGAACATCTCTGCATACTCTCCATTTCTTTGCATCAGCTCCTCATGATTGCCTTCTTCAACCAGTTTGCCGTCTTTAAGAACCAAAATCCGATCAACATTTTTACAGCTTCCAAGTCTGTGAGTGATGAAAATAGCGGTTTTATTATCTGTAATCTCAATAAATTTTTCTAGAAGCTGTGCTTCAGCAATCGGATCTAATGCAGCTGTTGGCTCATCGAGAATAATAACCTCGGCTGGCTTAAACAATGCTCTGCTCAAAGCAATTTTTTGCCACTGGCCTCCAGAAATATCTTGTCCTCCAGCAAAGGATGTACCCAATTCAGTATCGTAGCCTTTTGACAGCTGTTTAATGACTTCATCTGCTCCTGTTTGACTGGTTGCACTCCTTAACCGTTCTTGATTATTGATATGTTGCACATCGGCTATCCCAATGTTTTCTTTGACTGTCAGGTTATAGGATACGAAATCTTGGAAAATAGCACTAATAATGTGTCTCATAGATACATGCTTAATATTGTGTTGATCATAATAAATATTACCTCCAGATACTTTGTAGAGTCCGACTAAACATTTGATTAACGTACTCTTACCCGCACCATTTTTTCCTACAATAGCAATCTTTTCTCCTTTATTAATCTGAAACGAAATGTTATGTAACGCTGGTTTTGTACGATTGGGAAAAGTAAAAGTCAGATTCTCGACCCGGATCCTTTCCTTTAGAGAAAATGTATGATCCACCGCCAGCTCCTGCTCTTCCTCTTCTAGTTCCATAAAATCAAAGAAATCCTTAATATAGAGGGTTTCGTTATATAGCTGCCCTAAATTATAGGCAATGAATTGAATAAGTGATATGGCAGAGCTAATGGCCTGTGATATTGATACATAGTCACCAATGGTTAGTTTCCCTTGACTTCCGAACCAAAGGAGCACAGCAATAAAAGCAGTTTCTGCAAAACTATTTATCCCGCCTTTCCCAAGCTCTGCCGAGACACTTTTTTTACGAAGCTGATAAACGGAATCCTCATATTTCCAATAGGTATTTCCCCATTTTTCTTGTAAATAATTCGTATGACCAAAAATACGCAATTCCTTAGCCGTATCACGTTCAATTAGCAGGCGATACAAATAGAAAATTAAACGATTGGTGCTTGTGAACTCCCGAGCTTGCGTATATTGCTTTTTACCAAGCCAGGTAGTGATGATAATAGGCGGAAATACCAGCAATAAAATACAGGTAAATAGAATCCAATGTAGTTGAACTAATATATACAAATAGCCTATTAAGGTTATTACATTTTTTACGACATCTAATACAGAGAAGCTCATTTTAAGACCTCGAGCTCCTATCCCAGCCGAAGCTCTATGTAGGTAATTATAATTTTCTGGATTTTCAAAGAAAAGTAGTGGCAGCTTAGAGGATTTTTCAATGATCAGCTTGTCAAAATAATAGCTTACCTTTTGAGACATGCGTAATCGTATCAAATCATCAAGATTATTTATAAAAAGCCCCACAACAACTAGCACCATCTGTAAAACTAGAAGGAACACTCCTTCGGTAAGGTCGGCGTTCTTGTTAATGATATCCATCGTCGTATTGACCAATGTTTTGGTTAGATAGATTTGTAAAAGAGGGATGACTGCTTTCATGATAGCCATCGAAATCGTTGTGATCATTAAAAGAGAAGTACACTTCCATATTAAAGGAAAGACCTTTTTCGTACACTGCAATGAAAATAAAATGCCCCAATCCTTCTTATCGGAACGCGATGAAGACATACAATCACCTCTTTCCTGTTTCATTATGGAAATGAAAGCTCCCTATCAAGAATGATAGGGAGTCTTCACTATAGGTTACTATCTAGCAACAACCTGCGTAATAACTTTGATCCCAATAGCAATCTGTTGTACTACCGCTTTTGCAACGTACGTAAACATGTCTCCATTTATTTGTTTTGCTACCGCATTTTACTGAATCGCATGTGTAATTATCATTGCAGCTTCCAATTGCAGTCCATCCTGAAGGGCATCCCATATCCAATACCTCCTTTAAATTTACACCTCATAGAATTCCATCATCATTTCATTCCGTGTAAAGCTGGTATGTACATCCCTTTTTTCATTACAGGAAATCGAATATTGGCAAACGACATCTATCGGTGAAAGCATTCCTTTTTCCTAAAATTCTAAAATAGAGGGATTACTTCCTATCAACCAGCTTTACTTTGCTACTTAGCAGCATCCTGCGTAGTAACTTTGATCCCAATAGCAATCTGTTGTACTACCTTTTTGGCAACGTACGTAAACATGTCTCCATCTATTTGTTTTGTTACCGCATTTTACTGAGTCGCATGTGTAATTATCATTGCAACTCCCAATAGCAGTCCATCCTGAAGGGCATCCCATTTCTTTCACCTCCTTTCAAATTTTCTTTGCTTCAACGTTACTACTCAGCAGCAGCCTGATTTGTACTGGTCATAATCGTGGCATTCAGTTGTACTACCTTTTTGGCAACGTACGTATATTTCTCTATATTCAGTTTTCGGTTCAGTACCGCATTCTAGAAAGACGCAACTGTATTTATCATTGCAACTTCCAATTGCAATCCATCCTACAGGGCATCCCATGTCTTTCACCTCCTTTCGATTTCCTATTCCTCACAGAACACGCTTACATAGCTTTCTGCCATTAATTCATTATCAATATAAAGCCGGTATGTATACACCCCTTCTTCCACTACAGGAAATCGAATATTTGCACGTATGTCGATCCCTGGAACCATCCCTTCTTTTCTAAAATTTTTGAGTGGGGGAAGTTCTTCATGACAAACCAATCGATTCTCTTGGTCCAAAACTTGAATAGATGGTTGCAGTGGCGGTGTATCCTCCTCAAAAAACACTTTCACAAGTACATCTGTGATAACGGCCGCTGGGAGTATTGGAACCGTAATAGCGTTTAGCACTTTTTCAACAGAGTGCATTTTTTCATACTCATGAAAATGAACCTTCTCAGCAATAATCATTTGTATTTTGAATGTGTCAAGCATAGTTTGCATCAGCTTATTAATTCCTCCTTTTCTGTCATAACAAACCGTAAGTACTCGTACGAATCCGAAAAATGAAATATCTTTTGATGTCTTTGCACAAGTACAGGATTATTATGTAGCAGAGGTGTAAACCAAGAAAACGAATTACTGTTTACAACAAGATGATTTTTCCATAATTTCGATTTGATAGTAATAAGCCAATCCGGAGCAGAAAAAAATACGATTATTTTTTTATTTTCACCTTGAGCCAGCAATTGATCTAGGCTCTTAAAATTAGGAGAAGCATAGTCCACAAGGATTATAGTAGAAAAGCTTGTTCCTAGCTGCTTTTGTAATGTGCGGATCAATCTCACTTCATGAATGAGGCGTTTCTTTGCTAACCAGACTCTTATGGAGATCATGAATAGCACAATAATCCCGCTAAAAATGATAAGTACGTTTATCATCGGCCGTAAGCTCCCTTACTTGTTTAGCTTCGCTCCAAATATCATAGGCGATTACAAAACAGACGATCATAGCTCCAGAGACTATCGATTCATCCAGTGAGAAGGTACGAGTGGGAAGAAACAATTTCCCTATCAACAAAGCAATCAGAACAAGATTTCGAACAATCGGAAATTTATTCAAGGAATGCACCTTGCCAAAGCATCCACAATCAGCCGCTTCACTAATCTTACGTTTTCTTTTAATAAACAGGATAAAGAAAGACAGCATAAGAATAACCAAAATTTCTTTCCATATGTATGCGCTACCACTTGTGAAGAGTAGGAAAATAGAAATTTCAGATATCAGCAACAGACAGGCTGAAATAGCTGTAAGCTGATAAGGGATCATTTGATAAGAGTGTATTTGTAACCTTAGATCATGAAAATGATAAACCTTCATATAAAAGGATAGAAAAAAGACTACAGCTATTATCATGTCTATGACATAGGTCAATACGGTCATACTCCAACCTTCCCATCATGTAATGAGTTGAAATAAACTATCTGTATCAGTTGAATGTATTCCTTTGATAACCTTTCCGTTTTTATCAATAAAGTACGAGAAAGGTGTAAACGGTATCCGTAAATCATCATAGCTGCCAGCATACGATAGAATTGGAAAATGAAATTCATGATATTTTGCTATCTCATCATTGTCCTCTGGTGTACCATCACTTACAAGTATAAAATTATCTGTATATCCTTTGAGAAACGCTGGAATTTGAGGTAATAAATCAATACAAAGAATGCAACTCAAAGAGATAAAACAAAATACACAGTTCGCTGAAGAATCATACTTCATTCCCAGCTTCTCAACAGGAAAATCTTCTCCTATACTGAAAGGCACAATCTCTCCGCTACTGCTTTCATTATTACTACTCTTCTTCTTCGTAAATAAATCTTTAAAATTTATACGACTCACAAAAGTTCCCCTCCTATGACAATATCCGGCGTAATGGTTCCATTAATTTGTTAAACCAATATAAGTCGGAGCACCCATTTGTAGAAAGAACTTGTCCAAGCTTGTTAATCGCATAACCCCTTGGCATGAAATAAACATTTAACTTTCGCGTAATCAATTCTTTTGGAACTGAGTAAATGTGTTCAATGCGATCCGTGAAGGCCGCCTTCATTAATTCAAAATTTTCCGGACTAGTATGAATTAAAACCGCAATATTGATTCCTGGATTCTCCTGAGTAAATTCATCCAAGGCTTCCATCGAAGCTAAGCAGGATTCGCAATCCGTGCTATAACACATCAACAGAAGGTAATCTGAAATAAGATCATACAGTTTTAGCTCTTTCGCTTGGTCTTCATAAATCTTAACATTTGGAATATAATCCCCGACTTTCAGCATTTCAAGTTTTTTATCCTTATAAAATTTTCTGTGGGCTGGTGTTTCTACGACACTCACAGTATTCCTCCTTTTATTGCGTATGGATTAGAATAGTAGGTAGGAAAATTAATTTGGATATATTTTCCTCTTATGTAATTATTTTACATCTAATATAAATAAATGTAAACTGTTTTTTCCAAATTTTACTTCTTTATTTTTTCCTTTATGCATATGCATTCTCTTCGTTTAGGATAAGGGAAACTATGTTTCTTTCAAAAACCAAAAAAAGAGAAGCCTCTTTTCACTCCGTTCTATCAAACAGAATGCCTATAAAAAGCCTCTCTTTTTATGATTTTTGCTCAAGACACTGAGTCTGTTATTCTCACCTTCGCTTCCTGTAACTTTGGAAGTACTTTCCCCTCCGTCAGATAATTCATAACAGCAGAAATAAAGAGCTTACCAGCCACAAGCATAGAGCGTTCATCTACGTCAAACATTGGGTGGTGATGTGGATAATTCGCCTGAATTTCTGGGTTTCGCCCTCCTACATAAAAGAATGTACCAGGTATTTTTTTTAGATAATAAGCAAAATCCTCCGCACCCATTCGAGCCTCTAGTATCTCTGTATGCTCCTCACCTACTAAAAGCTTGGCAAGCTGATGAATACGCTGTGTCTCTGTCTCATCGTTACAAACGGCTGGATAGCCCCGTTCATAGTCGATTGTGAACGTTGCCCCCGCCCCTTCACAGGTCGTTTTAGTAATTTGTTCAAGTGAGGTTTCAATCCTTTGGCGAACGTTTTCATCAAAGGTCCGTACCGTTCCTGATAAAGTAACGCTTTGCGGGATTACATTAAACGCTTTACCCGCGTGAAAGCTCCCCACTGTTAACACTGCCGCTTGAAGAGGATCGATCCGTCTGCTAACAATTTGCTGCAGGTTTAAGACCAGTTGGCTTCCAATCACTAACGGATCGATCGCTTTATGTGGATACGCGCCATGACCTCCTTTACCCGTTATCTCAATATAGAATGAATCTGCCGCGGCCATCATATAACCCGATTTTACTCCAACAACTCCTACAGGCTGATCTGATGAGACGTGGGCACCGTAAATAACATCTACACCATCAAGGCATCCCGCTTCAATCATGGAAACTGCACCACCTGGCAATAATTCTTCTGCAAACTGGTGAATAAAAACTACAGTCCCGGGTAAGTCGTCACGATACTCACTCAAAACCTTCGCGACACCAAGTAAACCCGCAGTGTGAATATCATGACCGCATGCATGCATCACCCCAGGTATCCGTGATTTATAGATAACATCCTTTTCATCCTGAATGGGCAGAGCATCAAAATCAGCACGCAAAGCCACGGTTTTTCCTGGCTTTCCACCTTTTAGAACTCCAAGTACCCCATTGCCACCTACCCCTGTTTTTACCTCCAGACCAATTTTGCGTAAATATTCCGCTATTTTTACAGGCGTATTTACTTCTTGGAAGGAAAGCTCCGGGTACATATGTAAGTCTCGGCGAAATTCAACTAATTCAGGATAAAGCTGTTCCAAGCGTTCTAGCATTGGCTTTATCATAAAAACGACCTCCTTTGAAATTTAGATAACCCTATTCTTCACAAAAAAAATTCTCCCGGACCGATTCTGCTTCCGGCACATTATGTCTATTCCTGCTTTTGTATAACTATACGTTTTGTATCATTAATCATCAACTGAAAATTCAGTCTCTTAAAATTGAAGAAAAATCGATGCCTTGATAAAGGGCTAAAGGCCACCGATCCTCTTCTTTTAATCATTCAAGCTCCTGCCAATTTGCTGGATACGTAACATATAAAAACTTTGCATAGGCTGGTACGGAGAACTGAATGCTCGTATTTTTGGGAATGAGAATAATATCGCCTGCATGTCCGATGATGCGACGACCATTAATTACAATTTCTAGTGTTCCTTCTATGATATAATCAATTTCATCATATTTTAAAGTCCAGTCAAATGTCGTTTCTTTCATTTCCATCAATCCACAGCCAAGCCGAGGACTCTCCTGTAAATCTAATGCATCTTTTAAATATACTCGATCGCCTGCTTTTCCCGTATCAAAAGGGTCCAATTTCAAGGAGTTCAATTTAACAGACATTACACCGCTTGGATCAATATTCTTATCTATCTTATCGGGTGATTGATTCATCTGTGCAAGCTTTTCCAAAACAATTTTACGAACTAACGCTTCAAGAGATGCTGTATCATGTTGCATTTATTTTTCCTCACTTTTCGCTGCTAGCTTTGATTTGGAAGCAATCAGAATAGCTACTAGCACTGCGGTGATTCCCCCCGCTAATTTCCCTACGATCATTGGGAAAATAAGATCTTTTTCTATACCAGCCGTAAATCCTAAATGATCTCCAAAGGTAAAAGAAGCACTGACTGCAAAGGCGATATTTATGATCTTTCCCCTTGTATCCATTTCTTTTAGCATGCCAAACATCGGTATGTTGTTGGCTAGAGAGGCTACTAACCCTGCGGCCGCTTTATCATTCATGCCAAGCAATGAGCCTAGCTTAAGTAACGGCTTTTGGAAAACTTTAGTAATGACATATACCATTGGAAATGCACCCGCAAGTACGATAGCAATAGAACCTACGATTTCAATGCCATCCCAAATACGAGTCATCCCAGGAATAATGACCACTCCTGTTAAGGTCTCAATAATGATAGCCGCTAATGCCAGCGTAATAATAATAACGACTGCTTTGCCAAAAACACTAAAGCCCTTGATCATCCCATTCGGGACTAGCCATAGCCCAACTCCAATAATTAAAGCTACGAGAATGATAGGAACTAAATTTCGCAAAATCATTCCAAGATCATAGCCAGCAACCAATCCACCTACTAAGCAACCAATCGGAATTGTCATGATTCCAGCTAGCACCCCGGTAGCAAGATATTTACGATCCTCTCTTTCAATAATGCCTAGTGCGACAGGAATGGTAAATACAATAGTAGGGCCAAGCATGGAGCCAAGAATAATACCGGCAAAGCGTCCTGCTTCCGGATTGCTTGCCATCTGCATTGCTAGCGGATATCCTCCCATGTCATTAGCTAGCAAGGTGGTGGCAAACATGGCTGGATCTGCACCTAATGCTGTATAGATAGGCACAACGATCGGCTTTAACAACGTCGCTAACACAGGTGCCAGCGAAATAACTCCCACCATGGCAAGTGTGAGCGATCCCATCGCCATAATTCCTTCCTCGAACTTATCCCCTAAATTAAATTTATTATCCAAGCATTTATCAATTGCCCCTAAGACCATGAAGATTACCATTATGTAAATGATAATTTCATTAATACTCATACACTGTCCTCCTTACACGAGTCTCTTAGCTCATAGCTGTCAATAATACCAACGATCGTTGCATCAATGGGTGCTTTTACTTGATCAAAGGCCGCTCTTGCCGAACCGCCCTTTGTTACCAATACCAAATCACCAATACCAGAGCCTGCACCATCCGCAGCTACAAAGGTCTTAGCTGGTTCACCGCCAAAAATTTCGGAGGGAGAGACAATCATAAGTTTCAGACTATCCAATTTTGCATCTTTTCTTGTGGCCCAAACGTTACCAATGACTTTTCCGATAATCATACAGGTTTGCCCTCCTGCTTTGTTTTCTTGACAGTAAGCTGATTCATACGTACAAAATCTTTAGCCAATGGAGTTAAGATGGCATTTGGTAAAATGGTAAACGATTGAGCCCCTAATAAGCATAGCTTTTTTAACACAGATTCAGATATGACTCTCTGCTCTATATGCCATACTTTTTCTTCGGCATCTAGCAAATGACTTGCCTCATTCGCATGTAAATCCTGCCCTCCTGCACAATTTGTATCCGACTGTTCAGAGGACCTTTTGCATACTGACTGCGTTATGGGTCTTTCCAGATAGCGCTCTTTCTGACCTAGCAGATGGATGTCTGCTTTTTTGATCAAAGTCACTCCAAAGGAAACAAGCTTCTGCTCGTATGATTGATACAGATCATATAAATGAGCTGGAGCGGTACGGTGGAATTGCCGATGCTCAAGACCTTCTTGTATCAGGTACACCTTTTTCCCCTGAAGCAATGCTTGAGTAATGAGATTCTTTGAGGGTATGAGCCCCAATGCTAGTGAAGCTAATGCGCAGCAATGTAATCCAGTTATCAAAATGAAGGCAAAGGATTGAACGTTACATTCCAAGAGATCATCAGGCCACTTTTGTGCCCAGGTTACATCATTGGTTACCACAGAATAAACGTCAAATTTTTTATTGAGGACCGGCTTTATGGCAAGCCATTCGCTTTCATGTGCAGAGATAACGATTATTTTTTGCTTGTTCTCTGAAGAAAGCGTGTCCAATCTAGATATAACCTCATTAGTAACGGCTTCTATTAGCTGCTGTATTTCCAAGCCTGTCACTTCCTAACAAGTCTAGCAACTGTCCCTTTTTGATACCCGCAAGCGTTAGCTTCATCATAATCGAGATGCATAAATGTACGAAAACGCGGACTAACTCGAATGGTTACATCTTGAAAGATAACCGGTCTTGTTCCAAGGACTTCCACACATACATTTTGCTTATCTGCAACACCAAACCATTGAGCATCCTCAACGGACATATGAATATGGCGTTTCGCAATGATTGCCGCTTTGACCGGAACGGATGCGAGCTGGGTAGCCAACGTAACTTCTGCACTTTCTGCTAAATTTCCAGATTCACGAAGAGGCGGCCTAATTCCCAGGGCAACTGCATCCGTCAAGGAAACCTCCACCTGTGTGTTTTGCCTTTCCGGCCCCAGAACAGCCACATTCTTAATCGTTCCTTTAGGGCCGGTCAAATCAACCCGTTCCACGCAGCTAAATTGCCCTGGTTGGGATAATTCCTTGGCTTTAGTAAGTTGATATCCCTCTCCAAACAAGATATCAATGATCTTGCGGGATAAATGGACATGCCTTCCTGAAGCTTCAACGGGAATAAACAGTTTTTGTTTAATTCCAGCCACTACTTTTTCTGCAATTTGATCAACCTGATCTTGTAACAACTCCACACCTCTTTTCAGTCATAAGCTTGTTTATGTAAAGAAGGCATACTATCCGCTATTTAGCCTTCAATCATTTTTATCAAAAGAAAGCTTGTAAGGGATAGTATGTTCCTGTAATTAGACTGGTTGTTGCTTGGACTTAGGAAGAATGCTATCCACCTCAGTGTGAGGGCGTGGAATAACGTGTACGGAAATCAGTTCGCCAATTCGTTCTGCTGCCGCTGCACCGGCATCGGTTGCCGCTTTTACTGCCCCCACATCCCCACGTACCATCACGGTTACCAAGCCGCCGCCTACCTGTTCTTTACCAACCAGCTCTACATTAGCTGCTTTCACCATGGCATCTGCTGCTTCAATCGCGCTCACAAGTCCTTTTGTCTCAATCATACCTAACGCATTTGTACTTGCCATTTCAATTCCTCCGTTTTTCATGTCATCTGTTTACAACAAAATGCTAAGAGATGCAGTTGCTTTGCTTCAATTCGACCAGGACTTTCTGGATTATGGAATTCACTAAATCATCATTAACTCCAAATCCTCCCCGTGTGTTACAAGACACTTGGTGTGGACGTAGTGCCTCTAGTTCCCTAACCCCATAAGCAATGCGTCGAATATTAATTAAATTCATAGGTCCTACGTTATCTGAAGTAGAATTGTTACCCACTGCTCCACAGCCCAATGTTAAAGCAGGTACTAAATTGGTTGTTCCCCCGATTCCACCTAATGCTGCTGGTGTATTTACTAAAAAGCGAGATACAGGTTGACGTAAACCAAAGTAACGAATAACCTTCTCATCCTGTGCATGAATAATACAAGTATGTCCTGCTCCCTCATGTAACAAAATTTCTTCACATAAATCGCATGCTTTCTCCATACTCTCCGCTGTGAAAAATCCTAAAATAGGAGCCAGTTTTTCCCGTGAGAACGCTACTTTATAGCCCACCTCTGTTTCCTCTGCAATTAAAAGTCTTGCGTTAGCGGGAACTGTGATCTTAGCTAAATTGGCAATATGTTGTACACTTTTCCCCACGATTTGCGGATTCATTGAACCATTTTCTCGCATAATCAATCGTCCAACTTTTTCCTTTTCATCTGGGGTTAGAAAATAAGCTCCCTGCTTTTTAAATTCTGCTATTACCTTCTCTTTCATGCATCTTTCCACGACGACTGACTGTTCGGAAGCACAAATTGTTCCATTGTCAAAGGTTGAACTATCTAAAATACGCTTGACTGCATTCTGCAAATCAGCAGATTTATCAATGTAAGCAGGCCCATTCCCTGATCCGACACCGATTGCTGGCGTACCCGAACTGTAGGCTGCTTTTACCATTGCCGAGCCGCCTGTTGCTAAAATCAGTTGTACACCTTTGTGTTTCATCAATTCGTTAGTACCTTGAATGGTAGGCATCTCCATACAAGTCACAATATCTTCAGGACCACTAGCCGAGGCAATTGCTTCTCGAATGATCTTAACCGTTTCCAAAATACATTTTTTCGCATTTGGATGAGGGGAAAAAATAATGGAATTCCCGGCTTTCATGGAAATAAGAGATTTATATAAGACAGTAGAGGTTGGATTCGTTGATGGAATTAATCCAGCGATGACTCCTACTGGCACCCCTACCTCGATGACTTTTTTCACTGTATCCTCGTTTAAGATTCCAATCGTTTTTAGATCCTTAATATGCTCATAAACTACCTGACTGCCAAACAGGTTTTTGATTACCTTATCCTCCCAGATGCCAAAGCCAGTCTCTTCTACCGCCAGCTTTGCCAATCGTTCGGCATGTGCGACGCCAGCATTTGCCACCGCTTTTACAATGGTATCAATCTGTTCCTGGGACATCTTACTCAAAGTCTTTAGAGCCATACTCGATCTCTTTATCAGATTTCTTACTTCTTGTACGGAAAGTAAGTCTTTATCAGAAAGCATCATGTATTTACCCCTTCTTTATGCAATTTGGTAATCTCCTGAACAAGCTGAGCTTTTTTGGCCTGTCTCATTTGTCTATCGTTAATCTTCACGATTCCTAGTCGTTTCGCTTCTTCTCTTAGCTCACCAACTGTCATTTTCTCTAGCTGTTCTGCCTGACTTTTAGGCAATGGGATCAAGGCGTTTTCCGATTTAGTCAACGGTGGCGATGCAGTATCAACAAGAGGCTCCCTTTGATCGGGAAGCAATTCACTATCAGGGTGTTGTAGCTCTTCGGTTGTCTTTGATTTTCCCGATTTTCCAAGCTCCTTCGGTTTTGAAGTTGTTTGGGTAATTTGTTTGGCCTGCCTGCGGTCTCTTGATTGGAATGGTAAGCTACTTGGCTGTTCCACCATTCGATATAAGTTATCATCTGGATTTGAGATCACATGCTTAGAAATTAGTGTGCCGACTCTAGTCACTGCTTCTGCCCCGGCTTCCACAGCAGCAGTAACCGCTGACACATCACCTGTAATTTTTACGGTAACAAAGCCATTTTTTATCTTCTCCAACCCAATTAAGGTAACATTAGCTGCCTTCATGGCTGCATCCGCTGCTTCTATAGACGCCAGCAGCCCCTTTACCTCAATGAGTCCTAAAGCATTTTTTCTCATAGGATCACCTTATTACTTAATAACTCTGTGGATTTTCAGCAACGTATTGGACGGCCTCGGCAAATGCATCACATGCTGCCTTGCAAGCGGATTGACTTCCTGTAAGCAATGCACCGCCGAAATTGGTCTCTGAGGGTGGACCGTAGAACGTTGCCAGCTTAACATCGGCAGCTTTCAAGGCAGCATCAAGGGCATACATCGCTTCCAAAGGGGGTGCAATCAGGTAGGCAATAGCTTCTGCATCCTCTAAATTTGCCATTTTGGACAAATACGTTCCTGGTCGAGAAACACAATGAGCAAAGTAAGCGATAGAATCATCATCATTAGCACTAATAAAATGAGCTCCATTATGAATGAAGTCGACCGCTGTATGTAAGCCACTTCGAATTTCTGCTGGATTTGGGCCAGCCAGTATTCCTATTACTTCGCCTGCCAGTTTCGAATTGGCATTGGCAGCTCCTGCATACATTGATTTGGCATATACGACATCAACGGCTGCCTCCTTTGTCGCTTCATCCAAAGCAGTATAGGTTACATCGTCGCTGTCAGCCGTTATAATCCCTAAGCTTTTTTGATTGGGTTGCAGCTGAAATGCTTTTACCATATCGGGAGCCACGTTTGGGATGATTTTTACACTTAACACATTCGCCCGAAGTGCATCATTCTTCATTCAAAATTCCCTCCTAAGGACAATGGGAAGTTTATAATTTTAAATCGATTCCGCTCGCTTTTTTCTCCAGCATAGTCTTAATCAGCTCTGCAATATGGGCACCCGCTTCTACAGGAGGCGTCCCGCCCTTGTGGATATTGGAAATAACTGTGCGGCGTGCTTCCGGCATATTAATTGTTGCTTTGTAGGCGATATAAGCACTCATTGACTCTGCTGTAACCAGCCCTGGACGCTCGCCGATTAATACACAGGTTACCTCTGCTCCAAGTACCTCGGAGATTTGATCCATGGCGCCCACACGACCTAGTTTTACAAAAAATGGTGTTCCCACCTGAATTTTATACCCCTCTAATCCTTGTATGATGGCTGGCAAAATATCCTTTGCATTCGCTTCTACCGCGGCAGAGCTTAGCCCGTCAGACACATAGATTTGAACTTGGGGCTGCTTCTGACAGTTTGCCTTAATCTTTTGCAAGCCCTCTTCGGATATTTTTCGTCCTAAATCCGGTCTGGTTAAATATTCATCCTTATCCTTGCAAAGAGTCTGTACGCTAAAGAGATTCATTTCTTGTAAGAACTGCTCATCCACATGTGAAAATACAGCGTCCTGTGCCGCAGCATGGTCCGCACGAAAGCGAAGCGTGGTTTCTGTCTTATAACGAGGACCTGCACGCCAAATTCCCAGACGGGCTGGGGTGCGTTCTTTCATTTTTAAATAACCTTTTGCATCTACTGGCTCAGGGACTAGCAATTGGCTTTTTAAATCAATTTTCGTAATATCATCGATAGCCCCATCGGAAGGCATCTGCGGTTGGACAACCCATCCACCGCCGACATTAGATTCAGGTCGAGGTTTGGCGGATTTAATTTCAATTTTTCCCTCCGTTCTCTCTGCACCTTCATTGGAGGTCAATTCCGCTAAAACCTGTTCTACTACTTTTCTGATGTCATTTTCTTGAAGCATGCTCTAGCCTCCATTCCTTACGCTAGGAAAACAGATGCATCCCCAGCGCGTTTTGTTAGCTTACCATTCTCGATGAATCCCATTTTTTCCATCCATTTCTCAAACTCACTAATCGGCCTTAAATGAAGTAGTTCACGCAGAGTTGCTGTTTCATGATAACCAGTTGTTTGATAGTTGAGCATCACATCGTCTCCATGGGGAATGCCCATGAAATAGTTACAGCCAGCCGCGGATAAGAGAACCGCCAAATTCTCGATATCGTTTTGATCCGCTTTCATATGGTTCGTATAGCAAGCATCACAGCCCATGGAAATACCGGTTAGTTTCCCCATGAAATGATCTTCCAAGCCTGCGCGAATAACCTGCTTACTGTTGTACAGATATTCAGGTCCAATGAATCCCACTACGGTATTTACCAGGAACGGGTCGTACTTCTTGGCAAAACCATAGCAACGAGCTTCCAGCGTTACCTGATCCACGCCATGATGAGCCTCAGAAGATAGCTCAGAGCCTTGTCCGGTCTCAAAATACATGACATTTGGCCCGGTTGCCGTTCCTTCTCTGTGTGCCAACTGACGTGCCTCTTCAATCATGTCGCCTGTAATTCCGAATGCTTCATTTCCCTTTTGAGTACCAGCAATACTTTGGAAAATAAGGTCGGCTGGAGCCCCCCTGCGGATTGCCTCCATCTGGGTAGTCACATGGGCTAACACACAGTTTTGTGTAGGAATTGACCACTTTTGCTTAAAATCCTCAAATCTCTTCAATACCCGACTTACACTTTCAACGGAATCATCTACGGGATTTAATCCAATAACAGCATCACCAATGCCAAAAGTAAGCCCTTCCATTAAGGAAGCTGTAATTCCGTCTGGATCATCTGTGGGATGGTTAGGCTGCAATCGAGCTGACAGAGTGCCCTCATAGCCAATTGTTGTATTACAGTGGGCCTGAATACGGATTTTTTTTGCTCCATAAATAAGGTCCAAATTCGACATAAGCTTCGTGACCGCGGCAACCATTTCGCTGGTTAGCCCCCTGCTGATTCTCTTGATATTTTCCTCTGTTGTATTTTCGTCAAGAATCCATTCACGTAGCTCAGAGACTGTCCAGTTCTTTATTTCGTTATAAATTTTTTCGTTGACTCCATCCTGAATGATCCGTGTCACTTCATCTTCTTCATAAGGAATAGCTGGATTATTACGCAAATCAGCCATTGTAAATTCACTCAGCACAATTTTTGCTGCTACCCTCTCTTCTGAGCTTTCTGCAGCGAGGCCAGCCAATTTATCTCCTGATTTTTCTTCGTTTGCTTTTGCCATGACGTCCATCACATTTTTAAATTGATAGTCATTGCCAAAAAGGGTTGTTTTAAGTTTCAACGCCGTCACCTCATAACTGTTAGGAATGAAATACTAGAGTTTTAATGATTACAGGCAGCACACGGCCGTTTGCCAGTGGTTTTCCTATATCGATGTAATCGCCGTTTTCTAAGCGGATGCTGTCAATGCATATAACCTCTTTCGAAAATTGCAGTTGCCTATGCATCGTCTGACCTAACACTTTGGCAAAATCCATTTCAACAATTACTACCATGGGCAAATCTGCTTTTATTAACGCCTCCATACCACCGATTAAAGCTTTGGAAAGCTCCTGAATTTCTGTAAAGCTTGGGCTTTTTTTCCCACGAATAGCAATGGCGACAGGTTGCCATTCGTTTTCTAATATGAACCAACGTAATTTTTCCTGTAGGACATTTTGTAAATGAGCAAATCCTTGTGACTCATCCTCTTCTGTCAGCTTTAAAATAGGCAGATTTTTCATAGGAAAGTTTTCCTCTGTGTATGTAATCGTGCTCCCACTTATCTCGGTTGTATGCGTCCCTGCTCCAACGACAGTTGCCCGGATCGTCTCTGCAGCT
This sequence comes from Brevibacillus laterosporus, assembly GCF_030489605.1. GTDB lineage: Bacteria > Bacillota > Bacilli > Brevibacillales > Brevibacillaceae > Brevibacillus_B > Brevibacillus_B laterosporus_E. Next base: position 133,475 of record NZ_JAUKFY010000006.1, read on the forward strand.
TGCACCAATTTCAGTTTTTCGCAAAGAGATGATTGGCGAATCGCTTGTCCTAGCAAAATTCCTATATCCCCGTAAGCTAGCACATCATCTGCTTCAGGATGATAGACATAATCAGCCACCCCGCCAGAGAAGGAGATGTATTGCGGGTGAATCCGCTCATCAATCCCATGATGGGTTACAATGGTTGAATAAAATGGGGTACGCTGTGTCAGATTGACAGATTGCTCCAGCAGGCTTACCATTTCTATTACTACTTTCCGCAACTGCTCGATATCAGCTGTATCCCCTTCTTTTACCTGTAAGTTTCTCTCGTTGATTAGCTGCTTGATTTTATCAGCAATGTAGGTAATTTTACGTGAAGAGGGTTCGATTTTTATGAGCCTGCCTCCAATATCCAAACACCCTGTATTCACCAATTCTCCGTCGTTAAATACAGCTAAATTGGTTGTACCACCTCCAATGTCTAAATTGACAAGACTAGCCCCCTTCTCTTCTGATACCTTGTCCATTCCAGCTCCCTTTGCCGAAATAATGGATTCAAGATCAGGACCGGCTGTTGCCACAACAAAATCTCCAGCGAAACCACTCAAACTCTGCAATACGTCCCTTGCATTTTGCTTTCGAGCAGTCTCGCCAGTGATAATGACAGCACCTGTTTGCACGTCATTGGGCCGAACATGTGCTTGCTGATACTCCTTTTCTACAATCCTGCGAACCGCGTCGCTATCAATCTCGGTCTGTGAACGTAACGGAGTAAAATGAATGTCGCTTCGATAGATAATCTCTTTATCCACGATCGTAATTCGCGGAACTCCAAAAGCAGATGCTGTATTTTCGATGCCAATCTTGCTAAATACAAGTTGTGTGGTTGATGTACCTATGTCTATTCCGACACTAAGCACTTCCTCTTTCATACTGTTACCACCTCAAGTGTTTCCTGCGAGCAATTCCTTGATCTTCTCAAGACCTTGTTTTTCATAGCTACTCACATGAAAAATTTGTTGTGCTCCTGCGTCACGTAAAAACTGTTCGGCACGCTCCAACTCTTCCTTTTGATTACACCGATCTACTTTAGTAACAATCCCAATCACTGGTTTAGCAAAGGCGCTAGCAAATTGAACCGGGAACAAACTAGCTTGATCCGTGCAAGCTTGTACGAATCCAATCAAATCACACTCTGCTGAGGTTACGATAAGTGCACGGTAATAATTACGGTTCTCAATATACTCACCAGGCGTATCAATAATATTTTCTACAGTTTCAATCATCTGTGTTTTATGGTAGCTGAGTTTTGTATTCATAAGAGCTTGAGTCAGAGTTGTTTTTCCACAGCCCGTCCTGCCTACTAGCATCATGATTTTTCCCATAGCTATGACCTCGTTATAGATGTAGCTGAAAAATGTAAAACTTCAGAGAGCATTTTCAGTACCTCTCGTAGCGCAGATTCCACACTTGAGATATCACCGGTAATGACAAGTGAACCACTGAATCTATCTACGAAACCAATAGAGACATCTGCAGATTTGGTGGCTACATCTGCTGCAATGATGGAAGCCTCGCTTGGCGTAATCGTAAGGATTCCAATCGCTTTGATATTTTCAGAGAGAAGCCCCAGCTTTTTGTATAGATCAGGATTGGGATTTGCAATCAAGTGGGCTAGAGTCACCTGCTTTCCTGGAACATATTCTTGAATGACACGTTGTTTCTCTTCCATATGCTTCATCACCACACTTCATAGTTAGTATGATTGTTAGCTAGACAAAGTATGCTTTATGTCAAACATGTATTTATGAAAAAATGGTTAAAATAAATCAAGCTGACGAAACATAAAATAACACTATGTCTGCTTATAAAAGGAGAAAGCTATTAAATCGGAATCCTACCTTGTAATAGAAATATGGTGAGCGGAAAGGAGACAGATATGAACCATTTTCAAATAAAAACAAGCATTCATTTTGGGACAGATGCATTATCTAGTCTTCAGCGTATAGAGAATAAACGTATTTTTGTGGTAACCGATCCCTTCATGATTAAGTCCGGGATGATTGATAAGGTAAAGTTTCAGTTAGAGAAAAAAAACGAACATATCACCATTTTTCATAATATCGTGCCAGATCCTCCCCTCGAAAACATCGTGAATGGCATACAGGTCATGAGTGCAGCCGACCCTGATGTCGTGATTGCTTTAGGGGGCGGATCAGCAATTGATGCAGCAAAGGCAATTTGTCTGTTTCAAAATCGCCTGAATCAAAAAGAAGCGATTACAAAAGAGGTAACATTCATCGCCGTCCCAACTACGAGTGGAACTGGTTCTGAGGTAACAAGCTTTTCAGTTGTTACAGATCGTACTAAAAATGTAAAATACCCGCTCGTCTCTGATGAAATGCTCCCCACTGAAGCAATCCTTGACCCAGAACTCGTAAAAACTGTCCCTCCATTTATAACAGCTGATACCGGAATCGATGTGCTCACACATGCTCTGGAAGCCTACGTATCTACGCTTGCCTCAGATTTTACGGACGCCTTCTCGGAGAAAGCCATACGACTTGTGTTTGCCTATTTAGAAAAATCATTTCAAAATGGGGAAGATGATCTCTCACGTGAGAAAATGCATAATGCCTCCTGTATAGCCGGCCTTGCCTTTAATGCGGCCTCGCTGGGTATTAGCCACAGTATGGCGCATATTATTGGAGCCAAATTTCATATCCCTCATGGGAGAAGCAATGGCATCGTGTTGCCGTACGTTATTGAATACAATGCCCACATTAAAGGGTATACAGATCGAAATTTCAGCATAGCGGCCAGTAAATATGCGGAAATCGCCAAGCTTTTGAATTTACCCTCCTCTGATACACGAAACGGAGTAAAAAATCTAATCATCGCAGTGAAAAAGCTTCGAAAGGATTTAGGAATGCCCGCGTCTCTAAAAGAAGCAGGAGTAAAAAAAGAGGAGTTTTATAAGGAACTGGATAATTTAGCCGAGATAGCTATGAAGGATAAATGTACAATTACGAATCCGCGTTCTCCTAGTATTGAGGATTTAAAGAATCTTTTTGAACAGGCTTATCTAGGAAATTAGGAACCAAAATTGATTTTGCTATTGACAATTCCGAATTGTACCAGTATCATTCACTTTAACAATTAAGTCCTCGTTAGGTGAGGCTCCTATACAAACATAGGCCACTGCCCAGAAATATCGAAAGATGCCCATGGGTAGAACAGGAACTGTCGGATTAAGGCTTTTCTTAAGGTGGCTAAGAGATTGTGTTGCTCTCTTTACGTTGTATAGTGCCAAAACTCGACTAGGGGGAGCGAAAATGCTTTTTTTGGCTATGCATATTTCAAAACCCTCTAGTTATCCTAGAGGGTTTTTCATTTTGTAAAGGGGGGATTCCACATGGAAGGCAGTCCTAGTAATCAATGCAGACAGCTATATCAATTATCTGTAACAAGAGAGAAGCATATTTTCTATGCCCTTACATGTTTGCTATGCTCTTTTTTCGCCCTCCTTTACCAACAACGCGGGTGTATGTAAGTATGTGTACATGACATGCGAGTGCATAGAAAAATAGTGCAGCTACTCTCTCTTTTACAGGGAGAGTTTTTTTGTGTCTATTTTTCACACTCGGGAGGTACTACCATGAAACAACCTAAACACATTACGAAAGCATCGTTGAACCACGACATTTCTTCTCGTCTCCTGGACGCATCCAGATCGAATATCGATAAGCTAATGGAAGCCTTGGCTACATCTATGACAGGATTATCAGCATCAGAGGTCAATAGGAGATTAAATCAATACGGTCAAAATCAAATTGCCCAAGAAAAACAGGCAGCCTGGTACATCCAGCTCCTGTTATGCTTCAAGAATCCCTTTATTCTAATATTGCTTGGGCTAGATATATTCTCTTATTTTTCAGATGATCTGGAAGCATCCATCATCATTAGCACGATGGTTTCCATTAGCGTTCTGATCACTTTTACCCAAGAGTTCCGTTCCAGACGGACAGCAGAAAAACTAAAAGCAATGGTCAAAACCACTGCAACTGTAACTCGCCTATCCATAAAACAAGAGATCGACATGGAGATGCTAGTGCCAGGAGACATCATTCACTTATCAGCCGGTGATCTTGTTCCAGCAGACGTCCGCATCCTTGATTCTAAAAATCTGATCGTAAGTGAATCGGCTCTCACCGGAGAAGCCTTCCCCGTTGAAAAACAGTCTACTGATGAACAATCTCTTCACGCATTAGAGTGTTCCAATCTTTGTTATATGGGAACCAACGTGATAAGCGGAGCCGCCACTGCCCTAGTGATAGCTACCGGGTCTTCTACTTACTTCGGTTCCATGGCAAAAACATTGGTCGATAAGCGTACATTGACAAGCTTTGATAAAGGAGTCAATAGTATCACCTTTGTCCTGATTCGCTTTATGCTGATTATGGTCCCTATTATTTTCTTCATTAACGGCTTTACAAAAGGGGATTGGTTGGAAGCCTTTTTCTTTGGATTATCCATCGCTGTTGGCTTAACGCCAGAAATGCTTCCCGTTATTGTAACGGCCAATCTAGCCAAAGGCGCAATTAACATGGCGCACAAAAAGGTAGTCGTAAAGAAGCTCAATGCGATTCAGAATTTAGGAGCTATGGATATTCTGTGCACCGATAAAACAGGAACACTTACACAAGATAAAATCGTTGTAGAAAAACATGTAGATATTCACGGTAATGATGATAAGAATGTATTGAAATATGCTTATTTGAACAGTTACCATCAAACAGGACTAAAAAGCTTGCTCGATGTTGCCGTCGTAGAGCATGCTCTACAAAGCGATGTTACGGGGATCGAGGAAAAGTACCAAAAAATAGATGAAATCCCCTTCGACTTTCATCGCCGTCGCATGTCAGTGGTATTAAAAAACAATGAAGAACGTATTCTCATCTGCAAAGGAGCTGCAGAAGAAATTCTGGATCATTGTTCTCAAGTATCTAGTAACGGACAGCTCATGCCTCTCACATCACAAGCAGCGGATAACATGAAGAAAACGGTGCATGATTTAAACACAGATGGTCTACGTGTCATCGCCGTTGCCGTCAAATCTTGTGATTCTCGGGATCATGCGTACAGCATCGAGGACGAAAGTGAATTAATTCTGGTTGGTTTTCTTGGGTTTTTAGATCCACCAAAGGAAAGTGCCGCAAGCGCCATCAAAAAGCTGCATGCTAGCGGACTCAATGTTAAAGTCCTTACCGGAGATAATGCAGTGGTTGCTCGTAAGCTTTGCACAGACTTAGGCCTTCAGGTTGATCAGGTAATTATTGGGAGCGAAATTGATGATGTAACGGATGAGATATTAGCTGATTTAGCTGAAAAAACAACTGTGTTTGCCAAGCTAAATCCGTTACAGAAGGCAAGAATCGTTCGTGTGCTGCAATCCAAAGGACATACAGTAGGGTTTATGGGGGATGGAATCAATGATGCTGCATCCTTGCGCGAGTCAGATGTGGGAATTTCCGTGGATTCAGCAGTTGATATTGCAAAGGAATCGGCAGACATCATTTTATTAGAAAAGAGCTTGTTGGTTTTAGAAGATGGAATAATGGAAGGGCGTAGAACATTCGGAAACATTATTAAATATATCAAAATGACAGCTAGCTCCAATTTTGGCAACGTATTTAGCGTATTAGGCTCAAGTGCATTTCTCCCCTTCCTTCCGATGTTACCCATTCATTTATTAATTCAAAATTTATTTTATGATATTTCACAGCTGTCCATTCCTTGGGACAATATGGACAAAAAGTTTTTGCAGACTCCAAGAAAATGGGATGCGAAATCGGTAGGGCGTTTCATGCTTTTCATTGGCCCTATTAGTTCAATCTTCGACTATGCAACTTATTTCGTCATGTATTATGTATTTGCAGCCAATACTATTGCCGATCAATCCTTATTCCAATCCGGCTGGTTTATCGAAGGCTTATTGTCGCAGACGCTTATTGTGCATATGATTCGTACAGAAAAAATACCATTTATTCAAAGCCGAGCTAGTTTACCCGTTTTACTTTTATCTAGTCTCGTGATGATAGCAGGTATCTATATTCCATTCTCTACTTTTGGAGCAAGTGTTGGCTTACAGCCGTTACCACTCGAATATTTCCCTTGGCTGGCTGGCATCTTACTTTGCTATGCACTTCTCACCCATCTCATAAAAAAATGGTACATTCGTACTTTTAATGAATGGCTATAAAGTAAGCCCATCATTCTGGCAAAGCTACTTACTTGCTTTGGGTCCACAGCTACCATGCCTTATGGACCCAAAGCAGATTACCTGCCTAGTACGTAAATTAATTATGAATATCACTCATTTGAGGAGCTTCTGGACTATTCACCTAAACGTTAACCGTAAACGAACGTTTGGTGAGGGACAAGCTGCACCGGTGCTCCTCTTATGATTTCTTCCTCACTGCCAGAATCACAAACAACCAGCCTAACAAGAAGCAGACACCACCGATCGGAGTGATAGCACCTAGCATTTTGACTCCCGTTACACATAAGAGATACAAGGAGCCTGAGAAAATGAGAATCCCAGCCAATAAAAAAGTACCAGCCCATTTCAGCATGGCGGTTTCCCCTACTTGCTTCCCTAACAACCCAACGAATAGCAGGCCTAGGGCATGATACATTTGGTAACGCACTCCTGTTTCAAAAGTGGTTAAACTTTTGGCATCTAGCATCTTTTCAAGTACATGAGCACCAAAAGCTCCCAAAGCTACACCCAACAATGCTAGTATAGCGCCCGCTGTTACGTAACGTTTTAGCATAAAGTCCCCCTTACTTGTCTCTAACACTTCTCATTTTTTGTCAGAAAGCATGCTTAATCCTATCATAGCATCTCTTCTTGTATAGAAAAAACAGAAGGGACCCATAATCCATGGAGAAAACGTGACGAAAAAACAAACTGATTTCTACACAAAAAAGCTGATCAGCAAGTGATACCGATCAGCTTTTTCCTGATGTTTATCCTTCGCGAATGACCAGTATTACACCAATAAAGATTAATATCGTACCTATCCAAAAAGAGAAACCAATCTGTTCACCTAGTAATATCCACCCTAAAAAAGTACCGACGATTGGCTGGAAAAAGAAAAATAATCCGCCACTTGAAGCATTAAGCAGTTGCAGTCCACGATTCCACAGGAAAAAGGCACATGCAGTCGAGATAACCCCCAAGTATAAAAGCCCGCCCCAAATAGTTGGATGCGTCATGGTTTGAAAATCGAGCTTAGCTAATCGACCAATCGTAAAAGGGGTTAGCACAACAATCGCAACAAGAATGGCATAGCTCGTTACGACAATTGGCGAATAATGCTCCGGTACACGTTTAATCAGAACAGACATAAGTGACCACGTCAGTGCGGCAATAAGCAGCGATAAGCCCCCAAGTATGAGACGAATCAATATGCCCATTTCCAACAATAATACAAACACCAATCGTTGCTAAAAAAATAGAGATTGCCTTTTTATACGTAATTTTTTCTTTTTAAAAAATACGCGCAAATAGCACCATAAATGCAGGTGTCGTTGAAGTGATAATAGCCCCTGTTTGTGCAGTAGAAAGCATCGTGCCAACTTCCTGAGTCACGATTGAAAGGGTATTTCCAATAAGGCCAATGATGATAATGGATGGCCAGTCTCGTTTTTCAATCCGCCATGATTGTTTTGTTGTAACGCCAATCATTAGCAATGCACAAATGGCAATTACATAGCGAAACCATACTAATTCAAGCGGTGGTACGAGGTCTACCACTGCTTTTACAACTACGTACATCCCGCCCCAAATGCTAGCAGCGAGTGATAAATATAAAGAGCCTAATAATTTTTTCATGTTGTACCCTCCGTTTTAGATGGACAATTTCTGTCCTTAACGGAGATGCAATTATTCTACCGTTAAGGAAGAATAACTACAGGTACATCATTTTCAAATAATGGTGACCACATCATCAGCTAACAACTCCCATTTCAAAGCGTTTAGCTTATCGTACAATACTTTTGTTGCTTATGGAATACGTATTCATCGGAAATCCTCATCATTTGAGATATTCCTGATGTTACGATTGATGTAGTCCCCCTTTAGTAATCCATATATTTCTAAATCGATTACACCTTTACCAGACCATAAAAAAGCTTGCCTTAATAACCCTTCTTTTATAAATCCATTTTTTACGATAACTTTCTTTGAAATCTGGTTTTCAGGCATGATCTCTGCTTGGATTCTATTAACATCAACCTCTTCAAATAAAAATCTTACCAATTCTCCAACCGATTCAGTTGCAATGCCTTTCCCCCAGTATTCCTCTGCCAAAAAGTATCCAATCGATACCATATTCACTTTTTGATTAAAATCCATACATTCCATAATTCCAACCAGCTTATTCTCTTGATTTTTTTGAAAAATCCCCCATTTAATTCTGCTTTTTTTATGATAATCTCTATCAAAATGGTCAATCATTTTCCTTACAGTTTGTAAATTATGCTTAGGAATAATCCCACAATATGCAAATACTTTATCATTGCCGTAGATTGTATAGACTTCATGTAAATGCTCCTGTTCTATTTTTTTCAATATTAAATGTTCAGACTCCAATACTGGAAAATCCCCAAAAATCTTTCCAAGATTCATTTTATTCATCTCTCCCTTAGAGTATTAGATTGGTATATATATTTTCATTTTCATTTCATTTGGATATCTTGAGTTCAAGACATCTGTAATCTCAAAATCAGGCCCCTCTCTTCTGTCATATTTAAAGTTTAGTAACCATGTACCATAAATGTATCTTCTTGTATTTTGAACTAAATCAGTGGTGCCGCTGACCTTGAATTTAGCATATTTACCCCCGGGAATTTCAAGATTCACGAAACCCTTTTCTAATTCTGTATTTATTTCCTTCACTTCTTCCCCAATAATAAAAGAAAAATGACCTTCATCATGAAAATTTGTCGATATACCAAATGACATATTAGGTGAAGTTCTCCTTGGAATCCTCTGATAATATCTGTTTTTTCCAAAATCAGTATAGAATGTAGGAATTTCCTTAAAATATTGTTCATGATTTAAATTCGTTTTGTACTCATAACCAATAATATGTTTCTTATTTAAAACAACAATTTCAGGTTTATTCATAACAAGCTCACCTCTCGTCTTATTTTTGTAATCCAAAAAGTTAATTTTTTTTTGGTGTTTTATCATAGTTCCCCCTCTTCTATATTTAGCTGGGGTCAATCCAAAACAATTTATAAATGCTCGGGTAAATGCTTCTTGGGAACCATATTGAAAAAATAACGCTATTTCCAATATGTTCTTTCGTGTTTCCTTCAGTAATACAGCAGCTTCTGAAAGTCTTCTGCTTCTTATATATTCCTGTACAGAAAAACCTGTAATAGCTTGAAAAATTCGTTGGAAATGAAACGCTGAAAAACAAGATTTCGCAGAAATTTCACTAATTTTCAGTTCCTCTTGCAGATTCTTTTCGATGAATTCAATGGAATCTTGTATTCTTTCGAAGTAATCCATTCGTCAACACCTCTTGGATATTAATCTTACACTTCCTGCAGAAAATATTTTTGATAACTTGTGCTACATTTCAAGGTAAGGTGATTCATTTTTTATGTAAAATAAAATTGACCCTCTAGGGCTTCCTAGAGGGTATTGTATGTATAAATAAAAGCTCTACCTTATTTTAAAAGTATCAACTTTGCAAATAGACTGTCATCCAAAGACCCTTGGATCCATTATCAAGAATACTCTTTAAGTATGCAGTCTTTAAACCAATAAAATCAATCTTGCCTTTACTTGTCACACGTACAAAGGCTACTGTTCCATCCGTTTTCTCCATAATGTAAGAACTATACCTATGTCTGTATGCTGACTTGAAGTCATTGCCATCCATTCCAAAAACCTTCTCCAAAATGATTTTAGCCTTTGGCGTTACTTCAGAACCTGATATTTCTTTATCTGGCAAATCAAAATCACTGGAGGTTAAGTGCAAACTATAAACCCGACCTGTTTTTGCTCCTACAGTGATACTATCACCATCTACAGTTTCAAATTTCCAAACATCTGTTTTGTAACTACTTCCATCCCCTCGCAACGTTTCGTTTGAACGTACAGCTTCTCGTAACTGAGAAATTAACCCGATGGAACCTAATGCTTTCTTAGCAATGTTAGCATACTTCTGATCTGCATACTTTGCATCCATGCGAATATGGTACTCCTTCATTTTTCCTGTAGACAAATCGATTTCTATGAAGTTAGGGTTACCGTTGTAGTTAAGTGTAAAGAAACTTGCTGTATGTTTTTTAGTATGTTTTTTAGTATGTTTTTTAGTATCTTCTCTATTATCAATCGTAATGTTCACTCTATTAAATTTCATTGCGTTTTCATTAATTTGTTTTACATATGATTGAACATTTTGGATCCGGTCGGAACGTAAATCATTGAATGGAAGAAATATTCGGGCATTGAATATTCGGCCTGTTTTTTCTTCTATTTCGACAGTAGCACTTCCACCTTCAATTAACCAATCAAAAGATAAAATTACTCTCCTATCCAATCCTTCTACTAATTCAAACTTTTTTACTTTCTCTAGTTTAAATTATTTTCCATTTTTTAACAACCGATTCACTTCATTTTTTGCACTCGATAAAATCATAGGATTAATCTGCTTTACATCTACGACTCTCTGGTTTTCAGTGGGGAAATTCTTCAGCTCCTCTTATTTTTTGGTTGCTGAAAAATCATTTTTATTGGTTGGGTATAATCTCAACTTATCAATCTAATATTGTATTTTTTAAGCAATTCATCTTCTTGTATAATACCATTCGCCGCACCACTTCCATCCTGATACTGTTCTGAAACCGAAGCATTTGGAAAACTATGTTCATATCCGTTACCACGTTCATAATCGCCCATATAATACCAAGCCAGTCCTGGTTCATAATATACTACTTGGCTTAATGTTTTTTTGTTATTGGCTCTGTTAAAAGTAAATGTTGATATTTGAACCTGTCTGAAATCTTGATATAATTAACATAGGAACAAGCATTCGGGGGAGGGTTTCGAGGTGAGCAAAGCGTTTAGCAACTTGTTAAGGTATATCAATAAATTACCACACACAAAAAAGAACAATTATATCAATGGGTTAAAGGCTATGTTGAACCTTCTTCCTCTGCTGGTGGTCGTTTAATCAATGAAATGAGGGAAACTCGCTTCAAGGAAGGATTCGAGTGTCCTCATTGTGCATCTGAACACGCTGTTCGGTTCGGAAATATAATGGTCGGCAACGGTATCGATGTAAGTGTTGCAACAAGATTTTTACCGACACAACCAACACCGTTTTGTACCGAACTCGAAAAGGCAATGAATGGATTACCTTTGTTGAATGTATGTTTAAAGGATATTCCTTGCGAAAATCGGCTGAAATCATAGGGGTTACTTGGATTACTCTTTTTTATTGAAGACACAAACTGTTAAACGCTTTGAAACAAATGGATTTCGAGAATTTTGAAGGTATCGTTGAAATTGACGTGACCTGTTTCCTATACTCTCAAAAAGGGCAATGTGGCGGTAAATCCAAACATAGAGGAATAAGCCACGAACAGGTTTGTGTTCTCGTTGCCAGAGACCGAACAAAAGCAACCGTCTCCCAAGTTGCTTGTATGGGGCGTATATTAAAGCGAAAGTTGATACATTAATTGGTGCTAAACTTTCCAACGAAAACGTGCTTGTAAGCGATGCTTGGAGGGCTTACAAAACCTATGCAAAAGAAAAAGGTTTAGAACATTATCGGATAAAATCAGACGATGGAAAACACGTTATTAAGGGCTTGTATCACATCCAAAACGTCAACGGACTCCATTCACGTTTAAAACAATGGTTAGACCGATTTAAAGGCGTAAGCTACAAAATATCTTGATAACTACCTTGCTTGGTTTTTATTTGTTGATATTCGCAGTAACGAAAGCACTAAACAACATATCAAGGAATTTCTATCAACATCATATGTATTTGAAATGACCGACATATATGAAAGTTTGAGACTATCAAAATTCAATATGTTATTCTTATTGAATGAACGATGTAAGTTTCTTTATGGGTGGGGGAAAAGATAGATGGATTATTATCTCGTAGTATTTTTTTGTTTTGCTATTACACTTCATAATATCGAGGAAGCAATTTGGTTGCCTAAGTGGTCACAGCACTCTTCAAAGTTTCAAAAGCCAGTTACTTCGAGTGAATTTCATTTTGCTGTCATTTTTATAACAATTTTGGCTTATTTATCTGGATTTAGTTATTTATATATGCCAGAATCAGATATTGCAAAATGGATTTTTATTGGCTTTTTAGGTTCAATGATTTTTAATGCTATTTTTCCACACCTGATTGCGACCGTTTTGATGAAAAAGTATGCACCTGGACTTCTTACTGGCTTATTACTTAACATTCCAATAAATTCATTAGTTATCTATCAAATGTTTTCAAAGAATTTGATTGTATGGAAAGAGTTAGTCGTATCTACATTTGTTGTAGGAATTATTTTATTGGCACTTATTCCGTTATTGTTTAAAGTTGGTGGAAAAATAACTCCTTCTTAAATGTTGATTGAGAACTATAAGATATAAATTGATTGGAATTGAGTAAATTAAGGGAAACCATCTAAATTGGGTTTCCTTTAATTTACTCAATTTATCGATACTAAGATATAACAGAGCCTTGTTATTAAATGCTATTCCTGGAGCACCATCCGCATTTAATAAAAGTACTTTTTGATTTCCGCTACCTAGACGTTCCTTCCATTTACGGTATTTCCCATTCATCCATTTCAATTCCGTCGCACTCACATCAAAGTATCTTCAATTACTTTCGTTTCTCCATTAATCATATAAACTAAGCGAAACAAAAACTCACCGGATGTGATTTCAGGTTTTGTTGGATTTGGAAGTGAGGAAATTCCCAAAGATATCATAATCCACGGCCAAACAGTAAAATATACTATTACTGAAACAACAGCTATCAACACAATAATCGAAGCTGAATAAATGTTAATCCTCAAGTATACCCTACCTCCTTTAGCACATTTTTGACTGAGTTCATCAGATGATTTTTTATCCTATCAATAGTGCTTGTTTGCCGAAACTTAGATCCTATGTCCTCGGTACTGTTGAGGCAAATAAACCACTTTGTCTATAAGTTCACGCAACTACGTTTCTAAAAGGTCAAAAAAGAAACCCCACATTTCTACACTAAAATCATCATCATGGAACAGCAAGTAATCAGCTCCTGATAGACAGAATGTTTCATTTATTATAATCAATAAGTTATGCTTTGCCGATCCCCTCTTGTCATAAAAGTAAACTTGCTGGGTCAATCCATGTTTTAAACGTTTTAAAAAAAAATAACCTTGTTGCAAAGCCAAACAGTGGAATACCCATTCCAATCTAGCTTATGACAACAAGGCTCTCCTTTTACATGAAAACTACATACGAACGCGTGCCCTACGCAAATAGTAAGATCCAATCGCTGCTAAAATCCCTAGAGTAGTAAATCCTGCATAATACCGAATAAATCCCTCTCAATGACAGTTGAGGAAAAAGACCACCAAGCAAGGCAAAGCACAGAATAGCCCCTCCATAAAAACAGGCTCTAACGCTGAAAACATAATAACTTTGCCATTCTTCTCGATTACGCTGATATAGGAAGATACCAAGCCCTAAAATGTAACAAGTAAATGAATACTCGGAATTAATAAAGGTGATGATAGCTTTCCAAACAGATTTATTAATGCTACAGGACTTATCAATAGAACGAGATTTATTGGAAATACATCAAAATTCAATTTGAGGCATCCATTAATTAAGAAAACAATTCCAATAGGAAAGATATTAAAAATGAAGGACAGCATAGCTTGAACCATTGTTCCCCAGCCAATTTTGAAAATGCCTGAAGAGACTTTCTGCTTAATATGGCTAATAACATGTCGTCGATTCCTTGCTTTTTAACTAGGTCAGTAGAAAGTGACGGAGCTTGTAAGCTTCTAATCATTGTTTATGTGCTCGTATGTTAATCCTATCTTATTTTGTTAAAAAAGTTTTCTTAGATTCAATATACCGCTTACTTTCTATACCAAGTAAATCTACATATTTTTTAATTTCTTTTTGAGTTACCTTAAATTTTTTAGCAGAGATTTTTATTGCATCTTGCTTGGTGCAATTTAAATCAGTCATACGTTTACATGCAGATAAGATAGATTTGAACAAATTACTATCCAGAAACTCGTTACGTTCTATTAAAATCTTATGTAGACGGGAATACAAATATTTGACTGCTACTTTAGCTTGCTGAACTAATACACCCTAAGCTAATGGTTCATTCTTCAATAACTCTCTTACTTCCAGTTTCTTTTAAATTTAAAAAATTCTTGTATATAACCATACACAGAGATAGGTGACATAATCATTTGATAGCCAAGAATAAAGAAAATAAAGCCTATAAAGTTTTTTCTAATTCTAAGATTTAAAGGTTTAAATACAAAATTTCTTTGATAAAAATAAAGAATACTATAACTGATTAGGGTTAAAGGTAAAACAAGAAGTGTCATTGGACCAACAATCCAGTAATAACCGAAAAAAGTCAATATCAGCCCAGGAAGCCAACATAGTGTATAAGTAAGATCTAAATAAGGCATGATTAAATTAATTCCAGTTAAGTATTTAACAAATACTTGAGGCTGGTTCCATGGCTTTATTTCAATTAAACCTTCTATCATACCTCTTGCCCATCTTGCTCTCTGTCTGACAAAGTACTTAAGGGAACTAGGTACTTCAGTAAATGAAACTGCCAATGGCTCAAAATAAACTTTCCACTTTTTCTCAAGTAAACGCCATGTTAAAACAATATCTTCACCTATAGCATCTGGCCAACCACCGACTTCTTTTACACATTGTGTTTTATATATACTAAAGGCTCCTTGAGCAACTAAAGTTCCTTGATATAGGCCTTGAAGTCTTTTAATGGACGCAATACCTAAAAAGTAATCCCATTCTTGAATTTTTGTCCAAAAGTTTTCTCTGCTGTTTTTGGTCAGAACCGAGCCAGCAACAGCACAAACATTTTCTGGACTAGATTTCATACGCGCCACAAGATAACGTATTGAGGATTTAAGAAGCAGTGTATCTGCATCGATCGTAATGACATAAGGAGTTTCGACAAATTTTAGAGCATGGTTCAAGGCATGGAATTTTCCCGGCATTTCTTCATGAAGTAACGCAATTTCAATACCTAATTCTTTTTTTGCTTTTATGATTTCGTGAACTGTTTGATCAGTAGAACAATTATTAATAACAAATACCTTAATTTTCCCGTGATAATCTTGTTTATTTATATATTGCAAAGTTTGATAGATTTGTCTCTCTTCGTTATAGGCAGCTATAAGAACGGTAATCTCATCATGAGGAAATTCATTTTTGAAAGCAGGCTGACGATCAAGAATTAAACTTATTACTAAAAAGGCATTCATATAGCCAGGAATGTATGATATACCTCCGATAATTAATAAAGCTAAAGGAAAGGATACAATATGCGCAAGGTCTTCTAACCATGGAAGCGCCAAGTAAATAGAAAAGCACATCCAAAGAAAAGCACCTGCGTGACTGATCCAGAATTTTGTTATTACTGGGATATACGTTTTCTTATAGGTATGTCCTGTATGGGGGTTAATGGGATTCAATTCAGGTTTCATAAGCTTATCCCCTCTTTTAGATATAAGATGCAGTAATAAATACCTATAAAAAATACTATACATACAATTGAAAGTAAAAATGTATTTTTTGGAAATTTAACAATTTAATAGCAGGCTGTCGAGAAACCCGATTTATTAGTTAACCTCAAGCAGTATTTGATTGTCTTGTTGCACGAAGTACATAAAAAAAGATCGTTCTCTACCTTAGCTACTCTTAGCGAGGTGAAGAGCGATCTTTTTTATGTTCTGTACAGTTGCCATCAGTAGCATCTGCGCCTGTTAATTTGTTTTTCCCGTAAACGGCTGTAGTGAAGTCCATGCAGTTCTTTCGAATCTGCAAAACTTCGCCCTATCAAGTGCATGCTTGGACTTGAGGCTGAAGCCAAGGCTCTAGGCTGTATGCTACTAGTTGTACTCTTTCCTTTTGGTTTCTCCTTGTCTCTCCAATCCTGTAAAGCCTGAATGGCACTAGGGGCATTTTGCTCTAACAGCTTTACTTTTTCCACTGATAAGTTGGAAATCTGGCCCATGACCTGTTCATCATTCCACGTGTACAGCTGATTTATCTCTTCTTCTGTTAAAAATCGATGTACGTCTGTATAAAAATAGGCAACGATACATCATTTAAGCTGTATTTTGATCCAAGCAAGAGTCCTTTTCATTTTAATATGATAAAAGACTCCTAAAATTACGTTAATAAGATAAATACAGATTGGTACGATAAAAATATAGTTTTCTTGGTTATACATTTTAATGAACAACAATAACTCTGCTAATGAAATTATAATAAAAGTCAAGGATAAAGAAGTGGTTATATTCCTTCTAATATAAGCCAACATAATTAAAAAAATAACTACTATTGCTCTACATACTGTTAGGATTGAGTTATTTATAAATTCATTCCACACAGTCAATCCCTGTTTTATTCCATCGGACATGGCAATATAGAATGTAAGATCAGCTATCAGTCCTACAACCAGTAATCCGATACAAAAAGAGGTCAGTACGTTTTGTCTTCTCATTTTATTTCCTCCTTAATGGCATGAAATCTCTTATTCAAATATGTAATTAATATTATCCCAGTTTCTTCCTAAATAATCCATAAGGAAACGCTCACTATCGTCTTCACCTATATCTGCTATATCGGTATGTGAACGAAAGCTTTTTAATGCCCGTATGATGTCCTTTCCAACCCCTGGAATAATTGACGCAATTTTCTCGCCTAATCTTGCTACTTTATCTGGAACAGCGTGACAAACAATTTCCGCTGCAACAGAACCAGTACCTGCCCCAAACGTCTCTCCCATTTCTGATTTATATTTTTTCCTTAGTTTCTAGTTTCTTAGCTAAGTCATATACGTTATCGATATCGTCTATTATTAATTTTTGGAGGTTAGAATCAATCTTTACACGGATAATTCCTTCATCCCTTCTTTTGTCAATTTGGTACGTAATTCTAAAGCCAGCAACATTCATTTTTTGCCATGGACCTTCTGGATCGTAGCCAAACGCTAAAGAGTATGCTTTCATTGCCTCTGAACTTATTTCAACGCTGTTTTGCTGTCCCCCCATTTTGTCGAATTATATTAAATGTTTCATCTATTTATAATATATGGATAAAATGAAACGATGTGTAATATAAAACAGGAAAAGGAGGAATTTTAATCTAGTTAGGAGGAAATATGCAAAATCAGTATTCAGTATTTATATTTTTTGTTTCAATAAGCCTTTTTATAAAACTTACTTCTTTGGTAGATTCATTAGTGAATCATTTCTATCTTGCATCAGTGATTGAATTTTTACTAATCTTAGTAATAATGGGTCTTCTTGATACATTTCTAACGAACCTGGTTAGAAACCTTTGTGAAAAATTTAATATCAAGCTCCCCTATCTCTATGTGATCTACATCGTGTTATATGTAATTATTTTCACAAAATAATACATTCTAGAAATGAAAGAACCCCTGTCTTAATTGTATACTTAACGGGCCCGTCTACTTGTCATTTTCAAAGGTACTCAGGTTCACGTTTGCATCGCATTGGATTTTATATTCGTTCTTTTCCGTTTTTTTTATATAGATGGATCTCTTGGATTATATTTGTAGTCCCATTTACGTTTTTCTCCCTGTTCGTTCGCACCTTTAAAACATTCTATCCACTGCTTTTACATAACTAGGACACCGATGAAACGCATTGACACTTTACCAGCTTTTGAAAAGTTGGTTTCTGTCATGCATGGCTACTCTTATAGAATCCTTTGACGAGTAAACTGGAGGTTTTGACGAAAAAAGTCCCCGTCACATTTTACTGGCAGGGGCCTGAACTGATCACATCTTCTACACGTATCCAACAGAAAACCTCATCATAAAAAAGATATATCTTGAGATCACCCATTTGAAATAGAGGGATAAGAAGTAGTGTGCATCGTATTATTGTCGGTCAGAATCCAGGAGCCTGCTTGCGAACCGGTCTGTACGTACTAATACATATTTATTAACAAGGATATACTTTGCATATTAAACACCAGTTTATAACGAGTTTTTCTACAGCTTTTTTCTTGTCTCTTGACCAGCAGCAACCCTTAACTCATTTGCCAATTCCCCGATCCTCACAGCCCTATCCTTTATCCCATTTGATTAAAAATAACTTTTATTTATGTAAATGGCTAATAAGTTCATTCTATTATTTCTAGATTCACCGATGTTTCCTCCTTGTCATATTTAGCTATTCCAACCATAATACTTTGCAAGAAAATGACTTTCGATCTAAATTATTGAAAAGAAAAATCGTTTCCGTATTTCTTAGGAAACGATTTTCTTCATTTTATCTCAACTCTGTATTTTTCTATCATTGCATGAATTTGTATCAAATAGGTACATGTTTCGGGTTCCTGACAAGCTTATAACGGGTATGTTCAAACTGGTCGTTAGCAGTTTTTTAACGATCGAAATGATAAACAGTTTTTGAAATTTTCTTATTATTCCAGGCGTTGGATGGTTAGAAAA
This sequence comes from Brevibacillus laterosporus, assembly GCF_030489605.1. Classification (GTDB taxonomy): domain Bacteria; phylum Bacillota; class Bacilli; order Brevibacillales; family Brevibacillaceae; genus Brevibacillus_B; species Brevibacillus_B laterosporus_E. The sequence continues at coordinate 152,271 of NZ_JAUKFY010000006.1, forward strand.
GCCCCTTCTATACCGCTTCCTAAAAAACTTACAGCGACATTATCACCAATTAACTGAAGGGTAATTTTATCTCCTTTCAATAAATTCTCCTGAGTTTCAGCCCCAAACGTATTAGTCTGTTTCCCTCCACTTTTAGAGGTATTAATTTCAACTGTGTTATTTCTTACTAATCGGGTAATAAGAGTAAAAGAGCCGGATGTGGTGATGTTATATCTGAGTATATAACGTCCATTTTCTGGAACGATGAAAACTCTGTTCTCGTCTTCAACTGTGAAACTATCCAATTCTTGATTGTCCGGCAAAGGGAGATTTATCCCTTCCGGTGGTACAACAATAACAAAGGGACTAGCAGGGGGAGTTAAAGTGGCAGTCATCGTGTTGACGTTTAGATTTGGTCCTATTGCTCCTGTTGGGCCTGTTGATCCGGTTTGCCCCATTGGTCCGGTAATTCCTCTCGCCCCTGTTGTTCCTGTCGCTCCTGTGGTTCCCGTTGGACCTGTTTCTCCCGTTGGTCCTGTTTCTCCCGTTGGTCCTGTTGGTCCTGTTGCTCCAGTGGGTCCAGGAGGACTAAAAATTCCTGATTGTGTTGAACCTTTGTGTCCTGTGGCTCCTACGTCACCAGTAGATCCCGTTGCCCCTGTTTCTCCTGTTGCTCCGGTAGAGCCTGTTGCCCCTGTTTCTCCTGTTGCTCCAGTGGGTCCTGTTGCTCCAGTGGGTCCAGGAGGACTAAAAATTCCTGATTGTGTTGAACCTTTGTGTCCTGTGGCTCCTACGTCACCAGTAGATCCCGTTGCCCCTGTTTCTCCTGTTGCTCCGGTAGAGCCTGTTGCCCCTGTTGTGCCAGTTGCTCCGGTAGATCCCGTTGCCCCCGTTGTTCCTGTGGCTCCGGTAGGTCCCGTTGCTCCTGTTTTTCCACGTATAAATGTGCAACAAAATGTAGACCAAGAGGATATAGAACTTGAACGCTTCATGTGCATTGGATTTTTCTTAGTAAACTTATCAAGATCAGTATTTTTAATTTCATCCCATATTCTTTTTATATCGTGTAATTCTTTCACTATCCACACCTCACTTTTTATATCAAGATATTCTATACATAAGGAATACTCTTGTACAAAAAGAACCCTACCTTAAAATTGGTGTATTATACAATATACAGTAAAAAATATCTACGAATTGAAGGAAATCTTCTTTTACATGATTAGGGCTCTATCTCAAATTAACTAAAACTAAGTAATTTGCTGCTTTTGTTCCACTGTTAATCACTGTTTGTCATATTTATTAGCTAGACTGTGCCTTTCGGTGTTTCTTCCTTATGCTTAACATGGCAGCTCAAATATCACAGCTTCTATAAAATAATAGTATTCGTTAAAATATATCATTTTAATTCTTTTATAATCTATGTCAGTTTGATTCCTCTTTTTAAATAATGGGTTATAGAAGAAAAATCGTTTCCTTATTTCTTAGGAGACGATTTTTCTTGATTTAACCCTTGTTTTAGCTCATGCTGCCATTCATGTCATTTACTAAGCTAGTAAACTGATAGGTTTTGAGATTTCCAATATCTAAGCGCTTTAGCGTATTTACTAGAATCATATAACGAGATCTGCTAAACTAGCATCTAAAAATTTTTGATTATTCTAGACGTTGAATGGTTAGAAAAGCCCCTTGTATACCGTTTCCTACAAAATTAATATTTACATTTTCACCCATTAACTGAAGAGCTATCTGATCTCCTTTTATTAAGTTTTCCTGAGTTTCAGCAGAAAACTTATCAGACAATTTCCCTCCACTTTTAGAGGCATTAATTTCAACTGTGTTATTCCTTACTAATCGGGTAATAAGAGTAAAAGAATCAATTGTGGTAACGTTATATCTGAGTGTATAACGTCCGTTTTCTGGAACGATGAAAGCTCTGTTCTCATTCACAGCGATAAAACCATCTAATTTTTGATTGTTAGGCAATGGGAGGTTTATCCCTTCCGGCGGTACAAAAATAACAAAAGGACTAGTCGGGGGGGCTAAAGTAGCAGTCATAGAATTTGCACTTATATTTGTACCTGTTGCTCCAGCTAAACCTGTTGCTCCCGTTGGTCCACAAGGGCCTTTAATTCCTGTAAATCCTGTGGCTCCTGTGGCTCCTGTCTCACCTGTCGCACCAGTAGGTCCAGTAGGTCCTGTTGCTCCCGTTGCTCCTGTTGGCCCAGTTTGCCCCATCGGCCCAGTATTTCCTGTGGCCCCGGTAGGCCCCGTTGCTCCGGTAGGTCCAGTTGCCCCTGTTTCTCCAGTAAGTCCCGTTGCTCCGGTTGCTCCGGTAGGCCCTGTTGCTCCGGTGGCTCCAGTAGGTCCAGTAGCTCCGGTGGCTCCGGTAGGCCCTGTTGCTCCGGTTTCTCCAGTGGGTCCAGTTGTTCCTGTTGCTCCAGTAGGCCCTGTTGCTCCGGTTTCTCCAGTGGGTCCAGTTGTTCCTGTTGCTCCAGTAGGCCCAGTTGCTCCCGTTCCTCCAGTGGGTCCCGTTGCTCCTGTTTTTCCACGTATAAATGTCCAACAAAATGTAGACGATGAAGAGGAAATACAACATGAACTCTTCATCTGTATTGGATTTTTCCTAGTAAACTCTTCAAGATCGGTATTTACAATTTCGTACCATATTCTTTTTATATTGTGTAGTTCTTTCACTATTCACACCTCCCTTTTATAATCAAGATATTCAATGCCTGAGGAATTTTCTTGTACAAACAGTACCTTATCTTAAAAAATTGGCAGTTCTCTAAAAAATTCAGCTTTTTTATCAGGTTTCTCCAATGTCCTCAGTCATTTTTTTAAATATAGACATTGTGGCAAGAGAGACATGATAGAAAATTAGTGAGCCAACTATATAAACAACATAAGCTTGATAGTTCCATATTTTTTGTAGAATCTCCCCTTTAGTTAATCCGAAGAAAACCAAAGCTATGACAATACCTGCTGACGAATATAATCCAAGTTGCACTAAATAAAGCTTACTTTTGTTGGATATTCCCATTCTATTTGTAATAAGATCGATTAAGATCGTGCATGGAATTCCAATAAGCAAGAATATGGGAACAGAATACACTATATAAATGATCACTAGAGTCATAAAAGGAAAATAATAGGTATTTGGCTCGCGTGCTATCATTGGAGTATATTCTGATACTGCAAGAACTAGACAAAAAAGCATTGCGGTAACGACCCCAGTAAAGATTCTATGTAACATTGTCTTTCCTCCTTTTTGCTAGCCTGCTAATAGTTCGTATTCATTGATTTGACTAAGGTGAAAAAATTGGTGGTGTAAGGGCTCCCAGTATTTCAGCATTTCAATCTCTTATGCTCCTCAAATTGTCGCGGGAGTCTCTGTGACTTTTTTTGTTTTTATTTAACAAGTAAACGACATTTCATAAGCCCCAAAATCTATTTCAAAAAATAAAAGCCCTGCAACACAATAAACTTACTTTTATGATTTTTCGACCATTTCGATACAGGTCTTATACCGAAGGAACTTCAGCTCAAAAAATAAATCTCACATGTTTAGTTTCATGCATACTAAGTATAGAATATATTGAAAATACTAACACTTATTTAGGAGGATACATATGCAACATTTCATCTGCACTACCTGCGGAGTTCAATATTCTAAAAGCAAGGAAGCCCCGCCTTTTTGCCTGATTTGTATGGAGGAAAGACAATTTGTAAATCCTCTTGGACAGGCGTGGACAACACTCGGGGAGCTCCAGCAAAATGGGGACTATACGAATGAAATTGCGAAAAAAGAAGACGGATTATTCAGTATTACGACAAAACCAAAGTTTGCTATCGGACAGAATGCGTATCTCTTGCAAAGTAATGGTTTTCAGCTTTTATGGGACTGTATTACCTATTTGGATCAATCAACCATTGAACAAATACATATTCTAGGCGGCATTCAAGCAATTGCTCTTTCTCATCCGCATTATTACTCGACTCAGGTAGAATGGGCTGAAGTCTTTAACGTACCAGTCTATGTTCATGAAGATGATAGAGAATGGATTACTCGTCCTAGTGAACATATCGTGTATTGGTCAGGAGAATCTCATAACGTAACCGATCAATTGACTATTCATCGCTTAGGGGGACATTTTAAAGGAGGGTCTGTCCTACACTGGAAGGCTGGGAATAACGGAAAAGGCATTCTTTTAACAGGAGACATCATTCAAGTAGTAGCCGACAATTCTTGGGTGAGCTTTATGTATAGTTATCCAAATTTAATTCCATTGCCAGCTAAAAAAGTAAGAGAAATAGCCGATAAAGTACAGGGTTTACCATTTAACCGTTTATATAACGCGTTTCATGGAATCGTTGCCGAGGATGCTGATGAATCCGTACAAAAGTCTGCAAATCGCTATATCAGGGCTTTAGAAGGAAGCTTATTTGAAACCTGATACATTCATATGAAAAATGCAATACAAGCAAGACTATTGGGACTGCCAGCCTTGCTTGTTTGTTTTTTGGCAAAATGAACCTTAAGCTCTCATACATAACACCTAGTGCTTTCCTCTTATTTTGCCTATAATTATGCCTTCATTTAGATGTTACTACAATTTCACTATCGTCCGTCCACGTATCTTCCCCTCTAATATTTGAGAAAGCGTCTTAGGCAATTCCTCCAAGGTAATTTCCTTAACCATTTGATCTGTCAAATGCTTTGGTTTCATATCGGATGCTAGACGTTCCCATACCATTTTGCGTTGATCCATCGGGCAATAGACGGAATCGATTCCAAGCAGATTCACGCCACGTAAAATGAAGGGATATACACTTGTAGACACATCTGCTCCACCCGTCAAGCCACTTAGAGCAACAGAACCCCCGTACTTCATGGTCGAAAGGAGATACTCTAATGTTTTCCCCCCAACAGGGTCTACTGCACCAGCCCAAAGCTGCTGGCGCATTGGCTTGTCGTCCACAGCAACAACCTCATTACGGTGTAAGATATTTGTAGCGCCTAGTTCTTTTAAATAGGCATGCTCACTTTCTTTTCCTGTACTAGCCGTTACCTCGTATCCATTTTTGGCTAAAATATCAACTGCAACGCTGCCTACACCACCTGTAGAACCAGTCACCAGAACAGGTCCCTGCTCTTTCGACAAACCATTCTCCTCAAGTCGAATAATAGATAAGGCTGCTGTAAAGCCCGCGGTTCCCAAAATCATTGCTTCCTTCATCGTCAAGCCATCGGGTAAGGGTACAACCCATTTAGCTGGAACCCTAGCTACTTCACTAAATCCTCCTGGATGAGATACACCTATTTCGTAGCTCGTAGCGATTACCTGATCGCCTACTTGATAACGTTCATCCGTAGAGGCTATTACGATTCCCGCCAAATCAATTCCTGGAACCATTGGGTATTTGCGAATGATACGATTCGGAATTGTCGCCATGCCATCCTTGAAATTAACACTGGAATAGGCAACACGAATTGTCACTCCTCCTCCTGGTAAATCAGCTATAGACCGTTCTTGTATCTGCATGCTGGATTGACCATTTACAACATCCAGCACGAGTGCGCGATAGATATCCTGCATGAAATCTACTCCTTACATGATTGCTTTCCCTATGAAGTATAAATTGAATTACCTTTTGTGAAAAGAAAACATCTAGCAAACTTTTATGTATCCATTCATTTTTTCTAGTTTTTCCAATAAAAATACGATCATTTTTCAAAGCAAAAGGACTCTACCCCAACTAAAGGATAGAGTCCTTTGATTTTTATGCGATGGGTTCCATCTGTTCTACTGGCTGCTGTGCTTTTCCTCCGCCTTTAATACGATCTACTATAATTGCAATGGCGCCATCTCCTGTTACGTTACACGCTGTACCAAAACTATCTTGTGCAATGTAAAGAGCAATCATTAATGATGTCAGTGATGGACTAAACCCAAGCATTAATTGCAATAAACCAATTGCTGACATTACGGCTCCACCTGGTACTCCTGGGGCAGCCACCATGGTAATGCCCAGCATTAGGATAAATGGAAACATAATCCCGAAAGTAGTAGGCATTCCATTCAGCATCATTACAGCCATGGCACAGCTAACCAGCGTAATCGTACTGCCGGATAGATGAATGGTTGCACACAGGGGAACTACAAAATCTGCAATCTGATCGCTTACTCTGTTTTTCTTCACTTGACGTAGGGTTACAGGTATTGTCGCCGCTGAAGATTGTGTTCCAATCGCTGTCATGTATACAGGAAGCATATTCTTCATTAAAGAAATATAGCTTTTACGTCCGAATTGTCCAGCGATAAAATACTGCGCGAGAAGATATAAAATATGCAAAGCAATAATAATGATAAAGACTTTAAAGAATACGGATATAATCAGTTGTACTTGTCCAGCATATGTGAGATTGGTGAACACACACATGATATGCACAGGCAATAAAGGTACGATTACAGATGAGATTACTTTTTCAACAATTGTTCTAAGATCAACCATTACTTTGAGGAGAGAATCTCCCTTAAGGGAAGCAGACCCCAATCCCAAAGTAAAAGCAAGCACAAGTGCGCTCATAACGCCCATGATTGGCGGGATTTCAATCGTAAAATAAGCCCGAGTTAGCGCTTCCTCTGGATTTTTAAAAGCACTGGTTAGCGTCCCAACCTCTAAAATATGCGGGAAAAAGTTGGTGCTTACAAAATAAGCGGCCAAGCCTGCTACAATCGTAGAACCATATGCGATTGCTGTCGTTAATCCTAAGAGCTTTCCAGCACCCTTTCCAAGCTCCCCAATACCAGGAGCAATAAATCCGATAATAATTAATGGAATAATAAAGTTGAGAAAATTACTAAAAATACTGCTAAATGTTGCAAATCCTTTGACGATCCATTCAGGCGAGGTAGAGCCAATAATTATCCCTAAAATGATACCTAGAATGATTTTGGGTAAAAGACCTAATTTCTTCATCATTTCACTTCCTTATGTTTCTTGGTGTTGAAGTGTACACGTCAGGTGAACACTATTCCGCCAGGTATGGATTACTGTTAACGTACCACAGCAGCTTTATTTTGTCATCCGTAATTTTTATAATATAATTGTTATGAATTTTCCGTTATTGATCGAAAAACCTTGTTAGTAAGCCTTTTTTAACCGTAACACACAAACACTTCTACATTCTTTATAAAAAAAAGAGGCCGTTTTTCATAAAAATAAATTTTTGTAAGAGTTTTCAACATACAACGGAACGTACGTTTGTTTTTCTCAGGTGGATATTTGTCATTTTTAGATAACTAGCTGAACCAACGTTTTCCGTCCTACAATTGATAATTGCAGGAAAATCCCTTTTTAATTTCTTTCCTATTCCTGTTAGGCTGACAGTAAAAAAAGGCGGTTTGGATTCCGCCTCTTTTACCCATCCTTCCATTACTTCCCTATCTTTTATTTCTGCCTCTCTTGCTCTTTGAGATTTTCTCCTATCCCTTTTAGCAAATGTATGCCAAAAGAAATTGCACGATTGATATCAGGGTCTTGCAGTGCTTTGAACAGATCAAACATACCAATTTTGTTCTCTTTGGCACTGGCTTCTTCTGCTTTTTGTAGACCATGTGTAAGACTTGAGACCAGCTTCTTGGTCATCTCTGGCTCTATTTGACCTAGCGCTTCTGTTAATGCCATGACGTTATTAATTGATTTCGTTACATTTGGCTTTACCAACTGCTTAACAGCAATGCCAGCCATCTTTTCCTTACTTTGAACCATAGATTGCACAGTTTCTAGGACACCCGCTTGGTGCAGCTCATCCAATAGTTTCACGGATTGACGAATACTTTGTGCATGCATGGCGATCTCTTCTTTTAATTGAGTAAGTTGTAACTGCTGCTGCTCCTCATTTGTGATGGTTGGTTTAGCTATTTTTGTAATTGGTCTGGCCATTATTGCTTCCCTCCTGCTACATTCACATCGGCGATAGGCTCGTAATCAGCCCGTGCCCATTTGCGGTCTACCTGAACACCTAGCTGCGGGTTTCGTTTGGCATTGCGTGGATTATTTTTTGGCAATGGATTTTGGCCGCTTTGCTCAAGTACTTCCAAACGTACCTTGGTTTGTTTATAAGCTGGTGTTTGCGTACGAATATCGCCTATATTTCCTGTTAGGATATTAATGGCATTGTCGCTGCTGACGGAGTTCATTGGGACATACAGCTCTTTTCCGTGTACACGATTTGTTACAACTGCTCGTAATTTGATAGCTCCATACGGTGATACTAGACGCACTAAGGAGCCGTCATTAACCCCGCGTTCACAAGCAAGCTCAGGCGACACCTCCACAAATACTTCCGGCACTTTATATTGAATACCTTTTGACTTATTTGTCATGTTCCCTTCATGAAAGTGCTCTAATAAACGACCGTTATTTACCACTAGATCAAATTCCGCAGAATAAGAAATAGGTGGCACATATTCTACTAAGGACAGGCGTGCCTTACCATCTGGGAAATTAAATCGATTGATATAGAGTAACGGTTCATCTGTTCCGTCAGGCAATACAGGCCAGATCAGGCTGTTCCAATTTGCCAATCTTTCATAGCTGACCCCTGAGAAAAGCGGACTTAAGCTGGCAATTTCGGCCATAATATCACCGGGGTGAGTATATTCCCAATTAGCGCCAAGGCGGTTTGCAAGCTGTGTAATGATCCACCAATCCGGCTTGGAGTCCTCCCAAGTAGGCAATGCTTGATAGAGTCGTTGAATCCTTCTTTCGGTATTGGTAAACGTACCGTCCTTTTCTAAAGAAGGTGCTGCTGGCAAAATAACATCTGCAAATTGGGCCGTCCTTGTAAAGAAAATATCTTGTACGACAAAGAAATCAAGTTTACTCAAGGTCTCTTGAACATGATTCGAATTGGAATCAACCCAAGCCATATCCTCCCCAATCAGATACATTGCTTTTAATGTGCCTGCTTCTACTGCCTCTAGCATCTGAATGTTCGTATAACCCGGCTTATTAGAAATTTTGACATCATACGCCTTTTCAAATTTTTGCCGTGCCTCGTCATCTGAGATGGACTGATAACCCGGTAGCCAATTTGGCAATGAGCCCATATCACAAGCTCCTTGAACGTTATTATGTCCGCGCAGTGGATACGCACCTGCACCATGTCGGCCAAAATTTCCTGTGATTAATAAAAGGTTGGCAATTGCTGCGGATGTATGAGAACCTGCTACGTTTTGGGTAACTCCCATACCCCACAGTACGCATGTACCATCTGCCTCACAAATCATTCTTGCTGTTTCCTTTAGTTGCTCTTGAGAAATTCCCGTCACTTTTTCAGCATATTCGAGTGTGTAGCTTTGAATGGCTTTCTTATACTCTTCTAGGTAATTGACGCGTTTTGCTAAGAAGTCAGCATCATGCCAGCCCTGATCAATGATATATTTGGCTACCGCAGTTAACCAGACAAAATCTGTCCCTTGATTCGGATGTAAATACAAATCCGAACGTTCTGCCATTTCATGCTTGCGCAAATCTGAAACAATTAGTTTTTGACCATGCAATTTCTTTGCACGCTTCACCCGCGTCGCCAAAACTGGGTGACCTTCTGTTGGATTCGCTCCAATGATAATGACTAACCCGGCTGCAGCAATATCACTAATTACACCTGAATCACCGCCATAACCGACAGTTGACAATAACCCGTCTGTAGCTGGAGATTGGCAATAACGTGAACAGTTGTCTACATTATTTGTTTCAAAGACCTGCCGGGCCAATTTTTGTACCAAATAAGCTTCCTCATTGGTTGTTTTTGATGAGCTAACGAAACCGAATGCGTCTCCTCCATACTTTTGCTTCAACTCTTTCCACTTAGACGCAATCAATGTAAACGCTTCCTCCCAGGTAGCTGGAACAAACTCATCTCCCCGTCGAATTAAAGGTGTTGACAGCCGTTCATTGCTGTTGACGAAATCCCAACCGAACTTGCCTTTAATACAGGTCGAAATGCTATTGACCGGCGCTTCCTCAGATGGTTCGATTTTTAAAATTTGGCGTCCTTTCGTCCAAACCTCAAAGCTACAACCTACCCCGCAAAATGTACATACTGTTTTCGTCTTTTTAGTTCGAGCTTCGCGCATGGCTGCTTCTGCTTCAGAAATGGCCAATATTCCACTGTAACCAGGCTCTACTTCCTTGACTATTTCAATCATGGGATCAAGCAATTCCTTCCCCATCTTTGTCATGAAACCAGCTTCACCCAGCATCGTTTTTTCCATTAAAGCATTACATGGGCATACAGTGACGCAATGCCCGCAGGAAACACAGGAGGATTCATTAATGGGTTTATCCTGATCCCAGATAACGCGCGGCATTTCTCGTTCCCAATCAATGGTTAGTGTCTCGTTGACTTGTAAATCCTGACATGCTTCTACACAACGCCCGCACAAGATACATTGATTGGGGTCATATCGGTAGAATGGATGAGACATGTCTACCTCATAGCCCTTCTCTCTAAACGGTCGCTCCTGATGTTCCACTTCCATCAGCTCAACAGTATTATGTACACGACAATTGCCATTATTATTATCACACACCGTACAGTACAGCATATGGTTTTCGAGCACACGATCCATCGCTTGTTTTTGCGCTTGTTTTGCCCGTGAAGATGAAGTCTGGATATTCATTCCTTCCTCCACAACAGTAGAGCAAGCTCGCATTAGTTGACCGTTAATTTCGCAGGTACAAGTATCGCACGTTTGAATGGGGCCTAAAATAGGTGAATAGCAAATATGAGGATGCTTGATGTCATGCTCAAGCAGATAATCAAGAATTCTAGTTCCCTCTTTTGCTTGGTGTAACGTATCATTGATGGTAAATGAAATCATTTTGTTCAAGGGTTATTTCCTCCGTTTCCTTCTCCATCTGCTTCAAAAAATAAAAATAACCCACCACAAAACAACCAGCGCAAACGTAAAACGTGTTGCCCAAGCTGTTTTATGGTGGGTTAATACTTAGCAGTGGTATATACCAGTTATCAAGCCCTCCATACTCTGTACGCGCATGCGTAAAAGCACAGGATGAATAGAATGACTGTAATCAGCCAGACTTAGACATCAATGAACTTCTTTTTTAATAATAACCAAACTTTCAGAAATTGCAAGAGAAGAGCCTATTTTTTTCCGCTTTATGCTGATTCAACAACAAAAAAAGAACTTTTACATTTTTTGCAAAATAAATATATTGCCTAATTTTGGAAATGAGTTTATATTTTTTGTAGAACAAAAAAGGGTGGAATTATTTATGGATAATCGATACAGCTCTTTTCAAGAATTCGCTCAGGCATTTGAGAAAAAATGGGTAACCACAGCAATAGAACATGGATTAATGGATGAGCCAATGGATATATATCTAGCTAAGGTCCGTAAAAAAGCGCTTTTTGTCTGGAAGAAAAATAAAGGGGATGAATGGATAGAAAGACAAGGATATACCATTGTTGACAGAAACCTCGACAAGGAAGAAATTTTCGATAAAAAACTAGGGCGCGGTCGTCCGCGAAAGCATGAGGACGATCGGCTACATCATGCCATCCATGTCAGACTAGACGAGGAAACATATCAAAAATTACTATCCCTGTGTCAAAAAAATAATCTTGACCTCTCTGAGACTATTCGTATGCTCATAAAAAAAGGGTAAACCGTTTCGCTATGTAAAGGAGGAATTAAGATGAGTCAGGAAGGTCAGTTGCCTACCATCAGGACTGCGCTTCGCTGGTGGATACTTGCTAATGTGTCTTTGGGAATCTTTATGTCAACATTGGATGGTAGCATCACAAATGTAGCTCTCCCTAGTATTTCGGGTACATTAGACGTCCCCCTGCACATTGTACAATGGGTTGTAACAGCTTATTTATTAGCGATCGCTTCCCTTTTACCCATTATTGGAAAATTATCGGATCTTTTTGGACGCGGTAACTTATACAATTTGGGATTCTTAATTTTTTTGATTGGATCTGCTTTATGCGGTTTATCAAAATCCATTTGGATGTTAATTGGCATGCGTGTCCTGCAAGCTGCTGGCGCCGCACTGCTGATGGCTAATAGTCAAGCTATCATAGCTGCCACTTTTCCTAAAGAAGAACGCGGCCGCGCCCTTGGAATAACCGGTATGGTGGTATCACTTGGTTCCTTGTCCGGTCCAGCCATCGGTGGCATTCTGGTTGATTCGTTTGGCTGGGAATCTATTTTTTGGATTAACGTACCGATCGGTTTAATCGGATTTATAGCAGCATTACGTATCATGCCGAAACAGCACCAAAAACGTGTGGGAGAGCCTTTCGACTACATTGGTTCTATTATGTATATGACAAGTATGATTACCTTCCTATATATCATTTCTAATGCAGAGGAGCATGGATGGGCAACGGGAATTACCTTAGGTGGTCTTCTCTTTTCAATCATCATCTTTGTCTTGTTTTATCGACGTGAAACCAGAATCTCACATCCTATGCTTGACTTCTCTCTTTTTAAGATAAGAACTTTTCGTTCAGGAAGCTTTGCGACACTCCTGTCCTTTCTCTCTCTTTTTTGCATAACCATTCTCATGCCGTTTTATATGCAATTGGTACTAGAATACCCTCCGAATATCGTGGGTTACGTTATGATGGCAAATGCTGTGATGATGGCGATCGTTGCTCCGTTCTCCGGTTGGCTGTCTGATAAAATCGGATGCTATTATTTAACGATCTCAGGCTTGGTGATTAATGCGATTTCCTTTGTTCTGCTAACGAAGCTTACGACAAATGAACCGGCATGGCTTGTCGCAACGCATATGGGCATATTTGGAATTGGAACTGGTCTTTTTCTATCTCCCAACAATGCAAGTATTCTAGGATCAGTTCCGCCCAAACTATTAGGAACAGCAGGCGGCCTAAATGCATTAGTCCGCAATATCGGGATGGTATTAGGAACGACATTTGCTATCTCACTATTCTCTTTTCAATTGAATAGATTAACAGGAAATCAATCTGAATCTAGCAGCACTGATATCCTAAATGTGGATGCTTACATGACAGCTCTTCATTCTGTTTTTTGGGTAGCAGCCGTGATTTGCCTATTTGCAGCCGTACTCTCTTCTATGCGTGATAAGCCTCAACGACAGAAAAGGAAAGTGGCGTAGTTTTGCTCTACTTACATTTGTATAGTCCCCTTGAAAACGAATAGCCTAGCTGAAGGGTAGGCACACATCATTGTAAGCAAATTATCTTTCATCGGATCGAAAGCTGGGGTTTATCATATGTTGCAAAAAAATACGGGCGTGATGCGCACGAATTCCGATTCGCGGCATCATGCCCGTAGCTTTTATACTTCTAGCCTATGGTTTTTGTAAAAAAGAATCCTATTAGCCACAGCATTTAACGAAAATCATTCGTTGCATGGGGAGAGACAGCATAAATTTCATCGATGATGTTCTGTATGATCATGCGGACTATCCTTGTATTACCCTCAATCATTTCAGGGTCAAGCAATTCTTCATGGGTTCCCAATGCTTGATATTGAATATGATTTCCATGAGTTGCCCGTTCCCATGACCAAGGAGATTCTACTGTCGGGTTCACTTTCTGAGAATCGGATGCTAGTAATTCATGGATATTGGCTTGAACCATTCCCTCATTAACAAGCTGATTCCGATATCTAGCGTACGAATAAATTCTATTCGTATAGGAAGGCGTCACAAGATGTTTGTACTGTTCGGGTGTGTCTTCTAAGAGAGTATCGATTTCCTGTAGGGCGTCCTCTTTTGAGGATACAGATTCTCTACTCCTGAAAATGGAATCTAGCATGATAATATCTTTTACTTCGTAGCCTCTTGACTCCATGGCTTTTGCCACTTCAAAAGCCAAATTACCGCCTATTGAATAACCTAGGAACACATACGGTTGATTTCCCTGTACATCAGTGAGGAGTTTGACATATTGCTCCATTAATTCCTCGTCATTTGTATAGTCCTCAATAAAATCCATACCGTACAATACACACTGATGTTCAAGCAATTTTGCCATTTCGATGTATGCCATGCCATACCCGATTGCTGGCGGGAAGCAGAACACATGTAAGCGTCCATGCTCGTTTAATTTTGTAATTGGTTTCCTATTATTTTTTGCAAACATAGATCTTACTATTTCTTCGGCCATCGCTTCTACAGTTGGCATCTCGAACACTACACGTATAGGGATTTCGACCCGAATATCTGTGTAGATCTTCCTGATTAATTCAAGTACATGTAAAGAATGTCCACCCAATTCAAAGAAGTTGTCCTTCTTACCAATTTTAGGTACACCCAATACTTCTTGCCAAATAGCGGCCAGTTGCATCTCCGTTGGTGTCTGTGGAGCGATGTACTCCACTCCTAGATGAATATGTCCTTCTGGAGTCGGGAGTGCATTTCGATTAATTTTGCCGTTTGGAGTCAATGGCATCTGTTCAAGCTGGATAAAAAAGGATGGAATCATATAAGCAGGTAAATCTTGTGACAGCGAATTTCTGATTTCACCTACTGTAAGCTGTTGATTTGCCACAAAATAAGCACACAACTGTTTCTGTCCTGCTTGCTCCTCTCTTGCAATAACCACCGCTTCCTGAATAGAAGGGATTTGCAGGAGCAGGGCTTCAATTTCACCAAGTTCAATCCGGTAACCTCGAATTTTTACCTGGTGGTCAATTCGTCCCAGATACTCAATGGTTCCATCAGGTAGCCATTTTGCCAAATCTCCTGTACGATACAATTTTTCCCCGGTGACAAATGGATTGTCTTCAAATTTTTCTGTTGTTAGCTCAGGACGATTCCAGTAGCCTTTTGCCAATCCTTCTCCTGCAATGCACAGTTCACCTGCTATCCCGATCGGTTGGAGGTGGTTTTCAGCATTCAAAATATAGAAGGAAGTGTTTACGAGCGGTTTACCAATTGTTATAGGTTCTCCTTCTATCAGTTCTCCCACCGATGACCACACCGTTGTTTCAGTTGGGCCGTACATATTATACAGACGTGCCTGAGTGGTCTTTTGCAGGACTTTTATTAGGGAAGCTGGAAGTGCTTCTCCGCCGAGCATAATTTCTTGTACGCCCTGTAAGCAGCGAATGTGCTCCGAGGATAACAACATTTGCATCCGAGAAGGCGTCATTTGGATCATGTCCACCTGCTGTTTTTGAATCACATCACATAATGCTCCCGGGTCAGTTTGCTGAAGGCTACTTGCTAAAATTACCCTTACACCTTTACACAGCGGCAGCAGAGTCTCTAGCACAAAAATATCAAATGAGATCGTCGTCACTGAAAGAATTGATTTTCCTTGGGTAAAGTCGATCTGATCGGTTATGCCTTGTAATAGGTTTACGACTGCATGCTGTAAAATCATGACGCCTTTTGGCTTACCAGTTGAGCCCGACGTATAAATAACATAGGCCAAATCAGCAGGTCCGCTAACAGGTTCAAGATTAGATTGCTCATGCAGATCTACAGACTCTTTATCCATAAGTATCAAGCTTCCTGCAAAAGCTATCCGCTCTTGCAAATGACTGTGTGTCACTACCCATTTAGCCTTCGAATCCTCCAGCATGTAGCGGACCCGTTCGTCCGGATAATCTGGGTCAATTGGAACATAGGCTCCGCCAGCTTTCAAAATCCCCATTAACCCAATCATCATGTCTAAGGAACGATCCACCATAATTCCAACTAACTGATTGGCTCCCACACCTTCGGATCGCAGGGTTCGTGCCAGTTGATTTGCTCGCTCGTTTAATTCCCGGTAGGTGAGCTGTTCATTTTCGTAAACGACAGCTATCTGATCAGGTGTACGTTCCACTTGACTCTCAAACAATTGATAAATGGTTTTCTCTCTTGGATAATCTCCTGCTGTATTATTAAAGGCTTGCAGAAGCAACTCTTTCTCTTGCGAAGTAGCAATTTCAATGGTAGAAAGCTTTGCGTTTGGATCTGCCACTATGCTGTCAATGACCTGTAGAAAATGCTCCGACATTCGTTTGATTGTGTCACGCTTAAACAATGAAGTAGCAAACTCGAAAGTACACACAATGTTTTTATCATCTTCATTGGCATATAAGCTTAGATCAAATTTAGAGACAGTATGCTCTCCTTCATATGGTCTGAGCTGTAAGCCTTCGATGGTCTGATTACCTTGCTCCACGTTTTGTAAGGCAAACATTGTATCAAACAGCGGATTGCGACTAAAATCGCGCGCTACCTGTAATTTTTCTACTAGCTCTTCAAATGGATATTCCTGATTTTCATAGGCTTGTAATGCATGCTCTTTGACTTCTTTGACATATTCGTAAAATGTTTTTGCTACCATTGGCTGAGTACGAATCGCTAGAGTATTAATAAATATGCCAATCAGGCTTTCAAGATCTGCATGCGGTCTTCCCGCTATTGGAGTTCCTACAATAATATCCTCTTGTCCACTGCTTTTGCTTAACAAAGCGGTATATGCAGCCAATAAGACCATAAACAAGGTGGAGCCTGTTTGTGAAGCAATTTGTCGAAGTCCTTCACTTCTTTGTTGGTCGATGACAAATTCAAAGATATCTCCCTGATAGCTTTGCAAGGCGGGTCTTGGATAGTCCGTTGGCAAATTAAGAACCGGAATTTCATTTCCATGAATGTTCAGCCAGTATGCTTCTTGATTTCGGACTCGTTCGCTTTGCACTTCTTCCTGTTGCCATACGGCGTAATCCTTATATTGAATTCGGAGCGGTTCTAGTTCCTCGCCTGTGTATAACTGAACCAAATCTTGAACCAAAATGCTTAATGAAGCCGCATCAGAAATGATGTGATGCGTGTCAAACATTAAAATATGTCGATCTGCTTCAAGTTCAATCAAGCCTACCCGTAAAAGTGGAGCTTTTGCCAGATCAAACTCACGCACAAATGCTTGAATGAGGCTAGCTATCTCTTCCTCTTTTGCCAGCATGTATTCAATTTCAAATGTCACATCACGATAAATCTGTTGGACTGGTTCCCCGTTTATCATCGTAAAGCCTGTTCGTAAGGTCTCATGGCGATTGATTAATTTCTGGAATGCTTCTTCAAGCGTTTTCCGATCAAGCTGTCCCTCTACCACTAGGACGGTTGGCATGTTATAGCTGAGCCCTCCACCCTCAATCTGATTTAAAATATATAATCGTCTTTGAGCAGAGGATACCGGATAAAACTCTCTTTCTAAAATTACAGGAATTGAGAAATGCGTCACGTGATCGATCTCAGATACTCGTTTGGCCATCTGTTCAATCGTAGGATATGAAAAGACATCCCGCAGAGGAAGATTCACTCCCATTTCTTTATGCATCTTGGCAACGAGTGTCGTAGCTCGCAAGGAGTGTCCACCACTATCGAAGAAGTTATCTCTCACCCCAATATTATTAACTCCTAGAACCTCCTGCCAAATACCGGCGATCTGCTCTTCCAACTGTGTCTGTGGCGCTGCGTATTCCACTCCCGTTTGCAGGTTTCCTTCAGGTACAGGTAATGCTTTACGATCAATTTTTCCATTTGGTGTTAAAGGCATTTGCTCCAATTGGACAAAGTAGGAAGGAATCATATAACCAGGTAGCTTTTGCAGCAATGTGCTTCTTACATCGCTTACAAGTAATGGTTGATCTGCTACAATATATGCGCATAAATGCTGCAGCCCAGCATGGTCTTCCTGTGCGATTACCACTGCTTCCTCAACCTCTTTAATGTTCCTGATCTGTTCTTCAATCTCTCCAAGTTCAATGCGGTAGCCCCTCACCTTTACCTGGTGATCGATTCGACCTAGATACTCAATGGTTCCATCAGGAAGCCATTTTGCTAAATCACCCGTTTTATACATCTTACTTCCTGGTAGGAATGGATTTTCTACAAACTTGTCCATCGTTAGTTCGGGACGATTCCAGTAGCCCCTTGCTAGTCCCATACCAGCAATGCACAGCTCTCCAGCTACCCCTACTGGCTGAAGATGACCTTCCATACTCAAGATATAAAATTGTGTATTTGTTATTGGTCTGCCAATTGTTATAGGCTGGCCCGCAGTCACTGATCCAATCGATGACCATACGGTTGTTTCAGTCGGACCATACATATTATACAGGCGTGCCGGCGTATGCTCATGCAGCGCATTGATTAGGGAAACAGGAAGCGCCTCGCCGCCAAGCATTATTTCCCGGACATGCTGCAATTCTTTGAACGGCTCAGTACTATCTGCCGACGCTAACAACATCTGCATACGAGAAGGCGTCATTTGGATCATATCGATTTTTTGCTCAGAAATGACGTTTCTTAAGGCCTGTGAATCCGTCTGTTGAATTTCGCTAGCCAATACTACTCTTATTCCTTTACTAAGCGAAAGGAGCGTTTCTAGCACGAAGATATCAAATGAAATGGTAGTAACACAAAGAAGAGATTTTCCTTCTGCAAAGTCAATCCGATCCGTTATGCCATGTATCAGGTTGACAACTGCCTGATGCGTAATCATAACACCCTTAGGCATACCGGTCGATCCTGATGTGTAGATGACATAGGCCAAATCAAACGGGCTACTTCCTGGTTTAAGATTAGACGCGTCCTTCTGATAAGAAGCCTCTTCCTCTATTACAATACATTTTCCCTGATATCCATCGAAGCTGATCTGATCCTGCAAGTGACTGTGTACAACTACGAACGTAACCCCCGCATCCTCTAGCATGTAGCGAATGCGATCTTCTGGATAACCTGGATCAATTGGTACGTAAGCTCCGCCAGCCTTCAGGATGCCTAACAGTCCAACTAACATGTCAAGAGAACGCTCCACCAAAATACCGACTAGTTGATTCGAGCTTACCCCTTCTGCTCGCAGTGTTCTTGCCAGTTGATTTGCTCGCTCATTTAACTCGCGGTACGTCAGTTGTTCACCTTCATAAACGACTGCTGCTTGATCCGGTGTTCGTTCGACCTGCATCTCAAATAATTGGTGGATGGTCTGGTCCGCTACATCATGTACTGTTGTATTGTTGAAAGTTTCGAGAATCAACTTCTTCTCATCCGCTGTCAGCATCTCGATGGCGGACAGCTTCTCATGCGGTTGACTTACAAGTCCATCTACCAATTGGACAAAATGCTTCGCCATACGTTCGATCGTTTCTCGTTTGAATAGTCTTGTCGCATATTCAAAGCTGCACAGGACTGTATCTGCATCCTCCATTGCATGTAGAGTTAAATCAAACTTGGAAATAGTTTGTTCACTTGCATATGATGAAATGCGTAAGCCCTCTAGCTCCTGCTCTTTCTTCTCTAAATTTTGCAGGACGAGCATCGTATCAAACAATGGGTTACGACTCATATCCCGATTTACATCTAGCTTCTCTACCAGCTCTTCGAATAGGTAGTCTTGATTCTCATATGCCTTTAAGGAAGCTTCTTTGACTTCGTGCAGATATTCGTAGAACGTTTTTTCACCCGCTGGATAGTTACGTATCGCAAGCGTGTTTATAAATATGCCAATCATACTTTCTAAATCCGGATGAGGTCTTCCCGCTATCGGAGTTCCAACAATAATATCCTCTTGCCCACTATATTTACTCAGTAGAGTCGTATAGACAGCCAATAACGCCATATACAGCGTAGAACCGGTTTGAGCTGCGATTTGCCGTAATCCATCACTGCTTTTTTGGTCAAGAACAAATTCAAACGTACTTCCCTCAAAGCTTTTCATAGCTGGTCGGGCATAATCGACTGGCAAGTTGAGTACAGGAATCTCTCCTTGGAAAACTTCAAGCCAATAGGCTTCTTGTCGCTGTATTGCCTCACGCTGAACGCCTTCTCGTTGCCAGACTGCATAATCCTTATATTGAATACGAAGCGGAGGTAACTCTCCTTCCGCGTACAGGCTGATAAATTCTTGCATGAAAATACCTGTGGAAACACCATCT
Source organism: Brevibacillus laterosporus (assembly GCF_030489605.1). Classification (GTDB taxonomy): domain Bacteria; phylum Bacillota; class Bacilli; order Brevibacillales; family Brevibacillaceae; genus Brevibacillus_B; species Brevibacillus_B laterosporus_E. Next base: position 172,217 of record NZ_JAUKFY010000006.1, read on the forward strand.
GAAATAATATGGTGCATGTCAAACATCAGAACATGGCTGTCTTTGTCTATCTTAACAAGCCCAACACGGAGTAACGGAGCTTGCTCAAGGTTAAACGGACGAACAAAGCCTTGGATGATCGTTTCGAGTTCTTCCATACTGGCTTCAGCATATTCTATAGAAAAATCTACATTTGGGTGTACTCGTTGCATCGTTTCTCCGTTTACCAGTTCAAAACTAGTTCGTAAGATTTCATGACGCGAAATCAGCTTCTGGAAGACGATCTCTAAACGTCCTTGATCGAGTTCTCCATCTATCCTTACCACGTTTGGCATATTATAACTAATTTCTCCACCAATTAATTGACTTAAAATATACAATCGCTTCTGGGCTGAAGAAACCGGATAGAATTCTCTCTCTTCAATAATGGGAATGGAAGCATAGGCAATTTTTTCTCTTCCTGTTAATATTTCTGCCATTCGCTCAATAGTCGGATTTTGGAAGACATCCCGTAACGGCAGGTTTTGATTTAATTCTTTATAAATTTTGGAAATCAAATGAGTAGCTCGCAGGGAATGACCACCAATATCAAAGAAATGATCCTTTACCCCTATCATGGAAAGACCGAGAACCTCTTGCCAAATCTGAACAAGCTTCGATTCCATCCATGTACGCGGCGGCACATATTCTGCTCCAGTTTGGATAGCGCCATCCTCTGGGGCAGGTAAAGACTTTCGATCTAGCTTTCCATTTGGTGTATGCGGGATTTGTTCCACCTGTATGAAATAAGACGGTACCATGTAGCTAGGAAGCTGATGGGCCAGTCTGCTTTTTAGCTCACTTATCATCAATTGCTTTTCCGAAACAATATATGCACATAAGTGCTGCAGTCCGGCATGGTCTTCCCGAGCGATAACCACTGCTTCTTGGACCTCTTCCATGCTTATGATCCGTGCTTCTATTTCTCCTAGCTCAATCCGATATCCTCGGATTTTAACCTGATCATCTGTTCTTCCCACATATTCCATATTTCCATCTGGCAACCAACGCGCGAGGTCCCCGGTTCGATACATTCTTTCCCCGGGCCTAAAGGGATTTTCTATAAATTTTTCCGCGGTTAGCTCAGGTCGATTTAAATACCCTCTGGCAACCCCATCCCCTGCAATGTACATTTCTCCGATAGAGCCAATTGGCACTGGCTGCAGGGCTTTATCTAACACATATATCCTTACATTGTCGGCTGGTACACCAATTGGTACAGAGTCCTGATAGGTATGATTCGGATCAAAGGTATAGAGCATGCAACCTACTACTGTTTCGGTAGGCCCATATTCATTCATAATTTGGACATGCCCACCAAAATTACGATGAATTTTGCTAGCCAGTTGCGTGTGCAGGTTCTCGCCGCCGACAATAAATCTCTTCATGTTACTATTCGTGCCGTCATAGTCTTCTATTAATTTTAGATGGGTAGGTGTTAGCTTCATAATCCCAACCTTATTGTCTGCAAGGATGTCTTGGATGACCTGTACCTTGTCTTCTCCTCTATAAATATAGATCGTATTACCAGAAATCAGAGGAGTATAAATTGACGTGACGGTCAAATCAAACGAAATGGACGAATAAAGCGGGAAATGGACAGTCTCATTTTGCACATACACCTTTTTAGCCCACCAAATATAATTAACAAGCCCCTGATGAGTGATCATAGCTCCCTTCGGATTTCCAGTCGAGCCTGAGGTATAAATGATATATGCTAGATTACTCATGTTGTTTACATGTTCAAGATTAGTGGTACTTCCCTGATAGAGCTCTTGATTGTCCAGGTAAAGAATTTTTTTGTTATAAGTAAGTTTTTCGGAGAACTTCTGCTGTGTGAGCAAAATAGTTGTTTGACTATCCTCTAGCAAATACTGAATTCGATCCTCTGGATAGTCTGGATCAATCGGTACATAAGCCCCTCCGGCCTTTAAGATACCTAGCAATCCAACCACCATATCCAATGAATGCTCCATCAAAATACCGACTAGCTGATCTGAGCTTATACCTTCTGCTCGCAGTGTTCGTGCTACTTGATTTGCCCGCTCATTTAACTCACGGTATGTCAGTTGATCACCTTCATAGACAACAGCCACTTGATCTGGTGCACGTTCGACCTGCATCTCGAATAATTGGTGAATGGTTTGCTCCTCTACACCTTCTACTGTCGTATTGTTGAACGTTTCGAGAATCAACCTCTTCTCATCTGTTGTCATCATCTCGATAGCGGACAGCTTCGCATGTGGATCATGTAAAAGCCCATCTATCAGTTGGACAAAGTGCTTTGCCATACGCTCGATGGTTTCTCGTTTGAATAGTGTTGTCGCATATTCAAAGCTACACAGGATCGTATCCGCATCCTCCATCGCATGCAGAGTTAAATCGAACTTGGAAATCGTATGCTCACTTACATACGGTGTGATGCGTAACTGCTCTAGCTCCTGTTCCTGATTTTCTAAATTTTGCAGAACAAACATCGTATCAAACAATGGGTTGCGACTCATATCCCGGTTTACACCGAGCTTTTCTACCAGCTCTTCAAATAAATAATCTTGATTCTCATATGCCTTCAAGGAAGCTTCTTTCACTTCCTGCAGGTATTCATAGAATGTTTTTTCAGCCGCAGGATAGTTGCGAATTGCAAGTGTGTTTACGAACATACCAATCATGCTTTCCAAATCGGCATGAGGTCTTCCTGCTATCGGAGTTCCAACAATAATATCCTCTTGTCCACTGTATTTACTCAGCAGGGTGGTATAAACAGCCAATAGCACCATGTACAACGTAGAACCGGTTTGGGCTGCAAGCTGCTTTAATTCCTCACTGGTTTGTTTGCCGAGTCTAAATTCCAAAAGACCTCCGTCAAAGCTTCTAATAGCGGGACGGGTATAATCAGTAGGGATTTGAAGTACGGGCAGCTCATTTGAAAATACTTGTAGCCAGTAATTTTCTTGTTGCTGATACCACTCACTTTTCATCTGCTGCTGTTGCCAAGAAGCGTAGTCCTTGTACTGAATTCGTTGTGTCGGCAATTCCTCTCCCTGATACAAGCCGGCAAATTCTTGAATAAGAACATTCATAGAGGTTCCATCAGAGATGATATGGTGCATGTCAAACAATAAGACATGGCGATCATAGGCTAACTGAATGAGTCCTACACGCAATAACGGAGCGCTTTGCAAATCAAACATTCTTGTAAAAGAACGAATGATTCCTTCCGCCTCTTCTTCATTGGCAACCTGTACATATTCCAAGGAGAAAGGAACCTCTTTATGTACGCGTTGAATTGGTTCACCGCCTACCAGCTCAAAGCTAGTTCGTAAGATTTCATGACGCGCAATCAGTTGCTGAAAAGCTGTTTCTATACGTTCTCGATCTATCACTCCATCCAGCAACATAGCATCCGGCATATTATAGCTGATTTCCCCGCCTGCTAGCTGGCTTAGAATATAGAGTCGTTTCTGAGCGGACGAGACAGGATAATAAGGTTTTTCCTCAATAATCGGTATAACTGAATAAGCTGTTTGCTCTATATTCTCAATTACCTGAGCCAGTCGTTCGATCGTCGGATGTGAAAACACATCTCTTAGCTGGATATTCTTATGCAGCTCCTTCTGAATCGTAGACACCAGGGCTGTTGCTCGTAAGGAATGCCCGCCTCTTTCAAAAAAGTTGTCTTTTATGCCAACCTTGGATAGTCCTAAAATCTTCTCCCAAATTTCCGCTAATTTTTCTTCCAGCAAAGTACGGGGGGCTACATATTCTTCAATTGGCATCGTCTCCTCAACAGAGGGGAGCATTTTTCGATCAATCTTCCCGTTCGGAGTAAGCGGCATTTGGTCAAGTGGTATGCAATAATCAGGAACCATATATTCAGGTAATTTATCTGACAGATTTTTGAGTAATTCTCCTGGCTGAATAGACTCTTTTCCTACGTAATAGGCGGCTAAATATTTATTTCCATCCTTTATTCCATCCACCACAATGGCTTCGTTGACCTCTGGGAATGCTAAAAGAGCATTTTCAATTTCTCCCAGCTCAATACGGAATCCTCTAATTTTTACCTGCTTATCTATCCGGTCTAAAAAATCAATATTTCCGTCTGGCAGCATCTTCACTAAATCGCCTGTACGATACATGGGAGTTCCGGGCACAAACGGATTATCGACAAATTTTTCAGCACTTAGCTCTTCTCTGTTGAGATATCCAGTCGATAACCCCTCACCTGCGATGCACAATTCACCTGGAACCCCTATCGGTCTGAGGTTATTGAATTGATCCACTACGTACACCAATGTATTAGCCAGAGGTTTCCCAATCGGAACTGTAGCAACATCTTCATCAAAAGGAGTATTAATGGGATAGAAGGTGGTAAATACCGTGCTCTCGGTAGGACCATAGACATGAATGAGTCGTTCTCGGCCCAAATATTGGAATGCCTTGCGAATATGAGCAACAGATGCACGCTCTCCCCCAAATAAAACTTTGCGGACATTTGTAAAGCATGTCAGCTGATTGTCAACAAGCGTATTGAAGAATGCAGTAGGTATAAAGAAGATCGTTACATTCTGTTGCTCGATTACGCTACTAAGCTTAGCAAGGTCAAGCATATCTGTTTTTTTTAGGAGGATCAGCCTTGCCCCATTTAACAAAGCGCCGTAGATGTCAAAAATAGAGCCGTCAAATACATAATTAGAAAGCTGTAATAGTGTATCTTCTTCACTTATTTCGATGTAATTGGTCTTTATTACCACTCTAGTGGCGTTGAAGTGTCTGATTTGCGTACCTTTAGGTGTTCCAGTCGATCCGGAAGTATATATCACATAAGCCACATCTGTTGCTTCTGCTGCTGGCTCTAGGTTGGAGCTATCGTCGCTGTAAGCCTTTGAATCATCCAGGAATACGCACGTTCCCTCGAAATCTGCACGATGACGTATATGACTTTGTGTTACAAATACTTTTGCTCCTGAATCCTCTAGCATATAACGAATACGATCATTCGGATATTCTGGATCAATCGGTACATAGGCTCCCCCCGCTTTTAAAATCCCGAAAATTCCGATGATCATTTCCAAGGAGCGTTCAACCATGAGCCCGACTAATTGTCCTCTAGTGACTCCCTGGTTTCGTAGCGTTCTTGCTAGTTGATTAGCCTTTTCATTTAATTCTTTATAAGTTAGTTGCTCATCATCTAAGACAATTGCTACCTGATTTGGTGTGCGCTCTGCCTGTTCTTCAAACAACTGTTGAATGGTTTTCTCTCTGGGATAGGCGGTAGCCGTATTATTAAACGTACGCAGAAGCTCTTCCTGCTCTTTTTCTGATAACAGTTCAACCTGTTCTAGTGAAAGGTCTAGATCAAATAGGACAATGGATAAAATGTGAGATAAGTGCCTGCTGACTTGGTTAATCAGCTCTTGATCATAACGATTTTCGTTATAAATTGTATTTAATTGAAGAGAGCCATTTTCCAAACCAAATTGAAAATGGATGTCAAAAACAGCATGTTCCTCAAAATCTAGTGAATGGATCTCCTTTAACGATACGATAGTATTAATAATCGGAACTCGATTCGAATCGTAATGTACATTCAGAGTATCAATAAAATTCCAAAAAGGGAGACTCTGATGTTTCATTGCTTCACTAATGGAGGATTTAATTTGGTTTAATAAAGATTTGAAAGTATTCTTGCTATGTACTTCATTTTTTAAAATGATAAGCTGATTTGAAAGTGGTTGGGCATCAGGCGAAGCACCAAATCCTGGAACGCCCACAATGATGGTTTCTTGGCTAGTATATTTGGACAATAAGGTTTCTAAACCAGCTAATAAAATCATAAAGATAGCGATATGTGACCCGCCTGCTATAGAACTGATTCTTTGGAAAATCTGAGGCGGCAATGTATTGGAAATGCTTTGGTAGCTGTCGGTATTTTTATGAATAGTGGAAAATCTGTTATACGGAAGAATTACGATTTGATCATCGGCATCAAACTTGCTACTCCAAAAAGCTTTTTCTTTTTCAAATAGAGCTTTCAATTACATCACTCCAAGTTTTTAGTCACATTTGAACGCTAAACAACAGCGAGGTGTCTGACTATTGCATCCACACCTCTGATCGAATTGAAATTCATAAAAAATGAATGAGTGCAAAAATGAAGGGTGAGCGTGTGCAATGGAACCCGCCCAAAACACACGCTCGTAAACCTATTTTTTCCTTAGAAATCAAATGTAATAGATTCTACTAGGTCATGGTTGCTAGCTGTATTCTCTACTAGCTCTAATTCCCCTAGCTTTTTGTCTGGAGTGGTAACAACCTCAGATAGTATCCGTACAAAATCATTTGCTAACTGTTCAATCATGTTTTTATTGAAAAGTTTTGTGCAATATTCGAATGCTCCTCTAATCTCTCCCTCTTCTGTGCTCATTGACAAGGTTAGGTCAAATTTAGCTACAGTGTGGTCTTGTACATAAGGAGTAACGGCTAACGATCCAATGGTTGCTTCCTGATCCTCCGTATTTTGCATAACAAACACTGTGTCGAAGAGTGGATTTCGGCTTGGGTCCCGCTTCACATTCAGCCTATCCACTAATTCTTCCAACGGATATTCTTGGTTTTCAAAGGCTTGTAGCGTGCGCTCTTTCACCTCTTCAAGGTATCCTTGGAACGTCTTATCCTTCTGCGGATAGTTACGAATTGCTAAGGTGTTAACAAACATGCCGATAAGTGGTTCTAATTCGGCAGAAAGTCTTCCGCCAACAGGAGTACCAACAATGATATCCTCTTGTCCACTGTACTTAGAAAGCAAGATTGTATAGGTAGCCATGAGAAGCATATATAATGTGCTTCCGCTATTTTCAGCCATTTGGGTTACTTGGTCTGCCAAAGCACGGTCAATGACAAATTCATGCTCAGCGCCCTCAAAACTGCGTACCGCAGGTCTCGGATAAGCAATCATTAAATCCAAGACAGGCAATGGACCAAAGAACTCGCCAAACCAATAGTTTTCTTGCTGTTCATATAACTCACTCTTGGCTCGTTGCTGTTGCCAAACCGCATAATCCTTGTACTGTAGCCGCAATGGGGACAATTCCTTGCCCTCATACAGCTCGGCCACTTCCTGTATAAGGATACCCATCGAGATTCCATCAGAAATGATATGGTGCATGTCATAGAGCAGGATATAGCGATCTGGCTCTATTTCTATCAGGCCGGCTCTGATCAACGGTGCTTGCTGAAGATCAAATTTCCGCACAAAACTGTTAATCTGTGCATCCACTTCCTCTTCTGTTGCTTGTATCTTCTCTAAGGTGAACTCCACATCTTTATAGATCCGTTGAACTACCTCTCCATCTACCATTTCAAAGCCTGTGCGTAATGACTCATGACGATCAATTAATTGACGGAATGCTGTCTCTAGCTTCATCCAATCAAGCTGACCTTCAATTCTCATCACACCCGGCATATTGTAGCTAAGCTCTCCTCCCTCGACGTGACTCAAAATATAGAGACGTTTTTGAGCTGAAGACACAGGATAGTAGTCTTTTTCCTCTGCGACAGGAATGGATATATAAGCTTGCTTCTCTGTATTGGCAATGTGATCAGCCATCTGCTCAATCGTTGGGATTTGGAATACATCTCGCAGTGTAATGCTTGTGTCTAATGCTTGATGTATTTTGGCTACAAGGGTCGTAGCACGTAAGGAATGTCCGCCGATCTCAAAGAAGTTCTCTGTAATCCCTACTTGCGATAACCCTAGGACTTCCTGCCAAATTTGAGCTAGCATCGCTTCCACCCGGGTTCTAGGTGCAACATATTCTCTACCTGTTTGCATACTTTCTTCTGGTGTTGGCAACGCTTTACGGTCTAGTTTACCGTTTGCAGTCAGAGGCATCCGTTCCATTTGGACGAAATAAGCTGGAATCATATAGTCCGGTAACTGTTGTGACAATGCTTTTCTTAGTTCGCCTACAGTCAGCTCGTGATCTGCGACAAAATACGCGCATAAGTATTTGTCGCCGCTTGCATCTTCATGTGCTATCACAATCACTTCTTGCATGGATTCGATGTTTAGAAGCTGCGTTTCAACTTCTCCAAGCTCGATGCGATAGCCGCGAATTTTGACTTGATGATCAATTCGTCCTAAATACTCAATATTGCCATCTGCCAGCCATCTCGCTAGATCGCCAGTCTTATACATACGTTCACCAGGTACAAACGGATTAGGAACAAATCGCTCGTCCGTCAACTCCGGACGATTTAAGTACCCACGAGCCAATCCTTCACCAGCAATATACAATTCTCCCTTCACTCCTACAGGTTGAAGGCGCAAATGCTCATCGAGAATGTAAGCAGATAAGGTTGGGATTGTTTTACCGATATTGCTTTTCGCCTGAGAAATTTCTACTTCGGTAATTTCCTTGTACGTAACATGGACAGTGGTTTCTGTTATTCCATACATGTTGATTAGTTTGACTTGTGGGTATTTCGCCTTCCAATCCTTCAATAAAGCTGGACTTAACGCTTCCCCACCGAAAATCACATTTCGTAAGGACAACTCTTTTCTATCATCCTTTGCTTCTTCCTGAAGCAATTGATAGAAATAGGTTGGTGTTTGATTTAATATCGTTACTTGCTGATCCTGAAGTAACTGAAGGAATTGCTTCGGACTCTTCGCTGTTAACGGAGGCACGATAACCAATTTTCCACCGTATAAGAGTGCTCCGTACATTTCCCAGACAGAGAAATCAAAGCAGAACGAATGGAATAGCGTCCATGTATCAGAATCGGTAAAATCAAACAGATTTTTGCTGTTAAATAACAGACGAACCACGTTCTTATGCTCGATCAAGGTACCCTTTGGCTTGCCTGTAGTCCCTGACGTATAGATCACATACGCCAGATTTCTTGGTCCAGAACGCAGTTCCAGATTAGAGTGATCAGTCTGGTAGGATTGTTCGTCATCTAGTAACAAGACCTGCTTATCAAAAGCTGCACGTCCTAGTAAATGGGACTGCAACAATAGCAGATTCACATTGGAATCCTCCAGCATATAGGCAATCCGCTCTTCTGGATACTCTGGATCAATCGGTACATAGGCTCCTCCTGCTTTGAGGATCGCAAGGATTCCTACAACCATATCCAAAGATCGTTCAGCCATGATGCCTACTAAATCATCAGCTTGAACACCTTGAGCTACTAATGATCTTGCAAGTCGATTTGCCTTCTCGTTTAGATCACGATAAGAAAGCTGTTCCCCCTCAAAGACGACTGCGACATGATCTGACACAAGTGCTGCCTGCTCTTCAAACAACTGATGAATTGCCTTCTCGCGTGGATAATCTGCCTCTGAATCGTTAAATGTTTCAAGAATTGCAGTTTTTTCATATGACGTAATCATCTCGATAGAGGAAAGCAGTGCCTCTGGATTTAAAAGAACAGAATCAATCACCTGCATGAAATGTTCGATCAGTCGTTCTATGGTTTCGCGCTTGTACAGGGAGCTTGCAAAATCAAAGCTGCATACGATGCTATCCTCAAGCTCTTCGGCATTTAAGGTCAAATCAAACTTAGCTACGATTGGTTGTTCCCCGTAAGGTTTTAGTTGCAAGCCTTCAATGGACAGATCTCCTTGCTCCGTGTTTTGCAGCACAAACATTGTGTCAAACAGCGGGTTACGGCTTAAATCTCGTTTCACATCCAGCTTTTCTACTAATTCTTCAAATGGATAATCCTGATTTTCAAAAGCTTGCAACGAATTGTCTTTGACCTCTTGCAAGTAAGTCAAGAAGGATTTATCCGCTTCTGGGTAATTCCGAATTGCTAAGGTGTTAACAAACATACCGATAATTGACTCAAGATCAGCGTGTGGTCTTGCTGCAATCGGCGTACCTACAATAATGTCTTCCTGACCGCTCTGTTTAGCAAGCAATGTGGTATAGACTGCAAGTAACACCATATACAAGGTAGACTCATGATCGGCTGCGAGTTTTTTCAATCCTTCACTTCTCTGTTTGTTGATTACGAATTCGACGGCTTCTCCCTCAAATTTTCTGTTTGCAGGTCGTTGATAATCAATTGGCATGTCCAGAACAGGTATTTCACCAGCAAAGACTTTTATCCAGTATGCTTCCTGCTTGCTCATCCACTCGCTTTGCATGCCTGCTTGTTGCCAAGCGGCATAATCCTTGTATTGGATACGCAGTGGAGAAAGCTGTTCTCCCCGATAAAGCTGGACAAATTCTTGCATGAGAACGCCCATAGAAACGCCGTCAGAGATAATATGATGCATATCAAATAGCAGGATGTATTGATTCACATCGACTGAAAGTAAGCCTACCCGCAATAGTGGAGCCTGTTTGAGATCGAACGCACGTACGAACCCTTCAATAATTGGTTCTGCTTCCTCTAAATTGGTTTCCCAATACTCCAGCTTAAACGACACTTCATCGTGTACTCGTTGCATTGGTTCCCCATTTACTAGCTCAAAGCCTGTGCGTAATGTTTCGTGACGTTGCGTTAATTCTTGGAAAGCCGCTTCTACACGGTCCTTATCTAGCGAACCCTCTAGCATCATAATGCCTGGCATGTTGTAGCTTAGCTCTCCACCCTCAAGATGACTTAGAATGTACAGTCTCTTTTGAGCAGAAGAAACCAAGTAGTACTCACGGTTCTCTATGACAGGAATGGAGGCGTATGTGTTATGCTCCATGCTAGCTATCAACTGAGCCAACTGTTCAATCGTCGGATATTTGAAAATGTCCCTCAGTGGTATCGCAACATTCATCTCTTTATGAATCTTGGCAACCAAAGTAGTTGCACGTAGCGAATGTCCTCCCACATCAAAGAAATTCTCTGTCACTCCAACAGTTGAAAGACCAAGCACCTCTTGCCAAATCAATGCCAAGGCTGTTTCCACTGGTGTCCGCGGAGCAATATACTCGTTTCCAGTTTGAATACTTTCTTCAGGCACTGGCAAAGCTTTTCGATCAATTTTTCCATTAGGAGTAAGAGGCATTTTGTCCAATTGTACAAAGTAAGATGGAACCATAAATTCAGGAAGAACCTGATTCAATGCTTTTCGAAGTTCATTTACCTTCAACTGATCTTCAGAAACAAAGTAGGCGCATAACTGATTTTGTCCAGCTTCTCCTTCTTTTACAATGACGATCGCTTCCTGAATAGGAGCCACCTTCATTAGCTGTACTTCCACTTCACCAAGCTCAATACGATAACCTCGAATTTTCACTTGATGATCAATTCGGCCTAAATACTCAATGTTGCCGTTTGGTAGCCATTTGGCCAAATCACCTGTTTTATACATCCGTTCACCGGCTACAAACGGATTATCCACGAATTTCTCCGCTGTAAGCTCTGGTAGGTTCAGGTATCCCCTAGCTAAACCACTTCCCGCAATGCATAACTCTCCGGCTACTCCAATTGGCTGAAGCTGATTATGAACACCAATGATATAGACCAGTTTATTTGCTATCGGGCTTCCGATAGAAATTTCCTGTTCTGGGTTCGTAATCGTCAGAGATGTAGAGACTACGCTGCTCTCTGTCGGACCGTATTCATTGCAGATTTCAATGCTTGGATTCATCTCCAGCACTTTGTTAACTAGCGACGAAACGATCTTTTCTCCTCCAACTACGATATTTTTTACAGACTTCAGATCCTCTGGATTCATCGTATCCACAATACTCCATAAGAAACTAGGTGAGCTTTGCAGATGCGTAATGCTCTCTTGCGTAATAGCATTTTTAATAGCAACAGGGTCTTTGCTTTCTCCATCCGGCAACAAATACACCGTTGAACCAGATACCAATGGACCAAACAAGTGTGTCAGGAATGGATCGAAGACAAATGGAGTAATCATCAGCGCCCGGTCGTTTTTCGTAAACCCGAATGTATTAGCTTTCCAATGGATTGTATTTGCAATACTTGCGTGTTCGACCATGACCCCTTTTGGTTTGCCCGTTGTTCCTGAGGTATAGATCACATAGGCTAAATCACTTTGTCCATGGATTGGCTCCAAATTGGAACGCTCAACCTGATAACTTGCAGAATCATCAAGAAGAACAAGCCTTTCTGCAGCAAAGAAGGAAAGCTGATCTAGCAAATGTTGTTGGGTAACAACCAACTTCGCATCTGCATCCTCTAGCATGTAACGAATGCGATCCTCTGGGTATTCAGGGTCAATTGGTACGTATGCACCGCCAGCCTTCAAGATTGCCAGCATGCCGACGATCATTTCTGTGGAACGTTCAGCCATAATGGCCACCAATTGATCAGCTTGTACACCTTTCACTCGTAATGTTCTTGCAAGTTGGTTTGCTTGATCATTTAATTCACGATAGGTCATTTGCTTATCCTGGCATACAATGGCTAGCTGGTCTGCCGAGAGTTCTGCTTGCTGTTCAAACAATTGATGAATCATGTACTCCTGCAGATAAGGAACTGCTGTATGGTTGAATTCCTTGATAATCTGCTCTTTTTCCTGCTCTGTTACTACTTCCACCATATTCACAGCGATGGCAGGGTTATTGATCACTTGCTGCATAACATGAACGAAATGCCCGAGGATTCTCTCAACACCCGCTTGATCGTACACAGCCGCATTGTACTCGGCATGAATTCTAATTTCTTCACCAGGAATTACTATGAGATTAAAGTCATAGTTGGTTTGTTCGACCATCTTGACGTTTGTAACCTCAAATGCCGTTTCGTCTTCTTTTCCTACCTGCTCCATCTGCTCTTCAACAGGATAGTTTTCAAACACCATAATATGATTGATCAAGTCCTGTTTTTGTTCTGTCAGAGCCTGAATTTCGTAAAGTGGATGGGTGTCATATTCATGAGATGCCAAAGCTTTTTCTTGATTTTGCTTTAATAAATCGGCGAAAGAAATGCTTTCCTCACAATGGATACGAACAGGAATTGTATTGATAAACAAGCCGATCATATTCTCAACGTCTCGAATATCCGCTGGTCTACCAGAAACTACACTTCCAAAGACGACATCATCCGTTCCATTGTACTTTTGAAGCATGATGCCCCATACCGTCTGCATTAATGTATTGATTGTCACCTGATGCTGTCTTGCCAGATTGTTCAACTGTGCGGTCAGATCTTTATCTACATCGCAGAAGCTCGTTCTAAAGATTTGCTCAGCTTCTTTATCTGGCGACTTCGCTTTTGGAACGATTGTTTGTTGCTCATAGCCTGCTAAATAATTGCTCCAATAGCTAGAAGCTTCTCTACCGTCTTGGTGCTCCAGCCATTCAATATAGGCACTGTATGGCGAGACTTCAGCCAATTGTGGGGCTCTTTGCTGCAGAATGGCAAAGTAGCATTCAAACACCTCTGATGCAACTAAAGATAAGCACCAGCCATCCATTAAAATGTGATGGGAGCTCCAAATTATTTTGTATTCTTCATCCTCTGTCCGAAGAATAGAAACACGCATCAATAAATCCTGACTTAAGTCGAAGCCTGTTTCCCTGTCCTTCTTGATAAAGGAGGAAACGTAAGCATTCCGCTCTTCTACATTCATCACCATCAGGTCCTCATAATATAGAGAGCTATCTTTCTCTCGATATACGACCTGTAGCGGCTGCTCCTTCCATCCCTTGTAGAAATTCGTTCTAAATATCTCATGTCTTTGGAACAGCATGCGTAAGCTTGTTTCAAAAATGTCTTCATGGAAGTTTCCACGGATGTCAAACGTCGTTTGTTCAAAATAAGCTCCAGACTGCGGGTCCATCAAGCTATGGAACCACATTCCCTTTTGCATAGGTGTCATCGCATAAATGTTTTCCACTTCACCTACATGACTGGTCTGTTCAACGATCTGTTCCAATTCATCAACAGTCAGTCCACGCAACAAGACATCGCTTGGCGTTAATTCTGGCCGCTCCTTGGCTACGCAGTGATTTAGAACTTCTCGGAGGCTTGCTTGCAGTAATGGGGCTAGCTGCTCCATCGTTTCTCTCTGGTACTCTTTTCCACTGTAAGTAATTTCAATGGATAGAGCTCCTTCTGAGATCAAACCATTCATGTCTAGTGTAAATGGCATGGTTGCATTCGGGCTTGTCTCTGCACCGCTTGCGTACGGAGATAGCTTGATATCATTGTTTTGCAAATCCTGGTCAAATTGTCCCAGATAATTAAAGCTAATCTCAGGATCTGTAAAAGCACGATCCTCGTTTCGCTTAGACAAATATCTGTGAATACCGTAACCAATTCCCTTTTGCGGGATATGACGAAGCCCTTCTTTAACACTCTTGATTTGCTGGGAAACATGTTTTCCTTCATGAAGTGTCAGTACTACTGGATATTGACTTGTAAACCAGCCTACTGTTCGGGTAATATCTATGTCTTCAATAATAGATTCGCGACCATGCCCCTCTAGGCTCACATGGATTTGTTCTATTCCAGTCCAAGAATGTATAGCCATGCCGAGCGCTGTGAGCAGCAAATCATTCACTTCTGTATTGTAGGCACGATTCGCTTGTTTCAGCAGTTGCTCTGTTTCCTCTGCTGTCCAATGCACCATAATAGACTGGCTGTCTTTCATAAGCGAGGCAGCTTCGTCATTATCTTTTGGCAGCGGAGTCATTGGAATTTGTTCAAGGTGTTGCCAATACTCTCGCTCTTGCTCCATCGCATCTGAATTAGCATACAGAGCCAATTGTTGTGCCCACAGCTGGAAGGAATCTGTTTTGTGCGGGAGGCTTATGTCCTCATTGTTTTGCGCTTGTTCATATCCATTCGCAATATCTTCGAACAGAATGCGCCATGAAACCCCGTCTACTACTAAGTGATGAAGTATGATCAACAAATGGTCCCCATTCTTGCAACGGAACAAGCCCAGCTTCATAAGCGGTCCTTCGCCTAAATTCATGCTGCTTTGCATCTCACTTGCCTTTGCTTCGACTGCTGTCGCTTCGTCAGATACATCTCGGAAATCAACAACCTCCAGGCTGTAGAGTTCGCCTTCCTCAATGCCACGGTTCCGTGCTTTATACCCGTTTTCCGTCGGGATATATACGGTCCGCACAGCATCATGGTGTTCAGCAATCTTTTGCATCACCTTGCGAAGCGCTTCTTCCTCAAAGCCTTGCTCTTTAAACAACATAACGGACTGGTTATAGTGACGTTGTTGTGTGTACGATTGCTCAAAGAACCAGTGCTGAATCGGAGTTAATTCCACTTCGCCTACCACTTCACCTTGATCCGCCAATCGGGTGATCGATCGAATCCGTTTGCTCAATTCGGCAATGGTTGGATACTGGAACAAGTCCTTCATTTCCAGCTTATAGCCTGCTTGGAACAAGCGTGATGATACCTGGATAGATTTGATAGAGTCACCACCAAGATCAAAGAATTTATCCATGATCCCTATTGCATCCGTTCCAAGTACTTCTTGCCAGATTGAAACAAGCGTCTTCTCAACCGGTGTACGTGGAGCTACGTAATCTGCACCTGTTTGTACACTTCCTTCTGGGGCAGGCAAAGCCTTGCGGTCAATTTTACCGTTTGGCGTCAGCGGCATCTCGTCCAATTGAATAAAGTAGGTTGGAATCATGTACCCTGGCAATTCTTGAGATAGTGTGTTGCGAAGTTCGCTTAGGGTCAGACTTTTCGCCGCTACAAAATAAGCGCACAACTGCTTAACCCCAGCCCCATTTTCTTGAGCAACTACGATAGCCTCTTGCATGAATGGCGTCTTCAAGAGCTTGGACTCAACTTCCGCTAGTTCAATCCGATTACCACGAATTTTTACTTGGTGGTCGATTCGGCCAACATACTCCATGTTTCCATCCGACAGCCATCTTGCCAAATCCCCAGTTCGGTACATTTTCTCTCCCGGAACAAACGGGTTATTCACGAACTTTTCTGCCGTTAGCTCTGGTCGATTCAAATAACCTCGCCCTACTCCTTTTCCGCCAATATACAGTTCACCTAGCACACCAATCGGCAGCATAGCACGGTTCTCATTTAACACGTACATTTTAACGTTAGGCAACGGTTTCCCAATAGGTAAGCTTACTGAAGGTACAGTCGTTACTTGTTCGAAATAACTTGAATCGATGCACGCTTCTGTAACACCGTAACTATTTAAAATACGCATTTGTGAACCAAATCTACTCACCAATTGAGCAAAGGCATCTGAAGGGCATTGATCTGAGCCTACAATTAATGTTTTCAAAGAACGAATGTCCAAGCTGTTTTCATACACGTACTCCATAAGTGGAATAACGATGGCTGGCGTAGATTCGAAAATGGTGATTTTGTACTCTTTCATCAATCCATAGATACGAACAGGATCTAATCTGGACTGACTCGGGCAAATCACTAATTTTCCGCCATGTAACAAAGCTCGAACATAATCACCAGTAAATACGTCAAATGAGAAGCTTGCCCATTGCAGCAATCGAACGGCATTCTCTTCTAATCGGTACGCTTTGTTCCAAGCAGCAGCGATTGAAGTAACCTGATTGTGCTCAATCATGACACCTTTAGGCTTGCCTGTTGTTCCTGATGTATAGATGACATAAGCAAGATGCTCCGGGCCCGATGCTGCTGTTAGATTCGTTCCATCCTGATCGTAGCTGTCGGAATCATCTAACAGTACAAGTTTTCCAGTAAAGGATACGCGTTCTGCTAAATGACTCTGCAAGACTAATAGTTTCGCTTCAGCATCCTCTAGCATATAGCTGATACGTTCTTCTGGATATTCAGGATCAATTGGTACATACGCACCGCCAGCTTTGAGAATTCCCAAGATTCCAACCATCATTTCCACCGATCGATCAACCATTATTCCTACTATCTGATCGGCTTCAACACCTTTAGATCGCAATGTTCGGGCTAGTTGATTCGCTCGCTCATTGAGTTCGCGGTAGGTTAATTGATCACCCTCATGTACAATCGCTACTTGATCTGGAGTACGCTCCACTTGCTCTTCAAATAAGCAATGTATCGTTTTTTCGCTTGCATAATCAATAGCCGTAGCATTAAACACATCTAAAATTGCTTCTTTTTCTGCCAAAGTAATCATGTCGAAAGATCCTAGTGTATTTTGAGGATTTTGGACAATGGCTGAAATGATTTGTTTGAAATGCCCCACCATGCGCTCAGCAGTCTCTCTCTTGAATAGAGCCGTAGCATATTCTAACGTGCATACAATTCCTTCTTCTCTCTCCATTGCTTCTAGTGTCAGATCGAATTTAGCCACGGTATTTTCACTTGGATAAGGCTTAACATGCAATCCTTCCATCTGTAGCTTGCCTTGCTCCAACGTGATAAATTCAAACATCGTGTCAAACAGAGGATTTCGGCTTAAATCTCGGTTTACTTTCAGCTTTTCTACCAATTCTTCAAATGGATAATCCTGATTTTCATAAGCTTTGAGAGCATTTACCTTCACTTCTTGCAGATATTCATAGAAGAATTTGTCTTTAGACGGATAGTTGCGAAGCGCTAAGGTATTCAGGAAAACACCAATCATCTCTTCAAGCTCAGCATGTGGTCTTCCAGCAATCGGAGATCCCACAATTATATCCTCTTGGCCTGTATATTTATGCAGGAGCGTAGTATATGCTGCTAGCATGACCATGTGTAAGGTAGAACCCGTTTGGGCCGCGAGTTTCTTTAATCCCTCCCTCTCATGATCCTCTATTACAAATTCAATCGTTTCACCAGCAAAGCTTTGTAGAGCTGGTCGAACATAGTCGGCAGGCAGATCTAGTACAGGAATCTCTTTGCGGAATGCATCCAGCCAATATGCTTCCTGCTGTTTCATTTGCTCACTGTGAACATTTGTATGTTGCCATGCAGCATAATCCTTGTATTGGATACGAAGCGGTGACAGCTCTTCTCCTGCATATAGTCGAGCGAATTCTTGAATAAGATTGCCCATTGAAACCCCATCAGAAATGATATGGTGCATATCAAATAGCAAGAGGTAACGATCAGAGTTGGTTTCAATCAAACCAACACGTAGCAATGGTGCCGTTTTCAAGTCAAATTCGCGAATAAATCCATGTACATGCTCTTTTGCTTCTTCAAGACTTGCCCGTACATACGAAATAGAGAAGTCAACCTCTTGATGAACTCGTTGTACTGGTTCTCCATTTACCATTTCAAAGCTGGTTCGCAAGGTTTCGTGACGCTCGATCAGTTTCTGGAAGGCTTCCTCCACCCGCTGTTTGTCCAACGAGCCTTCAATCATCACGATATCTGGCATATTGTAGCTAATTTCGCCGCCTGTGAACTGACTTAAAATGTATAAACGTTTTTGTGCAGAAGATACAGGGTAGTACTCCCGCTCCTCAGTAACTGGAATTGAGGTATACGTACTTTGCTCCTTACCAGCTATTACGTTGGCCATTTGCTCGATAGTCGGGTATTGGAATACATCCCGAAGAGGAAGATTTTTGTTCATTTCTTTATAAATCCTCGCTACCAGGTTTGTTGCTCGTAAGGAGTGCCCACCGATTTCAAAGAAGTTATCTCTTATTCCGACGGTTTCTAGTCCTAGTACCTCTTGCCAAATTTGTACCAGCTTAACTTCCATCCAAGTACGAGGCGCCGCGTATTCTGCTCCCGTGTGAATGCCTCCATCTGGGGCAGGAAGTGCGTTACGATCAATTTTTCCGTTTGGGGTAAGTGGCATTTGTTCCAGTTGAATAAAGTAGGACGGAACCATATAGCTTGGCAATTCCTGAGACAATTGGGCTTTTAGATCATGGACAGTCAGTTGCTGCTCCGCTACAAAATAAGCGCATAACTGTTGCTGACCCTCTTGATCTCCACTTGCAATAACCACTGCCTCCTGTACCGAGCTTACATGTAATAGCTGTGTCTCTATTTCACCTAGCTCGATTCGATGGCCTCTAATTTTTACCTGATGGTCAATCCGACCAAGATACTCGATCGTGCCATCTGGCAGCCATTTGGCCAAATCTCCTGTTTTATAAATTCTTTCTCCCGGTACAAGCGGGTTCTCCACAAACTTCTCTGCCGTAAGCTCAGGACGATTCCAGTAGCCTCTTGCCAATCCTTCACCAGCGATGCACAGCTCCCCTGCAACCCCGATCGGTTGTGGCTGACCTTCAGCATTTAACAGATAGAAGCGTGTATTGAGAAGCGGCTTACCGATTGTTATTTGCCCCTCATCTGTTACATCTTCGACTGACGACCATACAGTGGTTTCCGTTGGTCCATACATATTGTACAGATTTGCAGATGTATTCTTGCGCAACGTCTCCATCAAGGAAGTAGGCAGCGCTTCTCCTCCGAGCATAATTACTTGCAGCTGTTGCAAGCAATCGAGATAGTTAGACGATAGCAACATCTGCATACGAGATGGGGTCATTTGAATCATGTCTATTTGTTGTTCGACAATCGCGTCACTCAATGCTTTTGGATCTGTTTGCTGATCTGTATTAGCTAGAACGACTCTTACTCCTTTACTTAATGCTAGGAACGTTTCTAACACGAAGATATCAAACGAGATCGTGGTAACAGATAAGAGGGACTTGCCTTGAACAAATTCAATTCGATCTGTGATACCTTGTATCAGGTTTGCGACCGACTGATGCTGAAGCATAACCCCTTTTGGTTTGCCTGTTGATCCAGACGTATAGATGACATAAGCCAAATCATCGGAACTGCCCAGCGCATCTAGATTTGAGCCGTCATGATGATAAGTGGTTTCCTCATCTAACGATATACGTCTGGTTACAAAAGTGAGGCGATCGCGCAATTGGTTTTGCATGACGACCAGCTTGGCTCCAGCATCCTCCAGCATGTAACGGATACGTTCTTCTGGGTATTCCGGATCAATCGGTACGTAAGCCCCGCCGGCCTTCAGGATACCTAATAATCCGATCATCATTTCTAAAGAACGTTCCACCATAATGCCGACTAGCTGATCCGGCTGCACACCTTCAGCACGTAGTGTGCGTGCCAATTGGTTAGCTCGTTCATTTAGTTCACGGAATGTCATCTGCTGTCCTTCGTAAACCACGGCCACCTGATCTGGTGTGCGCATCACCTGATCCTCAAATAACTGGTGAATCGTTTGTTCCCGAGGATATTCTGCTGTTGTATCATTAAACGTTTCAAGAATGAACGCTTTCTCTTCAGCTGTTATCATCTCTAGGCCAGCCAGCTTTTCATGTGGATCATTAATGATACCATCGATCACCTGTAGGAAATGCTCTGCCATCCGTTCTATGGTCTCACGTTTGTATAGTGAGGTAGCATATTCCATTCCGCATCTGATGCCATCTGCTTCTTCCATTGCATTCAATGTTAAATCAAATTTGGCAACACCATGCTCATCTGCATAAGGAGTAAATGTCAAGTCTTCAATAGCAAACTCCTCATTCTCCATATTTTGCATGATAAACATTGTGTCAAATAATGGATTTCGACTGAAGTCACGCGCTACTTGCAATTGTTCAACCAGTTCCTCAAACGGATACTCCTGATTCTCAAATGCTTCTAACGCATGTTCCTTGACTTCTTGCACGAACGCATAGAAGGATTTTTCCTTTGCAGGCTGAGTCCGGATCGCTAATGTATTAATAAACATACCAATCAAGTTTTCTAAATCAGCATGAGGTCTACCAGCAATTGGCGTTCCGATGATGATATCTTCTTGTCCGCTATATTTGTGAAGCATAGTTGAATAGCTAGCCAGTAAAACCATAAATAAAGTAGAACCGGTCTGAGCTGCGATCTCTTTTAATCCCTTAGTACGTTCTTTATCAATGAAGAAATCAAAAGTCTCTCCTTGATAAGTTTGTATCGCAGGTCTGACAAAGTCCGTCGGCATATCCAAGACTGGAATTTCTCCCCGGAAAACATCTAGCCAATATTCTTCCTGCTTGTTCATTTGCTGGCTTTGTACTTCCTCTTGTTGCCACACTGCATAGTCCTTGTACTGAATCCGAAGCGGTGGCAGCTCCTCACCTTTGTATAATTGAACGAACTCATGTATCAGAATGCTTGAAGATGCACCATCAGAAACAATATGGTGTATATCAAACAGGAGGAGGTGTCGATTTATGCCAAGCTCGATGAGTCCAACTCTGAGAAGCGGCGCTTTTTCCAAATCAAATGCGCGAACAAAGGCTCTAATCAGATGTTTTGCTTCTTCTTCAGTTGCCTGTGCATACTCTATTTCAAACTCTACTTCCTGATACACTCGCTGAATTGGCTCTCCATTTATCATTTCAAAGCCAGTTCGCAGTGCTTCATGTCGTTCAATCAATTTTCTAAAGGCTTCCTCTAAGAATGTTCGATTAAGCGGCCCCTCTATTAGAAGGACGCTCGGCATATTGTAGCTGAGCTCTCCACCTTCCATCTGACCTAAGACATACAATCGTTTTTGTGCGGATGAGACAGGATAGTAATCTCTTTGCTCAACAATAGGTACAGAAGCATACGCAGCTTGAGCTTTTACATCTGTAATTTTTGCTGCCATTTGCTCAATCGTTGGAGAACTAAATACATCCCGTAACGCTACATTTAGCCCCAACTCTTTGTGTATTTTAGCCACTAAAGTTGTCGCACGTAACGAGTGGCCTCCAATATCAAAGAAGTTGTCCTTAACTCCAATGTCTGATACTCCCAGTACCTCTTCCCAAATCTGCGCCAAGGAAAGCTCCAGTGAAGTACGCGGTGCTACATGCTCTACTCCCGTTTGCAGACTACCCTCTGGGGCAGGTAATGCTTTTCGATCAATTTTTCCGTTTGGTGTTAGTGGCAGCTCCTCAAGCTGTACAAAGTATGACGGGATCATATATGCAGGCAGCTCTTGCATAAGGGTTGCTCTCAGATCGCTCACGATAAGCTGATTTTCAGCTACAATGTAGGCGCATAGATGCTTTTGTCCAACTGAATCCTCCTGAGCTATCACCACAACTTCTTCAATCGAATCGATCTTTACTAGCTGTGCTTCTATTTCACCTAGCTCAATTCGGTTTCCACGAATTTTGACTTGATGGTCGATTCGACCTACATATTCGATGTTGCCATCTGGCAGCCATCTGACTAAATCGCCTGTTCTGTACATTCTTTCGTTGTCAATAAATGGATTGTCTACAAATTTTTCTGCTGTCAGATCAGGGCGATTCAGGTAACCACGCCCCACACCTATTCCAGAAATATACAGCTCACCTGGAATACCTACAGGCTGTATAGCACGATTCTCATCTAATACGTACATTTTTACGTTAGGCAGCGGTTTTCCTATCGGCAGATTCAACGACAAGAGAGTTGTCGTCTGCTCATAGAAGCTTGAATCAATGCACGCTTCTGTCACACCATAACTGTTAAGAATGCGCATCTGGTCACCAAATCTGCTTAGCAACTGAGCAAAAGCCTCTACAGAGCATTGGTCTGAACCTACAATCAGCGTTTTTAATGTATGGATATCTAGCTTGTTCTCGTAGACGTAATCCATAAGAGGAATCACGATAGCTGGTGTTGATTCAAAAATGCTAACCTGATGCTTACTAATGAGCTCATAGATGCTAGCAGGGTCCAATCTGGCATGACTTGGGCAAATAACTAATTCCCCGCCATGTAAGAGAGCACGTACATAATCACCTGTGAATACATCAAAGGCAAAACTAGCCCATTGCAAGACTATTGGATGTTGTTCATGTAACCCATAGGCTACTTTCCAAGCGTTGGACATAGCAGTCAATTGCTTGTGCTCAATCATTACACCTTTTGGTTTGCCTGTTGTTCCTGACGTATAGATGACATAAGCTAGGTGATTTGGTCCTTGTATCGGTTCGAGATTTGAGCGATTTTCACTATAAGACTCTGGCTCATCCAGAAGCACCATGCTTCCCGTAAAGGCAACACGATCTTGTAAGTGACTTTGTGTAACAATTAGGCTTGCTCTCGCATCCTCTAGCATGTAGCTGATACGTTCTTCTGGATACTCAGGATCAACCGGAACATAAGCAGCACCTGATTTTAGAATACCTAAAATCCCAATCATCATCTCAACAGAACGCTCAACCATGATCCCAATCAGTTGATCGGCTTGTACGCCCTTACTTCTCAAGGTTCTGGCTAACTGATTTGCTCGTTCATTCAGTTCACGGTAAGTCAACTGCTTGTCTTCACACACAACTGCCACTTGATCTGGTGTACGCTCTACCTGATTCTCAAACAATTGCTGGACAGTCTTCTCTTCCTGATAATCAGCTATTACGTTGTTAGATTGATGTAAGATTTCCGCTTTTTCTTCAACGGTTACCAGCTCCAGTTGATCTACAGATACCTGCGGATCATTGACCACTTGCTGCAGCATGTGAACAAAATGGCCCAAAATCCTGTCAATTCCTGCTTGATCAAAGACAGACGCATTGTACTCGATATGGACTCTAATTTCGTCTCCAGGGAGAATATTTAGATTAAAGTCATAGTTTGTCTGTTCTACAATCGAAACGTTCGCAATCTCAAAGGCTTCCGGATTATTACCGCCGACTTGCTCCATCTGTTGTTCCATTGGATAGTTTTCAAATACCATAATATGGTTTATCAAATCTTGTTTTTGTTCAGACAAGGCTTGGATTTCATAAAGTGGATACGTGTCATACGCATGGGATGCTATTGCATGCTCTTGACTTCGTTTCATCACCTCAGCAAATGTATCACCCGCCTCGGAACGAACACGTATCGGGATGGTATTAATGAACAGACCAATCATGCTCTCAACATCTGGAATATCAGCCGGTCTTCCTGAAACAACGCTTCCGAAAACAACATCCTTACTACCATTGTACTTCTGAAGCATCAGCCCCCACACAGCCTGCATTAACGTATAGATTGTCACCTGATGTTTTCTTGCGAGCCCATTCATCTGCACAGTCAGTTCTCGACTCAAATCGCAGAAACGATGATCGAAAACAGGAAGTTCTTTTCTTGGAAGCTTGTCTTTTGGCACTGTCGTTTGTTGGTCATACTCAGCCAAATAATTGCTCCAATAGCTAGACGCTTCTTGCATGTCCTGACGTTCTAACCATTCGATATAAGCACTATATGGCGGAACCTCAGTCAATCTCGGTTCTCTGTTTTGCATGATGGCAAAGTAGCATTCAAACACCTCTTGAGCAACAAGAGATAAGCACCAGCCATCCATTAGAATATGATGAGAACTCCAGATGACCCTGTATTCCTCCGTGCCTGTTCGTAAAACGGATATTCGCAACAGCGTATCCTGGCTAAGATCAAATCCCGTTTCTTTATCCTTTTGGATAAAGTCTTTCAAGTACAATTCCTGTTCAGCTTTATCCATTCCCAATAGCTCTTCATAATGCAGGACATGGGCTCTATTTTGGAATACAACTTGAACTGGTTGATCCTTCCAGTCGTTGTAGAAGCTTGTTCTAAAAATCTCGTGGCGTTGGAACAGCATTTGTAAGCTTTGTCCGAAAACGGTAGCATCAAAGCGTCCAAGCACATCAAATGCCGTTTGTTCAAAATAAGCTCCTGATTGCGGATCCATGAGACTATGGAACCACATTCCCTTCTGCATTGGCGTCATTGCATAAATGTTTTCAATTTCACCAATGTGCTTGGTTTTTGCTTCAATCTGTTCAAGGTCTTCTACCGTCAATCCTCTTAGTAAAACATCACTTGGCGTCAGTTCTGTACGTTCTTTTGATACGCAGTGCTCAATTACTTGACGTAGACTCTCTTGTAAAAGCTTAGTGAACTGCTCCACCGTTTCGCGATGATACTCTTTGCCGCTGTAATGGATTGTTATTGACAAGGCGCCATTCGAAATCACGCCATTCATATCCATTGCATATTGCATCGTCGCATTTTCACTCATGTCTGAGCCTTTTGAATATGGAGACAGCTCGATAGCATTATTTTGCAAGTCCTGATCAAACTGACCGAGATAATTAAAGCTAATCTCAGGCTCAGATGTGAATGCATGCTCCTCGCGGCTGTCAGATAAATATCTTAGGATTCCGTAGCCAATTCCCTTTTGAGGTATTTGGCGAAGCCCCTCTTTAACCGTTTTTATTAATGTAGACATCTGTTTGCCAGCATTCATCTGTAGCAGGACAGGATATTGACTCGTAAACCATCCTACGGTACGTGTGATGTCGACATCTGAAAGAATAGCCTCTCTGCCGTGTCCTTCCATATTTATCAGCACATGTTCCATTCCTGCCCAAGAATGAAGCGCTAAGCTTAAAGCTGCCAGCAATAGATCATTTACTTCTGTGTTATAAGCTCGGTTTGCCTGTTTTAACAACTGCTCGGTTTCCAGCTCTGTCCAATGAACAGTGACAGACTCAACATCCTTCATCACGGAAGTAACTTCTCGGTTATCTTTTGGTAATGGGGAGGTTTTTGTTTGGTCGATTTGCATCCAGTATTTACGCTCTAGCTCGATTTGTTCACTATTGGCGTATTGGGATAACTGCTCTGCCCATGTGCGGAACGAATCTGTTTTATACGGGAAGCGAATGGCTTCTTCCTTAACAGCTTGTTCATAGCCACTTGCAATATCCTCAAACAAGATTCTCCACGAAACCCCATCCACTACTAGATGATGGATCACAATCAGCAAATGATCTCCATCCTCGCAGCGGAATAACCCAAGCCTTAGAAGCGGCCCTTCACTCATACTGATGCTCGCCTGCAACTGTTTTGCTTTCTCTTCGATCGCTTGAGCGCAGTTGGTCACGTTTTTGAAATCAAAAATATCGAGACTATAGGCTTCCCCTTCGCCTACCCCGCGGTACCATGCCCGATACTCACCTTCAGATTCGCGAATGACCATCCGTAGTGCATCGTGGTGTTCCGTGATTTTATCCATTACTTTATGAAGAGCGGTTTCATCAAAGCCTTCTGCCCGGTATAGCATCATCGCTTGGTTATAGTGATCGGAGTCCGCATAGGATTGCTCAAAGAACCAGCGTTGAATCGGAGTTAACAACGCTTCCCCTATTACCTCTCCTTGATCAGCTATTCTTGTAACCGAATGAATATGCTTGCTTAGCTCAGCTATAGTTGGATAGCGGAATAAATCTTTCATCTCCAGCTTATAACCTGCCTGCAATAAGCGTGAAGAAACCTGTATAGATTTGATCGAGTCGCCGCCAAGATCAAAGAAATTATCCATGATCCCGATTGCTTTTGTACCCAAAACAGCTTGCCAAATGGAAACCAGCATTCTCTCTGCCGCTGTGCGAGGTTCCACGTATTCGATTTCATTCTCGATATTTCCATCTGGGATAGGCAACGCTTTGCGATCGATTTTTCCATTCGGTGTAAGCGGTAATTGCTCTACTTGCATGAAATACGAAGGAACCATGAAACTCGGAAGTACTTGTGACAAAGCCTCTCTTAGTTCACTTGAAGATAGTTTTTGATCTGCTACAAAATAAGCGCACAAATACTTTCTTCCTGCTTGGTCCTCTTGTGCAACGACGACATTTTCTTTTATCTTCGCGATTTTTAAAAGCTGTGTTTCTACTTCTCCTAATTCAATTCGGTTCCCGCGGATTTTTACCTGATGATCGATCCGACCCAGATATTCAATATTGCCATTCGGTAACCACCTTACCAAGTCGCCTGTTCGGTACATCCGCTCTCCTGCAACAAACGGATTTTCTACAAACTTCTCTGCTGTCAGCTCTGGACGGTTCAAGTAACCTCGTCCCACACCTTTTCCGGCTATATACAGCTCGCCTGGTATCCCGATAGGCTGCATCACATTGTTTTCATGTAAAACGTACATTTTAACATTAGGCAACGGCTTACCAATCGGTATATTCATAGCGAAAAGAGAGTCAGTCTGTTCAAAGAAGCTAGAATCAATGCATGCCTCAGTTACCCCATAGCTGTTAAGAATACGCATGTGCGAGCCAAATCGAGTTAGCAGGGTCGCAAACGCATCTGGCGGACATTGATCGGAGCCAACAATTAGCGTTTGTAAGGAAAGAACATCCAATTTGTTGTCATAAATATAATCCATGAGCGGTACGACAATGGCGGGTGTTGATTCAAAAATAGTAACCTTATGTCCTCTGATTAGCTCATAGATGCTCGCAGGATCTAGTCTGGAATGACTTGGACATATAATCATTGTTCCGCCATACAGTAGTGCCCGGACATAATCTCCTGTAAATACGTCAAAGGAGAAGCTTGCCCACTGCAATACTGTTGGTCGCTCTTCACCTAATCCATAGGCTACTTTCCAAGCATGAGCCATCGCTGCCAATTGTTGTTGCTCAATCATGACACCTTTTGGCTTACCTGTTGTTCCAGATGTATAAATCACATACGCTAAATGATTTGGACCTTGAATTGGTTTTAGATTGGAATGATCGTGACTATATGCTTCTGCATCATCCAGCATAACGATGCTGCCTGTAAAAGCTACACGCTCCCGCAAATGGGTTTGCGTTACCAGCAGCTTGGCTCCCGCATCCTCGAGCATATAGCTAATGCGTTCCTCAGGATACTCAGGGTCAATCGGTACATAGGCTGCGCCGGCTTTTAGAATCGCAAGAATACCGACTATCATTTCTAATGAACGTTCAGCCATGATCCCTACCAGTTGATCAGCACGTACTCCAGCAGCTCTCAATGTATGAGCCAGTTGATTTGCCTTTTCATTTAGTTCACGGTATGTTAGCTGACTTCCCTCATAAACAACCGCTACCTGATCCGGAGCATTTTCTACCTGTGCCTCAAATAGCTGTTGAATGGTCATTGCATGAGGATAATCCATGTCCGTATCATTAAATACTTCTAGGATTTGTGCCTTTTCTGTATCTGTAATTAATTCCAGCTCGTTTACACGAATGTGTGGATTGTCCGCAATTTGCTCCAGAATGTGTACAAAATGTCCTAAAATCTGTTGAATGCTATCCTGATCATAGACAACTGCATTGTACTCGGAGCAAATATCCATATTTTCCCCTGGAATAACAGATAGGTTGAAATCATAGTTGGTTTGCTCCATGATCTGGATATTTGCAATCTCAAAGCCCTCTTCATCGCCATTGCCCAACTGCTCAATTTGTTCTCCCATTGGATAATTTTCAAACACAATAATATGGTTGATCAAATCCTGTTTTTGTGCAGATAGCCGTTGGATGTCGTATAGCGGATGAGTATCAAATGCTTGAGATACAAGAGCCTGCTCCTGTCCACGAAGCATTACATCTGCAAAAGATTCTTCCTTTGTGCAACGAATGCGAACAGGAACTGTGTTGATAAATAACCCAATAATGTTTTCAATTCCAGGAATTTCGGTTGGTCTTCCAGAGACAACACTTCCAAAAACAACATCTTGGCTATCATTATATTTTTGCAAGGTAATTCCCCATGCTGCTTGTACCAGCGTATTAATTGTTACTTGTGTTTGTTTTGCTATCTGATGCAAGCGCTCGGTTAGCTCCTTGCCAAGCTGACGAGTGAACTTCGATGCAGAATAGCCCTCAAGTTTGTTTGACACCTTTCCTTTTGGCAGTAAGGTTTGCTGGTCGTAACCAGACAGATACTCACTCCAGTAATCAGATGCCTTAGCCTCATCCTGATTTTCCAGCCACTCAATATAGTTACTATAAGGTGTTACATCTCCAAGCTCAGGCTGCCTATTTCCTCGAATGGCAAAATAGCTGCCAAACACTTCTTTTGTCAAAAGAGATAAGCACCAGCCATCCATCACGATATGATGGAAGCTCCAGATCATGTGATACGCTTTTTCATCTGTACGCAAGATGGACACCCGAATGAGTGAATCTTGGGCCAAATCAAATCCTTTCGCCTTATCTTCAACAGCGAAATTAGCGAGATATGCATCACGCGTTGCCTTATCCATTTGACGCAAATCTTCATAATAAAGCTCACTGCGTTTGTTTCGATAAGCCACTTGTACGGGTAGGTCTTTTAAACCATTGTAGAAATTTGTTCTTAATGCAACATGCCTTTGCGTTAAGATATCTAAACTTTTTCCAAAAGCAATGACATCAAAGCTTCCTTTTAAATCAAACGTCGTTTGTTCAAAGTAAGCTCCAGACGATGGATTCATCAGGCTGTGGAAATACATCCCCTTTTGCATCGGTGTCAACGGATAAACGTTTTCAATCGCACCAAGGTGTTGTGTATCCTCCACTAATCGTTCCAGTTCTTCAATCGTCAGACCTTTTAATAAAAGATCACTTGGAGTCAATTCTGGACGTTCCAAAGCTATGCAGTGTCGAATTACCTCTTGCAAGCTAGAACGTAACAGCTCAGCAATATGCATAATGGTTTCGTGCTTATATTCCTTGCCGTTAAAGCCAATCGTAAGCTCTAATACACCTTTGGAAATCAAACCATTCATATCCAGAGTGTATCTGCGTTCCTTATCTTGGCTGACAGCTTCTCCACTTGAATAAGGCGAGAATTGCATATCATTGCGTTGTAGATCCTGATCGAATTGTCCCAGATAGTTAAATGTGATCTCAGGCTCCGCCATAAATGTCATACCGTCTTTAGGTTCAGATAGATATCTTAGAATGCCGTAGCCAATACCTTTTTGCGGAATTTGACGCAGTCCCTCTTTACTAGTCTTAATCAGCTGGCCGATATGTTTGTTTGCGCTGGTTTGCAAAACGACTGGGAACTGACTGGTAAACCAACCAACTGTACGTGAAATATCAATATCTGGAACGATAGATTCCCGACCATGGCCTTCTAAATTCACCAATACTTGTTCCGCACCTGTCCACGCATGAATAGCCATTCCAAGCGCAGTTAATAACAGATCATTTACTTCTGTATTGTAGGCACGATTTGCCTGTTTTAAGAGCTGTTCTGTTTCTTGCTCTGTCCAGCGTATGGTAACGATTTCTCCATCTCTTACATATGACTTGTCCAGAACCTGATCTTTCGGTATCGGTATCGTCTTAATTTGTTCAATTTGATTCCAATAAGCTCGCTCCGCTTCCATCGTCGGACTGTTGGCATAGTGAGACAACTGTTCAGCCCAAGTTTGGAAGGAATCGGTTTTTTGAGGGAGACGGATCTCTTGTCCATTCCATGCTTGTTCGTAACCTGATGCAATGTCCTCAAATAAAATTCGCCAAGAGACGCCATCAACGGCCAAGTGGTGAATTACGATCAGCAAATGATCACCATCTGAACATTTGAAAAGTCCAAGCTTCATTAGTGGACCTTCTGTTATGTTGATGCTGCTTTGAATCTCATTTGCTTTCGTCTCAATTATCTGGGCCACTTCACGTTCGTTTCTCAAGTCAATTATTTCAAGACTGTATAGCTCTCCTTCATCTACCCCGCGATTCCAAGCCTCATAACCAGCTTCGGTTTCTTTGAAAACCATTCGCAAAGCATCGTGATGCTCTACAATCTTTTGCATTACTTGACGCAGTACCCCTTCATCGAATCCTTGCTTTTGATACAGGGTGACTGCTTGGTTAAAATGGTGCGGCTCTGCCGATTTTTGTTCAAAAAGCCAGTGATGAATTGGCGTTAACTTTATTTCCCCAACTACTTCTCTTTGGTCTGCAATTTTGCTAACCGCTTGAAGATGCGGACTTAATTGAGCTATAGTTGGATATTTGAACAAATCTTTAATCTCTAGCTTGTAGCCTGCTTGAAGCAATCTGGAAGAAACCTGAATAGCTTTGATAGAGTCTCCCCCAAGGTCTAGGAAATTCTCTAAAACACCGATCTGTTGACTTCCCAAGACAGACTGCCAAATCGAAACCAATGTTTGTTCAACCGGCGTACGAGGCTCTACATGCTCAACTCCTGTTTGTACGCCGCCCTCCGGTACAGGTAGTGCCTTGCGATCAATTTTTCCGTTTGTAGTAAGAGGCATTTGTTCTAATTGTATAAAGAAAGCCGGAATCATAAAGCTAGGCAATTCCTGAGCCAGTGCGTTTCGAATCTCACCCACAGTTAACTGCTTATCAGCTACGAAATACGCGCATAGGTGCTTCTGCCCCTCCTGCTCTTCACGTGCAATCACAATAGCCTCTTGCACAGATTCGATTCGTAACAGATGTGCTTCCACCTCGCCAAGCTCGATCCGATACCCGCGAATTTTCACCTGATGGTCGATACGCCCTAAATATTCAATATTTCCATCTGGTAACCATCTCGCCAAGTCTCCAGTCTTATACAGCTTCTCTTCTGGAGCAAATGGATTATCCACGAACTTCTCTGTTGAAAGCTGTGGAAGATGCAAATAACCTCTGGCCAATCCTGTACCTGCAATGCATAGCTCTCCCGCTACGCCCACCGGCTGAAGCTGATTATGCTGATTTAGGATATACACCTGTTTATTTGCAATTGGCCGGCCAATTGATAGCTCCTGTTCTGGCTGGGTTATGGACAGCGATGTAGTAACTACACTGCTTTCAGTAGGACCGTATTCATTGCAAATTTCAATGCTTGAATTCAATTCCGCCACTTTTTTTACAAGGGAGGCAACAATCTTCTCTCCACCAACTACAATGTTTTTTACTGACTGTAAATCTTGGGGATTCATTGTTTCGACAATTGCCCATAAAAAGCTAGGTGAGCTTTGGAAATGGGTCATTTGGTGCTGAGTAATTGCTTTTTTGATCGCTTCCGGGTCCTTACTTTCTTCGTCACGCAACACATATACGGTTGAACCGGATGCCAGCGGTCCAAATAAATGGGTAAGGAATGGATCGAATACGAATGGAGTTACCATCAGCACGCGATCTTCTGGTGAAAACTGATAGGCGTTCGCCTTCCAAAGAATCGTGTTGACAATGCTTTCATGCTCTACCATAACACCCTTAGGCTTACCTGTTGTTCCAGACGTATAGATAACATAAGCCAAATCTTGTGGTCCATGAATCGCTTTAAGATTAGAAGCTAGTGTCTGGTAGGAGGTTTCCTCATCTAACAATAGGATTTTACCTGTAAATGATACTCTCTCCTGTAGATGACGCTGTGTCAGGAGTAGGGCAGCTTTCGCATCCTCAAGCATGTAGCTGATACGTTCCTCAGGATAATCAGGATCAATTGGAACATAGGCCCCGCCAGCTTTTAAGATGCCTAAGACGCCGATAATCATTTCTAGCGAGCGTTCAGCCATAATACCAACTAAATGATCGGCTTTTATCCCCTGCTTACGCAATGTTCTTGCTAATTGATTAGCTCGTGCATTTAGTTCACGGTAGGTAAGCTTTTCATGTTCGCAAACAATTGCTATCTGGTCAGGTGTACGTTTTGCCTGACGTTCAAACAATTGATGAAGCATGATGTCCTGCGGATAATTCTCTTTTGTATCATTGAACACTGTTAAAATTTGTTCTTTTTCTGCCGCAGTTACCAGTTCTAATTCGTTCACACGCAATTGTGGGTTAGACGTAATTTGCTCTACGATATGGACAAAATGGCCCTGGATTTGTTCAATGCTGGTTTGATCATATACCAAGGTATTATAGCCGTAGCAAATCCCCAGCTCTTCTCCAGGCATGATAATCAGGTTAAGGTCATAGTTCGTCTGTTCCACTGTCTCGATATTTCCAATTGCAAATTTAAATTGTCCAGTGCTTCCCAATTGCTCTATCTGCTGTTCCATTGGATAATTTTCAAACACCATAATGTGATTGATTAAATCCTGTTTTTGTTCTGTGAGCGCCTGTATATCATAGAGTGGATAGGTATCATACGCATTCGATGCCAATGCTTGCTCCTGAATTCTTCTCATTACCTGTGCAGCCGTTTCCTCTGCTTCACAACGAATACGGACCGGGATTGTATTAATAAACAAACCAAGAATGTTTTCGACGCCAGGAATGTCAGCCGGTCTTCCAGAAACCACACTGCCAAAAACGGCATCGTGATGATTATTGTATTTCTGGAGCATAATTCCCCATGCAGTCTGCATCAACGTATTGATTGTTACTTGATTCTGCTTAGCTGCTTGATCCAATCTCTTCGTAAGCTCTTTACTAAATGTGAAGTGTAATTTGGTTGCCGCATAAGCTCTGTCTTCCTTACCCTGTTTCTTATCATGAATCAGTAGGGTTTGTTGTTCATATCCAGCTAAATACTCGCTCCAGTAACTAGCTGCACTCTCCTGATCTTGGCGTCCCAGCCATTCAATATAATGGCTATACGGTGTTAGGGAAGTATATTCAGGTTGTCTATTTTCCCGAATTGCGTTATAGCCACCAAATACTTCCTTAACCATGATAGACACGCACCAGCCGTCCATCACTATATGGTGGAAACTCCAAATAAGGCGGTACTTTTCATCCTCCATACGAAGAACAGATACACGAATCAAGGAATCCTTGGCTAAATCAAATCCTTTTGCCTTGTCTTCTTTCTTATAATTGGCAATATAGGAATTACGGGCTTCCGCATCCATTTCGCGTAGGTCCTCGTAATAAAGTTCACCATTTTTATGACGATACACCACTTGTACAGGCTGATCTTTAAAGCCATTGTAAAAATTTGTCCGCAGTGCCTCATGCCGCTGCACCCATGCATCTAAGCTTTTAGCAAACGCGGTGAGATCAAAGCTTCCTGTCAAATCAAAGGATGTTTGCTCAAAGTATGCACCTGAATGAGGATTCATCAAGCTGTGGAAATACATACCCTTCTGCATCGGTGTTAATTCGTATACGTTCTCGATTTCACCTGTTTCTTTCATTAATTCTACTAACTGATCAAGCTCTTCAATGCTTAGACCAGCTAATAAAACATCACTTGGAGTAAGCTCTGTGCTTTTTCTCGCCACGCAGTGTGTAATCACATTTTGTAATGAAGACTGCAATAGCCTAGCTACTTCTTCCATTGTTTCTTTCTTGTATTCTTTATTACTGTATCTGATGGTCATCTCCAAGCGTCCATTAGAAATCATGCCGTTTATATTTAACGCGGTTTTCATTTCTAGCTGTTCACTTACAACATCTCCAACAAAATACGGTGATAATTGCATCTCATTATTTTGATAATCCTGATCAAACTGCCCCAGATAATTAAAGCTAATCTCAGGTTCTAGCTTGAATATTGGTTTACCTTGCAGTTTTGATAAATACCTTAAGATGCCATACCCAATTCCTTTGTTAGGAATCTGACGCAAACCTTCCTTTACCGCCTTAATTTGATGAGACAGATTCTTTTCCGCTTGTACTTCTATAACTACTGGATACTGACTTGTAAACCAACCTACTGTACGAGTAATATCAATATCCTCAACGATATCCTCTCTACCATGCCCTTCAAGATTTACGAAGATTTGCTCCATACCCGTCCATGCATGGATAGTCATACCAAGGGCAGTGAGCAGCAAATCATTTACTTCTGTTCCATATGCGCGATTTGCTTGCTTGAGCAATTGTTCCGTTTCCGGTTCGGTCCATTGAACGGTTATCATTTCACTATCGCGTGCTAGCTTCTTCGCTGGTGAATGATCCTTAGGAAGTAATCCCATCTCCATTTGCTCTAGTTGCTGCCAGTACTTTTGTTCCTTCTCCATAGCCGCATTATTCGCATAAAGTGATAACTGTTCGGCCCATGCTTGGAACGAATCTGTTTTTTGCGGTAATTGAATGACTGCTCCATTCACTGCTTGTTCATAGCCTGTAGCAAGATCTTCAAATAAAATACGCCATGAAATTCCGTCTACTACCAAGTGATGAATAACCATTAATAAATGATCTCCATCTGAGCAATGGAACAAACCAAGTTTCAGAAGCGGCCCCTCATTTAGATTGATACTGCTTTGAATCTCGTTCGCCTTCTTTTCAATCGCCTTGGAGCAATCCGGATTTCCTTTGAGATCAATCACTTCTAGAGTATATAGGTCCCCTTCATCCACTCCACGGTTTCGTGCTTCGAATCCACTCTCCGTCTCTTTAAATACCATTCGTAAGGCATCATGATGAGTGATTAGCTTTTGCATTACTTCACGAAGCGCAGACTCTTCAAAGCCTTGCTTACGATATAACATGTAGGCTTGGTTGAAATGATGCGGTTCAACTGGCGTCTGCTCAAAGAACCACCGCTGTATTGGTGTAAGTTCTACTTGACCTGCCACTTCCCCTTGATCCGCCATTTTGCTGATCAGTTGGAGATGCGGGCTTAACATCTCTACTGTTGGATATTTAAACAAATCCTTCATTTCCAGCTTATATCCGGATTGAAGCAGGCGAGAAGAAACCTGGATTGCTTTGATAGAGTCTCCACCCAGATCAAAGAAATTATCCAAGATACCGACTTGCTGACTGCCTAAGATTGTTTTCCAAATAGATGCCAAGAGTTGTTCGACTTCATTGCGCGGGGCTATATACTCAACCCCAGTGTCTACCTTTCCTTCCGGTGCAGGTAGCGCTTTGCGATCAATTTTTCCATTTGAGGTAAGTGGCATTTGCTCTAATTGCACAAAATAGCTTGGTATCATGTACGTCGGTAATTCATGAGATAATTCGCTTCTAAGCTTGGCCATACTCAGCAGGCTTTCAGCAACAAAATAGGCACATAAATGCTTTTGTCCTGTCTCGTCATCTCTTGCGATGACAATAGCTTCTTTAACCGTATCTACCTTCAGCAGCTGCGCTTCAACCTCACCCAGCTCAATACGGTACCCACGGATTTTTACCTGATGATCAATTCGACCCAAATATTCAAT
This sequence comes from Brevibacillus laterosporus, assembly GCF_030489605.1. Taxonomy (GTDB): domain Bacteria; phylum Bacillota; class Bacilli; order Brevibacillales; family Brevibacillaceae; genus Brevibacillus_B; species Brevibacillus_B laterosporus_E. The sequence continues at coordinate 207,927 of NZ_JAUKFY010000006.1, forward strand.
GGTGCCATTTGACATCCATCTAGCCAGATCGCCCGTTTTGTACATTCGTTCTCCTGCTCTAAAACGGCTATTCACAAATTTCTCTTCAGTAAGCTCTTGCCGATTCAGATACCCGCGTGCTAACCCGACGCCAGCTATGCATAGTTCGCCTGCAACACCAATGGGCAGCAAATGACCTTCTGCATCAACAATGTAAATGCGATGGTTCTTAAGAGGTCGACCGATAGGCACAACCTTTTCAGACATAGACTCGCGATCATAAGACCATACAGAGGAGCAAATCGTATCCTCAGTTGGACCGTAGGCATTAAAATACGACACGTGATCTTTCCATTTCTGCACTAATTCAACAGAGGAAGCAGACCCAGCAGTGATCAGTGTTTTTAAACTAGGCATATTGCCTGGCTCCAAATAAATTGCATAAGTAGGAGGCAATGCCGCGACAGTAATTTGATTGGTAGTAATATAGTCCTCGAACAAACGATAATTCATAATGACGGAGGTAGAAGGTATATAGAGGGTTCTGCCACATATAAAGGCTTTGAAAAATTCTGCGCACGCTGCATCAAAAGACATGCTGGCAAACTGAACGATTCGATCATCCGAGTTAAGTCCCAAATTGTATTCAAAATACGTTTTTAAATTGCACAGCCCATGATGCTCTACCATAACACCCTTTGGTTTACCCGTAGTTCCAGATGTGTATATGACATAAGCCAAATCATTTGGTCCAGTAATTGATTCAACATTAGCATCATCTGCGCTGTACGCTCTCTCATCATCTAGCATTAGGAGGGTTCCATTGAAGGCGATTTGCTCCAGTAAATGGCTTTGGGTGAGTAACAGCTTAGCACCGGAATCCTCCAGCATATAACGAATCCGCTCTTCTGGATATTCTGGATCAATAGGAACGTAGGCGCCTCCAGCTTTTAATATCCCAAAGATACCTATGATCATTTCTAGCGAACGTTCTACCATGATACCGACTAGTTCGTTTTTCTGAATTCCCTCTGCTCGCAGGGTTCGTGCCAGTTGATTTGCTTTCGCGTTCAATTCACGATAAGTTAGTGATTTTTCTTCATAAACAACTGCCGCTTTATCTGGGTTTTTCGCAGCGTGTTCTTCAAACAACTGGTAAACCGTCTGTTCACTTGGATAGTCAGCCTGCGTATCATTGAACACATTGAGAATCTGCTCCTTCTCAATAGGTGTTACTGCTTCTAATTCATTTATTCGGGCATCTGGATTTTCAATAATCTGCTCCAGCATATGAACAAAGTGCATCGCAATTCGCTCAATGCCAGCTTCATCAAATACATGTGCATTATAATCCAGCATGAGCTTCATCTCTTCGCCCGGCACGACAGCTATGTTGAAATCATAGTTTGTTTGTTCGGTTACTTTTACATCTGCAATTGTGAAATTGGCTTGTTTTCCAATCCCCAACTGCTCCATCTCATGATCGATAGGATAGTTTTCGAATATCATAATATGGCTAATCAAATCTTGTTTTTGTTCCGTCAGTCCTTGAATTTCATAGAGCGGATGCGTATCGTAAGCATGCGATTGCAGAGCTTGTCCTTGTACCTTTCGCAATACTTCACCTAACGTATCTGTTCCCTCGCAACAAATCCGAACCGGAATGGTGTTAATAAATAAACCAATTACACCTTCAATTCCTGATATATCAGCTGTTCTTCCTGACACGACACTGCCAAAAACAACATCGTGATTACCATTGTATTTCTGCAATAAAAGCCCCCATGCAGTCTGCATGAACGTATTAATTGTTACCTGATGCTGTTTAGCTACTTGATTCATTCGCTCTACAAGTGTCTTATCAAGAACGTTGATCAGTTTCTTAGCAGAATAACCTTCTTTATTTTGTTGTTTTTCTTTGGGCAAGATCGTTTGACCCTCGTATCCTGCCAAATACTCGCTCCAGTATTTCATTTTCTCTTCTTCATTTTGATGCTCTAACCAATCGATATACTGGCTATATGGCGTTACAGCTTCCCATTTAGGTTGTCTGTCTTGCAGGATAGCAAAATAACCTTCGAACACCTCTTTGGTCATAATTGGCAGGCACCAGCCATCCATCACGATATGATGGAAACTCCAAACAAAGTGATAAGTATCTTCTGTCAAACGGAAAATGGATACCCGCATCAAAGAATCTTCTGCTAAGTCAAAACCTCTGATTTTATTCTTTTTGGTAAAGCTACTCAGATATTCCTCATGTACAGCTTCGTTCATTTCTCGCAAATCTTCATAATATAGCTCACTATTTTTTTGGCGGAATACAACCTGAACAGGATCATCTTTTAAGCCATTATAAAAATTGGTTCTCAGCGTCACATGCCTTTGGGTAAAGGCATCTAGACTCTTCCCAAAAGTGATAACATCAAAGCTTCCCTTTATAGTAAACGTTAATTGCTCAAAATACGCCCCTGAGTATGAATCCATCAGGTTGTGGAAGTACATCCCCTTCTGCATTGGTGTTAAATAATAAACATTCTCAATTTCACCAATATGCGCTGTCTGTTCTACTAATCGCTCAAGCTCTTCAACTGTCAGGTCTTTTAATAACAGGTCACTTGGTGTTAGCTCTACCCGTTCTTTTGTAACGCAATGCGCAATTACCTGTTGCAGGCTGGCTTGTAAGCATTTTACTAACTGCTGCATAGTTTCGGTACGATATTCTTTATTGCTGTAACTAATCGTAAGCCTTAACGATCCATTGGTGACCATTGCATTCAAGTCAAGAGTATATTTTCTCTTCGCCTGCGGACTCACAAATGCTCCACTTGAATAATGGGAAAGCTGAAGATCATTATGCTGTAAATCCTGATCAAATTGCCCCAAGTAGTTAAAACTGATCTCAGGCTCCAATTTGCTTATGTCCTGCTTCCCGGATTTATCCAAGTAGCGTAAAATGCCGTATCCTAAACCCTTGTGCGGAATTTGACGCAGCATTTCCTTGACCTGCTTAATCCGACGAGAGATTTCCTGATCCCCATCCATTTGGAGCATGACAGGGTACAAGCTTGTAAACCAGCCTACCGTCCGAGTAACATCGATATCTGAATTAATCGATTCGCGACCATGGCCCTCTACATTCACCAAAAATTGATTATTGCCCGTCCAATGGTGCAAAGCCATTCCTAAAGCAGTAAGCAATAAGTCGTTAACTTCCGTGTTGTAAGCACGATTGGATTGTTTCAATAACTGTTCTGTTTCTTGTTCAGTCCATTGAATTTCTACAATTTCACTATCCGCAATGACTGACTGTTCTTGGTTAAAGTCCTTTGGCAAATCTGCTTTTGTAGCTTGTTCGATTTGATTCCAGTAGGCTTTTTCACGCTGCAATTCATCTCTATTAGCATAATCAGAGAGTTGCTCCGCCCACTTTTGGAAGGAATCTGTCTTTTGAGGGAAGCTGATTGTTTCCCCTCGAAGTGCTTGTTCATAACCGCTCGCAAGATCCTCGAATAAAATTCGCCACGAAACTCCATCAACTGCCAAATGATGAATAACAATCAGCAGGTGATCTCCTTCTTGGCACTGGAACAGCCCCATTTTCAGAAGCGGACCTTCAGTCAGAGAAATACTGCCTTGAATTTCATTTCCTTTAGTCTCGATAATTCGGGCGCAGTCTGTTTCACTTCTCAAATCTAATACTTCAAGACTATACAACTCGCCCTCTTCTACTCCTCGATGCCACGTTTCATATCCATTTTCTGTTTCACGAACAACCATTCGTAGCGCGTCATGATGAATGGTGATCTTTTCCATGACCATCCGAAGCAGTGTTTCATCAAACCCTTTTTCCATGAAAAGCATGAAAGCTTGGTTATAATGGTGTTGTTCAACCAGTTTTTGCTCAAAGAACCAGTGCTGAATCGGGGTCAATAAGGTAGCCCCTACTGCCTCACCTTGATCAGCAACCCTCGTAACCAGCTGAATATGTTGACTTAATTGTGCAATGGTTGGGTAAGTGAACAAATCCTTCATTTCCAGTTTATAGCCTGCCTGAAGCATCCTAGAAGAGATCTGAATAGACTTGATAGAGTCTCCTCCCAGGTCAAAGAAATTGTCTAATACACTAATTTTCTTCGCTCCTAGAACAGCCTGCCAAATGGATGCCAATGTCTGTTCCATCGAAGTACGAGGTGCTACATACTCTACACCCGTTTGGATACTCTCCTCCGGTGCTGGTAGCATTTTACGATCAATCTTGCCATTTGGAGACAGCGGCATTTTATCCATTTGAACAAAATAGGATGGAACCATATATGTAGGTAATTCTCGGGAAAGGCCGGCTCTTAGCTCACCTACAGTCAGTTGCTTGTTCGCTACATAATATGCGCACATTTGCTTTTGACCGCTTGCATCTTCTCTAACAATTACCACAGCTTCTTGTATAGCTTCCATTTTCAATAGCTGCAACTCGACTTCGCCAAGCTCAATACGGTAGCCACGGATTTTTACTTGGTGATCAATCCGCCCCAAATATTCAATATTTCCATCTGGTAACCATCTTGCTAAGTCTCCCGTTCTATACATTCGTTCTCCTGGGGCAAACGGATTTTTCACAAATTTCTCATCCGTAAGCTCCGGTCGATTGAGGTACCCTCTGGCTAAACCGACCCCAGCAATGCATAGCTCACCTGCTATCCCAATCGGTTGAAGGTTCACAGAATCAGCTTGGACAATGTAAAGTTGGGTATTATATATAGGTTTACCGATTGGAATTACAGCTATTTCCTCAACTGTATCACAATCAAAATACGTAACATCTACAGTAGCCTCAGTCGGTCCATATAAATTGATCAATCTAGCTTGACATACTGAAGAAATTGCTCGGCGGAATCTATCTACATGTTGTGGCGGCAATGCCTCACCACTCGCAAAAACCTGACGTAAAGACTGAAGCTTTTCTTTTACAATCTCAGGTGATTGTTGCTCAACATAATCCAAGAAAGCGTGCAACATTGCCGGAACAAAATGCATTGTTGTAATGCGATGTTCGGCTATTGTCTTTAAGATTTGCTCAGGGTTCTTTTCTCCTCCTACAGATAATAGGCACATTTTGGAACCCACCATCGACCACCAGAATAGCTCCCATACTGATACGTCAAACGTAATCGCTGTTTTTTGCATAATGGTGTCAGCGGAAGAAATAGGGTATTTTGCATGCATCCACATCAGTCGATTTATAACTGAATGATGTTCTATCATGACTCCTTTAGGCTTCCCTGTAGAACCTGATGTATAAATAACATAAGCTAAGTGATTCGGACCATTTATCGCTTCCAAATTTGACCCATCTTGGTGATAGGTTTGAGCATCATTGATATCTACTATTTTCCCGGCAAAAGTTACTCGTTCCAACAAATGATTTTGAGTCAAAAGCAGCTTTGCATTTGAATCTTCTAGCATATAGCGGATTCTTTCCTCTGGTAATTCCGGATCAATCGGCATATATGCACCGCCAGCTTTTAAAATCCCAAAAATTCCAATCATCATCTCTAATGATCGTTCCGCCATGATTCCAACTAATTGATCGGCTACTACTCCTTCAGCACGTAGCTTTCTCGCTAACTGATTCGCTCTTTCATTTAGCTCCCGGTAAGTGAGTTGCTTTCCCTCGAAAATTACAGCCGTTTCATCGGGTATACGTGCTGCTTGTTCTTCAAACAGCTGATGAATCAACTTTTCCCGCGGATAGTCAACTAACGTATTATTAAATTCAGATAAAATGACATTCTTCTCTTCTTCCCCAAGCAAGGATATGTCCGCAATTTTTGAAGTTGGATGATGAATGATTGTTTCAATGATGATAGAGAACTGTTGAACTAGTTGTTCCATCTCTTCATCTGTAAACAACTGTGCTCGATAGTTTAGTTGAAGATTAATCTTTTCATTATCTAATTCAATCACGTTCATTTCAAAGTCGTTGATAACGTCTCCACAAAAATTTTCAACAACTTCGACTTTCACGTTTTCAGATTGCAGGTAATCCATCGCCCGGTACTGTACAGATACGCCAAAAAGACGTTGAAGATCCTTAAACTGATGCGTTTCCCGCAAGTCTTGCATCAGTTGATTGTATGGGAACCTTTGATGGCGCAGGATCGAAATCTGCTCTTTAGATACGGCCTGTAGAAGCGCTAGCAGGTCCATGTCAGGATCTACAAATACTCGTGTTGGCACTGTACTAACGAACATTCCTACCATTTCTTTTTCCTTTTTGGTTGTTCTATTTGCATAGAATGTCCCAATCGAAACATCATTCTGCGCTGTCTTTTTATGCATGTAAATGTACAACGCAGTCATAAAGACTGTGAGCATACTGCTATTTGTTTGTTTGCAAAAATCGGACAAACTATGATACAAACTGTCTTCAAGGATGATATCTTTTCGTTTGCCAGCAGTGCTTTGGGTAACCGGATTATAAGTTTTAAACCCAATCACTTCAGGTAAAGTGCTGAATTTATCAATCCAATACGCTTTATCCTTTTGATAACGGTCTGATATCTCATAGTCCTGCTCGGTTTGTATAAAGTCGAAGTAGGCATGATTTGCAGCTATTTCTATAGGTTCACCATTTGCAATCTGAGAATAGCATTTGTTCACTTGATTCATGAACATTTTTGCAGAGATTCCGTCGCAAACGATATGATGAATTTTGAGGTTATACCAATATTCTTGATCGCTAATCTTGCAGATGGTGACATTAAACAACTCCGAATGGAAAAGCTCAAAAGGCGTACGATTATGTTCATCCAGCCACTTCAATGCTTTAGCTTCCCCGTAAACACCAGAAAAATCTAAACATTCAAACTCTTTGTCGCTATGCTCCTCCACATATTGCTGAGGAAATCCATTCTGAGAAGTTAATTTAATCCGGAGGGAATCATGCAGGCCAATAATCATATTAAGGGCTTGTTGCAGGGCACTTAGGTTAATATTGCCTCTCAGCTTAACGGTCGATGAAATCGACGACACGCCCGTATTTGGATAAAGCAATTCAGAGTACCAAATCCTTTGTTGAGGCTGAGTCAACGAAAATAATTGAAGCAAATCCTTATTCATATTGCTGCACCTCTTGTTAGACATTATAGTTTCTGATAAAAAATACTATGATTGCTTACTATGTAGATCCTATCGACATGCTGCAGGGTTTGACTGTATGTTAGTAAAGATTAACGTAATCTATATTACGGGAGTTATGTCTAGGAATGTAGGAAAGGTTTGAGGCAAAAAACGAAAGTTATGAAGAGGAATCATCATGATGTGAAAGAATTTTAGTTTATAGATAAAGTTAATACATATGCACCATCACCTCTTTGTTCAAGGATAATTGAAACGGTTGTATGCTGCCATAATTGGCCTCCTCTCTTTATGCATAACATATTTTTTCAGCGAAAAACGTGAAGCTATCGTATAACCACAATCACATATTTCATAAAAATATATTTTAAGAACAAATAAACACTTGGAACTTATTATAACATATCAGTATTATTCTTCCATCTGTTTTTTTGTAAATTTTATGAACTTCAAATTATATCTCTATGAATCCCAAGATGAAAATATTTAGCAAATCCTAAACATGATCGACCTGTATTAGTGGATCGTGATAGTTTTGTTAGAATCGTTTTCCTCTGCAAATAAACGTTGGTACGGGCCTTCTCTCGTTTTTACCTCATTAGGTGAGCCATGATCCACAATAGCCCCCTGTTCCATCACAAAAATGACATCTGCAATTTCTGCTGTTTGCCTTTGATGTGTTACAATCATAACCGTACGTTGACCTTTTAATGCACGAATCGCTTCCCGTACACATGTTTCTGAATGTGAATCTAGAGCAGACGTAGGCTCATCAAATAAAACAATGGGAGCTTTTGATAGTAAAGCGCGGGCAATGGCAATTCGCTGGCGTTGTCCTCCTGATAAACGTGCCTTGTCCTCTCCAATTCGTGTTTTGTATCCATCAGGCAGCTCCAGTATAAACTCGTGAGCAAATGCGGCCTTAGCTGCTTCGACAAGCTCCTCTATTTCTGCATCTGGTCTCCCGAATCTAATATTTTCTTCAATGGTCCCTTCAAATAAATGCGGGTCCTGAGGAACATAGGCGATCAATTCCCTCACCTGTGTAAGCGTATGATCTTTTGCATTTTTAGCAAAGTAATAAATATCGCCTTCCGCAGGGGGATAAAATCCTAACAGCGCTTTTAATAACGTACTTTTACCAGAACCACTTGTTCCGACAACCGCAGTTAGTTCACCGGCCCTAACTGACAAAGAAACATGATTTAATACCTGATTCACGCCGCGTTGTAGGACAATATCCTGTAACGAGAATGCCTCGGTAGATGAACAACTGTTGACATGATCAAACTGTTTTTCAGATTCTTCACGAGAAATGACCAGATCAATTTGTTCAACAGGGTGATTCAACAGACCATACACTCTGGCTGAGCCCGATAAGGAATGTTGCAGGGAAGCAATAATTCTGCCAAACTCTAGGAAAATAAACACCATAGTCGTCTGTAACTGCACGAGTTGTCCCAAAACACCTAGTTCATTTTTGGTATAGATAAACAAGCCAACAACTAACATACCTCCGAACATGACAAAACTAAACAAAAAATTGATAGCATCTAATAGCCCTGTCTTAAAACCCTGGCTATTTGCGGTTTGCGTTAGCTCCTTATTTGTATCAGCTAGATCCTCTCTAACCGTTTTCCCTGCAGAGAAGGTTTTAATAATTGGCAATCCTTCTATAAACCCTGCTATCTTTGCTGTTATTTCTCCCAATTTTGCTTGAAGCCGATCATTTGTCTCCCTTAACGGCTGAACAAACCGAATATTTACAAAAGTGATTCCAATTCCCAGCACGATAAAAATAAGAGAGAACCTCCAATCCATGATCAGCATTGTGGTAGTTACCATCACCAAAGTCATCACATTTTGCAAAATATTGCGCATACTTTCTCCATACGCCTCTTCCATGTTGTGTGCATCGTTTATGATACGAGATACCATTTCACCAGGATGATTAGCTTCAAAATAAGAAACGGGCAACTTGGTAAGATGTTCGTACAGCGTTACTCTAATATCGGCCATCGTCTTTTTTATGATTCGTTGCAGATTATAGTGAATAAAAGGAACTGCTGCGCTAAAAAAAAGAAAGGTTAGACTAATCAGAATGGAGGATCGAACCAATGACTCTAAGCTGCCATTTACTGATGCCGTAATTAGTTCGTTAAGCGCAAAGCTGATCGCTACTGGCAATGCCCCCATAATGGTGCAGTCGGCCAGTAAAGCGAAAAGATAGGCTCGCCGTCGTGATTTTAGAAATATTAGCATATCCTTCCATTCCAAGTAGGCCTTTTGTAGTCCGTGTAATCCCATTGTATTCCTCCCATTTACTTCACTGAAAGACTAGGCTGTATGAGACAGTGATCCTGAACCTGCGGATCGTAGAGCTTTCGATACAATCCGTTTGCCTTCATTAATTCGCGATGTGTTCCCCGTTCTACAATATTTCCACGATCCAACACCCAGATTTCATCACAATGTCGAATGGAAGAAAAACGATGTGCCACCATCACAACGGTCTTTTTTTCTAAAAGCTTTTTAAGTCCTTCTTGGAACAAAAGCTCTGACTGAGCATCCAAAGCCGAAGTAGGCTCGTCCATAATAATAAAGGGTGCATTCTTAATAAAGGCGCGTGCAATGGCTATCCGTTGTTTTTGACCACCGGATAATTGGAACCCCCCCTCACCCACAACAGTTTGGTAGCCCTGAGACAATCCCGAAATAAATTCATGTGCATTCGCCAGTGTTGCTGCCTCTACAATTTCTCCAAGGGTTGCATCTTCTTTTCCAAAGGCAATATTTTCCGCAATCGACTTAGAAAACAAAAAGACATCCTGCGGGACATAGGCAATGAAGGATAGCAGCGATGCGACATCCCAATTTTGTGAATAAGAATGACCGCCATTGACCCGGAAATGTCCCGTATTTGGAACATAAAGGCCGCAAAGCAGCTTCACAATCGTTGATTTTCCGCCCCCGCTTGGCCCAACAACGGCGATATGCCTGCCCGTTTTTAGCTCAAAATCTAAATTATGTAACACGGGAGGCTTTTGTTCATCATATGTAAAGGAGATTTGGTTGAATTGTAAACAAAAATCTTTCGATAAATAATCCTTGGGTATCTCTGAGGGAATGATTTCCTCTTCAGGTAAAGACAAAATCTCCCCCGTGCGTCTATACGATCCTAGTGCTTGTTGAAATTGAATAATTAATTCGGGAAGAACTGAAACAGGCTGTATAATATGTCCCAAGAAATAAATAAAGGCGATTAACTCTGCTGGTTTCAATTCCTGGTGGGCAATTAGATAAGCTCCAAACAGAATGCAAAACACCAGCGGACTTGACATAAATATAATATGAAGCGGATTTAGCCAAGCATGTCTGCGTTCAATCTTTAAATTCAGTTGTAGCATTTGTTCGATTGACGTTTTGAATCTTCGAAAGAAAGCTTCATATAAATGAAACACTTTAATGATTGGAATTCCTGAGATAGTATCTTTCATAATAGAGGCTGTTCGGCCGACCTGCTGTTGTAGTTCGTAGGAGTAGGCATTTAGAGGTTTGCTTATCAAAGCTGCAAAAAGTAATGCAAACGGAACCAAAGACAAGCTAAAAAGGATAAGTTTCCAGCTAATCAAGAAGAGGTACACAAAAGCAGCGATAAACATAAGAGGCTCAATGATTAGTTTTGGAAAGTGTTCAGTCAAAAATCGTTGTACAATTGTTAAATCATTAGAGAATCGGGATAAAAGATCCCCAGTGCTGTATTTTTCTACAGAGGCAAAGGAGGCATGCTCTAATTTTTCGGCAAAACGATTTCGTAAATCTCTAATAATGGAAGAACTAAATTTGGTAGACAACCATTTCACTAGAAAGTGAGCAATCATCCCGATCATGACACAAATTCCAAACACATACAATAAATTGTTCATATGATCCTGAGTGTCAACGATAGAATACGAAACCATCTGCTGAATATTGTATCCGATCACAACTTCTACAAGAACAGCTACAATGCTACAGACCACAATTAATACCAGCAAATACCAGTATGTAAAAATTGTTGCTACTATTTTTCCCCACATTGATTCTTGTAATTGACTACGTATTCTTTTTAACAAGTTGTTCTCTCCCCAAGATTTCCCTGATTTCTGTTACCTATAAATAAGAGTACACTATTTTTCAGCAGTTGTTTAGTTAATTTTTTACAAACATTCTTCAAATTTTAAATTAAGCAATTTTTTATACCTACCCATCTTTCCTTTCAAAAAGGTTTATTGGTAAAAAATAGTTATCTACTGTTAGTAATCTTGTATCATTGTAAAATTAGCTAACTCATGAAGGAGTGGACGATGGAAAAGAAAGTTTACTCATCAGTCCTATGCCTGTTTCATTATCCAAAATTCGATTCTCTCGATCCCGAGCCTTTTCTGTCGTAGATTACAGCCGGCTTCATCCAGTTAAATGGAACAGTTTATAGAAGATAACGAAGAAGAACAGTTTATCAAGCTTCTTTGTTATCAAGCATGGTTGCGGAACAGATTTGTCACATATTAGATACTCATGCTAGCATCGCAGGCCATCATGGTAAGCTGTAATGCCGGACAAAAAGTTGCAGTCTAACCTTAACAAAATAAAGCTAATATGCGAAAAAAAGCTCGGTCATCATACCAAGCTTCTCGACGTGAACAAATCTTCTTTTCTTTACGACCTGTTGGAGGGGTTTTTATACTGCATGCTTTAAACAACTCTTTACTTATAAAAGAAATAAAAGAAAATTCCCAAAAAAATAACGGTGCATATGACGTAAAACATTGTTAATCTGGTTAAATTTCTTTTTGTCTTCGTACCATAATTATGATCCTTTGGCTTTATCCCTACCAGGATAGTCCCAATGGCAGCTACCAAAACGATCAAAAAAATGAAAGGTATGAGATAAGTCATTCGTTTCAACTCTTTCTGCCGTTTTACTTATCATACCTCATGATTGTAATAGTCGCGACCATCCACTTTGCGTTTATTTTGCCCATCCAGTTCGTTACGCTTTGTTATTGCGTGCTTGATTTCATTTGCTTCTCTTTTTAAATGATCTGGTCTGAGAGTCATTTTGAAGCCACTTCTTATCTTCCTCTGCTAATTTCCTAACGAGTTACTTTTTCGCTTTGCAAAATCCCTCTCTCCTCAGTAAAATCATATCATTTTGCCGAAAATGGGAACAATGATTGTCTTCCCTAATAATAAAAAGGAGTGGATTTGCAGCTTTTATGCTCTGCGTGTCCACCCTTGCTTCGCTTTATTACCTCTTGTTCTTTTACAACTCCTACAACACCATTCGCAATTGGTTTTGCATTTTTTGCTGAACATTATTGTTAGCCGCAATAATTCCAAATGTGCCCCAAGTAAAATTCTTACCTCTGCTATCTGTGACAACTCCCCTTGCTTCTTGCACTAATAATGCACCTGCTATCCAATTATAGAAGTCGTAGCCAAATTCATAATACCCGTCTAAACGTCCACTCGCTACATAAGCAAGCTGAAGAGACACAGAGCCAAGCATTCGAACTGCGAATACCTTTGGAGTCATTTGGTTGAAGCCTTTAAACGTTAAAGCAGTCACTTCTTCATCTTTTTTTGCATAAGAAGGAGGTGTTGTCGCAATAATGGAATCCTGCAATTTTTGCTTTTGTGCCACTCCAATTCTTTTACCGTTTAAATAGGCCCCTTCATTAGCAATTGCATGAAAAAATTCTTGATGGGACGGATCGTAAACAAAAGAAAGAACAGGTTGATTATTACGGATTAGACAGAGCGTTATCGCAAACGAATAAATACCTTGTAAAAACTGCACCGCACCATCTATGGCATCACATACCCAATATTCCCCCTGAAATTCTGCACAGTTCTGACGATTTATTGCAAATTCCAAATCAGACCAGAGAATATGCGGATATTTTTTGGCAAGTGCCTCCTTGATTTCAAAGGTTGACCATCTATTCGATTCTTCAAATTGCTGAAATAAGTCCTCAACCGTAGTTGATCGATACTCTTTCTTCAAATTTTCATACAAACCTGTCCCTACTCTTCTTAATAGCTCTTCACAAAAACGAATATCAATGGCACTCATCATAAATCCCTTCCTTTTATACTGTGAATGATAGTAATTCAAAATTGTGTTTCAATTCATGCATACCAGGTCAGATTTATTGCTTAGTAAAAGCTGTTTTCCTCCACCTTATTAGTAGTATTTTAAAATACCTCTATAGAGAAGCATGTTAAAATACTACTATTGTTCTTCAAAAAATTCAATAAAATAGGACAATCCTGGTGCGTTACAGCAGAGCATTCTCCCATTTTATATGCCGTAAAAACTATGGAATGACGCCCTGTCGTAGCTATATAATCAAAAAGTGTTATTCTTTACTAACATGATACCCTCGAAGGAAAATTTGAAAATTTGAGATTCAACTGGATTGGACTTTTCTATCTCATAAAAAAAGACATTCCCTCCAGTACAACTACAGATTACTTGAGGAAATGTCCTTTGTTAAACCATATAAATTGATAAAATGACAACACATTCCTAACACCAATTCATCTTGTAGCCTCTTCATCAAACAAGCTCTCACTTACCTGCCCCAGCTTTTTCTCTATGCGCAAAAGCCTTTTTTCATACATTTCGCGTTCGGTTTTATTCCTTTGCCGCAAATATGCCGTTTTCTTTTGCCAGCGCTCAAAGGCCATTTTGGTATACGCATATGCCTTGTCATACTCTTTTAATTGATGCTCACAAATCTTGGCTGCCTCGATACAAATCTCCTCGGTACCCCATTCTTTGTCCTGTAAGCAGGCATCATAGCAATAAAGAGCCTTACTCCATTCCTTTTGACGCTTAAATATATGCCCTAGCGCAGCTTTTGCCCGCCCAGCATAAGGATGTTTGCTCCGAGCCACTTCCTTGTAATGTGACAGAGCCATGTGCTCCGATCCGATCGCCTCATACCAGCGTGCCACTTCATATCGCTCTTCCATAGACATCGCAATAGTCTCTGCAGACAACAGCATATAAGAGATGTGAATATAGAGTGTAATAAGGGATAGAACATCTACTTCATTATGCTGAAGCACACCAGCAATATGTTCTGGATTCTGCTCTCTGACGTATTCAAAATATAGCATTGGGGCTAGTGAACCAGGTATGTCTTCCAAGCGTCTGATTCCTAGTTTTTGTTGTTCTACGATCGACAAGCGACAAGAAACAAGTTCATTTTTCCATAGCCTTCTCGCGCCATGCAACAAATCGATATGACCAAACACAGGCAAGGCTGGCACATCGTTTCGTACCAGCGTATGTCTAGTTTTTACCTGAGGCCAATCAAACGCCTTTCCATTATAGGTGACAAGTTGTTTGGATTCTTTTACATCTGCTAAAAATGACTGATACAACGTAATTTCAGAAAAAGGATCGGTTAAGAAATGCTGACGAACAACCACCTCATCCTGTTCCCATTTACTATAACCCAATAAGAAGATGGTATTACCCACCCCACCGTGTAAACCAGTTGTTTCTGTATCAAAGAATAGTAAATCCTCTGGGCGTTTGTTAGCAGCAGACAGAGGATGCTCCAGGCCGCTTTCGTTCCATTTGTCGATAACATCAAGCAACGCCGAAAATTCATAATTCCCATGAATCATGTCTAAGGGATAACGAACTTCTCGTACCATAGCGTATTCCTCTTCGCCAAAGAATGGTTTGGCTTGAAGACGTCGCCACGTATCTGCATAAGGAATCTGAAATTGGGGTGATTCATAAACGCTTCGTTTACATTCCGACTGCTCTGATCTTTGTATGCTGGACGCGGGTATGTCACTCTGTTGTTTGGACTCTGCATGCTTTTCCTGCTGATCCGACTGCTCATTATTACTTTCGAGCGTCAGGTGCTTTTTCATTCGTTGCAATTTATTTTTAAGAGACAAACGCTGTTCCCCCTTGCGCCACCCGCAATAGTGATAGTGCCAGCTCTTTTCCGTCCCGCTCCACATATCCAATACACGAAGGACATCCTGACGCACATGGACATGAGCTAATCATCTCTTCTGCTTTAGCAAGTATGGTTTCCATCTGGTGATACACCTGTTCGCTAAGGCCAATGCCACCTGGATATCGATCATAGAAGAATATTGTTGGTTGACTCGAATGGACAGCTTTTCTCTGTGAGATTACATGCAAATCTTTCGGATCGCACATCACCCATAAAGGAGCAACGTGTTGCAGCACATGTCCTGCCCCAACCAGTCCAAGCTCTACCTCCTCTTGACCAATTGTTTGCAGAATAGATTCTGGAAAACCAATCCAAGCCGCATTCGTATGCAATTCCTCTTCTGGTAAATGTATCGGTCCCGACCCGATGTTCTCATGGGTTTCGAACTTAATTTTTTTAAAAATCGTAGCCATCGCATTAACCGCTACTTCCCCATAAGCCAATTCAGTCTCGTTCTGCTTCCGCGTAAAATCCGAATCTAGAACCTTTACCTGAACCGCTAAATTAGCATCTGTGTAATAATCGACCTTAACCTCGCGAATATAGGCCTTTTTCTCTTCATAATCCAGCTTTTCTACCTGGTACTGCACACCCTGATGCAGATAAATCGCTTCCTCATGCAGCAATGTCATCGAACTGAAACGATCCATTTCTCCAATGACCTTCTCCCGTCCACGCTCGGTAATATCGACAATCACCACGTTTTCCTGTGAAGCAGAGCGCAAGCTGATGTTATGAGCTGGGAAAGAATCGTTCATCCAGAACCACTTCCCCTTTGAGAAGTGCAGGATCTGCTCCTCCGTTAAAAATTCTAGAATTTCTGCTATTTCTGCCCGTCCAAAAGCATCTCCTGCCGCAAAAGGCAGTTCATATGCTGCACACTTCATATGATCCACCAGAATGATCAGATTGTCAGGATTAATACGAGCTGACTCAGGATTTCGTTCAAAGAAATATTCTGGATGCAAAATAATGTACTGGTCAAGTGGAGAAGAGCTACCAACCATAACCACGACAGACTCATCCTGCCGACGTCCAGCTCTTCCTGCCTGTTGCCAGGTACTAGCTACGGAACCAGGATAACCTGTAATCACACATGCCTGTAATTGGCCAATGTCTACTCCTAGCTCTAGTGCATTCGTACTAACCACCCCGACAATATCACCTTGTCGCAATCCTCGTTCAATTTGTCTCCTTTGTGTTGGTAAATATCCGCCTCTATAGCCTTGAATTGTTTTAGGCCCCAGTTTCTTTCGAATTAGCTCCTGTAAATAGGTAAGAAGGATCTCCACACGCACACGGCTTCTCGCAAATAAAATCGTTTGCACTCCATTTGTCAGAAAAGTAGATGCTATGTCCCGCGCTTCTAATGTTGCACTCCTACGAATATTTAGCTGATGATTCACAATAGGTGGATTGTAAAATATAAAATGCTTCGTCCCTGACGGAGCTCCATTGTTATCTACAAGCTCCATCTGTTCCTCTGTGATTTGTTCTGCTAATTGCACTGGATTAGCAATAGTGGCAGAAGTGCAAATGAATTGCGGTCGAGAACCATAGTATGCGCATATACGCTTTAACCGTCTTATCACATTGGCAACATGGCTCCCAAATACACCTCGGTAGGTGTGTAGCTCATCAATTACCACATATTTCAAATGTTCAAAAAAAGCCACCCATTTCGTATGGTGAGGCAGGATCGCAGAATGTAGCATATCCGGGTTTGTAATGACAATATTGCCGGCCTTGCGGACCATCTGCCGTATAGCAGCAGGTGTATCGCCATCATAGGTCTCCGATTTAATGCTTAGTCCCATATCGTTAATCAATTCATGTAACTCACTCTTTTGATCCTGAGCAAGCGCTTTAGTAGGAAACATGTATAATGCCCTCGCTTGCGCATCATTAGCCAACGTTTGCAAAATTGGCAGGTGATAGCACATGCTTTTTCCTGAAGCGGTTGGAGTCACAGCCACAATATGCTTCCCATCCTGAATATGGCGAAAGGCTGTTGCTTGATGTGTATATAAAGATGAGATTCCTCGTCTACACAACGCTTGGGCAATCCGTTCATCTATTTGCTCTGGAAATGGTACCACCTGTGGATCGCGAGGCGGAATCGTAGTCCAGTTTATAATGTTTTGTTTCATCCGCTCATCAGTACGGAACTCTTCTAAAAGTTCCGACATGGTTTTCTTTCGTAACATGTATTGATCACCCTCTCATTTTCTATTGTACGTAGAGTGTCAAGGACAAAAGAGCTCTCTGCCTTCCTGATATGTGCAGTTTTCCCCTGATTAGAAATAGCTAAAAGCTAACAATCTTTCTTTTCAGACCGATCGCTAGCTTTCGATGAACAATATATGGAGACTCCTCATACTCGGCGATGAGGTCTATTCTTTCACATTTTTACCCATACCCATTCCACTTAACACATCTGCCACGGTTTTGCTTGCTAATTCTTGCTCCATCGCCTGCTGGGCACTTAAAAAAACATCAGTCAGGGTGTGTTGAATCTGCCTTCCGATTGGACATGCTGGATTGGGCTCCTCATGAATTGCGAATAGCTCATCAGGGCTTTGTACTGCTTTGTAAACATCAAGAAGAGTTATCTCTTCTGGACTTTTGGTTAACGTAGCTCCTGGGGACCCGACCTTAGACTCGATCATTCCCGCTTTTTTTAACATGCTGCTAATGCGGCGAATTACCACCGGATTTGTATTTACACTCCCAGCTATATAAGCTGATGTAGCCTGTCCACAGGGAGTGGATGCTACTATTGAAAGAATATGAATAGCTACTGCAAAACGACTATTTACCATCTGCGTTTTCCCCCCTATTCCATGATTAGATAGTCGCTACCCCTACTTTATACCTTTTCTGCCACAAAAAAAACACCTAAAAGATATACCTCAAGGTACATGTAGAGGGTAGCATTCAAACAGACTCTGTTCCTTTATGAACATGATCGGTTTACTTTATCTTTTAGGTGTATTCTTTTACACGAATAGCATGACTACCTTGTATAAACATGCTGACAACAGTGCAGTAATCGGCATAGTGATTATCCAAGTAAACACGATCCGTCGTGCTACTCCCCACTTTACGTCTTTCACACGCTGTGCTGATCCTACCCCCATAATGGATGAAGAAATGACATGTGTTGTACTAACAGGCAAGTGTAGGAAAGTAAATCCAAAAATGATAAAGGCTGACGACAAATCTGCTGCCGCACCGCTAACCGGTTTTAATTTGGTAATCTTGCCTCCAACTGTTTTAATAATCCTCCATCCGCCTACCATGGTGCCCAGTCCCATTGCTAATGCGACAGAGACACGAATCCAGGTCGGAATGTCTGTAGTTGTCTGGAAGCCTGCTGTGATCAAAGCCATCGTCATAATCCCCATGGTTTTTTGCGCATCATTGGTTCCATGGCTAAATGATTGCAATGCAGCCGTCATGATTTGAAAAATGCGAAATCCCTTGTTCGTTTTAGCCAGATTAGAATTGCGAAATACTACCTTGAATAAAGACATAACTAAAAATCCAATAGCCAGCGCTGCAACAGGGGAGATGAGCAATGCTTCCAATATACGAATAAACCCTGAATAATTTAAGCTCCATAAACCTTCCGAAACGATAGCAGCACCAGCAATCGAACCAACTAGCGCATGGGAAGAACTACTGGGAATGCCATAGTACCAAGTAATTAGATTCCAAGCTATCGCACCAATAAGGGCGCATAAGAGGACGATCGAACCATTTTCAAGAGAAAAAGGATCGACTATATCTTTCGTAATGGTTTGAGCTACACCAGTAAACAATAAGGCACCAAAAAAATTCATTAATGCTGCCATCACAATTGCTACTTGGGGAGGCAATGCTCTTGTAGAAACGGAAGTGGCAATTGTATTGGCTGTATCGTGAAACCCATTAATAAAGTCAAAAGTTAAACCCAGAATGATGATGCAAACCAAAATAAAAAGTACACTATCCATCATGGAACCCCTTTTCTTTAGACATTTCTCATGATGATCGTTTCAAGTGCATTGGCTACATCCTCACAGCTATCTGCAACGCCTTCGAACATCTCATAAATCTCTTTATACTGCATAATGGTAATCGGGTCCTTTTGAGAAGCAAAAAGTTGACGAATACTTTTATCTAATACCGCATCCGCTTTTGATTCTAGATCGTTAATTCTTACTACATAAGGGTGAATCTCGTTCATTTTCTTCTGGAACAACAGATCAGTCGCTCCTGCAATCTCCTTAGTAGCTGCAAGCAATAGAACTGTAAACTCCTTCATGTGCTCGTCCCACTTCTGGATATTATAAATCTCCAAGCGAGAGGAAAGCTCTTCAAAACCATCCAGTACGTCGTCTAGCTTCACAGCCAATGCCAAGATGTCTTCGCGCTCAATCGGTGTGATAAAGGCCTTGTTTAACTCCATAATTACTTTATGTATGTGTGTATCTGCCTTATGCTCGTAGTCTTTCATGACACTAGAGAAGGTAACCAGATCTCCATCGTTCTTCTCAGGAAATTGGGCAAAATACTGAGCAGACTCCTCAATTATACTTACAATCTGGCTTAACGTACTAAAAAATTTATCGTCTTTTGGTCTAAAAATCATAAATGCTCCTCCTCTTTCTCCAAATCTCGTGCAAAACTATTCAGAAGGAGTCCCAGGTGATATCCCTCGGATGAATGTGTTTATAGTATGGTGCATTATTTCTTGCTCATTCAACGTAATTAACGAACGACACAGACTGAATCGCATAAAAAAGTAGCCCGTCGTGAGACAAATAAATAATTCTGCCGTAGCAACACAATCAATATCAGCTATCTTACCCTTTTCCTTCATTTTAGCAAAATAATCAGTCAACATTTGTTTAAACTGATTTGGCTGGATCGAGATTTTTTTCACAAGCTCAGCAAACACAGTCGGGTCACGAAAACTAATTGAAATAATATCCTGCATCTCAGTAAGTTGCCGCAAAAAATATTGGCCGATATGTAACAGGTCCACTTCCAGTTCCCATGTGAAGTAATCTCTTATGATGTCCATCTGAAAAGTGTGCCTTTGCACGATCATTTCCATAATTTTGTCTTTACTGCCAAAGTTCCTAAATATCGTCACTTCGTTGACTCCGGCTTTTTCGGCAATTGCTTTTGTAGTCGTAGCTCTGTAGCCCTGTTCCTTTAACAAGTCTATCGTAGCCTGCAGAATTTTATCATTTGTCGATTCTTTCCTCATCTCTTTTCACCCTAATTTTATGAATGCAAGCACTTACTTGCAAAGAAAAGTATAGTTCACAGACAGAACAGATGTCAATTTGTTAGAAAACTTAGCTGTGTCAGAAATGAAAAAGATAGAATCGGCTTTCATACAAACAGCTTTCTCCCCGCAAAATAGCCTTCGTTGGTTCCAAACCTATCCCCTTCTGTACCTGCTTACATACAGAAAAATTTTTCAAAAATAAATCGTAATGATTTTAAAACGCTTTTCTTTAGCATTTTGCTGGAAGCTATTCCATTTGTGTTGATTGGTGTGTTTTTTTCTGCATTATTATAAACCTTCGTTCGTGACGAAACCGTTCGAAACTGGACACCTAAGAACCCATTAATTGCTAGCATTTTCGCTACCCTGCTAGGATTTATCTTTCCTGTCTGTAAGTGTGCCATCGTACCAATCGTGCGCCGATTGATTTTATAAAGGTATGCCTGTTTATGTGGGAATGATTTTCTTATTAGCAGACTCAGCAAATCTCACAAGTATCAGCACCAAAAGACCCTTATATCTATTATTCTGCTCTCCTTACTAATTAGATTTTAAAAATATTTTATTTTTTTACAATTTTAGGTTTCATCTGCCTCTTTTTGTGTTAAAACCAATACATACCCTGTTTTTCATATACACTAAAGGAGGTCGTTTAGATGCATAAGGAATTAGAAACAGAGGTTGCCATTATCGGCGGTGGTGTAGGTGGATTTGCAGCGGCTTTAGGCGCCGCACGGCTTGGAAAAAAAGTAATACTTACAGAGGAGACAGATTGGATTGGCGGGCAATTTACTAGTCAGGCCGTACCACCTGATGAGCATCGTTGGATTGAACAGTTTGGTTGCACCCAAACCTATCGACAATTTCGTAATCAAGTACGCGACTACTACCGTTTGCACTTCCCGTTGACGACAGATGCACGTTTAAAATACAATCTTGATCCTGGTAATGGCAGTGTTAGTCGACTATGTGCTGACCCGCGCGTCTATTTGTCCGTTATGGAAGAAATGCTAGCACCTTATGTGCATAGTGGGCTAGTTACGATTTTAACTCGCTTTAAGCCGACTTCTGTTGAAACACACGGTGACACCATTTGCTCTGTTACGCTTTCCCAATGTGACAGCGGGATTACCCTTACGATAAAAGCCCCCTATTTCCTAGATGCTACAGAATGTGGAGATCTTTTACCAATGGCTAATGTCGAATATGTCACGGGGGCTGAATCTCAATATGAAACGGGTGAGCCTCATGCTATAGACGGGGATGCAAGACCTTTTGACATTCAGGCCTCGACATATGTGTTCGCGATGGACTATGTGGAAGGAGAAAACCACGTTATAGATAAACCAGCAGACTACGATTTTTGGCGAAATTACAAGCCTGACTTCTGGCCAGCTCGTCAGCTCAGTTTTACGGCAGCAGACCCCAGAACATTGCAGCCAATTGAATATTCCCTGTTCCCGGATACAGAAAAATTTTCTTTATATACGTATCGAAGAATCATTGATCAATTAAATTTTGTTCCCGGTACCTTTTCTACAGATATTACCCTAGTAAACTGGCCACAAAACGATTATTGGCTGGCCCCTATTTATGACCTTCCAGAAGAAGCGGTCTCAAAGCATCTATATCAGGCAAAACAATTAAGCTTGTCGTTATTGTACTGGATGCAAACAGAGGCACCCCGCCCTGATGGTAAGGAAGGATATCCTGGATTACGATTACGTCCAGATGTGATGGGAACAATGGATGGATTAGCTAAGTACCCATACATTCGAGAATCTCGCCGGATTAAAGCAGCATTTACTGTTCTTGAGCAGCATGTGAGTGCAGAATGTAGAGGTAATGAGGGTGCCGAACCTTTCCTTGATACAATTGGGATTGGCAGCTATCGCATTGATTTGCATCCAACCACCGAAGGTACAAATTATATAGATGTGGCTTCCTTGCCATTTCAAATCCCATTGGGTGCGCTCATCCCTATTCGTGTAAATAATCTTTTGCCTGCTTGCAAAAATATCGGGACCACTCACATCACGAACGGTTGTTACCGACTCCATCCCGTTGAATGGAATATTGGAGAGTCAGCAGGGATGCTAGCCGCTTTTTGTGTTGAAAAAGGATATCAGCCTAGAGAAGTGTGGGAGGATACTGCTAAGCTTGCTGATTATCAACAATTGCTCACCAAGCAGGGAGTAGAGCTGTACTGGCCTAAGCTCTCAGCCGTTTAAGCATTTCCCCTTCAACCGTTACAAAATTACATTTCATTTCCAATTAAAGCTCGGCTACTAGTCTGCACAAGCCCCTATTCACTCTTCACTCAGGGATTGTTTGCTACACTAGCCGAGTTTTTTATTAGATTGGCGCTCCCTAGGCTTGTAAATATGTTGACTGAATAAGAAGCAGCTGAAGCTCATATTTTACCGGCAATTTCTGAGCAAGCATTCAACTGAACCCACAAGACTCCAATTTGGATTTTTTATTACACTGGCCCCTGACTAAACCGAAGATAGGAAATATCCTGATCGTATCTCTGTTTGAAGCTACATAATCTGCTTTCACCGAAGCTGATAAGCCTTTCCAAAGTCGTACATCCAGCAAGAGTCAGAGATATTATCAGAATAATCGCATAACCTTTCCTCTATCCCATAAATAAAATTATAAATGCTAAACAAATTACGCTCTTTTTAAACCAGCTTATCTTCAAGTATAATTAATGGGTAATACATATCTGCGTATTAAAGCTAGATCATAAATACGACTCGAAAAACCACGTCTTACCTGTCAATCTTGGAACCGTAATTTCATATACAGAGGTGGAATGAGCCCAATGAAAAAACAAATTGAAGAGCTTGAACGATTGTTATCTAGTAAAGTCGGCGAAGATGTACAAGTGGAATATAACCATTATCTTTCTTTACAGGGTGCTTCCGAAGAAAGCCTACTGGAAATAGAAACGCTCTTTGATATCAAGCTCCCTGAAGATTTCAAAGAATTTTATCGTTATAAGAATGGCAGTGGTTACCATTTTCATATTCTCTATCCTGAATATAACGAAGGCTGTATTTCGCCCTTTTATCTATACTCCCTTGACGAAATGATAGAATCAAAAGGATATTTCTGCAATAATGATGAACTTCTCAGCGAATATTATGATGAGCAAGAGATTTCCGAGTTAGATGCTAGAATTAAACCATATCTCTTCAACAAGAAATGGTTCCCCTTCGCTCAATTAGCAGGTGGCAGTCTATATCTTATGCTAGATTATGATCCAGCCCCGGGCGGAAGAACAGGGCAGATTATTGCGTATGTTCATGACCCAGATTTTATTTATTACATTGCCCCGTCCTTTACTGAACTATTATCAAAATCAAACACGAATTTACAGGATTGGGAAGAGATTGACTACTAAGATTGATTTGTTATATAAAGAGCGATGGTCACGTTTTATACTTACTTGCAAAAAAACACCTTGCTATAGGAGAATGTTATGAGTCGAAAATACTTTCATCATATTTGTATCCAAACGAATACGTATAAAGAGTCCCTGCGGTTTTATCAAGAAGCTTTGGGATTTGAGCTGATTCAGGAAACACCTCATTTTCACCAACGTGATTTTAATACCTGGTTAAGACTAGATTCCTTCTATATCGAGCTCCAAACTGGGAAAGCGGGAGAATTACTCGACCCTCCTAACGCCAATACCCAAGGACTTGTACATCTGTGTTTATGGGTAGAAAATTTAGATGCAGAGCTCCAAAGAATGAAACATTTAGGTTATCGCTTAAAAATGAAGGATGGACAGGAAATCTATACAGTTGAAAATGGGCGGTTACTAAAATTACTCGCTCCTGAAGGGACAATTATTGAGCTTAGAGATAACCAAGGGATCTAAAAAATAAACAAGAGGCTGTCCTTCCCATGTAGACAGTCCCTTGTTTATTTTCTGTATTAGCCTTTAAGGACTTGGTACAGCATTCTTTTTCAGGTAAATTACCTATCAACAATAGTAACCCTTTCACTAACAAGCTGATAAAACGTATAATATGAAGCAATACATAAATTTACAATTCTTTTATAAAACAAATACTGTAAGCCCTGAAAGAAAAACAAGTGAGGAAGACCGAAATGGAAGGATTGATTTCAACATGGCTGAATTGATGATTCGAAAACTGGGTGATCCCGTGCTACGCAAGGTATGTAAGCCCATTACCAGTATCACAGATCGTGAACAAAAATTATTACAAAATTTAATTGATACACTATATGCTGATCCCGGCCGGGCAGGCTTGGCTGCGCCACAAGTGGGCTATTTAAAACGGATAGCAGTCCTAGACTGTGGTGACGGACTAGTTGAATTAATTAATCCAGAAATGATTTCTCGATCGGGAGAAACCTTTGAGTATGAAGCTTGTCTCTCCTTGCCCGGAATGTACGGGGCGGTGAAACGAGCTGAATCAATCGTAGTAAAAACATTAAATCGTCAGGGTGAAGAGCAAATCATCGAGGCTTCTGGACATAAAGCCCGCTGTATTCAGCACGAAATGGACCACTTGGATGGAATATTGTACATTGATCATGTAAAAAATGGGCATCTTTTTCAAGAGAGAACAAAAAAACCAGTGGACGTGTATCAAATGATTCAGCTTTCTAAGCAAAATGCTTTGTAATTGGGGATCATTACGAATCGTTATGGTGCAAATAAAGGAGTACATATGGGGAAAACCTTAGTCGTGATTGGTGTTGTCCTGATTATAGTTGGCTTACTCTGGCAAGTTGGTGGTCGCTTTCTGAATCTAGGGCGGTTACCGGGTGACATCGTAGTAGAAAAGGAGAACTTTCGTTTTTATTTTCCTGTAGTTACATGTATTATCATTAGCGTCGTGCTATCACTAATCATGTATGTCATTCGTTTTTTTAAATAAATGATCGTAAATCTTTGGCAAGTTACCAATGAAGTTTGGCATTGTGTAACTTGCCTTTTTTGTTAATACACCTTTTTCAGATTAAAGCGTTATCTGTTGCCTTGTTGCTCTAGTGCCTCTTGTAACTGATTTAATGACTGTGCTGATTCAGAAACTTTATGGGTTGAATTCCCTATCATCTCGATATCTTCAATGAATTGTGCCATTTTCGCAGTGGCTCGGTCAATCTCAGCTATACTTGTTTGCATGGAAATTACGATTTGATTAAGTGCCGCTTCAGTTTGATCTGACTCTTTTTGTCCCTTGTTTACTAGGAGTTGGATGTGACGGATGGAGGAGACTACTTCTTGCATAAATTGACTTGATTGAGCAATAAGTGAAGATACATCTTGAACGGATTGTCTCGTTTGTTCGGAAAGTTTACGTACCTCTTGTGAGACGACGGAAAAGCCACGTCCATGCTCTCCAGCTCTAGCTGCTTCAATAGCGGAATTTAACGCAAGTAGATTTGTCTGTTCTGCAATTTGTTGTACAAGATTTACAATTTTTTGAATTTCATTCGATGAATGATTCAGCTTTTCAATCAACTCTTCCATATCATTCATACCATTATTGATATCTCGAATACGTGACTCCAATTCTTTCATTCGTTGCTGTCCTTCACTCGCTAATTGAAGGGTTTCTTTAGATTTGTCTGCACTATGCTGAACAGCTATATTCATATCTTGACCGCTAGAAATCAACTGTTCCACAGAAGAAGTGGTTTGCTGGCTTAATGAGGCAAGCATAAGGCTAATATCCGCCATTTTGGTTTGAATTTGTTCACGTCCTCGATACTCCTGCTCACGTCGCTTATTTTCTTTTTCATACGCTTCAATTACAACCTGCTGCTCAAAATTAAACATCTTTGAAATAACGATACTTGCTTCTAATAATTGCTTTTTATCTAAAATTTGCTCAAAAATAATTCGCAATACGTGCTCTTGAACATTTTGAAACGCTGCAATATACCATTTTGGTTCCAAGCCAATACGAACATGTACCTCTGCTACTTTAAAACGTTTTTGTAAAAATACATCATTTATATGACCATCAAACATATCCATTAAATGTAACTCTAGACTTTTTGCGAGGCGCTCTACTGTACTATGCTTGGTCAAAATTTGCTTAAGGTGAGGGACACTGAGAATTGTTTTATAAAAGGTTTTAGCAATATCATGGATATGCGTCGCAATCATTGGTTGCAATGCTTTAGCTATCTTTAAATCCTCTTGGCTTAGTCGAATCATATTCATCTGAGTTTCAATTTCAGAGTGCTTTATATTCATGCTGACTTGACTGCTTGCAATCTGTTCTTTAAACATTTTTGTTTGTGGAGATTCTTCTATCTTTGTACGAAACCAACTCGAAAACAAAAAGCTTTTTCCCATATTATGTTATCACCTTTGTTAATATATTTTATATAAATAAATCAAATAATCACAAGCCATCACAATTATACAAACCTTATACAACATTGTAAATCATTGACCAGTCCCTATTCGTTAAAAGCCTGTGAATTATTTTTGATGAAAAATATATATTTGTTTTACAAATCTTAAAAACCCCTGTTGCTACCTCCCGATACGACATATTCTCCTCAATTACAAGCCGTATTGCATCTGTTTTTATTTCCTCACTGTATCTGATATTTGTTCGCCCTGTTTTCCCTTAAATAATCCCCTCCGGCAGGAAACGTCTTTATACATCTGAGCGATGTCTTTTTTACGTTGCTACCGTTGATACACTTTCGTAAAGTTTTGCTACTTCATCTACAGTTATTGAAATTTCAAGATAATCAGCTAATCCTGACAAGATAGATGCTATTTTTTAGAACCAGGTTCATGCCATGCAGCTTCGTGTCCAGTTTCTCCTCCACTTTAGTTCCGAACGTTCCGATTCACTTGCAAACCAGTGTCTACAGGAATTTTTGATTTTTTCAATATGAAACACCCTCCTTCCATTTATGAAACCTTTTCTGATTATTAAGACTTTTGCAAATTCCCTGCGCAAATAAAAAAACTGTGAAATGTTTCGTTTTTCTGTGATCCATTCTAATTGATATATGATTGAAAATGCTGGTCAATCAGCCATCAGGCAGTATGCTGACGGAGTGTCCTTAAAACCGGGTGAAAATAGGGGATTCTACACAGCGGCACCCATCCCCCGTTGCAAATAATTCGATGAACACAACCTTGTAGCAGCCAGCCACTTAAGTGGACAAAATGGAGTATTCGCCAGTACCAAATAATTTTCGTTTGCCTTGTTTGTGACATTTTGTTTACATGTTGATCAAACTTTAGTGACATGTGCCCCCTATAGTGGGATAAGCATGACATCACCCATATGAAAAGAATTAGAACACCTAAAGAAAGAGGAGGAATGCTAATTGTCAGTCAGTAGCAAGATGCCGGCAGAGTTCGGCAGTGAATATGAAACGGGAGCTAGCATCGAGGATGTAGTGGTTTCCCAAAACAACGGACTGAGAAAAAATGCGGTTGCAGGCAAATCAAAGGGGCGTCTTGTAGCGCTTGATGCAGCACGGGGGTTGGCGGTCATAGGGATGTATTTGCAGCACTTCGGGCTGAACGAGAGGATTTCTGCGATTGTCTCTGGGAACACGACGCTACTATTTGTGCTCTGTGGCGGCATTTCCTACTCGATCATGGCGCAACGCATGAAAGATCGAGAAACGGAGACAACCGCGTTCCGGGCACGGATGCTCGCTCGCGCGGTGTTCGTCGATGTGATTGGGTATCTGCTCATCCTGCTGAATACCTCGGTTGGGGGGGTGATCTTGCCCGCCTATGCGGCAATGTTCGTGTTAGCGTTGGTGCTGATTCGTCGTTCGACGCGCGTGCTCGTTACGACAGCAGCCGCTTTGACCGTGGTGGCCCCACCGCTGATGATTCTTGGTGAGAGCGTTCTATCGAGAGCGTACCTCCTTTATGATATTGCGGGCGGCCCGATGTCTGCGCTCGCACTTGCCCCCGCTTTCGTCGCAGGTATGGCGATCGGGCGCCTCGAACTTACCAAGATTCGTACTGCACTCTCGCTCACGGTCGGCGGCATCATCATGCTCGTCGTCGGTAAGGGGCTGGGCGCTTTCGTTCTTCCTGAGCTGAGACCTTCCTTCGAGGCGTGGCTTATTGGCGTTCAAGGCGCCGTCGGTGCCCAGCCGGACCCGAATGCAATTTGGCCGCTAAACATGGAACCACCGCTGTGGTACATGCTTCTTGGGACACATTCACACAGTGCGTCAACATTCCAGACACTGATTGGGCTGGGGGTCGCATTCCTGGTGCTGGGACTGGTATTCCTCGTACCGAAGAAGACCTCTGCCGTGTTAATGCCTTTCGCGGCAGTCGGACGCGTGGCGTTAACGATGTATGCGGCTCAGTTCATAGTGATATGGTGTCTGACACTCGCGGGGATCGAATATAGTCTTGAGGGAATTCCGTTCAGTGACCTGCTCGTTGCGGCCGTAACGTTGGTGACGGGGTGGTTGATCGCGCGGCTCCCCACTGGTCCGCTCGAGTCATTGATGCGACATTTCGACCGGGTGTTCAGCGCCTCCCGAACAGCACCAGCATCATCCAGGTAGGCGGTCGTCCTCGACATTTGCCCTTCTTACTTCATCCTTATAAGGACGAGCTCCGAGATATAGCATAGTTCGTTCGATAAGCAGTTGAAGCCAGTTGTTAACCTTCACTGAGAAAAATACTTCGATGCATCGGAGAAGCTTAGACTCCGTTAGAACAGCTCGCCCTTGGGTGGGCTGTTTTATGTGGATTTTTACGGTGCTTAGCGGGCTTTTGAAACCAATGAATATCTGCCCTCCGTTCGTTATTTGTTATTAAAACAAAAGAAAACCGTCGGACCTTTTTTCAATATCAACAGTATACAAATTCCATTTTTTACATATGGAGTAGCACTACATCGCCATCAACTTAAGAATCCACTATGGTCCACTATAGATGGATAGTAGTTATTTTTTATCGGGCTAACCCATACATGATAAAAGTGTGCATGACAAATAGACCCTAGCGGGTCTAAGTTTTTATACTATGAAGCTCGATCTTGAGACATGGTATAATTGTATACGACACCCAGTATATCAAT
>NZ_JAUKFY010000061.1 GCF_030489605.1 Brevibacillus laterosporus
GATTTCTTCAGCAAGCTTTTGATAGAAGGTACTGTGGGCTCCAATCGGTGTAAAGCCAAAAACAGGTCGAATTGTTTTGTTATTTAATAGAATGGGGTGACCCGCGTTTTGCTCGTACTGCTTATGCAAGATAAATTCTGCCATTTTTTGAATCGTTGGTTGCTGGAATACGAGATGCAAAGGCAACTCCTCCTGCATATACTCATACACCTTTGATATGAGAAGCATTGCTTTTAAGGAATGTCCGCCCATTTCAAAGAAATGATCGGTGATGCCAATTTGCTCTACTTCTAATACTTCTTGCCAAATAGCGGCCAATTGTTCCTCTATCATGTTTCTAGGTGCAACATATTCTCTTCCTACAACGCCTACATGTTGAGGCATTGGCAATGCTCTCTTATCTACCTTTCCATTAGCAGTAGTTGGTAGACTCATAAGCTGTACGAAATAGGCAGGAACCATATATGCAGGTAGTGCCTTGGAAACAAATTTTCTCAAATCAGCCAGAACAACTTCCGTGTCAGCTACAAAGTACGCACATAAATATTGCTGTGCATGTTGATCCTCTTGAGCAGTGACCACTACCTCCCCAACACCTTGATACTGGAGGATGGTAGATTCAATCTCTCCTATCTCAATACGGAAACCGCGTACTTTGACTTGCTCATCTACCCGGCCAACGTACTCTATCGTTCCATCTGGACGCCATCTGGCTAAGTCACCTGTTTTGTACATGCGATCCCCAGGTACGAATGGATTAAGAATGAACTTCTCTTCTGTTAATTCTGGCCGATTTAAATAACCTCTGGCCAGTCCACGTCCTGCTATGCATAGCTCGCCTACTACTCCTATAGGCTGCAAATGATGCTCAGCATTAACAATATAGACAGCTACATTGGGAAGCGGACGACCAATTGTAATCTCTTGGTCTACTTCAATTGCTCTTTGAATAGTCGTAACTACGCTATTCTCGGTAGGTCCATACTCATTGTTAATCTCAATAGCAGGATTTTTTTGTTTAATCTTTTGTACCATTTGCAAAGATAACTTCTCTCCGCCAAGGGTGACACAACGTAACTTGCTAAGATCCTCTGCTGTAGCGCTATCTACGATGGCATTAAAAAGACTCGGAACACCATAGTAATGAGTGATTGATTCAGAGGCGATCAATTTTCGAAGTGCAAATGGATCTTTTGCTTCTTCTTCCCTTGGCAAGATCGAAGTGGCCCCTCCAAGCATAGGAGCAAACAAACTAGCTACAAATCCATCAAAAGCAAATGAGAAAATCTGCA
>NZ_JAUKFY010000062.1 GCF_030489605.1 Brevibacillus laterosporus
GGCTAGCTTATTTCTCCGAATGTACTCTTCCAACAATATTAAATTCAAATGAAAGCTACTAGTCACTGTTAGATGATAAAGAACAGAGTAGTCATTATGATTTGGAATAACCTTTGCTATACCGTTTGATAAAAGCCCCAATGCCTTTTCGAAATCCTCGGTATTAACCGGTCCGTCTTCCTCTTGCATTCTAGCTAACAGTCTGGATCTTCGCGATGCAATATCCAAAGTTGGTTCAGGAGAAAGCCCGTATTCTATTTCCCTGTCAGACAAAGTATGAACGGCTGTCGAAACGGATGATTCTTGTTCGACTTGATAGGCAAGTTCATAAACATAATCAAAGGATTTTCCAATTCCCCCAAAAAAGCGTTTGTTCCCATCTGCACTAGGGTTCAGCCATCCGGAAGGAAAGAAACTGAAAATGAACTCTTTAAACCCCATACGCTCACCTCACGATAATTTCTCCAACTACTGCCATTTCATCTTCAGCTAGCACCCTGTTTTCGAGGGGATGTTCCATGACAAAATCAAGTAGGATAGGGTTGTTCTTTTTTGAGTCTGTCGGTTCAAATGTTTGCTTTGCAGTCGTAATAATATCGAGAAATCGGATAACCCGATCTTTATTAGACGTTTTCTCGATATAATTTTTAAGATTCTCTATCACGTAAGGAGAACCTGAATTAAGATCAAATCCCGATGTCCAAACTGTTTGCGATAAAGTAATGTTTATTGTGACTGGTTTAGGTCCAATCACAAGTACTCCACCATCGTTCATACCGGCTGCGGCTTTCTTATCAACGAAAACTTGGCATCGCTTAATGACTTCTTGATCTGGAATACCGTTAACACCCGTTATGATAATGTCAATCGTTCCATTTCCCCGACGCAAAGGAATTACTCGTGCAGAAACAACACCTTGGACACTCTCGGCCCAAAACTTATAATCATCTTCAGCTCCGCCGCGCCCTGGTCTACGTTTTTTCTCCAGGATTCTCCCGCGATAGATTTCCTCGTCTTCAAGATCGGTTCCATAACTGTAAACCTTTGAATCAGTTACATAATCAAAGCCTGCTTGGGCAATAAGGTTGATAGAGTTAGGTGGAACATTGCCGACTTCCCCCTCTTCCTCACATTCGACCAATACGTTTTCTACAGAACTTTGGCCAGCAATAATTTTTTTCTTTTGACCGGCTTTCACTCGAAACATAACAGGGGGATTGTTCCCGTTTGGCGTTGTGGTTATTAAAAAGTGATCAGG
>NZ_JAUKFY010000063.1 GCF_030489605.1 Brevibacillus laterosporus
CCACTTGTAACACCATTAAGTAATGTTTGATCTGTACCGCTGTTGAGCTTACCTTTTACCGTGAGGGTATTCCCGTCTGGATCGGATGCCGTACCTGAGAGAGTAATAGAATCGGGTGGTATCAAACCAGATTGTACAGCAGGGAAAGTACCAACAGTAATAATAGGAGCCTTATTGTGCTTAACGGTAAAAGTACGGGTGACGACATCGGATTTACCACCTTGGTCATCTTCTGCCCATATAGTTACCGTGTGATTGGTTCCCTCTGCCAGTAATCCTGATACATCTATGGAGCCGTCGTACAGTCTTCCACCTCGGTAAGTTAGTACCTTGGAAAAAGAAAGAGGCGTGCTACCGTTGGATACTCCGGATTGCGCCGCCCTTGCCGTTCCTGTATTGATTTGGTATTTGACTGTGACGACATTACCGTTGTCAATGTCAATCGTAGTTCCTTGTAATGTGAGTGTTTTACTTTCTGTTAAAGCTTGATTGTTCTGAGTTGTAACAGAAATTGTAGGTTTCGTATTTGTTACACCAAAATATGCTTCGGACCAATAAAAATCATAACTGGTTTGATAAGTGCCAGCGTACTGTTCTCCTGAAACCTCGGCATAAGAAGCACCTGGTGGCGCCACACCCCTTGCTATAAATTTGTAGTAGATTCCTTTGTCATTTCCAGAGGATTGATTTACTCCGTAGGTCGTCCCGATTTTTTCCCCCCAAGAGTCTTTTTTAAATTTATACCAGTAGATGTGGGATTTTAACCTACCTACTAGTTCGGATTTTTTAAGCCAAACAATAAACTCATACTCTTTCCCTTCAATGACAGGTATTTTAGTAGATCGGATCGATACTGCAAACCCATCTATTTTACCCATAGAACTGCACCTTACAGCAGTGCCTCCAGTAACTCCAGCATCTGTTACTCTTGCTAACTGAGAATATTGATCAATGGCTTCTAATCCTTCCGTACCGGTTGCGCCGGACGATTGATTAGGTGTGAGTAAATTGGCCATGGTATCCCTCCTTTATGCTTGTGTGATCGTAAT
>NZ_JAUKFY010000064.1 GCF_030489605.1 Brevibacillus laterosporus
CGATCGGACACAATCAAATAACCTTCTTTCGTTATTCCAAGAGCCTTTGATACAGTTGTATTGGTCAATAGAAGCGAAGCCCTCTTTGTCAAATCGTTATTGAGCGACATAAGAACATGCGTATTATCTAAATTAGAGGCAATATAAAGATTATCATTTGCGTCTATGACAAGGTTAGAGAGATATCCTCCTAAACTTTGCGGAACTCGTGCTAATACCTCTAGGTTTTTACTAATCTTTGCCGTTGGAAAGTAAATGATTTCGCCACTCGATACTACTCCTTTGCCACCATAGGAATATGATAGAGTTGCGTCTAATACCACTTCCCCTTTGAAGTTCAACTTACGAGCGCCGTTTGCTGACGCGCTCCAAAACAAATATATTCCTTCTGCTCCTATAGCAGAGCCCATTGAACCAGCTGAATTAGGGAGGGATTGCATCCACCTCGGTGCGCCTGCATTGGTTAAACTGAATACCTTGCCAAATGTTACCACGTATACGTTATCGCTACTGTCAACATAGATATGGTATCCACCGCCATTACTGCTATAGTCCGTGTAACTGCTACCAGAAGA
This sequence comes from Brevibacillus laterosporus, assembly GCF_030489605.1. GTDB lineage: Bacteria > Bacillota > Bacilli > Brevibacillales > Brevibacillaceae > Brevibacillus_B > Brevibacillus_B laterosporus_E. The sequence goes on from NZ_JAUKFY010000064.1 coordinate 576, forward strand.
GTCGTATTTGCGAACCTCTGACACAGTGAGAACCCACACGTTATCTTTTGAATCTACAACAACGTCATTGATAGCAGATGGCATCGTGATGCTCCAAGAAAGCCCGCCAGTTAGTAATTTTCTTTTTTCTAAGACTTTACGCGGTGAATCGTTCGTAAAATACACTTGGCCGCCCCATTTGTCCATTACGAAAAATTCAGAACCACGGCTATACGTTGTATCCCAACTTGCTTTTAACGTCCAAATAGGGTTGCTTAGGTTTACGTTACGAATGAGGCTATTCAGTTTATACTTTCCCAATCCTATTCCATGATCCCGTAATACCTCAGTACCGATCATTTTCGCTTCACCTCATTTACTGGATTTC
>NZ_JAUKFY010000065.1 GCF_030489605.1 Brevibacillus laterosporus
AGATCGGACACAATCAAATAACCTTCTTTGGTTATTCCGAGAGCTTTTGATGAAGTTGTATTGGTCAATAGAAGCGAAGCCCTCTTTGTCAAATCGTTATTGAGCGACATAAGAACATGCGTATTATCTAAATTAGAGGCAATATAAAGATTATCATTTGCGTCTATGACAAGGTTAGTGAAATAACCTCCTAAACTTTGCGGAACTCGTGCTAATATCTCTAGGTTTTTACTAATCTTTGCGTTGGAAAGTAAATGATTTCGCCACTCGATACTACTCCTTTGCCACCATAGGAATATGATAGAGTTGCGTCTAATACCACTTCCCCTTTGAAGTTCAACTTACGAGCGCCGTTTGGTGACGCGCTCCAAAACAAATATATTCCTTCCGTCCCTATAGCAGAGCCTATTGAACCAGATGTATTAGGGAGGGATTGCATCCACCTCGGTACGCCTGCATTGGTTAAACTGAATACCTTGCCAAATGTTACCACGTATACGTTATCGCTACTGTCAACATAGATATGGTATCCACCGCCATTACTGCTATAGTCCGTGTAGCTGCTACCAGAAGAGTCGTATTTGCGAACCTCTGAAACAGTGAGAACCCACACGTTATCTTTTGAATCTACAACAACGTCATTGATAGCAGATGGCATCGTTATGCTCCAAGAAAGCCCGCCAGTTAGTAATTTTCTTTTTTCTAAGACTTTACGCGGTGAATCGTTCGTAAAATACACTTGGCCGCCCCATTTGTCCATTACGAAAAACTCAGAACCACGGCTATACGTTGTATCCCAACTTGCTTTTAACGTCCAAATAGGGTTGCTTAGGTTTACGTTACGAATGAGGCTATTCAGTTTATACTTTCCCAATCCTATCCCATGATCCCGTAATACCTCAGTACCGATCATTTTCGCTTCACCTCATTTACTGGATTTT
>NZ_JAUKFY010000066.1 GCF_030489605.1 Brevibacillus laterosporus
CCGTGGGCATTTGTATAGTAATAGCCTTGTTTGTCACCTTTTACATCATCCCGGTAGAGTAGCTCATTCCCCCAGATGTTGCGGGCTTGGAGGTTATTCTTTTCATCCAGCTCTTCAATCACGTTACCATTTAGATATACATAGTGAGTTGTTTTGCCGTTTATTTCTTTACTTGCTCTAAGCTCACCCGGATAGTATGTGTAGGTGGTTTCTTTTCCGTTCTTTGTAAAGGTTTTAAGACGGTTGAGAGCATCGTAGGTGTATGAACTGTCTGCAATTGTTGGAGATTTTGCCGTCAAAATACTTTGGCGATTGCCCCGTTCATCGTACGTGTACGTTTGTTCTCTTGTCGGTGTTGTTTCCTTGCGAATCCGATCCAGTTTATCGTAGCCGAACGTAGAAGCAGATTGGTTCACCGTTGTTTCTACTAGATTTCCAAAGCCATTATATTGGTTTTGCTCTTCCCACGCCTTGTTGTTGGACAGGATATGCTGCACGTCTGTTGTCTGGCCAAATGAGTTGAAGCCTTTCTCGATTTTGGTACCGTTTGGATACTGGACATGCACGGTATCACCTGTTGTGGATGTATCGTACTCATAGTTGATTTTGCCCATTCCTGGATGCTTGACGGATAAGATGCGTCCTAGCTCATCGTAGGTGTAAGCTGTGATAGTTCCATCTGGATACACAATCGAGTCCGGGGTATCATCTTCATCCTCGTATCTTTGTTCGTACGTACGTCCAAATGTGGTCATGGAAGTTGGGCGTAAAAAGCCGTCATACGTATAGGAAACCTTCGTATCATTGTTTTGCTGTGTGAGGAGCTGGCGTGTCGTTGGATCGTAGGTATTCTTCTCCGTCTCTACTACTTTTTTACCTGAC
>NZ_JAUKFY010000067.1 GCF_030489605.1 Brevibacillus laterosporus
ATCGGAGATTCGCTTGAAGAACAGTTTAAACGAATAGAGGAATGGGTTGGCACTAATAAGGGCAAAATTGAAAGTTTCTTTGGGTTCTCACGAAAAACGGAGAGAGTAGGCAACGATCCGGAGGGTAAAGAGGTTCTGTCTTGGAAACCACCTAGCTGGCTTAAAGCGGCTGGAGGAATAGCAGCCCTATTTATTGGAGGTAAAGCCCTTGATAGGACTGTCTCGACGTTAAGCAAGCTAAGAGGGGTAATGAGTGCTGTAGGTAGAATCGGAGGCCCTATTAAGTTTTTTGGTGCTTTTATTCGTGGAGAGGTTGAAATGAAAAAGTTTGGTAGGATTTTCAAAAAGACTTTCGCTCTCCTAAAAAAAATACCTGGTGTTTCAGGCATTACGCGTATTGGTACTGCCTTTTTTGCAGTGGGCAAACGGATAATTGGTGTAATGCCAGCTATCACGCGTTTTGGCGGCTTATTTGCGAGAGTGATGGGGGCAAATGCTAGGTTAATAGGGAAAGGCATTATGCAGATCGCTAAACTTGGTGGAAGCTTTGCGTGGTTAGCTGCACGTGCTTTGTGGATGGGCGGACGTGTTGCCTTAGCCTGGGTGATTGGTTTAGGACCAGTCGGGTGGATCATTGCTGGAGCAACAGCGTTAGTGGTGGCTGGTATAGCGGCTTGGAACTCTAACTTTTTAGGATTCCGTGACAAAATGACAGCCCTTTGGAAATACATCAAGGAGAAAGCCTCTGCCGTATGGGATTGGCTGTCAGGCCTTCCTTCTGAAGCAGTACAGTGGGGCGAAAATTTGATGAAAATGTTTGCTGAAGGCATAACAAACGGAATCGCATGGGTAAAGCAATCGGCTGAAGATGCAGCGAGTAC
>NZ_JAUKFY010000068.1 GCF_030489605.1 Brevibacillus laterosporus
CGTCCGAACCTAAATTCGGACGTTTCAGCGTGCAGATAAAATACCGAAAAGTATGGAGATATGCACGCTGAAGTTCCCCTATAGGGAAATTACCGAATTAGTAACTATTAATTTCCTTCTACTGGCCCTAGAAAATCTATTCCTGGTCCATGACTGTCCTGACGCCTCAAGTCTTCTCCTCCTTTTTATGTAATGCTGATCGCAATTACCATATTCTACATAAAAAAGAACAACCCTTTTTCGGTAATCCGTTAAAGGTTTGTTCTGTATCCGTGTTCCCACAGGCAATACATTCTATGTAGTTGCAAAATACATTGTTTAGGCTTCTACACTAATCACATTCTCAACAGGTATCCACCAAAAATCCTCGTCATTCTTCAGCTTAATCTGTTTAAATTGGGAATCAAACTTATCTACCCATCCCAAAAGCGGATTCTATCACGCCTCTGTTTATTTAATGAGGCGTGATTTCATGTTCACATTTTCAAGATAGAATGTACAGTATTCAACAACTAAGCTATTAAACTGTCAAATCGTATGATTCTACCAATGTTTTACCGAATACTTTATCAGTGGTTGTAGCTTTGATGGTCGTTATTCCCGGTGCAATAGCTTTAATATAACCAGTACGACTGATGGTTGCTACCGATGGATTGGAAGAGGGATAATTCACAGTATTTGTTACAATCTCTTGGTTGTTAATTTCGTAATAAACTTTTGGTGTAGTTTGATGAGTTTCACCGACATCCATTACCGTGTGGAAGGTAATGGTAAACCTAGGTTCAACTTTAATGTTTTTGTATGTCGTTTTTGTAATAGTGCCTTCCGTATATGATAC
>NZ_JAUKFY010000069.1 GCF_030489605.1 Brevibacillus laterosporus
GAAACTCACTAATCACTACAGGAAACGAGTACTTCTCCGTCTCAAACGTGATAGGCTTTCCAGCCGTACGCATATTTCCAATCCGGGTCATTCGATCATAAGCGTCTGGACCAATAAAAATACCGGTCCATGTGATCGGCCGGTATTGTGGTCCCATGTTTTGTATACTTACATCCCCACCAGGGAATCGATTAATAGCTAATGTTTGCTGCCCGCCTAACGGTATCACATCGGGCTTCTCAAACGTTTTTAATTCTATGCCTCCAAGGACAACTCTCATTACTTGGCCCCTCCAAACGCACCGCGTCCCATCGTCATATTAGCTCTTTGAGCAGTTCTGGCAAGTTCAGACAATACGTACTGCAAAGCTTCACGTTTAATTCGTCTAATCAATGCCTCAGAATCCTCTCCTGGTTGTTGATGGATATGGAAATGTATATCAGGGAGTTGGCTGTTGTACTCAGTATTTTGGGGTTGCGAAACTCTTCTAGCAGGGGTAACACCAGATAAGCTTTCATCAAGTGATAACTTACTATGAAGCTTTGGTGCTACCTCAATGGATCCATTTAATTTACTACGTAGAGCCTCAGCTACTGTCCCCGTTGCTGATTGCAGATAAGGTAGCGAATCTGTAATGCCCTCACTGAACATTCTCATTAAGTTAGGAGCCCATCTATCGGACTTCGAGGCAGGGCCTTTTTCAGTAGGAGAAGAGAAACCAAGAAACTGCTTGAGG
>NZ_JAUKFY010000007.1 GCF_030489605.1 Brevibacillus laterosporus
CTCAACACTTATTTCTTCATGCTTTCCAACTCTAATTGAATCTGGAGCATCTAGGGAGATACTTTTGAATCTGGATGCTGCTTCTGCTGAACCGCCGCCGCCCAGCGATACAAGAAAAATAAACAATCCCAAAAAACATCACTTTAGTACAATAAAGACTGTCAAAAAGCTGTCAAAACCTCTTTTTAACCAAAACAAAAAGCCGAAAACCCTTGCTGTGCAAGGATTTCCGACTATTTAACTTCATGTCTGGAATTACACTTCCATGATGATAGGTAAAATCATTGGTCTTCTGCGTGTTTGTTCGTATAAATAACGTCCAAGTGTATCTTTTACATTATTTTTCAGCGACGACCATTCATTTACTTTTTCATCCATACATTTTTGCAGAGTTTGGGCTACGATACGATTTGCCTCTTCCATCAATTCTTCCGACTCACGCACATATACGAAGCCACGGGAGATGATATCAGGTCCAGACACGATAGTACCATGTTGTTTACTGAGGGTAACGACAACAACCAGAATTCCATCTTGGGATAATAATTTGCGATCACGTAAAACGATGTTACCTACATCGCCTACGCCCAGTCCGTCAATAAGAACGTTGCCTGCATGCACTTTAGGACCGTATCTTGCCTGACCCTTTGCAATTTCCACGGTATCTCCATTATCGAGTAAGAAGATATTCTCAGATGGTACTCCCACCTGTTCAGCAAGTATTGCATGCATACGTTGCATACGATACTCCCCGTGAATCGGAATAAAGTATTTAGGTTTCATCAGGTTAAGCATTAAACGCAGCTCTTCCTGGCTTCCATGTCCAGATACGTGAACAGTACCATTTGGACCATGTCCTCCATAAATAACTTCTGCACCTGCTCGGCATAAGTGATCGATGGTGCGGGAAACGTATTTCTCGTTCCCTGGAATTGGTGTTGCTGCAATGATTACTGTGTCACCAGGCATCATGTCAATTTTCCGATGGGCGGATCGGGCAATGCGGGTAAGCGCTGACATAGGCTCTCCCTGACTTCCTGTTGACAGAATAACTACTTGTTCTAATGGTAATTTATTACATTCATCGATATCTACAATTACCCCTTCTGGTACATGTAAATATCCTAAATCCATACTTATGGTAATAACATTGATCATACTGCGCCCTACTAACGTTACTTTACGATTGTATTGAACAGCAGCATCAAAAATTTGTTGGATGCGATGAACGTTTGATGCAAACGTGGAAACGATAATTCGCCCCTCCGCTTTATGAAAAACTTCTTTTAACGCTTTCCCTACTGAACTTTCAGATCCAGTAAAGCCTGGACGTTCTGCATTTGTACTGTCTGATAACAAGCAGAGTACGCCTCGTTCCCCAATTTCCGCCATTTTTCCGAGATCAGCTCTTTGATTGTTAACGGGGGTTTGATCAAACTTAAAATCTCCGGTATGGACGACATAACCTTCAGGGGTTTCTAAGCAAACGCCGACTGAATCAGGAATACTATGATTTACTCTAAAAAACGTTGCCGTTAATGTACTGCCAAGACTTACTTCTGAATCACTATTGATCAAGTGACGAGTAGTTGTATTTAGGATACCCGCTTCCTTCAATTTCACATCAATCAGACCTAGCGTTAACTTTGTTGCATATACCGGCACATTAAGGTGACGCAATACGTAACTTAGTCCTCCAATATGATCTTCATGTCCGTGTGTAATAATAATTCCGCGTACTTTATCACGATTTTCTTCCAAATAGGTAATATCAGGTATTACCATATCAATCCCCAGCATTTCCTCTTCTGGGAATTTGAGACCAGCATCAATTACAACGATGTCTTCATCGGTCTCTACTACGTACATGTTCTTACCAATTTCGCCAACTCCGCCCAGGGCAAAGATAAGAACACTTTGATTCAACTTAGACAATGAATGTACCTCCTATATTTAGTTGTCAAATTACACCTCAAATTAAACCGCCCCAAATCGCTTATCCCTATTATATCCGAATTAAAAACAGGAATACAAGTAAGAAAAGCATATATATAAATTTATCTAAACATTAGTACGCCAGCTCTGAAAAGGGGTTGCGGGTTTTTCCCTTTGAAATCCTGCTCTCTACTATTTGTAAAGATATGGGCAAATAAGAGTCAGCTAAGTATCTTCAGTCATCTTTAGTCATCCCATCCTACACTCCATAATCTTATAAACCAATTTGTAAACTGTAAAATTCAGACTCAAGACATATGCTTTAAACAAAAAATCGCTGAGTAGTCATTTAGATATGACATACCCAGCGATTTTGTCAAACGCAAGTAAAATAACGAATTTCATAGGTGCCAGAATGGCTGGCTCCTAAACAGCACCAATCTACAGCCATTCATCTATATAGCTGGCTTCTTCATCCGTCAACTCCACAAGCGGTAAACGAACACCGCCTACCTCAATCCCTTTCTTGTTTAGTGCAGCCTTAATCGGTGTAGGATTAGGATATTTGAATGCTCCTTCAAAGATCGGAACTAGCTTGCGATGAAGAGCTGCTGCCCCTGAAGTATCTCCCTTGAAGAACGCATCCATCATTTCCTTCATCTCTAAACCAATCACATGGCTCGTTACGCTTACTACTCCGACTCCGCCAATAGAGAGTACTGGAATCGTTAAACCGTCATCACCGCTATATAGCTCAAAGCCTTGAGGTGCACGTTCAATGATCTGTGCCATTTGGGTCAGATTACCGGACGCTTCTTTAATACATACTACATTCGGTAGCTCAGCTAAACGTAAGGTTGTGTCCGCTGTCATGTTAATTCCTGTACGTCCAGGAACATTGTACAGCATGATCGGCAGCTCTACCGCTTCGCTAATAGCCTTAAAATGCTGGTACAACCCCTCTTGCGATGTACGGCTGTAATAAGGAGCCACCAGCATGATCGCATCTATGCCCGTTTTTGCTGCTTCTTTTGAGAAAGAAATCGTTTCTTCTGTATCATTGCAACCTGTACCTGCGATGACTTTAACTCTGCCGTTCGCTTTTTGTACACTAAAAGCAAATAAATCAAGCTTTTCCTGATTAGAAAGAGTTGGTGATTCTCCTGTTGTACCACTTACCACGAGCGCTTCTGAGCCTGTGTCTATTAGGTAGTTGATAAGTTTTTCTGTGCGATCCCAGTCAATCTGACCCTTGTCATTAAAAGGCGTTACCATGGCAGTCACAATGCGTCCAAAAATAGCCATGTTTTCATCTCTCCTCTTTCTTCCACTTTCCTTATAGGCTCTCTAACTTCTGCTCCACATAACTATAAACGAGCATTAGACAAATCAAACTGCTGATGCAATGCCCGCACAGCCCTAGCCATGTCCTCGTCATGCACCAGCACCCAAATGGTCGTATGTGAGTCAGCAGATTGCAGAATCTGTATCTCCTCTTTCGTAAGTGCTTCTACAATATGAGCCATAACACCAGGTACTCCTGCAATGCCAGCCCCAATTACCGACACCTTAGCACAATGAGGCATTAGTTGAGGCTCATAGCCCATGTCAGCTAAGATAGTCGCCGCCTTTTCAGCCATATGATCGTGTACCGTATAAGCGACACCTAGTGGATTTACATTTATAAAATCAACACTGATATTATGTTGTGCCATTGCTTTAAAAACCTGAAGCTGGGTATCATATTGTCCTTCTTTAGAGAATACCTTGATCTGTGTAATATTAGGAACATGAGCTATCCCCACTACAAGTCGATCACTAAAGGATTCATTAAAACGGCCTAACTCATGCAGACTGGTAACCAATGTTCCCGGGTCGTCTGAAAATGTGGAGCGCACCCGTATTGGAATATTGGTTTGCATAGCAATTTCCACAGCGCGTGGGTGAATCACCTTAGCACCTAAATGCGCCATGTTGCAAATCTCAGTATACGTGACGGTATGAAGCGACTTAGCCTCGTCTACTATGCGTGGATCGGCCGTCATAATACCATTTACATCTGTAAAGATATCAACCATGTCAGCTTTTAAGGCAACGCCAAGTGCTGTTGCTGTCGTATCGCTTCCTCCGCGGCCTAAAGTGGTCACTTGCCAGTCTTCCGTACGCCCCTGAAACCCCGGAACGATGACAACACGCCCTTGTTCAAGCTCTTGTTGAATACGATCAGGTTCAATGGTAAGGATTTGTGCGTTATTAAAATCATTAGTAGTTATGATATTAGCTTGCCCACCCGTTAAAATTGTGGACTCGATGCCTCGCTCATTAAGCATGCTGGACATGACGCAAGCGGAAATAATTTCGCCTGTATGCAATAACAGGTCGTTTTCGCGCGCTCGTAGGCTGTCCCCATTTTGACGGATCAATTGTAATAGCGTGTCAGTGGCGTAAGGATCACCCTTACGCCCCATCGCAGACACAACTACTACTAAGGAAAAGCCTTCCGCCAGTGCTTTTTCAATGTGGCCAATTGCCCGATTGCGATGATCCTCCGTTGTTAAGGATGAACCCCCGAACTTTTGGACAAGTATTTTCATGAAAACCTCTCTCCTAGCTGTTGGCCTTGTTAAGCTCCTCGGCAATTTGTACGGTGTTCCACGCAGCACCCTTTAATAGATTATCTGATACAACCCACATATGGATGCCTCGTGGATGCGTTAAATCTCGGCGAAGACGACCGACAAAAACTTCAAGCTTATCCGCAGAATCGGTAGCCAATGGATATTTTTGTTCTTCAGGGGAATCGACAAGCACAATACCAGGTGCATGTGCTAGTAAAGATTTCACTTCTTCCAGTTCATAGTCATTTTTAAATTCGACATAAACGGACTCACTGTGACCTTTTACTACAGGAATACGCACACAAGTAGCTGCAACTAAAACTTGATCGTCACCCAATATTTTCTTTGTTTCGTTTACCATCTTCATCTCTTCATACGTAAATCCATTGTCTGTGAAAACATCAATTTGCGGAATCGCATTAAAAGCAATCTGATGATGAACAGGAAGCTTGGATACCGGCAGTACATTTGCTTCCGGCTCTTTCCCATCCAAAATATCTCTGGTTTGAGTCAACAGCTCATTGATTGCTTGAGCACCCGCACCAGATACAGCTTGATAAGTAGAAACAATAATCCGATCTATTCCAAAACGGTCATAAAGAGGCTTTAATGCCGCAACCATCTGAATGGTAGAGCAGTTAGGGTTTGCAATGATTCCTTTGTGTTTGCGCGCTGCATCCATGTTAACCTCGGGCACAACCAATGGGACTTCTGGATCCATTCGATAAGCACTCGTATTGTCAATGACAACTGCTCCGTGACGTACAGCATGCGGAGCTAATTCCTTACTGATCGCTCCTCCTGCACTGAACAGAGCAAAATCTACACCGATAAAGCTATCAGGTGTTGCCTCTTCAATTGTCACTTCCTGACCTTTAAACAGCACCTTTTTACCAGCCGATCTTTTTGAAGCCAATAGCTTCAGTTGACCGATTGGAAAATTTCGTTTCTCCAAAAGCTGAATCATTTGCTGTCCTACTGCTCCTGTCGCTCCCACGACTGCGACATTTACCTTCAGTTGGTTCTCCATCTTTTTCTCCTCCTAAGAGCCTGTTAGCTGCATCAATAATGGAATCTTTCTATAAGCAAAGGTTGCAACTGACGATGTTGAACCGCTAGCTCACACGTTTCCATGATGAGATCCATTCGTGCTACCAGCGAGTTTGGTTTTTTGTCAGGCGCATCCTGCCCAAACGGAACAAAATAAATATTTTTAGTGGCTAGAAGTTTTGCAATATTTGCCGCATTTAACCCAAGCCCATCATTGGTTGAAATCGCCAAGACGACTGGATGTAGATTGCGCAAGGTTGCTTTTGCAGCCATTAAAACAGGGCTATCTGTGAGTGCGTTCGCCAATCGGCTCGTGGTGTTACCTGTGCATGGAGCAATCACCATAACGTCAAATAGCTTGGAAGGTCCAAGCGGTTCTGCATCAGTAATAGTAGTGATAATCTCTTCGCCTGTAATCTGTTTTAATTGGTTCTGCCAATGGTCAGTCGTTCCAAAACGTGTATCAGTGGTCATCACAGTCTGACTCGCTATGGGCACAACGCGTGCTCCAGCGTCTACTAAGCGGTGAATTTGCGGCATAGTTTCTTCCAAGGTACAATGGGAACCCGTTAGCCCAAACCCAACCGTTTTCCCCCTAAGATTGCTCATGATGCACCTCCCTGATTCTCGGCTTGCTCCGATAATAGTCGCGCTAAGGTATTGGCAATTATTTGCCCGGCTGTTTTCGGTGCAACAATTCCAGGAAGGCTCGGGGCGAGAATCGCTTTGATTCCACGACGTTCTGCATAACGAAAATCAGTACCACCCGGCTTAGAAGCAATATCTAGGATAAATGCAGTCTGTGGCATCTGTGCTATGATGTCTGATGTAATAATCAAATGCGGGATTGTGTTAAAGATAATGTCTACCTTTGAAACATACTGCTTAAAATCATCCAGATCAAAAGCATCAATACCCATTTCATTACTACGTGCTATGTGCTCCGGACGTTTTGCCCCAACCTTAACATGTGCTCCCAATGCATGCAAAGCTCTGGCTAATGACATACCTACCCGACCTAATCCGAGAACAATCACCTCGGAGCCATGGATTGTAATATCAGTGTTTTGGATCGCCACCATCAATGCTCCTTCCACAGTAGGAATGGAGTTGTAGATAGCCACATCATCACGGTTCAATAGCTCTTTTAGTGGGACGTTATGCAGATTTAACAGCTCTCTCAGATAAGGCTTTGCCATCCCGGTATAGACAACGCATTTTTCTGGTAAAGCTTCAATATGCTCCTTAGATAGCTGGATGCTTTTTGTAGAAAAAATGCTTTCAATCGTTCCTTTGTCATCTGTACCGACGATAGGTAGGATCAGGGCATCAACATCCTTTAACACATCGCATGTTAATGGTTTCTTCGTTGCTCCTGTAAAGCTACTCTCCAAGTTATCAAAGCCAATAAGAGTAACTGTGGCGTCCAGCTGGATGCATTTTTTGATGACTTCCAGCTGACGAGCATCACCGCCAATAAAAGCAACATGTTTTCCCGTCAGCATGCCGTGTTCCCCTTTCCAAACATTTTACGCAAGATAACCTGGAAACGCAAAGAATTTTTCCAAGTCCCATGGAAAATGTAAAATAGTTGACGGACCGTTTTTTGTTCACGGTCGATGTATATGTCGTGCACTGCGGTAATCTACCGTCATCCTATTCGAACACCTAACGTTTCGTTACTGAAGTTTCCTGTGGGAAATGGTTTTGTGTAGGTTGTAACTGTACAATTATCATATCCGGACCAATTTGTACAATAGACCTCCAAGGAATCATCGTATCAGCTTTTTTCTTTCCTATCCCAAAAAAAGAATGATTGGAAACGACAATAGAAGCAATTTCTCCTGTTATTGGATTAATTTCCATATCGGATTGTGCTACCACTCCGCGTTTTTCTCCATAATCAACATCTACAATCTCTTTGCCGCTAAACTCGCTTAAGCGCATCCTACTTCCTCCTTTGTTTGTCCACTCACAGCAGAATATACGAAAAAGCTGAACAGTTTATACGTAAGATTGTAGTAAAGGGTATTTTTTTCATAATCTGTATAAGATCAACAATAAAAAGGCTTCTCACTAAGCCTAATATGACTTAGGAGAAGCCTTTCTGCCCGCAGTTATTTACCTGTAGAACCGAATCCGCCTGCACCACGTTCTGTTTTTTCCAACTTGTCAACAATCTCTAACCGTGCTTGCATCACTGGCATAAAGAGGAGCTGGGCAACCCGGTCCCCTTTTTTGACCACAAATGGTTCAGTGGTGTCCAGATTCTGCAACAGCACTTGAATCTCACCTGTATAATCGCTGTCAATTACTCCAACAGCATTCGTTAATGATATTCCGTGTTTAAACGCGTTGCCGCTACGCGGGAACACCAGACCTACCATACCCGCGTCAGGCATTTGCACAGCAATCCCTGTAGGAATCTTGGCGCGTTCCCCAGGAGCAATCGTGATGTCCTGTTCAATACATGCTGCCAGATCAAGTCCCGCAGAGCCTGGTGTCGCATAATGCGGTAAAGGAATATCCGTTCCAATCATTGGAGACATTTTTTTTATGTTTACAAACACAAAAGACACCTCTTTTTACGTTAAGAATACATTTGCATCAACATTTTCCGGGAATGCTTCCAATGGGCTGACCATTGCCATCGCCATTTTGGAGTGGAATAATTCTTTAGCCACTGCCAGAACAGATTCCTGACTTACATGATCTACCTTCGCAATAATTTCATCTAGTGTAAGGTGTCTGCCATGTAGCAGCTCATTTTTACCCAAGCGGTTCATGCGGCTGCTAGTGCTTTCTAGGCTTAGCATCAAACTACCTTTAAGCTGTTCTTTTCCTTTGTTTAATTCTTTTTCTGTAATTCCATTTGTGCGAACATCATGAAGAACATTAGACACTATGTCAAATACTTTTCCTACATGCTCTGGTGCTGTTCCCGTATAAATATTGAAGGTACCAGATTCCTTATAGGAAGAGTGATAAGAATAAACAGAGTAAGCTAGACCGCGTTCTTCTCGGATTTCTTGAAACAGACGAGAGCTCATGCTGCCACCCAAAATATTATTTAAAATAATTAAGGAATAAACATTGTCATGCCCCACAGCATAACCAGGCATAGACAGGCATAAATGAGCCTGCTCGGTCTGCTTTTGATGTACGATGCTTTGACCTGTAAAGGTTGGTGTAGCGATATCCATTGTTTTTCCTGCACGCTGGTACGTCGAAAATAATGATTGCACCAATGTGATCAACTCATCGTCAAAGTTACCTGCGACTGTAATCACCGTGTTCTCTGGTAAGTAGCGTTGTTCGATATATGTCAACAAGTCCTCGCGTTTCATGCCTTTTAGTACGTCTTCTTTTCCCAGTATCGTGTAGCCTAGCGAATGATCGGCATAGGAAGCACGTGCAATCAGATCATGCACCAAATCATCTGGTGTATCCTCATACATACTGATTTCTTCTAGCACTACGTTCTTCTCTTTCTCTAGCTCCTCTGCATCAAACACAGAATTAAAGTACATATCAGATAAAATATTGAGAGCAAGCGGTGCGTGACGATCAAGTACACGTGCATAATAGCAAGTGTATTCTTTGGATGTAAAGGCGTTTACGTTCCCACCAATTACATCAAACGCTTCCGCTATTTCTTTTGCACTGCGAGTTGTAGTACCTTTAAAAAACATGTGCTCCAAGAAATGTGAAATTCCGTTATTTTGCTCATTCTCATATTTTGAACCCGTTCCTACCCAAATCCCTAAAGCAACGGATCGAACACTAGCTATTTTTTCGGTAACAATCCGGACACCATTTGCACACGTATATGTTTGAATCAAATCTGATCCCCCTCTATCAATCTGCTATCTCTGGCTTATGCCACACAGGGAAGCGATCATAAAGTCGCTTCCCTGTTATACATGTTACTGATAAGCGTTTCGCTTTCAATAGAAAATAACATGTCTTACTATAGCAAAAAATAGCGTCCGGTACAATATTCCATAAGCTTCTACGGCAATCGTCGACTAGAGATTACCTCGGAAACCGTCGTTGGTTTCAATCCTTTTTTCTCAGCTAGTGTCAGCATTTGATCTAGTCCTTTAGATGAGGAATCAGTTGGGTGCATCAGTATGAGTACCCCTTTATCCAGCTTCTTGCGAATGCGCTCTACCATCGCTCCTACCGGCGGGTTTTTCCAATCAACTGTATCTGCTGTCCAGAGAATGGTCTTCATTTGGTAATCCTTGTGTGCAATTTCTACCACCCGTTGATTAAAGGAACCAGACGGCGGAGCAAATAGAGAGGGCTTTAATCCGATTGTCTTAGAAATAATATCTTGTGTTTTGCTAATCTCTTGGCGAATACGGGCCTCTCCCAGCTTGCTCATATCTGGATGGGAATAGGCATGGTTGCCTATTTCATGACCTCTGTCATAAATTTTTTTCGCTAGCTCAGGATTTCGTTTGACCCAAGATCCATCTAGAAAAAAGGTAGTTTTTACTTTATGCCGATCCAATGTAGCAAGAATTTTATCCAGGTATTCATTCCCCCAGGCTACATTTATCATGAAGCACACTGCCTCTTTTTTGGGATTCCCTCTATAAATAGGATGAGCCCCTAGCTGTTCTACCTGTACCTTTGGCATCTGCTCTTTATAAACAATTGAACTTTCATCCTGCTTTCCTGTTTTCTTCATTTGAGCAATTGTTGCATTAACATCAATCACTCGTCCGTTATATCCTGGTATCGCTTTCCAGACAGGGTCAAGATATGCGTCTTGTGGTGCTTCCTCGCGCTCTTTTTGCCATTGCTCTATCTTTTCTCTATATGGCTCCTCAATGGCAATCTGACCTTGCACAGGAGTAACGCCAACTTTTAGTTGTGTAACATATGTGTTAATTGGAGAAGAGGTTACTAATCCAAACAGTAACGCTCCACAAACAGTTGCTACCGTCATATATTTTCTTGTCTTTTTAGAATGCTGTTTCACGGTTTCATCACCTTTGCTTTTATCTATCGAGCTCTTACTCTTATTCTCTATCCTCTTTGTCCAATCTATGTAGAGAAAATGCTCGATAGAAGCAAAAAAAGCTTGCACCCACATAGTTTCCCATGATCGGCAAAGCTTTTTGGCTATCTATTATTCAGTTGCTTGCGGTGCAGCCTGCGCTTGTTCTTTCAAAACAGCTTTTCGAGAAATATTAACGCGGCCTTGGTCATCAATCTCGGTGACTTTAACCAGGATTTTATCCCCTACAGAAACTACATCTTCCGTTTTAGCAACACGCTCTTCCGCTAGTTGTGAAATGTGGCAAAGTCCTTCTTTACCTGCAAACAACTCGATGAAAGCCCCGTATTTTTCAACACGTTTAACAGTTCCCAAGTAAGTTTGACCCACTTCTACTTCGCGTACCAAATCCTCGATGATTTGTTTTGCACGTAGGTTCGCATCTGCATCCGTAGAGGCGATAAAGATACGACCGTCTTGCTCAATATCAATTTTAACGCCTGTCTCTTCGATGATCTTATTGATAACCCGACCCTGTGGCCCAATCACATCGCGAATTTTTTCCGGGTTAATTGACATTGTCATGATCTTAGGTGCATAAGGAGACAAGTGGTCGCGCGGAGCATTGATTGTAGCTAGCATGCTCTCCAAAATATGCATTCTGCCTTCCTTCGCTTGCGTTAATGCTTGTTCCAGGATTTCCCGATTGATACCTTCAATCTTGATATCCATTTGAAGAGCTGTAACCCCTTCAGCGGTACCTGCTACCTTAAAGTCCATATCTCCCAGGTGATCTTCCATACCCTGAATGTCTGTTAGGATGGAGAAATGTTCACCATCTGTATCCATGATCAAGCCCATTGCGATGCCGGCAACTGGTGCTTTAATTGGTACCCCTGCATCCATCAGAGCAAGAACACTGCCACAGATAGACGCTTGAGAAGTAGAACCATTCGATTCAATTACCTCTGATACTAGGCGAATTGTGTAAGGGAATTCTGCTTCACTAGGGATGATTGGTTCAATTGCTCTTTCACCCAATGCACCGTGACCGATTTCACGACGACCTGGGGGACGAAGCGGACGTGCTTCCCCTACGCTGTAAGGAGGGAAATTATAGTGATGCATGAAGCGTTTTGTTTCTTCAAGACCAAGTCCATCCAAAATTTGTACATCACCAAGAGCTCCCAATGTACAAACGCTTAATGCTTGTGTTTGACCGCGAGTAAATAAACCTGAACCGTGTGTTCTTGGCAAAATGCCCACTTCGCTCGACAATGGACGAATTTCAGTCAGTGCACGACCGTCCGGGCGAATTTTTTCATGCGTAATGAGACGGCGAACTTCCTCTTTCACCATGTTGTAGAGAATTTCGCTAATTTCTGCCTCGCGTTCTGGATACACTTCAGCAAAATGTGCTTGCGTCTCTTCTTTAACAGCGTCAATCGCTTCTGCACGGGCATGTTTCTCTTCAACACGGACTGCTTCACGTATTTTAGCATCAGCAAAAGCACGCACAGCTTGATCTACTTCCTCGTCTACGCTATGCAAGACAACTTCCATTTTTGGTTTACCAATTTCAGCTACGATGTCATTTTGGAAAGCAACAATTTTCTTGATGTAATCGTGACCATACATGATCGCTTCTAGCATGATTTCTTCCGGTACTTCTTTTGCACCAGCCTCTACCATGTTAATAGCGTCCATCGTACCTGCCACCACTAGATGGATATCACTTTTTTCCTGCTCAGCAATCGTAGGGTTGATAATAAATTTACCGTCAATACGACCTACAATAACACCAGCAATCGGACCATTAAATGGGATTTCAGATGTACTCAATGCAGCAGAAGTACCAATCATTGCTGCGATTTCGGTTGAGCAATCCTGATCAACGGAAAGAACTGTATTTACTACTTGTACATCATTGCGGAAGCCTTCCAAGAATAGAGGGCGAATTGGGCGGTCAATTAATCGGCTCGCCAAAATAGCTCTCTCGCTTGGGCGACCTTCTCGCTTAATAAATCCACCTGGAATTTTACCTACTGCATATAAGCGTTCTTCATAGTTTACCGTTAATGGAAAGAAATCCAAGTCTTTTGGTTCTTTAGAAACGGTAACCGCAGATAGAATGGTGGTGTCTCCGTAACGCACTAAGACCGAACCCTGTGCCTGCTTTGCAACTTTTCCAAACTCAAGCGTAAGTTTTCGGCCTGCTAAATCAAAGTCAAAAGTACGATATTGTTGCTCCATTCTTTTAGCAGTCCTCCTTAATTAGACCATTGTCTAACATGATTCTTTTCTATCTCTATGTATTATTTCCTGCTGTGGCAGAAATAAAATAGATATCATAATAGAAAAAGCGGGAATTCACCCGCTTTTTCAGACGTGCCGATTAACGGCGAAGACCAAGTTTGTCAACCAATGTACGATAACGAGCAACGTCGCTGTCTTTTAGGTAACCTAAAAGGTTACGGCGTTGACCTACCATTTTCAACAGACCACGACGGCTGTGGTGATCTTTCTTATGAATGCGTAGGTGTTCGTTAAGATTGTTGATGTTTTCCGTAAGAATTGCGATTTGAACCTCAGGAGATCCAGTATCGTTATCATGTGTACGGAATTCATTGATCAATTGAGTTTTACGCTCTTGAGTAAGTGCCATTCGTACTCACCTCCATTAAATTTCCCACTAGCTGAGCATGCCGTCGGTGAGAATCGGACAGCCAAGCTAAAGGGGCGTTCTGCTTAGAACAGTACAGATTATAGCATACTTTTTTTCATAAAGTAAAGGAAATCATTCACTTAGTTAGCAATCAAGCCAACTTAGCAAATTTATCCTTAGCAAAATTCACGTCTTGCTGGATTTGGGCGACAAGAGCATCCACGCCAGAAAATTTAATTTCATCGCGGATCATGAAGAGTAATTCTACTTCTACATTTTTTCCATAAATCTCATCTTTAAAACCCATGATATGAACTTCCAGCGATTTTTCACGCTTCTCCAGTTCAAAAGTCGGCTTAATTCCAATATTCATCACACCGTCATAGGTTTGACCGTCCACGGTAATTCGCACGCCGTATACACCATTTTTCCCGATTAAATAAGGCTCGTCCACACCGACATTTGCCGTAGGAAACCCGATGGTTCGACCGCGCTTGTCTCCGTGAATCACTGTTCCCTTTACCTTATAAGGGCGTCCTAACAGATGACGGACTTGCTCTACTTCTCCCTGGTGCAGGTATTCCCGAATAATGGTGCTGCTCACCTTTTCGCCTAAACGATTTACAGGGCCAATGATGTCTACCGTATATCGGTCCTTGCTTAGTTCTAATAGCGTCTGTGTGGTACCCATTCCCCGATAAGCAAACGTATTGTCAAAGCCAACCACAATATGCTTGACCTGAAGCGGCAAAATCACTTCTTCTACAAAATCCTCAGGGTAAATAGAGGAGAAGGCAATATCAAATTGCATGACAAAGACAATGTCTACTCCCATTTTTTCAAATTGCTCCAGCTTATCATCCAACGGGGTGATGTATTGAGAATAACCACTTCTGCCTAGAACTTCACGTGGATGCGGGTCAAAGGTCAAGACGCCACTTTTTATTCCGTGTGTCTGGGCATGATCAATCGCTCGCTGAATGACGCGACGATGCCCGATGTGAACACCATCGAAGTATCCCATGGCGACCGCGCATGGTTGCAATTCGATCTCAGATGAAAGCGGATAGGATAGTCGTATTATGTTCAAAGTCCCCACCTCATGTGCGAAAAACTTTTTCTGGTTTGGCATATAGACCTCGGTGGCTCTTATATACCTTATGAATGCCAAGTAATTGACCATTACTATACAAACAAATGAGCTTCCCTTCCTCAACCTGACAACCTGGCAAGCCTGTTTCCAATCCGTTTCGTACAGCCTTAGCTCTGTCCGCAGTAATTTCATAGCGAGGCAAATAAGATAAGGCTTCTCCGATTGGAATCACAAGTTGCTCAATGCTCTTAGAGCCCCGCTCCTGGTTCATGCTGGCTTCCAATTCCTCAAACGTATGGGCATGCTGCATTGTAAATGGTCCGCTTTTGACACGAACTAACTTGGCCATATGCGCAGGATACCCCAGTTTTTGTCCAAGGTCAACACATAACGTGCGCATATACGTCCCTTTGGAGCAAATACAATAAAACGACACATCTACATATTCTTCATTAGATTCAATGTGATGGAGCTGTAATTCATAAATAGTAACCTCGCGAGCCTTTCGCTCAATCGTAATTCCTTCACGAGCTAAATCATACAGACGCTGTCCATTTACCTTAATAGCAGAGTACATAGGAGGGGTTTGTTCGATTGCGCCAAGCATTCCCTTCATTGCTTCCTCAACTCGTTCTCTGGTAATGGTCGCAGCATCCACCTTAGCTGTCTCCAATACCTCACCAGAGGCATCCTCGGTCGTCGTGGTTGAACCAATACGCATGACAACCTCATAAGCTTTTGGAAGCTCCTGTAAGTACTCCACAATTCGTGTCGCATTATTTATGCAGATAGGTAACACACCTGTCACATCAGGGTCTAGTGTTCCTGTGTGCCCCACTTTTTTCGTTTGAAAGATGCGACGAATTTTGGCAACACAATCATGTGAAGTCATTCCTGCTGGTTTATGTAAAACGAGAACTCCATGCTGCTGCTCATTCATTTCTTTCCACTCCAAGCACTTGATCTACCAATGTCAAAACGGACTTCTTGGCTTCTTCCAAAGTTACGCCCTTCATCGTGCAACCTGCTGCGCGGGCATGTCCACCACCGCCGATATTCTTAGCTATCTGAGCTACATCTACCTTCGCTCGTGAACGCAGGCTAATTTTGATAATGCCTTCTTCTACCTCGGTGAATAATATTCCAACCTCGACGCCTTCAATATTACGTCCGTAGTTTACAATGCCACCTGTATCATCATTGGTTGAATTGGTTTCTAAAAAATCCTGTTTTGATATCTGCATAGTGGCCACGAGTCCCTCGTTAGTCAGCTCCAGAGATGCTAAAGCACGTTTTAGAATCTGTACATGCTGCAATGTAATGCTCTCCAGACAACGTTCTGCAATCTCGGCTGAAGAAACTCCATATGTAAGCAGATGGGAGGCGATTTCCATCACGTGCGGTGTCGTATTGGAATATCGGAAACCACCTGTATCCGTAAGTAAACCTGCATAGATACATGTAGCAATTTCTTTTGTTAATGAAAAGGAAGAAGCAACACACCAATCATACATAATCTCTGCCGTTGCAGCAGCATGAGGCAGAAGAATGTTATGCGTACCAAACGCATCATTGGTAGGATGATGGTCAATATTTAGAATTTGTGCATCTGGAGCAAACAAATGAGTTACTTCTCCCATCCGACTGCTATCCGCCGCGTCTACAGCGATAACGCAGGTGAATTTCTCATCCACAGTTTGTTCCGATAGGTTGATGATGTGGTTGAAGCGCGGCAAAAAGGAGAACATATCAGGTGTAGACCCTTGGTTTACAATCACATAGCTTTTCCCCATCTGTTCTAACAACAAAGCCATAGCCAGTGCAGAGCCCGTCGTATCACCATCAGGATTTACGTGGGAAATAATTAAGAAACGCTCGTTTTCACGAACAAAACGAGCGGCATCTAAGAAAACAGTTTGGTCGATGTTCATCCTATTTCTCTCCTTCATTTGGGGAGATTTCACGCAAAAGGTTATCGATTTTATTTCCGTAATCAATGGAAGCATCCAGTTTGAATAGAAGCTCAGGCACATGTCTTAATTTGATACGGCGCCCCACTTCTGTGCGTAGAAAGCCTTTTGCTTTTTGCAAGCCTTTCAGCGATTCTTCACGTTTGCTCTCATCTCCGAAAACGCTAATATACACTTTTGCTTGTTGAAGGTCACTAGTTACTTCCACATCTGTTACTGTTACAAAACCGATGCGTGGATCTTTCATTTCACGTTGCAACAGAATGCTCAATTCTTTTTTGATCTCTTCACTTACGCGACTCATCCGGGTTTTATTCATACTCATTTTGTTCACCTCCGAACGTAAATCGTACCTTAGTCGTAGTATTCCGTATCCGCACGAATTAACTCTACGTCGGAAAATGTTTCTACAAACCGCACGATGGTGGTAATTTCTTTTTGCAAAAAGGAGTATTCATTGGCAACGGCAGCTACCTCAAGTAAGGTACGCTGCCATTGCTCGTGAAAATCTATTTCAGCAATTGATACATTGTACTTATTTCGAATTTGACTCATGACGCTTTTTATAATCGAACGTTTTTCCTTAAGAGAACTCGTATAGGGCATAAACAATTCTAACTGCGTCACTGCTACCATTAGGCTTTAACTTCAACCATAATGAAGGCTTCGATAATGTCGCCCTCTTTAATATCCGTAAAACGTTCTAGAGTAACACCGCACTCATAGTTCGTTTGCACTTCTTTCACATCGTCCTTGAAACGTTTAAGCGTATCTAATTTACCTTCGTAAATAACTACGCCATCACGAATCAATCTCGCACCTGCGTCACGGCTCAGTTTACCTTCCGTAACGTAGCAACCTGCAATTGTACCCACTTTAGATACTTTGAAGATTTGACGCGCTTCCGCTTGACCAATGATCTCCTCTTTATATACAGGATCAAGCATCCCTTTCAATGCGGATTCAATCTCTTCAATCACAGTGTAAATAACGCGGTGTAGACGGATATCAATTTGCTCCTGCTCAGCCATACTGCGAGCATTCGGCTCAGGACGTACGTTGAAACCAATGATAATTGCGTTGGAAGCATTTGCTAAAGTAACATCAGACTCTGTAATCGCACCAGCGCCTGTGTGAATGACCTTCACGCGAGTACCATTCACTTCAATTTTCTCTAAAGAACCTCGAAGAGCCTCTACAGAACCTTGAACGTCTGCTTTAATAATTAGGTTTAATTCTTTGATATCGCCTTCTTGAATTTGAGTAAACAAGTCATCCAAGGAAACACGCGCACTTGCACGGCGTTCAGAATCACGCTGTTTAACTGCACGAGATTCACCGATGGAACGAGCTTTCTTTTCATCCTCGAATACCATGAATTGATCTCCAGCCTGAGGGACATCATTTAAACCGGTGATTTCAACTGGCATGGACGGCGGTGCTTCTTTCATGCGGCGACCTTTGTCGTTCACCATAGCACGAATGCGACCGTAAGCAGAGCCTACAACGATTGGATCACCGACACGTAGCGTACCATGCTGTACCAATACAGTTGCAACAGGACCGCGACCTTTGTCCAACTCAGCCTCAACAACCGTACCGCGAGCACGTTTGTCAGGGTTAGCTTTTAATTCTTGTACTTCAGAAACCAATAGAATGTATTCTAAAAGCTCTTCAATACCTGTACGCTGTTTTGCGGATAGCGGGCAGAAAATAGTGTCGCCGCCCCACTCTTCCGATACTAATTCGAATTGCATTAATTCTTGTTTTACACGATCTAGATCAGCAGCTGGTTTATCAATTTTGTTGACAGCAACGATAATCGGAACATTTGCCGCTTTTGCATGGCTGATTGCTTCGATTGTTTGTGGTTTAACACCATCATCAGCAGCTACAACAAGAATGGTGATATCCGTAACTTGAGCACCACGAGCACGCATTGTAGTAAACGCGGCGTGACCAGGTGTATCCAAGAATGTAATTTTCTTGCCTTTAATTTCAACTTGGTAAGCGCCAATGTGCTGTGTAATACCACCAGCTTCTCCTGCAACAACATTCGTAGAGCGAATTGCATCTAGCAATGTTGTTTTACCATGGTCAACGTGACCCATGATGGTAACAACCGGAGGACGTTCACGTAGATCTTCTTCTGCATCCACCTCAGCGATTGTTTCGAAGTTTGTTTCATCAATGACGATTTTTTCTTCTACTTCAACACCGTAGTCAGCACAAATCAATTCGATGGTATCTCGATCTAGATCCTGATTGATCGTAGCCATGATACCCAAGGCGAATAACTTTTTAATAATTTCTGCTGGCTCTCTTCTTAGCTTTTTACCCAATTCGTTTGCAGTAAGTGACTCTGTAAACGTAATTTTGCTAGGCAATTCTAACACAGGACGTTGTGCAGGGGTTCCGCCTTGACGTCCATTTGAACGTTTTTGGTTTTTATTAAACTGCGGTCCTTTTCTGTTATCTTCAAAGGTTTTTTTAGTTTGTGGAGCCTTCTTAATTTTTTCGCGTTTTTCCATTCCAACTTTTGCTGGAATTTTCGCTTTGTCTGCTAGCGTTTCTTCCTTACGTTCTGTCTCAAAATTGGACGTTTGATCTTTTACTTCATTTTGCTTTGCATCTTGTTTTTTGTTTTGACTCATAGTATTTGCTCTTCGCTCCTGATTCTTCCCCTGATTTTGGTTTTGCGTCCCTCTACTCTTTGCTTGAGCTGAGGTGTTACCAGCAGCATGTGCAATTTGCGGTTTTTGACCGTCTTGTTTGGGGGATTTTTCCGATTGGGATGTGGCTCGCGCCTCGCTGCTCGTTATGGTTTGTGGCTTATCTTGCTTTGGTTGTTGCACTTGTTTTGCTTGGGTGTTAACACTGGAAGCATTCGCTCGTAAATTCGCTAAATGCTGTTCCAATTTTTGTACCGTTTCTTCGTCCATAATACTCATGTGATTGCTGACATCTATATTGATTCTCTTCAAGAGAGTAACAATTTCTTTACTGCTCATGTTATGTTTCTTTGCGTATTCATATACGCGTGTCTTCATGTAATCACCCCTTGTTATGGATTAGGTGTGAGAAGGTTCTCCATGCTCTTCGCCATTTTTGTATCCGTGATGGCGATCGAGACTCGAGCTTCTTTACCAATCGCACTTCCAAGTTCGTACCTGGTCGAAAGCGAATAACAAGGCACCTTATAATACAGGCATTTGTCGGACACTTTCTTGGTCGTGTTAGCTGATGCATCTGTAGCCAGAAGGACAAGCTTTGCCTGTCCGTTACGAACCCCATTGATCACGAGACCTTCACCCGTTACTACTTTGCCTGCCCGCATGGCCAACCCTAGCAATTGCGCTACTTTTTGATTCATTTCCCCATCATCTCCAGCCATTTCTCGCGGAAGCTCTCATATTGTTCCTGTGAAATGCTGGTGTTTAGCGCACGCTCCAAAACTTTTTTCCATTTTCCAGCAGTGAAAGTATCTGGTGTGCGGCAGCTTTCTTTTTGACAAACATAAGTGCCGCGTCCGGACGCCCTTCCGCTCGGATCAATCAAAATTTGTTCATCCGGCGTTCGAACGACGCGGAGCAATTCCTTCTTCGGGTACATTTCCTGACAAACGATGCATTTACGTAACGGAACTTTTTTTATTTTCATTCCATACCCACATCGCTAGCGTCTTCATCGGAAGGCTTAGGATAGGAAATCCCCTCTTGTTCAGCTTGACTTTCACTCTTAATGTCTATTTTCCATCCAGTAAGTTTGGCTGCCAGGCGTGCATTTTGTCCGCGTTTTCCAATAGCTAGCGACAATTGATAATCAGGTACGATTACGCGCGTCATTTTCTCCTCTTCGTTCACTTCCACGTGAACTACTTTAGACGGACTTAACGCGTTAGCTACGTACTCAGCCGGGTCCTCGGACCAGCGAACGATATCAATTTTTTCGCCCTTAAGTTCGTTTACGATCGTTTGTACGCGTAGACCTTTAGGACCTACACAGGCACCAACTGGATCGACTTCTTCATTTGTGGAGTGAACCGCAATTTTAGAGCGATCTCCAGCTTCTCTCGCGACTGATTTAATTTCAACCACACCGTCGTAAATTTCAGGTACTTCCAATTCAAATAGACGTTTTAATAGTCCTGGGTGCGTACGGGAAATGACGATTTGGGGACCCTTTGTCGTTTTTTCTACTTTAATAATATATGCTTTGATTCGGTCTTGTGGTTTAAAATCATCTGTTGGCATTTTTTCTGTGAGAGGCATTACCGCTTCCACTTTACCCAAGTCCACAAAATATGCGCGGGAATCTTGGCGTTGAACGATACCATTTACAATATCTTCTTCACGATCAATAAATTCATTATAAATAAGTCCGCGTTCTGCTTCACGAATGCGTTGCGTAACGACTTGCTTCGCAGTTTGAGCCGCAATGCGCCCAAAATCACGAGGCGTTACTTCAATCTCAACGATGTCATCAATGCGGAAGTTTGGATCAATTTCATTAGCAGCTTCCAAAGAAATCTCCAAACGAGCATCTAACACATCTTCTACAACATTTTTACGTGCAAACACGCGAACTTGACCTGAATGGCGGTTTACATCAACACGAACGTTTTGTGCGGAGTTAAAGTTGCGCTTGTAACCAGAGATCAGCGCTGCTTCAATCGCCTCAATCAAAACCTCTTTGTCAATCCCCTTTTCCTTTTCCAGATCATGCAGTGCTGTAATAAACTCTGCATTCATTGTACTAATGTCCTCCCCTCAATTAAAAGACGATAGCCAATCGGGCTTCGCTTATTTGATCCATTTTAATTGTATATTTGTTTTTTTGTTCAGAAATCGTTAACGTCTCACCGTCAAACGCTTCTAGTGTACCTTCAAACAACGCCTGACCGTCCACCGCTTCTTTGGTGGTGATATGTACGTGTTTGCCTACAGCCTTGTGATAATCTTTTTCTTTACGTAAGGGACGCTCCGCTCCAGGCGAAGAAACCTCTAAGAAATATGCGGTTGGAATCGGGTCCAGTTCGTCCAGCTTTGCGCCTAGTTTTTCACTAACGGTACCGCAATCTTCAATATCGATGTTGGACGACTCATTGTCGATAAAGATACGCAAAAACCAGTTGCTACCTTCCTTCTTGTATTCGATATCCACCAGTTCCAATCCTGTTTCTTCAAGGATAGGAGTCAGTAGTTCCTCAACAATTTGCACTACCTTGCTCAAGCAAGTTCCTCCTTTAAGCAGATCCATACTGTTATAAATGTGTAACCGGCTACCAAAGTGGCACCGGGTGGTCACAAATCTAATTCTTTGCCATGAGAAGCTTTCTGGCTAGAAATCCTCTATGGTCAAGAAGAAAGAGTGGGTTTCCCCACTCTCGTACGTGTATAACCAGTATTTCCAAAAAAATTATAGCATAATACCATGGGTCTTGACAACCACTGCCTCATTTGATCAGACTTGCCAAACTCCTGCTGGATCCCTATTATACCAGGCATTGTGAAGCCTATTTTACTCAATCTGATACATTAATAGGGTTGTTTCCTTTTCTTTCCGCACCGATACCAGGCTGTGTAGAACCATTCCCAGCATGATAAGCATAAGCCCCGCTGAAGCCACTGGTGTAGGCAAGCTGGCGGATAACCACACGACCTCTCCCTGGCTGTAGCAAATAAGATTTCCATCGATTGTGTTGCTTCTACAGCCGCTAGGCGACGCATGTTGCCTTTCACCATTTCCGTAGCTCTGAAAAATAACACAGTTGCACATATTCCTGAGAAAATAGCAACGAGAGAGGTTTGAAAACACCTGACTTTGACTTGGCGTTCCATCTACACCCAAAGCCGTTACTGATAACAGCATCCAAAACGGCATACTGCAAATCGTCATACCAAGTACACGCTGATAGGTATCGACTCGCTCTCCACAAATTTGCATCATTTTACGATTCCCTAACGGATAAGCAAAGGAAGCTACTACAACTGGCAAAAATCCTAACAGCACCTCTTCAGGCCTGTAGTACACTCGCTTGTTCGCTCTGCATGAAAACAATTCCAAGCAAAATGATGCTTGACATCCATAACCCCGGAATCGAGATTTTCCCTCGCACTAATTGTACGCCCTGAGAGCCTGTTTTTTGCTCGAAAAAGAACGGGGCCAGCAAGGGAGCCAGAGATGATTGTGATCTGCCATGTTCCAGCTATTAGCCATCCAGGACCATATGCTTGAACAAAACAAAATGGGGCGTAAAAAAGGCCAAAACCAACCGTGCTCCATACTATCCATTCTTTTTGGCGCTTTTTAATCTCTATCCATAGCATTCCCAGATTTCCTCGTAAAAAAACCAAAAACAATAATGATCGGTAGCATGAAAAAAAGCGAAGTGCTGCACTCCACATCCAACTGCCTCCAGCAAGCTCCATGGAACGATTCAATACAAAGGTAAATGCAAAAAAGAAGGAAGCTAAAATCCCAATCCAAATCGGTCGCACAATTCGTACCATCTCTACTTCAAGCTTTACAACCTACGTTACTTTACTAGGAAAAATCACTTAGAAAAAGGCAACTTAACAATCCCCATCCTACCCTACCAAAAATAAAACATAGTAATATACGTATAAATCGTTAAAGTTGCCATTCGCAAAGTATTATCAATAAACTGCACTATGTTTTTTAATGTTAGAACAAGGACAATTGATTTGATTCCGGCATACCCTGCAGGGCTCCCTGCTCATCAAGATATTCCAAAATTGTTTTGGAAATTTTGGAACGGCTAAGCAGGTCTTCTTTTGATAAAAATTCTCCCTGTTCACGTGCTTCTACAATGCTGATTGCTGCGTTAGTTCCTAATCCTGGAATCGCATTAAACGGTGCAATTAGTTTGTCTCCATCAATCAGGAACTTCTCAGCGTCTGAACGATATAAATCGACGTTGGTAAAGCTAAAGCCTCGCTCTACCATTTCCAAGGCCATCTCTAATACAGTCAAAAGAGATTTTTCTTTTGGTTGGGCATCGTGACCTTTTTCCTCAATCTCTTCAATTCGTTGGCGAATAGCTGCCGAGCCTTGTACCATTAACGGAATATCGAAATCATCCGCACGAACAGTAAAATACGTAGCGTAAAATTCTAGCGGATGATGTACCTTACAATAGGCGATCCGAACCGCCATCATTACATAAGCAGTCGCATGCGCTTTCGGGAACATATACTTAATCCGTTGACAAGACCCTATGTACCATTCAGGTACATCATGCTTGCGCATCTCCTCTTGGTCTTCCTCGCTGACACCTTTTCCTTTACGCACTGATTCCATTATTTTAAAGGCTTGGGACGGTTCCAGTCCTTTATAGATCAGATATACCATGATATCGTCACGACAACCGATAACCTCAGACAGCTTACACGTCTGATTACGTATTAATTCTTGTGCATTGTTTAGCCATACATCGGTTCCGTGCGAGAGACCAGAAATCTGCACCAATTCAGCAAAGGTGGTTGGTTTTGTATCTTCTAGCATCTGACGCACGAATTTTGTACCGAACTCCGGTATTCCTAACGTCCCCATATTCGTACGAATTTGTTCAGCCGTTACGCCTAGCGCTTCTGTTGAACTAAAGATAGACATCGTTTTTGGATCGTCTAACGGAATTTGTTTCGGGTCTAATCCCGTCAAGTCCTGAAGCATCCGGATAACGGTCGGATCGTCGTGACCCAGTATATCTAGCTTTAATAGATTGTCATGGATGGAATGGAAGTCGAAATGCGTTGTTCGCCATTCAGATTTAACATCATCGGCAGGGAATTGGATCGGACAAAAATCCTCCATATCCATATAATCGGGCAAGACAATAATTCCCCCTGGATGCTGTCCAGTCGTACGTTTAGCGCCCGTACAACCATTTACCAAGCGAGCAATCTCTGCTCCGCGAAGCATTAGCTTGCGCTCTTCCGCCCATTTACGAACATAGCCGTACGCTGTCTTTTCGGCGACGGTACCTATCGTTCCTGCACGAAAAACATTATCGATGCCAAATAGGTCTTGTGTATATTTATGCGCTCTTGGCTGGTAGTCACCTGAGAAATTCAAGTCAATATCGGGAACCTTATCTCCTTTAAATCCAAGGAAGGTTTCGAAAGGAATATCTTGGCCATCTTTCATATATCTAGTGCCGCATTTCTCGCAATCCTTGTCCTTTAAGTCGAATCCAGAACCGATGGAGCCGTCCATAATAAACTCGCTATGCTGACAGTTCGGGCATACATAGTGAGGCGGCAGTGGATTAACCTCTGTGATATCGGACATGGTTGCTACAAAAGAAGAGCCTACTGATCCACGTGATCCTACTAAGTAGCCGTCGCTAAGTGATTTTGTCACCAATCGCTGCGAGATCAGATAAATAACACCGAATCCGTGTTTAATAATACTGGTCAGTTCTTTTTCTAGACGTTGTTCAACAATTTCCGGCAACGGATCGCCGTAGATGCGCTTTGCTTTTTTATAGCACATATCACGCAGCTCTTCATCTGCCCCTTCGATTACAGGGGTATACAAACGATCTGGGATCGGGCTAACTTCTTCAATCATGTCAGCAATGGCATTTGTATTGTCTACAACAATTTCTTTCGCCTTCTGTTCACCCAAATAAGAGAATGCCTCCAGCATCTCCTCAGTAGTCATGAAATATAGTGGAGGCTGGTCGTTGGCATCTGGGTCTCCTTTTGATAGCAAGAATACTTCACGAAACGTATGATCCTGAGGGTGTAGAAAATGCACATCCCCTGTAGCCACAACCGGTCGTTCCAAATGTTCAGCAATGCGTATCATTGTTTCGTGATATGTCTTCACTACGTCCGTATTAGGGATCGTCTCATTGCGCAATAAAGGTTTGTAATGTTCTAAGGGCTGCAACTCGATATAATCATAGAATCTAGCGATCTCTTCTAATTCTTGTTCAGGTTTACCACGCAGAATGCCTTGGAATAGCTCCCCTTCTTTACAAGCTGTTCCAATCAACAAGCCTTCTCGATATTTTGTAATCTGGCTTCGCATAATTCGTGGTACGCGGAAGAAGGTTTCCGTATGCGAGATAGACACCAGCTTATACAGATTTTTTAAGCCTTCCTTGTTTTTCACTAAAATCGTAGCATGGAATGGACGGGTACTCTTATAATCCGCTTGAGCGTTGCTGCGCTCATTTAGCTCTGAGAGTGTTTTGATCTCTGCTTCCTTCACGTCTTTTAACATGAGCTGGAAAACCTTTGCTAGTGCAACAGTGTCGTCCAACGCCCGGTGAGCATTGATTAGTTCAACATTAAAGCGTTTTGCAAGCGTTCCTAATCGATAATTGCGCATGCCTGGATACAGCATACGTGCAAGCGGCAAAGTGTCTAAAAAAGAATTTGTCCACGGTTCCATTCCTACTCGAATGGCACACGCATTAATAAATGCTTGGTCAAATTCGGCGTTGTGGGCCACAAGAATCGAATCCCCAGCAAACTCTTTAAAACGGCGCAAAACAACGTCCAGCTTCTGTTTTCCCCGTAGCATTTCGTTTGTGATCCCCGTAATCTCCGTGGTTTTTGGGCCAATCAAAATACCAGGATCAATTAATTCTGTCCATTCTTCAATGATTTCTGAGCCTATCATTTTTACAGCAGCGATTTCAATAATGGTATGTTCATTCGCATTTAAACCTGTTGTCTCTGTATCAAATACGACATAAGGAGTCGTATCATCAATGGCGTAATTCGTTGCTCCCCGATCTAGGTTATATACAATGTTAATACCATCTTCCACTACATAGGCTTCTAACCCTAGAATACATTTGACACCGTTCTTTTTCGCTACACTGTAAGCCTCAGGGAATGCCTGTACGACACCATGATCCGTAATCGCAACAGCTTTGTGCCCCCATTTAGCAGCTTGTGAAATGTAAGATTTAACGGAAACAACTCCGTCTAACATGCTCATCGGAGTGTGGGCATGCAGCTCAACCCGTTTTTCCTCTGCTAGATCCTTACGTCCTTGCTGTTCAATCTGGTTGATGTCATTTGCCATCATTACCAGCTCGCGCATAAAGGTATCATGCTGAACGCTGCCGCGCGCTTTAATCCACATACCGTCCTTAATCGCTTCAAGTACTTTAACATCTTCCTTATCACGCGAAAAGATTTTGACAGTTAACGAATCCGTATAATCTGTCAAATGGAAAGTTAAAATGTGGCGTCCACTTTTCAATTCTTTAATTTCTGCATTAAAGACTGTACCCTGTATCGTAATTCGTCTTTCTTCCTCTTGAATCTCACTGATAGGTACAGGTTCCTCCTTGATGTCATATCCAATGGTAACAGTGGTAATTGCTTCAGCTTCTTGTCCATTCTGACGCTCTTTCTCTGCTTGAGCCTGCTGCGTCATGACATTTTTAACCAACGCTCGTTCTTCTTCTTTACGTTGCTCAATAAAGGCTTGCATAGCCGCGTCATTTTCTTCGGCTTGAAACAGAAAGCGCGGGCTTACCTGTGCAATCTTCCAAAATGCTTGGGTCAGTTGTTCATCTGCTTTTTTCGATTTCATAATATCTACTGCCATCTCAGTAGGTAACAATAGCTTTACTTGGTCCCCCGCTGTCTCCACTCGTCCTGTTTTAAGGGTACCTACCAATGTTTGCAAATGTGCATCTGGATCGCTTAGCAAGTAATCCCAGTATTCTTCCACCACAATATGTACGGGCGGCTGCAAGGAATAACGAAAAATCGCGTCAACCTTAGCTAAATGCGCAAAGGTTTGCTGCAATCGTTTCGTAAACGCACGATATATATCAACTGGCATCATTTTTTCAAATGTAAAGTGAAATATCCATTCTTTGGTTTGTTTATATACTTCCAGCTTCTCAATATACCCCTCGGTAAAATATCGCTCAACCATCTCTTGGGGAACCTCTAATTGCTTGAGGAGCAGAGAAAATCTATGTTTTTGTTCTGTTAATAGATCCATTTTTTCTCACCTCTCGCTTTTCTCCTTCTCTACCTTACGACAAAATGCTAAGCAGAACCAACGGTAATATCTACATAGAAAAGGTACCCCTTGCGCTTCTGGGGTACCTTTTTCTCTTCTACAAATTTCAAAGCAAATCCTGCATTGCTTTTGATACCTAACTCTATAGGTTTGCTAGCTGTTCTTTTACATAAGGAACAAGCTCGCTCACAGCTACCACAGTAGCTTCACCAGTACGTCTAATGCGAACTTCAACAGTACCTGGTTCCAATTTATCAGACACCGTGATTCGAAGTGGCAAACCAAGTAAATCGGCATCCTTAAACTTAACACCAGCACGTTCCGTACGGTCATCGTACAACACTTCTACTCCCGCTGCTTCCAATGCGGCTGTAATCTCTTCACTCATTTCACGCTGTTGATCAGATTTTACATTGATTGGAATTACATGAGCATGATAAGGAGCAACTGATGCTGGCCAGATAATACCATTCTCATCGTTGTTTTGTTCAATTACCGCCGCCAGCGTACGAGATACGCCGATACCGTAGCAGCCCATGATCATTGTTTGTTCACGGCCATTCTCGTCTAAAAATTTTGCTCCGATTGGCTCTGAGTATTTTGTACCCAATTTAAATACGTGACCTACTTCTACACCGCGGGCAAAAGCGATTGGAGCTTGTGTACGTGGGCAAACGTCACCCTCCTGAATATTTCGCAGATCAGCAAAACGAGATACGTGATAATCCCGTCCATACTGCGCGTTCTTCAAGTGGTAATCTACTTCATTTGCCCCAATGACGGCACTAGCTACCTCTTGAACGTAGTTGTCCGCTACTACCTCAATTTTTTTCCCCTCAGCACCGACAGGACCAACAAAACCAACTGGAGCACCTAGCTTCTCAGTGATTTCTGCTTCAGTTGCCATGCGTACATCAATTGCGTCAAACATATTTTTAAGCTTCACTTCGTTCAATTCGTGATCACCACGAATTAAAACAAGTACAAACTGATCATCCACCATGTATGCTAAGCTTTTCACGATGTCTTTGCCTTCAACGCCCAGACCCTCTTTTAATTGCTCGATGGTTTTGATGTTTGGTGTGTGAATTTTTTCCAATGGGGCTACATCTACTTCTACGGAAGTTGGTCCGTTATACAAAACTTCCGCTTTCTCCAGATTAGCTGCATAATCGCCGTCTGTAGAATATGCAATCGTATCTTCACCGATTTCACACAATGCCATAAATTCATACGTTCCGGTTCCGCCAATAGAACCCGCATCTGCTTCCACCGCACGATAATTGAGTCCAACACGCGTAAAAATACGGTGATAAGCATGGAACATATCATCAAAGCTCTTATCCAAGCCCTCTTGAGTTGTATCAAAAGAATAAGCATCCTTCATCATAAATTCCCGGCAACGAATGAGTCCAAAGCGAGGGCGTACTTCATCGCGGAATTTTGTTTGAATTTGATACAAGTTAATTGGCAGTTTTTTATAGGAGTTGATTTCACTGGCTACTAAAGTAGCTACAACCTCCTCATGAGTTGGCCCTAAAGCAAAACGACGATCATGACGATCGCGTAAACGCATCAATTCAGGACCATAATGATCCCAGCGGCCACTTTTCTCCCAAATTTCTGCCGGCTGAATCGTTGGCATTAAAATCTCTTGTGCACCTGCGTTATTCATTTCTTCACGCACGATATTTTGAATTTTTTGGAGGACACGCAGAGCTATCGGCATAAATGTATAGATACCGGAAGCTAACTGTCTTGCAAGACCAGCACGCAACAACAGTTTATGACTGGCAATCTCTGCGTCTGCTGGTACCTCGCGTAAAGTAGGGATTAGTAATTGGCTTTGCCTTAACACACAAGTTCCTCCTTTGATCAAATCAACACGTTCTATTTCTCTTCCATGATTGTGTTGATTTCTTTCATTAACTCTTCAAAAAGTTCATCTTCTTTTACTTTACGGACGATTTCACCGTTGCGGAAGATTAGTCCCTCTCCATTACCGCCGGCTACACCCACATCAGCCTCACGTGCTTCACCTGGTCCGTTAACTGCACATCCCATAACAGCTACCTTCAATGGTTTCTTCAGCGTGCTAACTGCGTCTTCCACCTTTGTTGCCAATCCGATCAGATCAATGGCACAACGACCACAAGATGGGCACGCAATTACTACTGGATCATTATTTACGATATCTAGACTGCGCAAAATCTGTTTCGCTACCTTAATCTCTTCAACAGGGTCGGCAGTGAGGGATACGCGAATTGTGTCACCGATCCCCATGGATAAAACCGTACCAATTCCTACAGCAGATTTAATGCTACCAGAGAACTGTGTACCAGCTTCTGTTACCCCTACATGTAACGGGTAAGGGCGACGTTGGGCCATTAACGAATACGTCTGAATCATGGTTGGAACATCTGAAGATTTTAGTGAGATCGTAATATTATCATAGTTCAGGTCTTCTAAAATCTCCACATGGTTCATAGCTGATTCCACGATCGCTTCTGGACTAGGATATCCGTATTTATCTAATAAACGTCTTTCTACTGAACCTGAGTTTACACCAATACGGATAGGAACATTTCGTTCACGACAAGCATCAACTACTGCCTGAGTTCGTTTCCGATTTCCAATATTCCCTGGATTAATTCGTATTTTATCAATGCCGCTCTCCAATGCTGTAAGCGCTAGTCGATAGTCAAAATGGATATCAGCTACTAACGGCAATGGAGAACGTTCCTTAATTTGCTTGATTGCTTTTGCAGCATCTTCATTAACAACCGCTAAACGAACAATTTGGCATCCAGCTTCATGCAATTGCTCTATTTGTTTGAGCGTAGCTTCTACATCACGCGTATCAGCGGTGGTCATAGATTGGATAACCACACTTTTTTGTCCTCCAATTTGGACTCCGCCTACAAATACCGGTTTGGTCTCCTCGCGCTTATACAAAGTAAGCACACTCCTTTATCTGTTTCTCTCTACATGTTGAATTACTGTAAAAAGAGACGTTGTATATCATTCCAAGTCACAACTAGAATTAACATCATCAATAAAGCAAAACCAACAAAGTGAACCATGCCTTCTTTGTTAGGATCAATTGGTTTACCGCGCAATGCCTCAATGGCAATGAACACAAGGCGTCCACCGTCTAAGGCAGGAATTGGCAGCAAATTAAAAATACCAAGGTTAATACTCAAAAGCGCTGTCCATGTAAAGAGTGCCGCAAGACCATTTTGTGCGAATTGACTGGTCATTGTAAAGATCCCTGCTGGCCCACTTAAATCCTTCACACTTACATGACCCGTAAAGAGCTGTGCAAGATTGGTGAAGATGGTTTTCGTCCAGAAGATCGTTTGGTCAACACCATGCGTCAGCGCTAATCCGATCTCTCTTTTAACACCGGCACCAACCATTATTTTACCCTGTTCATTTACCTGTACGGGTACGACCATGTCTTGCCCATCTCTGTTGATCTTCATTTCAATATTTTTATTAGGGGATGCATTAACAGCTCCCACAAACTGGTTCCAATCATTTATTGGTGTCCCATCGATGCTAATAATGCGATCTCCCTGTTTCAGCCCGGCCTGATAAGCAGGTCCATCCGGAATAACTTGGCCTAAAACAGCATCTTTTGACGGAGTTCCGAAGAATAAAGCACCCATCACAAAGATAACAAAAGCTAAAATAAAGTTAGCAGCAGGTCCAGCAAAAATAGCTAGGAAACGTTGCCATATTGTTTTCCCTTTAAATTGACGATTAAAAGGAGCAATCTGTACTTCCTTGCCTTCAATCACTAGCATCGTCTGAGGATCAACAGCAAATGTCTTCA
The DNA here is from genome assembly GCF_030489605.1 of Brevibacillus laterosporus. Lineage (GTDB taxonomy): Bacteria > Bacillota > Bacilli > Brevibacillales > Brevibacillaceae > Brevibacillus_B > Brevibacillus_B laterosporus_E. Next base: position 31,206 of record NZ_JAUKFY010000007.1, read on the forward strand.
CTTCTCCCTGTATATCCAAAGTCATGATCAAATCATGCTCCAGATCATGACGAACCACATTACCAATCGTTGCATGATTGGGGATATCTTTAGGAGTAACATAAATGTGAGAAATCTGATTAGCTTGGTTGAATAAAACCCCGACCTCCATATGAGGTTGTAACACTTCCATCTCAGGGTCTTCACCTGCCATTCGAACCATACCGCCGATCGGTAACCAACGCAACGTATATTCTGTTTCGCCCCTCTTAAAGCTAAACATTTTTGGTCCCATTCCCAGAGCGAACTCACGGCATAAAATACCTGCCCGTTTTGCTAACAAAAAATGGCCCATTTCATGGAAAAAGACCAACAATCCAAAAATAACTACGAAGGCGATTACCGATCCAAAACCAATCTGTACGGGAGGCATTTGCATAGATATAGCCACCTTTCCTTCTATTTCGTGATTGAGAAGCACTCACCCGTTCTATCGAAACAGGACCACTACTCTACTATATGTAGGTAAAGCGTCTAATCAGTACCCTGTCTCTGGCAAAGCTTTTCGCTCGTTTCTTTCCCTCTTATCTGCTCCAGTCTCGTGCAGCTTGCCGTGCCCATGCGTCAACTTCGTCAATCTCTTCTAAGGTAGGATGCGGACTCGTGTTGTGTAAGGCACATACCTGATGAACAAGCTCTTCAATTCCTACGATTGTTAGTTCATCCTGCAAAAACCGCGACACGGCAACTTCATTGGCTGCATTTAGCACAGCGGGCAGTGTACCGCCAACCTTGCCGCAATCGTACGCTAGTTTTAAGAGTGGATAGCGGGTGAAATCCATCTCTTTAAAATGAAGCGTCCCGCATTTCACGAGATCAAGTGTCTCAGTCGGCAACGGCCAGCGGCTTGGATAGGTAAGAGCGTACTGAATGGGAACCTTCATATCCGGTGTTCCCAATTGTGCTATCACGGCTCTATCTTTGTATTCTACCATAGAATGAATAATACTTTCATAGTGAAGAATTGTCTCTATCTGTTCATACGGCATTCCAAATAGCCAATGAGCTTCTAATACTTCAAATCCTTTATTCATCATAGTAGCTGAGTCAATCGTTATTTTAGCTCCCATGCTCCAATTCGGATGTCGCAAAGCATCTTCTCGAGTTACATGAGCTAACTCATCTCGAGACAGATGGCGAAGTGATCCTCCTGAAGCAGTAATAACGAGTTTGGAAACATCCTGCCGATTCTCACCGTTTAGAGCCTGAAAAATGGCAGAATGCTCGCTGTCAACAGGAACAATTGTCGCCTGATGCCTTTGGGCAGCCTCCATGACCAGATGTCCTGCACTTACCAGGGTTTCCTTATTAGCAAGTCCAATTGTTTTGCCACGTTCAATCGCAGCCAGAGTTGGTTTTACTCCTACACTGCCTACTACTGCTGACATAACAAATGATGCTTGTGGATGTGTCGCTACCTCAATCAAGCCGTCTAATCCATGCACGATCTCTGCGGATAAAACTCCAGCAAGGCGTTTCGATAACTCTCGTGCAAGCTCTTCTGTCCCTACGGAAATGAGTTCCGGTTTCGCATATAAAGCTTGTTCTTCTAGTAAGTCAATGTTAGTACCGGCTGCCATGGCTACAATGTTAAACTGATCGGGGTGCTGTTTCACTACTTCCATGGTACTTGTCCCGATCGAACCGGTAGAACCTAACAGCGATATGTTTTTCACCCATCTCACCTCAAAACCCCTATTTATCTACGAGCTACTGCTTAAAACAAGCCAAACAAGTACAGTATCGGAAACACAATAAGCATACTATCAAATCGGTCGAGAATGCCTCCATGCCCGGGTAGAATATGACCTGAATCCTTTACTGCGAAATGACGCTTGTAAGCTGATTCTACTAAATCTCCTAGCGGACCGACAATACCTGTAATGGCTGCAATTGCTAAAGCTTGTCCCCACGGAAGAGCTCCGGGCACTTGCCAAAAGATCAAAAAGGCATCAATTGCCCCGACAATCACAAGGGAGGCAAGGAAACCTCCAAGCGCTCCCTCTACTGTTTTATTTGGACTAATATCTGGCCATAATTTACGTTTACCAAATGCTTTTCCTGCAAAATAGGCTCCAGAATCGGTTGACCATACAGATAACAAGATGATAATCGTGAGCCAAAATCCAGTTAAACCTATCCCCCCGCGAGCGACGGCAACGTAGTGAAAACCATATCCTATGTATAACGCTCCGAGTAATACCAGAGCGGCATGTTCAATATGAAAGCGATTTTTACTAAGTACAGTATAAAATAGCAGCAAGAATAAAGGTAACAGCAGAATTTGACCCCATTCTACTGTGATTGCACCAATACCATTTACCTTCAAAAACCCGAGCACCGGGAATAATAACGCTGCGAGGTCTGGTTGCCATGCACTTATTAAAATCACATAGCCCAGTATGCCTGGAAAACTGAATGGCTTTATGCTGGCCATGCGTAAAAATTCAAAAAGGCCGATGAAGGCCATAAGTAATACAAGGGACGAGTACCAAATCCCCCCCAGATATACCAGGGTGAGAAAAACAACACCCCCAAGTAATCCGGTAATTATCCGTTCCTTCACTTGTTCCACCTCTCCAGATCAAACTGCGCCGTATCGACGAGCTCGACCTTGGTATTCAGCAATCGCCTGTACGAAATGCTCTCTGGAAAAATCGGGCCAATACACATCCGTGAACCAAAATTCCGTATAAGCTAGTTGCCATAGCATGAAATTGCTAATACGAATTTCTCCGCTCGTGCGAATTAACAAATCAGGTTCGGGAATTCCTTGTGTATATAAATGTGAGGCAATTGTTTCCTCATCAATTTGTTCAGGTGTCAGCTTGCCTTGGGCAATCAATTGAGCAATCTCTTTTGTCGCTTTTAAAATTTCATCACGCCCTCCATAATTAAGGGCAAAATTAAGTTGTAAGCCTGTATTATTTTTTGTCTTTTCCTCTGCTTCGATCAATGCGTTTAAAGTATGAGAAGGTAAGCCTTCTCGTGAACCTATCATACGTATCCGAACATTTCGTTCAACTAATTCTACCAATTCAGTCGACAAGAACTCCTGTGGGAGCTTCATTAGAAAATCAACTTCGTCTTTAGGACGCTTCCAATTCTCTGTAGAAAAGGCGTACATCGTTAATACACCTACACCGATTTCATCAGCTGCTTTTACAACTTCTTTTACGGTTTTCATACCCTGATGGTGTCCAGCAACACGCGGTAAATTACGTTTTTTAGCCCAGCGTCCATTACCGTCCATAATGACTGCTACATGGTGCGGAATGACTCCTGCCTGATCAAACGCATTGCTTTTATGTTCTTCCTGCCTACCGCTAAACATTTTTCCTAACCGTTCTAACATACAGGTTTCCCCCAAAAAGAGAGATATAGACATAGCTCCCCCTCATTACAGAGGGGGAACATTTTCTCACATTATACCTCGAGAATGTCCTTCTCTTTATCTTTTACGATTTTGTCAACTTCCGCAATAAACTTATCGGTCGTTTTTTGAACCGTTTCTTGATGACCGCGGGATTCATCCTCAGAGATTGAAGCCGCTTTTTCCAACTTTTTAATACCATCATTTGCATCGCGACGTACGTTGCGAATTGCTACTTTTGCATCTTCTCCACTCTTGTTTGCAACTTTTACTAAGTCGCGGCGGCGCTCTTCTGTAAGTGGTGGAACTGCAATGCGGATTACGGAACCATCATTAGTTGGTGTAAGTCCGATATCAGACTGCATGATTGCCTTATCGATATCTTTTAGAGCATTCTTATCCCAAGGCTGAACTTGTAGCATACGCGGTTCTGGAGCAACTACGTTAGCCAATTGATTGATTGGTGTTGGTGTACCATAGTAGTCTACCATGATTTTATCCAACATAGCCGGAGTCGCACGGCCAGCACGCAATGTCGCTAGGTCCTTTTTTAATGTTTGAATCGCCTTGCTCATGCGATCTTCCATATCCTTTAAAATGTTTTGTGGCATTTAAGCATCCCCCTTTACTATAGTCCCAATTTTTTCTCCCATGACGGCCCGACGAATGTTGCCCTCTTCCGTTATGGCAAAAACAATAAGTGGTATATGATTATCCATGCAAAGACTGGAAGCGGTAGAATCCATGACGCCTAAGCCTTTGTTTAAAACTTCAAGGAAAGTTAGGTTATCGTATTTTGTAGCGCTTTCGTCAATGCTTGGATCCGCTGTGTACACACCGTCTACCTTATTTTTTGCCATCAGGATAACCTCTGCTTCGATCTCGGCAGCACGCAATGCTGCAGTTGTATCGGTGGAGAAGTACGGGTTACCTGTACCAGCCGCAAAGATGACAACTCGCCCCTTCTCTAAATGACGAATCGCCTTTCTGCGAATGTATGGCTCAGCTACTTGACGCATCTCAATAGAAGTTTGAACACGGGTAGGTACGCCGACCTGTTCTAACCCATCTTGCATCGCAAGTGCGTTCATAACAGTTGCAAGCATGCCCATGTAGTCAGCCGTTGCGCGATCCATTCCTTTGGAGCTTCCGGAAAGGCCTCTCCAGATGTTTCCTCCACCTACTACTACGGCTACTTCTACACCTAGCTCTACGATTTCCTTTATTTGATTTGCAATCGAAGCGATAACTTTTGGGTCGATTCCATACCCTAGTTCCCCAGCTAGTGCCTCTCCACTCAGCTTTAGTATGACTCTTTTATATGCAGCGTCTGGCATGCGAAAAGACCTCCATTTTCATTTCGTATTGCTCTTATTTCGTGTCTTTCTTTAAAAATAGGGAACACAGCGGTGTTCCCTATTTTCATCTTATTGCTTATTCACTTGCGCCATTACTTCAGCAGCAAAATCTTCTTGTTTCTTTTCAATACCTTCCCCAACTTGGAAGCGAGCAAAACCTTTGAAGCTAGCTCCTGCTTCTTTCAACAATTGAGAAACGCGTTTGTCTGGGTCTTTAACGAATGGTTGCTCTACTAAGCAATATTCTTCAAAGAATTTTGCCATGCGGCCTTCTACCATTTTGTCTACGATGTTAGCAGGCTTTCCTTCAGACAACGCTTGGTTTTTCAATACTTCACGCTCACGGTCAATAACGTCTTGAGAAACTTCTTCTCTCACGCCAAAACGTGGGTTAGAAGCTGCTGCGTGCATTGCAATGTCTTTTGCCAAAGCTTCATTGTCAGTGTCATTTAAAGCTACCAACGTACCGATTTTTCCACCCATGTGCAGGTATCCGCCGAAAATGCCGTTGTCAGCTTTTTCAAGGATTTCAAAGCGGCGGAAGCTGATGTTTTCACCAATTGTTGCGATTTTCGCGTTGATGATTGTACCCAAATCTTCTCCACCTTGGAAAGCTTGAGTCAAAGCTTCTTCAACAGTAGCAGGGCGAGCGTTTACTACATGTTCAGCGATATCTTTAACTAGTTGCTGGAACTCAGGGTTTTTAGCAACGAAGTCTGTTTCACAGTTAACTTCTACTACTGCACCAAAGTTTCCGTTAATTGCAAATCCAGTCAAACCTTCAGCAGCGATACGTCCGGACTTTTTCGCAGCCTTTGCGATACCTTTTTCACGAAGTAGGTCAATCGCTTTTTCGATATCACCGTTTACTTCTTCTAGTGCGCGTTTGCAGTCCATCATACCCGCGCCTGTTCTTTCGCGCAATTCTTTAACTGTTTGTGCCGTAATTGCCATTGAATTACATCCTCCTTCAACTAATCCGCAAGCATCTTATTTTGCCTACGTATGTAATGTGTGAAACTCTTCGTCGGGAGATACAATTGTATTCGTAGAAAAAGGTGGACGGGGTTCTGAAAACCCTCAGTCCACCCTCATTCATTACGCCGTGGTTGTTTGCTCTCCGCCTTGGTTTCCTTCAGACAGAGCGTCAGCCATCTTGCCAGTTAATAGTTTAACAGCACGGATAGCGTCATCGTTACCAGGAATCACATAATCGATTTCGTCTGGATCGCAGTTAGTATCAACGATCGCTACGATTGGGATACCCAATTTACGAGCTTCCGCAACAGCGATGCGCTCTTTGCGAGGGTCGATTACGAACAATGCGTCAGGCAATTCTTTCATGTGCGCAATACCGCCCAAGAATTTCTCTAGGCGATCCATTTCTTTGTTCAATACGATAACTTCTTTTTTAGGAAGAACATCGAAAGTACCGTCTTCTTGCATACGTTTTAGTTCAGCAAGACGAGCAGTACGTTTTTGAATAGTTTCAAAGTTAGTCAATGTACCACCCAACCAACGTTGGTTGATGTAGTAGTGACCAGTGCGTTCAGCTTCTTCTTTAACAGATTCTTGCGCTTGTTTTTTCGTACCAACGAAAAGTACTTTTCCTTCGTTAGCAGCAACTTCGCGCATGAAGTTGTACGCCTCTTCTACTTTTTTCACCGTCTTTTGCAAGTCGATGATGTAAATTCCGTTACGTTCTGTGAAGATATAGCGATCCATTTTTGGGTTCCAACGACGAGTTTGGTGACCGAAGTGAACACCAGCCTCAAGAAGTTGTTTCATAGAGATTACCGCCATATTTCACACCTCCTCTAGTTTGGTTTTTTGTGTCAACCTCCGCCGACCGCATTTTTCAAGCAAAACTACCAGATGGTAGCACCGTTGCCGAAATTAGCCTGCGTGTGTATTTAACACCGAAGAAAACTATATCATATCAAAATAACAAATGCAATAAAGAGTGTTAGAAAAGTTGCTTCGGCTTACCGTTATTTTCACCTAACTATATCCATTTTATCCAAAAATGAACATCACATCATCAGTAAACCGTTTTTTTAAGAAATTTATTAAGAAGCATTCTATTATCTGTCGCTTATTTATGTTCAGATAGTGGATCAGCTTCAGGAGTTTTAGGCGGCTCAGGAGGAGTCGGAGGAACTGGCGGCGTTATGCTTGATGTATCCTTTTTCTCTGCTCCCGGCTTATTATTCGTAGTTTGTTCAATTGACTGCTCCTGCTTTTTGGCAGGCTCTTTTTCGCTTGTAGTGGATGTAGATGGCTCACTGTTCTCTTTAGAGCTATGATTCTGTTTAGAAGCATCCTTCGCTGGTTGTTGCGTTGTAGATGACGAGCCTTTAGCGGACTGAGTAGTTTTATTGCTTTCTTTTTCGTTTTCTTTCGTTTTCTTATCCGATTTCTCGTTTAATTGTTCCGCCTTCTTTTTCTCTTTGCTGGACTCATTCATTCTCTGCTTCTCTGTTGCTGATGGAGAAGCCTTCGTTGCGTCCTTATCATGCTCAGAAGCTAGCTTCTTTTTCTCACTATTTGCTGTTGGAGCAGTATCAGGCTTCTTCTCTGGTTGCTTTTGTCCAGTTGGTATAGAGATAGCCGGTTGCCCGCTTTGTTTTTCTTTACTCGTATTTGGAGTTGCTTGTGGCTGACCTTTCAAAGGCTCCTGTGCTTGCATACTCTGAAATTCCTCTTTGGAAAGAACTACCCACTCCTGAGTAGCAGCGATTTTCTTTAGTTCATCTATGCTAATCGCCTTCTGTCCGAAGACTAGAAGAAACACGGCAGAGAACACAACCCCTAGTCCAAAACCCATCCACCCGATTCTCGTTTTCATGTCAGGCCTCTCTTTCAATCGGCTCGGCAAGCGTTAAAATTAATTCAATCTCCCCATGACCAGCTCCAAGCTTTTTAGCTATCTCAGGAGTAGTAAGCCCTTGTTTTACTAATTCAAACACTCGCTGGTACCGATCTTTTAATGCCAACACGTCTTGAGAAATCTCTGGTTGCTGGTCAGCGCCAGCTTGGCTCAACATCTGGGATTGCTCTACTCCCTTTTTTAATAAATCGTGGGATTTTTGCAACTCACTAAATTGAAGATGCAGTTTTTCCATCTCCTGCTGAAGAGAAAGATTGTCTTGTGTACATTGCTTAGCAGAAGCGAATAATTCCTGCTGACTTTTTCTGATTTGCTCGATGTTCGCATGCAAATTCTCAGCTAATTCTTCATTTTCCTTTTTTACCTGTTGAACAAAGCGTTTAAGCGTTGTTTCCATGCTAGTGCGATCCAGGCTGGAGAGCTCTGAATGCTTCCGCGAAGAAATTGCTTCAGAACCTATCTCGTGATGTTTTCTTTTAGATAACCAAAGGGAGAGGCCTGAAAGCACAATAGCAATTAGGCCAACCCCTAGTAGTATATATAACAATTGAGTCATTTTCTTCACCTAGTTAGAATAGTTACAAAGAAATATCAATATGATGCCCACGGATTGGATCAGGTGACGGATGGGTTTGCGCTTTCATTTCTCCTTCTGCTTGTCCCTCCCGCATTTGTTCAGGATGTCCCCCATGCTTCTTTGCAGACTCTTCTTGTTTATTTTTAACCTGCTGTTGTTCTGATTTATGCACATTCTCCGTTTTATTCCGTTTTGCTTCAGCTAGCTTCTTTTGTTCTTCCTTAATCTGCTGTTGCTCCGCTGCGGCCCGTTGTTGCAGTTGTTCTTGCCATCTGCCTATCTCTTGTGTCCTTGGAATAGCATGCTGTAATTCGAGTGCTTTAAAACTCATCAGCATCTCTCTCCTTTTCTAAATGAGAGTGGAAGTAGAGATCTCTCCATCCAAAACGAGGAATCGAGTACGGCTAAACTCTTGTTTAATAAAACGCACATGCTTACCAAAAACCAGTTTTGCTCCTGGGAAAATTAGCTGAGATACCTCAATATAGGATGGGATTTCTTGGTCTAATTCTGCCTCGAGCCGTCGTTTTTCTTCTTCTAACGTTTTTATTTCTCTATCCAATACGAGCTGTGTATTGGTCAATTTAATCTGTAACGACTTCTTGTCAGAAGGCAAATCTCCATAGGCTTGCATCATTTGCGACAATACCTGCAGCCCTTGATCTGCCTTGCGCTTCTGATCATGAAGGTCGGTTAATTTCTTTTTAATTTGGCTGACTTGTTCGCGGCATTGGGGCTTAGCACCCACTTCAAGACTGGTTGGCGTAGAACTCATATTGCCAACTACCTGTGCAATAATCTTCTCGCCTGCTTGAACGACACCACCAATAATAATCCCCTTGGTTCCTTTGCAAACCACCTGCTTCCCAGCCTTTACGTGTGAAAACATGATGCTTTGTTTAACGAAAACGTTATTGCCAGCAGTTACATTCCCATTTTGAATATAAGAGGTCGTCACGTTATTTCCTGCTTGAACACGTCCCTTATCCTGACCAGCAATACCGTTTTTAATATCAATGGAGCCTTCTGCAATCAGCTCCGCACCCTCTACACTTCCATAGATTCGAATATCGCCTGTGGCTTTTATCGTAAAACCAGTTGGCACATGGCCACGAATAACAACCGTTCCAACAAAATCAATATTACCTACACTAAAATCAACGTCTCCATTGACTTCATAGACAGGGAACACATGAATCTTGTCATTGTCCACCGATACTTGGCCGTCTATTACAGCGTATGCCAATGTTCGTTCTTCATTTAACACAATCCCTTTACCAGGCTTTAATAACGCTTCTTTACCTGGCTTTGGCGGGATCACTTCATCTGTTACCGTTCTACCTGGTACTCCCGGTGTTGCCATAATCTTTTCTGCTAAAAGTTGACCGCGTGTCACATTAGCAATATTGAGAACGGAATAATAGTCCACTCGTCCATCTTCAAGCACTTTGGGGGAAGTTTTCTCTGCTGACTCATCTTGAAATAGATAACGAATGCTGCCATTCTTACCCGGTATCGGTTCCACTCCTCTAGCAATACTGAGAGGAGTATTGACATATTGCGACGGGGAAGAACAGATAGCACGTACATGATTTTCTATTATTCCATATCTCACACCTTTTGTTTCACAAAATCGAATCAAGTCTTCCTCTTTTAGCGGGACATCACTTGTTGCTTTTAATGTAATCTCAGCAAGAAGTTTGTCAGATGAAATGTGAATTTCCGCGTAATCGGCAATTTGATTCACGAAAAACCCCCCTTTTTCTGCGCTTCTGGGCGCCACCAGTTTTCTACATTAACTGCGATTTCCATTTTGCCAACGTATTGCGTAGACGAAAAATCGCTTTGGAATGCAACTGGGAAATACGTGAAGGGGATAAGCTCATGACCTCAGCGATTTCAGACAAAGTTAACTCTTCAAAGTAAAAAAGTGAAACAACGAGGCGCTCTTTTTCTGGTAGTTTGTCAATAGCTTGAGTTAAAACTTCCTTCAAATTCTGCATTTGGGCGACGTTTTCAGGATTTGGCATAAGATCATCTATTAAATAAGCATGACGAGCAATTTTCTGTTCATCTTCATCACCTACTGCTTCGTCAATCGACAACATACTGGATAGCGAGGTATCATACATCACCTGTTGAACTTCTTTTTCCGTTATTCCCAAATGAAGACTTACTTCTTGCTCAGTGGGAGAACGTAACAGATTTTGCTCTAAATATGTATATGCTTCTTCGATTTTTTTTGCCTTATCCCGCACCGTGCGAGGAATCCAATCATTTTCACGCAACCCATCAATCATAGCTCCACGAATTCTCCACATGGCATACGTTTCAAATTGCAAGCCCCGTTTATAATCAAACTTGTTTAAAGCATCAAGCAACCCGAATCGACCATAGCTGATGAGATCATCCTTATCCACGTTGTTAGGCAAACCAATGGAAAGACGCATTGCCACTTTATTTACTAGCGGCAAGAATTTTTCCACCAGTTCTAATTCCGCTTCTCGACTCCCGTTTTCTTTCCATTCCATCCATTTATCAAATTCTTTTGTTACCTTCTCTTGATTATATACGCGAGCCATGGTTTAATCACCTGCCTTTTACTCATCAGTAAATCTTCTTAACGTTTGGGCAATTAATTTTGGGTCATGCTCTGCAGATTCAGCTTGTACATGCTCTACTTTTAATGGAATAAACTCTTCTTCTGGATGTAAAGACTCGTTCGTTTCTTTCGGATCAGTGGCAGCTTCCTGCTCTTCTCCTGCTGCTACTTCCTCGTCACCATCTGTGTCCTTTAGCTCATTAGGATCTTCTTTTGGAAAGAGAATGGATAATACCCACTGCACAAGAAAGGCGATGATAAAAATAACCAGAAAAGCCATAACTCCACGATAAAACGATACAACAAACAAATTGCCAGTAATGGCAGCCAAAAACGTTAGTAGAAATGCAATGCATCCTAACCAAAGACTTCTTTTCACGGTTTGGTTCATGGTTATACTTCCTTAGTTCCTTGATTTACGGTCCGGATTTGCAATAACCCAGTTTCCGCATCAACTTCAATAGTTCGTCCGCAATTTCCACCAGTATCCTCTGCAATAATCTGAATGGAGAATTGTTTTAAAGCTGCTTTGCAAGCCTCTACATTCCGCGGTCCAATTCTCATTGCATCGTTGGTAGAAAGAAAGGTAAACATTTGGGCGCCTCCAGCCAGCTTAGCAGTCATATGACGGGTTTGGGCTCCCAGCTTCTTCATTCGTTCAACTAATTCAGGAATTGCTGTATCAGCATACTTTAAATGATTGGTCTCTGTATTTTTCCCTAGGCTTGAATCCGGTAACATGACATGCGCCATTCCCGCAATTTTAGTACTACGATCATAAAGTACAACCCCAACGCAAGAACCTAAGCCTGTCGTGCGAATATGGTTGGGGGCACTAGCTACTCCTGCGTCTGCCATTCCAACTTTAATAATTTCCATCTAACGGGACCCCTAATGCTTGGAATAATGTTGCAAATGAATCCGGATCTGGGATGAGGAAAAAGTGACCTTGCATTTTTTCGTTGCCTTCCATAAAAGCTGTGTCGATCGTTAAAGCAAAATCACCAGCCCGACCTAGTTCAATAAGTCCATAGCTCAAAAGAGCGCCTGCCATATCAATCGCAAGAGCAGGTACAGTCGGTTGCATATTAAGCTTCGTAAAATCAGCCAGTGATGACAGATAAGAACCAGCCATAATGTTACCGATCTCATGCAAAGCCGATAATTCCATCTCACTAAAAATCTCTTCCTGCTCTTCTTGTGGCACAATACCCAGCAGATGCTGCAACAGATTTTTAGCGGAAGGGATATCAATGATAAAAAACATATTTCCAGGGCAATCGCCTTCCACACGTAAAAAGACTGCGATTACCACCACTTCATCTCCACCCAGGAAATCAGCAATTTCCTGGAAAGAGATGATTCTTACTTGTGGAACGGTCATGTCGATTTCTTTTTGAATCAATTGCGAAAGTGCCGTGGTTGCATGACCGGCCCCAATATTACCTACCTCACGAAGCACATCTAATTGAAATTCGCCTAATTTCTTAATATGAGTCATAGACTAAACCTCAAACGAATCCAATTGTTTAATCTCTTCTGTGCTCAACACTTTATCTAGATTTAATAAGATGAGTAGACGTTTTTCTAATTTAGCTACACCACGTAAATAGGTTGCTTCTACCCCGCCAACCACGGCTGGTGGCGGTTCGATTGCATTAACAGGGATATCAACCACGTCGTTTGCAGAATCAACAATTAGTCCAACTTCTAGTTCGTCTACAGCTACGATGATCACCCGCGTAGCTTCTGTGCATTCTGTTTCTGCCAATTGAAAACGACTGCGTAAATCAATAATGGGTGTAACCACACCGCGTAAATTGATAACACCCTTTACAAACTCTGGTGTGCGAGGTACGCGGGTAATATGTTCCAGCTTCTCAATCGATCTAACCTGCTGAACCTCTACACCGTACTCTTCGTCTACCAATCGAAAAATAATTACTTTTACTTCCTCAGATGCTGCTTTCATATCCAACATACTCATGACCTCCTACCTACTTAATTAAGGCATTGCAATCGAGAATTAATGCGACCTGTCCATCACCTAGGATCGTTGCTCCGGAAATGGCGAAGACGTTAACTAGATACTTGCCTAGCGATTTCAGCACGATCTCTTGTTGCCCAATAAAGGAATCTACAACTAAGCCAGCCATTTTTTCGCCTTTTCGAACAATAACGACAGCTACCTCGTCCTCGCGAGCTTTTCCACTGGATGGAATTTGGAAAATTTCTTTGAGAGACACAAGAGGTACAATACGTCCTCGGAAGTCAATCACTTGTTGACGATGAGCCATCATGATTTCGCTTTTTTTGAAGACAGCAGTCTCAATAATGGAGCTTAACGGAACCGCATACTTCTCATTTTCAACCTGAACCAGCATTGCAGAAATAATAGAAAGGGTCAGTGGTAGCTGAATACGGAACACAGAGCCCTCATTTGGCGCTGAATCCACTGATACGGAGCCACCTAGCGATTCAATCTTGGTTTTCACAACATCAAGACCTACACCGCGTCCTGAGATGTCAGATACTACGTCAGCCGTACTAAAGCCTGACGAGAATAAAAGTTCATATATCTGTCTATCCGTCATCGTTTCAGCAACAGCAGCACTTACTACTCCGCGGCTGATCGCTTTGTTACGTACCTTATCCTTATCTATACCTGCTCCATCGTCTCGCACTTCAATAAAGACGTGGTTTCCGCTATGATACGCTTTTAGCTGAACCACACCCTCTTCTGGCTTACCAGATTGTTTACGCTTCTCAGGAGACTCAAGTCCATGGTCGATGGAGTTACGCAATAGGTGAACAAGCGGATCGCCAATTTCATCAATTACGGTACGATCAAGCTCAGTTTCAGCCCCAAAAATCTCTAGACTTACCTTCTTGTTTAATTCCTTAGCCAAATCTCGAACCATCCGAGGGAATCGATTGAACACCTGCTCTACTGGAACCATGCGCATGGTTAGGATGATATTTTGTAGATCACCGCTAATTCGGCTCATGTGTTCCACTGTTTCATGTAGCTCTGTTTTACCGATTTCTCTGGCTAACTGCTCTAAGCGTCCGCGATCGATAACTAGCTCGCTAAACAAATTCATTAAGATGTCTAGACGTTCAATATCTACACGGATGGTTTTGCTAGCAGCAGGTCTTTTAGCGGGGGTTGCCGGAGTTGCAGGCTTTTGCTCTTTTTCAGGCTTGGCAACTTCCTTGACAGGAGCTGCCGCAGCTACTTCCTTGTCACCCTCTGCCAATTTAATCTCCTCAATCAAAACCTCCTCGATCTCAGAGATATTGCTGATTGCCTTATGGATCTCTTCTAAAGATTTTGAAGTGATATAAACAACCTCAAAGGATCTATCAAATTTTTCATTTTCAATTTCTTCTACGGAAGGAGTTGATTTGATTACCTCGCCATGTGTGTCCAGTTGGTCAAATACCATATAAGCACGAGCTGCTTTTAGTACACATTCCGCTTGCAGGCTTACACGAATCCAATATAAATTATTTCCTGTTTCCTGCGATTGGCGCATAATTGTAATCGCATAATCATCTAACTGATAGTCACGTGTTACAGCTTGGGCATCTTCGACCTGATCACTTGTTTCAGAATCAGAATCATCACCCTCAGCTATTGTAGCGGCAGGCTCAGAGGATGATTCGTTAAAATCTCCCGCCACTATGGAACGAAGGACTCCTACTAACGCGCTAACGTCAGCGGCTCCGTCGCCACCTTCCATGATGTTTTGAACCATACCTTCCATAATATCCACACTTTTGAAAATGACGTCCATGATGTCGGTTGTAATCATTAGCTTCTGATTACGGATCAAATCAAGCACGTTTTCCATTTCATGTGTTAAGCTAGCTAAATCCTCAAAGCCCATCGTTGCTGCCATTCCCTTTAAGGTGTGGGCTGAACGAAAAATTTCATTAACGATTCCAATGTCATGCGGATCGGTCTCCAGAGTCAATAGATTGGAGTTAATCGCCTGCAAATGTTCCTTGGATTCTTCAATAAACATATCAAGATATTGATTCATATCCATGTATCTATAACCTCCCCCATCATGTTACGAGTCGAACTAACGTCTCTGCCATGTGGTCCAGTGGAACAATATGATCCGCTAATCCAGCTTGAATGGCTGCACGTGGCATTCCGAACACGACACAACTACTCTGATCTTCTATCAATCCTACAACGTGATGAGCTTCCTTCATCTGTCGTAAGCCCGCTGTCCCATCAGCTCCCATGCCAGTCAAAATGACCGCCCACTGCCTTGTATGCGTAAGTTTGCTCGCTGATTCAAACAAAACGTCAACGGACGGACGGTGACCGCCACGTGGCGCCTCTTGATGTAATTTAATGATGATTTTTCCACCGGATGGTTGCATGGCTTCCATATGATAGCCTCCCGGTGCGATATAAGCCGTACCTGCTTTCACTTCTTCTCCGTCAGTTGCTTCCTTTACTGTGATTTGGCACATGCTATCTAGGCGCTGAGCCAAACTTTTTGTAAACCCTGGCGGCATATGCTGCACAATCAATATCGGCGCTGGAAAATAAGCAGGTATCTGAGTTAATAAAGTTTGTAAAGCACGAGGTCCCCCTGTGGAAGTTCCTAAAAACACAACCTTCGTCCCTGACTTATCCGTCAATTCCGCATGTTGCACTCCCATACTTTCTTTCGCAGGAAGGACTTGCTCATTCGTCTTTTCTGTTTGAAATAGCTTCCTCTTTGGCTCTGTTAGTGATGTTTTAACAGGAGCTTTCGCGATTGGAGCTATTTGTTTATGCCTGAAACGCCCCTTTGCTGCCGCAGCTTCCTTCACGATTTCGACAAGCTGTTTGCCAACTTTATGGATGTCTAAGGAAATGGGCCCAGAGGGTTTGCCAATAAAATCAAAAGCACCTAGCTCCAGCGCTTTTAAAGTGGCATCCGCTCCTTCTTTAGTCAAGCTACTTAACATGACAACCGGCAGAGGATGCTCTGCCATCAGCCTCTTTAATGTTGCAAGTCCATCCAAAATAGGCATTTCCACATCAAGCGTAACCACATCTGGCTGTAGTTCTCTTACTTTTTCTAAGCATTCCATTCCATTTCGAACGCGAGCCACCACTTCAATGTTGGGATCGCTTGTCAAAATGTCAGAAATGACCTTGCGCATGAAAGCGGAATCGTCTGCCACTAGTACTTTTATTCTCGTCATGTTACCGCTCCCTTCTAGTCACTTCAATCGTTTACACCATCTGTTTACATCCACTTTCTTAATTTAGCAAGAAATCCTTTTAATCCGCCTTGCTCTTCCCGATCTGTTGAAGATGGGTTGAGCTGGGCAGTATATTTTGCAGCCAGTTGGCGAATGCCTTTTGCCATCTGAGACTGTGGATAAACGAGTAAAAGGGGGTGCTGCTGCTTTACTGCCTTTGAAACATACGGGTCGTCCGGCAATATTCCAAGTACTCCTATAGGAAAGTCCAAAAAACGTTGGGCTACTGTAATCAGCTTGTCTGCGGTTTGCTGACCTTCCCGTGTTGTTGAAGTACGATTTATAATCAACTTGATGTTAGCATCTGGTTTTTGCAAATGAACCATCTTCATCATGGCATATGCATCCGTGATAGCTGGTGGCTCTGGCGTAGTCACCAGCAGAATTTCATCAGATGCCATAAGAAATTGCAAAGATTCTTTGCTAAGTCCAGCCCCTGTATCAAAAAGGATAATATCGGCATAACCTTGTAATTTTCCCAATTCATCAAAAACCTTGCTCAATTCCCGATCTTGGAGTCGAGACATTTCGCTAAATCCTGAGCCACCTGCAATGAATTCCAGACCTTTAGGACCTTTTTCAATGATATCCCATACAGTATGGTCTGCTTCAAGAAGATGAAATAAGTGTTTCTTAGGAGTAACTCCCATTAAAACGTCAAGATTAGCTAAGCCTAGATCAACATCAAATACAAGAACCTTCTTGCCTTGCTCCATGAGACCTAGGGCTAAATTAAGCGTGACATTTGATTTACCAACGCCACCCTTTCCGCTAGTAACGGCTACGAGGCGCGTTTTGCGCGTCTCTATTTTTGCTTCGTACGCTTGCTTCTTCCGTTGAAACTGTTCTCGCAACTTTTGAGCTTGATCATGCATATGCCTCTTCCCCCACGATCAACTTGGTCAGTTTCTCCGTAGTAATGACTTCGATATCGTCAGGAACATTTTGTCCTGTAGTCAAATAGGAAAGAGGAAGATCAAATTGCTCGAGTAACGACAAGATGGGTCCATAATGTAGGGTTTCGTCAGCTTTTGTTAAAATAACCTGCGAGATAGGCACGTTCTTGAACTGCTCCACGATTGCCTGCATGTCCGCAAATTTGGAGGTTAAACTCATGACTAATAGATGCTCGCTCATTTCTTCCCATTGTAAATACTCTTTTATTTTGCTTACAAACTCATCATTTCGATAGTTTCGCCCCGCTGTGTCAATGAAAATCAGATCATAGCCCTGCATTTTGTCCAAGGCATTCTCCATTTCATTTGCAGAGAAGACGACTTCTAATGGTACATTTAAAATATTGGCGTATGTCTTTAATTGCTCTACTGCTGCAATTCGATAGGTATCGGCAGTAATAAACCCGACCTTTCGTTTTTCCTTTAACATATGCCAGGCTGCCAGCTTGGCAATTGTCGTGGTTTTACCCACTCCTGTTGGTCCAAAAAAGAATAGATATTTTTTAGGATTCTTCGTTTTGGTTTCATCAGGTACATGCTTAGCGATTCGCTCTGCTATCCTTTGCTTCATCAAGCTGTCTACTTCTTCTTGGGCAGCATGGTATGGATCAGACATCTCTAGCAAAATATCATGCAATAGCGCAGCAATCGTGCTTTCTTGCATTTCATTTTGTAAAAGCTTCTCACGCCATTCGGCAAGGGCTGGAGGTAATTGCTCACTGGCCTGTTTGGCAAACAAGAGCTTGTGGAGCATTACTCTCATATCTTTTAGCTCCCCAATCATATCCCGATATTCTTGCATACCTGTTGCTTGATCAAGTCGTTTCTCTTGATGCGCTTTTTCTGTAGAAACAGAAGTCCCAGTCTGATTCATTGATAAAGAGGATGCCAAGCTCTGAGAATGATCTGGCAAAGAAGACTCTTCCGCGATAGGATTAGAGGTCACCCCTACTGATGGTGCTATAAGTCCCACGTCTTCCTCTCGCTCCTGCGCTAGCGGAGCATGATCTGGAATTGACTTCGGTAATACTGTACTCGCTTGCTGATTGGAATCTGTAAAGGTATTTATTGCTTGTTGATAACGGATGGCCGCAAGCGCTCCTGCCAATGACTTGGGTTGTCCCTCTTGCTGCACAGCATCTCCACCGTGTGCGGGAGGTGCCAATAGCTCCTCTTTTGGAGTTGTTTGAGGAGCTGCGTTGGGCTTAGAAGCTGTTTGAATAATCTTGGGACTCTGTCCAACAGAGGATTGCTCATTGTTTTTAGGCGCTTGATACCCTTGCTTGCCTATCAACGAATTCCCAGTCTCTTGCCTATCCAGTTTAGGAACGGAAGTAGCAGGCTTTGCTGGAGCCTGCTTTTCTTCCTTGGTTTCCGCTGCTGCGATCACTTCGATTTGCTGTTTTTTAAACAGCCCCATGAAGCCGCCTGTCTTAACTTGCTTCGTATTTAAAATGACAGCATCTTTCCCGAGTTCGACACGAATCTTTTCCAAGGCCTCTGGCATTGATTCAACCAAGTATCGTTTGACTTTCATTATACATTCACCACTCCTACACTCTGCACTTCAACATGAGGCTCTAATTCACTGTACGACAGAACAGGAATGTCAGGCAACATGCGCTCCATCAATTGTCGCAAATACATGCGAGTCATAGGAGAAGATAGGATAACAGGCTGTTGACCCATATTTACCATACGATTTACTTGCTCAGACACATTTTGATAGATGCGCTGAGAGGTATCCGGGTCCATGGCTAGATAACTGCCTTGTTCGGATTGCTCGACACTCTCGGAAATGGTTTTTTCCAAACTTGGTCCTGCCGTAATGACTCGGAGCGGTTCTCCAGGCTGTGTAAACTGTAAAGTAATTTGTCTAGCTAATGCCTGTCTCACATATTCAGTCAATACTTCTGGGTCCTTAGAGAACATAGCATGATCGGCCAATGCTTCCAAAATGACTGGAAGATTACGAATCGAAATTTTTTCTTTTAATAGTTTCTGCAGAACCTTCTGAACGTCACCAATTGAAAGCAAAGATGGGATTAATTCATCTACTAACACTGGTGCTGTTTCACGTACGTTATCAATTAACGCTCGTGTCTCCTGACGTCCGAGTAATTCATGAGCGTGACGCTTAATAATCTCTGTCAAATGGGTAGCAACTACGGATGGCGGATCAACAACCGTATAGCCAGATAGCTCAGCCATCTCTTTATTTTCCTCAGAAACCCAAAGAGCTGGTAGGCCAAACGCCGGTTCCATCGTAGGAATGCCCTCCACAGATTCATCCTCAAATCCAGGACTCATTGCCAGATAGTGATCCATTAAAATCTCACCAGTTGCAATCACGTTGCCTTTGATTTTGATGATGTATTCATTCGGTTTCAGTTGAATGTTATCCCGAATACGGATAACCGGAACAACAAGTCCTAATTCAAGGGCGCACTGGCGGCGGATCATAATGACTCGATCGAGTAGATCTCCGCCCTGCTTCGTATCTGCTAACGGAATTAACCCATAGCCAAATTCAAACTCAATCGGATCAACCTGTAGAAGATTAACCACACTTTCTGGACTTCGAACTTCCTCAAGCTGCTGCTCTTCTTCCTGTGTAAAGGATTCGGCCAATTCGCTCTTCTGCTGTTTGGTTAATCTCATTGCCGCAATGCATAAAATGACTGCTACTATAGCCGTAGGAAGCAAGCTGATTGGTGTCAACAATCCGAGTAATAGCATCGCTGCAGCAACCACATACAGCAATTTAGGATGGGCGAACAATTGTTCTGTAATATCCTCCCCTAGACCACCTTCCGAAGAAGCACGTGTTACAATAATACCTGTTGCTGTCGAAATGAGAAGCGCAGGAATCTGGCTTACTAAGGCATCACCAATCGAAAGTAGTGTAAAGGTACTTAAAGCTTCCATAAAGCTTAATTTATGTATAGCTACCCCGATAATAAAACCGCCAATAATATTGACGATAAAGATAACGATACCTGCGATAGCGTCCCCTTTTACGAATTTACTCGCCCCGTCCATGGAGCCGTAAAAGTCTGCTTCCCGTTCAATTTTACGGCGTCGCTGTCTCGCATCTTGTTCACTAATCATTCCTGCATTCAGGTCTGCATCAATACTCATTTGCTTCCCTGGCATCGCATCTAATGTAAAACGAGCAGCAACTTCCGCTACACGTTCCGAACCTTTCGTGATAACGATGAACTGGATGATGATCAAGATCAGGAATACAACAAAACCGATAACAGCGTTACCACCTACTACGAAATCTCCAAACGCTTCGATAACTGTACCACCCTGACCTGTGGACAGGATGTTACGGGTAGTTGAAACGTTTAGAGCCAACCGGAATAGTGTTGTTAATAGTAATAATGTAGGAAAGATGGAAAATTCCAGAGCCTCTTTGGTATACATCGAGACGAGCAGGATAACCAGGGCCAACGATATATTAACAATCAGTAGCATATCTAACAATCCGGACGGTAACGGGATTACCATCATTACGACAATGCTTAACACGAAGATGATCATGCCCAACTGTTTTGCACCCATCTCGTCTCCTCCTTTCATCGTTTCACTTTACCTTGAAGTTTATAGACATAAGCCAATACCTCTGCTACCGCTTTGAACAGTTCCTCTGGAATGGTCTGACCAACCTCAACCTTTGCGTACAATGCTCTTGCAAGCGGTTTGTTTTCCATTGTAACTACGCGGTGCTTTTTGGCGATTTCTCGGATTTTCAAAGCTAAAAAATCCTGACCTTTAGCAATCACCGTCGGCGCCATCATTTCAGCAGAATCATACTTAATCGCTACCGCAAAGTGTGTCGGGTTGGTAATAATGACATCTGCGTTAGGAACTTCCTGCATCATGCGGCGCATGGCCATCTGTCTTTGGCGTTCTTTAATTTTACTTTTGATGAGGGGGTCACCCTCCATTTTTTTATGTTCATCTTTAATGTCTTGTTTTGACATGCGTAGATTCTTTTCATATTCGTAGCGTTGATACAGATAATCAAGGAACCCTAAGATAACCAACAGCATACCGACTGAAATTCCCAGCTTCACGACCTGCCAGCCTGTAAACTCCAGCACTGCTTCGATTGTGGAAAAGGAAAGCCGCGGAATCTTGTCCTTGATGTCCCATAAGATCATGTAAACCACAATCATTCCTGCTGTGATCTTTAAAATAGACTTAAACAATTCAACAATAGTCCGGATCGAAAAAATTTTCTTAAAGCCTTCGATTGGATTTAGTTTTTCTAGTTTAAATTGAATTGGTTCTAACGAGAAAAGCACCCCGACTTGCAAATAGTTGACCACTAACGCGACCAACATGCAGACGCCAAACACCATACCCAGAATCTTGGCTGCCTCCTTGACGACCTGCAGGGTAATCACCTGAAGATTTTCAGCATTTACTTCCCAAGTCGCATAACTGCCCAACGATTCGCGTAGAATGCCTTCAA
Source organism: Brevibacillus laterosporus (assembly GCF_030489605.1). Lineage (GTDB taxonomy): Bacteria > Bacillota > Bacilli > Brevibacillales > Brevibacillaceae > Brevibacillus_B > Brevibacillus_B laterosporus_E. The sequence continues at coordinate 52,764 of NZ_JAUKFY010000007.1, forward strand.
AGATGCCCAACATCCAAGAGCCAGCGATCATCAGCAGAAAAAATACGGAGCTGATCATGAAAGCGGGAGCCAAATCTGAACTTTTGGCAACCTGCCCTTTTTTGCGAGAATCCTGACGTTTTTGAGGAGTTGCTTTTTCTGTTTTTTCGCCGTTAAAAAATTGCAGGTCTACTGTCACAAAAAAACGTGGATAACTCATCATGCTCCTCCCAAAATCAAGATCAATTCCGCCATGGCCTGAAACATCTTGGAAATATAGTTACTAAGCACTAAAAAGAATCCAGGCATTACGAAAATGAGCATTAAAAAGCTAACTAACAGTTTCAATGGAAGACCTACCACAAAAATATTAAATTGTGGAACCGTTTTGGCGATAATACCAAGAGAGAGGTCTACCAGAAATAAAGCAATAACAATCGGGATTGCCATCATGAAGGCGCTCAAAAACATCTGTGAAAAAGCCTTCAGCATAAACTCTCCAAATGCTTCGGAGGAAAACGAAACTCCGAGTTTGCTAATCGGGATGGTCTGATAGCTTTTCAGAATGCCCTGAATCATCAAATGATGTCCATTAATACTCAAAAAATATAAGGTAGCTAGGATTTCCTTCAATCGACCCGATACTGGCACATAAGCACCTGTAGCCGGATCTACAACGTTAGCCATAGCTAAACCCATTTGCATATCCATGAGTCCACCCGCTACCCGTACAGCCGAAAACATGAGCTGTAACAAGAACCCCAATAACAAGCCCACGATCGTTTCCTTTACCACATAAGCAGCAAAAGTGATATCCATCGGAATTTTATCCAAAATAGGTACATAGGCAAAACTGATGAACGCCATAGCAGCAGCGAAGCCAATCTTAAACTGGTTAGGCATACCGCGTTGCGTAAATAGTGGAGCCGACACCACAAAGGAAATAATCCGCACAAATACCAGCAGGTACATGGGCAAGAACGTTTCAATCAGTTGCATATTCTACCCCACAAATCTGTACAGGTTACCCATGATATTTGCTGTAAATTCAATGACAATTCGCAGCATCCACGGACCAAAAATGAGCAAGGAAAGAAACACAGCTACGATCTTGGGAATGAACGCCAACGTTTGTTCTTGAATTTGTGTTGTTGCCTGAAAAATACTCACCATTAGCCCGACTAACAGCGCAATTCCCAAAATAGGGGCAAGCACGATCAATATGGTATATACTGAGGATTGCGCAATTTGTAAGATCATATCTGATGTCATGTTTCATCAGGCCTCCTAGAAGCTTAAAAAGAGTGATTTCACAACAAGATACCAGCCGTCCACCATGATGAACAACAGGATTTTAAACGGCAGTGAAATCATGACAGGCGGGAGCATCATCATCCCCATCCCCATCAAAATACTGGCCACAATCATATCGATAACCAAAAATGGAATAAACAACATAAAACCGATTTGAAAAGCTGTTTTTAATTCGCTGATGGCAAAAGCAGGAACCAAGGCTACTAAAGACACATCTTCCACTGACTTTGGTTTTTCAGACTTCGAGTATTGCAAAAATAACGCTAAATCCTTTTGTCTCGTCTGCTTTAGCATAAACGATTTTAGAGGAGTAACTGCTTTATCCAACGCTTGTTGCTCCGTAATTTTCCCCTGCATAAACGGTTTTACTGCGGTATCGTTAATGGTTTGAAATGTAGGCGCCATGACGAAGAATGTTAGGAACAAAGCCATACCCACAATCACCTGGTTGGGTGGCATTTGTTGAGTAGCCAAAGCCGTCCGTACAAACGACAACACCACTACAATACGCGTAAAGCAAGTCATTAAAATTAAGATGCTGGGTGCTAAGGCTAAAACCGTGAACAGTAACAGCAGTTGAATCGTAGAAGCTGTTTTCTCAGGAGTATCTGCTCCCCCACCGATCTTAAACTCTACCTGTGGAATTTTGTTTAAAAGCCCTGCTGCATCTGATGTACTTGCTTCAGCAACCTGTGTATAGGTCATCAAACAAAGAAACGTTGCACATATTAATAGAAGTGGCAAAAATCTGTTCATGACTAATCCCCTTTGCGGCGGTTCTGTTCCCATTGATTCTTTTGTTGCTCCGCATGGGAGACTTCCCGCCACTGTTCGTCCAGTAGCTGATCAAAAGAGGCATCTGTTTGTTGAGTGTGCGTGGATGTAGTCTTAGATTGTGCTTGAAACAAATGACCAAGCTTATTCCATGACCAGTCAGGAGTTGATTTATTCTCGATATCGGCCAAAATAACATCCAACTCATCACCAGGTGGAATTTGCCGGATAAGTTGAATATTTTCCCCCACGCCTAACACATAAAGCGAGTCGCCAATCATCACCAATTGAATGGACTTACCTGTTCCAAGAGAAAAGCCTCCTAAAGTTCGAAATGGGCCACTTTCTCGAAAACCGCCAGCTTGTCTCTTTCCTAACCATTTGAATAAGAGATAGATTAGGCCGACAACTACTGCTAATGAAAAGACGATTTGGACCACATACCCAAGAATACTAGGGCTTTTTGGAACTGGAGAATCCGTAGATAATTCTCCCCCAGTCCCTTGTTTTCCCTGTTTTGCATCCTGCTGTAACCAGTCAAAAGCTGACCCTTCTGTCTGTTTTGCCTCCGCATAACTAACTGTTGATGAAGGCGCAACTACAGCAAAAACTAGTAACATTGCCACGAACAAACTACGAATGTTCATTGCATTCATAATCGTTTAGCTCAACGTCTTTTTGATGGCTTCGATTACTCGATCCGCTTGGAAAGGTTTTACGATAAAGTCTTTCGCACCAGCCTGAATAGCATCGATAACCATAGATTGTTGTCCCATTGCGGAACACATGATAACACGAGCATTAGGGTCAAGCTTGCGAATTTCCTTCAAAGCCGTGATACCATCCATCTCTGGCATTGTAATATCCATTGTTACTAAGTCAGGACCTAGCTCCTTGTACTTTTCAACTGCTTGGGCACCATCGCTTGCTTCCCCAACAACCGTAAAACCATTTTTCGTCAAGATTTCCTTTACCATCATTCTCATAAATGCTGCGTCATCCACGATTAACACTTTGTTAGACATCCTACTGTTCCTCCTTAAAGAATCTGCTTATTGTAACTTCTGTACACGATCCCATTGACTAATTATATCGGTTACACGCACACCGAAGTTTTCGTCAATGACAACGACTTCACCTTTTGCGATCAGCTTGTTGTTGACTAATATATCAACAGGCTCGCCCGCTAATTTGTCTAACTGAATAATAGAACCAGCAGACATCTCTAGTATATCGCGAATTAGTTTCTTTGTACGACCTAACTCAACAGTTACCTGAAGCGGAATATCCAATAGCAAACCTAGGTTCTGCTCATCTGACTGAGCGGCATTGTTCCCTTGGAATGGGGCAAATTGTGCTGGTTGAACATTCGCTGCCGCTACCTGTGAGTTAACCGCTCCCCCAGCCTGTTGAGGAGCCTGAGCATATGGCTGCGGATATGGCGGGTATGGATACGGATATGGAGCATACCCTTGATTTGGCGGATAGCCATATGGTGCTGGTTGCGGCGGATATGGATGCGGTGGTTGTTGTTCATAACCACTCGGAGCCGCGCCCATAGGCATACCAGGTGTTTGTTCCATCACTGGTTGTTGAGGCGCTGATGCTGCTGCCATTGGTGCTTCTGCTGCAGGTGTTCCTTGCGGAGCTGCTGCTGGTTTTCCAAAATCCATGATAGCTTCATGCATGATAGAAGCTGTTGCTGATGTATCAACCATCTCCGGTCCTTCACTTCCCATCAAACGACTAATCATTTGTTTGGCAAAATCAATTGGTAAAAGCTGCATAATGTTAGAATCAATTAGCTCTCCTTGATCTCCAACCTTAATCTGGAACGAAATCTTGACAAGCTCCTCACCGCTAGGCAAACCTTCTTCTCCTTGCCCATTCTGTAAATCCATCATATCTATTCCAGGCGGAGAAATATTGACTAATTGATTAAAAATAGTCGACATCGAGGTTGCGGCTGAGCCCATCATTTGGTTCATCGCTTCCTGCACAGCACTCAAATGCATTTCTGATAGCTCAAGAGCGCTATTTCGACCATCGCCACCCATCATTAAATCTGCAATGACAGAGGCATCTGCTACCTTGATAACAAGCATGTTGATTCCTTGGAAGCCATCTGTATATTCAACATGCACCGCAACATGAGGTCGCGGGAATTCATCGACTAACTCACTTCTCTTCACGATGGAGACTGTTGGTGTCGTAATATCTACCTTTTGACTTAGCAGAGTAGATAATGCGGTTGCTGCACTGCCAAACGTAATATTGCCGATTTCACCTAAAGCATCTTGCTCAAAGGGAGAGAGATATTCATCAACATCAGGGATGCTGTTCTCCACTTGCGTTGGCTCCTCAGAGAGGTTATCGTTGGCTTTTAGCAAGGCATCAATCTCTTCTTGAGACAACATATCTCTACTCATAGTTTTCCTCCCCCTCCTCTATCACTTCATCGATTTGTACAGCTACCTTACCTTTTAATGTACCTGGCTGCCCGTAGAATTTTAAGCAATCTCCTACTTTGATATGTAATCTGTTATCGATGGTTTGGTCCAATTGAATGACATCACCTTGCGTTAATTGTAAAAATTCTCGTACGGTGATGGTGCTTGTTCCTAGTTCCGCACAAATCGGCAATTTAGCAGTTTTGACTTGATCTTCTAAAAGCTGTCTTTCTGCTTCATCTCGTTGTCGTCGCTGTGTTGAGAACCAATATTGCCCGGATAATTTTGGCATGATCGGTTCTAATACCACGTGCGGCAAGCAAAGATTAATCATGCCTGTCGTATCACCAATCTTGGTGCTAAAGGAAATAACAGCAACAATTTCATTAGGTGAAACAATCTGCATAAATTGCGGATTCATTTCCAGAACTTCCAAATATGGATCTAATTCAATAATTTGTTTCCAAGCTTCGTGAAAACTATCTAGCGCCTTGCTGAAGACGCGTTCCATTACGGTCGTTTCAATCTCGGTCAATGCTCCCATTTTATCCGGGATCATTCCTTGACCGCCCAATAATCGATCCAGCATCGCATATGCGATATTTGGATTTACTTCCATTACCATTCTACCTTCTAAAGGCGGTGCCTCAAAGATATTTAGGATGGTCATCTTCGGTATAGATCGGATAAATTCGTCGTAAGGCAACTGGTCAACAGAGGCGACATTAATTTGCACGAAGGTCCGAAGCTGCGCTGAAAAATAGGTAGTTAAGAGTCTGGCATAATTCTCGTGAATTCGCGTAAGTCCGCGGATCTGATCCTTAGAGAAGCGAAGCGCTCGCTTAAAATCATATACCTTGATTTTTTTCTCGGCATCTTCTTTTTTAAGTTCATTAGCATCCATTTCTCCAGAGGAAAGAGCAGCTAATAACGCGTCTATCTCACTTTGTGAAAGTACCTCGGCCATGGCGGTCACCTCCTTTTGCGCTTTGTTTCATCCCACTCATCGTTTTTCTCATCTCTTATGTCTTTTTTAGGTTCGTTGTGCTAACAAGAATGATTCTACCATCTTGCATAATTGAATTCACATCATTTAGGACTTTGGCCTCAAGCTTGTTAATGCCTTCCGTTCCTTTTAGATCCTCTGGAGTCAATCCAGCCAGACTTTTAATAATAACCTGCTTTACTTGCGGCAATCTTTTTTCTAGCTCAGCTTTGCCGTCTTTACCGTCTGCTGTAATGCTAAAGCGTACTACCACGAAGTTATTGGTTAAGAGGTTAGTGGTAATATCTTCGGTATCTACCGAGTATTCCTTCATTTCATCTGCATTTAACGCTTTTACTACCTCTGCTCCGTTCGTTTGTTTTGCCGGAGCAAACGTGTACATGTACATAAAGAATGCTGCCACACCTAACAGAGTGATAGCAATTAGAATAATAAGTGCCATATTTACTAATTTATTTTGAAACATAGCGGCCTCCCGTTATTAGCTAGATTCGCCTGGTTGCTCAAGCGTCTTTGCCAAATACGATTCCTGATAGAACTGCTTCATTTGAAGAATGATGTCTTCGACTGTCTCTTTGACCAGATACTTTTTGCCAGTGGTTAAGGTAATAATGGTATCTGGTGTTGCTTCTACTACTTCAATATGAACCGCATTTAAATAAAATGTGTTTCCGTTAAAACGGGTCAAGCGAATCATCGAACGACTCCTTTCAAAGGTGGCAGAGGAGGAGTTATTCCTCCTCTTGCCTTATCGTTGTGATGCGGATGGTTACTTCTTACTACTAGCTGTTACCTAGCGTTTTAGGTTAATCAGCTCTTCCAAAACGGTGTCGGAAGTGGTGATAATACGGGAATTCGCTTGGAAACCACGCTGTGCAACAATCATTTCAGTGAACTCTTCGCTTAGGTCTACGTTGGACATTTCAAGTTGACCTGAGAGAATTTTAGAGTTAGCTCCTGTTGGAGTAGTAGTTTCCATTTCAATGTTCCCTGATGCTACTGTAGTTTTAAATAGGGAACCGCCCACTTTTTCTAATCCCCCTGGATTTGGGACTGTAACCATACCTATTGTAGCAGCTGTTTGTACTTGTTGATCGTTCCCAACAGTAGTGATTACCCCATCAGAACCAATTGAATAAGACACTACATTATCTCTCTCAATCTGAACAGGTTGTCCAGTCTCATCTAGTAGCTTCATTCCTTGTGGGTTAACAAGAAATCCCTCAACATCACGCTCAAAGTTACCGGCACGAGTCAGATATTTATTCTCTCCATCCGAAACCACGAAGAATCCATCACCTTCAATAGATAAATCAGATGTCAAATTCGTGGTCATTGGGCTACCAACAGAGTGAACGACGTTAATGGCAGCAACTGTGGTTCCCAAACCTATTTGCTTTGGATTAACACTACCGCGTGTTTCAGATGGTCCTGATTCACTACCAACCTTTTGGCTTAAAATATCCTGGAACATGACACGGCTCTTTTTAAAACCAACCGTATTCACGTTAGCAATATTATTACCAATTACATCTAATTTTGTTTGAAAACCCTTCATGCCGGATACACCGGAATACATCGAACGAATCATCAATAAACCTCCCTTTTTAAAGTATGGATTACCTCAGTCATTTGGTAATCCGCGGGCTTCCTACATGAGGGCCGGCCCTGTTTATACAAAGACTGCACTGTCAATATTGGTAAATACATTTTCCTTCATTCGGCTTTCATCCATAGCCGTAATTACCTTTTGATTCGAGATGCTCACGACATAGGCGACATTATCCATTAAGATTAGGGACTCTCGTGCTCCTTTGTCCCTCGCCTTTTGAAACCCACTCTCCAACCGCTGCATATCTTCTGGTTGCAGCTCAATACCACTCTCACGCATCCTTTGTACCGCATGCTGGCTAAAGGAGAGGGCTTTTGGAGAGGAGCTCTGACTCTTGTGGGTCGTTAAGGAATCAGAAAGCCATTGATCAAATGGCTTAGTCGCTGGTTGCGAAGCTCCCGTCTTCTTAGGAGTGGAGAGCCGCGAAGGATAATAGGTGCTTCCTACACGTATATGATGGTTCAAAGCTATCCCTCCATCCTTATACCCTTTATGCGTTCAGGTTTACGCGAGATGCTCCCAGTCTTTTACTGCTTTCACGCTCGCCATCGAGAACACTGTCAAAGGAAGCCTCTGATTGCTCGCTCTGTGCACCTTGATCCTGCGATTGCTCACGAGCCTGCTGACCACCATTTCCCTTGTCCTGATCAAATGAGAATGTGGAATTATTGTTTTGTTGGCTTACTTCCAGCTTATCCACTTGTATCCCCTGCTGGGCAAAAGCGGTTCTAAGCTGAGCCATTTGTTGATCCAGCATGTCTTTGCCATGTTTGGATTCAGCAATAAAGTGAGCGGTAATCACACCGTTGTGTGAGCTAATACGCACATCAACTTTACCTAGCTCCTGTGGATAAAGGATTAGCTTTGCTTCCGTTACCCCTTGGAGTGTTCCTACTTTTAGCTGACGGACAAATACATCCGTAACCTGCTGTGGCATCTGTTCTGCTCGAACAGGGAAGCTTCTCATTTCCGGTGTTGTAGCTGATTGCTTTTGTACCGGAGTAGCTGAAATGCTCTCCACGTGAAGTTGAGCGGTCGCATCTGCGTCTCCATCAACTGTCTCTTGGTTCACAGCTACTGGTGTGATTGCTTCCTGCATGGTGGCTTGGAACGATTTCACCTGAATACCCGCTTCCTGGCCATATTGGCTCAGTGCATGATGAACACGAACGGGTTGCATCTGAGTAGGGATTTGGTTGGAAACCTCTACTCGATTAGCTGTAGCAGGCATCGACTGTTTTTTCAATTGAGGAGTAACCAATACGGATTGTTGCTCTTCTAAAGCCCCATCCTTTTGTAAGGAAATCCCCATTTGTCCCAGCGTTTTTTGCACGGTTTCAAGCAATTTTTGATAATCTCCCTTTGCTTGATCAGGAGTCATCGCCGGCAGCTTCTGCAACAAATCAGTTAATTTGTTAGCATCCTCTGAAGACATTCCTTGTGCTGTTAATGCTTGAAGTAAGGTTTGTTTTCCTTCATTCGTTGTAAGTGTGATGATTGGAAGCTTGCCGTCAGCAGCTTCCTCAGCTTGTCCATCCCCTACACTGATTTGCTGTTCCTGTGGCAAGAGCATCTGTTGATTGGCTCCCAGCAACTGCTGAAGCATCGCCATCAGATCCTCCAAAGCACTTGCATCTTCTTCAGAAAGACCAGGAAACTCCACTTCAGGCATGTTGGTAAAGGCTCCAACCGCTAAGCCTAATTGCAAAGAAAAAATTCCTTGCTCCTGGCCGGCTGCAGAAGCTTGTCCTCCATTTGATACTAGAGTCGCTCCTGCAGTACCAGTTCCCATAGGCATCACAGCTTGCATGTTTCCAATATTCATCTAATCACCTCCTATATAATTTCGTTGCTATGTAAACGATGAAGAACATTTGTACTTCATCGAGGCAACGCATTCGTCAAGCGCGCTGCTAATTCGGGGTTTGTCTTGCTAATTTCACTTAGAAACTCGCCCCGTTTATTGTCAGATACTTGTCCCAGTACGCTTAAAGCACGTTCTGAATTAATTTTATACAGTGAGATGATAATTTTAGATGCATCTCCTGCATTCATAGATTCAAAGCTTTTCATTAACTTCTCTGCATCTATTTTGCTTGATTCCCTAGTTTCACTTAAGGCTTTCGTTAAAATTTGGACCCGCTGTTGTAAGGCTGCTATGTCATCATCCTTGGAAATTTGATTATCCTTTAGCAGGATAGAAATGTCTGCGGCCTTTTTTGGGTCCATCTTTGCCAGTAGCTGAGCCTGTTCGTCTGTCTTCATCTTGGAAAGAACAACAACGGCTTCCTCCTTGCTAAGATTACTTACTATCGCGGCTGCATTTTTAGCCGACATAGAGCTGTATATCTTCGCTAAATCCTGAAACTGTTTTTGTCTTTCTTCCTCTTCTACGCGCTTTTCTTCAGTTGCTTTTTGTAAATTGGCAATTTGTTTTTGCAAAGCTGCAATCGTGCTATCTTTTTGACTTACCTCTTTTTGCAATTGATCAGCAACCTGTTTGCTTTTAGCTGCATCCTCATTTACCTGAGCTTTTTTTGCTTCTGTTTTGCTATCTTCTTTGCTACCTTCTACCGTTTGGCTAGTTGGTGTATCGTCTGGTATCAGCTTTTCTACATATGGAATGTTATTTAGCCAATCTTTTACGCTTCCCACGACATCGTAGCCAAGGAGGCTTGCCAAGATTCCAGCTAACAAACTAGCAAATAAGGCAGGAATTACAATGATGTATAAGAGCCACTCTAGCCTGTTATACTCGCGTTCCTCCTGGATTTCCTCTTCCATGAAGACGCCTCCTTTCACACCTGCTTCAATTGTCGGAGGAATCGATTTGTGCCGATCTCATCCATTTCTTTTTGTTCTACTTGATTTTGCCATTCGATATACTTGGTTTGAGCTTTATCACGCAGAGTTGACCACAGCTTGGATTCTTGCAAATGGTAGTGCAATTTCTCCTTGCAGCGCTCAATTTCCTTATCACAACCAATAATGCGGCGTTTTTGCGTCGCAATCTGGCGGTCAACTACCTGCTGAAATCTCGTTACGGCTAATAAGTCAGATGCGCTGCATGCAGAATGTTGCATATCCACAAGCGAATCGGACATCGTATTTCGCTTATCAACAAGTCGATATAGCTTTTGCTCTTCTTGTTGTTTTTGTTGTACCGATCGACCAAATGCCCATTGTGCTTGTTCTGTTTCTTTTTCCTTTAAATCAAGTACTTTTTGCATATGGAAGCGAAAAGGCTTCACGTTACATCACACTCCCAAAATGAGCGGTTAATGCTTGCAGAGTCGTATCAAAATCGGAGGGTTCGTTAACACCCTGTGCCGTAAATGCTCGAATCGTCTCTCTATGACGAATAGCGGCATCAATTTCCCGGTTCGTTCCCATCTTGTACGCTCCAATATTGATTAGATCCTCTGCCTCTTTATATGTAGCCATGTGTCGTTTTAATTCCTGAGCTGCTTGTAAGTGCTGTGGAGTGCAAATCTCACTCATTACCCGACTCACGCTTTGCAAAATATCAATCGCAGGAAAATGCCCTCGTTGGGCAATTTTGCGATCCAATACAATATGACCATCTAATATCCCCCGTACAGCGTCGGCTATCGGATCATTCATATCATCAGAGTCAACCAATACGGTATACAAAGCAGTAATGCTGCCTTTGTCTGATGTACCTGAGCGTTCCAGCAGCTTAGGCAACATAGCAAATACAGACGGGGTATATCCGCGTGTAGCTGGCGGTTCACCAATGGCGAGACCAATTTCACGCTGGGCCATAGCAAAACGTGTCACAGAATCCATCATTAACATCACGTTAAGCCCACGATCTCTAAAATATTCAGCAATCGCAGTAGCAATCATCGCACCTTTAATACGAATCATTGCTGGTTGATCTGATGTAGCAACTACAACAACAGACCGTTTTAATCCCTCTTCGCCTAAATCTCGCTCGATAAAATCTCGTACTTCACGTCCACGCTCTCCGATAAGAGCAATAACATTAATGTCAGCAGTCGTATTGCGAGCAATCATGCTCATCAAAGTACTTTTTCCTACCCCAGAGCCGGCAAAGATACCTACACGCTGACCTTTTCCCATAGACAATAAGCCATCTATAGCTCGAACGCCTAAACTTAGTGGTTCTGCTATTCTCGGTCTCGTCAATGGGTTAGGTGGCATGTTATCAGTTGGATAGTTCGTTAGTCCATAGGGAAGCGACTCATTTGATAAAGGACGACCTAAACCGTCAAGAATACTTCCTAAAATTTCGGGTCCTACCTTCACTGATAAAGGTCTACCTGTAGCTACCACATCACATCCAGGACCGATGTACGACAAATCACCAAGTGGCATTAATAGAACCTTTGTATCTCGAAACCCCACCACCTCAGCCATAATTGGCTCTTTGTGATGAGGCGATTCAATCATGCAAATCTCACCTAATTTAGCTTCAGGTCCTTGGGATTCTACAGTGAGTCCCACTACCTGTGTCACCTTGCCATTTATCCGGTGAGGAGTGATTGTTTGCATAGCAACTTTATATTTATCTGCGTTTAATGTAATCATTGGGATTCACTTCCCCGCGCTACGTCCATCAGAATTTGTTTGATTTCTTTTAGTTGAGTGTCAATTTTGGCATCCACGCTTCCGTAGGCTGTTCGGATAATGCAGCCTTCATCTTCAACGGCATAATCTGGATAAATGCCAAGTTCCGCTTGCCCGTCAATTAACGAAAGCAGCTGTTCACGATGCTCTTCGACAAATGGATATAGTTTGTGATTCACCAAAATAGATACTTCTCCATGCGAGCGTGAGCTTTTTAAAGCCTGTCGAACAATCTCAACGACCTTTTCAGGTGCCAGCGTCAGCTCATCATGAATGATTTTTCGAGAGATATCTAAGCTCAGTTCAACTAAAAATGGCTCGGCTTCCGCTATAATCTTCTCTTTGGTCTCATAAGCTTTCGTTAAAACATCCTTAGCCTTTTGAACATTTTCCTCCTGTTCAAGACGTGCTTGCTCTAAGCCCTGCTCCTGTCCAAGAGTGTATCCTTCCTCACGAGCTATTTCCTTGGTCTGCTGCGCCATTTCCTCTGCTTCTTTTTGCTTTTGCTCCCACCACTCGGCTATCTCCTGCCGGGCTTGTTCGCGCAATTGCTCTGCTTGATTAGAAGCATCAGCCATAATACTTTCAGCTAGCTCTTCCGCATCTCGTATAATGGCTTTCGCTTCTTCTTCCAGTTTCTGATGTTCTAAAACTTTATTTTCCAGCAACATTTCGTCTACTTCATCCGTCTGTACTTGTAAAGCAGCATTCATTTTCTGAGTTGCTTCAAGTACATAGGCATCTACAGACTGGACATATCGATTTGCCTTAAAAATCCTAGACAATGATATCATCTCCTCCACCGCGGGCGATGATGATTTCTCCAGCTTCTTCTAAGCGACGAATCGTAGCAACAATCCGGGATTGTGCCTCCTCAACATCACGCAATCGCACAGGTCCCATAAATTCCATTTCTTCTTTGAAGGTATCCGCCATCCGTTTGGACATGTTGCGGAAAACCGTTTCGCGAACTTCTTCACTTGCCACTTTAAGCGCAAGCTGTAAATCGTTGTTGTCCACATCGCGAATAACACGTTGAATGGAACGATTGTCCAGTGTAGCAATGTCTTCGAATACAAACATCCGTTTTTTGATCTCTTCCGCAAGCTCTGGGTCTTGAATCTCTAGTGAATCAAGGATGGTTCGTTCCGTACTACGGTCAACGCCGTTTAAGATGTTTACGATGGATTCAATACCACCCGCTTGTGTGTAATCTTGGGTTACAGTTGCAGAAAGTTTTTGTTCCAATACCTGTTCGACCTGGGCAATTACCTCTGGAGATGTGCTATCCATTAAAGCTATCCGTTTAGCTACATCTGCCTGACGATCCTGCGACAGTGATGACAAGATCATGGATGATTGCTGCGGTTCTAGATAAGCTAGAACCAAAGCAATGGTTTGTGAATGTTCATTTTGAATAAAGTTAAGGATTTGACTAGGGTCCGCTTTTCTAGCAAAGTCAAACGGGCGCACTTGTAAATTGGCTGTCAATCGGTTCAAGATATCTAGCGCTTTGCTTTCCCCTAATGCTTTTTCCAAAATTTCTTTTGCGTAAGTAATACCACCTTGTGCTATTACTTCCTTGGCAACTGCAATCTGATGGAATTCTGCTAGAATTTTGCCTTTTTCTTCATGATCCACTTTACGTACACTGGCAATTTCCAGTGTAAGCTGTTCAATCTCATCTTCACGTAAATGCTTAAATACCTGTGCCGAGACATCTGGACCAAGCGAAATGAGCAAAATCGCAGCTTTTTGCCTTCCAGTTAACTCTTTTGCGACACGAGCCACTATACTCACTCCTTAGTCTTCTGCTAGCCACGTACGAAGCAGAACGACGAACTCGTCTGGATTGCTTCGAGCCAATTTTTCCAATTGTTTACGAACCACCGCTTCATCTGTATTCTCTTCCAATGAAGATAGGTCTGGAATATCAGGCGATGGAGTAAAAGGAAATTCCTCTTCGAACTCTACTTCTTCTTGTTGCTGTTGCTGTTTGCGTCGACGAATAAGCATAAACGCAAGTGCTCCTATGGCTAATAAAGCAACTGCTCCGACTCCATACATCACGGTTGGAGTAAAGAAGCCGTTGTTGTTATCATCTAGCTTGCCGGAGAACGGTTTTGCAAAAACAGAAATACGCTTGTTCACTTCATCATCGGGTAAATTCTTATTGCTGACGGCTACACGAACAACATTACCAATTACTTTTTGTATGTTTTCTTTGGTAGCGTCATCCAACGTTCCTCCATTTGGAGGCTCAACCCCAACGTTGATAGAAATATCGACAATTTGATATGGACTAGCGGTTACGTTCTTCGTTATACGATTTACTTCACGATTGACAGTATCAGATAGCTCTTCATATTCACTGTTGCTACCTTGAGTTGTAGCAGACTGATAGCTGCCAACCTGGTTATCACCTGTACCGGCTACACCACCGATCGGCGGAGTTCCTTGTCCGGTATATGCTTTTGATAATTTTTGAGAACTAATTATAATACCTTCATCATTTACAACAGGTGAAACTAAATTTTCTACACGGTTTTCTTTTGAGAAATCCATTTGTACCATTGTATGTACGACAACTTTGTCCCGGCCCATAATGGTGGACAGCATGTTGAATAAGTTCTTCTGTATTTCTCTTTCTACTTTGTTACGTATCCGCTCTTGCTGTTCAAAAGCAGTCAATGAACTGCCCTCTTCTTTACCAGCCAATTCCAATGTATTGGAATACTGATCGGTAATCGTTATGTTTTCTAAAGGCAAGTTTTTCACTGAACGTGAAACAATATGATACAAAGATTTGATTTGTGCATCGTTTAATTGAGTACTTGGGTCTACTTCTACCATGACTGATGCTGTGGCTTTATCTGTGTTGTCCGTCACAAACGTGGTTTCTTCCGGCATGGTTAGAATGACTTGGGCAGTACGAACCCCTTTGACTTTTTCTAAGATTTTTCGAATCTCCTGTTGAAGAGCGTCTTTCTTCATCACTTCAAACTGGCGATCGGTCAAGCCAAACATATTATTAGAGAAGATTTCAGAGCTGATCCCAGCATCCTTAGGAATTCCTTGAGCTGCTAAATCAACTATTACATCTTGCGCCATTGTTTGCGGCACCTGAATACCTGTCCCATTTCCGGTTAAACGATATGGGATGTTTTTTGCTTCTAGTTCTTGTTTGATCGCACCAACTTCTTGCTCACTCAATCTGTCATATAAATTTACATATACAGGGCGAGAAGCTATGTATAAATAAAGGGAAAGCGCGATAAGTAGGAAAAGAGCTGAAGCACCTATCAATAATTTTTGTTTTTTCGTGAGCTTGTCCCACATTGTCTTTATCTTGTCTCGATATAACAATAAACGTTCGTTCATGGTTCACCTCTACAGAGCTGCATACCAGTTTGGAACCTTACACCTGCATGCGCATGATTTCCTGATATGCTTCGATCGCTTTGTTACGTACTTGCATCGTCATTTGTAACATGAGAGAAGCTTTTTGACCCGCTACCATCACCTGATGGACATCGTTCACTTCTCCTGCAGCATATTTTATTGCCATTTCCTCTGAAACTAATTGCGCCCGATTCACCTGATCAAGGGCATCGGTCATATAGGCCGAGAAATTGCGCGCTACTTCAGCTGGTGAAGCTGTATTTTTTACTTGTTGTAGCGGCTGCGCATTTATGACTGAACCTATGTTATTAATTTCCACTTGTCAGCCAACCCCTTTATTATTTACCATTAATCTCTAGTGCTTTTTGCATCATGCCCTTTAATGCATTCATAGCTGTAACATTTGCCTCATAAGACCTAGAAGCAGAAATCATGTCAACCATCTCTTTTGTCACGTCTACATTAGGCATCAGGACATAGCCATCTAGGTCTGCGTCCGGGTGCTCAGGATTATAGACCCTTTGAAATTGACTATTGTCCTCCTTAATCGCGGTAACATGTACCCCAGATTCCTGGCGACCTGCTACATTCCCGACTGCTGCTTGTAGAAGATTGTCGAACGACTCTCCTGTTCTTGGTGATAATTCTACCATCTTACGTCGGTACGGTTGCCACGCCCCATTTACGAATTTCCCGCGAGTCGTATTGGCATTTGCGATATTAGAAGCAATCGTATCCAGCCTTAGCCGATTGGCAGTCAAGGCAGAGGCACTTGTATCAATTCCACGAAACAGACTCATCTACTATCTTCCTCCCTCAACAACACTCTTCAGTTTAGTAAAGTATCCATTTGTTAGCTGAACTAGGCCGTTATACCAAATGATGTTCTTAGCCTGTTGGCTCATTTCAGATTCAATGTCCACATTGTTTCCATTGTTTTGAATTGACGTTTGGTTGTTCGTTATGGTCCGGGCCTGAGGGATATTACCTAAACCTGTGCCAAATGGAATGTGTCTCTGATCCGTTCGATATGCTTCTAAGGTTCGACCACTATTTCCTTCCAATGCCTCCTTCAGCAAGCTTTCAAATACTACCTGCTTGCTCTGAAAATGAGGAGTATCAACGTTAGAAATATTGTTGGCAATCACTTTTCCTCTAAGCATAGCGGCGTCCAATGAGTTTTCTAGTACATTTAATTGCGTAGATTGAATCAAGTTTCTCTCCCCTCCTTTGTGCCTAAGCTTACATTTTTCTTCTATTTTCTTTGCAATTCGACATCTAACACGCACCTATAATACCATGAAGAAAACTACTAAGAAAGCCCTATCTTACTAGGACTAGGAAAAATGTTACAAAAGTCTCAATTGGTTAAAATGCCTATAAAAACAGTGCTTTTTACCAATTTTGTCACATTCGTTTCATAAATGTATTAATAATGTGAATACTTATTGTGAATACTATATAAATAAGTGATAAATATGAAAAAAAAGAGAAGAAGGTCAATAGACCCCCTTCTTCATTTTTCAATAAAGCGCATAACAACTGGGTTTTATGTCAGTTTATGGCGTTTTAAGCTTTTCTAATTCCGGAAGAAGTTTGCCATTTAGAACTTTAATAAATGTACCCTTCATACCCAAAGAACGTGATTCAATAACACCAGCACTCTCTAATTTTCTCAAAGCGTTAACAATAACAGAACGTGTAATACCTACACGGTCAGCAATTTTGGAAGCAACAAGTAGGCCTTCTTTCCCATCTAATTCTTGGAAAATATGCTCAACCGCTTCAAGTTCACTATAGGACAATGAGCCAATAGCCATTTGTACAACAGCTTTGCTGCGCGCTTCTTCTTCAATTGCCTCTGCACGTTCACGCAAAATTTCCATACCTACTACAGTAGCGCCCACTTCAGTTAGAATTAGGTCACCTTCGACAAATTCTTTATTTACACGAGCCAAGATCAATGTACCCAATCGATCTCCGCCACCCATAATTGGAACGATTGTAGTCCAACCTGTAGGGAATACTTCTTTCATTTCCACTGGGAAAGCACTATGTGGACTGTTTACATCAAGGTTTGCAGATGTTTCTTCAACTTTTAATAGACCATTGCTATATTCTTCTGGGAAACGGCGATCCTCTAGCATTTTGCGAATACGATCATTGTCGATTTCCTGTGCAATTGCATATCCCAGTAATTTTCCTTTTCTGCTTAAAACGAAAATATTTGCGTCAATAACGTCACTTAGTACGCTTGACATTTCATTAAAGTTAACCGCGTTACCAGCCGTTTTTTGAAGCATACGGTTAATCCTTCTAGTTTTTGTTAGTAAATCCATCGTATATTTCCTCCTGACATCTTCTCACAAATAGATCGCCAATATATGTTTTTCTCTCTATAAAATGTATTGACTTAGGTCGCGATTCTGTACAATACTATTTAACTTTTCTTGTACATACTGAGCGGTAATGTTGATTACACTCAGGTTAATATCTGGTGCTTCAAAAGATAAATCCTCAAGCAATTTTTCTAATAGGGTGTGTAGCCTTCTTGCTCCGATATTATCGGTACTTTGATTCACCTCTGTTGCCAATCGTGCTATCTCATGTATAGCATCTTCAGAAAACACAATTTTAATTCCTTCCGTTTCCAAAAGGGCTTGATATTGTGTAATTAATGCATTTTTAGGTTCTGTCAATATTCTTATAAAATCTTCGGCTTTCAGGCTTGAAAGCTCTACTCGGATCGGGAAACGTCCCTGTAATTCCGGAATAAGATCAGAAGGTTTGGCTACATGGAACGCTCCAGCAGCCATGAAAAGCATATAATCTGTCTTCACTGGTCCATACTTGGTCATAATCGTAGAGCCTTCCACAATCGGTAAAATGTCACGTTGGACTCCCTCTCGTGACACGTCAGGCCCACGACTATCCTTTCCGGCGATTTTATCAATCTCGTCGATAAAGATAATTCCAAATTGTTCAGCTCGAGATATGGATTCTTGAGTCACTTCATCCATATCTACCAGCTTTTGAGCTTCTTGTTGAATCAAGATTTTACGTGCTTCTCGGATGGTCAGCTTGCGTTTTTTGGTTCGCTTGGGCATCAAGCTCCCAAACATCTCCTGCATCTGATTCCCCATCTGCTCTGCACCAGGAATTTGCAACATGTCAAACATAGACGGTGACTGATCTTCTATTTCTATTTCGATCTGTTCGTCCTCTAGCTGACCTGCCGCTAGCTTCCAGGCCATTTGTTTTCGCCGTTGCTCTAGGCTTGGATCTTCCTGATCGCTTTTTTCTGTTTGTTGCTGGTTAGAAAATAACATCTCAAACGGATTCTTAAAGTTGTTTTGCTGTTTCTTTGAAGGAAGTAAAAGCTGAACTAGCGCTTCTTCAGCATTTTTCTCCGCCTGTTCCTTGACTTTTTCCATCTTTTCCATTTTGACAATTCGGATAGACGATTCCACTAAATCGCGTACCATCGATTCTACATCGCGACCTACGTAACCGACTTCCGTATATTTTGTAGCTTCTACTTTTATAAACGGAGCTCCGGTTAGCTTTGCGATACGGCGCGCAATCTCCGTTTTCCCGACTCCAGTCGGTCCAATCATCAAGATATTTTTAGGAATCACTTCATCCCGAATTTGTTCCGGCAAGCGACTGCGACGATATCTATTGCGAAGCGCTACAGCAATGGCACGTTTGGCCTGCTGCTGCCCTACAATGTATTTATCCAAATGTTCTACAATCAAGCGGGGGGTCAATTGCTCCCAATTTAATAACAAGGACATCTCTCCCTACCCTTCCATTTTCATGTCTTCAATTACTAAATTCGTATTCGTAAAGACGCAAATTTCAGCGGCGGTTAAAAGACTGGCTTCAGCAATCTGCCGAGCAGTAAGCTCTGGCGCATATTTTTTCAAAGCCCGTCCCGCTGCAAGGGCAAAATTGCCGCCTGATCCGATGGCTAGTATGCCGTCGTCCGGTTCAATAATTTCACCATTACCTGAGATTAAAAGAAGATGCCTGCGATTGCACACAATCATCATGGCCTCCAAACGGCGCAATATTTTATCCGAACGCCATTCTTTAGCAAGCTCGACCGCCGATCTCTGTAAATTCCCATGATACTCTTCCAGTTTGCCTTCAAAAAGTTCAAACAAGGTAATTGCATCAGCTACAGAGCCAGCAAATCCTGCCATAACTTCCTCTCGATATAGTCTTCGTACTTTTTTGGCTGTATTTTTCATTACCATACTGTTGCCAAACGTAACCTGACCGTCTCCTGCCATCGCCGCTTCACCCTTATGCTGGATGGCAAAAATGGTTGTAGCATGAAATTGTTCCATAGTCGTTCACCCCCTGTGAAAATTTGCACGCGGATGTGCAGTATCGTATACCTCGCGTAATCTTTCTTTTGTAATGTGAGTGTATACTTGTGTAGTGGAGATATTCACATGTCCTAATAGCTCTTGTACCGTCCGCAAATCTGCCCCTGCATTAAGTAAATGAGTAGCAAAAGAATGACGGAAACTGTGCGGTGAAATCCCTAGATGAAGGGCTGCTTTCTGTAGATACTTATCTACCATTCGGCGTACACTACGATCAGATAAAGGGGTTCCCCTATAATTTAACAAGAGTATCGGGTTATCTTTTTCAGCCTTGGCTAATAGCTTCGGACGACCTGCCTGTAAGTATTCTTGCATAGCTTTGATAGCAAAACTCCCAATTGGCACATATCTTTCCTTAGCACCTTTACCGAACACAAGAGCAATTCCGTTCTGAAGGTCAACATCACTAATAGACATTGTTACCAACTCAGACACGCGCATTCCACTTGCATATAAAAGCTCCATAATAAGGAAATCACGAAGGCCAAGCGGTGTAGATGTATCAATTACTCCCAATAGAGCTTCTATTTCATGCGGATACATAAAGGTAGGTAGCTTCTTCTCTACTTTTGGTGTAGACACCATTTGAAAAGGATTTTGATCCAAATGTTCTTCACGCATTAAAAAGCGGTAAAAGCTCCGCAAGCTAGACAATTTTCTCGCAATACTTCGACGGGAAAGACCTTTTCTCGCAAGATGAGCTAAAAAAGACCGACCATGTAAATAAGAAACAGCAGCAAATTCATTGATTTGTTGCTGTTTCATAAATACGACAAATTCATTGATATCTGCTACGTATTGCTTCAGCGTATGAGGAGAGACGTTTTTTTCCACCTTTAGGTAATGGATGTAAGATGTGATCCATGCGGAAAACTCTGATGAATTGTCCATCTGAGATGTACTCCTCCCAAATCACATATATAGTAACATAGCGTTAAACAATGAAACAACTTTAATTATGTCTTTTATGTGTAAAATTCTGAATACTGCCAAGCGCCCGTTCAGCAAGCTTTTCGTTTTTTTCCTTTTTGTTCCTAATTTTAATTCCTAAACTTGGCAAAAGACCAAAATTAGCGTTCATTGGCTGGAAATGTTTGGCGTTGGTTGTTGTGATATAATGTGCCATACTGCCCATTACGGTTTCAACCGGAAGAATCATTAGCTCTTCACCCTTAGCAAGACGCGCTGCATTGATACCCGCCAGTAACCCAGAAGCCGCAGACTCAACATAACCCTCAACACCGGTCATCTGTCCAGCAAAAAACAAACTATCCCTATCTTTATATTGATAAGTTGGTCGTAGCAGCTTTGGTGAGTTGATAAATGTATTGCGATGCATAACCCCATAGCGAATGATTTCACAATTTTCCAGTCCTGGAATCATTTGAAAAACTCTCTTTTGCTCTGGCCATTTCAAATGAGTCTGAAAACCTACTATGTTATACAAAGTTGCAGCACTATTGTCTTGTCTTAACTGAATAACAGCATGTGGTTGTTCCCCAGTACGTGGGTCTATTAGCCCTACTGGTTTTAAAGGACCAAACAGCATGGTTTGCCGCCCGCGGGAAGCCATGACCTCAATCGGCATGCATCCTTCGAAAAAGACCTCTTTTTCAAATTCCTTTAGAGGAACGGTTTCTGCAGAAATTAATGCATCATAAAAACGATTAAATTCCTCTTCGTTCATTGGGCAGTTTAAGTATGCCGCTTCCCCTTTATCATACCGCGAAGCAACAAACACTTTTTCCATGTCAATTGAATCCTTCTCGATAATAGGCGCCGCTGCATCATAGAAATACAGATACTCTTCTCCCGTAAGCTGCTTTAATTTGTCAGAAAGTGCTGGGGAAGTAAGCGGACCAGATGCAACGATCACAATACCCTCTGGAATCTCCGTAATTTCTTCATTAATTACCTCAATTAACGGATGGTTACGTACAGATTCCGTAACATACTCTGCAAATTCATGACGATCAACAGCCAAGGCTCCGCCAGCAGGAACCTGGCATCGGTCGGCTGCCTTCATGATTACAGAATCAAATTGACGCATTTCTTCTTTTAAAACCCCAACGGCATTGGTTAATGAATTAGCTCTAAGCGAATTGCTGCAAACCAATTCAGCAAATTTATCTGTGTGGTGCGCAGGAGTTTGCTTAACCGGTCTCATTTCGTACAGCTTTACAGAAACACCAGCCTGAGCAATTTGCCAAGCAGCTTCACTCCCGGCAAGACCTGCTCCAACCACGGTTACAAAAGGTTGTGTCATGGTGAAAAATCCTCTCTATACCTACTATTTAATTGATCAGGGGAATAGAACAAAAAGTTCTAAGAATCCCCTTCTTCTTCGTAATCACATTTTGTACAGACAATATTTACGCCTTGTTTTTTCCGTTTCTTTTCAACGAGCAACTCGCCACACTTTGGACAAGGTCTGGAAATTGGTTTATCCCAGGATAAAAATTCACATTCCGGATAGTTGGTGCATCCATAGAAAATACGATTCTTTTTGCTTTTACGCTCGACTACCTCACCATCTTTACAGCTAGGGCATTTAACACCGATATGTTTGACAATTGGTTTGGTATTTCTACAGTCTGGAAAACCAGAACAAGCGAGGAACTTTCCGAAGCGCCCTAATTTGTAAACCAAATGCTTGCCGCATAGTTCACAAATCTCATCAGACACCTCATCCTTTAGTTCCACTTCCTTCATTTCTTCTTCTGCAACTTTAACCCGTTCAGAGAAGCCTTGATAGAAAGAATCGAGAACCTTTACCCAGTCTGCTACCCCTTCCTCAACCTGATCCAGCCCGCCTTCCATTCCAGATGTAAATTCTACATCTAAAATCTCAGGGAAAAACTCTTCAATCAAAGAGATGACGATTTGACCAAGTTCGGTAGGTATAAACCTCTTCTCTTCTAAAGCAACGTATCCACGCTTTTGAATTGTTTCTAGAGTAGGAGCATAGGTGGATGGACGACCAATTCCGTTTTCCTCTAACGTTTTGACCAATCTTGCTTCTGTATAACGTGGCGGCGGCTGTGTAAAATGCTGTTTTGGCTCAATGGTTCTCTCAGATAAAATCTGACCTTCTTCGATTGGAGGTAACAGCTTATCATCTTCATTGGAACCGTCATCATTTCCCTCAATATACACTTTCATAAAGCCTGCAAATTGTACTTTAGAACCGCTGGCGCGAAACATCACACCATTGTTTTCTATGTCTACGCTCATTGTATCGAGAACGGCTGAAGCCATTTGGCTTGCTAAAAAACGTTCCCATATTAAGCGATACAATCGCAGTTGATCTCGACTTAAGTACTCCTTCATGTCATCAGGTGTACGCAAGACAGACGTAGGGCGAACTGCTTCATGTGCATCCTGAGCATTTTCCTTCTTAGGTGCTTGACGAGGTTCCTTTACAGAAAACTCCTGCCCATAATGATTGATTATGAATTCCTTCGCTTCGTCTTGAGCAGTTTGGGATACGCGTGTTGAGTCTGTACGCATATACGTAATTAAACCAACCGTACCTTCTTTGCCTAAATCAATACCTTCGTATAGTTGTTGAGCAATCATCATCGTCTTAGCAGTACGGAAATTCAGCTTACGAGCAGCTTCCTGTTGCAAGGAACTCGTGATAAAAGCAGGAGCCGGATGACGCTTGCGTTCCTTCTTTTGCACTTTTACGACTCTGTATTCGTCTTTCTTGATTTTTCTCAAAATCTCTTGGACATTCTCTTCTGAAGAGAGTTCTACCTTTTCGTTAGCATATCCATAAAAACGAGCTTCAAATGGTTTTTTATTGGATTCTAATGTAGACGTAATCGTCCAATACTCTTCTGGAATAAACTGCTGAATCTCTTTTTCTCGATCGTTTATCATTTTTACTGTTACAGATTGAACACGACCTGCACTCAAGCCCTTCCGTACCTTTTTCCATAGGATAGGACTAATATTATAGCCCACGAGACGGTCTAAAATTCTGCGAGCTTGTTGAGCGTGAACCAAATCCATATTAATGTGTCTCGGATGCTTAAATGCATCTTTAATAGCTTCTTTCGTGATTTCATTAAACACAACACGCAGAGGCTTAGTCATATCAAGACCAAGATATGTGGCTAAATGCCAAGCAATAGCTTCCCCTTCACGATCCGGGTCGGCTGCGAGATATACTTTAGTCGCTTTCTTAGCTGCATCTTTCAATCCTTTTAAAATGTCACCTTTACCACGAATGGTTATGTATTTGGGTTCAAAATGGTTACCAACATCAACCCCCATTTGACTTTTAGGGAGGTCGCGCACATGGCCCATTGACGCTTTCACGACATATTTGCTGCCCAGATATTTACCTATCGTCTTTGCTTTCGCCGGGGACTCGACGATAACGAGAGTATCAGCCATTCTATTTTTTTCCCCCTTACAAAATGAATCTCCCCTATTATTCAATACGGGATATCCATTTGTCAAACTTCTAATATTTTCCTTCTACACTTTTCTTCTTCTATAAAATTGTCCAGCTTCCTCTTCAATCAAACCTTTCCCTACCAATAAAAGTAAAAAAACATGAAAATCACTCTGAAATTCCTTTGCTATTTTACCCTTGATCTCATCAATATGAAGACTTTTTTCCTGCATACTTGACAATAGTGCTATTTCACCTGCTGATAAATCTATCTCCTTCGTATCTACAGATTTTTTCTGAAATGTAGATTGTAAATGATAAGGCAGTTCCTCTATGATATCTTCCAATGAACCTATTAATTTCGCTCCCTCTTTAATTAAGCAATGAGTCCCTTCACTTCCTTTAGCAAAGATGGAGCCAGGAACAGCAAAAACCTCTCTATTTTGTTCCAGTGCACAACGCGCCGTAATAAGTGATCCGCTTTTCTCTGCTGCCTCTACAACTATTGTCCCCCAACAAAGCCCGCTAATAATCCGATTGCGTTCAGGAAAAAAACCAGTCCTCGGAGCTTTTGCTTCTGAATATTCAGATATAAGCAATCCATGCTGTACCATTTGCGTATATAATACCCTATTTTGAGCGGGATAAATCCGATCCAGTCCGTTTCCAAGAACACCAATTGTTTCCGCCCGATGCTGGAGGGCAGTCTGATGTGCTATGGTGTCAATTCCTTTCGCTACCCCCGACACAATAACCATGCCAGATTCAACTAAACTACTCACCAGCATCTTACAAGCATCTCGACCATAAGCTGAAGGATTTCTTGTTCCCACAACTCCAATTGAGATTTTATGCAGCAGTTCTAAATTCCCGCGATAATATAAAAGGATGGGAGGATCAGGTATCTCGCGTAAATTCTCTGGATACTCTCGATCCCAATATGTAATAAATTGGATTTTCTTCCGTTCTCTTTCTACTTTATCCTCATACACCTGTTTTGTAGTGAGATTAGTAAGAAAGCTCCCGTCTTCCTTTCTGTTTCGGAGCCAATCTAAGTTATAAGGAGGTTCAAAGCCTCTCTTTTCTTCATAAATAGCCCACAAAGCTTTTCGCCCTATTCCATGCTGTCTACTCAATGTATATACCCAATCACGTTCCTCTAGCACTCTCATCTGCCTTCACTCTTTCTTTTTCTTCATTATAAAAAGAGTAAGAGGGGTAGCACAAAAATAAAAACAAAAAGCCAAGCAAACCCAAACCTCTCTCCAAGTCTTGTTTTTGGAGCAGTTTAGTCTGTTGACTTTTTGTAACCAATTATTTATTCATTACTTTATCTAGCATACCTTTTTCTGTCAGGAATTCTACTAATGTTTCACCGATAACAGCAGGAGTTTTAGCAACACGTACACCGCATTCCTCTAGTTTCGCAATTTTCTCAGCGGCTGTTCCCTTACCACCTGAGATAATCGCTCCTGCATGACCCATACGTTTGCCTGGAGGGGCTGTTTGACCACCGATGAATCCAACCACCGGCTTTTTCATGTTAGCTGCAATCCACTCAGCCGCTTCCTCTTCTGCTGTACCCCCGATTTCTCCGATCATAATAACCGCTTCTGTATCAGGATCTTCATTAAATAATGATAATACATCGATAAAATTAGTGCCGTTTACTGGGTCGCCACCAATACCAACTGCTGTTGATTGGCCCATACCACGCGTTGTCGTTTGATGAACTGCTTCATATGTCAATGTACCGGAGCGGGATACAATCCCCACTTTGCCTGGTGTATGGATATAACCTGGCATAATCCCGATTTTACACTCCCCTGGAGTAATGACCCCTGGGCAGTTCGGACCGATTAAACGCGTCTTTTTGCCTTCCATGTAGCGTTTTACTTTAACCATATCAAGAACAGGAATTCCTTCAGTAATGCAAATAACTAAATCTAGATCGGCATCTACTGCTTCCATGATGGCATCTGCTGCACCTGCTGGCGGTACGTAGATTACAGAGACAGTGGCTCCTGTTTTTTCTACAGCTTCCACAACGGTATCAAAAATTGGAATCCCGTCTACTTCTTGTCCACCTTTTCCAGCGCGTACTCCACCTACCATTTGTGTTCCGTATTCAACAGCACCGCGAGTATGGAACAAAGCTGTAGAGCCTGTAATCCCCTGTGTAATCACTTTCGTATTTTTATTAATTAAAATACTCATCGCGTATGTTTCCCACCTTTTTATCGTCTTCTTGCTTCTGTAACGGACAACATCCTACTTTACGAGAGCAACGATTTTCTCGGCTCCATCAGCCATGGAATCAGCTGCAACGATATCTAATCCTGAATCCTTCAGAATTTGTTTGCCAAGCTCAACGTTTGTACCTTCCAGACGAACGACTAGAGGTTTGTCCAAACTTACTTGTTTCGCCGCTGCTACTACACCGCTCGCGATAATGTCACATTTCATAATACCACCAAAGATATTGATGAAAATACCTTTTACTTTAGGGTCTGACAGAATGATTTTGAAAGCTTCCGTTACTTTCTCTTCTGTTGCACCGCCCCCAACATCTAGGAAGTTAGCCGGATCGCCACCATAGAATTTAATAATATCCATGGTTGCCATTGCCAAACCAGCACCATTTACCATACAACCAATGTTACCATCCAGAGCGATATAGGATAGATCATATTTAGAGGCCTGAATCTCTTTTTCGTCTTCTTCTTCTAAATCACGTAATTCCACTACATCAGAATGACGATAGAGAGCATTGCTATCAAAGTTTAATTTTGCATCTAAAGCCATTACTTCGCCGTCACCTGTGACAACTAGTGGGTTAATTTCAGCGATGGAACAATCCTTGTCAACAAATGTTTGATATAAGCTCATCATGAAACTAGCTGCTTTATTGACTAACTCAGCAGGAATATTGATCGCAAAAGCCAAGCGGCGAGCTTGGAATGGCAGTAAACCCGTAACAGGATCAATTACTTCTTTAAAGATCTTCTCAGGTGTATGAGCTGCTACTTCTTCAATCTCCGTACCGCCTTCTTCTGATGCCATCATGACAACGCGATTGGTGGCGCGATCAACTACTACCCCTACGTAATATTCTTTCTTAATGTCACAGCCTTGCTCAATTAGTAAGCGCTTAACTTCTTTGCCTTCTGGACCTGTTTGGTGGGTTACAAGGACCTTACCAAGAATCTCGTTTGCATATGTACGGACTTCATCCAGATTCTTAGCGACCTTAACACCACCAGCTTTTCCGCGACCACCAGCATGGATTTGTGCTTTTACCACTACGACCTGGGTGCCAAGCTCTTCTGCTGCTTTCACTGCTTCATCTACGGAAAAAGCTACTCGGCCTTCCGGTACCTTTACCCCGTATTGTTTTAGTATCTGTTTTCCTTGATACTCATGAATGTTCATTCTGCAACCTCCTATGGCAGTTTGAATCAATAATGGTGAGCAAAAGTATAATTTCTTGCTAGACCAAGCAAAAACCAGCCCCAAAAGGCTCTGGTCGGACAAAAAGTGTCAATGTTATGACGTATTTATTTTACGATAAGATATGAAAAAAGTCACTCACTTAATGGTACGTTATCATTTATGAACTCAGTAAATTATTTAGTCTTCTCTCGTAAATAGAATCGCTTCCAAATTCGGTTGTAAATTAGGCCAATAGTATTTCTTTCCTTGATAAAAAACATAATTTCCTTCTATCTTCATCGGATATTGTTGTTTATTGATATAAAAGGTCAGATTCAATGATGCTGTGGAGCTTTCTTCTTGCCGCCACACGGTAGAAGTTGAAGGCTGAGTGCGTGAAAGCACACGAATTACTTGATGCATTCTGCCCTGCTGCATGAAATTCTGTTTGATAAGATAAGCTTCTCGCTTATTGTCATGTGAGCGGTAATCTGCTTCTAATTGTGTTGCTTCATATAATTCTTCCCATACTGACTTTTTGGGACTATCTGGCAATAACTTGGATACAAGTTGATACAGGGAAGGATTTGCTTGATAATAAATCGTTTCCCTTCCTACCACACAGCGAAGCAATGTTGGCTGAAGGAGTTCATAATGAGGTTCACTCGGTCGCTGAGGATCGTTCATCTGAAAGGCAGGATAAATCGGGTATGCCTGAACAGGTTGATCTAACATTTTGCTTTCTGCTAATAACCTGATAGCCTCCTGGGCTACTGTCCCTTTCACTGTCAGGGTATTGGATTGGGGTAAATCCAGTGCTTTGAATTCTACCCCATCCAATTCTTGAACTCTTATGATAGCTAACCCAAGTTGCTTACGTGCAGTTTGGTAGAACACGCTGGCATTTTCACCACGATAGGTATTATTTGCATAGGTGAAGCCCTGCTCGCCAATCTCCAAAACCAGTGGAGCCTCTTTTTGTCTATAGGCAATTAGTCTAAATTTAATTTCCTGATCCTGCAGCCTATCCTTGGACATGGTCAATGATAGACGACTGCCGGTAAAATTTTTCTCAAATTCTTCTATAGATAGTGGTATTTCTTGTCCTGTTGTAGTGAGGACAGAGACTCCTTCCAATGCCTGAAAAACTTGTGAAAGGTCTACTTTTTCCTCATACCCATAGCCGTTTGACTGCGCAGAGCACCCAACAACGACAAGACAAGTCCATATAACGGACATTAAGCAAACATGCCAGCTTTTTTTCACGCATGTCCCCTCCTAATCTACTTCTATGTTGTCTATCTACAGCAGACCTAGACGACGGCTGATATCGCTGCCTAATCTACGCTTTACATAAATTTCGCCGATTTGATGAGGGTCTTTGACAATAAAGGAACGATTGTTGGTTCGAATTGAGACATATTTCTCATTATTTTTATCAAGTCCGCATATCAATTCATTGCCAACCTCTACGAATATACTAACTACAAATTTCCCCTCAACCTCTCGCAACGAGATTTTTGGAAAAGGATGTAATATCGGCGTAGTTTTAATTTGAATATATTGAGTAATAGCAAGTAAGTATTTATCTGGATCACCATAATGGGCAAGCTCATCGTTCACGCCTATAATCTTTGAATCGTCGCTAATCCCTAAAAAGATATTTCCATTATTACTATTAGCAAACGCGACAATCGCTTTGATGATCGCTTGCTTTGAATGTAAGAAGTCCTGTTTAAATTCAATCATATCGTTCTCACCGAGCTTAGTAGCAATGATTGGGTCATCCAGCCTGCCTAGATGGCGAAAACGACTCAGTGCTCCTAGTCGATAAACATAATCCTCAAATAGATCGGCCGGTAAGGATATATCTTCAATAACTGCATCCACCTTCTGCCATAGCTGATAGGTTTCTCCAGAAAAACACATATCGAATAAAACTGTGCTTCCTAATGATTTCATGTTCATTCCAACTGCGACACTGTTACGAAAGGCAGGCTGATAAGTATCCACTCCCCTTACCTGCATAACTCCTTTTTCAATAAGGAAATCAAAATAGATACGCGGTAATACAAGTAACCGTTTAAGCAGCATTGGATGTAGGGAAGGAAGACGATCATGGAACAAATCAAACAGAATATCATTTTCTGATACACGATGGATCTCAGCAAGAAAAGTACATAAGGTTTTCATCATTCACCCCGTTGCTCCTCTATTGTTTTATGAAGATGTTCATTATGCACGCTTTTCGTTTAATCATTCATCCTGAATAAGGTTCCTTGCTCTTACATTCTTATTCCTTTTTAGTTTATGTTACCTATACTCATTTCAATTAATTTTTCTTATCATACTAAAGTAATATTACAAAACAAAGACAAAAGCTGATTTGATTTCAATTTCTTCGTTCTTCCTGTTTTGTTAACAGAAAAAGCGCCCCGCAACGGATCGCTTTTCTGAAAATGAACATATTTAAAAATATTGTTTCATTAAATGGTCTACCCAATCTGGCACTTGTATATCTGAAACATGA
Source organism: Brevibacillus laterosporus (assembly GCF_030489605.1). GTDB lineage: Bacteria > Bacillota > Bacilli > Brevibacillales > Brevibacillaceae > Brevibacillus_B > Brevibacillus_B laterosporus_E. Next base: position 82,679 of record NZ_JAUKFY010000007.1, read on the forward strand.
TCAAAAGCTGGAAAATATGGTTTTATGTCAAGTACAGGTGTTTCGTGTATAGCATCTAATCCTTTTACAATCAAGCGATCCTTGTGAATATCCATAATTCTGACAGCAGTGGAACCAATAGGTGTGGGTCGATGCTTAGCCCGTTGTGCGAAAATGCCGGTTAAGGGCATATCTACTCTATCCTGCGGTCTCCTAATAAGATGCTCCTTCATTTGAAATGATGATTTGTGCATATAAAACAAAATGATTACGTGTGAAAAGTTTTCCAGACCAAGTAAGCCCTCCTGAAAAGGAGGATAAATAAGTATTTCTGATATGACCTCTCCCCATTTTTCATCCTTTCCTTCAAGGACTGGGGATTGAACTACCCCGATGGCTTGCACAGTAAATGACGTCATATAAAGATCACCCCTTCTTTTTTCTGCTCTGTATTGAATTTACGCTCAGAGGATATCTATAGCGTATCCTGCTTGTGATTTTTAACAGATATTCAGAAATACCGATCCGTTATCAAAATTTTGATCCATACAAAAAAAGGGAATCACTTATTAACAAACATAAGTGATTCCCGTCAATTCATATGTGTAGGCTATTCTCTTGCCTATTTTTTTATAATCTGTTACTTCCCAACAGCCGTCACACATCCATTTTGAGATACCAGATAAATAGTACCATCTGCTCCGATAGCAGGGGAAGATACAGTATTGTCTTTCATATTGTATTCCCAAATTCGATTTCCTTTTTGATCAAGCGCACACAGCACACCGTTTCCTGTTACCATGTAAATCACTCCATTGGCGTCAAGGATTGGTGCTGATTCGATTTTATGCCCTCCATTATAGGACCACTTGGTTTTCCCGTTTTTAGAATCTAACGCAAAAAACATACCGCTATCTGTTCCAACGTAAAGTGTTCCATTAGAATCAATAGCAGGGGATGAGGTTATTTTTTTTCCAACTGAAGTAGACCATTTTTCTTTCCCATTGGATGCAATTGCGTATATCTTTCCGTTTTCTGTACCAAAATAAAGCGTTCCATCATTTCCAATAACCGGAGATTGCTTCATTGGAGCATTCAAGGCCAACGTCCATTTCGTTTTTCCTGATGCCGCATGAACAGCATATAATTTACCGTCGGAATTCCCTACATAAACCACTTGATCCTTTGAAATGATTGGCGCTGTAGTTACAGGGGCTTTTGAGCTAAATGTCCATTTCTCGGAACCATTCTCGTTAAAAGCTTGTAGTTTGCCATCGCCAGTTCCTACATAAATCGTTCCATCTGAACCAAGAGCAGGGGACGTAGTTACTTCACCAACCGTACGTTTCTCCCATTTTTTCACTCCGCTTGGATAAACAGCAAACAAGAGGTGTTCAGTCGAAGCCGTATAAATCGTTCCATCCTTACCAATTACACTACTGGACAGATCGCCTTTGAGCAGAGTTTTCCAATTAATGCGGCCGTTTTGATAAGCATAAAGCTCTCCTCCATTAGAGGTTACGTATACCGTGCCATTAGCTGTAACTACAGGTGAGGATTTGATAGATTTTCCTGAGGTAATCGACCATTTCTCTACTGGGTTCGGAGCAACATTATAACGCGATTGGCGGGTCCAGTTATATGTAGAAGGTTGTGCTGCTTGATAATCATAGCTTCCAGCTTGATAACCTGTTCCTTGTGTAAAGGCTGTTGTTGTTTGAACTGGCTTTACGGCTACAGGCTTAGCCAAAATTGCCTGAGGTACTACCACTGAAGACAAAATCATGGTTCCCGCTACTAACAGTTGGATTCTATTCTGTTTTTTCATGTTCATTCCCTCTCTCTTATACAGGTTTTTAATGAAATCATCATGTTATGCTTTTATTCTGACTACACGCACAGAAAATGATGGGTTAACTACCAGAAACGTGCGTGATTTCCTTTTGAATATACTGTAAATTGCTAGGTGAGTCTACCGTTTATTGTCAGGTAATTTCACCCATTCTATCTTAGGACTTTTGTCTGAATATTAGTAAAGATAAATGAAGATGGTCATTCTGAACAGATCGTATAATGTTATGTAAGGCGCCTTATAGCATAACTTTACACGTTTGACATAGGAATGAATCAGTGTGATTTTTTCCAAAAAAGAAGGAAGGTTTTCTTCAACCTTCCCCTCCATGATCCAACAATTACCTGTATACTGTTAAACCCTTTATCATTTTGTTACCCTCTTTTATTGGCTTCCTCTAGCTCTTCCACCATGATCGATAGCTCGGTCCAACGTTCCATAGCTTGCTCCAATTGATTAGCTATCTCCTGTTCCTGGGCAAACAGCTCCTGCGCTCGCTCTACATTACTACCAGCATTGGCAACTTGATTTTTTATCTCTGAGAGCTTTTCTTCCAAATCGGCGATACGATCCTCTATTTCATCCCAATCTCGTTTGTCTTTATAGGATAATTTTTTGGTTCGGTTTCCACCCCTAGTGGCTTGAGCAGATGACTGATCTGATTTTTGTTCATTCGCTTTTTCTTTTGCTGCTTTTTCAGCTGATGCCTTCTCTTGCTTGCTCTCGTCTAGGTATTCAGAATAATTTCCCATGTAATGACGAATTCTCCCTTGCCCTTCAAAAGCAAACAGATGCTCAACTGTTCGATCTAAGAAATAACGATCGTGAGAGACAGTAATCACAGCCCCTGGGAAGTGATCCAGATAGTCCTCTAAGATACTAAGCGTTTGGATATCCAGATCATTTGTTGGCTCATCAAGGAACAAAACATTTGGTTCTCCCATTAACGTCCGTAGCAAATACAGACGGCGACGCTCCCCACCAGATAGCTTAGAAATATACGTCCATTGCTGATTAGGGGTAAATAAAAATCGTTCCAGCATCTGTGAAGCGGACAAGGTAAATCCATCTGCTGTTTTGATTTGTTCGGCTACTTCCTTGATATATTCAATGACCCGCAAATTACCATCCATCTCTACATTTTCTTGTGTGTAGAATGCAAGCTTCACCGTTTCACCTGTTTCAATCGTTCCGCTATCGGGCTGAATGCGACCTGCAAGCATGTTCAGCAGTGTTGACTTCCCGCTACCATTAGGGCCAATAATCCCAATTCGATCTCCAGGTACTACAATATAACTAAAATCGGTAAGCAGTATACGTTCGCCAAATGCTTTTGAGACCTTTTCTGCTTCTATGACCTTTTTACCAAGACGGCTTGCCCCCAAAGCAATATCCAGCTTAGCCTGCGGACCCTCCACCTTCTTGTCTCGTAGCTCCTCTGCTCGCTGTACTCGGGCTTTTTGCTTGGTAGTTCGGGCTTTAGCCCCTCTTCTCAGCCATGCCAGTTCTCTACGCAATAAATTTTGTCGTTTGCTTTCTTGTGCCAATTCATTCTCTTCGCGCTCTGCCTTCTTTTCTAAAAATGAAGCATAGTTGCCCTCATAGCTGTATAGCTTGCCGTTATCCAATTCAAAAATGCGATTTGTAACTCGATCGAGGAAATAACGGTCATGGGTTACGAGTAATAGTGCACCTTTAAAGGAAGAAAGATACTCTTCTAGCCACTCTACTGTTTCATTGTCAATATGGTTGGTCGGCTCATCTAAAATAAGCAAATCGGCAGGCTGAATTAGTGCACGTGCCATCGCTACCCGTTTACGTTGTCCCCCAGAAAGCTCGCCTACTTTCTGCCCAAACTGGGTAATGCCTAATTTGGTCAGTATCGTTTTTGCCTTCGTGTTTGCATCCCAAGCATTGGTTGCATCCATTTGTTGTTGGGCACGTAATAATCGTTGTAGCTTGTGCTCATTTTCCTGATCCTGCTGCAGTTCTTCCAAAGAAACCTCATATTCCCGTAGGGCCTGCATAAGGGGGGTATCCCCATAAAATACTTGCTCAAGGACAGTTGAGTCTCCATCAAATTCTGGATTCTGCGGCAAATATTCTACACGAAAATGATTGGAATGAATAATCTCCCCCTGATCTGCTTCCTCTATCCCCGCTAGAATTTTAAGCAAGGTAGACTTACCAGTGCCATTAACGCCAATCAACCCAATCCGTTGATTCTCAGCAATATGAAAGGAGATGGTGTCAAACAAGACCTTTTCTCCAAAACTTTTTTTAATATGTTCTACTGTTAATATATTCAAATTGACCATCCTTACTTCTATTTAAGATGTCCGTTCGTAATACTCTACAAAATCTGATTTTAACGAAACGTAGAGTAAAATATTGTTATCGTACATGGACTTACTTCTCATTGTACAAAATGACAGGCCTAATGGGAACAGCTAGCGGGATTTTGAGACACGAAATCATTTTTGTTGCAGATACCCTTTAACTTTTTATACAGTCAAACTTAGATGGCTTGAAAATGGATTATTCTAGTTCAAATCAATTTGTAACGACTGGTAAAGGGGTTATCTAACATGTATGCAAAAATTTATTCAGCTACCATTCATGGAATAGATGGCATGCTAGTTACGGTAGAAGTGGATATTTCGAATGGATTGCCACATTTTGAAGTGGTGGGTTTAGGAGGTAGCGCTGTTAAAGAAGCACGGGATCGTGTCCGAGCCGCCTTGCGAAATTCCGGATTCGACTTCCCTATGCAGCGCATTACCGTCAATCTAGCCCCCGCAGATGTGCGAAAAGAAGGCTCCGTTTTTGATTTAGCTATCGCTTTTGGAATCTTGCTGGCATCTAAACAAATTGAAATGACATCAGCTATTCCACTTATTATCGGTGAGCTGGCGCTAGATGGTAGCCTACGTCCCATTCCAGGTGTCTTGCCCATGCTACTGGAGGCTCAGCAAAGAGGATTTAAGAGAGTCATTTTGCCCATTGCCAATCGAGCAGAAGCAAAACTCGTTCCCTTAGAAATTATGGCTGTACCCCATTTGCGAACCGCTGTGGAGGCTAATAAAGGAAACGAATGGGTCCATGTAAGCGATCCTACTGCAGTTCATTTGGACTGTACCAATTCAAGTCCCATTGAGCTTAAAGACGAAAGTAGCCATCCTCCTGATACGATTCCTGCATGTGATTTTGCTGATGTCATGGGACAACACTTCGTAAAAAGGGGTCTAGAGGTTGCAGCCGCTGGATTTCATAATGTAATGCTAGTTGGTCCACCAGGTTCTGGAAAGACCCTATTAGCCAACTGCTTTCCAACCATCATGCCTAAAATGACTCAGGAGGAATCCTTTGAAGTTACTAAGATTTACAGCATTGCGGGCTTAACAACGCGACATGGTCTTATGGAGACCCGCCCCTTGCGCGCGCCACATCATACAATCACCCAAGCCGCTTTAGCAGGTGGGGGATCTCAAATCCCACGTCCAGGAGAATGTAGTTTGGCCCATGGCGGAATTCTTTTTCTTGATGAAATGCCTGAATTTTCCAGAGGGGTTCTTGAGGTACTACGACAACCCCTTGAAAATGGTCACGTTACCATCAGCAGGGCCAAACAAGCCTATTTGTATCCAGCGCGCTTCTTACTCATTGGATCTATGAATCCTTGTCCATGCGGATATTATGGTTCCAAAGATCAAAATGTCTGTCGATGCTCACCCTTACAAGTATTAAAATATCGGTCAAAAATTTCTGGTCCCTTGCTAGACCGCATCGATATTCATTTAGAAGTGCCTCGTGTTTCAGTAGAACAGTTAACAAAGCGAAAGGAGGAGGAAAATTCAGCTTCAATCCTCGCACGTGTAGAGATGGCTCGTAGTATTCAACGTCAGCGTTATCGTCAAAACAAACGTTTTTCATTTAATAGCTCAATGACTGGACAAGATTTACGAGCATACTGCTCTCTTGATAAAGGCGGACAGGAGTTAATGAGCATAGCTTTTAATCAACTAGGACTGAGCGCTCGCGGATATGATCGAATTGTAAAAGTGGCTCGTACGATTGCTGATTTAGACGGTTCTGAGAACATCCAATCTTCACATGTAGCTGAAGCGATTCAATATCGTTCACTTGATAAGGCTATTTTAGCATGATCCAAAAATATCTTTTCAAAACAGGTTAATCATACACCTTTTTTGGGTAAATGTTTGTTGAGCATACTCTGCTATCTATGATTCCTGTGCAATTGCCCTTCGATAAGATAGCAATGTGTTCATACACTGTTTAGAAGATTGGGTACTATTTCACGGGCAAGAATCACAATAAGTAAACAATCTCATGTAAGCGGAATCAACGTTATAAATGTTAGTGGAATATTCACTTTTTTAAAAGAAGTAAAGATTGACTTATTTATTAAATATTGGTACTATAATAATCAGATAACCTGTCGAATTTTGACTAAATACATCTGACAGAGAGGGGATTTACACCTATGAAATCAACAGGTATTGTAAGAAAAGTGGATGAACTAGGACGTATCGTTCTTCCTATTGAATTGAGACGAACATTAAACATTGAGATCAAAGATCCTATGGAGATCTATGTAGATGGAGAACGCGTAATCCTGAAAAAATACTTGCCATCTTGTATTTTTTGCGGAAATGCTGACCAAATTACTCACTTCAAAGGTAAAATCATTTGCCATGATTGTCTGAATGATATGCCTGTTGGCACGAAAGAATAAGTTTTCTTGTTACATACGCACTAAATATGCTTTCCTTTATGTTTAACTAAAGAAACCGTTCTCTTCCTCCGAAGAAAACGGCTTTTTTATTTCATCATGCAAAATATGGTATTTATAAAAAATGGCTGTCTTCACGTCATTTCTGACTAAAGACAGCCAAACCCAGATGTATTACATAATATGGAGGAGTTACAACTCGTCGAGTACATTGTATTTTACGCTCGAAGGTGTACTATTGATGTAGTTAAATCACTATGAACTGCCTATTTCTTGCAAATTTAGGTAGTTATCATATTATCTGTCGCCTAAATAAATTTGTAATGCTCAAGACCTTCTTTACTCTGTGAAAGATCAGGCGGAATCCATACTGCAATAGCATCAATTCGAAATGATTCATAGGACTGAGTATGATTTTGCAAATAGGCTAGAGCTAGCTGTCGCAATTTTTGCTGTTTGCGTGGAGTAATTGATTCAACAGGACTTCCGTACCTAGGAGTAACTCCTTTTTTACCTATACGAGATCGAACTTCAACAAACACAACTGTTCTCTGCTCCATTGCAATAATATCAATCTCTCCCTGAGAAAGTCGGACATTACGGCCAATAATACAGTAGCCTAGGCTTTCAAGGTAATCGCATGCCCTTGCTTCCCCAATTTGACCAATCAGCCTTCTTCGGTCTGTCATTAACTCCACTCTTTCTTATCTAGACGATAAACAAAAGCAAGAATTTCTGCCACCACCTGATATAATTCAGGGGGAATTTGCTGCTGTAAATCCAATTTAGACAGAACCTCTAATAACGAAGGGTCTTCCTGAACAGGGATGTTATGCTCTTTTGCCTTTTGCAGGATACTCTCAGCGATATAACCTCCCCCTTTAGCAACCAGACGTGGAGCATCATCCTGATCCTCTTTATAGCGCAACGCTACTGCCTTTTTTAATCGTGGTACTGATTTTTCTTGAAAGGCATTGTTGGTAAAGGACCGATCCATTACGTTCCCCCCTTCCTATATTAGACACGCAAATCAACACCTGTGTAATTACTGTTCAATTGCTCTGTTTCTCTTATAAGTCCCCCGTTACCAGATTTGGCTTCTGGTAATGGCAAGACACGTAAAATAGATAACTGATACCCTACTTCTTGGAGTTGCTGAGTAAACGTTTGCTTTTCTGACTGAATCAGTTTTTCCAACCAAGCTTGATTGTTATAAACCTGAATCGTTGTAATTCGATTGACAATACTCACATCTACCATCGTCATTCCTAGGGCATGTAGATCTAATTGAAAAAATAATCTACAATTTCCCGGATCTAATTGCCCGCCTTTTTGCTTACGTGCTTCCACTTGTACAAAAGCTGTATCTTCTCCTTGCTCAGTCTTAATTGGAATTTGCATCATCACATGTGTCAGTGGTTGTGTTTGCTGAGAAGTCGACATCATTAATTGTTGTCCGGTAATATGCTGAAGCAATTGCTCTGCTGTTTCCTTTAATGCTAAAGATACGCCTTGGGAAGCCTGTGTAACTTGTAATAACAAGCTTTTGATATTTTGTAATTGTTGCTGATCAATTGCTTCTTTACCTGTCCGTCCAGCCTGAAAAATATGTCTTTCATTAGAGACACCTAATAGTTCCAGTTTTTGCTGTAAAATTCCAGTTTCCTTCCGTAACTGAGCTTGATCCGCTGACGTTCCCTCATTTGATTGGGGAGATCCTGTTTGATTACTTATTGCAGATGGCTGTTTCAATGATTCTTCTGGAGCAAGCATGCCAGAAGCCTGAATCCTTGTATTTACGGAAGAATTCTGCATTGGAGCTTGCATACTGGTTTGTTGTTGTCTATTTTGGTTAGATTCTTCTGCACCTGTGAGTGTTTGGTTGCTATTACCTGTGATAATGACTGATTCTGTAAGAGTACGTGTAGTTCCTGATGAAGGAAGTGAAGACGATTGACTTGTACCCTCTGTTTGCTTCAGAGTAGCCTGTCCATTTCCTCCATTTATGCTCCCATTCAATCGTGATTGCGCATCTGCTTCCGCTCCGCTTATAACTCCACCATTTCCTCCTTGTTGCGCATTTGAACCTTGAGCGGATGGAAAAGGTGCTGTGTTATCAGGTAAGGCTGACGACACAGGTTTCTGTTGGATTGGACTTTGATTCAAGAGATTCGTCTGTTGCCCTGTTTGCTGGCCAATCCCAACAGATGAAGCACCATTTTGTACTCCTGCCCCTGTTTGTTGCCCTGCTTCAGCTTCTTGGTTGCCAATATTTTGAGGCAATGACGTTTGCGTAGAATTCCCAATCGCTTGTTTTCCTAGCATTCCTGAGTTCCCGTTTAGCAAAGGCATATCTTCATTGAGCTGTAGCGGCAACGACTGTAATAAGCTTGCCAGAGTTCGTAAGGATTGTTGTAATTGTGGTGACGCAGTGGTTGAGGATCCACCTTGCGGGGTTGTTTGAGTCTGCTCATTAGTCCCCAAAGCCTCACTTTGCAATGAAAGCGTAGCCAGTGTATCTGTCACCTGCTGCAAAAAAGCTCGAATAGAGTCTGAGATGTTATTTCCAAATAAAAAGCTGCGCAACGCCAAGACTACATCCTGCGTGATCGGGATTTGTTTCGTAAGTGCTGTCTGCACTGCTTGCATGACATCTGTACCTGATCCTTGCGTCTTTATGATTTGACCAAGCTCCATTAATGTTTGCTTGTTTACAGGCAAATTCTTATCAAGTAAAAATTGCAGAGCTTCTTTTAATTCTGGTTGATTCGGTAAACCAAAAGAGCGTAATAAGCCCTCTTGGGAGGCTTCTTTTGTGGTTTGACCTGCCTCTGTATGAACCACTTTTAACGTAAGTGGTTCTGTATTCCCCTGAACCTGTAACCATGCTTTTTGGCCTGCTTCCAAATTCGTCTCCATTTTAGCTACCATTTGCATTCCGCCAATTTGCACGATAGCACCCTGTTCCGGAAGTACCTTTACGATGGTTCCCTTTACCACCTGATTCGGGCTTAGCTCTATCTGTTTGCTTCCGTTTGTGCGTGTTTGCTGCAACATATTAGATAGCAATTGACCAGCTTGGATCATCGGTTCCTCCTCCTTTCATGTAAAACGAATAAACCTTTATTCCAAAAAGAAATTTATGTACGAAATAGGCTGAAATGATTCTTATCCATGCTGATTTTGATCAGGAAAGATTTTTGGCCTCACAAACGCTTCGAACATATCTTATACCCCTCTATCCAGTAATAAGCTCCTTAACTCCCCCAAAGGTTTTACGATGCAATGCGGAAGGGCCATGCGTGCGTAAGGCTTGTAGATGTTCGGCTGTGCCATAACCGGCATTTTGTTCAAACCCGTATTCCGGATACTCTGCCGCATATGCTTCCATAAGACGGTCACGCGTCACTTTTGCCACAATTGATGCAGCTGCGATGGAAATACTTTTGCCATCACCGCCAATAATCGAGAGCTGTGGAGCTTCTAAATGTGGCAGATGTACAGCATCAATTAAGTAGAGGTCTGGAGTGATTCCTGCGTCATTTATGGCTATATACATTGCTTCGCGTGTCGCTTCTAGAATATTAATTTCGTCAATGCGCTCAGCAGAAACGATCCCAATACCTACAGCGATTGCGTCGCGCTTAATTACTTCATAATAAGCTTCACGCATGGAGACATTCACCTTTTTCGAGTCATTTAAACCTGGAAGATAAAAATCAGCGGGTAAACAAACGGCTGAGGCAACCACGGGTCCTGCTAGAGGCCCTCTTCCAACCTCATCTATTCCTACTATGTATTTCTTACCTTGTCCCCAGTACAATTTCTCTGCTTCCGTCATAGCTTCCCAAAGGGCTTGCTGCTTTTTCAAATGATTTTCCTGAGCAATGAATCTGCGCCAAATTGCTTGGACGCCCTTTCTTGGGTCTGCAGAAAGCTCCAATCGTTCCTCTGAGGAAAGCTGGTCTGCCCCTTCGACCCATTCTCTTATCTTTTGTATCGACATTTCCGCAATGTTCATTAATTCTCTCTCCCGACTTCCTTTATATTCTCTCTTTATTCTATCGTAAGACTAGCCCCGCGACAAAAATTTTTCACATCTATCGTATCCAAACAATCTGTTATATTAATTCCTACATAGAGCAATACTGATTGAATGATTCACACATTTTATCATTTGATCGAACAACTAAAAACCCCTGCCGTGTCGGCAAGGGTCAATACGTACATTTTTTATTCATCATAGATAGAGCGGGGCTCGCCAATGGCTACTTCCATTTCCCAATCAATCGGACGTTCTAACGAAATTTGACCAATCTTTCCTGAGCGTAGTTCACGTAGCAACAGTTCAGAAGCTTTGTCATAGTCAATATATCCACCTGACGCCATACAGCCACGTTTTTTACCGATCATTTCTAGTAATTCTACGCCATCCTCAGGTAAATCAGTCAGCTTAAAGCGGTCTTTTAGTCGCTCTGGATAGTAATGCATCATATAACGAACAGCATACAGGGCCACCTCAGAGAAATCAATCAGTTCATCCTTAATAGCACCACTTGCAGCTAATCGTAACCCTACCATTTGATCCTCAAACTTAGGCCAAAGAATACCTGGTGTATCGAGAAGCTCTAGTGTATCGCCCATTTTTACCCATTGCTGTGATTTGGTCACGGCAGGGCGATCTCCTGTCTGTGCAACAGAGCGTTTTGCTAAACGATTAATCAGTGAGGATTTACCAACGTTTGGAATACCTAAGATCATGATTCGTACTGCTCTTGCCAGCATTCCACGATCTGCACGTTTTTGCAACATATCCGAAGCTAATTCCTGGCATAGCTCAGGGAGCTTATTAACTCCTCTTCCTGATAAAGCATCAATCGGCAGCGTGCGGAGGCCTTGTTCTTTAAAATATCTTATCCACATTTCTGTTACAGATGGATCAGCCAAATCCGCCTTGTTTAGCAATATTAAACGTGGTTTTTCTGCCACGATCTCATCGATCATCGGATTACGACTAGATAAAGGTAGTCTTGCATCCAGAAGCTCAATGACCACATCAACCTGCTTTAATTTCTCCGTTACTTGGCGGCGAGCTTTAGCCATATGTCCCGGAAACCATTGGATTGTCATCGTACATTCACCTACTTTGTTTACACAGCTATTTGCCTATTAGCGTGTCATGCGTATATCTTTTAACGGCCAGAAGACAAACTCTGCCCGGCCTACCACCTTACTTATTTCAACTGGGCCAAACTCTCGGCTATCTGAACTATTTTGGCGATTATCCCCCATCACATAAATATGTCCAGGTGGAATCGTTATTTTTTCGAAAGGAGTGGTTAGTGGTAGATCCTTCTCTTTTTGCGCAATTTCACGTTTCTCTTTTAAGTATGGCTCTTCCACTGCCTTATCATTAACGTACAAAACATCATCTTTTACTTCAACGGTGTCTCCAGCAACAGCGATGACCCGTTTGATATAATCACGCTTCTCAGACGCATGGAATACGATAATTTCCTCACGTTGTGGCTCTCTTAGATGATAGAGAGCTTTGTTAACCACGAGTTTTTCTTCGTTATGCAAAGTAAAATCCATGGAATGACCCTCGACGATAAACGGGGCAAATAAAAAGGTACGGATGAAGAATGCTAAAGCTATGGCTATGACAATCGCTTTAATCCATTCCCAAGCTTCATTTTTCTTCTTGGTAGTCGAGGCGTTTTCGCTCATAATCTTTCCTCCTGCTCTAGAGTCTCATTTATCTATTATATATGACAGAAGATATCTTTACACTTTATAAGTGCATCTATCTGAGATGAACTGTATATTCTAGAGGGCTGAAGGCATTTAAAAACCGCGTGTAACTGAAAAAAGGGGGACTGGCAAGCAGCCCCCCTCTTATTCTTATCGACGAATTTCTTTAATACGAGCAGCTTTACCTACGCGATCGCGAAGATAGTACAATTTCGCACGACGTACGCGACCATGGCGAACTACTTCAAGTTTGTCGATCTTCGGTGTGTGTAGTGGGAATGTACGCTCAACACCCACGTTGTAAGAAATCTTACGAACAGTGAAAGTTTCGCTTACACCAGTACCACGGCGGCGGATAACGATGCCTTCGAACACCTGAATACGCTCACGAGTACCCTCGATAACCTTAACGTGTACACGTACAGTGTCACCAGGACGGAACGCAGGAATATCCTGTTTCAGTTGTTCTTTTTCCAATTCACGAATAATTTGATTCATCATGATTCACTCCTTCCACACAGACGTTCTTACTCGCCTTCCTTTGGTTAACCTCTGCTAGGTTAACGAACGAGTAGCGGACCGTCGTAGTCAGCGGCAAAATTGCCACAAGTGATATTTTAGCATAACTATAGGCTGTTAACAAGCATTATTGGAAAATAATCAAGGATAAAATTCCCTCAATCTATTACTATAACGGGATCATAAAAAATCAGCGGCAAATAGGCAGGATTAATCTTCCCATGCTGATAAAATCAAGAGTTATTCTCTTCTTGCTGAATCTCTATGAGTAGCTTTTCAATTTCTTTGGTTTTCTCAATCTTCTCCAGTAACTCTGGTCGGCGTTGCAGGGTGCGCTTTAGAGATTCTTTCAGTCTCCATCTCTCAATGTTCGCGTGATGTCCAGACAAAAGGATATCGGGCACCTTCCAGCCTCGGAAATCGGCAGGACGTGTGTAATGAGGATGCTCTAAAAGTCCCGTAGAAAAAGAGTCTGTTACAGCAGACATTTCATTACCCAGAGCTCCTGGCTGTAAGCGAACAACACTATCAATCACAACCATAGCGCCTAATTCTCCACCTGTAAGTACATAATCGCCTATCGAGATTTCATCCGTGACCAGATGCTCACGAATCCGTTCATCATATCCCTCGTAGTGACCACAAATAAATACGAGGTGCTCTTCACGGGCTAACTCCTCAGCCATTTTCTGATCATATCGTCTTCCTTGCGGGCACATTAAAATAATACGCGGATTCGTGGTACCCTCACGTGCCTGAAGGTCTTCCACGGCATCAAAGATCGGATCTGGCTTTAAGACCATGCCACCACCGCCTCCATAGGGAGTATCATCTACGTTGCCGTGTTTGCTTTTCGAATAATCGCGAAAGTTAATGACTCCAAAATCGACGATTCCTCGCTCCGCTGCTTTTCCTAAAATACTGGTAGAGAATACCCCTGTAAACATTTCTGGAAACAGTGTTAGTACATCAATACGCATGATCTAACTCTCCTCTATAGCAATCCATCCATGAGGTGGCAAATTACTTTTTTGTTCTGAACATCTACCTCTTTAATGCAATCATCAATGAAAGGTAGCATGATTTCTTTGCCCTTGTTGCCTTTTACTACCCAAACGTCATTGGCACCTGGCTGTAAAACCTCTGTAATCTTGCCTAATACCTCACCTGTGTCCGTAATCACTTCGCATCCAATGAGCTGATGAATATAAAATTCGTCTTCCTCAAGCTCTAGCAATTCCGTTTCCGGAACCTTTAATTCTCCGCCCTTATACTTTTCCACGTGATTAATAGACGGGTAACCTTTAAAGGTTAGAATGGTAAAATCTTTGTGTTCGCGATACGAAGCTATTTCCACAATCACTGGTTCGGTCAAGCTTGGATGGAACAAATGCAATTTATTCCCTTTTTTAAAGCGAACATCTGGGAAATCTGTTGTAGAAACGACACGCATTTCTCCACGTAATCCCTGTGTATTAACCAATTTTCCTACTGTATAAAATTTTGGTTGTGTCACTAGCCTTTGCCTCCTTGACGTATTTCTATTACAATCCCGTCACGAATGATAATTTCAGCATCTGCCATTTTTTCATTCCAACGGTCCCCTACTTTCATTTCAACCTGACTTTTAAGGGTTTGCCGATGGAGTTCACTTTCTAAGGGAAGCCTTTCTACCTGTTCAAGCTGCATAGAAATCAACTCCAATTTCTCACGTAAGGTTCCTTCCTCCTGATCCAACCTCTCCAGAGCCAGACGTACCCCTTCGCTTCCTCTTTTTTCAGCCTCAGCTAATATTTTTTTACGCTGGAATCGCCATTGCTCCAATTCCATATGCACATATTGTGCTTGTTTTTCATATTCTTCCCGTAATAACGCCTTAGTTTTCTCTGTCAAAACAACTTTTACATGCACCAATCTCTCAATGCTGATCATAGGCACCGCCTCCCGACAGCTAAGAAAGTTATTTCGTTGCTTTCGTTTATATAAACACATGTAGTAACGTTATATTTTGCATGTGGGGTTAACACGTATGTAGATACGAAAAAAGACTGGAGAACCCCCCAGTCTTTTTTATACGATTTCAACGGTAATCCGCTTATCAGTCTGAACTGCAGCAGCCGTTACAACCGTCCGCAGGGCTTTCGCAATGCGACCTTGTTTTCCAATAATCTTACCCATATCATCTGGATGAACGGAAAGCTCGAAAACCAAGATACGCTCCTTGTCCACTGCGTTCACTTTCACATGTTCCGGATGATCCACAAGAGCTTTCGCGATCGTTTCGATCAAAGCCTTCATCTAAAGATCACCGTCCCAATCTTACTTCTTGCCGATTTTTGCTTCGTGCACTTTCGCAAGTACGCCTACTTGAGAAAGCAAGTTACGAGCTGTATCGGTAGGTTGCGCTCCGTTCATGATCCATTGAACAGCTTTCTCGCTGTCAATGTTAACCACTGCTGGTTGAGCAACTGGATTGTAATAGCCGATCTCCTCAATGAAACGACCATCACGTGGGGAACGAGAATCCGCAACTACCACACGGTAGAAAGGAGCCTTTTTAGAACCCATGCGCTTTAGACGAATTTTAACTGCCATGTTGTTCACCTCCTAAAAGAATCAACGAAAAACGTTGTATGTGTCTATATATCTGAACTATCGCCTTTATAGAGCGAAGAGAGTTCAAGCTTACATTATTTAAACGGATTAAATGGGAAATTGAAGCCGCCTTTTTTATCATCGGCATCTCCGCCCATGCCACCAAACGGATCAATCGGTGCATTTCCTTTAAAAGGAAAGAATCCGCCTTTTTTCTTGCTTTTCTTTTTCATTTTGTCCGTCATGCCTGTGAATTGCTTCATCATTTTTTTCATATCCTCGAATTGCTTGATGAAACGATTCACTTCTTGGATCGTGGTTCCGCTACCAGCAGCAATACGCTTGCGGCGGTTTGCATTCATGATATCAGGGTTAGCCCGCTCTTCCTTTGTCATCGATTTTACGATGGCCTCCGTACGAGCAATTTGCTTTTCATCCACTTTTAGATCCTTCATGCCCTTCATCTTATTCATGCCAGGCAACATACCCAACAGGTCCTCAAGCGGCCCTAGCTGGCGCATTTGCTGCATGGAATCCAAGAACATGTCAAAAGTGAATTCCCCTTGGCGCATTTGGCGCTCCATCTCTTTTGCTTTATCCACATCGACGCTTTCCTGTGCTTTTTCTATCAAGCTCAGTACATCGCCCATCCCCAGAATGCGTGATGCCATACGATCTGGATGGAATGGTTCCAAAGCATCAAGCTTTTCACCCATTGCTGCGAACTTGATCGGCTTACCAGTCACTGCTTTAACAGAAAGGGCCGCACCGCCGCGCGTGTCTCCATCCAGCTTAGTAAGAATCACACCTGAGATCTCTAGTTGATTGTTAAAGCTCTCTGCTACATTGACTGCATCCTGACCAGTCATAGCATCCACAACCAACAAAATCTCATCTGGCTTCGCCACTTCACGCACTTGTTGAAGCTCTTCCATGAGAGTTTCATCAATGTGCAATCGACCTGCCGTATCAAGAATCACATAATCGTAGTGATTTTCTTTAGCATGTTCAATCGCTTTCGCAGCGATTTCTACTGGACTTACCTGATCACCCATAGTAAATACAGGAGCACTCAATTGTTCACCTAGTACTTGTAGCTGCTTAATGGCAGCAGGGCGATAAATATCGCAAGCAACCAGCATAGGCTTACGATTTTGTTTTTGTAACAGCTTGGCCAGTTTACCGGTTGTGGTCGTTTTACCGGCACCTTGTAGACCAACCATCATAATAACAGTCGGTGGTCGGTTAGAGACAGCCAGCTTGGAGACGTTACCGCCCATAAGCTCAGTCAGCTCTTCATTTACCACTTTAATAACCATTTGTCCTGGCGTTAAGCTTTTCAAAACATCTTGTCCAACTGCACGTTCCTTGACCCGAGCAACAAATTGTTTCACGACTTTAAAGTTAACGTCTGCTTCCAATAAAGCCAGACGCACCTCCCGCATCGCCTCATTCACGATGGTTTCGTCGATTTTACCTCTGCCACGCAGCTTATCAAAGGCGCCCTGCAATCGGCTTGCCAAGCTTTCAAATGCCATATGTGCCCCTCCTAATCCATCTCTGACAGTTGGCGGAGCAAGATAAGCAATTCCTCTCTCGTATCGTCCCCACCTGTGGCCTCTACCAGATTGATCATCATCCTCACAACCTCTTGACGCTGTTCATACTTCGCTGTTAGCTTCAGTTTCTCGTCATATTCATAAAGCTGCTTTTCAGCTCGCTTAATATGATCATAAACGGCTTGTCGGCTTACTTCATGCATTTCTGCAATCTCGCTTAGCGATAGATCATCCAGGTAGTAAAGCTCAAGGTATTCGCGTTGCTTTCCCTTTAACAGGGAAGCATAGAAGTCAAATAAGAGATTCACTTGATTCGTTTTTTCCAGCATGGAACCAATCCTTTACAGTTAGATCGGTTGCTACTGTGTAAAGTTTTTTTCCTTTACAGAGCCAAGTAATATACTATACAATCCTGCGCCTACTGTCAAGTCTTTTTGTTGACATTAATTTTTTCAAGAGATATTCTGCAAAAACAGTACTCGTGAGCTTGCTATTCTTGCTCGGATTCCGCTTCCTGCTCTGTCTCTTTTTCAATCAAGCCAGCAAACAAAGCATGAACGAATTGCTCTGGATCAAAGGCTTGCAAATCATCCATTTTTTCACCCAAACCTACATATTTCACCGGTATATCCAGCTCATTGCGGATAGCAATAACGATACCACCCTTGGCTGTCCCGTCTAGTTTGGTCAAGACAATACCTGTGACACCAGCGGATTGCCCAAAAGCCTTGGCTTGGTTCATAGCATTCTGTCCAGTCGTAGCATCCAGAACCAGCAATACTTCATGAGGAGCATCCGGGATTTCACGTTGCAGGACACGAAAGATTTTATTTAGCTCTTCCATTAGATTCACCTTGTTTTGCAAACGGCCTGCCGTGTCGCAGAGAAGAACATCTGCCTTACGTGACTTAGCCGCTTGTACCGCATCATAGATAACGGCTGCCGGATCAGCGCCCTGCTGGTGCTTAATTACATCTACACCAACACGGTCCCCCCAAACCTCCAACTGTTCAATCGCAGCAGCACGGAAGGTATCCCCTGCAGCCAAAACTACTTTTTTTCCTTGTTGTTTAAACATATGAGCCATTTTACCAATCGTCGTGGTTTTTCCTACACCATTAACCCCTACGAATAACACAACGTTTAAACGTCCGTCCTCTATCTGCAGGGCCGTATTGTGGGCTTCATCATTGCGTAATAAGTTAACTAGCTTTTCCGATAGAATCGGTTGCAGATCTAAGGCATTCTCAATTTTGTTCTTGCGAACCTCTCCCCGCAAATCATCCACGAGCTCCATCACTGTATTTACGCCTACATCGGCTGCTATTAGAATCTCTTCTAGCTCCTCGAAGAAATCCTCATCAATTTTTTTGTAGCGACGGACTAAATCCTCTACCTTCTCTACTAAAAGATCTCTTGTTTTGGTTAATCCATTCGTAAACTTCTGCGTTACCTCTTCTGATTTTTTTACGATGGAATCACGAAGTTTTTTAAAAAAGCTCACAACTGACCCTCCTTGAATGTTGGCTGTTTGATTTAGTGAATGGGCGAGTCTGCAAAGACTACAAATATTATCTAAGAAGCGGATTCAATCAGTTTTTTCGTATCTTCTAGCTTAACAGACACCAGCTTGGAAACGCCGCCCTCCTGCATGGTGATACCGTACAGAACATCAGCACTCTCCATGGTTCCTTTCCGATGCGTGACACAAATAAACTGGGTCTCACCGCTAAATTGATGCATATATTCGGCAAAGCGGCTAACATTGGCTTCATCCAGTGCAGCCTCTACCTCGTCTAATACACAGAATGGCACTGGCTTCACACGCAGGATAGCAAATAAGAGAGCCATAGCTGTTAATGCGCGTTCTCCCCCAGATAATAACGCTAAATTTTGCAGTTTTTTACCTGGCGGTTGGGCTACAATATCAATCCCTGTTTCCAGTAATCGATCTGGTTGTGACAACAGCAGATCAGCCCTGCCCCCTCCAAATAACTGCACAAACACATCTTGGAATTGGACTCGAATCTCATCAAATGTCTGTTGGAAGCGGCGTGACATCTCTGTGTCCATTTCAGCAATCACCTGATAGAGCATTTCTTTTGCCTCTATTAGGTCATCCTCTTGTTTCCGCAAGAAATCTAATCTCTCTGCTAGGCGGTCAAACTCTTCAATTGCACCTAAATGAACGGTTCCGAGTGCAGCGATTTGTTTCTTCAATCCATTAACGACTCCCTGCTGCTCAGCAATCTCTCCCAACGAAGGATATTTTTGCTTAGCGAGATCAAAGCTTAGCTCGTACTCTTCCGATAGTTTGTGTAGCAAATGATCTAATTCTACTTCATACCGGTTTCCCTTTACTTCTTCAGCATGCAGCTTCTCTTCAAGTGCTTTTACTTGTTTGCGAATCTCTTTTACCTCAAGCTCCAATTGTTCCTGCTTAGCAAATAGACTCGATCGGTCTCCACGCCGTTCGGAAATCAGATTTGCTACACGATCCTTATCCTGACGAAGCTCGGAGATTTTCTCATCCAGCTCTCCAAAAAAGGAATCGTTATTATCATCTAGGCTATGCAGATCCATCAAAGCCTGATTTGCTTCTTCCCATTCCTTTGTCAATAAGGTACGTTGTTCACGCAAACGCTCGACCTGTTCGATTCGGGAAGCATGTTCCTGCTTTACTTGTGCCACTAGGACCTTCAGACTGGTAATCTGCTCATTCATTTCTTCCTTGCTGAGCATATGTTCTTTTCGTCTTGTTTCGGCTGTAGCGATGGCGGTTGTGAGCAAATGCTCTTCTTCCTCTAACACCTTCAATTCCTGGCTAAGGTCCGTCAGCTTTTGCTGAGCATCATTCATCTCTTTTTGATAAAGAGCCATATCCTGATCAAGTACAGCCATACGCTCGCGTAAGGATTTTCCAGATAACTCCGCTTGTTGTAGCAAACCTTTTAATTCCTGTTCACGTAAACGAAGGACCTCTCCTTGTTCACGCAGCTTTTCCTGTTGCTCTTCAGCTTGTTTTGCTGTCTTTGTAACAGCTTCAATGCTAGCTTTCTTCTGTGCAATTTCATTTTGCAAGGTATCTAACATGCCTTCCAGCTCTTCTACCTGACGGTTGCGGCCTAGCAGATTTGCATTGTTCTTCTTCACAGCTCCGCCCGTCATAGAGCCGCCTGCGTTAACGATATCACCATCTAGCGTGACCACCCGATAGCGGTAATGACAGCTTCTGGCCACACGGTTTGCCTGCTCCAATGTTTCTGTAATAATGACATTGCCAAGCATAGACTCGACAACAGCCCGATAGGCTTCATCAAAAGAAACAAGACGACTGGCAATGCCTACCACTCCGCTTTCATTGCGCAACTGGCGTTCATCTTCACTAGTAAGGGAACGAGAACGAATTACTGATAACGGTAAGAAGGTAGCACGCCCCAGATTATGCCGTTTCAGGTAGGCAATCGCTTCACGCCCCGCTGCTTCATCATTTACGATTACATTCTGCAGGGCTCCTCCCAAAGCAACCTCAATAGCAGTTTCAACCTTGCGCGGCACTGTCATTAGCTCGGCAACCGCTCCATGGATTCCCTTCATGCCTTTTTCACGAGCGCGCAGGATTTCTTTAACCCCCTGCTGGAAGCCTGCGAAATCATGCTGCATCTCTTTTAATAAATCTAGCCTAGAGCGGGTAGCTTCGCGTTGCTGTTCAAGACGGCGAATCTCCATTTCAGCCTCTTCGATTTGTTGCTCTTGTCCGCGGGTTTGGGCCATTAGTTCACGAAAACGGGTTAGCGTTTCATTTAGCTTTTGCTCAATTGCTGCAAGCTCAGCGGCATGCCCTTCCCCTGTATTTAGCTGAGTAGATTCTTCGCTAACTAGGCGATTCCTGTCTGCCTGCAAACGCTCCATTCGCGCCTTGCTGGTATCGCGCGTCTGTTCCTGATGCCGAATATCATTACGGAGGCGAGCCATTTCATTAAGCTTGTCAAAGTAGTCGCTTTTCAGCTTTTCCAGATCATCTGTCAACCCGCGCACGACCACTTGGAATTCAGATTCCGCCTTCTTGAGCTTTCCTTCTGCTTCTCGCATCTTTCCCTTGGCTTCTTCTCGGCGTGCTTCTTCGGCTGTCAGCTCTTCCTCTATGGCATGCTGTTTCTCGGTTAACCGATGCATTTGCTCCATCGTTTGCTTACGATTCGCTTCGAGATTTCTTTTGCGCTCCCGCAATACCTCCCGGCGACCCTCTACCTTTTCCGCCTCTTCACTGACCGTAAGCAAAACCTGCTGTAGCTCTTCAATTGATTCGTCAATCTGATTAACCTTGTAGCGAGCCTGCTCCAGCTCCGCTTCTTGCTGCCCTGCTTGCGCGGCACGCTTGGCTAATTGATTTTCAAAATCAGCAGATTGTCTTTTCGTTTCCTCCCATTTAGCATGCGTCTGTTCAATTTGCTGCACGTAGAGAGCTATCTCGTGCTGGACAAGCTTTTCATGCAGGCCTTTATAGGTCTTGGCTTTTTCCGCCTGCTCCTGCAGGGGACCTACTTGCTCTTCTACCTCATTGCGAATATCATAAATACGCACTAAATTTTGGGTGGTTTCATCCAGTTTCTTTTCTGCTTCCCGCTTGCGAGTCTTATATTTTACAATTCCGGCTGCTTCTTCAAAAATGCCCCGGCGATCTTCTGATTTCGTGCTCAGTATTTCTTCGATTCGGCCTTGTCCAATAATCGAGTAGGCCTCTTTTCCTACACCTGTATCCATAAACAGTTCCATAATGTCCTTTAATCGGCAGGAACGCTTGTTAATAGAATAGTCGCTGTCCCCTGAACGATAGACTCGACGTGTTACGGTCACTTCGGAGTATTCGGTATCCAAAGAGCCATCCGAGTTATCTAGGGTCAAAGATACTTCCGCGAAATTTACCGGTTTGCGCGTATCGCTGCCGGCAAAAATAATATCTTCCATTTTGGAGCCACGAAGCGACTTGGCGCTTTGTTCACCAAGCACCCAACGTATTGCATCCGATACATTACTCTTGCCGCTACCGTTTGGACCAACTACCGCAGTCACTCCCGGTACAAACTCCAATTCGGTCCGGTCTGCAAACGACTTAAAGCCGATCAGTTCCAACCGTTTTAAATACATGATAATCTCCCCTAAACATACTCAATCCTCTTTAACTCTCCTAGTTTATCACAGATGACCCATTTGGCGTAGGGTGACTTGGGAAATACCTGATTTTCTGTCTAAATAGAAAAATGAAGAATTTATTTCAGGAATGAGCACAAAAAAGTCCTTACTCTGTTTTCAGCCAAAGTAAGGACACACGATTCCTTCTAAATCAAACTATGTTTCTACTGAGATTGCTCTGCACTTTTCTACTCATTCATTCGTTAATGGTACTTTCCAATTAATGCTGCGGTCTATCACAAGCGTTTCATCAAGCACCAAGTTTAATTCCTTAGGCAAGTGTGTAAGCCCTTTCATCCATGCAAGCATTATGGGCAATTCGGAATAACCAAGCAGAGAAATTAGAACCAAGGTCAAATTTGTGCAAACGGTAATAAACTTTGGTAAACACTTCTTGTGCCAAGTCTTGTGCTGTTTCTTTACACATGATTTCAAAATAACTTGCAAATAACTTTTTCAGTAAAAAAACCAGGCTTCTACCTTGCAGAACACACAAAGTAGAAGCCTAGTTTTTTAACAAGCTTTGAGCGATTTTTAAAGCTACGTTTTCGTTTCAATTTTCATGAGAGCAAGTGCAGCAGCGCGTTGTTCTGCTTCTTTCTTGGAACGACCGGAGCCTACTCCCAACTGATTTCCGTTCAATATCACTTCGGATACGAACTCACGGTTGTGGGCAGGTCCTCTCTCTTGCAAAATGCGATAAATGATTTCTCCCAAGCTGTCCTGTTGAACAAGCTCTTGCAATTGACTTTTAAAATCGGTCACTTGTGTAAATTCACCTTTATCAATGCGCGGATACACATATTTTTCCAGGAATTGAAAAACCGCATCCAAGCCTTGATCAAGGTACAAAGCGCCGACAAAGGCTTCAAAAACGTCAGCAAGGAGAGCTGGTCGTTGTCGCCCACCTGTAAGCTCCTCGCCTTTTCCCAATAGCACCAGTTCACCAAACTGAAGCAACTCTGCAAACTTAACGAGTGACGGTTCACATACGATCGCCGCACGAAGCTTGGTCATTTCACCTTCACTCATTTTCGGGAACATTTTGTAGAGAAATTGGGAGACCGTTAGCTCCAACACCGCATCACCTAGAAATTCTAGGCGTTCGTTGTCGGAAATCCGTTTGCCCCTTTGCTCGTTCACATAGGAAGAATGGGTGAATGCTTGCCGCAACAAGGACTCATCAGTAAATGCGATTCCGATTTTTTCTTGCAGCTCTTTAAAATTCATCCCTCTCTCACCTTCCCTCACCGAATGCATGCCCTACTCCGCATAACGTTTTAAAAGAATGGTCGCATTATGCCCGCCAAAGCCAAATGTGTTAGACAAAGCATATTCTACCTTTGCCTCTCTCGCTTTGTTTGGTACATAATCCAGATCGCATTCCGGGTCAGGGTTCTCTAAGTTGATGGTTGGAGGTAAAATTTGATCACGCAGGGCGTAAGCTGTCGCCATCGCTTCGATAGCTCCTGTCGCTCCCAGCAAATGACCTGTCATTGATTTGGTAGAACTCACAGCTAGCTTGTAGGCGTGCTCACCAAACAGGCTCTTAATTGCTTTTGTTTCAGCCACATCACCGGCTGGAGTAGACGTGCCATGTGCATTGATGTAGTCCACTTGCTCTGGAGATACACCCGCATCCTTTAACGTATTTAACATACAGCGCCGTGCACCGTCTCCATTTTCATCCGGAGCAGTAATATGGAACGCATCAGCGCTCATACCATAGCCAACTACCTCGGCAATAATGGTTGCTCCACGCTGTTTAGCATGCTCTAGCTCTTCCAAAATCAATACTCCAGCACCTTCACCCATAACAAAACCATCTCGACCTTGATCAAAAGGACGACTTGCCTTTTGTGGTTCGTCATTGCGAGTAGACATTGCCTTTAATGAACAAAAACCAGCCATACCCATCGGACGAATTGTCGCTTCTGTACCACCTGTAATCATAACATCAGCTTGACCGAACTGAATGAGACGGAAAGCGTCACCAATTGAATTCGTACCTGTTGCACATGCAGTGATTGCACTCGAGGTTGGACCCTTTGCACCTAACTCAATAGAAGCAATTCCAGAAGCCATGTTAGCGATTAGCATAGGAATAAAGAACGGACTAACGCGACGCGGACCCTTCTCCACCAAAATTTGATGTTGTTCTTCCCATGTACTAAGTCCACCTATTCCTGAACCAATATAGACACCGATACGTTCAGCATTCTCCTCAGTAATGGTCAAGTTTGCATTTTTCACTGCTTCCTTCGCTGCTGCCAGACCAAATTGCACGAAACGGTCCATCCGACGTGCTTCTCGTTTGTCCATATATTGTTCGGGATCAAAATCTTTAACTTCTGCTGCAATTTTTGTAGGATAATCGGCTGGGTCAAAATTCTCAATCCGGCTGATCCCTGATTTACCTGCAAGCAGGTTCTTCCAAAGAGTTTCTGGGTCTTTTCCAAGTGCGGTTATACACCCAAAACCCGTAATGACTACTCTACGTCTCATGTTCATTCACCTCTATATAAATCAGCTTGCGCATCCTAGCTTAACATTATTAGCAACGTATCGTTTGTTGAAAAAATCACTTATTTGCGTAAAGGGAGAAGCCCCGTCGAAACGGAGCCCCTCCTTAGCGATTACTTGTGGGAAGATATGTAATTAACTACTTCACCCACAGTAGTAATTTTTTCTGCATCTTCATCAGAGATCTCTAGGTCGAACTCGTCTTCTAATTCCATAACAAGCTCAACAACATCAAGGGAGTCTGCCCCTAGATCTTCTTTGAAAGAAGCTTCCAACGTTACTTTATCTTCGTCTACGCCTAAACGGTCAATGACGATTTTCTTTACACGATCAAGAATTTCTGCCACTTACTTCACCCCCTCTCACGTATTATACGGGATGTCCCTTGTAAAAACCAGTTTACATATACATACCGCCGTCTACATGTAAAGTTTGTCCTGTCATGTAGCTAGAGGCATCAGATGCTAGGAAAAGTGCCACACTAGAAATTTCGTCAGCTGATCCAAGACGGTTAAATGGAATCTGAGCTAAAATACCACTCTTCACGTCTTCCGGTAGAACATCTGTCATATCAGTGTCAACAAATCCTGGAGCAATAGCATTTACCTTAATGTTTCTGGAAGCGAGTTCACGAGCAGTGGTTTTGGTTAAGCCAATGACTCCAGCCTTGGCAGCCACATAGTTTGCCTGTCCTGCGTTACCTAATACACCTACAACCGATGTAATATTAATAATGCTTCCGCTGCGCTGTTTCATCATTGGACGAGTCAACGCTTTTGTCATATTAAATACGCCTTTTAAATTAACGTTGATAACCTCATCCCATTCTGACTCTTTCATGCGCATTAAGAGATTATCTCTGGTAATTCCTGCGTTATTTACGAGAATATCGATTTTTCCAAAGCGCTCTAGTGCTTCTTTTACCATATTCTCCGCTTCTTCCGTATTTCCTACATTGGCGCGAATCATAATTGCTTCACGGCCTAATTTTTCGATCTCGGCTACTGTTTCCTGAGCTTTCGCTTCGTTTCCTGAATAATTAACGATGATATTGGCTCCAGCTTCCGCATATTTTAGTGCGATGGCACGACCGATACCACGAGAAGCCCCTGTAATCAAAGCTACTTTACCTTCTAACATTAACATGCTTCTCCTCCTCCAACGAATTCAGTAAGTGAATCCATGTCTTGCAGGCTAAAGATTTTTATGTTGGCTTCTTTTGGTGCAATTTTTTTCACCAAACCAGCTAATACTTTTCCGGGACCGATCTCAACAAACGTAGTGACGCCTTGTTCGATCATCCAAGCAACTGAATCCTCCCAGAGAACAGGAGAAGATACCTGTTCAACCAAGCTCGTAGCAATTTCGCTAGATTTCGTCACAGGACGTGCTGCAACGTTTGTCACTACTGGTACATTGGCATCATTGATTTCAATATCTGCTAAAACAGCCTGTAAAAGCTCAGCGGCTGGTTGCATCAAGGAAGAATGGAAAGGTCCGCTAACATTTAGTGGCATGACGCGCTTAGCGCCCGCTTCTTTTGCCAGTGCTCCTGCTTTTTCTACACCTTCAGCACTGCCTGAAATTACAATTTGCCCTGGGCAATTCATATTTGCAAGCTGAACAGGGTATCCGGCTTCGGTAACTTGTTCACATATGCTTCGCAGCTTTTGGCGATCCATATTAAGTACGGCCGCCATAGCCCCTTGCCCCGCAGGCACTGCTTGTTCCATATATTGTCCACGTGCGCGCACGGTTTTAACAGCATCGGTAAAGCTGATTGCTCCTGCCGCTACCAGTGCAGAATATTCGCCCAAACTGTGTCCTGCCACGAAATCCGGCTTCAAATCAGGGCATTTTTCTTGTAAAACCTTAAGAACAGCAACGCTCATGGTCAAAATAGCTGGCTGCGTGTTTACTGTCAAACGCAGCTCTTCTTCAGGTCCTTCATAGCAAAGATGTGAAAGCGAGAACCCTAAGGCTTCATCCGCCTGACTAAAAATCGCTTTTGCCGCTGACGATTCTTCACATAACTGCGCTCCCATTCCAACAAACTGAGAGCCTTGTCCTGGAAAAACAAATGCTAGTTTATTCAAATCCATTCGACTCCAATCCCTGTGTACTTCGTATTATTCGTCGTTTTGCTCACGTGTGCACCATGTGAGCAGTGCGGCTCCCCAAGTCAAGCCGCCACCAAAGCCAACGAGAATAACATTGTCTCCTTCTTTAACTCTTCCCTCTTGGATAGCTTCATCCAACGCAACGGGAATAGAGGCAGACGACATATTTCCATAGCGATCTAAGTTAATTACCACTTTATCTTCTGACAAACCAAAGCGTTTCACAGCCGAATCAATGATACGTAAATTCGCTTGATGTGGCACCAAGAGATCGATTGCTTCCTTTTCTAGTCCTGCTTTTGTTAACACTGTTTCAGTTGCACTGTTCATAACGCGTACAGCAAATTTAAAAACCTCATTGCCAGTCATGGTCAAATAGTGCATTTTGTTCTCTACGGTTTCTTTTGTAACTGGGTAACGTGAACCGCCACCTGGAAGAGTTAACAGCTTAGCACCTGATCCATCCGCACCAAGGTCAAAGGCTTTAAAGCCCATTCCCTCTGGAACAGGACCAAGAACAGCCGCTCCTGCACCGTCACCAAACAGGACGCATGTATTACGGTCTTCATAGTTTGTGATTTTGGATAAGGACTCTACTCCGATAACCAGCACATAACGATACATGCCGTTCGCGATAAATTGTGTAGCAGTCGTCACCCCGTAAATGAATCCAGTGCATGCTGCAGAAAGGTCGATCGCCGACGCTTTCTTCGCACCCAATCTTTCTTGAAGTATGCATGATGTAGATGGAAAGGAATGGTCTGGAGTCACTGTTGCCACAATAATCATGTCAATGTCTTCAGCACTGATGTTTGCCTTGTTCAGCGCTCTCACGGCAGCTTCATAGGCTAGGTCTGAAGAAGCTTGATCTTCCGCACAAATTCGACGTTCACGAATCCCTGTACGAGAGGTAATCCATTCGTCAGAGGTTTCCACCATCTTTTCCAAATCGGCATTACTTAACACTTTATCAGGTGTATAGGAGCCTGTTGCCAGGATTCCTACAGGACGTAATCCATTCATTCTTTTTCCCCTTTTCCGCTATGATCGATCTGTAGCTCTTTTAAGATGAGCTGATTGACATCAGACTTGCAAAAACGCGCCGCTGCTAGCAGGGCATTTTTAAATGCTTTTGCATCGGATGAACCATGCGCCTTAAAGACAGGGCGTTTCAATCCAAGCATCGGAGCACCACCGTACTCTGCATAGTCCATGCGGTTAGCAAAACGTTTTAGACTTGGCTTTAAAATGGCAGCAGCCAGTTTATTCATGAAGGTTGAGGTAAGCTCGCGCTTCAACTGAGAGAAAATAGCTAAAGCCGTTCCCTCTGTGTTTTTCAATAAAATGTTGCCAGAAAATCCTTCGCATACTAGTACGTCACAAGCATCCTCTAGTAAATCCCGCGCTTCTACGTTCCCAATAAAATGTACCGGACTTTCCTTTAGCAAGGGAAAGGTGCTTTTAGCCAGTTCATTCCCTTTTGCTTCTTCTGTGCCGACATTCAGCAAGCCAACGCGCGGTTTTTTTATGCCTAACACTTTTTCTACATATAGGCTACCCATAATAGCATATTGCACGAGGTGTTGGGGTTTGGCATCCATATTGGCGCCAACATCAAGCACCAATGTAACTCCACCCTTGATTTTGGGAATCATCGCAGCTAGAGCCGGACGTTCAATTCCCTTCATGCGTCCCGTAATTAATAACCCCGCTGTCATCAATGCTCCGGTGTTGCCAGCAGAAATGACCGCCTCTACTTCCTCTTGACGTGCCAGTTCTACTGCTTTTACTAAAGAAGAATCTTTTTTACGGCGCACAGCTTTAACCGGTTCTTCATCTGATGCTATTTTTTCTGTTGTATGTAAAATCTCAATATTAGATGGACGGGGTGTAGGCAGATAGCTGCCAATAGCTGATTCATCCCCAACTAAAACAATTTGTAAGGAGGGTTCAACAGAGATAGCCTCCAAAGCGCCTTCTACGGCACTGCGGGGTGCATGGTCGCCCCCCATGGCATCAAGTGAAATACGCAAGTACAATTCCCTCCTGTTTTTTCCTGACCTTACTACTCACGGATACGAAAAACCCTAAACGTAGCAGTAAACACATTTTCTCCTTGAACCTTCGTTTCGACGCGCACCTTGCTTTCGTCCCCTTCCGTAGAACGAACCACAGCCTTAGCAACCAGCTTCTCGCCTTGCTTTACAGGCCGAATAAAACGCATGCGGGCTGTAGCCGTTAAAGCAACATCCGCGTCGATAACAGCAACCGCCAGGGAGTTTGCTTGAGCAAAGATATAATGTCCACGAGCAATCTGTGTTCGAGTAAACACATGCTCCTCTGTTATTTCTAAGACAGAAATTCCATAATCATCCAGTTGTAGATCTATTACTTCGCCAATCACCTCTTCAATTCCTAGTGATTTGACTGGATCTAAACTTTTCTCTGCAACAGATTTAATCCGTTCACGTAATTCCGGTATGCCTAGCTCTAATCGATCAAGCCGTATCGTTTGAATGCTAACATCAAACATCGCAGCCAAATCTTCATCCGTAGCGAATGGATTTCGTTCTAGACTATCCACGAGCTGTCTTTGACGATCTCTCTTAGCTATGCGAGCGATTTTCGGCACCCCCCTTAGCTTTTTCTATCTATGCTTACGAGTTGTTTTTAATACCAGGTACTAAATTAGTATACGGGAGGGAGACCATTTTTACAACCCTATTCATAAAAATAACTTAATCCGTTAGATTTTCCCGTTTGAACAGAAAAAAAGCAAGGTGATCACCTCACCTTGCCTCTTGCTTATTGAACCACTTTCTTACCTTTGTAAGTTCCGCAGCTTGCGCATACGCGGTGAGCTAGTTTGTGTTCGCCGCAGTTATCGCATTTAACCATACCTGGAATCTCTAATTTGAAGTGCGTACGACGCAATCTTTTACGAGTTTTGGAAGTTCTACGTTGAGGTACTGCCATCTTCCTTACACCTCCTTCGAAGTCAAAATGTCTGAAGGTTCCCCATATAGAAACTCAAGGCATAAAGCCGTAAGTGAAATGGTTATCTGTGGAACCGATGTATGTGGGTTAGGACTAATTCACAGGAATCGACCAACCCGTTCAAAAATGAAGCAATTCATCCAAAGAGATGCGCTTCATCTTGAAAACAAGCTTATTCTTCTGCTTGAATGAAGAATTTCTTTAGGGCTTCTAAACGCGGATCAATACGTTCTGTGGAACAATTACATGACTGTTCATTGCGATTAATTCCGCAACTCGCGCACAGTCCCTGACAATCCTTGGAGCACAATGGGAATGCTGAAATTGACAACAGGAAGTCTTCTTCCAGGAACGGGTCCAACTCGATCTCTTCGCCAGTCACCTGATGAATATCGCTATCCTCATCAAATTCGATATCGGATGTATTCGGCGCAAAGGTTTCAGAAAAAGGAATCGAAAGCTGTTCCGTGTACGGTGTCAAGCAACGCGCACAAACGAACTTAGCTTCTGCTTGTATTTCTCCCTTGATATAGATTAAGCCACCGAGCTCCATAGCCTCTCCTGTAACAGTAACAGGTGATAAGTCTCGAATCTCTTGATGACGCTTCTTTAAATCCTGGGAATCCAAGTTTGTTTGAAAAGGAAGTGGTTCTCCTTTTCTGTGGTGCAATTCTATTAGTTTAATATTCATGTTATCACCTCATGCACAACAAAGATGATTATAGCTTTTGCCTACATCTTTGTCAACCTATTTTCCTTGACACCTTATCGGCTGCAAATAGAATTTGCCAGAACAAATGAACTTGTCTACACTACCAGTACAGATAGGTTCTGGTAGAAAGGATGTCGTTTTTACAAATGAAATCAGTGGGCCTTATAGTAGAATACAACCCTTTGCACAATGGACACAAGCTTCATTTTGCATTAGCGAAAAAAATGACAGGAGCTGATGCCTGCGTCGCCGTCATGAGCGGCAACTTCTTACAACGGGGAGAACCTGCCATCGTCTCGAAATGGGCTCGCACGGAGATGGCTCTGCGTTTAGGGGTTGATTTAGTAATTGAACTCCCTACACTCTTTGCCACCTCGAACGCTGAGTTGTTTGCCCATGGAGCAGTCTCGCTGTTAGATCGCATCGGAGTAGTTGATACGCTATGCTTTGGTTCGGAGTGCGGAGACATTAGCTGGATGAAAGAAGCCGCACAGCTACTCGCGCATGAAGCACCTGAATTTTCTCATTTACTAAAAGCAGGGTTACGCGATGGTCTTCCGTACCCTAAGGCATACGCTGAAGCAGCTCACACGTACCTCACCGATCACGGCATTCATGGCGCGACTCTCGATCAACCAAATAATATACTCGGTTTTAACTATCTCCTATCACTGGCTAGGTTAAACAGCAAAATTGTACCTGTCACCATCCAACGTCAAAAAGCAGGCTATCATCAAGAAACAATCACAGACGAGCAGATAGCAAGCGCTACCGCTTTGCGAAAAATATTGACAGAGAAACAGCAAAATATAGCAGCAGTCGCAGGATACGTGCCGAAAGCTACTGTAGATGTGTTGCAGCGTGAATGGCTTTCTGGCCTTTGTCCTATGACGTGGGAAAATTTCGTTCATCCTCTCTTCCATCGTCTGTTACAGCTCACTGCACAAGAGCTTGCTACGTACCATGAAATAGAAGAAGGAATGGAGTATAGGCTCCTAGAATCGGCACGGCGATCAAAAACAGTTGCACAGATGATTACCTCCGCTAAAAGTAAACGATATACGCAAAATCGCATTCAGCGTATGTTGCTTAACGTGCTACTCGATGTGAAAAAAGAACAGATATCTGCTTTTAACCTCCGCCATGGCGCCTCATACGCCCGTGTCCTTGGATTCAGCCAGAAGGGAAGAGAATTACTTCAGCAGGCTAAACAAAAAAGTGCAATCCCCCTCTACACGAATGTAAGAGACGGATTGCATCCTATGCTTGATGTTGATATTCGCTCAAATGCTTTATACCGTTTGGCGCATTCGATTCAAATTGAGCAGCCCTTTTTGGAAGAATATCGCCGGATTCCTTTACAAATCACACCTGAGTAAGAGAGGTAGTTTTTTTATTCTATTCCCTTTGGCTTTAGGTGTTGTAGGTATTGCAGTGCATCATCTACCGTTTTTACTGGAACAATCCGCATAGAGGTGTGAATGCGTTTCGCTGTTTCCACCGCTACTTCATAGTTTGATTTATCGCCGCTCGTATCGTTTGGCGCAAAGAAAATTTCTGCTCCTGCGGCATCAGCGGCGATAACCTTGTGATTGATACCACCGATTCTTCCTACAGTGCCATCGGAATTCATTTCACCCGTTCCAGCGATACGATAGCCACGCGTGATATCAATTTCTGGACGCAATTGGTTATAGATTTCCAAGGTAAACATTAGTCCTGCAGACGGACCACCAATATTATTAGCGGCAATCGTAATTTTCTTATCAAATAGGATGCGCTTTTGATCCTGCGGTGTTATACCGAACCCGGCTCGATGGGACGTTGCACCATTATTTTCGGGTAATTGCGCCAGAATCAATTCGGCCTGTTCTTGTTTTCCATCCCGTTTAAATTGTAGTTGGATAGCATCGCCCGCCTTCTTACCTTCCAATAAGAGGAATAGATCATTCTTATTTTTAACGGGCTTGTTGTTCAGCGAGGTAATGACATCTCCCACCTTCAACACGTTTTTAGCAGGAAAGCCATCCATAACAGACAAGACTAAGACTCCTTGATCCTCCATTTTCACTGGATAGCCCGCTTTTTTCAGAGCGACCGCTTCTGCAACCTGCTGAGATCGCTGCATTACCAACAGCTCCCGTTTTGCATAATCCTCATCGCTTTCACCCTGCGCTGTAATAAATTTATCGGAAATAAGATCAGCATCCTTAGAAAATTGTGCGTATAGATATGTTAAAGGTGTTGCTCGGGACATGCGTACAGTAGTCAGCATAAATGTGCCCTTCTCATTCTTTACGCCGCCTTCTACGGTAATCATAGGCGAAAGCTCTTTAGCCGTTCCAGCACGCTGTACATAATAAGGCATAGGTATATAGGTACTAATGACCATCAGAATCATGATGATCATAGCTATCAGAACGGCTACATTCCGTTTATTAGTTCGTCTTAAGCGCTCGTTCGATTGATATTCGTTTTGCATCTGTTTCCTCCCAATTCTTTATCATCTCTTTAATTTGATCAATGTGCTTTCGAGCCGCTATCTCTCCTAATTCCA
This sequence comes from Brevibacillus laterosporus, assembly GCF_030489605.1. GTDB lineage: Bacteria > Bacillota > Bacilli > Brevibacillales > Brevibacillaceae > Brevibacillus_B > Brevibacillus_B laterosporus_E. The sequence continues at coordinate 115,792 of NZ_JAUKFY010000007.1, forward strand.
CAATCGAATCTATTTGTGTAAAAGACAAGCTGCCGATGTGACCTACCTCTGGACGAATCACTAAATCTGCTGATAGCATCCTATATCGTAAAATTTCACGTTCCATTACATCTATCGTCTGAGCAATCACGTCAAAGATGCTTGATACTTTCATTCTGTTGTCAAAATTTGCTACATCAATGGCCAGAACTAGGTCAGCCCCCATTTCTCGGGTAACCGTTATCGGTACTCGATCAATTACACCTCCATCCACCAGCATTCTGCCATTTACCTGCTCTGGCACAAAAATTCCTGGCATAGCAATACTGGAACGTACAGCGATATCTACCGGTCCCTCTGTAAAAACTACTCGCTCTCCCGTTTCTATATCAGTTGCTACAATTGCCAAGGGAATTTGCAGCTCTTCAATATTTTTGCCATGAGTTAATAAGCGAATGATTTCTTTTATCTTTTGACCGGCTACCAATCCCATATGAGGGACCACTAAATCTAACCAGTGCTTGCGCTTGACATTTATCGCCAATTTCTCCATCATGTCTGGTCTAATTCCATTTGCATAAAAGGCCCCTACCAAGCTGCCCATACTGCTTCCTGCTATAAAATCAACAGGAATATCATGCTCTTCAAGCACCTTTAGAATCCCGATATGAGCCAATCCACGGGCACCACCCGCTCCAAGTGCTAAACCAATGGTTGGTCGTTTCTTGTCTGTCATAAAAAACGCCTCCTCCCCTCAATCATATGAAAACAGCCCGCTTCTCCATTCATTTTTTAGCTAGCAGAGAGTATGAATAGTTTGTACCCCTCCAACGTAGACATGTACTAACGCTTACATCCGGGAGGGTTATATGTCGCATCGTTCTCCTTATCTCACAATTAGTTTAGCGATTTTGTCGCTCCTTTTGGTTTTCGTACTTATTATTAATCCGGAGCCTTCCTTTCAAGCTGCCGTTCGCGGCTTAAACATTTGGTGGGAAGTCGTCTTTCCTGCTCTTCTCCCCTTTATATTTGTATCGGAGGTTCTGATGGGAGTTGGTGTTGTTCATTTTATCGGGGTATTGCTGGAGCCACTGATGCGCCCTCTATTTAATGTCCCGGGGACAGGAGGGTTCGTGCTGACAATGGGGTTCTCTTCCGGCTATCCAGTCGCAGCCAATCTAACCACCCGTTTACGAGAGAGAGGCCACATTACAAAAGTGGAAGGGGAAAGGCTCGTTACCTTTGCTACTACAGGAGACCCGCTTTTTGTTATCGGTGCAGTAGCCGTTGGTTTTTTTAACAGTGAACAGCTCGGATATGTAATCGCCTTTACCCATTATGGTGCTGCAATCCTGGTTGGCATGCTTTATCGTATGTACTCGCCTGTTTCCCCCATTACAGCGATTTATGAAAAATCACAGCACCCCTTACTTTACCGGGCCTTACAAGCTATGCATCGTGCCAGACTCAGTGATAATCGCCCCTTTGGCAAGCTTATGGGAGATGCCGTGCAATCCGCTCTACAAACCCTGATGGTCGTCGGGGGCTTTATTATCATGTTCTCGGTCTTGCTTCAAATGATGCAGACCGTTGGCATTACCAGCTTCTTAAACCGTGCTCTCTTTTTATTGCTGGGTCCGTTTGGATTCACAGATGCGATGGGCAAGGCTGGCTTGGCCGGGTTATTTGAAGTAACAATGGGTGCTCAAAATACTAGTGAAATTCAGGATATCTCTATGATGGTCAAAGCAGCTATTACCGCTGCCATCATATCCTGGGGCGGTCTGAGCGTCCATGCGCAAATTGCAAGCATATTAAGCAAAACGGATATCAGCGTGAAGCCTTATCTCATCGGTCGGGCTATCCATGCTATTTTTGCGGCGGTGTTAACAATCGTGTTCTGGAAACCACTTACGATCATCACGCAAAATGTTAATACAAGCATCCCCGCCTTTTTACCTAGCGAGCACTTACTTCAAGCTAAATCGTGGTGGCTTATTTTTTCTCAAATGAGCACCATTGCAGCTTGTATCGCAATCGTCTTATTTTTAATTTGTTTTTTATTACACAAGCTGTGGAAGCAATAATGATCGAATATGTACACAAATAAAGGAAGGGTAAGAAACCCGCGTTCCTTACCCACTTATTGAATGCTTCCCCTACAGGCCGGCCAGCATCCATTTCTAGCTGTTTCCCTGTAATTCCTGAAACTTTAACCGCATCGATTGCTCTACAATCGGTGGCACCAAATCAGTTACATTGGCATCATACTTGGCAAGCTCCTTTACGATGCTTGAGCTCAAGAAGGAGTATTGATTATTTGTCATGACAAACAGTGTTTCAATCTCCTCATCCAGCTTGCGATTAATCGAGGCCATCTGCATTTCATATTCAAAATCAGATACTGCCCGTAAGCCCTTTATCAAGACCCGAGCCTCTTTTCTTTGCATATAATCAACCAACAAGCCATTAAAAGTATCTACTTCTACATTAGAATACTCGGCTGTTACTTCACGTAATAATGCCATACGCTCTTCTAATGTAAATAACGGCTTTTTATTTGAATTAACCAGAACAGCCACAATAACCTTGTCAAAAATTTTAGCTCCACGCTTAATGATATCTAGATGCCCATACGTGACCGGATCAAAACTGCCCGGGCAAACTGCTATTCTCATGCTAGGAATCTCCTTCCACTATATAGCGATAAATAGTAACCTTCGTATCTCCATAGGTAGAGCAACGGTATTGCTCACACATTCCAATCTGTTCAGGCAAGGATAGCTTTGCATCATGCTCGGTCACAATCCAAGCATCAGCGGCTATTACATGTAATTGTTGGAGTTGTTCAATCTCTTGCTCAAGCTTTTGCTTTGCATAAGGAGGATCAAGAAATACTAAGTCAAATTGCACCTCACGAGTAGAAAGCACCTTAAGTGCACGTGCTGAATCAATTTTATAAACCTCTGCCTGCTCTTCCAATCGCAAGGTTTTAAGATTTTGTTTGACCGTGTTAAAAGCTTTGCTGTCACTGTCTACAAAAACGGCCTTTGCAGCACCTCGGCTAAGAGCTTCAATCCCTAAGCCTCCTGTCCCTGCATATAGATCCAATGCCCATTCTCCATCAAAATATGGTCCGATCATGTTAAAGATGGATTCCTTTACCTTGTCTGTTGTGGGCCTTGTGCTCGTACCAGGCACAGCAGCTAGCGGACGGCCTCTATGTTCTCCTGAAATCACTCTCATTTTCTCTTCACCTAACTTGTATACATATCCGTTGTCACACTTTTTGGTGAGACAGTAGTTTTCATACTACCATATAGGAAGGAAAAACGTAAAATTTTCAATCCAAACGATAAAAAATATAAATCAGCATGTATAACTTACCAGTTTGCTGGTAAAAATGTGTTACAAGCGATGCTATGGTGTCGCTGACAACCGCGGAGAAGACTTACGTTTCCCCATAAGCTCTTCCTCCGGTTTCTCCTCTCCCATAATTGAAGTCAGTTCAGTTGACACCTCATGTAGATAGGAGCATGAAGGTGACAGGTTTCCCCCGCGGAAACAACTTGAATGACTGCCTCACTTTTTAAGAAGAAGTGAGGTATTTTTTTGTCCAAAACAGAGATATTAGTAAACGTCCCCATTCTAAAGAATAGAAGGAGAGAACCAGCATGGCTGCTAAAAATCCATCAGAACGTAAGCTTAAAGCCTCTAAGGCTCAATCGCAGGCAGATCGCACTGGTGTTGGTATCGAGCGCGCCCGCGATATGCAATCGGAAGCGGATCTTCTTGACGCCAAGAAACATAACCAATAAATATTGTTGACGTCCCAAAAGTTACATGCCGATACATCATGCCTCCTTGTGGATACTACTTCTATAAGGAGGCGTTTTTTATGCACACCGTTTGGAAAGGTTCCATTAGCTTTGGTTTAGTGAATATTCCTGTTCGTATGTTTACAGCAACAGAAGACCGCGATATTCGTTTTCGTCAATTGCATAAGGAGTGCCACACGCCCATTCGGTACTCCAAGGTTTGCCCGACCTGTGACCGTGAAGTAGCTTCCGATGAAATCATAAAAGGGTACGAATATGAAAAAGGTAATTTCGTTATGATACAAGACGAGGATTTAGACAAAATTGCCCCAGAAACGAAACGGGCTATTGAAATTGTCGACTTTGTTCAACTGTCAGAAATTGACCCCATTTACTTTGATAAATGCTACTACCTCTCTCCACAAGAAACAGGGGAAAAGGCTTATTCTCTCTTACGGGTCGCTTTGCAGCAGACCGGCAAAATCGCAATTGCTAGAATTACCTTGCGCAATAAAGAAAGCTTGGCCGTGTTACGTATTTATCAAAATGGTATGGTGTTAGAAACGATCTTCTATCCCGATGAGGTACGCTCCTTAGCTCAAGTACCAGCTCTCCCTCAAGCAGATGCCCCATTAGTCGAGAGTGAGCTAGCCATGGCCATTCAATTAGTCGAAAGCATGTCTCGTCCCTTCCAGCCTGAACAATACCAAGATACGTATCGCCAGCACCTGCAAGAGCTCATTACGAAAAAGCTGGAAGGTAAAGAGGTGGCAACAGCGCCTTCCGCACCACGCGCTAATGTCATTGATCTCATGCAGGCATTAAAGGAAAGCTTGGCTCAAGCTGAAGCACCTCAAGGCTTGACACAAAAAGAAACAAATGAGAATCGTGACATAGTGGAACGTTATCCTGAGCCGCGTCCTATTGCTCAGAATTCCAAAAAGAAAAGCAAAGCATCTACAACTAAGCTATCCCCTGATACAAGCACCACCAGTGTAACGAAAGCATTGCGACGAAAGAAAACACAGACACCGAATTCGTAAAATCATAACGAAAAAGCTGAGGGCCCAGCTTGTTGCTCTCAGCTTTTTCATTTTTACTTTCAAGGTATCTAGGATGTCTATAATAAATCCTTAATTGGCGTTTCTAAATCCATTGGCTCAACAGGCGACTCAAAACGTCCCACTACCTTCCCTTCTCGATCTACTAAAAATTTTGTGAAATTCCATTTTATTGAGTCATCCATCAATGTCTCAGGAAATTTTTCTTGTAAAAACATATGTAAAAGTCGGCCGGATGCCTGTGAGTCATCAAAGCCAGCAAATGGGATTTCCCGACATAGATAACGAAATAGCGGGTTCGCATTCGTTCCCTTTACGTCCGTTTTCGCAAATACAGGAAATTTCACTCCATAATTCAACTCGCAAAACTGAGCAATTTCCTTGTTATTTCCCGGTTCTTGTTGCTCAAATTGGTTGCAAGGAAATCCCAAAATTTCTAAACCATAGTCTCTGTAACGTTCGTACAGCTTCTGTAAATCTGTATATTGAGGTGTAAAGCCGCATTTGCTAGCTGTATTAACAATGAGTAGGACCTTCCCTTTATAACGTTCTAATGACACCGTTTCCCCATTCATTGTGTGTACGGAAAAATCAAAAATACTCAAACGAATCACCATCCTCTCCTCTACATTATAATCATTCTAAATAAAATACGGCAATTATTTTTGCACTTTTATACACTTTTGCTATATTTACAACGTAACATTGTTATGTTACGATCATTTGCACAAAGTAAAATAATATCCCTATAAAAGGAGGTTACCCAGATTAATCAGGAATTGCTTTCAAAAAAACAATTGCTAGAGCAAACCGGAATCTCCTACGGTCAGCTTTACCGCTGGAAACGTAAAAATTTAATACCCGAGGACTGGTTTATTCGTAAGTCAACCTTTACAGGACAGGAGACTTTTTTCCCTAAGCAAGAGATCCTGCATCGAGTGAACAAAATTCTAAGTCTGAAGGATGATCTGTCACTAGACGAATTGGCCAATATGTTCTCTCCTATTCCTTTAGATCACGCAATGAACAGGCAAACGATCCTTTCACGAAACATTGTTACACAGACTTCACTTGAGCTATATGAGGAATGCTTTGCCAAGCAGCAGGAATACTCTTTTGAAATCGTCTTGTCCCTGTATGCCGTTGATCAATTACTGGTCAGCGGTGAGTGTAGTCGGGAGGAAGCCAAAACCGTTCTGCGCACCTATGCAGCTAACTATGCTTCCTTACAGGGGAAAACGAATGAGCTCATTCTTGTCAGAAAAATGGGCGTATCCATCTGTTTATTTACAACGTCCCCTGAAGAACTATATTGGGAAGAGCATGCTCGAATTGTCGCCCGTCTTTCTCTTCCTGTTTTACTTGAAGATTTGAAGCGGAAATGGAACATACTCAAGGAGGAATTGTAAATGTTAAAAAAAGAACCCGATGATCTCGTAATCAATGGTTCCATGAAAATACCTGGGGGAACGTTTCATTCTGTCAAAATAGCAGGTAGTGCAAAAATCACATCTAATCTTGTATGTAAGGAATTTTCTTGCGCGGGGCATGCTACTGTGGATGGAGATGTTGAGTCTGAAACCTTTGTCGTTCGAGGAAACTCCTCGGTTCATGGAAACGTAGAAAGTCAAATCTTGAAAATTAGTGGAAATACGAAAGTAAATGGGCAGGTTAAAGGTCAGGAAATTAACATTGATGGCAGTATTTTGGTTGATGGCTCCTGCCATGCAGAAGAGATGAGAGTACGCGGTTATACTAAAATTGCTGGGGATTGTGAAGCAGAGTCCTTTCAGACGTATGGCTGCTTTCAAATAGAAGGATTACTAAACGCGGGACGAATTTATATTCAGCCAAGCGGTGAGTGCAGAGCAAAAGAAATAGGCGGGGAGCATATAGAAGTAAAACGACGCGGCTCCTTCCTCCCTTCTCTGCTTCGCCCGTTTTTTTCCAACAGTCTAACTACACATATTATCGAAGGTGACGATATTTATTTGGAAGACACCAAAGCCACCATTGTCCGCGGCAATCATATCACCTTAGGTCCTGGATGCGACATCCAGCTAGTAGAATACAAAACGAGCCTTATTTGCGATGATAAAGCAAATGTGAAGGAAAAAGTTCAGCAGCAATAAGAACTGTTAAGAAAGCGATCTATATATCAAATCCTTCCATTGTTATGAGGTGGCATATGACTCCAATCACCCTATTTAAACCAATCAATTTGTGAAAGCATTCCTCAAGGCTCTGAATGGATAGCACAGTTGTTATCAAGAATATGATTAAAAAATAAGCTCAAAGTAAGTGTTTTTACTTTGTATATATCTTAAAAAGAATTCCCTTTCCTAAAACGTAAAAACACGAAAACACCTCCTGAATCATATGGACTACATACAGTCAGGAGGTGTTTTTTCCTTATCTCAGGTTACAGAAACAAAGCTTTTTAACAGATATAAAATATCATTGTTTCTCCCGTACATTCGTCTTGTTTAACGGTTATTACTTAATATTATCCAGTACACTTTTCATTACCTGTAGCGAGTCCTGACGTTCAAATAAGTTATAATGTGCTTTAACCGCTTGATATACCTGCATGAGTTCTTTCTGACCCTTGGTTTTGCGATATCCTTGTACCAATTTGGTGAAGGAAGGATGTCGAATCACGTCTTTTCTCCAGTCCCACACCCGCGGTTTTAGAACCTCTCGTCGTGTCTGTTCGATCATTCCTATCAATTGTGGCGCGAGAGCAGCACTAAACTGCGTTACCGCTTTTTTTACTTCCGGAAGATCTCTCAACGAAAAACTGTTAGGAATCGAGGAAAGCAGCTTGTTGTTCACATACAAGAAATTCTCTGAATGATTGTCAACAGCGTTTAGAAAAAGATCTTGTTGGACTTCAAACTGAAAATACTCTCGTCCTGTCCCATTGATTTTACTTGGTAAAAACAAATGAACGTAATCCAGCACGCTAGTGTAGTACGGCTGATTTTCCGGATGTATATTTCCTTTGGCATCCACATGAAACCCTGGCAGGCCCACCTCTATGGCCCAGCGTACTGCCTCACTTTGGCTGTCCTTCGGGGCAACACTGCCCTTGTACGGTCTGACGTTATTGTATATACGGTACAGCGTCTCTGCAACAAATTGCTTTGTAAGCGGTTGACTGTTTAGTTCCTCTGGTTTTACAAACCCGGCTTTTACCAGTGCTTTTATCCGTGAATCAAGTTCAGTCTGGCCCCGTTTTTTTCGTAATTCGCTATATTCTTCCCATCCGCTGGAGGTTCGTAGCTGTGCAATTTTTTGTTTTATTGCCACGGGGTCGTAGCCTTGTGGGTAAACGGGGTCCAACACCCCTATTTGATTATAGAGCGCAAGCAAATATCCGTTTCTGGATACATAAAATTCATCCATCATAAATCCACGCGGTGCATCACTGCCGGACAGATCAGCTACTATCTCCAATGCATCCATCCTGTTTTTTTCCAGGGTAGTAACTAAATATGGATTTTTGATTTGCAGAGATTCTTTAAGGATCGTATGAATTACTTCTGCTTCTTCCATCGTGTTGACAGTGGGCATTTTATAGGTCACTTGGTATGTAGCTGACCGTGTTTGAGCTGCTTGAATGGATGGAGCGAATGGATCTGGAAACAGCATGATTGCAATGGTTGCAACGAGCAGGCTTTTTTTCAACATGTCTAATACCTCCCTCTTCATTAATTTAAACGCCTTAAGACAGCTAAATGTTTCGCCTTATTCCATATATTTCTGTTAGGTAAAGCTTAGACCTTTTTCCCAGCATAGAACTACCTTCTTATAATGGAGCTTCGGACACTTATTGGAATTGCTTGGAAGCAATAAGGATATTAGAAGCAGGGAATGAAAACGACAACGCGGTAAGGATTGCCATGGATACCTTCCGTCAATTTGATAATCGCTCCCCCTCTTTTTCCTGAAATCATCTAGGAGATAAAGATTTCCAAACAAAATAAAGTAGTCCCGTATAACGGAAGAAAATGTAAGATAGTCAATCAAGGAAGTCCGTTAAGGATTTATTTGCAGAAGAAATGAATTCAAAAATTTCAGTTTCGGATAAATATACTAAAGAAATTATTCTAAAAAATCCTTAACTCTATTGTTAAGGATTTTCTTGTACTATAAAGAGCTAAAAAAGCGATAACTGGCGAGTTTTTGAAAACTGTTGCAATTTAATTGAACTGATGTATTAAGATAGATCAGCGTAGTTTTGTAGGGGCTAAAAATCATGTCCACTAAGGTGTAACAATTTGAGCAATTTATCTGTTGGCGGAACCCTTATTGACTACTCTATAACACATTGATGAGCAGGAACATCCACAAATCCTTGTATACTTGGTTGTCTTAATGAATGCCCATCTACCCACTCAGCAAATTTTATCTTAACAGTGATTTCAGGTTGAAGCCAAACCGTATTTATGGTCCGCGTTGGTTTATTAACAAATGGCATGTTTTTTTGCACGAGTGGTCTGATCAATTCGGTAAGGTTCCTCCAGTCGTTTTGGGTTAGTCTTCCTGCCCCAGCGTGGCCAATATACTTGAATCGGCCATCGTGATCATACAGTCCAAGAAGGAGTGAATTCACAAGGTTGTCTCTAAAAGTCACACCACCTACGACAGCAATTACGTCTTTATAAAATTTTTTCTTTTGCCACCTAGAATCTTTTCCATTAATCAAGTAGGTACTGGTCAGGTCTTTAATTATTATCCCTTCCATTTCTTCGGCTTCAATAACTTTGTACAAAGCTTTTGCATCAAAGTTGTCCACTAATTGAACATAATCCTTTGGCTTTATTACATCTCGTAACAGCTTCTGTCTCTCGGCGAGAGAAAGAGAAGTTACCCATTGATCGTTCAAATACAAAATGTCAAAGATCATGTATGTTATATGAATGCTTTTTCTAATCACTTCCACGTTACTCAGCTTCTTTATACCGTCCCTTTTCATTACCTCATAAAAAGACGGCTTTCCATCTTTTATGGCAATAATTTCTCCATCCAAGATGATGGAATCTGCTGAACAATATTCCGAGATGTTTATCAGCTCAGGATAATGAAACGTTCGCTCATTGAATTTCCGATTAAATAGCCGTACTTCGTGACCATCATAATAAGTCAATATGCGAATCCCATCCCATTTGACCTGCCCAGCCCAAGTCGGGCCTTCCGGAATATGTGCTGTACTAATAGGTTCGAAAGGTACTATTGGTTCCAAAATCAACATTCCTTTTTTACTTAGTGTTATCAACCATGCCACAAAATATGAAGAGGACACAATCATGCTCCTTTTTTTGCGGCGAGAAATGCTTATTCGTTGTTCCTCACCTTGATAATACGGGTACAAGAGCATAAGCTTTTTGATCCGGACAAAAAAAGTAGCGAACGCTGTGAAGCAAATACAGAAATATCGGGAAGAATAAGGCACATCCGAATAGCAGGAGGTGCTTATTCCTTGGCGATTGCTGCGAAAGAGTATCGTTTAGACATCGAAGGAAAAGAGCTGGTTATTACAAATCCCGATAAGCCTCTTTGGCCTAAGGCCGGTGTAACCAAACTCATCTATTTACAATATCTTATACAAATGGCTCCTTATTTGCTCCCTTATACCACTGATCGATTTTTAACTGTGATTCGCTATCCGCATGGAGTCGAGGATAAATCCTTTTACCAAAAAAATCTTCCAGATTACGCACCAGAGTGGATCCCACGTGCTGTAGATGGCTCTGTCACCTATGCATTGTTAAATGATACTGCCACACTGATCTGGATGGCCAATCAGGCTGTATTAGAATGGCACATTGCTTTTCATACCTATCAACAGGAATGGCCTACTGAGTTGGTTTTTGATCTTGATCCATCCACTCCCGATTTTAGAGATGCAATAGAAGCTAGTTTGTATGTAAAAGAGATTCTGGATGAGCTACAGCTCAACAGCTATCCCAAAACCTCGGGGGCCAGTGGTATCCAAGTTTATATTCCTATTCAGCCAGGCTATGCTTTCGAACAAACTCGAAAGGTAGGAGAATTTATTTGTAACTATCTGACGCAGAAATATCCTAATAGATTAACCATCGAACGTCTAACGAAAAATCGCGGAACGAAGTTATATCTCGATTACTTACAGCATTGGCGCGGCAAAACATTGCCCGCTCCCTACACAACTAGGGCCAAGGAGATGGCAACAGTCTCCGCTCCTTTATGCTGGTCGGAAATAGAGAATGTACATCCTAGTGATTTTACCATCCATACAATGCCTGAACGGGTCAAACAAAAAGGAGATTTATTTCTTCCTTTACAACAGCAAGAAAATCGATCCTCTCTAGATCATATTTTAAATATATTAAGCTAATACATAGTCAAATTTTTGTTCAATCCTTTTCTTGATAGAAAAACAGCTTTCGTGAGAATGGATGAGGAAATACGAGTGTATTCTATGTTATACTTTCCCCATGAGTAAACATGAGGAGGAGATTCACTTTGTATGATCCGATTGCCTTTTCCATCGGAAGCTTAGATGTCCATTGGTATGGACTTATTATGGGGACTGCTTTTTTACTAGGAACATATCTCGCGCGTTATAATGCCAAGCGCTCTGGTATAGATCCCGATCACATTTTAAATATGGTGGTCTGGATTATTCCTGCCGCTATCGTTTGTGCTCGTCTTTATTACGTGGCCTTTGAGTGGAGTACGTATAAAGAGAACTTGCTCGATATCTTTAAGGTATGGAATGGTGGTCTGGCAATCCACGGAGGACTCATTGGCGGATTTATCGCTGGTGCTTTGTATATAAAAAAATACAACCTGCCTTTCCTTACATTAGCAGATGCTATGATGCCTAGTGTTATCTTGGGTCAAGCCATCGGCCGTTGGGGTAACTTTATGAATCAGGAAGCTCATGGGGATGTCGCTTCTGCCGCATTCATGTCTCACTTCCCTGCCTTTATCCGTGAACAAATGTTCATTCAAGGTCAATACTATCACCCTACTTTCTTGTATGAATCCTTGTGGAATATACTTGTCCTTGCCCTCTTGTTATTGATGCTGTATCAGTTCAAAAAATTTGACGGACAAATTTTAGGCAGTTATCTGATTTTATATTCATTTGGCCGTTTCTTTATTGAAGGAATGCGTACAGACTCCTTGTATCTGGGACCTTTACGCATTGCTCAGGTAATGAGCCTAGTTTTGATGATTGTAGGCTTCATTGTACTAGTTTACTGCTATCGCAGACAAAAAAAGATCGGCTCCAAGCAAAAGGATAGTATGTAGCAGGACCCATAGATAAAAGCACTCTGTCCCAGTAAAGGGGCCGGGTGCTTTTGTTAATATCAGAAGAGCTGTTACTCGTTTAAAAAAAATAAAAACAGGTCATACTGGATTTACAGTCATAATCGACTGGCATTTCTGATAAGGAAGGGCAGAAAAATGACTAGTGAACTGTTAGAAGAATATTTAGATAACGTTGTGATTGTGTATTATCAGCTAGCCAACACTTCGCAAACTCTCCCCGCTCATCATACAGAAGAAGGGCTGCTTTATGATTTTGACAGCGCTGGAATCTTGATACGCCAAAAAAACCTGTGTTATATTCCATTTCATTCCATCCAAAAAATAGAAATAAAAGCTAGGCCCACTCTCTGGCAACGCTTAACAGGAGTGTCCTAGCTTTTCGCTTATAGTCTTACTAATATTACATTTTATAGAAACACATCAAGAACACGATAGCTGACAGCAGCTAAGAGAGCTACTGATGGAAGCGTAATCACCCATGTGAAAACAATACGTCCTGCAACTCCCCACTTAACAGCAGAGAATTTCTGGGAGGCACCTACCCCCATAATAGCGGAGGAAATAACATGAGTGGTACTAACCGGCAATTTCAGAATCGTAAATAGTGTAATGATAAACGCAGAGGACATATCAGCCGAAAAGCCGGAAATCGGCTTGATCTTCATAATCTTTCCACCTAGCGTTTTGATAATTCTCCATCCCCCAACAGAGGTTCCGAATGCCATGGCAAGAGCGGCTGACACCTTCACCCAAAGCGGGATATCTGTTGTTGTAGCGAACCCACCTGAAACCATTGCAAAAGTAATGATTCCCATCGTCTTCTGTGCATCATTTGCACCATGGCTAAATGCTTGCCAGGAAGCAGACAGCACCTGTAAGTAACGGAAGCCTCTGTTTGTCTTGTGATAAGGCATGTTAGCAACGATTTTGGAAACAAGTTTAATAACTATAAATCCAACTACAAAGGCAATGAGCGGAGAAAAAATCAAACCTTGAATGATTTTGATAAAGCCACCGTAATTAACCGCACTAAAGCCTTCAGCTCCTACCACCGCACCTGCAATTCCACCGATTAAGGCATGGGAGGAAGAGCTGGGAATGCCGAACCACCAAGTAATCAGGTTCCAAAGAATTGCAGCCACCAAAGCAGCAAGAACTACCACTAAACCATTTTCTAGCTGAAATGGATTAGCAATGTCGCTGCCAATCGTTTTGGCAACACCTGTATAAGTAAGCGCACCGACCAGATTGAAGATTGCAGCCATAAGAATGGCCGTACGCGGGCTTAGCGCTCGAGTTGACACCGAGGTTGCAATTGCATTGGCTGTATCATGAAATCCGTTAATAAAGTCAAAGCTTAAAGCCATAATCACCACAAGAATGAGGATGATTAATTCTGGCGACAGATTAAGCATTTTTCAGCACAATCCCTTCAACCAGATTAGAGACGTCCTCAGCAAAGTCAGCACAGTCTTCCAGTTTTTCATATATCTCTTTCAGCTTAATCGCTTCAATTGGGTCTTGACCTGGTGTATTTAACAGCTCAGAAACCATTTTGCGATAGTTTGCATCTGATTCATGCTCAAGTGCTTTAATATCCTTTGCGATACCTTCTACTACGTTATGATCCAGCTTGCGCAGAGTGCGAATCAATTCAATTAGTTTAGAGGTTAGCTGGTGCAGGATATTTGCTTGAGCTAAAACACGCTTGTCTACTTGTTTTACCTGATAGAGATACATGCATTCTGCAGTACCGTCAATCAAGTCAATTACGGAATCCAGTGTATGAGCCAACGCATGAATATCCTCACGTTCCAACGGTGTGATAAATGTTGAGTTCAACTGGTTCATTATTTGACGAACAACAGCATCCCCTTCTTTTTCAACTGCTTTAATTTCAGCTACTTTCTCCTGTAAATTTTGATAGTTACTAACCATTTCAAAAAAGAGATGGGAACCTTTATGTACAGTCGCAGCTTGCTGTTCAAAAAGATCGAAGAATGTTGTTTTGTTAGATTTGATCATGGAAGAAATCTCACTCCTTCAGAATTATCACCTCTACGATTATATAAAACATGGTTTTCTACGTAAATTGATTTATAGTCAAAATTCGACAAAACTATGTTAAGTTTTTGTAAAGATATTAATAAGATTTGATAAACCGCTATATGACAGGGTTTTTAACGTTTTTATTTTTTATTTGTTTGTAAAAAAATCCTTTATTCCCTCCATAAAAAATAAAGAAAAACCTGTTTGTTTTATATTTATTGCTTATCTATACATAAATTAACTGGTAGGATTTAGATATTTTTCGGCATTTGATAGCAGATTGTTAACAAAATGTTTGCTTGCCAAATTCATAGGTCATTTGTATCAGATGCTCTCCAATCATTTCGTCATCAAAAAAACCAGGGGGTATCCTGGTTTCATCTTAGCTCTTTTCTATTGTGTACGTTGTTACATGCATTCATGTATATGTTGTTTAATGGAGTGGGATGTGGTTGGTGTCACGATGCCAAAATTTTATCTCCCCGCCCATTGGACCACTATATAAGCAATCACGCTGTTTCTTAGCTTGGTACATAATTTGGTCTGCATAGGCAGTAAGTTCGGTAGCTGTAGCTGCATGATCGGGATAGGAAGCTACCCCTATACTAACCGTCACCTCGCCTAATTCCTGTCTAATTTTGTTCTGTAAACGCAGACCAACATCCACTCCTACCTCTAGACAGGTATTCGGAAGTAGCACCACAAATTCCTCTCCTCCCCACCGTCCAACTAGATCGTTGCCTCTGACATTTTCACGTAAAAACCTTGCAATTCGCTTCAAGAGCCTATCGCCTTCCAAGTGACCATGTTCATCATTGTATTTTTTAAAATGATCCAGATCAATGACCATCAATGTGACTGAATATTCTTGGATTTTTGCCTTTTGAATTTCCCTGTCCATCATTTTAAAAAACTGTCGATTAACCAGAACTTCTGTTAGTGAATCATGATGAGCCTGTTTTTTATAGTCCTCAAGCTTTTTTCCATAATAAAAGCCGAATGCAGCTTGGAGAACTGCTAAAAAAAATGGAACATAGACAGATTGAAAAGAGACCTGAGAAACGGCGCCAAGCCACCACCATAAGCAACCGAGCAGAAATCCGATACCTGCTCCTCTATATCGATATCTCAATTTGATACCTCCCTCAAACCGGACGCTGTTTCATAAAAATCAGAAGTAAATCTTAAGAACCAATATTCTCTAGTTCATTTTACCCACTGATTCTGCTCATTTCAAGCTGTAACATTTCCAAAATGCACCTAGAAAAAGGATACATCTATGTTTTTTTCCAAAATATAGTGCAAACAGTGATTTAGGTCCAATTACTCATCCTTTGATGCAATGTACTTGTATGTAGTTCTAGCATAATCTTATCGGGATCATGAAAATATACGCTTTTGCCCCCTCCACGAGGAATGGGGCCTTTTACTAGCACGATTTCCCTCTTACGTAGCTGATCCACTGCTATGTCAAAATCCTCCTCGTTCATATAGAAGGCACAATGATGAAGGTGCTGTTGCTCAAGTTTAACCGGAAATATTTCCGGTCTCTCCAATAGGCATATCCAAGCACTTCCCCATTCCAAATATGCATCTGTTCTGCCTTGATGGACCAATTTCATTTGCAATTTCTCACAATAAAAACGTAAAGATTGTTCCAGATTTGAGACCTGTAGAGTGATATGACTAAAGCCTATAACTCCTATATTTTCAGATGAATTTGCCTGTTCATTCATGTTTTTACTCGCTCCTTATCATCATTTCTTACCCAATGATACTTCTCTCCAAATTGAAAATCCCTAGCACGAATCTAATAAACCTCTTCTACATCTATGATTGTTGTGAAAAAGCACTTTCCCTGATCAAAGGAAATATACTCGTAAAACATACTAACCTATCCGCTTTTTCTTTTCTGTTTCCTTAGACATTACACATAGGCATCGCGTGTGTTGCTTTGACGAAGCTTTCTATCTGTGGTTATATAAAAGGAAAACGCTTTTTGAATGGAAAGGACCCTGTTTATGAACCCTAGCTCGTACTTAGCTGATGTATGTAATAGTTTAGGTCATAATCTTCATCGAATTGGTCAGCTTACCCGTGAGGAAACGAATAAGGTATTAAAGCCTTACGATCTCACCCCTGAACAGTGGCAAATGCTTGCTGTCTTATATAAAACAAATGGTGTTACCCCAACAGAACTAGGGGAGATTACCTTACGTGACAAAACGACTATCTCTCGAATTTTGCCTGGATTATTTAAAAAGGGATTTATTTATAAGGAAGCACATCCTCAAGATTCCCGTAGTTATGTGGTTAAGCTAGTAGATCAGTATCAAAGTATGGTAGAAGAATCATTAATGAAAATCAGAGAGCATTACCAAACTAGTTTTTTTGCCCCTCTATCAAAAGATGAGCAACAGCAATTATTACATTTATTAGTTAAATTACGTAAAGGTGTAGGTGACCTGTAAGCGTTAGATTTCATGCCGCTTATTGTCGATTCCAGGCATTATTTCCACGGAAATGATGCCTGTATTTTTTATGAAGCTTTTATTACAGAAAAAAGAGTAAGATTCGCTTGATCGTAAGCCTCTTACTCTTTTGATACACATATAGGTTTGTCATTCCTCGGCATACAACAACCTTTTTACACGCAATTCCAATTCAAGCATTGAAAACGGTTTTAGCATGTAATCATCTGCTCCCAACGACAATCCTTTAATGATATCTTTTTGATTATTTCTTGCTAAAAGCAGCATAATTCTCATCTTACGTAATGCTTGATCTTGTCGAATTATCCGCAATAAGGAAAATCCATCCATCCCAGGAATAATGCCACCCAAAATACACAGCTGTGGTCGCCTTTTCCTCATAGCTTCCAACGCCTCTTTCCCATCTGTGGCTTCTATGATATCCACTTCTAAATGTGCAAGCTTTGTTCTTACGATGGAGCGAATCATTTGATCATCGTCAGCTAGGAGCAAGCATTTTTTCTGATTTGCTTCCGGCTCATTCAAAGGCTTGTCCAGTTTCAGCTTAGCTCTAACAATTTGGTTACGTCCTTGACGCTTCGCCTCGTACATGGCTCGGTCAGCCAGCTCCAGCCATTTGTGCTGCGGCATTATATGGTCCCAATCAGCAATACCTGCCGAGAACGTAATATGAAAATCTTGACCATCTATTTGTAATACAGGAGCTTGCTGTAGCTGGTCTCGGATTCGCTCTAAAACCATTGCAGCCTGCTCAGCAGACGTTCCAGGGAAGGCGATTACAAATTCCTCGCCCCCATAACGCGCTAATATATCTGTTGCACGTAAGCTTTGCTGTATTTTATGCCCCACCCCTTGTAGCACCAGATCACCAATATGATGTCCATAGATATCATTAATTTTTTTAAAATAATCGATATCAAGAAAAGCGATAGAAATGGGTTCCTGTTTCCTGCGGGTTTGAGCCAATTCTACCTGCAACTGGTGATCAAAAGAGCGTCGATTGTTCACCCCCGTTAATGGGTCACGAAAAGCCATATGCTCATAGTACTGTGTTCTCGTAAGCAGACGGTTGATACAGGCCTCCAGTTCCTCAAAATGGAAGGGTTTTGTTACATAATGGTCCGCTCCCATCCGATAACATCTGATCTTATCCTTTCTATCCTTTTTCCCAGATAGTACGACAAGTGGAACCCACTTTAAGACGGGATCATTTCTTACATAATCAAAAATCTCGTACCCAGACTGAGGTTGAATCGTTAGGTCCAGCATGATTAAATCAAAGGTTTTCTCCCATAATAAACGCTTCACCTCTTCCGCATTATGAGCCTCTTCCACTAGATATCCCTCTTGAGAGAGACGGTTGATTAGATAGGCTCTCAATACCTCATCGTCATCAATTAAAAGCAATCGATACGCTTTTTTATTTACTAGCCGATCCTCCCACATTTGTTTCTCTTCCTGTACCATTTCCTCCTGACCAAAGCTCAGTTCCATTTTTAACTGACTAATTAGCATATGAGCCATCTGAAGCTGTTGAGGAGCCAGTCTTTTTTCACAATCCGTTTGTGTCCATTCAAATTCCTTTATTAATAAATCAGCTGCATTACCAATTACCGCTAAACCATAGATAGAGGCACTTTCTTTCCATGTCTGGGCAATATGGTAAATGGCTTGAGCTGACTGCCGATTTTGTTCATAAACATATTGCTCCAAATACTGCTCCATACGATTTAGTTGATTTGTTAATCCTCGCAAAAATAACTTACGGGCCTCATATAGCTGCTTTTGATTTTTATTCATACTCATGGCAACATGTCACATCCACTTCCATCCGCTCCCCCATTCGTTTAAAAGCAACCATTATGTATAAAAGCTGGTGACCGATTGTAGGAAGTAAAGAGCGGTACCATACATGCTGCCTGCTTCAAATTGGGATTTTGTCCTCATTGTTTTTATATATTAGGTATTGGCTATTACATATATGACGATGTTATTGTTATTTTTGTTACCTGTAATACATATCCAATCATACATGTAATCCCTATTTAAGCAATCTAATCATCCTGTAGCAATCCCTGCCCTAGACGTGTTCATGACGATAACCTCTCTAGGCTGCAATCCCTTGCGCAGTAACTGCTGCACTTCTGTACCGTTATGTATCACATTTTGCGAAGTGCAATATTATTATGTATATTTTTTAAAAATAAAAGGCGGCAGGTACTTTAGCAAGTACCCGCATACCTATCAATCTCTAGTAAGCACTAAAGCCCTCTGTATATGCACCTACATCATTGATTAAACGTCTGAATTCACTATCGTCCACATACTCACCTGCCAACAATCTGTCATGGATAGATAGAATTCGTTTATACATCTTATAGTCAGGCGTAATAAAGACGAGACGCGCCTTATCCTGACGAATTAAAGTGTCTCGTATGCCCCGAATAATTCGATTATCGTGTCCATCAACATTTAATTTTAAGCTTAGCTTTGGCCGCAGTTCACTCGTTGGATCGCGTTGGATCGGCTTTCGTTCATACTTTCCATTAGGAGTTCCGTCTGTGATTACACCGATCACCATGGTATCTCCATAAATAATCGCTTTTGCATCAAGTACTCCAGGCACCTTCTTTGCCCGTTCCTCCACAGCGGTTAACTGATAGCTATTTGTATTTTTTCCTTGGTACATCATTTTCACTGGTCCAGGTTCTACAAATTCATGGTTATTGCGACGATCACTTTTGTAATCCTGAATGCCAATTTGCGTATTCGTGCCGCCTGGAGAATGGGTAGAGCACCCCACTAGAGATAGGCTCAGTACCATTGCTAAGCTCCGTATCATAGCCGTATACATTTGTTTCATGCTAACACCCCCAGTAGTTATAGCATGCTTGTTTTAAGGGGGTTTTACTCGGTTAGCAGCAATGGTAAAAGTTCTTAAGAAGCAGGAGGTAAAATAACAAATAGACCTCCCCTGATTTATGCCGCCAAAGAAGGTCTATCTTCGTTTCCTTTTGATTCAATCAGCCATGTTCGACTGCCGAGGACTCTCTGCCTCCTAAGACGAAAAAAATAGCTGTTTCATGCATATCTTGTTTACACAAGTTCAATTTCTTGACCTATCCCCGCTTGTTTTGCCTTTTTATAGATTGCCCAAGCCACTCCAACATCCATTACAGCTAGACCTACTGATTTAAATAATGTTACCTCATTCGCAGTTTCTCTCCCCGGCTTTTGACCGTCGGCAATCTCCCCTAGCTCAGCATACACTTGTTGAGTGGAGAAAACTCCCTCCTGTATAGGAAGAAGCAAATCTCCCGACTCAGCTAAAGCGGCTTCCTTCCCCTCCACAATCACTTTGTCAGCCTTTGTAAGCATATCTGTAGGAATCTCCTGCATATGAGGCTGAAATGATCCTATCGCATTGATGTGAACTCCCGCAGATATGGCATCTGCTGAAAAAATGGGTTTTGTTGCATTGGTTGCGGTAATGACAATATCTGCTCCTGTAACAGCTTGATTTGCCTCTGGAACTACGTGTATCAGCAAATCTCTCCCTTGTTGGGATTGTTTCAGCTCCATTTTAAGTTGCTCTGCCTTTTGTTGTGTGCGATTATATAGCCGGATCTCCTTAAGTGGTCGAACCGCTAACATAGCTAAAATTAATCCCTGCGCTTGTGCACCTGTACCAATTACTCCAAGAATGCTGGCATCCTGACGAGCCAAATGCTGAGTAGCTAAACCAGATACAGCGCCCGTACGTACGATCGTCAAATAGGACGCATCTAATAACAGAAGGGGTTCTCCCGTCTGCACATCACACAGGATCATGAGCCCCGTAATACTAGACTTCCCCTTTGTCTTATTATCTGGAAAAAAGGAAACATATTTCATGCCAAGGCTCTCCATAGCTGGAACAAGAGCTGGCATAAACAAAGCTGTACCATTGCCTTGTTTTACAGGTACAGACAATCGAATGGGACTAACCGTCCTTTTATTCGAAAATTCAATCAAAGAATGAGATACGGCTTCAATAGCTTCTTTCATACTAAGCAACTGCTTCACTTCCTGTTGCCTTACAATCAGCATTTTATCCTCTCCTTGATTGTGTTTTGAAATACATCTATTCCCTCCTGTCTTTTTACTTTTTATGCGAAGTAAATTTTTTCCTGCTAATTCATTACTATTTATTTCTGTTCAGTTGAAGCGTCCCCGATTTATCCCCCTTTCAAATTAAGTCCTGATTAACACTTCCTCTTCCCCCTCTTTGTAGCTTATAACACATTAATTGGTGCGGGGTTTGTAAGTAGTTGCTTAAGATTGTTCACCCTCCACCCTTTTTTCATTCCTGCTCTTTTCCTCGTTTTTCAGTCTATTAGCTGTAAATTTCCACACTTCCCTATCAAACCTCTTTCCTCTCATATACAAACTAAGGAATCTATACAAGCTTTAGCCGTCATTACAGCAAATTGATCATGGATAAAGAAGCAGAACAATAACCTAATTTTTCTAAAATTTACAAATAATGTTTTTTGAAATCTCACAGCCACCGTCTCATCTGATATTTTTTGATAATTCCATAAATTTACCCAAAAAAATTTAGTCTTTTTTTCTTCATTCCTCTAACATGTTACGAAAATGTTTCTGGAACACTAGATTACTTTATGTATAGGTTTTCCTGATTTATTCTTTGTTTATTTAACTTTTATCTATTATCTCCGATTTTTTTACAAAAACCAATTGATTCCTACAAAAAATAATGAAATAAATTGTTATTTTAAAATTAACATTACGACATAAAATGATAAAATTAGACATTTTATGTCGATAAGTTATATATTGTGTTTTTTCGTAATTTTCGTATAATTTAGACAGTAACAAAATATTTTATAAGGAGTTGTTGTTAAAAATGAAAAAATCACTAAAAGTCCTATCTCTTTGCACCGCGTTAGCCACTCTCTTACCTATCAATGTTTTCGCGTCGATGACTGAAAAAGTTGAGCATCACGTACAATCCGCTGATGCACCTGCAAAAGGTGAGTTTAAAGATGACGAAATATTGGTAAAATTCAAACAGACTTTAGTACCTATTGACACAGAACAAATCCATTCTACTCTAGGTGGTGAAGAAGTAGAGGAGTTGGGTAACGGAGCTTCAGAATGGCAATTAGTAAAAGTTCCAGATGGACAAGCTGAGGAGTTCAAACAAAAATATTTATCGGATCCAAATGTAGAATCTGTTGAGTACAACATGCTTTATCATGTAGATTACACACCAAACGATCCTCTAATCAGTAGCCAATGGCACCACAAAAAAATCAATTCATATGGTGCATGGGATATTATTAAAGGGTCCGAAAAGAAAATAGCTATCTTAGACACAGGTGTTCAATTAGACCATCCTGACCTAAAGGATAGCCTGTTGCCTGGAAAGAGCTTTGTCTCTGGTGTAACCTCTCCTAATGATGACCATGGTCATGGTACGCATTGCGCAGGTCTAGCTGCAGCTATCGGTGACAATGGTATTGGGGTCAGCGGGGTTGACGGTTCAGCTAAAATTATCCCGGTAAAAGTTCTAAATGCTCAAGGTTCAGGCTATACCTCTGACATCATCAAGGGTGTAACTTGGGCTGCTGATAATGGCGCTGACATTATCTCTATGTCACTTGGTGGCGGAGCTTTCCAACAATCCTTCCAAGATGCTATTAACTATGCTTGGGGCAAAAACAAAATCGTCGTAGCTGCCGCAGGTAACAACGGATCTTCCTCTCTTACCTACCCTGCTGCCTACGACAATGTACTTGCTGTAGCTGCTACTGATTCTAACGATGGACTAGCTTATTTCTCCAACTATGGAAAATGGGTTGACATTGCTGCTCCTGGTGTATCAGTATACTCCACTTACAAAAACAGTGGCTACACCAATATGTCTGGTACGTCCATGGCTACTCCGGTTGCTGTATCTGTTCTAGCATTAACTTGGGGTAAACAACCGAATGCTACAAACCAACAAATCGTCGATCGTGTATTATCTACAGCTGATCAAACATCTTCTACAGGCACTAGCTACCAAAATGGTCGCGTAAATGCATACAAAGCTGTTAACGGATTTTAATTCCATCATAACAAGATCCGTTGACACAAATTAAGCCTTTGCCTTTGAACAACCTGTTACTTCAAAGACTTAGCTAGATGGGAGCGAACCAACAGCATGACAATAAGCAATCAAGCTGAATGTACATTCTGAAACAGCCCTATGACTGGATGGCTTTACTCCATTCCAAGAAAGGGCTGTTTTCATTATTATGGATAAGTTTACATACATCGTATTGCAATACAAGATACATCGTTATACAATATAAAAAATAAAAGGAGCTGAGCCTATTGGATAAGGAACTAATGAAAGGAAGCATCGACATTTTATTACTCTCCTTAATTGCTGAGCGTGATATGTATGGCTATGAAATCACAAAAGAATTAAAAGAAAAAAGTAATAATTTATACCACATGAGTGAGGGTACTCTTTACCCAGCTTTAAATCGGCTACATAAAAAGGGATGGGTCACCTCGTATTGGGGAGACAATGAAGCTCAAGGAAGACGCAAATACTATCAGATTACAGATGCTGGAGCAGAGGAGTTACAGCGGAAAGTATCGGATTGGAATACGATTCACTCACTGGTGAGTAAGGTTTCCAAGGACTTTGCATGAGTCGGCTAAAAGAGTATGTCTCCTCTATTTTATCTCATGGAGAATTTAGTGAGCAGGATCGGATTGAGCTAGCAGAAGAATTTCTAGACCATCTGCACCAGTTGCAACGTGACTATCTGCAAGCCGGTCATTCTCAAGAGGAAGCAGAGCGATTAGCTATCCGTGATTTTGGCTGCGAGCAGGAGATTGGTCAAGAATTACAGGAATCCCAAGCTCCCCATTATCGTCTATTATTATTGCTGGTGGGAGCAGGCACCATTTTGTTCACCATTCTTTATTACCTGTACGCTTTGTTTATTTTACAGGTATTTCTCCCTCTTCCTATGGGAATTGGAATGCTGCTTGGGAGTTCATTGCTTTGGTTCTATTGGAATCCAGAACATATTTTCCAGCGCAAGCTTTTGATTAGCACAATACTTATTCTACTCACCTTCTCTTTTTTGTATTGGGCATATGTCGGCTTTTTTGGAACAAAATGGATTCGTAATTTCTTGTTAGCTAACACAGTTTTGTTACTCATTCTCTCTTGGATTACACTCGTAATGACGGCTTGGAAAAAACCTTTACACCTCCCCCTCTCGGAGCGTAAACGCAGAAATGTAATCCATACAGCAAATTTATCCTTCTTATTCATAATGCTGTATCCGCTTATAAAATGGTGTAGTGGCATTCTGCTTTTTGGCTGGTTTTTTGCTGTTTTTCCTATATGTTTTCTCCTTGGCTGGGCCTGTCTTTATTGGGTTCAGTACAAGTTAATTGGGAGAAAGCCGTTTTTAGGATTACTGTTTGGAATATCCTCTGCCGTTTTTGTCGGCCTTCTTTGCTCTGTCTAACCAAAAATATAGAGGTGATCAAAATGAACAAAAAAACACGCAATTGGCTATTTTTAGGAATGGCATTTTGCCTAACAATCGGGCTGTGGGCGACAGGCTCCCTGTACGCATCCAACACTGGAATGTATGCAGGAAAAACAGGTTTAGAAACAGGAATTGATATTGCTCCAGATGACTCCAAGCTGCTTTTTTCCTACTCGATTAATGGGGTAGCTAGTCTTTACACAGCAAATCCAGATGGAACAAACGTCAAAAAGCTAGCCAGTCTTTCTGGTCATTCTTTGGTTCAGCCCGTCTACTCCAGTAACGGAAAAAAAATCCTTACTCTGGCTCGACCTCTAGAAGCAGAGAAAAAGACAGCGGAGCAAGCACTCTATGTTATGAATTCGGATGGATCTGAGCTGCGTCTTTTATCAGAGCCTCATGAACTGATCACAGACGCCGTTTTTGCTCCGGATAATCAAACCATCTATTATGTAAAAGCCGGAGTATTTAAAAATTACTCTCCAATCGCTTCTAAGCGCCCCCATGATTATGATCTTTTTTCTATTGATGTACAGGGGAAGAATAAACAGCAAATTACACACGATAAAGAATATCAGATGTCAGACCTGTCAATATCATCGGACGGCCAGAAGCTATTTTTCACCAAATTCACCAATGATTCTGACAATCGCAACTCTAGCAAAGATAAGCTGGCATTATTTGCTACCGATTTACAAGGAAAATCGTTGGCTAGCTATTTACCAGTAAATGAGGTACTTGGAACTCCTGAGATGTATGATGTTCATATTTCACCGGATGATAAGCGGATCGCCTTCTCTGCTGTTTCACCTGCTTCGTCAAACAAAACGTTTGAGTATGAGTTGTTTACCATGGATATAGCAACAAAACAGGCTAAGCAAATCACCACTTTACATAAGCATGCTAATTCACCCGTCTATTTTCATAAACAAAACAAGCTCCTTTTCTTGGAAGATATCAGCTGGCCTGCTGAACCCACCTATCAGCTTAGAACAGTGAACACTGACGGCTCTGGCCTGCAAACACTACAGATCACTGTGCCAGAATAAATATCTCCCACCATATCAGTAATAGCTTGCCTCCGCTGAGGAAGCATTCCATTACAAAGCATGACGATCTATCACATTTTTTTCAAAACACAAAAAGCGCAAAAAGATATCTATTATATAAGCTATCTTCTTGCGCTTTCATCTTAGTCTAGCTTGATCGGATGTATTTTCTTTTTTTAAAGCCTTCCTTTTACAGTGTCCGTTCATGCCCCTCTGCCTGCACCATAATTTCTGGACTTGTAATTGTAATGCTACCGCTCATTATTCTTTCCGGTTCATCGGTTGGATCTGTTTGAGCCAGACGAATTTGAAACGGCATTTCAAAAATCTCTTCTGCACGTGGTTGAATAACATACTCGGCTCGCAACGGCTCTGGGGTAATCGTGTTATCATCGATTAGACGAAAAGGCATATCTATGGAAAAATGGACTTCCTGGCCACCGTGATTTTTAATACGAAATTGACAGCTTCCTTTAATTAACCCATCTAAGTCTCTTTGGTAGTTGCAGAAGCTTCTTTTTTTTTCATAATCGAGTGCATAGACACCAGTGGCAATAAAAGATTGAAATCCGCCTAAAAGAAGATAGGTTGCAACGGGTACAGCAATCCATAGTGTCAAAATTGTTTTACCCGCTCCGTATTCTTTCAGGAAAAGGACAAGCACACAGACAAATAAAAAGAGAAGGAATATACCATCTACATGAAATGACTCTATTCTGGTAGGAATGCCTATCTGCTGTAAAAGGCGGTATAAAAGGGTGGTATTATGTGGAAAGGAAGCTTTCAGAAGAAGCAACAAAGCTAAACTAATCCAAGCCGCCCAGCGTAGTTTTTGATGTTTTTTAGGGATCAAAGAAACACTCCTTTCTCTTGACTTAGACTGTAAGCTCACAATTATGACGTTATCAGCGTACATTCTAGATGGAGAAGGCCTTGCTTGCTTTTTTTATTTTACCATTGTTTTCCCTATTTCGACATCGACTTCTGCTTTCTTTTTCATTGAAAAGAATTTTTAGTTAATGCTGTTTTGTTCCATAAGGAATTCATGCTCGACGTGTTCTTAAATTTACTTGGATGGTAATATAAATAATATGGTTATAGGTCTTTAGTAAAGGAAAGCAAGTTGAAACACCCATGAATCATTTAAAGCTGTAAAGAACTGAGGTGAATACCAAACCGCATTACATGCGTATTATTGTTGGAATCATGATTTTTAGGTGTACATAACTAAGTAGACAAACCATTATTTTTAACTGATAAGGAGAGAAATGCTATGCTTCGTGATTTGTATGCCCAGGAATGGGAACATTTTCGCCAAGATTACAAGAAAGGTTTTTGGATTGTTACATTCGTGTCCTTAGTCATCGCTGTTGTTTTTTATATGCTCATTGTAAAAAATCCGCAAACGGTTAAAGAACTGTTGACTACACTTGCTCAAGCCTTTGAGGCAAAAGGGATCAAGTCAGGCGGCACACCCACCAATTTTTTCTGGTCTATTTTTAAAAATAATGCTCAAGCGACCCTTCTGTCCGTGGTAATCGGAATCATTCCGCTAATTGTTTTACCTGCCTTTTCAGGTATTATCACCATTAGCACGATTAGTATTTTACTTGCATCTGTTGCGATTCAGAACCAGCCTTGGATAGATATCCTAGTTTATGGAATCCTCCCTCATGGCATTATTGAGATGATTGCTATTTTCTTAAGTGGAAGTGTTGGCATTTTTCTTAGTCTTACTGTGTTTCGCCGCCTATTTTCGCGCAATCGGCATCAGTATTCTGTTAAAAATGCGATCATTCAGGCACTTAAATCCTATATTTTGGTTATTTTACCGCTTGTCTTGCTCGCAGCACTTATTGAAGGCTATGTGACACCCATTCTAATTCAAAAGGTGGTATAAACTTTAAATCGCTGCTACTTATGCTATAATACAAGTGAATATTCCCTATTTTTGTAATTAGGAGGATTCCACTTTGTTTTTTTCTAATCCACTTGAACCTGGTTCACCCATGTTTGATTTCACGTTCTCTTTTATGGCTAACGTCATTCCTGTGATTGTAATTGGTGGCTTTATTTTCGTTATTGGCCGTGCTCTATTTACCTGGACAACTAATAATCATTCTCCTGTCGAAAATAAGCAAGCTCACATTGTTTCAAAGCGTTTTCAAGTGTCTGGCGGTTCTGGAAATCATGCTTCCCACACTTCATATTATGTAACCTTTGAATTATTGAGTGGTGAACGCAAAGAATTTCAATTGACTGGATCTCAATACGGACTGCTGGCCGAAGGAGACCATGGTATCGTTTCTTATCAAGGAACGCGTTTTAAGGGCTTTCAGCGTCAAACTACTTCGGCTTAATACTCCATTTTACATTGATCATACATGAAGCTGTTATTGTTTCTTGGTAAAAATATTGGTTAAATGGTCTAGACCGTTGATTGCGAAAAGACGAGAACCGTTTGTTTGAAATGATGTCATATTTCCTGAGATCTGACGTTGCTGTTTCAATCAGCAACGTCCTTTTTCGCCGCTTACACATTTCTCCCACAACCATCAGGTACAATCATCACGTACAATAAATTGATTTTGCTCACCGTGCCTATGAATTGCATTTAGGCTTAGCATACAAGTCACAGAAATACAAGGAGCGTACCTATGCTAGAAAATATGGATGTCTGGAAAAACATGGCCTTTCATTATCAATTTGCTTTACGCGAATTGGAAACGAAGATCATGATCGTGAATACAGAATGGAAATTGCAAGATGGATATTCCCCTATTGAACATATTAAAACGCGTTTAAAAGAACCGGCTAGTATCATGAAGAAGCTAGAGCGTAAACGTTTGCCAAAGACTTTGGAAAGCGTGCGAGACAAGCTGTTTGATGTAGCTGGTGTTCGAATCGTTTGTGCCTTTGTTGAAGACATTTATCGCATTGCAGATCATTTTAAACAGCGAGAGGATTTGCGCCTTGTTGAGATTAAGGATTACATAGCCTCTCCAAAGCCAAATGGCTATCAAAGCTTGCATCTCATCGTTCAGGTTCCTCTCGTTCTAAATGAAGGAACACAATGGGTAAACGCAGAAATTCAACTACGAACCTTAGCTATGGATTTCTGGGCGAGCCTTGAGCATATTTTGTACTATAAGTACGATAAGCAGGTGCCGCCTTATGTCTTGCATGAATTGACTGAAGCCGCCGAGGCAGCAAATAGCTTGGATCAAAAAATGCTGCGATTGCGTAAAGAAATCTTAAATGGGAAAGAATTTAAAGTAGTTGCCGGAGCCAAGGCATAGCTGTTCTCCCCGTACAAAAGAAAAAGGATAATTGGATGCGTCCCGTACGCTTGCAATTATCCTTTTTTTTCTTATGTAAGACCATCATATAAAATTAAGCAGGATATTTCCTGAAAACCGAACAAACATTCCTGTTTTTAGGGTATAATTTTAGAGGGAGGAGGTTTTCATGAATCTCGAATTATATCAAATGACACCCTTAGAGGAATGGATTACAGCTAGGTATCAACGGCATGGATTTCTAGCTCCTGAGGAATTACACCTGGAAGAGATTGCAGCGTTATTTGGAGGAGAAATTGCTTTTACAAGATTACCATCCCACGTAAGATGGTGCGAGAAAAGTGGAGACTTTCTGATTTTTTTACATCAGCATCTGTCAGAAGTAGAACGACGATCCGAATTTTTCCATGAATTATGTCACCCATTGCGCCATTCTGGCAATCAATTGTCATTGCCACCTGCTCTACGCGACTTACAGGAAATGCAGGCCGGACACTTTCAGTTGTATGCAGCTATGCCTTTTTATTTGCTTCAAACCTTACCCATGCCTAAATACGAACGGGATTGGTTACACCAGCTAGCTCTAGCCTTTCGCGTCCCTATCTCATTGGCCTGTCGTCGATGGGAGCAAATCAAGCGTCGAATTTGGCTAGCACAGGAGCATGAATGGAGTATGATGATATATCAGCAGAAACAAAGGTCAGCTCTGAAGAAGCCTTCTCTTACTCCCGAAACGAAACGCTTGCTTAGTCAATTGCAAAAACAGCTATCGAGGGAGTGCGAATAGCTTCTCATGTTTTCTCCAAGAACCTTGATTCACGGAAGAACTGTGGAAATGAAATTTAAGCTTTATACCTGATATTTATCTAGACTTTATTGCCAACCATTACTTTATGTACGAATGAAGATTTGACTATTTTACTCAGCAAGCACTTTTTTACTTTATCATTCATTTTACATATTTTAAAAACCTTTACTTATTTTCGATTTATATTTTGGTACAAATAATCTTCAGTTCCTTGGGCTATAACTTCCCATTTCCAGCAACAGTAGCGTGGTTTTCTTGTTGATTTGGATGCTTTCTCTCCGTCATTACTCAGATTTGTTGGGATAGCGGTATACTTGCACTACTTAAGTGACCGCTTCCTCTTGTCTGTTCATCTAACTGCCTACTCTGCTGCAATATCTAAAAATACCGTACTATATACTTCTTTTATATTTTTATCCGTTTTTTTATCATCTTTCAATCCGTAGCCTTTGATTTTGATGATCTCCTTATTTGTTCCTTTTATAATTCCCATGATATACATTCCATCTTTTATTTTCGGTGCGCTTTCATAGGTCATATCTTCTTCGGTAAAAGGAAGGTATGAGCTTGCGCTATCTACAAAATAAATGGAATATTTCCCAGTTTTATAGATTGGCTTATAAGGCTTTTTGGAAGCTTCTTGTAACATATCAGGCATAATAAACAAAGCGTCTAACGTTATATTCTGATCCTTTATTAATCTATCCAATGTCAGTTCTATAAATTGGACATTCCCTTCGTTAACCAATGGCTTAGATCCTACAACCCCAATATTTAGCATGTTTTTACTTTCTTCCACCGTTTGATTTCCTTGACATCCAGATAACACAAATAACAATAGGGGCAACACCAAACAAAATATTTTTTTCAACCAGTATTCCTCCTTTAAAGGATTTTAGAAACTCAACTTCAATCTTTACCACTCTTATTCCTGCCAAAATAATTATTTTTTACATTTCTTCCAATTTATCTAACTATATTTTAGATTCAGTTCCTTTTTTATAATTAACGGGTTAATCATAATTCAATCACTCTATGACCCAAATGATTGACTTTTGAAATAAGAACTTTGGAAGGAAGAATGGAAGAAAAGTAAATAAAAAGCTCTCTTTCCCAATGAAAGAGAGCCATGTAACAGTTGCATTCGTGTGTAATTTGTTTCATTTAGTAAGTTTAGTTATGATTATTTTCGTTTTAGTTTAACCTATGATCCGCTAGCAACATCTACTTGCTTTTTAACAATATGATGGCCAATATCTAGGCCTTTTGCTAGCAATTCTTCTTCTGTCAAAATTGTCAGCTGCTGATTTTTTGAAGGCATCGGCATCAACCCACCTAGTGGACTGAGCATGCGGCAGTTGGTATCAGTCTCGATCACGACGTACAAGCCCTTCTTTTCCATCTGTTCAATCAGATTCGCCCAACGCTTCGCATCCATTACTTCCGCGTGCTTGGTTAAAACCATGCCCATCTCTTGTGCTAACATTTATAATCCCCTTTTGTGCTCACGTGTTTTCGTAAAAATCTCACGTTACATACAATACAGCCAAAATGCTTTCCAACGCAAAATGCATTTTCACGCAAAATTCCAGCGAAAAATCCATTAATTCAATTAGAAACGTAAAATAGATCGTTCAATCTTGGCCGATCATGATTTTTTGCGTTACTACTCATTTTCTCTCTATTTCCATGATATTTACTTAGGTTTATTTTATTTTTTCCTCGAGTTATTTACCGCTCCTACAAACTTTTACCAAGTATCCTCCACTTCAGCCCCCAGAATTGTCTGGTAGCTAATCCAGAACACCCCGTGCTTTGTCTGCAGCTTAAGTCGTTGTGACACAGGATCAACATGCAGAACATGCCCGATCATGCATTGCTCCCCCGTATCATCGTAATAATGCAATGTCAGCAAACGTTTTTGTTGCAAGGCTTGAAATAATGTGGCGCTAATGCTGGCACGTTCCTCTTCATCTAAATCAGGCGGACAGTATCTCTCTTGCTCTGCTTTCATTCGCAAATATAGCTCCCGATGCTCTGGCAAAATAAATCGGCTAGCCGCAAAAAGATTTTCCTTCTTGGAAACAGGCTTATTTCTCATGATCGTCACTGCTTTCTTTTCGTTTTTTACCGTACAAAAAAAGTACAGATGTTTACAAGAATAGTTGTCTTACATATAATTGTTGTAGCAAGTATTTTTTAAAGAAAGGAGAAGCCCCTTTGACCAAACAAATTGTTTCGGAGGACTCTATCGGCTTTATGCTGGGGCAGACCTACCGTAAAATCGTTTATCTGCTCTCTTCACGCTTAAAGGATTTTGACATTACGACGGAGCAATTTTCCCTTCTGTATCAATTGGATAAACAAGACGGGATCAATCAAAAAGAACTAGCACACCGTACATCCAAGGATCAACCAACAACAACCCGAATTTTAGATGCACTGTATAAAAAAGGCTTGATTCACAAAAAAACGTCTGAAAATGATCGCCGTGCTTTTCTGCTTTTCTTAACCGATGCTGGCAAAAAAATGGTCAAACAGACACTCCCCATCGAGCAACAGACGATTCAGGAAGCACTCCACAACATCTCGGATGCTGATCTAGCGTTTATGAAACAGCTTTTACAACAAATGAGCGAGAATGCTCAAAAACAGATAGAGTCTTAGGAGTGGTACGTTTTGATAGGAGAACAAGAGAAACTTTGGTCCAAAAAATTTATATTGTTAACAATTTGTAATCTGCTGTTATTTCTTAATTTACAGATGATCCTTCCCGCTTTTCCGGCCTATGTTAAAGAAACCTTTTATGCTAATGATTTTACGATTAGTCTAGTAACAAGTCTCTTTGCCTTGTCTGCTATTGTGACACGGCTATTCGCAGGTGAGCTGTTAAAGCGGGGAAAGATCACTTTCCTATTATTCACAGGCTTAGCAATAGCTGCTCTCTCTACAGCCGGCTATTATTGGTGCGGAACTATTGCTGTCTTGCTTGTTATGCGCGTTTGCTACGGAATTGGTTTTGGGATGTCTAGCACCACCTTTCCCACAATGGTTTCTCATGTCATTCCCATTCGCCGTATGGGAGAAGGCATGGGTTACTTCGGTTTATCTACCAGCCTAGCTATGTCTATCGCACCGATGATTGGATTATGGGTATTAGCAACGTATGGCTTTGGTACATTAACTGCCTCTTCTACCCTATTGATTTTATTGATCTTCCCTTTGCTGTACCTCGTTTTACCCAAGCAACAATCACTAGCAACAGGAAATGCTGAGTCTATTAGGCAAACGGACACGAAGACGTTCACTACGCCATCCGCGTACAAAACCATGTCATCCAATCATAGCTCTTCCTTTCTGGATAAGAACGTCTTGCTTCCTTGCCTGTTAAATCTGTTGCTATCAGTTACCTATGGCGGTTTACTTAGCTTTTTGGCCTTATTTGGAAAAGAAATGCAAATTGACAATGTAGGTAACTTCTTTTTGTTTAATGCACTAGCGATTCTGTGTATTCGTCCGCTTTCTGGCAAGATTTTCGATCAAAAAGGGCATGTAGCTGTTTTGATTCCGGGTGCTTTATTGGTAATCGCTGGTCTGCTTTCTCTTTCCTTTACGACTGGTATGATCGGTCTAATTGGTTCGGCTGTGTTGTATGGACTCGGTTATGGAACTCTCCAGCCTTCCATGCAGGCGTGGATCATTACGGAAGTAAGTCCAGATAAACGTGGAATGGCTAATGCTGCCTTTCTCAACTCCATTGACTTAGGAGTTGCCATCGGTTCGATGTTGCTCGGCGTAGTAGCAGCTAGTGCCAATTATGCAATCATGTACCGCATTTCTGCTTTAGCCATGGTGGCCTATTTGCTCGTTTATTTATTCTTCTTAATGACACGTGGAAAACGCATGAAAAGAGGGCTAGCTAAGCACGCTGAGAACGTAAAAATGTAACCGTAGCGAGTAGGGATCATGTACGCAGATGGTAATAGCATACAGCTGCTGGTATCATTCTTTAGCGACCTTTCCTGTATCATCTTGTTGCGTCTCTCCCGTCAGCCATTGTTGGACACGCGCCTGACATTCTGCCCGCAATAATTCGGGGGAATAGAGCAATTCGTGTACATAGCCGTTAAACCGAACCTGTACGCGATATAAGCCCTCTTTGGTCTGTGTGCCAATCACCTCGCATCCTCTGTCTAGTAGGGCTCTGCGCAGATCATGATGTCTACGCTCTGCCCAACGTGACAGGTGCTCTAATAAATGGATATAGGACAGAGACAATGGAATCTGTCGCAAAGTCTGCTGATCCACCATTGCTACTTTAAACAACAAGCCAAATAAAATAGATTCGCGCACATGCTCCTGCCACTCGAGTGGCACGGTTGACTGGCTCATTTATAATGTCCTCCAATCTTGTGTGCCCTCTCCTTCACTTGACCAGCCGAGAGTATCGATACTGCGCGCATAATCGCATCATTGCCAAAGCGAGATCGAATTCCATCCATGGTGTAGGCAAGAGAACGCTTTTTCATTTTGTCTTCAAATAAACTAAGCTGACAAACATCATCCGGGGTCAATTGGCCAATCTGAACACCCACGCTGCGTACTGGAGAATGCTCCCAATGACGCTCAAACAATTCTAAAACAACAGCATAAATCGTCATCACATCATTGGTTGGCTCCAGCATTTTCATCTGTCGAAAAAAACCTGTTGGTACGTCAAAATCCGCCCCTCTGCATCCTACAGCTACGATCCAGCCCATTAGTTGCTTGCTTCTGGCCCTTCGACACACTTCTTCACATAATTCCAACAAAGCCACCTTAATCTCTTCCGCTGTATGATAGTCACGTGGCAATGTCATATGATGACCGATTCCCTTCTGAACATCATGCGCCTGAACCGATACAGGTGACTCATCAATGCCATGTGCAGTCCGCCACAGCACCTCTCCATTTACTCCAAAACGTTTCATCATGACATCAAGCGATGTTTCTGCTAACTGACCAATTTTGTACATACCCATCCGATGAAGATGCCGCTTCATCCGTGAGCCTACACCAAACAGCTTGTCGATCGGTAACTGCCACAGCGTTTCAGCCAGCTCCTCTTTTTTTAACCAAAAAGTCCCCCCCTCCTGCTTTTTAGCCATATCGCAAGCCATTTTAGCCAGCACCTTGTTTTCGCCGATTCCTACTCGGCAGGCTACTCCTGTCTCCATGAGAACACGCTGTCTAATCCTAGTCGCAATCGCTTCTGGATCATTCCCAAATAATCGCAGGCTCCCGGTAATATCGAGGAACTGTTCGTCAATCGAGAAAGGCTCCACTAAATCGGTAAAGGACTCAAAGATAGCCGTAATGTGCGCTGCTACCTCTAAATAACGTTGCATGCGGGGGCGTACTACCACAAGCTGGCGGCACTTTTGTTCGGCTTTCCACAAGGGCTCTGCTGTGGTCACACCATATGCTTTCGCTAACGAACAAGCAGCTAGTACCACACCGCTCCGTCTCTTCGGATCACCAGCCACCACGACAGGCTGATCACGCAGTTCTGGATTAGCCGCTTTCTCAACGCTTGCGTAAAAGCTTTGCATATCAATTAGAAAAATCACCCGCTTCTTGTTCACCTCGAACACCCCTTATCGAACATATATTCCCGTTGAATAGTATACCAAACACCTGTTCCTGTTTATACTATGAACCCGGAGGTAATTTTATACAGTAATGAAGCACTTCAGGATGAAAAAATAAACGGAACAATTGGATAGGCTGCTACATGTAAA
This sequence comes from Brevibacillus laterosporus, assembly GCF_030489605.1. GTDB lineage: Bacteria > Bacillota > Bacilli > Brevibacillales > Brevibacillaceae > Brevibacillus_B > Brevibacillus_B laterosporus_E. The sequence goes on from NZ_JAUKFY010000007.1 coordinate 151,021, forward strand.
CGGATTAAACCAGATCGACAGAATCAGGTAAGCTTTTTCTTGGAAAAATCCTAGCTGGGGTTAATTGGTATACGTTTCCCGTGAAACCTTTCAAACAAAATTGCGTACTTACTATAAGAGGTGATTAAAAAGTGGACAAGCGCGTACAGGAGATTATTACGGCTACAAGTGAAAAATTTGGTCTTCAAACGTATCACTTACATACGAGCCGTTTATCGACAACCGTGGATTTTATTCGTGGTACAACCTATCAATTGAGCATGGAATGGTTTGTAAACGGGGTAACAAAACGTACGGAGGATGATGTAAATCCCCCCGGTACGGCCGTAATTGAATATGATATTAGCTCCAAATGCTATAGAAGTGTAATTTTTGTCGGTGGAACAACTTTTTCTACCAGCTCCACACGCTTTACAACCCATTCAGACATTATAGAGTGGATAGAAGCAGAAACAGGCCTGCGCCATGAAGAGCAGTTCATTCTAAGCGATCGGACACAGTCCTCCACCATCCATCATTTTGAAGCCCGCCATAATGGGATTCCTCTTGCTCCAGGTGGAATGATAACAGTAGAGCATAATGATAAAGGACAGCTTCTTTCGTTTACAGTAAGTGGCGTGTTTCCTTCCACAGAAATGATAAAAGAGGAGCCTTATAAACTTGCCCTAGACACAGATGTCATACAGATCGCAAAGGAACAGGTTAGCTTAATCGAATTTCCTTCAACAGAGCAAAACAAATGGATTCCGGTTTATGCACTTGAGGAAGTTTATATAGCCAATGATTTATCAGGGACTTATCCTTTTGAATTAATGATAGATAATCGTTTTCGGTTGAATATTGACCATGTTTTTCATTGGGTCGCACCATTAACGCTTACGTATGAGAAACAAGCTCCTTTCCCATTCCAAAATCAGACACAGGTGTCTGCCAAGCAAGCATTTGCTAATGAACCACACCCAGATATGCTACCAATTACACGGGAGGAGCAGCAGCAGGCTATTCATGCAATCTCCGACTTTTTGCGTTCTATGTACCCAACAGAGTCGGGACAGTGGAAGCTAACGCATCTATATCGGCAAAACAACTACATCCATGCTGTAATCCGGCCTGTTTCTAGCCCCACCAAATTGATCTCAGCTAAAATCACAATATTCTTAGACCCGAAACAACTGCAAATCGTCTCGTATTTTGATAATCAGCTCTTTTGGAGTGAGATACATGGAAATCTAGCGCAAGCTGAGCCTGTCACGATTGACAAAGAGCTTGCCTTCGAACGGCTTACACAGCATCTTACTCTGACGCAAACGTATGTGCTGCATCCAGAAAGAACCCATTATGTATTGTGCGGAAAGCTAGATTGCCACTATGGAGTGCTGGGAACAAACGGTGACGTTATTTTATTAGATTCCATCGACTAGAAGGTGCCTTGACCACTATTGCCACAACTGTTTTTTCTAAACAAGAATGTGGTTCATTGAACATATGTGCATCAAAACGATCCGTATTTCCGCCGTTTTCCACACGAAAGCCCCCTCACCCTTCTTAAATGAAGAAGAGAGAGGGGGCTTCTTACATCGCCCGCAAACGAATGTCCATTCTTATTCGTAAACTTTTTATCGTCTTTGTAAAGTGAAAAAATCAAAATCATTTGCATCCATATCAAAAAGAGCAAGAATAGCCATTTGACTTGTCTAATCTAAAACGGTGCCATCCAGAATTCCCTGTTCTCGCAAATAGGAGCGCAGATACTCATACGCAGTCTCTGTCCAGAACTCATCCTTATTGACCATAACTGCTGCTTCCTGACGAGCTACCTCTAACGCTTTATAGTCGCTAAGTAAATCTGCTACCTTAAAGTCAGGAACCCCGCTTTGCTTAGTTCCAAAGAAATCACCTGGACCACGCAGCTCCAAATCGCGTTGAGACAGTTCAAAACCGTCATTCGTTTCGCACATGACACGCATCCGTTCTTTTCCAACCTCTGATTTGGGATCGGCAATAAGCACACAATAGGATTGATCAGCCCCGCGGCCAACACGTCCACGCAACTGATGCAACTGAGCAAGACCAAACCGCTCAGCATCATAGATGACCATGAAGGTTGCATTCGGCACGTTTACCCCAACCTCTACTACGGTCGTAGAAACAAGAATTTGAGTTTTTGCACTAGCAAACGATTGCATGACCTCATCCTTCTCTTTAGATGGCAAACGCCCGTGCATTAAGCCTACCTGATACTCCTGGAAATACATGCTTAATTGCGCATGTACATCAATCGCATTTTGAACGTCCAGCTTGTCGGATTCTTCGATTAAAGGACAGATTACATAAGCTTGGCGACCTTGTGATAATTCTGCTCGCATGCGTTCTAGCACTTGATGAAACTGCTCGTGCTTAGCCCATGAGGTCTCTACTGGTTTACGTCCGGCCGGCATCTCATCGATTACAGAGACATCCATATCGCCAAAAGCCGTGATTGCCAACGTACGCGGGATCGGCGTAGCTGTCATGAATAAGACATCTGGACAAAGCCCCTTGTTTCGAAGGACACGACGTTGTTCGACCCCAAAACGATGCTGCTCGTCTGTAATCACCAGTCCCAGCTTGGAGAAAAATACATCGTCCTGAATAAGTGCATGCGTACCAACTACTATATCCAAGCTTCCTGATTGCAGAGCTTCAAGCAACTCACGTCGTTTTTTGCCTGTAACAGAGCCTGATAACAGCGCAATCCGTAGCCCCAACGGCTCCAATAAGCTTGTTAATGAGTGCAAATGCTGCTCAGCCAAAATTTCCGTGGGCACCATCAAAGCACCTTGAAAGCCGGCTTTCACTGTGGCATACAAAGCAATAGCTGCTACCACTGTTTTACCGGAGCCTACATCCCCCTGCAATAAACGATTCATTGCATAGGGAGCCTGCATATCATCAAGCACCTCTTTTACCACACGCTTTTGAGCTCCTGTTAACGGAAACGGCAGGGAACGTACGAATTCTCGCACCAGCTCCAGCGGAATGGCTTGGGCAATCCCCTCTGTTTGCTGACGTGTTATCCGTCGAAATGCCTGCATTTTAACTTGAAATAAAAAAAGCTCTTCAAACATAATACGGCGGCGCGCTTGATGACCTTCTTGTGCATTGCCTGGAAAATGAATCAGCTCAATTGCTTCATGACGCGGCAATAAACGATAGCGTTCTACTAGCTCCTGAGGCAGAATCTCAGGAATCAGCTTGCCGTATTTTTCAAGGGCACGCTGAATTGTTTTGCGTAAAAATAAAAGATTAACTCCTGCACTTAACGGATAAACCGGTACGAGATCATTGCGTTTCTTGGCCCGCGGTGAATCCTTTTGTGTCATTTCACTCACGGTAATTTGCAGTTTATGCTTGTCCCATTTACCTGTAACCACGATCTCTTTGCCGGGAGATAGCTGTGTTTTTACATACATTTGGTTAAACCAAACAGCCGTGACAACTACACGATCCATGACAAGCTTGACGCTGATCCGCGATTTCTTTTTGCCAAAAAAGCGAACAGAGGGTTCGCCGTAGACTGTGCCTACAAGAGTAACCCTCTCCTCATGCTTCACTTCAGTTAGATCGCGAATACGGTAATCCTCATAACGCGATGGAAAATACTCTACTAAATCCTTGATGCTGTATATGCCAAGTGCCTCTAAATCTTTAGCCCGCTCTGCTCCAATGCCATACAGATTGCTAACAGGACCAGCTAATAAATCAATCATGCTGATTCACCGGCACACCAAAGATTTTCGCTTCAATTGCACGGCCTGTCTTCGTATCCGCCAACCCGCCTTGTGCCGTTTCCTTCAGGGTATTTGGCATACTACATCCGATACGATACATCGCTAAAATTACCTCATCAGTAGGGATCACACTCTTAATCCCCGCCATTGCCATATCGGCAGCTACGGTTGCGATAGCGGCCCCCATTGCGTTACGCTTCACACAAGGAACCTCCACCAATCCTGCCACCGGATCACAAACTAAACCAAGCATATTCTTCAAAGCGATAGCTACCGCTTGTGCTGATTCCTCTGGTGTACCTCCCGCCATTTCAACGATCGCTGCTGCTGCCATCGCTGTAGCAGAGCCTACCTCTGCTTGACACCCACCGGCTGCTCCTGAGATGAAAGCATTGTTAGCAATGCAATATCCAATCGCTCCCGCTGTAAAAAGGTAATTCACCATTTGCTCGCGTGTTGGATTTAGTTTTTCTGATACAGCAAACAAGGTTCCAGGTACAATCCCACAGGCACCTGCTGTTGGTGTGGCAACAATCGTCCCCATCGCTGCATTCACTTCGTTAACAGCCACAGACATACTTACAGCGTTGAGCAATGTCTTGCCAGATAAAAACGGCTTTTCTTTCATATATTGTTGCAGCCTTTTAGCATCTCCACCAGTCAAACCGCTATATGAACGAATATCCTCGGTTAATCCCCGTTGCACCGCTTTTTCCATCACATCCAGATTGCGGTACATCTCTTCCATAATAGACTCACGAGATCGCTCAGAAAAGTTCATTTCTGCCTCAATCATGATTTGAGAAATGGGTTTCCCTTGTGATTCCGCCAGTTCCACTAATTCTGCCACATTGCGAAACATGGACCTCAACTCCTTTTGCACTTACCTTCCAGCTCTATCTCCATTCCCATAAAGGGTTTTACAATATCCAATAAAAGCAGCTCGAAGCTACACAGTAGGTAACAACAATACACGCTCAATGGACGACAGTTTTTCCATCTCTTGTATTGTAGCCTGATCAACAAGCGTATCTAGCTCAATGATCATAAGAGCTAAACTGCCTCGCTCCCGTCGTGATACTTCCATAAAACCAATATTGACACGATGCTCGGCCAAAACCTCGGACACCTTAGCGATCATACCGAAACGATCCTCATGGAAAACCAATAAGGTAGGAGCACTCGCTGACAATGTTAATTGAAACCCATTGATTTCGGTAATCAGCATTTTGCCCCCGCCAATGGAAATTCCAACAATCTCTACACTATCCTGATCATCTGAGAGCTTAATCCGAGACGTATTCGGATGCTCCGTCTGCAGCTCTGAGGTAGTTAGGATCACTTCAATTCCAAAGTCTTTGGCTATTTGGATGGAATCTTTCAATCGTAAATCACTTGTATCAAAATCAAGGATTCCTGCCACAGTCGCTACGTCTGAACCATGGCCCTGATAGGTTTTTGCAAAAGAACCATAGAACGTGATTTCCGCCTTCTTTGGTTGCTTCCCAAATAAAGTGCGAGCAACGCGTCCAATTCGAGCCGCTCCGGCTGTATGTGAACTGGATGGACCAACCATCACGGGTCCAATAATATCGAAAACGCTTTTAAATTTCATTTGAGCAGCCCTCGCTCTCCCAAAAGTCTCGTACACCTTATTGTATCGTAGGTTAGGGAAATCGGCTACTTCTAAAAACACAGTGACTTAATCTATTGGATTACTCCTCGGCTTTCTATATTGATAGTAGGCAGGATATTCACCCGTGCTTTTGAAAATTCAGCAGGCCATTGATCTTGAATTTTCCTCCAATGTGAATATTGATACGCTCTTGCATACCATCCAAACCCGAATGGGTCCAATCTTTTTTGTTGTACCTTCGTTATGAGCGTCTCCATTTCAGCTTTCATTTTATTTCCAATGAAATGTGCCAGCTTGTCCCTTTCTTTTTCCAAATCAATCGGGAAGGTTCGTTCAATAACCCGTACGTCCATTTCAAGATGAACCTTAAAAACAAATTGATTATCCTGATAGGAGGTTTCTATCTTTGGCTTTACTTGTTGAATATTCACTGTCACAAAGCCTTCCTTTTTCGCTTTGCCTGACGACTGACCTTGGGAAAACGAAGCTGTTGGAACTGATATGGTATAAGAGATCGGCGTATTGGCTTTATGCTGCAGCATTAGCAGATACAAATTCTCTCGACGATTCAAGGACATGCGCTGTCTTCCTGCTTTGTCTAAGAGAGCCGCTCCCAATACTACAATCCCATTCTTATCTTTTTTTACCTCGACGATAGCCGGTGTGATTCCCTTGTCATATAGCAATGTATGAAATTCTTGAAGAGTGGTTTCTAACCCTTGATTAAGCTTGACGCTATTTTGAAGGGCATCTGTAATATAGCGAGGCAGGATAGATTTATCCGGGAAATTACTATTTACAAGATCAGGCATAGAGCCTTTGACTGCCACCATCACCATATTCGCCACATTTTTAGAATCACGAAAGGATACATCCAGATGAGGAACAATTCCCTCTTGTAACAGTGCCTCGCCGAACAGCAGGACCTGTACTTTTCCTACAACTACCTGTCCTTGGGCCACACTGTTGAACACTTCCTTCGCTTGTCGAATGGTATGTGCCTTTGCTCCATAAACAGCATATTTCTTTTTTGCATCTTTATCAAAGATCGGACTCATTTCATAGACTAGTATTTGGTTGTCAGATGTCCGATCTATGGCATAAATCAGCGCTAAATTAATATCCTCCACAAGAACCTGATCTCCACCACAGCCGCTTAAGCCGAACAAACAGGCACATGCACCCATGAAGCTCAGTAGCAGCGACACTTTACTTTTACCCCGCTTTTTCATTTAACTGTCGCCCCCTCCGTCGGCCAACGAGCATGGTATACAATAAAAAGAGTACTGGAAACGCATATACTATGAAATAGCCCATCCATTCCCACGAATCCTTCCAAAACGTAATATCTGTAAACGATGGCTGATAAAACAAGTAGCTAAGCGCATAGATAAGTAAGATAGCGTAAGGCATCTGCCAATCCTGTCTATGGAACAGCTCCGAAATATTCTCCATCGCAAAAAAGAAATACGGGATTACAGACGTGGAAAAAATAAAGATATAGAAGGAAAGATAAATGATCTCAAAGCGCTCAAGAAAAGGAAACCGAATCGGCTTGACCAAGGTGAGCGTAGGCCAAATAAATTGCGTAATTTCATCAGGACTAAAAAAGGTAAAGCAGCTAAACGTAATTTGCAAATAGACGAGCAGCGTGATTGTATTTGCAATGATGACTCCTTTGACTGCTTGCTTTTTATTCTCCAAATAAGGATAAAACAAAAACACCCACTCAAAGCCTAAGAACGCTAATACCGTTGTTTTCACCCCATGTAAAATAGGCATCCAGCCCTCTTTAAGCACTGGCAGCAAGAAAGTAAGATGGCCGTCCTTTAATGAGAACAGCAAAATTAAAGGCATCCACAAAGTAAAGAAAAATACGAACACCTGATATCGGCAAATTAGGCGGATTCCTCCTCTTAGACCAATGTAAGTACAGAGGAGGAAGAGAGCAACTATCAGAAATGTCAGCGTATTAGGCAATACCCATTCTTTTATAATATAGATGCTCGTATAAAAGATCGTGATAGCCCCGAGCAAGGAATATAGAATCCAGACCACCATGATTGATTTCCCCAAAAAGGAGCCTACATAGTAAATCAACACGTCAAGCATCGTTTTATTTGGATGCTTAGACATAATCCCGATGATGCAAAGACTGATAATAATCGTGCACAAGTATCCGATAATAATAGAAATCCAGCCATCAGTGCCAGTTACTCGAGCCAAATCTGCCGGTAGATTCAAGATGCTGCTGCCTACCTCAATCCCACTGATCGTTAAAATAAATTGCAGGAGAGAAATTTTCCGATCACTCAATTTTCTCATGATGTCCACCATTCACTCCGTCATCGTCTCCCTGTCGATCAACCTGCTTTGGCTTGAGCTCGATTGGCCGTTTCTTCATCATCCACATTGGTAAACGAACGAAAGTATCTTTTAGTTCGGAAAAATGCAAGGGTGAAAAGGAAGCACCATATGGTGTACCAAGCGATTCCAGTGAGAGCAGATGCAGAATAACGAGCATAAGCCCCCAAATGATGCCCACCATCCCAAATAAAGAAGCAGCCACCATCATAGGAAACCGAATCATACGAACTCCAGCCGACATCTCCAAATTCGGAATGATAAAGGAAGCAATCGCTGTCAAAGCAACTACAATCACCATGATGTTACTGACCAACCCAGCTGATACGGCCGCTTGCCCTATAACGATACCGCCTACAATACCAATGGTTTGTCCAATAGGAGCAGGCAATCGTAATCCAGCCTCACGGAGCATTTCCAATACCATTTCCATAATAAATGCTTCAAGAATTGGCGGGAGCGGGACTCTTTCACGCGATTCTCCAATCGTCAAAAGCAAGGGGAGCGGTATTAATTCATAATGAAACGATACAGTAGCAATATAGATCGCAGGAGCCAAAATCGCGATAAAAAAAGCAAGAAAACGCAACAGGCGAATAAATGAAGCAACAAACCACCGAACACTATAATCGTCTACGGTTTGAAAATATGAAAAAAAGGTCATTGGAGCCACTAACACTCCCGGTGACCGATCCATGACTATGACGACCCTACCTTGCAGAATATGGGAAGCCGCTGTATCGGGACGCTCTGTCATAGAGAATTGAGGAAAAGGAGTAAATGCCCGATCCTCCAAATACCCCTCTAGTTCTCCTGTATTTAAAATAATATCGACTGTAAGCGATTCCAATCGCTTTTCAAGCTCGTCCAAAATCTGCGGATTCGTCACATCCGCCAAATACAAGAGGGATACTTTTGCTCCACCGCGTTCTCCAATGGTATGTTCCTTAACCTTCAGCTCCCTGCTAGGAATGTAGCGCCGAATCATAGAAATATTAGCGTTTGCTGTCTCGATAAATCCCTGGTGAGCACTTTTAATCGCTGATTCAATCTGCGGCTCCTGAATAGCACGCTGGGGCCAGCCCTGAGCCTCTATAAGAAAAGCATGAGGAAATCCATCCATAAATATAATGCAGCAACCATGAAACAAGGACTCCTCAATCTCTGCCCATAAATTAATTTGTTTGATTTTGCCGACAAATAACACAGATTCCATTTGTTCAGGATATACAGTTTCAGCAACCAACAAGGGATGAACAATATCTCGATTCACAATGGTTTTGTCTATCAAACCATCTAAATAAACCAATAGTGCCTTCTCGCCTGTTTTTAAAGGAAGCTCACGAATTGTTAAATCCGGAATTCCGGAGAATATCGCCTCTACTTGATTCAGATTGCTATACATCGAAGAGTCAATACAGGCAGAATCTGAAGTCTGGCTTCCTCCTGCCTGCTGCCCCTGTCTGGTTGTCCAATATCGTTGGAAGAATGACATGACCTCACCTTTTTATTCAATGTGAACCTCTGCGTTCCAGCTTACCGTTTAGCCTGTATATGTATGGTTTGCCAAAAAGGGAATAGAGATTCTCATATAAAGGGAAAAAACAATGTCGCAATTTTCCGCACAATAAAAAATGAATAGGATTCATAAGCGCAGTGCTACGTCAGCTTGTCTTAGCATACCTTACTATCCCGGCAAAGCAGGTAACCAAACGTGACAACCATTCATTCATAAAAGATTGCCACGTTTTCGTTACAAGAACCTAACTATTCTAATATGACCCATTGAAAAACCGATCCTCTTCTTCCAAAGTCTCTACTTATCTACGCTTTTGATATGACAAAATTCGATGCACCATAGCTTTATCACCAAGCTTGCGGAAATGAGAAATAGCTGGATAATGATTTGTTTCAATAATCCATACATGCCCCTTCTTATCCAATCCCATATCCATTCCATAAGTACGATGCGATGGAAATGCTACTCTTAGCCTTTTTGCGGACAATAAAGCCACCCGTTTGACATTAGACAGGAGAAGTTGATGCGAATGATTTTTAAGTGATGATTTTTGAAGTGCCCTTTTAACGTGCATCATCCTTCCTTTACTCCTCGTATTATTGGTGACGAAATAACCTTTGCCAGCTACTTTGGCTGCTTTAGCAGTAACTTTCCACGAATCAGAATATCTTCTGCGCTGTACAATAATCCGCATATCAAAAGGACGTTTCCGGATTGTAGCAAGGGAAATTCGCCGTTGAATCATATAAGCAGTCGATTTTATCTTGTTTTTAAGGTAGCGATACGTCTGTCTTTTCCCTTTTATGGTCTTTCTTTTATTGTCACTGTGTATATTAAATGTACGATTCCCTAGTGAAGATACTTGAATGACTCCCGCCCCTCCCTTTCCCCTGACAGGCTTTAGAATCACCTTTCCATAATGGTTAATAAAATCCCAAAAGGCGCTTTTTGTCATCCGTTGTGTTTTTGGCAAGTACGGCGCTAATTTTTTTGACCGTTTTAAAAATAAATATTTTGACCATTTATTTCTTGCTCTCATTAGGCATCTTCCTTTGCAAAAGGATAACCAATGGTTTGTAAGTAACTTTTTAGGATACTCAAAAAATTCTCAATATCCTTATAGGTAATATCCCCAATATTCGCCACCCTAAATGTTTTTGACTCTGCAAATTTCCCAGGATAAATGGTAAAGCCTTGGTTGTACAAATAATCGTGCATTTCATTGAAATTGTATCCGCTACAATCAGGCTCAACAATGGAAGTAATGATTTTGGAATGATGCTCCTTTGGAACAATATAATTCAAATGAAGCCTAGCTATGCCTTTGATTAATGTTTCCCATGATTTTACATATCTTTGGTATCTTCTCTCTACCCCCTCTTCTTTCAATTCGTCAATCGCTTGCTTTAGTGCATAGAAGGTCTGGACAGGAGGAGTAAAACGCATTTGGCGGGACTCGCAAAAAAACTGATATTGTTCATAGAGATGTAAGTAATAATTTTTGGGCTTATTGTCCCGAATACGCTCCAATTTCTTTCGATTGGCAACGACAAATGCGACACCTGCAATACCCTGTAGATTTTTATTAGAGCTTGCAGCCAAAAAACTGATATTCATTTTGTCCATCTGAATTGGAACGGCCGCATATGAGCTCATTGCATCCACAATCATATCAATATGATATTTTTGGCAAATGGCTCCAATCTCTTCAAGATTGTTTAAAAGACCAGTAGATGTTTCGTTATGAACTACGGCGAGGTGGGAAATTTTTTGGCAGGAATTTTTAATCGTGTTTTCCAGTGCAAATAAATCGATTCCTTCATCGTGAGGACTAGTGAATTCGAGGAGGGGCAGATCGTAGGCTTTGGTAATTTCACACATTCGTTTTCCGTATGCACCATTGTTAATGACAAGTACAGCATCATCGCGAACAACAGAACTAATAATAGCTTCGACAGCTGCTGTGCCGGAGCCGCTAAACAAGACCGTCGCGTAAGCCATAGTATCGGCAACCAGCTGGGTAAGCTCTGTAGATACATATTCTAATAGGTCACCAAATTCTGTTTCACGAGGACAAATATCAGGAATTACTTGGGCGTATTTCACACTATCCGTTGTTGTGGCGGGACCGGGATTCAATAAAATATTTCTCTTCAAGATCTGCATCAGATATCCCCCTTTCTCAAATGGGGTACATTGCTGCTTGCAAACGCCTGTAGCCTCTCTTTTACTTCATAAGGCTTTATTTTAGGGCGACCAAGCTGCTCCAAGGAACCCTTGGCTATTCTCAAATAGAGAAAAGTAAGTCCTTTCGTTTGTTTCCATTCTCGAATGGAGGTCTCCAATTCCTTCAAGCTGTGAATGTAGATGGATGTCAAATATCCGCAGGCGGAAGCAATTTCTACAAAATCGATCGTATCCGATACGGTGCTTTGTCCACCCGTAGAATCATGGGCATGATTGTCGAGCAGAATATGAAGCATATTGTCTGGAGCATAGTACCCGTTTGTAGCCAGACTCCCCATACGCATCAGCATGGAACCGTCCCCGTCAATGACAACAATCTCTTTATCCTTTTTGGTCAGGGCTAGACCGAGTCCTAGAGAGCTAACGCATCCCATAGAGCCAACCATGTATAAATTATTGTTAGCATCTTCAATTTCATACAGCTCTCGTCCCGTTTTTCCAGTTGTGGCAAGCTGAATCGTTTGATTATCTTTTAGTGCGTTAATAACCTCCAGCGCCTCTGAACGCTTTGGAACAGCATCCTGTTTATTTTTTGACATTTTATATAGATTGCCTTTCAAAGAAGGCTCTTGATTGAACAGCTCAACCTTTTCAAAGGTGTTCTTTCTGACAACAAAGAAAAAAGACTGATTCGCTTCCACATATTCATTAGCTCGGTTGATCTGCTCCTTCGCCTCTTTTATATCGACCGATAAAAATTCCCATTTTACTCGCATTAAGTCCAGAAGCTGTGTCGTTATTTTTCCCATTAATTCATGCTGCGGCTCGTCTTGAATCCCTTCTTCTCCTCTCAAACTGACAAAACCAAGAACGGGAAGACGAAAAGGATAGTTGAGTGATACTAAAGGGGAAACAGCATTGGTCAGACCCGAATTTTGCATAAAAACAACTGCTTTTTCGCCTCCTAACGCTACTCCGGATGAAATAGCTATAGCTTCTCCTTCATTGGTAGCCCCCACATACGTACATTCATTTTTGACATAGTTGATAAAATCCTTTAAAAACGAACAAGGAACCCCACAGTAAAATTGGAATCCCCGCTTTCTCAATTCATTAACAAACAGATTCGTATTTAGCACCATTCAATCATCCTTTTTTACATCTAGGATTTAAGGCCGTTTGCAGGGAGATATTTCTTTTCCGCTTCCTTTAATTCATCCGCATTCTGCAGATGGAACACATCGTCTAACGTTGCTAAATTCTCTTCCACCTGGATGAGGCTTTTCTGTTCAAAGATTTGCTTCGAGGTTTGTTGCATGGCAACAATTGAAGATCTCAGATTGTGATTCGCCCAGATGACCATGCTCACACCCAATTCTTCAAATTTGTCCACCGGTGTCGTGTAGTATTTAGTCGGCACGATCACAATAGGGTGTCTGAACGCCCATTCTTTCATGAAGGCCTCAATTTCCGAGACATCGGATCTTTTGCTGTGGATCAGAATAGCATCCGCTCCAGCTTGCCGGTAAGCTTCAGCTCTTTGCAAGGATTCCTCTAGCCCCCATCCTGCAATGAATGCCTCCACTCTTGCCACAACAACAAAATCCTCATCGGTTTGACTATCCTTCATCGCTTTAATCTTTCCACAGAACTCATCAATATTGGCAAGCGGTTGCATTTCACTTTTGATAAACGAATTGGTTTTTGGAAAAAGCTTATCTTCAATGCATACGCCCGCTATGCCTCTTTGCTCTAATTTTTTTACCAATCGCCTTGCATTATTGAAGTTTCCATAACCTGTATCTCCATCTAGCAAAATTGGTACAGAAGTAGCATCACTCATAAACTCTAATACATCTAGCACTTGGGTCCAGGACGCCTCATTGTTGTCCCTCACACCCAGCGAAGCCGAAATGGTCAATCCACTAGCCCAAATTCCTTTGAAGCCGCAATTTTCTGCAATTTTCCCTGATAATCCGTTATGTGCTTCCATTAAAAATTCAATTTCTGCAGAATGAATGAGATGCTTTAATCGTGTTGTTTTTTTCATACGGACCTCCGTCCCATTTGGAGTCAAATTAATTTTTATCTTTATCTTATGAATAATTATAGGACGTGTGCCAAAATTGTTTCGCTCATCATGCATTCATCATATGTTCTTCTGCTGGATATAACCTCGCCTTCTTATTGGCACGAATGCAAAACAAAAAACACCTTGCCTAATCGCTATTTGACGATTCAAGCAAGGTGTCCCTTATTCTCTTGGTTTTTCGTGAACCTTTATTCAAAATAAAATGTTGCTTTACCTCTACTCTTTTACCATTGCGCAGGCAATTCCGCCTGGTCCAATATGTGCTCCGATAACAGGACCAATTTCGGATATATAGGTTTCAATTACCTGGAATTCCTGAGCGACCCGCTCTTTTAATGCCTTCGCTTCCTCTAGCGCATTTGCATGCAGAATGGCTACCTTTACTCTTGCATCGGCAGCATAGGATTTTAGTTCATTGAGCATCCTAGCCACTGCTTTTTTATTCCCGCGTACCTTGTCAAAGGCATACACAGCACCGTTTGCATCTAGCGACAGGATCGGCTTAATGTTTAAAAGCGAACCAATAAATGCGGAAGCGCGACCGATTCGACCGCCTTTTTGTAAAAACTCCAAAGTGTCGATGATAAAGAAATTTTGCATTTGCTGAATCATCCGGTCCACTTCATCCAGAATTTGTTGTTTGGAGCATCCTGCACGCGCCATTTTAGCAGCTTCAACAACAAGGAGTCCCTCAAACATGGCACCCTTCTTCGAGTCAATAATCGTCAAGTCTAGGTCTTGTTCAAGCATTCCCTTGCCAATAACAGCGGATTGATACGTGCCCGATAACTGACTGGACAACAAAATAGCAATGATGCAAACATCCCCACCATGCTTCTCCCTAATTTCTTGGAATTTTTGAGAGAACTCTACTGGTGATGGCTGAGATGTTCTTGGAAACACATCGGACGAACGTAAACGCTCAAAAAACTCTGCAGAGCGCATAGTGATTCCATCCAGAAAGGTTTCAGCACCAAAGCTCACCTTCAAAGGAACGATCTCAATACCTAGCTCTGTAATCAGATCTGGATTAATATCTGACGCACTATCCGTAACAATTACAATAGGTGACAACGTAACATTACCCCTCTCTTACTCCACAGCAAAAATGAAAGGATAAAGTGGTTGTCTACCAGAAAGGATCTCAACTTCCACATCCTCAAATAAATCCGCTAGCATTTCCTCCAGTAAGGCCCCCTGCTCTTCGGAAGCACCTTCCCCATAGATAATTGTAACCAGCTCTGTCTCTTCATTTACCATGTTTTTCAAAAGCTCCATAGCACTGTCCATCATCTCTGATTGTGCTGTAATGATAGTTCCTTCGTTGATTCCAATAAAGTCACCCTCTGCAATTTCGACATCTCCCATTTTGGTATCTCGAACTGCATGCGTAACCAGCCCTGTTTTTACCTGCTCCAGCGCTTTTGTCATCGTTTCTTTATTGCTTTCTAAATCTTCTCCGCCGTTAAATGCTACGAGTGCTGCCATCCCTTGCGGCACACTCTTCGTCGGAACAACCGCAACAGGTACACTTGCCAATACAGCCGCCTGTTGTGCAGCCATGATGATGTTTTTATTATTTGGTAGGATAATAATTTTTTCAGCGTGAAGCTCTTCAATAGCTTTTACGAAGTCTTCCGTGCTTGGGTTCATGGTTTGTCCACCTTGCACCACTACTTGTACTCCTAAGCTTTGGAAAATCTCCGCGATTCCGTCTCCTGCTGCTACCGCAATAATTCCATAAGGTACTGGGAGCTCTTGCTCATCTTTGATTGCTGCAGATGCGGGTTCAGCCTGTGCTTCTTCAGGAGTCACGTGAGCTGTTTCTTCACGCAGGATATTGGAATGCTGTTCACGCATATTATCAATTTTAATTCGATGTAGTGAACCGAATTGCTGTGCATAGTTAAGCACATTTCCTGGGTGCTCAGCGTGAATATGTACTTTTACGACATCCTCATCAGATACAACCAGCAATGAATCTCCCATTGTATCTAATTGTGCACGGAATGTGGCTTCAGCAAAAGGTTTTTTATTCGCTTCTGTACTTCCAGTCAAATAAACCATGAACTCCGTGCAATATCCATACAGAATGTCTTCTGTTTTTAATTGAGATTGAGCGCTATGCTTCTCTTCAACCAAATCACTCATGTTCTGTAACGTCGCAGCTTTGCCTGGCATCTGTTTTTGCTCAACAGCCTTCTCACCATGCAAGGCACGAACAAAGCCCTCATAGATGTAAACCAATCCTTGTCCACCTGAGTCAACAACGCCTACCTCTTTTAAGACAGGCAGGTATTCAGGGGTTTGGCTGAGAGTAAGCTTTGCCTGTTCAAAGGTTTTGTCCATCACAGCGAGGATATCATCCGTCGTGCGAGAGATTTTAACAGCCATTTCAGCAGCTTCACGCGCTACCGTAAGAACAGTACCCTCTACTGGTTTCATTACCGCTTGATATGCTGTATCCACACCCATTTTTAATGCATCTGCAAACGTGCGAGCATCGATGGTTTCCTTACCTGCCACCACCTTGCTAAATCCACGGAATAATTGAGACAAAATAACGCCTGAGTTTCCGCGGGCCCCCATTAAAAGTCCTTTTGCCAACGCCTGAGCTGAATTACCGATGTGTGCAGACTCTTTACGGGAAAGCTCTTCTACACCAGCTGTAAACGTAAGATTCATATTTGTACCAGTATCGCCATCTGGAACAGGGAACACGTTTAAAGCATCTACTATTTTGTAGTTCGTATGCAGGTTATTGGCGCCTAGATAAACCATCTGACTAAATTGCACGCCATCAAGACGCTTGTGTACCACTACATTTCCTCCTTACAGTTCACGGTCTGTTCTGACCCCTTGGACATATATATTAATCGCCGATACCTCGACTCCTAGCGTTTGTTCGAGTGTATATCGCACACGGCTCTGCACATTGCCAGCCACTTCAGAAATCTTTGTACCATAGCTCACAATAATATGCAAATCTAAGCTAACATCGTTATTCTCATTGCGAACAACAACGCCTTTACTCAAATTATCCTTTTTTAGAAGTTCTGCAATTCCGTCCTTTAACGCTTTACGGGAAGCCATACCCACCAGTCCAAATACTTCCATGGCGGCCCCACCAGCAATTCGAGCGATTACTTCCTCACTAACGTCAATTTTTCCAAGAGGTGTATTCATTTCAACTGGCATTTAAGGTTCCTCCTTTTACAAAAGACCAATCCGTATAATGGTATATCTTGTGCTTCACCCCATTCTACTATAAGTAAAGTGTGATTTGAAGGTTTTTTCATTTGTCGAAATAGCCACAAGGAATTTCCTGTCAAGTATTGCAATTGACAGGCTGCTATGATACTATGAATCAAGCTGTTCTTATGCCCGTATTGGGCTTGTTTAATAGCTTCAAGGGAGGTGGATGTAAATGTCACGTAAATGTTTTGTTACTGGAAAAACAGCGAAAGCTGGTAATGCGCGTTCTCACTCTATGCGTGCTAGCCGCCGTACTTGGGGTGTAAACGTTCAAAAAGTGCGCATCCTTGTTAACGGGAAACCAAAACGCGTTTATGTAAGCACTAGAGCTTTGAAATCTGGTCTTGTAACTCGCGTATAACTCAGCAAAGGCTGAGCTAGAAGCGAATCAATTTGTTTGATTCGTCATAGAATGCGTCTGTCTGGTCTTTGATTAGATACGACAACGTTGCACTTACATGTAACATGTAAAAAAAGCACCTTTCCTGGGTGCTTTTTTTATTTGCTATTATTATCCCCTGATATGGGAATCATCATAAATACCAAGGCATCCACCTGCCAAAAAATACAGGGTGAATGCCTGTTTAAAATGCTGATGGGCAATCGAATGTCGCCTCTCATCTGAGCCACATCCTCAGCGTTTACTTGGCTTTCTTATTGAAAGCTTCAATCATGGCGCGAACCATACCACCTAGAATTTTCGGCAACTTGATCGTATAGAAACGCATCTTGACCCCTCCTTACTCCGGAATTACTTGTGATGAAATAAAAACCAGCCTGTTGCTATGAGTGCTGTTCCCAAGATGGCATACCACACCCAGAGGGGCATCGTATTCAAAATGAGGATAAGTCCACCCACTCCAAAAATGACTCCGAGAACGCGCTTGATTGCCATCCCCTGCTTCACGTGAAACGAGCGAAAACTCATACCAGGTCGCACCCCCCTTAGGCTTATTCCGTAATAAAGCTATTACATACATATTCCGAAGAGGGTCAAACATATGTCCAGTATGCCGGGGAAAAACAGAAAAACTTCATCACGTAAGAACAGTACCTGCCTACCTGATATTTATATGCGTCCAAAGTTCATTTGTTGCTAGTTTTTCTAGAAAAATCAATAGCAGCAAGTAAGAAGCAAAGGCTTGTGTAAAGCGTTTAACAATCTCGGGCTGCAATCACAAATAAATCCCCTGATGCACGTTCTATTTTGCCATATTCACTTGCCCATTCATTACTAATGCCAATGGAGGAACCAAATGCAATAGTCGCATCGGTCAATGGATAAGCAAAGCCTGTTAAATAAATACCGGTCACCTCCTGCGAAGCTGGCACTAAGGATAAAAACTCACCGGAGTGTCCGCGAAGATTGACGCTTGGAAAATGATCGGATAACAGCATGACACGATTTTGCCGATTAACAATCTCCATCCAGACACCTTCACGATGCGCTTTTTTTAACAGTGATAAATTTGCAAGCGAATGATCCAATCTACTGCCTACCGCCCCGTACATTACGATCTTGAAGCGATGATCTGGGTATAAATGCACAACACCATCCTCGCTATCTAGTGAAGCACCTAAATCACGCAAATGCTCTCGTGCAGCCTCCATAGCGATCTCTACGGCAATTTCCGTATCAGTGGCATTCTTCATGGCGGAGAACTTTTTAATAGCAATACCTGCGTCCTGAAGCAGTCTGAGCCCCTCTTCCTGAATGGTATCAAAATCCCCCACGGCAATATGCGGAATCATCCCGCCTTCTAGTAAAGCAATCGCTCCCCCATCCACTCCGATCAATAAATCCTCTCTCTCCATCTGCGGCAGCATATCGAGGTCTCCACCTGTGCAAATATGTATAGTAAAATCAATCATTATGTTTACATTCCTTTCTCTAGCACGTGCCTCTTAGTAGTTTTTTCATAATCTTATTGTTTTCGCTAATTTAGAAAGCTACTCTATATTGTACGGTCGCTCTTAGGGGAAGTAAACGTAAGGCTAGTATAAAACCATTGAAAAAACTAAAACCTCCTGCCTATTCTTGTTAAAAAGAAGGTATAGACAAAGTTTTTTTTAAAATTGCCGTCCCGATAAAGCAAGCAGACAGGTATCAAATCGAAAAAAGCCCAATTTCTTAATTAGTAATACTAAGAAATGGGCTTTTTAATATTGGAATTTCTTAACGTTGTAAATCCGTATTTTCTTGACGCTACTCTAAACGATTGGATATTTAAATATCATTTAGTGTGAGTCATTTGTCTTGTAAAATAGGGTTTTTCTTCCTTTGAATTATGGTCGTGTAAATACATTGATAAAAATGAGAAACTGTGATAAATTTATATAGATACACCATAATGTATTTTGTGTTAAATATCCCTATTTTAATTATACATCACAAAATTCTTTTCAGTCAACCCCCATTTTTATTTTTTAAAGGAGTGCTTGATATGAGCATGGAACTTCAACCAGGAGCAAGAACGATTGGACAGCGTAATTGGTTGATCAAATGAACAATTTTTGTCATATGATTCATCTTGGAATTCAGCGATAAATGGGAGGGAAAGAAATGAAACCATATGTACTTGAGTTTCGGGAGATCGATAAAACGAAACAAATGGCGGTCGGTGGCAAAGGGATGAATTTGGGCGAATGTTCGAGGATTGAAGGAATACTTGTACCAGAGGGATTTTGTGTTACCACTGAGGCATATAAAAGAGTCATTGGGAAAAATGAGGAGCTTCATCTATTACTGGATCAACTAGCAGTTCAAAAAGTGGACGAACGAGAAAAAATTAGTAAAATTAGCAGGAAGATTCGTGAGCTGATTGAGGGGATCGAGATCGAGAAGGCGATCGAAGAAGATATCGATCGATGTCTCTTAACTTTTGGCTTCGAACATGCATATTCTGTTCGTTCAAGTGCTACAGCCGAGGATCTTCCATTTGCCTCTTTTGCTGGTCAACACGATACCTATCTAAACATCAAAGGAAAAGATGCAATTTTACAACATATTAGTAAGTGCTGGGCTTCACTGTTTACTGATCGCGCTGTGATTTATCGAATGCAAAACGGATTTGACCATCACAAGGTTTATCTGTCTGTTGTTATTCAAAGGATGATTTTTCCGCAAGCTTCCGGAATACTATTTACAGCTGATCCAGTTACCTCAAACAGAAAGGTGCTGTCGATCGATGCTGGCTTTGGACTGGGTGAGGCACTTGTCTCCGGCTTAGTGTCCGCCGATTGCTATAAGGTGCGAGAAGAAAAGATCATCGATAAAATGATTGCAACCAAAAAACTAGCAATCTATGCCGTAAAAGAAGGAGGCTCAGAAACACAGCAGATAGAACCCAATCAGCAAAAAAGCCAAACACTTACTGACCAACAAATTTTGCAACTAGCACGCATAGGAAAACAGGTAGAAGCTTATTTTGCTTGCCCGCAAGATATCGAATGGTGTTTGGTTGATGATACATTTTATATCGTTCAAAGTCGACCCATCACTACTTTATACCCCATTCCAGAAGCGGATGATAATGAGAATCACGTTTATGTTTCAGTAGGCCATGTACAGATGATGACGGAACCGATCAAACCACTAGGAATGTCTCTCTTTCATTTATTAAGAGCTGATCAACCGTTGCGACACGCAGGCGGGAGAATGTTTATCGATCACACACATATTCTTGCTTCACCTGTTAGTAGAAAGATTTTATTAAAGGCGATGGGACAATCCGATCCGCTCATAAAAGATGCACTTATGACAATAGTAGAGCGAGAAGATTTTATAAAATCATTACCAAATAGTAAAAAAGGACTGAGTCTGCGTAAAAGTACTGAAGGGTTCTCTTGGAGATTTCTGATACAATTCATGAAGGTCTACCTCCAAAACGATCCAACAATCATTCATGGTTTGATAAAAAATAGTGAAGCATCGATAGTAGAGTTAAAGCAAAAAATCAAAACGAAATCAGGATTGGATTTATTTGATTTTATTTCAGAAGATTACCAGCAATTAAAGAAGACGCTATATAACCCACAAGGTTTGGGTGCGATTATGGTTGCTGTGTTTGCTTCATCTTGGATCAATAAAAATTTGAAGAAATGGCTTGGTGAAAAAAACGTAGCAGACACTCTTTCCCTATCGGTCCCAAACAATGTTACTTCGGAAATGGGTTTGGCACTATTAGATGTCGCCGACGTGATTCGTCCTTATCCTGAAGTAATTGATTATTTACAAAATGTAAAAGATGACAACTTTCTAGATGAACTGGTAAAGTTCGAAGGCGGAAAGGAAGCCCAAGCCGCTATCTATGCATATCTCAACAAATATGGCATGCGGTGTACTGGTGAAATCGATATTACCAAACCTCGTTGGAATGAGAAACCAACTGCACTCGTCCCGATGATTCTCAGTAACATCAAAAATTTTGAGCCTGGTGCTAGTAAGCGAAAATTTGAGCAAGGACGACAAGAAGCTTTGAAAAAAGAACAAGAATTATTAGACCGATTGAAACAGCTGCCTGGCGGGAAAAGAAAAGCCAAAAAGACGAAACGTATGATCAGTCTGATCCGAAATTTCATCGGTTATCGCGAATATCCAAAATATAGCATGATTAATCGCTATTTCGTTTATAAACAGGCTCTATTAAAAGAAGCCGAACAGCTTGTACAAGCCAATATTATTCGTGAAAAAGAAGATATATACTATCTCACTTTTAAAGAACTTCGAGAAGTGGTAGCTACACGCAAATTAGATTACCAGCTCATCATCAAACAAAAAGAGATGTACAAATTATATGAAAAACTGACTCCCCCGCGTGTTATCACGTCCGATGGAGAAATCATTGTAGGTGAATACAAACGGGAACATCTCCCATCTAATGCTATTGCAGGTCTACCAGTTTCTTCCGGTGTTATCGAAGGAAGAGCACGTGTCATCTTAAATATGGAAAATGCGGATTTAAAAGAGGGAGATATATTGGTTACAGCCTTTACCGATCCTAGCTGGACACCATTGTTTGTATCTATAAAAGCGCTAGTTACTGAGGTAGGTGGATTAATGACGCATGGAGCAGTTATCGCGCGCGAATATGGTTTACCAGCAATTGTCGGGGTAGAAAATGCCACCAAGCTGATAAAAGATGGGCAACGTATCCGAGTAAATGGAACAGAAGGTTATATAGAAATACTATAATTCATTACACCTAAACCATTGAATTTTTGTAGAATCTTAAACACTACGATTTCATGCTCTTTTTCCTCGACCGCTAATTCCTCTTCATTCTATTTGTTCCTAATCATACGCATACTGACGATATCTCGGAATACAAAAAACTTTCCATCAAAAATCACTACTCTCAATACTGCCATTGCCTCAACACAGAATTGAATAAAAATGAGTTCGGACATGTAAAAAGGTGCTGTCCAATAGGGACGACACCTTTTTTACACTGCTCTTATTTTCGAATTTCTATAATACTTTTTCCAAAAACTGTCGTGCACGTTCACTTGTTGGATTTGTGAAAAACTCCTGCGGGGAGGCGTCCTCAATTAACAACCCGCCATCCAAAAACAGTACACGATCTGCCACTTCACGAGCAAAGCCCATTTCATGTGTAACAATCGCCATTGTCATACCAGAGTGCGCCAGACTTTTCATGACTTCTAATACCTCTTTGACCATTTCTGGATCAAGAGCAGACGTAGGCTCATCAAAGAGCATAATCTCTGGTTCCATTGCTAAGGCTCGCGCAATCGCAACACGTTGCTTTTGCCCACCTGATAAGCTGCTCGGATAGACACCTGCCTTATCAGCCAGCCCAACGCGTTCCAAAAGCTCCATGCCCTTTTTTTCCGCAACCGCCTTCGTTAGTTTTTTTACCTTTATTGGTGCGTAGGTCAGGTTTTGCAGCACCGTCATATGCGGGAACAAATGAAAATGCTGGAACACCATTCCCACTTTCTGCCGAATCTCTTGAATGTTTCCCTTCGAGTTGGTAATATCCATCCCGTTGATCATTACCTGTCCCTTTGTAGGCTCCTCCAGCAAATTCATGCAACGCAAGAATGTAGATTTCCCTGAACCTGATGGCCCAATAATGGCAACTACATCTCCTTTTTTAATGCTCGTACTGATTCCTTTCAGAACCTCCAGTTTCCCGTATGCTTTATGCAAATTTTCAATTTTAACCATTACGACGCAGCCTCCGTTCTAGCCATGTAGACAGTAGCGTTAAAATCATAACCAAAATATAGTACTGTAAGCCTGCAAACACTAAAGGCTCAAAATAAATATACAATTGACCCTTGACGACATCTGCACGGCGCAAAATTTCCGCCACTCCAATAACGGATACTAGGGATGAATCCTTAAGTAAGGTAATAAATTCATTCATAATGGCAGGTAAAATGTTGCGAATCGCCTGAGGAAAAATAATATCCTTCATCATTCGAGCGTAGGGAACCCCTAATGCCTTAGCTGCTTCCCACTGCCCCTTGTCTACAGCCAAAATTCCAGCGCGCATGGTCTCTGACAAATAGGCAGCAGAATTCAAGCTAAAAGCGAGAACCCCAGCAAATAGAGCTGGAATCTGATAATCCGTTAATTGCGGGATTGCATAATAAATCAGTAAGAGCTGAACCAGCAATGGTGTACCACGAAAAATGCTTGTATAAAAAGCAGCAAATACCTGTAAGAATTTGCTATTGGATATTTTGCATAGGGTTAAGATTGTGCCCAGTATAAATCCGAAAAAAACCGATAAAACCGTAAATTGTAAGGTAATCCCCATACCCTCCAGCATGTAGGGTATATGTGGTGTAAGCAATGAAAAATCGATTGGTATGCTTGTATTCATGTTTTATGTTCACCTCTGCTTCATCATCTTGCCCTGTAAAAAAAGCAGACTGGGATTATTGTCCCAGCCACTTTTTAATCAGTTTGTCCATTTCACCGTTTTCTTCCATCTTTTTCAAGATTTCATTAAACTTTTCCACATGTTCTGATCCTTTCGGGAAAGCAATTGCGTAACCTTCTGTATTATTTGTTGTCATAACCGTTGATTGCAAACCAGGGTTTTTCTCCAAGAAGCCTTGTGCGATGGTATTTTCTACAACAGCCGCCGCAGATCGGCCCGTAACTACCTCTTGAATGATTTCCCCCATTTTATTTAAGGAAACCACCTCAACCCCATTAATCTCTTTCGCAATCACTTGAGCAGCCTTTTCTTGCATTGAGCCAATTTGAACGGCTAGCCGTTTGCCTGATAGCTGTTCTGGCTTGGTAATAGGCGAGTCTTTTTTGCTCACTAATGTATTTTTTGCTTCATAATAATTATTGGAGAAATCTACATTCTTCTTACGCTCAGGTGAAGTGGACATCCCCGCCATGACGAAGTCTGCTCGTTTTGATTGAAGAGCAGGAACCAGACCATTAAAGTCTGTATCGACTACTTTTAATTCATAGCCAAGTTCCTTTGCAATATAAGTAGCAATATCGATGTCCATACCTACAATTTGATCATTGCCATCCTTTGTTTCATGGAATTCATACGGATAGTAATCCGCTGACGTGAACATCGTTAAGGTTTTAGCTGCTGCTTGATCTGTGTTTTTGTTAGCTGCATTTCCACTGTCCTGACTAGCAGAACCACAGCCTGTTAATAAGGAAACAGATAATAAAGTAGATAAGGCAAGAGCTGCAAATGATTTTGTAGATTTTCTCATAATAATACCCTCCTGTATGAAACACCGATGATCTACGATGTATGTAATCCAATTATTTACGAAACACTGAAAACTTATATTTATAATACCATACGTATAAAAATAAGAAAGTAAAATTTAATAATATTTTTTAAAACTTAATAAAAATGCAATGTGTATCTAAGCATAATCCTTGTCCTACCAGCTCGGCTTCAAACAAAATCTTTGTATAGTGTGCATCAAAACTGATCGTCTATTCACATATATTCACCTTTATAACCTGCTGAACATCAGTATTTATACATTTTTTCGGCTTTTATGCACTTTTTATGCATGAATATCTGTTCTTTATTAGGTCGCCAAAGACAAATATGATGTAAAGATAAAAATGCGCACCTTTAATCTTCAAGGTACGCATTACTAATATTGATTCACACTGTAATCAATCTTTAACTATAATTAGTATTCCGATTGAGATACTATTTAGTCTGATCCCTTATTCAGGATAAAAAAAGACCCTGTCCAAAAACAGTTCCAATTTGTATCTTGAATCCATAATTTTTTTAACTTCTTTTTCATAATAAATTGTATATACAACTATAATGCCCTTGTGCCCCTAACTCTCCTTTCACCTTTAGAATGAGTATGTTATCCTACCTTGAGTCAGTGTCCGCGATGCTTCGCTTTAGCCTTCCGTCTTGCCACCTCTCTTTTATAAGCAGCAATTTCTTCTTTTCGTTCCTTGGAGAGAACCTTTTTTTCTTTTTTCCGTTTTTCTAAATCTTGCTGAATAGCTTGTGCTGCTTTTGTTGAGACTCCTCGACTATTCATTTCTTTTCTGGCATTTCGAATTATGCGCTTTGGATTTATCCTACGTTCTTTCTTATCAAGTGCTGAAACGGAGGAAACTGAGCCTCTGTCCAATAAATCCAGTAAATTGCTTTGTACAAATTCCAATATTTCTGCATCCTTTGGTTCTGACCCAAACACATTTCTCGCTGCTTTCAATTTGCTTTTCTCTTCATACTCGGTGATACCTATCCAAAATTGGCCATCATACAATACCGTAAGCTTCATAAACAAGCCTCCTAAAAATAATGCGGATCCTCATCGGTTCGTTACTCTCATTCCTTAACCTCACTTTCCTAAAACTATAAGACGATAATCATTTATTATATAGTAATTTCATGTAATTTACATACTCTTTTCATTCTTTTTTACCTATAGTCTTAAACGAATCCAAGAACTCACAGAGATAGTCATAAAAAAAGGATGCTCTCTTTGAATTAAATGAGAGAGTCATCCTTTTTTGTTAGCCGCGAATCTCAGCAATCGCCTTTGCTCGATCTGTTTGATTATAAACAGCAGAACCTGCGACAAGTACAGTCGCTCCAGCATCTTCACACAGGCGAGCTGTTTGAGCATTTACCCCGCCATCAATTTCAATATCAATATGGGATAGGCCACGTTTATTTAATAAATCACGTAGATCACGTATTTTAGGTAATACGCTATGTATAAATTTTTGACCGCCAAAGCCTGGGTTTACCGTCATCAATAACACCAGATCCAAATCCTTAAGCACATGCTCGATCGTGCTAATTGGAGTAGCTGGATTTAAAACAACCCCTGCCTTTACACCTTGTTCTTTAATGTGATGAATAGTCCGATGTAAATGGCGGCAAGCTTCCTGATGAACCGTGATGTAATCTGCGCCACTTTTAGCAAATTGAGCGATATAGCGATCCGGTTCTTCAATCATCAGATGTACGTCCAAAGGAAGTTGCGTGACTGGACGGATTGCATCGACGATCAAGGGACCTATTGTAATATTGGGGACAAAATGGCCATCCATTACGTCTACATGAATCCAGTCAGCGCCTCCACGTTCTACATCTTTAATTTCTTCTCCTAAGCGAGCAAAATCAGCTGATAGAATAGATGGTGCGATTTTTACCATTGTTTGTTCCTCCTCAGGTATTCTCTCAACTCTTCCATGAACTGCAGATAATGTTTATAACGATGTTCAACGATTTCACCAGCTTGCAAAGCAGCTTGAACTGCACAGCTTGGTTCCGTTATATGCAAACATCCCCGGAACTTACACTCATCGCTTCGCTGCTCAAAATCACGGAATGCTTGTGCCAAATCTAGCTCGGTCATATTTATAAAATCTAATGAACTAAATCCAGGTGTATCGGCGACATAGCCACCTTCCTTCAATGGAAGCAGCTCTACGTGGCGAGTAGTGTGCCGACCACGTCCTAGCTTTTGGCTGACTTCTCCCGTTTGTAGGCTGATTCCTGGAAAAATAGCATTCAGCAGAGATGATTTCCCTACTCCTGATTGTCCGGCAAAGACCGCTAGCTTTCCAATCAGCTCTTCACGTACTTGTTCTACACCGCGCTGATCAAGAATGGAGGTGGGAATCACTCGATATCCCACCTTTTCATATTCCGCTACAAGCCTGCTGCATTCTTCCTCTTCCAATAAATCTGCCTTCGTAATTACAATAATCGCATCAATGCCAGCATGCTCCGTATGTACAAGGAATTTATCCAACAATAACGGACTCATATCAGGCTCCTTAGCAGAGAACACTAAGACAGCTAAATCAACATTGGCAATAGAAGGGCGAACCAGCTCGCTTGTTCGCTCTTCTATCTCCATCACATATCCATCTCGATCATTTGGCGCCTCAAATACGACCCAATCACCAACTAAAGGGGTAATCTTGGCCCCTTTCTTTTTAAACAAGCCACGAGCTCGACATTGGACGATTCGTTCTGGATTCGCTTGGTCGGCCACGTAATAAAATCCACTTAATGCTTTTACAATTCGCCCTTCTGGCATGCATGTACCTCCAGCGTTTTACGGATACGATTGATAATCAACATCTATGGTATTGATTGTTTCGCCATTCTTTTTAACCTCGATTTTTCCATTCGTCTCTGGCGATAAGATTACTTCCACGTTGAAATCAGCGCTTTCTGATATAGATTGATGGATGGGCTTTTGTTCCGTTTTACGAGCATCATTTACAACGATTTCAATGGTTGCGGAAGGTACTTCGACAGGATCATGCTCAACATGAACAGGAACACTTACAATCTTGGCATCAGAAGGCCATTTTCCATTGCTTATTACCATGTTAACCTTTGTACCTTCTTCGACTACAGTATTAGCAGGAGGATTTGTGGAAAGGACAATACCTCTTTCACGGTATTCATAAGAACCTTGCTGTATTAATTCTCCTTCTTTTAGCTTTACATTGTTGAGAGAAGCTTTAGCTAAATCCCAGTGATTACCTACTAAATCATTTGGTACTTTTGTCCGTTTTTTTCCTTCACTAACCGTTAAGGTCATAACAGTATCTACAAAAGCAAGATTAACATTTGGCACTGGATCTTGATTCATGACCTGTCCGGCTGGAACATCATTGCTTTCTTGTTTAACAATCTTTACTTCCTTAAAGTTAGCTAAACGGGCTTTTTGCTCTGCTTCCTGTTGAGACATACCAATGTAATCTGGAGTCGGTAGTAATTGTTTTCCTTTACTGATCATTACAATTACCGTGCTATTTTCTTTAACCCGCCTTGTTGCCGCTGGATCTTGTTCAAAAACCTTACCCTTGTCTTCGGCATTAAAGGCCTCTTCAAACGTAGCACTTAATCCTGCATTTTTCAGGGCCGTATCTGCTTGCTCTCTCGTCATTCCAATCACATTAGGTACATCTGTTTCTGGAACAGTGAGCAACTTCATAGCAAGGTTAAAACCAAAAATAGCCAAAACAACGAATAAAACAGCGATACCAGACCAAAGAAGGCTTCTCTTCCACCAGATCCCCTTTTTCTTGTTAGCCAAGTTCTCCTCCTCCTCTTCCTCCTCGTCTCTATATTGCTCCTCTGTGCTTGCCGCCTTTTGAGGAGTGCGGGTAGGATAGGTTCTCGGTTGATAGCTATCTTGTTTATTTTTCTCCAGCATATCTGGCGTGATTGCTGAAATGACCCGTGTTTCTTCATCATCTATATCACTTGCAAACGTAAGCTTTGGTTCATGACGTCTTTCTGTTGACAAGCACGTTTCCAAGTCCTCATACATTTCCCGTGCAGACTTGTAGCGCTGGAATGGATCCTTAGCCAAAGCACGAATAATAACATTCTCCAAGCTTTGTGGGATAGCTGGATTTAATTTACGCGGCTCAGGCAATGGGTCCTGTAAATGCTTAAGCGCTACAGTAATGGGAGAATCTCCTGAAAATGGCAACGTGCCAGTAACCATCTCATACAGTACAATTCCGAGAGAATAAATGTCGGATTTCTCTGCCGTGATTCCCCCGCGAGCTTGTTCAGGAGAAAAATAATGGACTGAGCCAAGTACCGAACCCGTCTGTGTAATCGTCTGTGACGTAACCGCACGGGCAATCCCAAAATCCGTTACCTTCACACGACCATTCGTTCCAATCATGATATTGTGCGGCTTAATATCCCGATGAATGATCTGGTTTTGATGGGCGTGATCTAGTGCGTCACACACCTGCATCGCGATTCGAACCGCCTCACTCATCAGCATGCCGCCTTGAGCTGTAATAATCTCCTTTAAGGTTGAGCCTTCGATATATTCCATCACCATATAATGAATATCATCGTCTTGCCCAACATCATAAACATTGACGATATTATGATGCGAAAGACTTGCTACCGCTTGCGCTTCTCTGCGAAATCTCTCTACAAAGTCTTCGTCCGTGCCAAATTGGGGTCTTAGCAATTTGACGGCAACGATTCGATTTAATACAAGATCTCTGGCTTTGTAAACAATAGCCATTCCGCCGCCACCAATCACTTCCTCAAGTTGATAGCGCCCACCTAGTCGTTGACCTTGCATTCTCCTCCCCCCTCTTTCTCACAGACTTGCGAAGGCTTCTTTTTATTACGTATGGCCACACAAGTAATATTATCTTCTCCCCCTGCATCAAGTGCATATTGAACGAGTGCGTCCACGCTTTGCTGCAAAGGTATTGGTTTAGCTAACCATTCCTCTATGATATCTTCTGGTACTTTGTTGGATAATCCGTCTGAGCAAAGCAGCACAACCTCGCCATCTGACCACTCAAACTGTCCCAGATCAATTCGAACATGATCCTCCGTACCTAGAGCTCTCATCAGGACATTGCGCTGCGGATGCAGGGACGCCTCCATTTGATTGATTTGTCCGCTTTTTAACAATTCCTGTACAAGCGAATGGTCCTCTGTATGCTGAATTAGCTCATTTTCCTTATAAATATACAAGCGACTATCACCAATGTGTGCTGTGACGCCGGCATCATTTCCTACTAGTGTAGCAACGACTGTGGTTCCCATCCCGTTACACTCTGGATGTGCCTCGGCATACTCATATACCTCTTGATTAGCAAGAAGTAAAGCATCCATCAATAATTCTCGCTCTTCTAAAGGAGCCATGTTATGTTCAACTTTTTTCATTTCTTTTAAAATGCGTTCAACCGCCATTTTGCTCGCAACATCGCCAGCTTGATGACCGCCCATGCCATCTGCGACAACTGCAAGTACACGTCCAGCCAGGTCAACTGCGCAGGCATAAAAATCCTCGTTAACTTGTCGGACGCATCCCACATGCGATTTCATCGCTATTTCCATACTTTATCACCCTGCCGTTTCTTTCGCGTGTTGCGCACGCAATTGACCGCAAGCAGCCGCAATATCACTGCCGTGCTCTCGTCGAATTGTGACGTTTATACCGCGATCGTCTAAAATGCGTTTAAAGGTGAAAATATCATTTCTAGCCGTGCGAACATAATCGCGCTCTGGCACGTAGTTCACAGGTATTAGGTTAACGTGGCAAAGCATATCACCAATTAACTCGGCTAATTCTTCCGCATGATGCGGCTGGTCGTTCTGTCCACCAAACAAACCGTACTCAAAGGAGATACGACGCCCCGTTTTAGCTATATAATGACGGCAAGCCTCCATTAATTTTTCCAATGGGAAGCCGCGATTGATCGGCATTAGCTTGGTTCTTAGCTCTGTGTTAGGGGCATGAAGGGAAATAGCCAGATTCACCTGACCTCCGCGCTCAGCAAATTCATAAATCTTAGGTACGATTCCGCTGGTGGAAACCGTAATATGTCGTTGACCAATATTTAATCCACGGTTGTCATTAATGATGTTCAAGAAGGATAATAGTGGTTCAAAATTCTCAAATGGTTCGCCAATCCCCATTACAACCACATGACTTACACGTCCTTCATCTGCATCTAGGGCACGTTGGGCCTGCAATACCTGAGCCACAATTTCACCGGCATCCAGATTTCGCTTTAAGCCACCCAGTGTCGATGCGCAGAACGTACAGCCAATGCGACAGCCTACCTGTGTTGTAACACACACGCTATTTCCGTAATTGTGGCGCATGATTACTGTTTCAATGGCGTGTCCATCTATCAATTGGAATAAAAACTTGATTGTTCCATCCGCTGATTCCTGGCGTGTAATTTCGGTTAAGGCGTTGATACGAAACTCCTCATTTAATTTATCACGCAAGGCCTTCGACAGGTTGCTCATCTCTTCAAATGCTGTTACACGTTTCACATATAACCAATCAAAAATCTGTGCAGCTCGAAATGCTTTTTCCCCGTTCTCTTCCAGCCATTGTTTCATTTCATCAAGACGCAAGCTATAGATTAAGGGTTTATTGTCTGTAAATGACGTAATGTTCATTGTAAGATTCACCTTTTTACTAGTCGTAACTACATTGGATTTGGGAGTGAGAAACAAACCCCATTCACTCATTGTACCCTTTGTGACGGAAAAGGAAAAGTGGAAAGCCGCAATTGCAGATTTCCACTTGACTTTTTTTTCACAAAGAGATCTGATTTCTGCCACCTGATACAGCCTGGTAAACCAGTTCGTTATTATTTACATACACGCTTTATTCTGGCAATAAAGAACCCATCGCTAGCAAAGTGGTGTGGCAAAATCTGCACATAGCCCTTTGAAGCATCAACCTTTTCAGTCAGGCCTATAGGCAAGTCTTCTGTCAATGATTTATCCAGCTCAAACTCTGGGTGCTGAGCAATAAAACGCTCCACAATCTCTTGATTTTCCTGAGAATCGATAGTGCATGTACTATAAACAAGGTACCCATCTGGCTTTAGTAAAGGAGCAACGCGCTCCAGCAAATCATATTGAATCTCAGAGATCGCTTTTATATCCTCTGCTGTTTTATTCCATTTCAGGTCAGGCTTACGGCGAATGACACCAAATCCGCTGCAAGGAGCATCTAGTAAAATTCGATCAAATTGACCCACGTTACGGTCTAATAAATCAGCCGCATCCGCAACCATTGTTACGATAATCGTAATGCCTAGACGTTTCGCATTTTGTTCAATCAGCTCGCGTTTATGAGGATGCACATCGCAAGCAAGAATCTCCCCCTGATTGCCCATCAACTCTGCCATATGCGTTGTTTTCCCTCCTGGTGCCGCACAAGCATCCAGAACGCGTAGGTTTGGAGTAAGGTGCAGGGCAGGGGCCACTAGCATAGAGCTTTCGTCCTGAATGGTGCAAAATCCTTCCTGAAACCAAGAAGAGCCTGCTGCATGTCCACTTTGCAGCAAAAGAGCATCTGGCGTTAGCTCAGATTTTGCAGCCTCTGGGAATGCTTCCTTCATTTGTTGCAACAACGCATCAGCAGTTGTTCGCAAACGATTTACTCGAATGCTTGGCATAGGAGGCTGATTATTGCTGTGACAGATCGCCCTGGTGGTTTCCTCACCATATTGTTTAATCCAGCGTTTGACCAGCCACTCTGGATGTGACTCTGTGACCGCAATTTGCTTTGTTATGCCTTTAGGTAGTTTGTCCCATGCCTCTGGTTGGCGAAGAATATTGCGCAAAACACCGTTGACCAATGAGGAAATCCCCTTGTGTCCGCGCTTTTTGGCAATTTCAACTGCTTCATGTACGGCTGCTCGATCGGGGACACGGTCCAAGAAACGAACCTGATACAGGCTCATCCGTAATAATTGCAGAACCCAGCCCTGAAGTTTTTTTGTACCACCCTTTACAAATTGACCAATGACTTCATCTAACGTCATTTTACGTTGAATTGTTCCATAAACAAGCTCCGTCACCAATCCTACATCTGCTTTGGAAAGCCCTGCTTCATCTAAAGCGTATTTCAATTCTAGGTTGCTGTAGGACTGATTTTCTTCTACTCGCACCAGAACATCTAGGGCTACTTCCCGCGCTGTTGTACTTCTCGTTTTTGACACGAATTTATTCTCCTACTTTCGAACCTGAAGCAATTGAAGCGCCTGCACCGCGTAAGTAATCGTACACGCTCATACGCTTTTTGCCCTCTGGTTGGATTTCTTTCAAGATAATACTTCCTGTTCCACAAGCAATGATGAGACCATCCTCGGTTCGGTCGATGATAGTTCCAGGTGCAGCCAGTTGGCCACCTAGCTCGACTACTTCGGCCCACCAAATTTTCCACACTTTGCCTTCAAAAGTAGTAAAGGCAACAGGCCATGAGTTCATACCACGCACCTGATTATATATGTCCCGAGCTGATTTATTCCAATCTAGTCGCTCATTCTCACGTTTAATATTAGGCGCAAAGGTAGCTTCCTCATGGTTTTGAGGCTCCGGTGTGATCTCGCCCTTCAATAGTTTTGGCAACGTTTCAATCAATAAGTCTGCTCCGGCTGTCGCTAACTTTTCAAACATGCTAGCCGCTGTATCGCGTTCTTCAATCGGTACAATCACCTTCGAGATCATGTCACCTGCATCCAGCGCTTGTACCATATACATAATGGTAACCCCTGTCTCTTTCTCGCCATTAATAATGCTGGCGTGAATGGGAGCGCCGCCGCGATATTTTGGCAATAAGGATGCATGTATATTAATGCACCCATGTTTAGGGGCTTCTAATAAAGAGACAGGTAAAATTTGACCGTAAGCTGCTGTTACAATCAAATCGGGACGAGTAGCATCCAACACGCTCTGAACAGCTTCACTCTCCCTAATTTTTTCCGGCTGATAAACAGGCAACTCGTAACGAAGCGCCAGCTCTTTCACCGGAGGAGGGGTCAGCACGCGTTTGCGGCCGACCGGACGATCCGGTTGTGTGACAACGCCTACAACCTGATAACCATTCGTGATCAGGGCTTCCAAGCTTTGTGTCGCAAAATCAGGGGTTCCCATAAAAAGAATACGAGTATCTTTCAAGACTCTAAACCCCTTCCTTGCCCTCTGTTGCAGGATATACTTTTTCAGCGATGTCAATAAATAAAACACCGTTCAAATGATCCAGTTCATGCTGAATGCAACGAGCTTCCAAGTCGTCTACTTCCAGCTCATAGAAATTACCGTCACGGTCTTGTGCACGCATTTTAACCACCATATGACGGCGAACATCACCATGTAGACCTGGAATACTTAGGCACCCTTCTGGATAATTGTCAAATTGCTCGCCACTAAACTCAATGATTTCAGGGTTGATCGCTTCTACATAGAAATCGCCGCAATCCATCACGAATACGCGTTTCGAAATCCCTACCTGCGGAGCCGCAATCCCCACCCCGTTTGCTGCATACATTGTATCTTTCATATCATCAAGCAATTTGTGCAGATTACTGTTAAATTTGGTTACCTGTATTGCTTTTTCTCTTAAAATAGGATCAGGATGGTTTACGATGTTGCGAATTGCCATAAAAAAGGCCTCCTTTATCTATATCCAGCATAAATTGCATTTGATCTGATTAGAGTAGCATCTGTGGGTCGACATCTATCGTGGACAACACTTTGTTTTGTTTCATCCAATCATCAAAATGTAGCGTAGTTTGCGCCAACAGATCAAATATTTTCGGTTCATCACGATATTTTAACATGATCTGAAACCTAAATCTATCTTTGATCCGGGCAATCGGTGAGGCCACAGGCCCCAGAACTACGGTTGTCTGCGCCAGCCGCGGCCGTAAATAAGCAGCATACTGTTCCGCAGCCCGAATTACCATAGGAACATCCTCATGGGAAAATGTGATCAATACTAAGCGATAAAATGGGGGATAACCCTTCTTTTTACGGTGAATCATCTCAGCTTCATAAAAGGCTTCATAATCGTGACGAGTTGCATGCTGGATGCTGTAATGCTCAGGTGTATAGGTTTGTACGACTACATTACCAGAAAGCTCATGCCGACCGGCTCGCCCCCCTACCTGGGTGAGAAGCTGAAAGGTTTTTTCTGCTGCCCGAAAATCCGGCAGATGTAAGGATGTATCGGCAGCAATTACTCCTACAAGCGTAACACGTGGAAAATCAAGACCCTTTGCTATCATTTGTGTGCCTAATAAAATATCACCCTGACCAGTCCGAAATTTGGTCAAAAGCGCCTCGTGCGCTCCTTTTTTGGAGGTAGTATCCACATCCATCCGAATAACGCGAACACCGGGAAATAATTTAGCCAACTCTTCCTCGACCTTCTGTGTCCCTGTGCCAAAAAAACGAATGTGATCACTTTGGCATTCAGGACAATGCCTTGGCTGGGAAATGGTATAACCACAATAATGACAGCGAGCCGTATGATTTGTTCGATGATAAGTAAGTGAGATATCGCAATGCGGGCAAGCTAACGTATAGCCACAGGAGCGGCACATGACAAAAGTAGAGAAGCCTCTACGATTCAAAAAAATAACAATCTGCTCCTGTTTTTGAAGCCGATCCGCAATCATTTGATGTAGGCTCCTGCTAAACATGGATCGATTTTGCTCGCGCATCTCTTCTCGCATATCCACCACATGCACTTTAGGAAGCGGTCTGTTCCCTACCCGAGACTTCATTGATAACAAATCATAACGTCCACGCGTTGCCAGCGCATAAGTTTCCAAAGCGGGTGTGGCACTACCCATGATAAACACACCTTTATTCATCTGTGCTCGCCATAACGCCACATCCCTAGCATGGTATCTTGGAGTCTCCTCCTGTTTATAAGAGCCCTCATGCTCCTCATCCATGATGATCAGGCCCAGATTACGAAACGGAGCAAAGATAGCCGAACGGGCTCCGACTACTACCTGTACCTGCTGCCGCAAAATTTTGCGCCACTCATCATAGCGCTCGCCTTGTGACAACGCACTATGTAATACAGCTACATTATCACCAAAACGCCCCTTAATCCTCTCTACCATCTGAGGCGTCAGTGAAATTTCAGGCACTAAAAAGATAGCTTCTCGGCCCTTCGCTAACGTATGTTCAATTGCTTCCATATACACTTCTGTCTTACCGCTACCCGTGACGCCATGTAGCAGGAAGGAATGATATTCTTCTTGCTCAATGGAACGCAAAATAGCCGCTAAATTATGTTGTTGCTCCCGTGTCAATATATGCTTTGGCGGAGGGGAAAAAGTACGATTGGCGTAA
The DNA here is from genome assembly GCF_030489605.1 of Brevibacillus laterosporus. Classification (GTDB taxonomy): domain Bacteria; phylum Bacillota; class Bacilli; order Brevibacillales; family Brevibacillaceae; genus Brevibacillus_B; species Brevibacillus_B laterosporus_E. The sequence continues at coordinate 186,983 of NZ_JAUKFY010000007.1, forward strand.
GGATCTCTCCCTACTTCTTTCTGCTCTATCTCTATCCAGCCTTTTTGTTGCATCGTTGTAAGTGTGGAACGAGTAATAGATAGCTTTTCGATTACATCCTTGACTGGGTATGATGCCTGCTGTCCTTGTCCCTTCTGCTGGTTCAACAAAAACTCAAGTACATGCCGCATGCGATAGGAGCGCTTTGGCATGTTCTCTATAAGCTCCCATGCTCGTACCTCATCTATTGCAAGCTGTATATGTGCTAGCTTTTTATGGGTAAGCCGATTTTTCACCTGATATTCACTAACAATTAATCCATTTTTAATCCATTTGGGTATTTGTTTGCTATCCGCAGGGAATTGCTTGTCCGCTTCTGTTTGCAGCAGGCTTCCTTGATGCAGCAAATAGCGCAGCAACGGATGTTTTTCTGCCATGTCTTCATCCACTTCATCTGCAAGCATGTACCATTTTTCTGTTTTACCTTTTAAAACAGCAGGTAACATCGCTGCAATGGACATAGTAAGCGGGGATAAATAACGATGACTCATCCATTCCGCCAATTGAATTAATTCAAGGGAGAGTGGAGGAACATCGTCTAATACCTTTTCTATTTCTTTTATTTTGATCATGCCAGGGCCATCAGGGTCATGATCGGCCTCTTGTCCTTGTATCAATCCGATGACATACCCTTGAACCTTACGAGGTCCAAACGGTACAACAACACGACTTCCTACCGCTACCAACGGCTGTAACCACAGGGGAACAGCATAGTCATACGGTCGATTGGTCCGAGTTGCTGGGACATCTACAATGACTTTTGCTCTGATTTGATGATTATTCATGCGGCATCACGCCTCTTGAACCGCTACTTGCAGATTCTGCTTAATTACATCTATAAGTCGCTCTGCTACGTCCCGCTTACTCATTTTATCGAGACGAATCGGTGCTAGATCCTGTTGATAGATGGTTACAATATTCGTATCAACACCCATACCTGCCCCTTCCTGCAACACATCATTCGCTACAATGATATCCAAATTTTTACGGCGCATTTTATCTAGTGCGTGCTTCTCAACCTCCTGCGTTTCCGCTGCGAAGCCGACTAGCATCTGGTGGGTTTTCTGTTCTCCTAACGTCCGAAGAATATCTGGAGCTTTTACTAACGAAAGCGAAAAGTCCTCACTCTGTGTTTTCTTGACCTTATGGGCATTCACTTGTTCCGGGCGATAATCAGATACAGCAGCTGACTTGATCACAACATCGGCCTGCGGATAAACCTCAAGGACTGCATCCAGCATCTCTTGGACAGACTCGACTGGTACAAAAGTCACTCCAGCAGGGATGGAAAGCGCTGTAGGTCCGCTGATTAACGTAACATCCGCTCCACGGTCACGCGCTGCTTCTGCAATCGCATAGCCCATCTTCCCGCTCGAATAATTTGAAATATAACGTACTGGATCAATTTTTTCACGAGTAGGTCCTGCTGTCACAACGATTTTTTTGCCTTGCAGGTCCTGTTGTGGTGCTGAATGTAATGATTTCGCAGCAGTCTCTTTCTGTTCAAAAAAGCGAATAGCCGCTTCTACAATTTCTTCAGGCTCGGCTAAGCGTCCTTTGCCAACCCAACCACAAGCCAGCATGCCTTCATTCGGCTCTACCATGGTTACTCCATAGGAGAGTAAACGCTGCATGTTGGCTTGTACAGCAGGATGATTATACATATTTACATTCATAGCCGGTGCTACCATTACAGGAGCAGTCGTAGCCAATAACATGGTAGATAACATATCATCAGCTATTCCGTTTGCATATTTCCCGATAATGTTAGCTGTGGCAGGGGCGAGTATGACCAAGTCAGCTCGATCCGCGACATCTATATGAGAGATGACTCCTGGGACGGGTTCTTTGAACGTGTCTGTATAAACAGGTCGATGCGATAATGCCTCAAACGTAATTGGTTGTACAAACTTACAAGCATTAGCCGTCAACACGACGTTTACTCTGGCTCCTGCCTGTGTCAATTTACTTGTTAAGGCTGCTGCTTTATAGGCGGCAATTCCACCGGACACACCCAGAACAATCTCTTTATGTTGTAAGATACTCATGGTACAGCTCCTTTCACGCCAACCTACGCAAAAAAACAACCTTCAAAAAGTGGTTGAGCGTTTTGCATTCATTGCAGTTATCATATAAATTTTATTGTTATATTGGCTTTCTCTGCTTTCGAGTATATATTTTTTATAGCTTTTTGTAACCTCTTTTGCCTATTTTGGTCTCAAAATTGCCCCATTTGGTACAATCCCTTCTCCACCATCATGGAGCCATTTCATTCCCTATCATTAACCTGCTCCTCCAAGATTAATCACAAAAAGCCCCTGCATGGCAGCAAGGGCTTTTCATTTGTTTATCTATATTATTTAGTACCTTCATTCACATAAATTGTAAAAATGTCACCGTTACCATTAACCCCTATTTGTATCGCATCTTGCTTATCTGGAAGAGAGAATTGAATCATACTTCCTTTTTGATTATCGTAATTCTTACCGCTGTAGGTCCAGTCCATAATCTCTTGGATTTTATACGCTTGCGCCTTCTCTTTGTAAAAGCTTTGGAGAAATTGAATCGCTTTTTGCTTAGCGATATCTGGAGCAGGGATTTTATCGGATAACGTCGGATAATTTAACAATTTCAATTGACCATTCTTTTTGATAGCAATGGTAGCAACGTTAAGTGAACCCCAACCTTGATCTTGTGCATGTTTTAGAGTCACGTTAAAAGTTTGGTTATGATATTCATACGTAACATTCTTAAGTGGAAATTTTTTAAAATGAGACAAAGTAGCTATTACTTTATCATAGGTAACCTGGGCAGGCTGAGAAAGGATATCATCCTGCATTTCACGTGTATTCAGTTCTGCACCGTACCACTTATCAAAGGTTGTTGGTTTCGTTTCAATCCGATATGCACCGATACCTCCATCGTCCGCAAAGGTAATAGACGCGTACGTAGCCATTTTCCCATTACCCTCGATAGGGGATTTCACATTAACAATAGGTGGACGCGTTTTACCCGGAGCATCGTGATCAGGTTCGCGCCAAATTGAAATGATCTGATAGTTTTTCGCTTTCGCTCCGTACAAATTCTGCAGCAATGTAGTTGTTTTCTCTTTTGCTTGCTCATCTGTAATAACCTTTTTGTCTCCAGCAGATGTTTTATATCGATAATCTCCTTCCCTATCCACTCCAGCAGGTTCCATAAGCCTAAATCTATAAAGTTGATTCGTTTCCTTATTGATTTCTATCGAGAGAGAGGGCGTGCCCGGACCATTTTTACTCAGCGTCACCGTTATCAAATCACTCCACTCATAATTTTGCAGGTTCACCTTGTGATAGTCCTTTACCTTTGGAAACATAAGTGCTATTTTTTCCTGCCATTGACTTGCGATCTTGGTGTACTTGTCCATTCCCACCTTCTGCGTGACGACATTTTCCTTTGCATCAACAGCCTCTAGCGGCGGCATCGCTGATAATAGACTAATTATTGCTACCGTGGCTGTAAACCTATGAAAAGTATTCATTTTGTATCCTCCTGATTTCTGTTGCGAATTTTTGTATCTTAGATTAGTCACAGAAAAAGCAAAAAGGTTACAGATCGCTTGTAAAAATAACAGTAAAATAGTCCGTAATTCATAAAGACGGAAATTTTATGAATAAATTACATTTATTGGATTATATTAAAATTGAACAAAAGTTCATTTTCCAAAGGAGTGATTAGGTATGTCGTGGAGAAAATCTACACAATTCGGCGGCGATGGCGGCAGTCCCTTCAGTGATGATCTCACTAACGTGAAAAGACTAGCAGGCTTCTATATCCGTCATGGCAGTAGAATCGATGCTATTCAGGGGGTTTATGAGTATTCAGACGGAAGAAGAACCCCACAAGGTTTCCATGGAGGATACGGAGGCTCTCATAATATTGTTTTCTTTGAAAATGATGAGTATATCATCCAAATTACCGGGCGTACTGACAGGCGGGTAGATCAACTTACCTTTACGACAAATAAACGTACGTACGGTCCTTACGGCGGGGATGGGGGCAGTCCCTTTGAGATTGACGCCGCACATATAAGTGGCTTCTTTGGAAGATCTGCTAGTGAACTTGATGCGATAGGCTTTTTTATACCTACAGTCTAACATACATTTTTTAACGTTATCATTCGCTTGATAACGTTTTTTTTCATACTAACCAATTCTTATGGTTACAAGTCGTCAAAAACAATAAGCTCCCTTTATGAAACGAACATAAAGAGAGCTTGTCGGTCTAAAACGCGCCTGTACCTATTCCTTTTTCTTCGGATTATTTTACTGCTGGAGTCTCGTACGGTAATTTGTCTGAGATGATTTCCTCTAACGATTGCCCAACAAATTTTTTCGAGAAAGGTTTTTCTACCTGCATATCATTGTCTTCACGAAGCTGACGTGCACGCTTGGAAGCGAGTGTCACCAATGTATATTTACTACCTACTTTGTCTACAAGTTTATCAATCGATGGATATAACATGTATTATACCTCCTTAAGCCATTTCAAAAATTTATGAACCTGACGATCTTTTTTCAAATGCTCGGCTGTTACAATGGATTTAATCTTTTCACATGCATGTGAGATTTCATCATTAACGACAACATAATCATAATGATCCATCATCTCAATCTCAGTACGCGCCATCGCCATCCGATTCTTAATGGATTCTTCCGTTTCCGTACCACGTCCAACAATGCGGTTTTGTAACTCTTCCAGATCAGGCGGTGCTAAGAATAAGAAAATGCCTTGCGGGAATTTTTCTTTTACCTGCATGGCTCCTTGCACTTCAATTTCCAGAATGACATCTCGTCCGGTAGCGAGTGTGTCCTCTACAAAACGTCTGGGCGTTCCATAGTAGTTACCAACATACTCTGCCCATTCGAGAAGCTCATCTTCTTTAATCATACGCTTAAACTCTTCTTTTTCTTTAAAGAAATAGTTTACCCCATCCACTTCGTTCACACGCGGTTGTCTGGTTGTCGCAGATACGGAGTAGATAAGTTGCGGCATGTATTCTCTAAGCGCTTTACAAACCGTTCCTTTACCCACTCCAGATGGCCCCGACAAAACTAACAGAAGGCCGTGGTCCTTATCCATAATCTTTGTTTCAACTCCTACCTTATTCATCAGACTCGTCATCTTTATTGGTTAGACGTTGGGCAACCGTTTCTGGTTGTACCGCTGATAAAATGACATGGTCACTATCTGTGATAATCACAGCACGCGTTCTACGTCCGTACGTAGCATCAACAAGCATGTTGCGATCCCTTGCTTCTTGGATAATTCGTTTAATTGGTGCGGATTCAGGACTTACAATCGAAATAATGCGGCTTGCATTCACGATATTTCCAAACCCGATATTTATCAACTTAATCCCCATAGAGATTGGCACCCTTCCTCACTCAACGTTCTGCACTTGTTCTCTCATTTTTTCCAGTTCGGTCTTCACTTCAACTGCCAAGCGCTGAATCTGTAAATGATTCGCTTTTGACGCGATTGTATTAGCCTCTCTGTTCATTTCCTGCAATAGAAAGTCCAATTTGCGTCCAATTATCTCCGAGCTATGTATATGTTCCAAAAATTGCTCACAATGACTTAACAAACGCGTAATTTCTTCGGAGATATCAGCCTTTTCAGCAAACAATGCCACCTCTTGAAAGATTTTAGATTCATCTAGCATGTGATCTTCCATAATTTCATCAAGGCGATTTTTCAAGCGATTGCGATACTGCTCTCTTACTTCAGGAGCCATATCCTGCAAAGTGTGGGTCGTTGACTTAATGTATTCGAGGCGTCGGATCAGATCAAGCTGCAAGAGATTCCCCTCGGTACTCTTCATAACATAGAGCTCTGCTAAAGCAGCATCTGTAGCCTCATCTAACAGTTGTTCTACCTCTTCGTCAGAAAGCTCGGGTACACTGGCTTCAATCAATACACCAGGCATACGCATCAGATCTTTCACATGAAGGGTCTCGGGCAAACCGAAGCGCTCCACTAACTGATTGGCCGCCGTAACATAAAATTGCGCTGTACTCCAATCAACCTGAACCTCGGAAGACTCGTCCCGAACGGCTTCTAGCGAGACGGTGACATCCACTCGCCCACGGCGCACTTTCGTTGCAATCCGCTTTTTCACTCGTTCCTCATACATGGTCCAGATTTTTGGCAACCGAACAATAATCTCACAAAAACGATGATTAACCGCACGCATTTCCACGGTTAAACGCATAGATCCACGTTCTATTTCTTTTCGGCCGTAGCCTGTCATAGAAATCATCTGGTTCCACCCACAGACATAAAATCGTTAATTTATTATAGGAGAGAATACAGTCTAGTGTCAACTTGACTCCCCGTTACAAAATTCCTGTTCCTACTTGGGTTGAGCTTCCCTGTATGCTACACTGAGGAAATAGCTACTGCTAGGTAGAGGAAGCAAGAGGTGAAGAATGTGGCTTTTGACGGATTAGTAACTAGAGCGGTCGTCCATGAGCTATCCATGCTTGTAGGAGCCCGCATTACGCGTATACATCAACCGCATCCAAGCGATATCGTTATGCAGGTGCGGTCAACCCAGGGAACGTTAAAATTATTAATTTCAGCAAATCCAACCTATCCCCGCATTCATTTGACAACAGAGGAATTTATGAATCCAAAGGAAGCTCCAATGTTTTGTATGTTATTGCGGAAGCATTGCGAAAATGGGGTAATTGAGGCCATCACGCAGGATGGAATGGAACGTGTAATTTACATTGATCTGAAGTCTCGTGATGAGCTAGGAGATACAACCAGAAAACGAATTGTGGTTGAGATCATGGGCCGTCATAGTAATATTATTTTGTTAGATGTGAAAACTGACATGATTCTGGATGGCATCCATCATGTTTCTCACGGCGTCAGCCAGTATCGTCAGGTATTGCCAGGTCGAGCTTATACAGCTCCTCCTGCCCAAAATAAGCTGAATCCATTAACTGCAAGTGAGCAGGATTTTGTGATGGCTCTTCAATGGAATGAAGGAAAGCTGGACAAACAGCTTGTCGAGCGTTTCAGCGGTCTTAGTCCCTTGGTAGCTAGAGAGCTTGTTTCTCGAGCAGCACTGCCTACCCGTGATGAAATTTGGCATCAGTTCTCCAGCTTGATGGAACAAATGAATCTTCACCGCTATGAGCCGGTGATTGAGACAACCAACGACAAAACTGCCTTCTCTATAACCTCTCTTTCACATCTGGGTGTCAGGGAAAGCGAGACCTTCGCGTCAATCAGCGAATGCTTACAACGATTTTATGAGCATAAAGCCATGCGAGACGTGGTTAAGCAAAAGGTACAGGATTTATTGCGATTGGTAACGAATGAAAAGCACAAAAACGAGAAAAAAATAGAAAAGCTACACCATTCTATCGAGGATGCCCATGAGGCCGAACGCTATCGCCTCTACGGTGAACTGATTCTTTCTCATATGCATCAGGTCAAAAAAGGAGATACTGAGCTCATCGCCACCAACTGGTACAGTGAAAATGCGGAAACAATTGTCATACCGCTGGATTCGTTAAAAACACCGTCGGAAAACATGCAAGCTTACTATAAAAAATATAACAAAGCAAAAGCAAGTCTGACATTCATAGCAGAGCAAATCAGCTTGGCCGAACAGGAAGTCATCTATTTGGACGGCATTCTCGTACAATTGGCTCACGCTAGCTTAGCAGAAGCAGAAGAGATTCGGGAAGAGTTAGTGGAGCAAGGATATTTGCGCAATCGAAATAAACGCGGTTCTAAAAAGAAAAAAGAGACTGCGCCTGAGCTCGATACGTACTATTCCTCAGATGGTGTCGCGCTGTTAGTCGGAAAAAATAATAAACAAAATGAATATTTGACTAATAAATTAGCGGCTAGCTATGAGACATGGTTGCATACCAAAGACATCCCTGGTTCCCATGTGGTCATTAGATCACGCACAGTAAGCGATCAAACCTTATTTGAAGCAGCCATGCTTGCTGCCTATTTCAGTAAAGCTCAACAAGGCAGTAAAGTGCCAGTCGATTACACCTTGATTCGACATGTAAAAAAACCAAGTGGTGCTAAACCCGGCTATGTAGTCTATGACCAGCAAAAAACGTTATTTGTTACTCCAGATGCGACCTTAGTCGCTGCGTTAAAAAACAATTCGGCAGCAGAACAAAAATAATACTAGGTCCACGCATTCACCTTTGTTCTTTACACAGACTGCATATCTATACTGCTTCCGTTTCATACTACATATATGACAGAAGCGGTAGATTATTGTAGTGAACGAGGGTGAAAATGTGGAAGTAATTGGAATCGTCCAAACAGACCTGAATGAATTCAGCATTCTGTTCGAACCGGATAAAAAAAAGAAGCAAGACCAACAGGGAAAGCAAAATGGAGACGAACAGAATTATCAGGATCAGGATCATCATCGCGATGACGACAGTAATTTTCTCAGTTTTCTTGGCGGGGATATTTTACAGGAAACTGGCAAATCAAGAGATAAATCACAGCAACAACAGGAACCACAAGAGATGGTTGTCCGAATCAAAGGAATTCCTGAGGGGCAAAAGGCGACATTTTTGCAAATGTATCAGATCGTAACAGACGCTCAGAAACAAGCAGATTTGGAGCAGCAGCTCACAATCGTAAGTATTGAAAATCCGAATGGTCAGCAAAGCCAGCAAGGAAATCAACAACAGGATAAATCAAAAAAGGCCTCGTCCAAAGATCAAAAGAACAACCAAAAGGACAAAAACAAACAGCAATATCAGTGAGAATAACACTTACTTATACAAAAAGCCTGAAGCAATTGCTTCAGGCTTTTTGTTTCGTATGTATAACGCCCCGCTCTGCCGTCTTGCTATACATGTTTCTTTTAACCTGAAAGACCAGGTGGGTGACTCAGCCGCCCTTCTGCCTTCCCATCGTCCCGTAGAGGAGGTGGGCTTGACATTAGGTAACAGCGTTCTGTCTCCCTAGAAACACTTAAGGTTAAAAACATATTAGCTCAACGCACATCGCAGGAATATGCTACACATCATATGTATTTGAAATCCTATCACAAATACCGAGTGGAATCAACTTTTTATACAAATGTTACTAAAGAATTATATAGGTCTATCATATCACTTCTGTTTATACCGGACAAGGCTTCTGTTACTGATATTTCAGATGCGTATTAGGCGGGAGACAGGGGGTTTATTTTATAAGGGTATCTCTCTGTCATCATCTCTACCGAAAAAAGCAAGAGAAGCGCCTTAAAGCGCCTCTCCCCTTAAGCATTAACTAGCATTTTTTATGACAGTGGTGGTGATGATGGCGGCGTCCGCAGTGGTGTCCGTAGCCGTAACCGTCGCCATACCCGTCATAAGCAGGTGCTTCACATATTGTTTTATAGTAAGGTACACATTTGCAAACTTTTTTCCAATGCTTCTTTGTGTAACAATTTCCGTAGCCGCCATAGCCATCGTAATCACGATACCCTCCACAACGACCACAATGGGATCTTCTTCTTCTGCAACCACAACCCATAAACTCATCATCCTTTCTTTTTCTGATACGTTACCAAATTATGTACAAATCAATGTTTGTGATTGGTACAGGTGTCTAGTGCAATGAAAATCAGCTAATATACCGGAGACAATCGTCTATTTTTTGGCGTTTTTTGATGTACATGAGCCTATTTGTATGAGGAGATACTAGTGATAACATACGAAGAAGGAGTGACGGAAGCATGGGTGAACATAGCCGGTTTCGTGAAGGAGAAAAATCACCGAAAAATCAGGTCTATATTGAAATTGGAGAAACAGGGTCAGGTGTAGAGGATCCCATGATAATTTCCTTAAAAAAGGGAGAGAAATTCCCTGCTACCCGAAATAAAAATCGTGTGTGGACACAAAAGTAAGCCTAGCTTCTTGTATAAAAATGAAAAAGACACAGCCTGATACCGGCATGTGCCTTTTTCATTTTCTTCTTTTTTCACACTTTCGGCTTAAACCTCGTCGTCTTCGTCCTCTTCCTCATCTTCTTCATCACCGCTTAAATAGATGATCGTTACCCCAAGCTCCTCTAACAAACGGATTACTTCTTTATTTAATGTTTCATCTGCTAATAGCCCGAGGCTCTCCACCAGCTCTAATTCCTCTAGATCGCCTGATTTTGCATCCTCAATAAGCTCAAGAATTTCCGTCATTCGTCTTTCTTTTAGTGTATCTACTATTTCTTGTTGAGTCATTTTTTATCCACCTTTATCTAAACGAATTGTATTCCCGCTCTACATTAGGGGAGTCCATCTATTATAATAAAGAAAAACATGGATTAACAGGAGCGAATCGAATGTATCCTTCTGCTTATGTAGCATTTCTACTGCATTTTCATACTGATCGAGATTATTTTGAATGTCATGAGATTTTAGAGGAATATTGGAAATCACTTCCTCCAGACAAACGCACCTCTACCTGGGTATGTCTCATTCAGGTTGCCGTTGCTCTCTATCATCATCGCCGGGGCAATTTTAATGGAGCAACTAAATTACTGCAAAATGCCTCCTCCTTAGCGATTTCAAATAAGGCTGAGCTACATCATTTAGGATTAGACGTAAATTTGTTTACACAGCTTCTGCAAGAACGTCTGCAATCTGTATTAGCGAAGGAACCTTATGTCAGCTTGAATCTTCCCTTAGCTGACAAAGGCCTGCTGAAGCAGTGCCGGGAGCTGGCCAATCATCGCGGATTAACCTTTGGCAGTGTTGATATCCCTGCTGATGAATATCTTGTACACAAGCATACCCTGCGTGACCGTAACGAGGTTATCATGGAGCGCCAGCTTAGCCTCACTCAAAAGAAAAGACAGAACAAATAAATGCGTGAGAACTGCTATTATAGGAATATCGTTCCCCTAGCTGGAGAGTTTCCACATCTGGCTAGGGGATTTTTTTACAGGACATTTCGTAGCACCATGTACATCAAAGCCCAATCAGCAAATAAATGACTGATCCATGTGGGATAAATGCTTTGATACCTTCTCCTTAACCATCCCCAAAACACACCAGTCATAAAAACCAGAAACGTAGCAACCAGCCCAGCCTTTATACCGAACAAAGTTACTCCAATGATGCAATGATACAGGGAATAAAAAAAACTGCTAAGTAAAATGGCATGAAATAGCTGCATATTATAAAGTAGGCGTTCGAGCAGAAAGCCCCTCCACAGCATTTCTTCAAAAAGAGAGTTGCCAATAGTCATATATAGGGCAAACCACCACTTTGTTTCTTCGGTTAATCCCCAAGAAAATAGCTTGTTTCTCATCCACTCTGCGGATACCCCTGTCCATAGCAATAGATAAAATCCAAGGCAAATCAGGATAAACAATAAAACACCCGAGATAATGCCCCAGCAAATTCCTTTTAGCTTTCTTTTCTGATGTCTATGCAAGCCCCATGCTTCTCGCCACTTTAACGCCAGATCTCCTTCCCAATAGGCATGAAAAATAGGGATGATTAGACAGGTTACAAGATGAAAGCCAATAAAGGTAATAAGTAAGCTATGCCTTTCAACTAATCCATAAAATATAGTGAGGGTAGCAAAGCAGCTATAGCATATAAGCATTAATAAAGGCTGTCTTCTTTGTTTGTCAGTTTTGTTTGTATGCATGCAAACACTCACTCCCCCCAGATTTCTACTCTAGTGTGTGACGTTTATTCTCTTTCTATTTGTAATGAATGAAAAATAACTAATGCGCATAGATAAGAAAAAAGCCATAAATAAGATATGCCTATTTATGTAAATATTGGTATAATAATAACACTGAACATTTTAACTACACATTCAAGGTAAGGGGTGGTCATTATTTTATCACGGAATAAATCTTACTTATGCTTGGTTATAGGTGAGGTTATAGCTGGTACAGGGATGTGGATTGGAATCATCGGGAACCTAAAATTTTTGCAACATTTATTCGATTCCGATTTTTTGAAGGGATTACTATTGATGGTTGGGCTTTTTGTCAGTCTGTTCTTTTCTCCTAAAGCAGGAGAATGGATTGATCGTTTTTCCAAAAAGAACGTGTTATTTTATGCAACTTTGATACGATGTTTAGCTCCCGTTTGTATGCTATTTGCGATTCATTACGACTCTGTAGGCTGGATGATCGCCTCGTCGATCTTTATCCAATTGGCCGCCACTTTTTATCAACCAGCCGCTCAAGCATCTATTCCGTTAATCGTCCCCTCAGAAGAATTGCTTCGTGCCAACGGATTTTATGTAAATGCTTCCACACTCGCAAGAATCGGCGGAACGGCGATCGGTGGGATCCTAATTGGTTTTATGCAGCTCTGGACGCTTTATAGCATTACACTAGCTTGCTATTTTGTCCTTATTCTTTTTATTCTTCCTGTTCATATCCCTGTAATCAACTCATTAAAAACGGCTGGAAGGGTTATTAAAATGCCTTTTCGAGAGGTTTTTTCCCTGCTTAAATCAGATCGAACATTAAGCCTTGGTCTTACAAATGCATTGGTTGTCTCGTATTTTGTAGGTGGCTCCAATCTATTAGTTATCAATTTCAGTGAAATGCTTGCAGTACCCGGGCTGATGGGCTGGATTTATACAACTGAAGGACTCACAGCGCTCATTGCAGGTGTATTGGTTAAGCGCTTTTTTGGAAAAACCAATCTAGTCATGTCATCAACTCTTTTTCTATTTTTGCTGGCTCTGTCTCAAATCGGGATGGCTCTGTCGTATGGCTTGGTTCCATTGCTTTTATCCTATACGCTATTCGGGTTCTGTTTTGGGACGGTTGTGCCGCTTACTGCCACCCTGTTCCAAAAGCAATTGCCTGCCGAATCACGCGGACGCTTCTTCTCCTTTAAAACCATGCTGGATCGGACCTGGTTCCTGCTAGCATTGGCTGGTACAGGTTTGTGCCTAGATTTAATGGGTATTCACGCGTACCTTTTCGTAATGGGCTTTGCTTCCCTTATTGTCGGTGCTCTGTCCTATTACTATGGAAAGCGGCATGCTCTGGATGTCAGACAGGTTACAGAAGCACCACCTGTTAAAATGGCATAACCATATCTGCTCTTATATTTTGTGCTTTCCAGAACGTAGGAAGAGGGGTGTATTTACACCGCCTCTTCTTTTTTTGTAGTATAGACATAAGTTAAAAGGTAAATATTTAGGGTGAATCGAGAAGGGAGCCGTACAAAACAATGAATACAATTCTTGGCATCTCCCCTACAGTCGTTAGCATACTGATTGGTCTATTCATGGCGACCACTGTCATTCTTGTTCGGTTGCGTTCAGCAAAAAAACCTATATCTACACGTAAGATCATTATCCCACCCGTAGCTATGTCTACAGGGTTTGCTATGTTTCATTATCCGGGTGTACCAACACCCATCAGCTATGATTTTATCGCTTTCTTTATTGGGTGTTTGTTCTCTATTCCGCTCATTTTGTCTTCCCGCTTTGAACAAGTAGGGAATCATATCTTTTTGCGTCGTTCCAATGCGTTTATCGTGATTTTGTTTGTTCTGCTAGTAATTCGACTTGGGATTAAAATCTGGGTCGGTGATACATTTACTCCGATGCAGACAGCAGGTTTATTCTTTGTCCTAGCTTACGGCATGATTCTGCCGTGGCGAGTTGCCATGCTCTATATGTATAAAAGACTGATCAAATAACCTATGCTTCCCAATTTGAAATTACACAAAAGCGAGCTATCCAAAGCATGTTTTCTCCTGCTTGGTAGCCCGCTTTTTGATTTTATTTATGGATGCAATTTTAGGCAAAAAATGCGTTTTTTATCTTCATTATGCGTGGTTTTTGATGCAGAATGTGGTTTAATAGAGAGATGCACGGGTAAGAAACACTTTCACATTTACTCTTACTCTGACGATTTCAAAACCCGAATTATGTAACGGTTTTTTGACAATTTTCGTCAATTATAAGAGGTATATTACTAGTAGACAGGGGATTTATACGTGTTATCTAATTCAATTAAACTAAAAGAAAGAATAGCTTCAAAACAAAATATTTTCCTTTTACTCCTTCTCCAGTTACGTCCTCATCAATGGACAAAAAATTTGCTTGTGTTTGCTGCCCTCTTATTTTCTCTACATAAAGTCAGTATTCACCTGCTTGGCAAATCACTGATAGCCTTTTTTCTATTTTGCATGGTTTCAGGTTGTGTCTACATCATAAATGATTTTGCTGATATCAAAAACGATCGCAAACATCCCGAAAAACGATATCGTCCTATGGCTTCAGGAGCATTAAACCCCTTTCTGGGACTAGCATTCGGGTGTGGCCTGCTGATAACTTCCTTGTTTTCTGCATTTCACTTCGATTTGTGGTTTGGCAGTGTTTTATTATTTTATTTTTTGATTAATGTTGCCTACTCCTTTGCATTAAAGCATGTGGTTATTCTGGATGTTATGATTATTTCTGCTGGTTTTGTGCTCAGAGCAATCGGTGGCAGCCTAATGATCGGCACTCCATTTACTCCGTGGTTTTTGCTGTGTACAATGTTGCTTTCCCTATTTTTAGCGATTAGTAAACGTCGCCATGAGCTCTATTTGCTACAAGAGGAAAAGGGAAGTCATCGCAAAGTATTGGAAAAATATTCAATAGATCTATTAAATCAATTAAATACGATTGTAACCTCAGCAACGATTATCAGCTACTCCTTGTTTACTTTTACTTCAGGACGAACCATTCAGCTTATGTGGACAATTCCGTTTGTGGTCTTTGGTATTTTCCGCTATCTTTACTTGATTATGATGGGCAACAAAGGAGGAACCCCTGAAAAAGTGCTGGTAGAGGACAAACCGATTCTGATTACGGTCCTACTATATGTGATTGCAGTAGCTAGTATTATCCTAATTTTTGAATAAACGAGATAAAAGGTTGTGTAAACATTTATGCCATCGCAAGTTCTTATCCTTATTTCAGTCATTCTTAGTGCATGCGGGCAGGTCGCTATGAAAATGGGAGCCTCTGGTCTTTCAGGAAAAAGCGATGTGTTTTTGATGAAAATACTGCAATATCTAACCAATATTCCAATTATGGTGGGGCTTGGCCTTTATGGAATTTCAGCGTTTGTCTGGATTGCAGCCATTGAAAAGGTGCAGCTCTCCTACGCTTATCCTATGGCTGCATTGGGTTATGTTCTGGTAGCCCTGCTTTCTATGTGGATTTTTCAGGAACCCCTCTCAGGTGTCCGCTTAATCGGTTTAGCTATTATTGTTATTGGCGTCATTGTCATTTCACGTTCTTAGTATCGATTCGGAGGAAATGTTTATGTTATACGCTTTAGCACCATTTATCGGCTGGTTAGTATCCGGTACGATTAAATTTATGATTAATTATTTACGATATGGGAAAGAAGCAAGGAATAAAATCGGAAATGGCGGCTTTCCTAGTACACACACAACTGTAATGGTAACAACGGTCAGCTTAATTGGACTTCACGAAGGCTTTGCCACCCCTATTTTTGGTCTAGGGGTGGCTGTTACCTTTATCATTATTATTGATGCTACCGGATTGCGAAGAGCTGTCGGCAAGCATGCTACCGCTATTAACCTATTGGTAAAAGAGCATGCCACTGCTGAAGAAAAAGAAATTCTGCGCGAAAGCATGGGACATACAAAATGGGAAATCCTCGGCGGTATTATTCTAGGTGCGCTAGTAGGACTGCTGTTGTATCTGATGTCACCAATCGTTTCAGAACTACTCAGCTTAGGGGGGGACTAGAATACATATGAAGAGCCGAACATCTAACGTCTCTCTTGTGATAGGAATTGTCTTACTCCTATTTTTAATAGGAGTCGTACTTTCTGCATCGATTTTATTTTTACTTGGTGTGTCCATCTCAACAGCTAGCTTCTGGGCGGCTGTATGTGCAAGCATGGTCTGCCTCCTGGCTATGACATATACATTTTTTACCACGCGCAGGGCAACCATGTTTTTGTCTTTATTAATGGGATTGGGATTGATTTTTGGAATAAGCTGGTATGTTAGTACCGCTGCCTATGATCTATCATGGGATGGACAAACGTACCATCAAGAGGCAATCATTTTATTAAAGAATGGCTGGAATCCTGTTCATGACCAGCCTTTGCTGAACATCGCAGATATCCAAAAGATCGACAATCCAAGCGAGGAAGGCCTGCGAACTCCCTTTTATCTTTGGATTAATCATTACACAAAAGGCCCGTGGATGCTTGATGCCGTCATGTACAAATTGACGGATGACATAGAAGGCAGCAAAATGTTTAACTTTATTCTTTTGTTTGCTTCATTTTTTCTTTGTGTAGCGGCAATTCTTGAAGCCTATCCAGAGAAAAAAAGGCGAGCTGTCTTGTTCTCCCTGCTCTTGGCCTGCAATCCAGTCGTTATAGCACAGCTTGTCACCTTTTACATTGATGGGCAATTGGCATCGCTTGTACTCATCATTTGTTCCTTGGGGTATCTCTTATTTAAGCGATTTAACGCATGGATTTTAGCAGGGCTATGCTCGGCCATCATCCTGCTAACGGCTATTAAATTTACCGCTCTGGTATACGCCGTTCTTTTATGCGGTGGATTGCTCGTTCTATTTTTCCTGTACGATAAGCACAGACATTGGAAAAAGCTTTTGCTTTCGCTTGTAGCGTGCGGTCTTGTAGCGGTAGCAATCGTTGGTTACAATCCTTACGTTACTAACTTCTTAGCGAAGGGCCATCCATTTTATCCGTTAGCTGGTGAACATGCTGTCGATATTATGACAGCTAACAGTCCAGCCGACTTCAAAGGAAAAAATCCATTCGAAAAGTTTTTTGTATCTTTATTTGCTAAGTCGGAAAATATTACAAGACCGAATGAAAGTACAATGAAGTGGCCATTTACCGTATCCTTTGACGAATTTCAAGCTTTTATTGGGGCTGATGCGCGTGTAGCGGGGTTTGGACCTTTGTTTGGAGGAGCTGTGTTAATAACCTGTGTTGTCTCACTTGCTCTCTTTCTTCGAAGCAGGAAATTAGCGAAGCCTGTGTTTATACTAAGCGGGATCATTCTGTTGACAGTATTTATAAATCCAGAAAGCTGGTGGGCGCGATATGTTCCGCAATTGTGGTTTGTCCCCGTACTCATCGCAATGGCAGGCTTCGAATCCGAGAAACCGTTTACGAAGCACGCAAGCTGGCTTTTAATTTGTACGCTTTCCATAAACCTGTTGCTAGTAGGGGCTACTCAAGCTATTACTCAAACCTTCTTCAACGTCCAAGTAAACCTTCAACTTCACGAAATGAAGAAAAGTAAGCAGCCTGTCTTAGTTGATTTCCATGATTTTCATTCTAATCGAATTCGATTAGAAAAAGCAGGGATAGAATTTATTGAAGCAAAGATTGATGATAAAAACGCGAAAAAGCTTGGTTCATCACATGCAAAGTATTTATTGAGATAAGTGGATTTTCCATTACACCGCTCATTCGGGCATAAGCCCGCTTTATAATCAACTGAATAGTCTGTTCGTTAGGACGCTTGCTGACCCCACGCTTTAATTGGGGTCAGTTTTTTCATTTACGCTACAGTCGTCCCACCCATCAACATTTTATTCCTTTTCTAAAGCCTGCTCCTGATAAAATGTGTGCGGCTTTTCTTTCCACTGGGACAAAACTTTTTCTTGTTCGGCATTGATTGTTCCATTATCTTTTGCTTGCTCTAAGAGTGCCGTGTAGTTGGATAGCGTGTACAATGGATAATTTGCTTCGGCAAAAGCACGTTCTGCATCGTTAAATTGGTAGCTAAAAATAGCGACTACTCCTAGTATTTCAGCCCCTTCCAGCTCAACAGCCTTTGCTGCCTTGATGGAGCTGCCCCCTGTGGAAATTAAATCTTCAATCACGACCACCTTCTGACCGGCAGCAATACGCCCCTCGATTTGGTTTTGGCGGCCATGACCTTTTGCCTTATCGCGTACATATATCATTGGCAATCCCAGACGATCAGCAATCCAGGCTGCATGAGGAATTCCCGCTGTCGCTGTTCCAGCAATGACTTCTGCTTCAGGAAACCTTTCACGAATGATCTGAACAAAAGTATCTGCTAAAAAGCTACGAACCTCTGGATACGTCATCGTGATACGATTATCGCAATAAATCGGTGAAGCAATGCCGGATGTCCAGATAAATGGTTCTTCAGGACGAAGATGTACAGCTCCAATTCGTAAGAGATGCTGTGCCACTTGTTTTGCAATAGTTGTACTCATCTATTTTCCCTCCCGTATGCTTTTCATCATATCAGCCCATGCTTTAGCAGGTTCTTCTGCCTGCGTAATGGACCTACCGATTACGATATAATCTGTACCTAACTCAAATGCTTTTACTGGCGTAGTTACGCGGGTTTGATCTCCAAAGGCGGAACCAACAGTACGAATGCCTGGTGTTACGGTCAAAAAATCTGTTCGAGTGACTTGTTTAATGATTGGTACTTCCAAGGGAGAAGCAACAACACCATCCAGCCCAGCTTGACTAGCCAAGGATGCATAATGAGCAACCGTCTCTTCCAATCTGCCATGAATGAGAATCTGCTCATTCATCATCTGCTGACTGCTGCTCGTCAGCATGGTTACACCGATCAGCAATGGCGATGCACTGCCGGCGGAGGTACCTTGTTCCAAGCCTTCTCGTGCCGCTTCCATCATAGCTAATCCACCAGCTACATGCACATTCACCATATCAGCCCCATGCTTAGCTAAGCTTTTCATTGAGCCTTTGGCTGTATTGGGAATATCATGGATTTTCAAATCAACAAACACTTTCAATCCCTGTTCCTTTAACAGCGATACAATTGCTGATCCTTCTGCATAAAACAGCTCCATGCCAACTTTCACGTAACGCACTTGATTTTCTAGGCTAGCAAGACAGTTTACTACCTCGTCTTTTGTTTGAAAATCCAGCGCTAGGATAATCCGTTCATCGACTTTATCTAACGAATGATCTTGTATTAAGGATAATTCCATGTGTGAACGCTCCTCTCCGTTGTTTTCCCTCATTGTCCACATATAGGAGGGGAGTGCTCCTGATGAGCACGCCCCCGTTTTAATCAACTCTACTTTGTTACTGTTTTACCAGTACCTTTCCCACCTGTTGTTTGGGCATTGCCTCTGTAGAGAATGTGATTGTCTCTAAAACATGCAGGATAGCGCTCGCTGTATCTAAAGATGTCAAGCAGACTGCTCCGTTCTCTACGGCCTCACGACGAATGCGGAATCCATCGCGCTGTGGTGTTTTACCTTTCGTTAAGGTGTTAAGCACAAGATTTACTTGACCTGTACGGATTTCATCCAGTAAGTTCGGTGTGCCTTCAGATAGCTTTTGTACACGACGGACGGACAAGCCTGCCTGCTCTAAATAATCAGCAGTTCCATCCGTAGCTAGCAGATGGAAACCAAGCTGTTGGAAACGCTTCGTAATCGACAACGCTTCCTCCTTATCCTTGTCAGCTACCGTCACCAAAAGTGTTCCTTTGGTTGGAATATTCATGCCAGCTGCCAGCAATCCCTTGTAAAGAGCTTTAGCTAGAGTAGTCTCACGTCCCATTACCTCCCCGGTGGATTTCATTTCAGGACCTAAAGTGATGTCCACACGGTGTAGTTTTGTGAAGGAGAAGACAGGAACCTTTACAGAAACCGTCTTTTCCTCAGGATGATAGCCTGTAGCAAATCCTTGGTCGAGAATGCTGCAACCAAGAATTGCTTTCGTTGCAATGTTCGCCATTGGAATTCCGGTTACCTTAGACAGGAATGGAACGGTACGGGAGCTGCGCGGGTTTACCTCGATGACGTAAGGTTTGCCTTTATAGATGACAAATTGGATATTGAGCAAGCCCTTGATGCAGAGAGCGCGTGCTAGCTTCGTAGTCATGTCGATGATCTCCGTTTTCACTGTCTCTGATAAAGATTGCGGCGGATATACAGCGATAGAGTCGCCTGAGTGAACCCCTGCACGCTCGATGTGCTCCATGATACCTGGAATCAGCACATTCTCCCCATCACAAATCGCATCTACTTCTGCTTCAATCCCTAGCATATAGCGATCAATCAGTACAGGATGCTCTGGATTTACTTTTACTGCTTTTTTCATATAAGAGATTAGCTCTTCTTCGTTATAAACAATTTCCATCGCTCGTCCTCCCAAGACATAGGAAGGGCGAACCAACACAGGGAAGCCTAATAAGTCAGCAGCAACCACAGCTTCCTCTGCAGAGGTCACCGTTTTACCCGGCGGTTGAGCGATATCCAGCTTTCGCAACAGGGCCTCAAACTTCTCACGGTTCTCAGCTGCATCGATATTTTCTAAGCTGGTTCCTAGAATTTTGACACCGCGTCTAGCAAGCTTATCAGCAAGATTGATCGCTGTTTGTCCTCCAAATTGAACAATAACACCTTCTGGCTGCTCTTGCCCGATGATGTGCATGACATCCTCTATATACAGCGGTTCAAAGTAAAGACGATCGGAGGTATTAAAATCGGTTGATACCGTTTCTGGGTTATTGTTGACAATAATGGCTTCGTACCCAGCCTCCTTCAAAGCCCAGACCGCATGGACTGTTGAGTAGTCAAATTCAATTCCTTGGCCAATGCGGATCGGACCAGAGCCTAGTACGATGACACGTTTTTTCCCTGTATCAATAAATTCGTTTTCTTGCTCGTAGGTCGAGTAATAGTACGGTGTTTGCGCTTCGAATTCGGCAGCGCAAGTATCAACCATTTTATATACAGGCTTCATTCTCCATTGTGTACGTAGGTTATAAATCTCTTCTTCCTTTTGTCCTGTACATTCTGCGATTTTTCGATCGGTAAAGCCAAGGCGTTTTGCTTCATGCAAAGCTTCCTGAGTCAATCCAGATTCGGCTAATGTTGTTTCATAAGCGACAATATTCCAGAACTTTTGCAGGAAGAAGAGGTCGATCTTTGTTAATTGATGAATCCGAGAGATATGATAGCCGCGGCGCATTGCTTCTGCCAGCAAGAACAGGCGTTCATCATCTGCGATTACCAAACGCTGCTCCAATTCCTCATCAGTAAGCTCTCTCGCCTCTGGCAGTTCCAAATGGTAGCTTCCAATCTCTAAGGAGCGGATCGCTTTCATCATGGATTCTTCAAAGCTACGTCCAATCGCCATTACCTCGCCCGTTGCTTTCATTTGTGTACCAAGACGGCGATTTGCGGATTGAAATTTATCGAAAGGCCAGCGAGGAATTTTGCTAACCACATAATCTAAGGTTGGTTCAAAGCAAGCGTAGGTTTGACCGGTCACCGGATTCTTTAACTCATCCAGTGTATAGCCAATAGCGATTTTTGCCGCCATCTTAGCAATCGGATACCCTGTGGCCTTTGACGCTAAGGCTGAAGAACGGCTGACGCGAGGATTTACCTCGATGACATAATATTGGAAGCTAACGGGATCAAGCGCGTACTGAACATTGCATCCGCCTTCAATTTTTAACGCGCGGATAATATTTAATGCAGAGGAGCGCAGCATTTGATATTCACGATCAGATAGCGTCTGACTCGGAGCGACAACGACTGAGTCACCTGTGTGCACGCCAACTGGGTCAATATTTTCCATGTTGCAGACCACGATACAGTTGTCGTTAGCATCACGCATTACTTCATACTCTACTTCTTTCATTCCTGCAATACTTCTTTCCACTAAGCATTGCGTAATCGGGGAATATTTCAGGCCGCTTGTGACAATTTCAATTAACGAGGCCTGATCTTCACAGATACCCCCACCGGTTCCTCCGAGTGTGTAAGCCGGGCGAACAATGATTGGATAGCCAATCTCATTAGCGAAATCAAGCGCCTCTTCTACCGAGCTTACAATTGCAGAATCTGGTACCGGTTCGCCCAACTCCTGCATGAGAGAGCGGAACAAATCGCGATCCTCTGCTTGTTTAATCGAGCTTAGATTTGTTCCGAGCAGCTTAACATTCTCTTCTTCCAGTACACCCATATCTGCTAAAGCTACTGCCATATTCAATCCTGTTTGTCCACCCAAGGTTGGTAACAATCCATCCGGTTTTTCCTGACGAATGACTCGGGCTACGAACTCAGGAGTAATTGGTTCAATGTATACTTTGTCAGCCATATTCGTATCTGTCATGATCGTAGCTGGGTTGGAGTTGATTAGAACCACCTCCATCCCCTCTTCTTTTAATGCTTCGCAAGCCTGTGTTCCTGCATAGTCAAACTCTGCCGCTTGTCCAATCACGATAGGACCAGAGCCAATCACCAGAATTTTTTTCAGATTATCTATTTTTGGCATACCATTTCTCCTCCTTGGATTGTTTCATCATGTCTAGGAATTGGTCGAATAAATAGCCTGAATCATACGGTCCAGGTGCTGCTTCTGGATGGTATTGAACAGAGAATGCTTGCTTATTCACATTGCGCAATCCTTCAATCGTCCCGTCATTTAGAGCAAGATGGGTCACTTCTAATTCTGTTCCAATAATGGAAGCTTCGTTTACAGCATAGCCGTGGTTTTGGGACGTGATATATGTACGTCCAGTTAGCAATTCTTTTACGGGATGATTCCCGCCACGGTGACCAAACTTCAATTTCTCCGTGTCAGCTCCGCTTGCCAGAGCAAACAACTGATGACCTAAGCATATTCCGAATAATGGGTATTCTCCGAGAATTTCTTTCACCATCTGAATAGCTTGCGGTACATCTTTAGGGTCGCCTGGACCGTTAGACAGCAAGATGCCATCTGGTTGCAGTCGGCGAATTTCATCTGCGGTGACGTTATGCGGAACCACTACAATGTCGCATCCTCGCTCGGACATTTTCCGCATAATGCCATGCTTGCAGCCAAAGTCTACTAAGACGACACGATCACCGTTACCTGGACTGGAGTAAATACTTTTTGTTGATACCTGAGCAACCTGATTGGTCATGACATCCGCACTTTTCAACTGCGCAAGCAATTCCTCGGCTGGACGATCACTGGTTGTAATTAATCCTCTCAGGGTTCCAAAATGACGAATTTTACGTGTTAACATTCGCGTATCCACGCCGGAAATACCCGGAATTTCATATGCCTGCAAGAGCTCGTGCAGGGTTTGTGTCGAGCGCCAATTGCTTGGCATATCGCAATGTTCTCGTACAACAAAGCCATGGATAAACGGATGAACCGCCTCGAAATCATCGCGATTAATCCCATAGTTACCAATCAAGGGATACGTCATGACGACGATCTGTCCACAATAAGAGGGATCGGATAATACCTCTTGATAGCCTGTCAATCCTGTGTTGAATACTACCTCACCAATGCTTTCATTGGTGGCCCCCATCGCTTTTCCTACACAAATCGTTCCGTCTTCTAATATCAAACGCGCTTTCATGCCGTTATCCCCCTTCTCCCTACTTGTTGTTGTATACGATTTTTCCATCTACCATAGTGAGTACAGTCCATCCCTTACATACCCAACCTGCAAATGGTGTATTTTTTCCTTTACTTTTAAAATGATCGGGATTAATGCTTTTCTCAGTCGTAAGATCAAACACTGCCAAGTCAGCAATTGCTCCTACTTCTATTTTTCCATAGGGCAGCCCAAACAGTTCCGCTGGTTTTGCAGCCATTTTGTCTACCAGCTCGGCAAGGGTGAGTACTCCTTTTTCTACAAGATGCGTATAAAGGAGTGGGAATGCTGTTTCTAGTCCAACTATTCCAAATGGAGCCCGCTTTAATCCCTTTGCTTTTTCTTCCGAGGTATGCGGTGCATGATCGGTAGCAATAATGTCAATGCTTCCTTCCTTTAATCCGGCGATCAATGCGTCACGATCCTCACGAGAGCGAAGCGGTGGATTCATTTTCCAATTAGGATCTAGGCTGTCCGGGATATCCTCGTCGCATAACAGTAGGTGATGCGGGGTTACCTCCGTGGTAACGTTGATACCTGCACGTTTCCCGTCACGTACAAGTCGCACGGATTCTTTTGCGCTGATATGGCATACATGATAGTGAACCCCCGTTGCTTCTGCTAGTAGAATATCTCGGCCGACATGCACAGCTTCTGAAGCAGACGGGATGCCTGGCAGCCCATGCTTAGCTGCTGTCACTCCATCATGTAATGCTGCACCGGGAGGCAACAAATCGTTATCTTCACAATGAGCAACTACAGACATTCCTAACGCTTTCGCCTTTTGCATTGCTTCCACCATCATTTTCGTGGATTGCACTCCTACCCCATCATCAGTTAGTGCGAAGGCTCCAGCTTGCTTTAGAGCCGCAAAGTCTGTGTGCTCCACCCCAAGCTGACGTACGGTAATAGCAGCGTAGGGTAAAACCCGCGCCAGGTTTGCTTGTTTTGCTTTATGAATCACGAATTCTACTGTTTCTACATTATCGATCACTGGGCGTGTATTTGGCATGCAGGCTACCGTAGTGTAACCGCCTGCCACTGCTGCATGAGCGCCTGTTACGATGGTTTCTTTCGCTTCAAATCCTGGCTCGCGGAAATGCACATGTACATCCACTAGACCTGGGGCTACGAAGTGTCCGTTCAAATCCACCACTTCATGATCTGCTTCTTCAATGTTGCTCTCGATCTTAGCAATGCGATTTTCTTCAATTAACAGATCCTTAATCGAAAGTTCACCTTGTTCGTTTAGCAGTTTGCCATTTTTAAGGATGATTCCCATGTCCTTATTCCTCCTGTCATCAATTTCGCGATTACAGCCATTCGAACAGCTACTCCATTTGTAACTTGCGGGAAAATAACTGATTGCTTGCCCTCCACCAGTTGCCCATCAATCTCCACCCCTCTGTTAAAAGGAGCCGGATGCATAATGATGGCATTTGGCTTCATCATGGCTGCGCGTTCTCTAGTTAATCCATAAGCCTGATGGTACGTTTCTTTAGAAGCAAAGAGCTGGCCGGTATGACGTTCTAGCTGCACTCGCAGCATCATCACCACATCCGCCGTTGCTATCGCTTCCTCCATCCCTACCACTCGTACACCTTCTGGCAAGGTTGCCTGATCCCGCATCAACTGATCTGGTCCTGTAATCATAAGTTTGGCCCCGAGCTTCGGCAGTGCATCTAGATGAGAGCCGAGCACTCTGCTATGGCGTAAATCGCCAATTATCGCTACCTGTAACCCTTGAATGCCCCCATGATGTTGCTTCATTGTAAGCAAATCCAGCAAGCATTGCGTTGGATGCTCCATCGTGCCTTCCCCTGCATTTACAAGGTGCAGATTTAAATTTGGTTCGTTCGCAAGCTCATTAAATAATCCATTTTGTCCGGTGCGAATAACGGCTGTTTCTACTCCCATGGATTCAAGCGTTCGCAAAGTATCATAAATCGTCTCACCTTTGGTAGTAGAAGAGCTGCTATCGCTGAAATTCAGTACATGAGCTCCCAAACGTTTTTCCGCTACTTCAAAGGAAAAGCGGGTACGCGTACTTGCTTCGAAGAATAAGTTTGCTACAAATCGTCCCTGTAAGAGGTTGATATGTTCATTTGGCCTAGCTGCAAAATATTCGGCCTCTCGCAAGATTGCTTCGATCTCATCTGTACCAAGGTGTTTGATTCCCAGCAGATTTTTCATTATTCCCCACTCCTTTGCCCGTATGGTTTGTCATAATGCTTATGCTGCTGACTCTATCTGATCCTTGTGCGCCTCGCCCATCGCAGATTCCTTTCCAGGCAAGATCGCATGCAGAAAAATTCCTATGAAGGTTGAGAATGCTACATTATCAATCGTTAGGTTCGTTAGGAAGCTTTGCCAGAAGGTAACTCCCTCGAAGCTAATTTTGTACCCGCCGATTCCCGTTACAAGTATGGAAGCAGCGATAATCATGTTGCGTTTATTCGCAAAATCAACTTTATTTTCAACATACATCCTAAAGCCTTGGGAAGCGATAATCCCGAACAGTACGATGGAGACGCCACCCAGTACCGGCGTTGGGATGGTCAGAAGAAACGCGCTGATTTTTCCGCAGAAGGAGAATAAGATCGCGAATACTGCGGCTAGGGCAATAACTGCTCGACTATAAACTCTTGTGATTGCTAAAACACCCATGTTCTCACCATAAGTCGTACTAGGTGGTCCACCGATAAAGGCGGCAACCGCGGTAGCTACACCATCACCTAGCAAGCTTCGATGCAAACCAGGCTCCTTCATTAAGTCACGATTCATAATTTTACTTGTTACCAATAAATGGCCTAGATGTTCGGTTAAGGAGACAAACGCGATCGGTGCAATAATCAGAGCTGATAACCATGCTCCTTTATCCATCATGGCAGTTGTCAGCAGGCCTACATGCAAGTGTTGCGAAAACATTTCTGGCAGGCTGATCAAAAGTGGAGCATTTGTAATGGAAGCCCAGTCAATTAAATCCGCATGTCGCAGAGCTGTATAGCCGTACCCGCCAATGATTCCAAGCAGGATGGGAATCAGTGACAAGAAGCCGCGCAGCATAACTGCAGCGATAATGGTTACCAGCAATGTGACTAAGGAGATTTCAATTGAAGTCAGCGAGATTACTGATTTTCCTTCTACCGTTACTTTAGTAGCCATATCTACAGCCACACCTGCTAAGCTCAAACCGATAACCACGATGATTGAAGCTATCACAACGGGAGGGAGTAAGCGATCCAGCCAGCCTACCCCGAATTTTCGTACCATTGCTGCTACCAGGACATAAACAAGTCCGGATAGGAAGCAGCCCAGTAAGGCAACCCCTTGCCCGTATGTTGCTGTCACGGTAATGATGGGGCCGATGAAAGCGAAGGAAGAACCAAGATAGTTGGGAATTTTCCCCTTCGTAATCATCATGAAAATCAGAGTGCCTAATCCACTGGCAATCAGTGCGGCAGATATATCTAAACCTGTTAAGATTGGAACTAGTACTGTGGAGCCAAACATAGCGAATAAGTGTTGAATACTAAGTGGTAATAAACGAGTCAAAGCTGGTGTTTCATGTACGTCTACAAAATCTTGTTTGCTCATTTTCTCCCCTGCTTTCTTAATTTTTTGCACAAAAAAACCTCTTCGCGGGTACACAAAGAGGCAGGTCCAAGCACAGAGGTACGCATACCTCCAGCGTTAGATCGAGTCCCCTTGCTAACCTCACGGGATTAGCCTTAAAGAGGCGATGTATAGTTGTCGATTCATTCTTCTTTTTGCATCAGTGAAACCTTATCCGTTCCATCTACTTCCTGCAATTGTACAGCAATAATTTCAGAACGGGACGTTGGAAGGTTTTTGCCCACATAATCAGGTCGAATAGGTAATTCGCGATGGCCACGATCCACTAATACAGCGAGCTGGATCATCTTCGAGCGTCCCTGATCCACTAAGGCATCCAGAGCAGCTCGGACCGTACGTCCTGTATACAGCACATCATCCACCAAGATGACCTTTTTGCCTGTAATCTCAGGCAGCTTCGCTCCATGAACAACAGCGTCTGAAGACCTGTGGGTCAAATCGTCTCGGTATAAAGTAATGTCTAATTCACCAAAGGGAAGCTTCACATTCTCAATTTGCTCGATTCGTTTGGCTAAGCGTTCTGCCAAATAAATTCCCCGGGTTTTAATGCCGATGATCACACAGTCCTCTACGCCCTTATTGCGTTCAATAATTTCATGAGCAATGCGAGTTAAGGCTCGTCTAATAGCTGCTTCATCCATCATAATGCTTTTTTCGTTCATTGGAGTTGCTCCTTTCAGCAGAAGTAGATGACCTTTACAAGACTCGGGAGGCCACTATCTGCTAGCTTGTGTTGTTCCTGATGGTTTGGCACAAAAAAAGCTTCTTGTCTCACTGACAAGAAGCTTCGTGCGCACATAAAGAAGGGCATAACTATCCCAACTATATCTGCGTTAATCACCGTCGCCCTTGCCAGCCTCACGGGACTGGATTTAAAGGTTACCTTTTGTTACGAATGATTATGTCATACCTTTTTATATCTGTCAACTATGTTTACCCTTTTTGCTCACGTAAGAACTGAATTTCTGCTTGCAGTTCCTGTGGGAGTTCAGCCTCGAATTCCATGTATTCACCTGTACTCGGATGAATGAATCCTAGTGTCTTCGCATGTAAGGCTTGCCCATTAATATCCAGTGTTTTTCGTGGGCCGTATTTGGGATCGCCTGCTAGCGGGTAGCCAATATATTTCATGTGGACACGAATCTGATGAGTTCGTCCTGTCTCAAGCTTTAATTCCACCAGGGTAAAATCCTTCATTCGCTCTAATACGACAAAGTGAGTGACAGCAGGCTTACTGTTGCCAAAGACAACCGCCATCTGTTGACGATTTTTGGGATCGCGTCCGATTGGAGCGTCAATCGTCCCCATCTCATGCGGAATTTCTCCGTGAACCAAAGCCACATATTTACGATTAACGGTATGTTCCTTTAATTGAGCAGCTAGACTCGCATGAGCCTTATCGTTTTTGGCAATCATTAATAAACCAGACGTGTCTTTATCAATGCGATGAACGATACCCGGGCGCATCACGCCATTAATGCCTGATAAATCCTTGCAATGATACATGAGACCATTGACTAATGTTCCTGTATAATGACCGAACGCTGGATGCACGACTAAGCCACGTGGCTTGTTGACAACCACGACATCGGAATCTTCATAGACAATGTCTAAATCCATCGGTTGCGCTTCGATCTTCAACTCTTTTGGAGGTGGCACACGCAAGCTGATCTCGTCATCCATTGCTACCTTGTAATTATTTTTAATCGGAGCATCATTGACCGTAACTCGTCCTTCTTTTACCCATGCTTGCACTTGAGAACGAGACCATTCCCCTTCTTGCATGGTCAAAAATTTATCAATGCGTTCTCCTGCTTCTTCTTTTTCCACTGTCCAATCATAACGTTCGAAAGTTTGCTCTGTCATCTATAAGCTCCTAAATATATTCATTCTAATGGTAGTATGCTCTTACTTGCTGGAAGAATGTGATGGCTTGCGAGATTCCATAAAAATATCAATCAGCATCACGGCTACACCAAACGTAATAGCCATATCGGCTACATTAAAAATTGGGAAGTTGATAATAACCGCGTGTAAAAAGTCCACTACCTGTCCGGTTGAAACTCGATCAATAAAGTTACCGATGGCTCCGCCTAATACAAGCGATAAGGCAAAGGACATACGCGGATTGCTTTTTCCTTGTTTGTAAAGAGTATAGATAATCCCGATTACAACTAAAGTAGTAATAATAATAAAGAACACGCGACGGTTCTGGAGCATGCCAAACGCAGCACCCATATTACGGTGAGAAGTAAGGTGGAACACATTTTCAATCAAAGGAATTGACTCCCCGTATTCCATATACTTCACCACGAGATGCTTGGTCCATTGATCCAAGGCAATAACCGCGAGCGCAATTATGTAGTATAAATACATAACAGCCTCCTTACAAAAATGGCGTAGAGTAACACCGCAAATTGTACCACAGGCAAATTCAGTTGGGCAATTTTTTTCAATAACTTCCTGTTTGTTTATTAGATAGAGCTCTTTTTATGTCTCTTTTTATGTCTCTCTTTATGTTTCAAGGAGGTCAATCCCTTTAGCTTCCGGTAAAAGCGATACCCTTTGCGCACCAGATCAAGCACCCATAACGGAATCTTAATGCGGCGATCTTTAAGATAAGGGTAATAAATCCGATAGTATGCGCTTCTAATATCCTTCCATTTGCGATCTTCTCCCGGATGGATATAGTCGCTCACGTCAATGATATAGGCATGTCCTTGATACATGAGAACATTTTTACCATGTACATCTTGGGGATATAACCCCTTCGCTCTCGCCTCATCCAATGCCTCGTCTACTTCTTTAATTACATTTTCAGGGATCGGGATGCCATAGCGGACGCAATCAAACAGCGAGATTCCTCGCATCCGTTTTATTACCAGATAATTTTCTCCCTTCTCATAACAAATCGGATAATATTTCGATTCGCCTAGACGACGGTATACCTCACTCTCTTCTTCGATTCCCGGTTTTCCTGGGGCGTATAGTTTAACAACAACGTCAGGGTAATCCGGATGACCGAATACACCTGCATAATTACCAGTTCCAACAATCTCCCATGGATGAGGAGCATAAAGGACTTGCACAGGGTCATAGGGAGAAGGTGAGTCCAATACTACTTCTTCTAAAAAACGTTCTAAAAGCTCCTGCTCCAATTTCATCGGTACCCTCTCTTCGTCTTCACATCTTTCTTTTTATTGTAACAAAGAAAGATGCGAGAAACATCGTTCCTTTAGTAGTGTAATTTTTTCTAGAAAGAACTTTTCGCCATGCAATTGATTTGACCTGCATACTTTTACCTGACATGAAAAAAAAACCAACTCACGAGAAGCCGGTTTCTTTCCATTCAGCGTTTTCCTTATGGGGGGGTAACGCTTTTACTTGTTTCATTACATGCTTTCCTCAAACCAATCCTTTACTGCTTCTTTCAGCCTTTCTAACTCTTCTGATCCAGTTGCCTCACAATAAATCCGTAACAAGGGCTCCGTGCCGGATGGGCGTATCAATACCCAGTGTCCACCTTCTAGTAAGAGTTTAAACCCATCCTGTGTATGAATCGATTCAACAGCATATCCAGCGATTGCATGTGGGGGCTTCTCTTTAAAACGGCGTAAAAAAGCTTCCTTTTCTTTCAGGCGAATATCTAATCGGATACTATACATGCGTCCAAATTGGCGGTGGATATCCGCTTTAATCTCGTCTAAACTCTTTCCCTCGATTGCACACATTTCTGCAATTAATAAATTTATTAAAATTCCATCCTTTTCAGGAATATGTCCCAGAATACTTGCTCCCCCGCTCTCCTCGCCGCCAATAAGCACATCACCCTTGAGCATCTGCGCTCCAATATATTTAAATCCGACAGGGGTCTCGATTATATCCAATCCATAATGTTCACAAATCCGGTCTAGCTGATGAGTGGTGGCTACAGTACGAATGACTTTACCCTGACCATTTCGGTTTTTGACCATATGGTAGGTAAGTAACGTAAGCACTTCATTTGGAGACAAATACCGCCCTTGTCGGTCCACGATTCCAAACCGATCTGCATCTCCATCATTGGCTACTCCCAAATCCGCATGCTCGACCAACACTTGACGAGACAATTCCGCTAAATGATGTTCATTGGGCTCTGGCAGGCCTCCGCCAAATAACGGATCTCTTTCTTCTCGGATGCTTTTCACCGCAACGCCAGCCTCCTGCAATAGAGCACTCATATATCCGCTCCCCGCTCCATGCATGGCATCTACGACAACGGTTAAGTTTGCTTGCTGCAATGCATCCATGCGAATAAGTCTGCGAATATGCGCCTCATAGTGAGGCTTTAAGTGAATGGGCTGATACAGCTTACTATGTTTAGCCTCCTCAATGCAGCGCGTCTCTATCTGTTCATTCCTTGCTTCAATCTGTTGAATTAACACCTCTAAGCGCTGGGTTATCTCAGGAGAAGCTGGCCCTGCATATTCGGGAATATATTTGATTCCATTGTATTCTGCGGGATTGTGACTAGCTGTTAGCATCACCGCGCCGCTTACCCCAAAATGCTTTACGCCAAAGGCCACGACAGGGGTCGGGGTCGGCTCACTTACCAAGAAAGAAAGTATACGGTGAGCAGTTAACACTCGTACAACCTCTTGCGCAAACATTCGTCCCATAAAACGAGTATCATAACCAACGATAATCCCCCGTTCGATCCATCCATTCTCCTCTGTATAACAAGCAATTGCTTTTGCCACGGTCCGTACATTTTCCATCGTAAACTGATCGGCCATCACAGCTCTCCAGCCGTCTGTTCCAAAAACAATCTGTTTTTCCATTTGATTCCCTCCATGCTAGACAAGGTAGTCGCGTCAAATACTCCATTTTTACTGTATGAAGGGAAATAGCAGGATAGAAGGTTTGAGAACAGAAACAAATAAAAAAGCGGCACATCGGCCGCCTTACATATCTATTATGAAAATCCCTATTTCTTCACTAGACGCTTCAAGGGGTGTCATTCCTAATTTTTTACCAGGCGGCATACCGATAAGCTGTCAATCTCACTTTCTCAGACCGCATGATAGGACAAAATTGCCCAGAAGCATAAAGACCAAACTCGGCTACGTATTGTTTCCCTGTTTGCAAATGTTCAACGTAGCAGGCTTCTGCTTCTTCGTTCATATACACGTCTTTATACCCCACCTCCCTGTTAGAGGATATACCTTCCTCCACCTCGTAAAGACGAATTCCTTGTGTAATTTTCGCCCACTCTTCCTTTAGATACCCCGCAATCATATGCAGGCGATATTTAGATATAGACCAATGAATATACACAGTGTCAGGTGCTGTTGGAATAACAGCTATAGAAGGGACTCGCTTTTCCTCTAAGATAGCTTGTCCTTGGGTTTGTTCAGCTAAAAAGTCTTTCTCCTGAGTTGTATAGCTCTCCCTTCTGTCCGTTTCCAATGGATAGACAGCAGGATAAAAAGGTGGGCTAACAACCTTTCCCATGAACAAATCAACGAAGGACTCCTCTGCTACGCCTTGGCTGCTCTCCTTGTAAGCCTGCGACTTCAGTCCAAATTTGTGAAGTTGGTATCTCACTTGGCCAATGGTCATCTCGCACCTTGTAGCGATTTCTTGCAGTGATAGGGATTGCGCTCGCATTTGTAGGATTCTTGTAATCATGAAGGTTGTGCTCCTTTCTGCTTAACTCATTGCTTTTAAGTATAAAAGAGCTTGCCTTCAAATCATGTCGAACGCTGAACGCATAACTTTTCTTCTTTTGTCGATACCAGCTAAAACGTTCGGCATAGAGAATGCTAGTTCGACAAAATTTTTATATTTACTAAATTTTTTTAAGAGAAAAATGGATGGACAAGAAGCTTACGCAGACCGAAACCGTTTAAGAAGATAGAAAAAACCACTCACAAGCCTCAGAATTTCTTCCTCCTGCTTGAGAAGTGGTTTTTCCTGTAGTGATTACTATGAGCAATATAAAAGGACTACAGGCTAGTCTCTTACATGTGCACTGCTAAAATCACAATCGTGCAATTTCACAACCTTTGTTTTCTTGATCCATTTGTATCCAAACCATAAAGCAAGGAAGATCGGAATGCCGATATAGGACACCAGCATAGCGTACCAATCAATTTGATCTCCAATAAATGCCTCGTAATTCTGGCCCATAATAACAACGATGCACAGTATAAAAGCAAATAGCGGACCGAATGGGAACCATCTTGCTTTAAATGGCAATTCACTCAAGCTATGCCCCTGCGCTACAAACGCTCGACGGAAGCGATAGTGACTAATTGCAATGCCCAGCCAAGCAATAAAGCCAGACATACCAGAAGCATTAAGCAACCATGCATAAACAACCCCGTCGCCAAAAAGAGAAGCGAAGAAAGCAACCATCCCAACTGATGCTGTCATTAACAAGCAGTAAATCGGAATGCCGCGGCGGTTTAGTTTTGTAAAAAATTTAGGTGCTTTCCCATCCTTCGCCATCGCCCACAGCATGCGTGTTGAAGCATACATGCCAGAGTTACCCGCAGATAATACAGCCGATAAAATAACAGCGTTCATCACAGAGGCAGAAAAGGCCAAGCCTGCTTTCTCAAATACCATTGTAAAAGGGCTCAGAGCAATCGTTTCTATATCTCCACCTACCAGATTCGGACTGGTGTAGGGTACGAGCAAGCCAATAACTAAAATGGCAAAAACATAGAACAACAGAATGCGCCAGAACACCTGCTTGATGGCTTTCGGGATATTTTTACGCGGATCGTCGCTCTCTCCTGCCGCTACCCCGATTAATTCTGTACCCTGAAAGCTAAATCCAGCAATCATAAATACACCAAGGGCTGCCATAAAGCCGCCATGGAATGGGGCATCGCCGATGGTAAAGTTCGTAAAGCCTACAGCCTCTCCACCCATGATGCCAAAAATCATTAAGATACCAACTACCAAGAAAATAATAACAGTTGCTACTTTAATCATCGAGAACCAGAACTCTGACTCCCCATATCCTTTTACAGATAAATAGTTTAATCCAAACATAAAGGCTAAAAACAAGCCGCTCCATAACAAAGATGAACTGTTCGGGAACCAAAATTTCATTAAAAGCGTGGCGGCAGATAACTCGGCTGCAATCGTAATAGCCCAGTTATACCAATAGTTCCATCCTAATGCAAAGCCAAGAGCAGGATCTACAAACTTTGTTGCATAGGTACTAAAAGACCCTGACTCCGGCATATAAGCTGCCATTTCACCCAAGCTGGTCATTAAGAAATACACCATAATACCAATTGCTACATATGCTACAATCGCACCACCAGGGCCTGCTTGAGAGATAGCTCCACCACTCGCCAGGAATAACCCCGTACCAATAGAACCGCCAAGAGCGATCATCGTCAGGTGTCGAGCCTTTAGCCCGCGCTTCAATTCCTGAGGCTGTCCCCCATCCCCAGTTGCCGATATGTTTGTTACACTTTCATTCCCAGTTGTTGCCTGTGACATAAAAAAACACTCCTTATCTTTCAAAGATACGTGCAAGGAAGGAGTGGGAATATAAAAAATCCGTCATTCAACATCTGACGACGGATTTATACGTAACCCGCATCATACCTTCCATGAAGATAGCACAACACGCTTATTCGGCAAATAAACGTGACAGTTCTGTCCCTTTCGGAAACAGCCCCAGCCTGTACATCACAGAGTCTTTGCACAAGCTTCGGCGGTCTTTCCTTTCTGATGGAGTCTACAACATCTCTGGGTCTCGTCCAGCATACTCTTAAATACCGCAACCTCTACCTCACCAGATATGATGAGGATTTATTATTTTATTAAAAAAGATAATGTCATTATAGATGATAAACCATTAGATTTCAACAAGTTTTTTAGCCTTCTATCTATCTATGATCGATCACGGCTTTGCTGCTTCAGCCGCAGCGGCTGCTTTTGCATATAGGTTGCACATCTCCACAGCCATTCCATTGGTCCGTAGGCATACTGAGATAACCACCATTTACTAAACATGATCTGTAATAGATAGATCGTAATACAATATATAAATCCAATCCATAGTGAAATTCCTGCCGTATTAGGAATAAACAGGGAAAACAACAGGACTGTTACCAATGTCTGCAATAAGTAATTGGTTAAAGCCATACGCCCCACATAGGTGAAGCCTTGCATTTTTTCTCGAAAACGTTTGTTTTCCAGAAGCAGAACAATAGATACGAGATAAAAGACGAACAACGTTTTTCCCGTCAATTGAATGTACTTTTGAATTTCTTCAGACACATAGACTTCGTGGCTGAAATAATAACGAAACATCGGAATAAACAATAGAATCGTTACCACTAGACTGACGATCTGAGTGATGCGCAATTCACGTTTCCATTCATGCACGCGTTGAAAAAAGTTGATCTTCCCTGCACACAATCCCAACAAAAAAAGTCCTAGTAATTCAGGAATATAGATGATTACGTTGAGAATCTGGATTCCACTTAGCATTTCATAGCGTTGACTTACTTTTTGTACATAATCCTCTAGCCCATTAAACCAAGGAGCTTCCAATAGTACTGTTTGATCTAAATCAATATCCCCGGAAAAAGCAAACCAGATAAACAACATAAACAGACCCATTAAAAAAATGCTCCAAACAAATAATGCTGATGCCTTCTGACGATAAAAAAATAAAAGTAAAAAGCCCACTAATGCATACATATGTAAAATGTCACCGTACCACAAAAGTAGAAAATGCAGGCATCCCAGAAAAAACAGCACAGCTAGACGCATCGAGAAAAGGGCCCTCATTGCGTATCCTTTCGCTTCTGCTCTACTCATAAACAGATAAAACCCCAATCCAAATAAAAAGGCAAACAAGGAGTAGAATTTTGTTTGGATAAATAAGTCATAGCCGAAGCGAAACATGGCATCAGCCCCTTGGGTATAACCTCTCGTGTCTAGCGGTTGGATTCCTAGCATAGCCGGGAAGTTCACAAGAAATATACCCAAGATCGCAATGCCTCTAACGGTATCAATTGATGTTATTCGATCGTTAACGGAAATCGGTCTTGCTTGATTCATCATCACACCCCCTTTCTTTCTTGTTTGTTACTTTGTCTTCTTTTATTCTTTTCTACTCAGTAGAATATAACGCTTCTGTAATCTTTTTCCCTTTCGGTGCTCTTGCGTTTGGTTTTTTATACTCCTTAGCATTCGAAGAAGCTGTTTTTGCTTCAAATTCAAATTGAAATTGAGCCTTCTCGATATCCCATTTCAAATAGGCATCAAAAGTCTTGTCACCTTTTTTAAAGCCTTTTATTAATCCGCTTTTTCCTTGCTCCATCAGTTTTTTCACATTGGTGGCAGACAAGGATTTGCCAAGTAATTTTTTCGGCAAAGTGATTTTACACCCCGTCTTGTTATACTGATCACAGCCATAGAAATTCCCTTTATCTACAATCGAGCCCCTACATCCAGCACAAACCGCTATCTTTTTCCCTACCGTAAACTTAGATGCTTGCTTAGGCATCGCTTCGATATCCATGCCGGAAAAATCCCATGTAGCGGATTGCTCGGAAGCATCCTGAACAATCTTGTGGGCTAATTTTTTGACTTGCTCCATAAACTCCTGCGCCGAAGCCTGTCCCTGTCCAATTTCCGCCAACCGTTGTTCCCAGCGAGCCGTCATCTCTGGAGAGGCAAGAATCTTATCTCCAATGGCATCAATTAATAAGCTCCCCTTCTCTAGGGCAAATACTTGGTTTTTCTTCACCTCGATGTACTTGCGATCCTTTAACATTGTAATAATACCCGCTCGTGTAGCCTCCGTACCGAGTCCCTCTGTTTTAGACAAAACCTTTTCCCACTCGCTATTCTCTAAATGCTTGCCTGCGGTTTTCATTAGCGTAATTAATTGACCCTCTGTATAGCGTTTCGGCGGTTGTGTTTTGCCTGCTTTGACTTTTACACGGCTTACCTTCCCTGTTTCATTTTTTTCAACAGGCGGCAGTAGCTTTTCTTCATCTTTATCCTTGTCGTCCTCTTCCTGACCTTGAAATAACACGGTTCGCCAGCCTGCTTGCACCTGACATTTTCCCTTACTGATAAAGGTTGCTCGCCCATCCACCAAGGTAGTAATCGTAGTATAGTCAAAAATCGCCGGCTCATAATGAGCAGCGATCAGACGGCGTGCCACCAAATCATAGATATGGCGTTCGTCATTAGAGAGCTTGTCCAAATGAGGCACTTGCTCTGTAGGTATAATAGCGTAGTGGTCTGTTACCTTCTTCTCATTTACATAGCGTTTATTATTTGCTACTGAATGGATTGGTGTAGGAAAGAATGCTTGAAATTCCTTCTTTTTAGCCAGCTTGGACAAAATTTCTGGAAAACTCTTGGCTTCCCCTGGTGTAACAAAGCTGGAATCGGAACGGGGATAAGATAAAAACCCCTTCAAATATAATTGTTGGGCTACATCCAACGTCTTTTTAGGCGAAAACTTAAAAATCTTATTAACGGTTGCCTGTAAGGATGAGAGATTAAATAGGAAGGGTGGTAAAAATTCCTTGCGTTCTTTCTTAACCTCCTGCACACTAGCAGGCTTTTTCTCACAGAATTGAGCTATGCGTGCAGCCATTTGCTCGTCAAACAAGCGGGATTCTCCTTCCTTTTGCCAAATCCCCTCATATTTCTTTCCTTCTATGGTAAAAGAAGCAATCACTTCCCAGAATGGCTCCGATTTGAAATTAGCAATCTCCTTTTCCCTTTTCACAACCAGGGCCAGAGTAGGAGTCTGTACACGTCCTGCAGAAAATACGTCCGAAACACCCTTTTGCTTAAAGAGAATCGTATAGATCCGCGAAGCATTCATACCAATGAGCCAGTCTGCACAGGAGCGACTGTACGCCTCATAATACAGATTACGAGTGTGTGTTTCATCTAATAAATGCTCAAATCCCTCCACGATTGCGCGGTCCGTCAAGGAGGAAATCCATAGCCTTTTCATTGGTTTTTTTACACCAGCAAGCTCGATAGCCGTACGGATAATGAGTTCACCCTCACGCCCTGCGTCACCCGCATGAATGATTTCTGTGACATCTGAGCGTTTTAGCAGTTGTTTAATGATCGTAAACTGCTTGGCCTTTGATCTCATTACCTGATAGCGAAAACGTTCCGGTATCATTGGCAGTGTCTGAATGCTCCACTTTTTCCACGTAGGATTGTATTCTTCTGGTGGAACTAATTCGCAAATATGTCCGACAGCCCAAGTCACCAAAGCTCCCTGTGGAAATAAACGGTGCGGAGCGATTTCAATATATCCTTGTTGTTTTTTATGTGCAAATGGGCTGGAGAGCTTTGAGGCCTGATCAGGTTTTTCAGCAATAATGACTTTCATGTAAACGGCTCCCTTTTATCAATAGCTTTATTCTTCTGATCTAGTAAAAAAACTGTTTTCTAGTTTACCGTGTTTTGCCTGCTTAGACAATCTCATTGTAGGAGGAATCCATGGTGGTTTTAGGGGCATGGTTGCTTAATGTATCCCCCAGAGCAGTGATATTTGTTATAATGAATAGAAGCAACCATCTTAGCAAGAAGCGGGGGAAATGAAATTGAAACATGTTCAAGTGCTGATCGTCGGCGCTGGGATGGCGGGTATTTCCACTGCGATTTGGTGCAAACGGCTTGGGATTTCTTGCCTCGTGATAGAACAAAGCGATACGCTTGGCGGTCAAATTCACTATATTCATAATCGCATTTGGGACCTTCCCCCCAAACTATATGCAAATGGAGAGGAATTGCTGACGGACTTACGTGAAGGTGTGCAGGTGTTGCAAATCCCTATTCGCTATCAAGAATGCGTACGCAGCATTGATTATCAAACCAAAATTATACATACAGATCAAACCTCTTATCAGGCGGATTATGTAGTTGTTGCCACAGGAGTGAGTCCTGTTCACCTGCCACAGCTTGCAGAGGTTCCTGCTCATGTGTTAGGACCAGAGTTTTCCACATCCTCGGGGGCTCATTTATTAGATCAAAAGGATATTCTAGTGATCGGCGGTGGAGATCGTGCCCTAGAAAGTGTTTGTAATCTGTCCGCCTACGCGCATCATATTTGGCTTGCCGTCCGTAAATCTCAATTTCGCGGCAGACAAGAATGGGTACAAAAAGCCACTTCACTGCCTAACGTGACCATTTGGATGGAAACGGAGGTAAAAGGGGCACAATCGGAAGGCAATAGATGCTCTGTCCAAATACAAACGGACAGCCAAAAGACACACCGCTTGCAGGTTGACTGGATTTTACCTCGCGTTGGTATCTCTGCAAATAGTAACCCGGTGGCCGAATTAGTGGATAAAACGGGCGGATTTCTAACGGTTGACGAGCATCTGCGCACTGCTCATGAATGGATATATGCCATTGGAGACATTACAAACGGAAGCGATTATGCTAGTCTTTCACTTGCCATCGGTCAGGCTATGAAAACAGCAAAACACATTGCTTTACATGCCAAGGAGGCCTAACATGGACACTTTTTACGATACGACAGGTGTACCTATGACGTTAAGCTTTGACCCGGCTGAATTTCGGGAGGAGCAGGCTAAGCACGTTCTCGTCTTTCCTTTTTATCAAGGAAAGCTTTTATTCACGATCCATACCAAACGAGGATATGAGCTTCCCGGAGGAAAAGTAGAGCCTGGCGAATCAAGCATTGCCGCTGCCATTCGAGAGACATACGAAGAGACAGGCTATCACTTATCCGCCATCAAAAAAATCGGTCAGTATACGGTCGGAGATTCGATTGTGAAAGATATTTATGTAGCAGAGGCGGAACGACAGGTCGCTACTATTATAGAAGGATCGGTTGGCGGGGCATTTATCAGTGATAAAATTCCAACGGCCGAGGAGTTGCGTTCTGATGAGCGATATAGCGCTTTTGTAAAAGACGATGTCTATGCACTGACCATCGCTCATTTACGTGACTTAGGCTATATCAAATAATCTAAGCGCAACGTCTTTTCAGGACAGGCTTAGTCACCTTGTCCCTTTTGTGTTAAAATGTAGTTACTCGCATATGGTAATATAGAAAAAGCCGTGAGTGTTGCCGCACTCACAGCCTTCTACAATAGTTGATTCTCTTCGGTGAATCAGCTCATCAGCTATAGACAAGAAATGACCTCCTGTGCTTTGTGCAAAGCATGAGGTCATTTCTTTTTCAGGTAGGTTAACAAAGCTATCAGGAACATCCCAAACATAAACATCAGGGACAGCGCTTGATAAACCTCCATGTTCTCACCCCCTCCGGCATCTCTTTTCTAGGGGTGAGCCGACCACTTTTGAGATAGGAAGCTATTGTAGTAGGAAAATTATAACATATCCCCGTCACAACAGGATTACATTTCTTAGTATTTTTTGAGGAAATTTATTTTTGCGAAATTTTCACCTGAATTGGCATCAATGTTAACAGAATCAAATCTTAACAGCCTTGTTTCGTGGTGGAATAGAGAATTGATCTTGCATTAGCGATATACAGCACCATTTTCTTCCCTTCATCTTATCATCCAGCTTTCTAAAAAACAGTACGAAATTGTAAAAATATCCCCTATGCTCTTCCACTTTTAGCGCCACTTGACAAAAAAAGCAGGAGCTTCCCCCAGTCGCTTACGACTGCAGAGCTAGCTCCTGTTTTCGTTGAAAGAATTCCTGTTTAATCTCTGTCAGCACAGCCTCATTCGTCATTAAGGTAAAACCCGTCAAAGCCAATACCTTAGCGCCAACAATCAGCGCCGCGTCACCCTCTGGGGATTTGGCTGCTTCGCGAAACGCATCTGTATGACAGACCAGCTCTTCTGGCCCTATTTTAATATAAGGATGAATGGTTGGGACCACGTAGCTGATGTTACCTGCATCGGTAGAGCCGAGTCCCGCCTGATGACGCGTATCTACCAGATAACCAAAACGTTCCATATGTGCTTGAAACACCCCGTCAAACGTTCGATTAAGCACCATATCATCTACTTCATTTTGAAAAGCAATAATATTGACAGTCGCACCTGTCATACATGCCGCTCCTTGGGCAATCTCCTTGATTCTTTCTGTCACTTTCAGGCATCTGTGACGCGTTGCCGCACGAATATAGAATCTTGCCTTAGCATATTCAGGTACAATATTAGGTGCGTCTCCCCCATGAGTAATAATTCCATGAATGCGAACATCAGCAATCACATGCTGACGAAGAGCATTGATCCCATTGAACAAATGTATAACAGCATCTAGAGCGTTGATCCCTTCTTCTGGTGCAGCCGCTGCATGAGCCGCCTTGCCAATAAACTCGAAATCAAGAGGGATGACAGCAAGGGTTGTCCCCGTAATACGATTGTGGCTAAATGGGTGCACCATCATACATGCGTCGATTCCTTTCAGCAAATCATGTTTAACAAAGCTGCCTTTTGCACTGCCGTTTGGACCGCCCTCCTCGGCCGGCGTTCCTAGTACTACCACCTCTCCACCAGTCTCTTGGAGGGTTTCACCCAATGCAATGGCTGCAAGCACACTTGTTGTGCCAATAATATTATGTCCACACGCATGGCCTAGACCTGGCAGGGCATCATATTCAGCTAAATATCCTATCCTAGGTCCTGTTTTCTCCCCCATCTTTTTACGTGCAAGAAACGCTGTAGGATGACCAGCTACCCCTTTTTCAATCTGAAAGCCCGCCTCTTCTAATAATGCTGTTAACACCCCTTGTGCATACACTTCCTCATTGCCGATCTCTGGATGCTCATGAATTGCATGACTAACAGAAATAAATTGCTGCTTGTTTTGTTCTACGTAGGTAATGATTCTATTTTCCAGCTCTGACGGAGTGAGCTCCGTCCCCATCTGGACGGCCTTTGTCTGATCTGCTCTCATCATAATCCACCTGCTTCATTTTGCTTAGTTTTCTACACGCTCATACACCAGTTCACCATTGATAAAAGTCTTTTCTACTTTATTTTGTATATGAAACGGATGTCCGCTCCAGATAACCACATCAGCATCCTTGCCAACCTCCAAAGAACCGACACGGTCTTCTACGCCTAGATGCTTGGCAGCTTGCAGTGTAATAGCTTGCCATGCTAACGCTTCATCCAAACCATCGCTTACAGCGTGCGCTACACTGGTTACTAAGTACTCGATACCTACTACAGGATGATCTGTGGTAATGCTAAAAGGTACACCTGCTTCTGCCAAGGCAAGATGTGTATGAAAGCCTTTATCTGCTAGCTCAATTTTGGAGCGTGAGGAAAGAGTAGGACCCACGGAAACACGGACCCCTTTTTCTAATAAGAAATCGGCGATTTTATGTCCCTCTGTGCAGTGCTCGATTGTGATTTCAATATTAAATTCCTCTGCTAAGCGAAGTGCTGTTACAATATCATCAGCACGATGAGCATGGGCACGCAAGGGAATCTCTCGCTTCAGCACCTTTACCAGATTTTCAAGGCCTAAATCACGCTTCACGGCCCCTTCTTTTTCTTTAAATTCCAAATATTCTTGCGCCCTTATAAATTCTTGGCGAAACAATGCAGCAGTCCCCATCCGTGTAATAGGTGCCTTGTCCTTAGCGCCAAAGACACGTTTGGGATTTTCACCAAAAGCTGCTTTCATTCCAGAGGGCTCTCGAACAATCA
Source organism: Brevibacillus laterosporus (assembly GCF_030489605.1). GTDB lineage: Bacteria > Bacillota > Bacilli > Brevibacillales > Brevibacillaceae > Brevibacillus_B > Brevibacillus_B laterosporus_E. The sequence continues at coordinate 229,764 of NZ_JAUKFY010000007.1, forward strand.
TGTGATCGACAATCGTCCCTGCCGTCTTTAGGACAACCATCTCGCCACCGATCACATTAGCGCTGCCCGGCATGGATTGAACAGTTGTTACACCCGCTTTTCGAGCCTCAAGAAAGCCTCGCTCAAAAGGGTTAATTCCATCTAATGCTCTTACATAAGGTGTCACCGGCGAGCTCGTCTCATTGTAATCATGCCCTTCTCTTCCGATCCCCTCCTCATGAACGCCAAGATGGGTATGTACATCAATGAGTCCCGGTGTAACATACTTTCCTTCTGCATGGATTGTAACGGACTCCTTGTATAGCTTTTTTAGCTGATTGATTGGCTCTGCAATCTCTTCTGTTTTACCTACCGCCTTAATTTTTCCTTCTGCCAATAAAATGCTGCCTGAGTCAATTTGTTGCCCATCGCCTAAGATGATTGTAGCGTTTGTAATGATTGTTACTGCTGCTGACATATGTATACTCCCCTTTTCGTTACGTATTTTGCTCTATTCATTGCCGATATGGTGTCATGACAACTGGATGCCAGCCCAAATCAGAGATAGGATGATCAGAAGCATCCCTGCCACTAACAGGAGCGCCATCAGTTGTCTTGCTCGTTTTCGTTTCCATTCTTGCAGGTTTGTATCCCCAGAAAGCTGTTCGTCAATTTGCTGAAGTGCCTTTGACTTTTTAAAGAGAGTGCTGCCCACTAGATAAAATCCCTTCATAAACGTGGCAAAAAAATCGCTTACCCATACATAAATAATCGCTCCTCCCAGCACTAGGAGTAAGCCTGTTAGAAACAGCGCATCCATAATCGTATCCATCGCAATCTCCTTCACTGGTGAAGCATTTATCTTGCTGGTATTTGGCTGAACCTTACATTTGCTATTATATTGCTTCATAGCTTTTTGAGCATACGTTTTCTATAAAAAAAAGAGGGTCTGCTCCTCTTGAGGCAGGAGCAGACCTAAGATGTCAGGTATACGTATAAAAGCATTTACTCTAGTAGCCAGCCTTACCTGCTACTCTGCTACTTTTTTAGCCCAACGCAAGTCTGGATTCTTATATACGCTGTACGTGACGTCCTTCAAGGTTTTGGTATTTAAATAGTTCTGTGAATAGAAGAAGAGTGGTAGGACAGGCAAGTCTTGCATGAAAATATCTTCAGCCTCATGTAGGTATTGATTACGTTTTGCTTCATCTTGCTCTACCTTAGCTTTTTCCATTAACTCGTCAAATTTTGGGTTTACCCATTTCGCTTGGTTATTCGGACTCTCGCCTAGATAGTAATCAAGCATTGCAACAGGATCAAGGAAAGAACCAATCCAGCCCATGCGAGCCATCTGGAAGTTACTTTGTTTGTAGGTATCAATGTAGGTTTTCCACTCTTGGTTTTCCAGTTTCACATCGACGCCAAGATTATTTGTAAGCATTTGTTGCAAAGCTTCGGCTACCTTTTTATGGTTTTGCGCATTATTGTACTTCAATGTGACCGCAGGTAGTTTACTCCAGCCCTCTTCCTTCATTCCTTCAGCTAAAAGCTTCTTCGCTTCAGTTGGATCAAACGTGAAATAGGTTGGCTTTTCTTTACGGAAATCAGCACCATCCGTTTTAACACCCTGTGGCACATAAGCGAATGCTGGTGTTTCGCCTGCCTTAGTCACATTCTTCGTTAATTGATCACGATCGACAGCTAAGGCAAAGGCGCGACGGATTTTAGCATTTGTAAACGGCTCCTGCGTCACATTAAAAGTATACAGATAAGTCCCAAATTTAGGTAGACTCACATAGTCCGCATTGTTCTTTTCTTGTTCGATCGCATCGATTGGCAACGTATCAATGATATCTAGCTCGCCTGTCTTGTACATTTGGTAATAAGTAGTTGCATCTGGCACCATTTTGAAATGCAGTGTATCCATGCTGATATTCGATTTGTTCCAGTAGGTTTCACTCTTTGTTAGCGTTAATTGACTGTCATGTTCCCAGCTAGTTAATTTATAAGCTCCATTAGATACGAGGGTAGTTGCTTCTGCTACCCAATTTTTATTTCCTTCTACAACCTTCTGATTTACAGGAAAGTAGACATTATTCATCATTACTTTTGGGAAATAGGAAGTAGGTGCATTCAGCTCCACTACCAGTGTTTTGTCATCTGTTGCCTTTACTTTTACATCTTCTACCTTACCTTCTCCTTTATTATAAGCCTCTGCACCTTTTATGTAATACAGATAAAATGCATTAGTAGCCCCCGTCTCTTTATCTAAGACACGCTTCCAGGAGTATTCAAAGTCCTTGGCTGTCACAGCATCGCCATTAGACCATTTCGCATCGTCACGAATGGTGAAGGTATAGGTTTTTCCATCTGGAGAAATGTCTACTTTTTTAGCAGCCCCTTCTACCACATTTCCTTCTTTATCAAAGGCATACAGCCCCTCGTAAAGATGATCAATAATCCAAAAGGATTTCGTATCCGTCGCAATGGCAGGATCAAGTGAATATGGTTCACCTGCCAAATTTGCTGTTAATTCCTGTTTAACACTAGTTCCTGCTTCAGGGGTTCCTGTTTGATTTCCACAAGCAGTCAGAGCTGGTACTAGGAATAATAGAATGGCTAACGCTGGCGATAAAAATCTTTTCACTGATGGTTCCTCCTCGTTATCTCTCTCTTTTCTCAATGGTGTAAGTAGCAAGCCGTCCAATGATCCGGCTTCACCTCCCTCCACTCTGGTTTAGCTTCTCTGCAGATCGGCATTGCAACGGGACATCTGGTTGAAAACGGGCATCCGGCTGGTGGCTGCAACGGACTTGGCAGCTCACCTGTTAACACGATACATTCTTTCTGTGCCTTTTTTGCTGTAGATGATACTGGAATCGCCGACAACAAGGCTTGTGTGTATGGATGAAGCGGCTCCTGAAATAATGTCTGACTGTCTGCAACCTCCATCATTTGACCTAAATACATGACACCGATTCGATCGCTGATATGCTTCACCATCGCCAAATCATGTGCGATGAATAAATAGGTTAATCCTCGTTCCTGCTGTAAATCCTCTAATAAATTGACAATTTGTGCCTGAATCGAGACATCTAAAGCAGAAATAGGCTCGTCTGCCACAATAAAGGTAGGCTCTACTGCTAAGGCTCGGGCTATCCCGATTCGCTGTCTCTGTCCCCCGCTAAATTCATGCGGATATCGTTTTGCATGTTCTGGCCGCAAACCTACTTTTTCTAAAAGCTCATAAATACGCTCTGTACGTTTATCCCCTTTCGCAATGCCATAAGCGTCCATCCCCTCTCCGATAATGTCACCTACCCGCATACGCGGATTTAAGGAGGAGTATGGGTCTTGGAAAATCATTTGCATATTCCGATTGAATTCAAGCTTTTCCTGCCGACTATAGGTGGTGATGTCTTTCCCTGCAAAGTGAATTTGTCCATCTGTAGGCTGATACAACCCGACCGCTGTGCGTCCCAGCGTGGATTTCCCGCTTCCGCTTTCTCCCACCAGACCAAAGGTTTCGCCTACTTTAATAGACAACGTAATGTCGTCGACCGATTTCACTGTTTGGCCAGATCCTAAGGAAAAGTATTTTTTTACATGACGTAATTCCAATAAGGCTTCAGATTCCTTATCTTCTGCAATCTCTAGGCTTCGCACCATTCTTACGCCCTCCCTGCTACTTTCAATTCTTGTTGGCGTGGAGCCCTTGGGTCATGCAGCCAGCAGCTCGCCTGATGTGTAGCTGAAATTGCGGTGGGCTGCGGGAGATGATTCACGCAAATTTCCATCGCATATGGACAGCGGGGGGCGAATGGACATCCTTTTGGCGGAGCAAATAAATCTGGTGGTGCTCCATCAATCGGGACTAATCTATGCTTCCCGGCCTGTTCCAGCTTTGGCGCCGAGTCTAATAGGCCTTTTGTATACGGGTGTCCCGGCGATTCAAATAACTCATCGACTGTCCCTGTTTCTACGATTTTGCCAGCATACATCACCACCACCCGCTGAGCTACTTCTGCAACGACTCCTAAATCATGCGTAATCATAATGATCGAAGTATTGGTTGTTTGTTGTAATTCAAGCAGCAAGTCAAGAATTTGTGCTTGAATGGTCACGTCCAATGCAGTTGTTGGCTCATCAGCGATCAATAGCTGTGGATTACAGGCAATCGCCATCGCAATGACGACCCGCTGGCGCATTCCTCCCGAGAATTCATGCGGATACTGATGATAGCGCTTCTCTGCTTCTGGAATTCCCACTTGCCGCAACAGATCAAACGTTTTTTGCTGTGCTGCCTGTCGGGAGAGACCCTGGTGCTTTAGTAAGCCCTCTGCAATTTGCTTGCCGATTTTCATCGTAGGATTTAGTGATGTCATCGGATCTTGAAACACCATGCCTATTTTAGAACCCCTGATCTCCTGCAATTCCTTTTTAGACAACCCTGTCATTTCCTGTCCAGCAAAGCGAATAGAGCCTTCCGCCCTAACACCGCTTCCTGCCTTAACCATTCCCATGATTGCCTGCGCTGTAACTGATTTGCCACAGCCGCTCTCACCGACAATGGCTACCACCTCTCCTTTGTCCACATAAAACGAAATCCCACGAACCGCCTTAACCTCACCGCCATATGTCGCAAACCCAACTTCCAGCTCGTTTATCTCCAGCAAATGTTCCATGGTGATCCCTCCCTCTACTTTTTGCTTTTAGGATCAAGTGCATCCTGCAAGCCATCTCCGAAAGCATTAAAGGCAAACATGGTTAGTGAAATTAATAAGCCCGGAAAAAACAGTCTCCACCACTGGCCATTTAAAATCACCCCTATGCCATCATTAGCCATTGTTCCCCAGCTAGCACTCGGTGCTTGTACCCCCAGACCTAGAAAGCTTAAAAAGGATTCAGCAAAAATAGCCTGCGGTATCGTAAAAGTCAGATTCACGATGATAATTCCCAGGGCATTTGGCAGCAGATGTTTCCAAATAATGTTGGCGTGTGAGGTTCCTAGCTTTTCGGCAGCTAGTACAAACTCTTGCTGTTTTAGCTGCAATACCTGACCACGTACCAAACGGGCCATGCCAACCCAGCCTGTAACGGAAAGGGCAATAATGATAGTGGACAGTCCCGGCTCTAGCACCACCATCAATAAAATCACAACCAGTAAATAAGGAATGCCGTACAAAACCTCGACAATACGCATCAGGATGCTGTCAATACGATCCCCTAGCCTACCCCGTCCTGCCATATAACCCGAGACTCCGCCGACAGCTACGCCAATCAATAAATCGATGGTTGCTGCGAGACAGCCGATAAAAAGAGAAATCTGTCCACCTGCCCAGGTGCGCGCCCACATATCTCGTCCTAAATCATCTGTCCCAAACCAATGAGTACCCGAAGGCTTGAGATTTCCAAGAGTCAAATCTTGCTTTTCTGGACTGAAAGCTACTAGATGCGAGCCGATCAGCGATAGAATGACCACAAGGGTTAATAAACTGAAACCAAGCATTGCCAGCTTGTTTTGCATGATTTTTCGCAGCATTTCTTTTCCATAGCTTAGACTGGGGCGGTCCATCTGATGCTTCTCAAAAACTCGTTTATCCACAGGCTGAAAAAGATGATCTTGTTCAGAATGGAGTGAAGATTGCGCCATTTGTTAGTCCCCCTTGCTCGTTAGCTTAATTCTTGGGTCCACCAGTCGGTATGACACATCGATCAAAAACAACGACAAGATCAGGACCGTGCTATAAAAAACCGTTGTTCCCATCACAACCGGGTAATCACGATTAAAGATGCCATCTACGAAATATTTTCCAATACCTGGAATAGCAAAGATTTTTTCAACCACAAACGTACCTGTAATCAGCGCTGCAAACAACGGCCCGATAAAGGTTAAAACCGGTATCAAGGCGTTTCGAATGCCGTGCTTTACCACGATTGCAAACATAGGTAACCCTTTTGCCTCGGCCGTCTTCATGTAATTCTGGCTAAAAACCTCAAGCATGCTAGCCCGAACAAAGCGGGCGATGATAGCCATAGGACCGACCGCTAATGTAACAGACGGCAGGATTGAATGTTTCCATGATCCCCAGGAGGCAGCCGGCAAAAGCTTCCACTCAACTGCAACTAATTTGATTAGCAGTGGAGCCAGAATGAAGCTTGGGACGGAAATCCCTATGATCGCAATAAACATCGAAACGTAATCTAACCATTTATTATGATAAAGGGCTGCGATAATTCCTAAGGAAATACCAAGTAACAAGGCTAAAAATAGCGCTTGCAGACCTAGTGTTGCCGATACAGGAAATCCAGAAGCAATCAATGTATTTACATCTCGTGATTTTGATTGTATGGAAGGTCCTAAATCAAACTGAGCCAAATCCTGCAAATATAACAAATATTGCTGTGCCATTGGTTTATCCAGATTATATTTTTCCCGCATATTTTGGACGACATCAGCCGGCAGCATTTGCGAATCTGCAGCAAATGGATCACCCGGTATAAGATGCATTATGACAAAGGTTAGTGTCACAATAATCCATAGTGTTATAAGCATGGTGCCTATTCTTTTTAACAGATACATACTTAAGTTCCCCCACTTTTCTCTAATACCTTATTTTTATATCGGAATACTTGGTTATATGCTTGCAAGGATACATTTTTTCCTCTATGACCGCCCTTTGTGATTTGTTTGTATGTGAAAAACCTATGCAAAAAGCCCTTCTCTCTAAGAAGAAGGGCTCCATGTCTATGTATCTGCCATTCTCCTTATCTCTCAGAAATACTTCTGCTGGATTTAGCACCTTTTGAATGAATCAAGGTTGCCGGGTTTCATAGGGCCAGTCCCTCCACCGCTCTTGATAAGAAGTTGTATAAAATTATCGGATTCAATTTATAAATTATCATATCATCGTTACTTGAAATGTCAATAGAACAAGCTTTGTTTTTACTTTTGTTTATTTTTGTTAGCAGTAATTTTTTTATATAGAAATAGTAGAATACAAAAAAACCTCCAAATCTGGAGGC
>NZ_JAUKFY010000070.1 GCF_030489605.1 Brevibacillus laterosporus
TCTCAAGCAATTTCTAGGATTTTCCTCCCCTACTGAAAAAGGCCCTGCCTCGAAGTCGGATCGCTGGGCTCCAAACCTAATGAAAATGTTCAGCGAGGGGATTACAGATTCTCTTCCTTATTTACAATCGGCAACGGGGACAGTAGCTGAGTCTCTGCGTAGTAAATTAAATGGATCCATTGAGGTAGTACCAAAGCTTAATAGTAAGTTACCACTTGATGAAAGCTTTTCTGGTGTTACCCCTGCTAGAAGAGTATCTCAACCCAAAAGTACTGAAAACAATACTACCCAACTTCCTGATTTACATTTCCATGTCTATCAAATGCCAGGAGAAGATACCGAAGCTCTTGTTAGACGAATTAAACGCGAAGTTTTAAACGAACTTGCCAGAACTGCTCAAAGAGCTAATATGACGATGGGACGCGGTGCATTTGGAGGGGCTACGTAATGAGAGTTGTCCTTGGAGGCATAGAATTAAAAACGTTCGAAAAACCCGATTCAATACCTTTAGGCGGGCAACAAACATTAGCTATTAATCGATTCCCTGGTGGGGATGTAAGTATACAAAACATGGGACCACAATACCGGCCGATCACATGGACCGGTATTTTTATTGGTTCAGATGCGTATGACCGAATGATCCGGATCGGAAATATGCGGACGGCTGGTAAGGCGGTCATTTTTGAAACAGAAAAGTATTCGTTTCCTGTAGTGATTAGCGAGTTTT
>NZ_JAUKFY010000071.1 GCF_030489605.1 Brevibacillus laterosporus
CGTTACTATCATAAGTGATATCATACACCTCTCTTTTTCCTATAGTTTTCCCATCTGGTCCGTAGTATTGGCGGGTATCTACTGTGTACACATTCCCTACTTTATTAGATAAAACTGAGGTCATATAATCTGTACCGTCTTCTCTTTTGTAATTAACAACTGTGTGAATCTGAGTTGTCACGTCGTACCCACTGCGGTATTTATTACATGATCCCAAAGCGTCTTTATCCTCTGGAGACATAAATCCTGCCAGTTTGTTTGTTGCTAACGAGTGGGCTGTCCCACCAGCGCCATTGTGCTTGTCCCACTTATCTTTATCAGTTGCACTCATAAACCCAGCCGTTGTGGGTGTAGCGTTAGGATGAGTATTTCCACCTTTTCCAACGTGATTGGAAAGGATGTCCTCTGCACTTCCTAGTTTAGATTTGAGTTTTTCAAGTGCTTTGAAAATGGTGTAAAATAGCCAGTTAAACCAGTCCGCTGGTGGTTTTTCAGTGGCAAGCCACCCCTCTTGTTTCTTTTCCTCTGGTGGCTCTTTACCTGGATTATGCCACTCCGGTAATTGAATATCAGGCATATTAACGCCTCCTCTATGTGGATTTATAAACACCGCCAAAGTATCCACCGATCTCCTGATCAAGGTCACTAAATCCTTTCTTATCATCAAATTCTTTG
>NZ_JAUKFY010000072.1 GCF_030489605.1 Brevibacillus laterosporus
GGAATACTTCAAAGATGGAAAAATAAAGAAGCAATCTGAGTATATCCAGTTAAATATGGAAGACCTTATGAATCAAATCCAACCAGGCGAGACGCATGAGATATCCAATGTTTACATAGGTCAGTATCAAAAGCTACCAACCCGGGTTATTATTCATCGGCTGACAGAAGAACAGATTCAAAAGCGACGGAGGGTTCAAGCTATTAAAGAAAAAAAGAAAGGAATCGTGTACTCACAGAGAAGTAAACGATTAAGTGCTATCAATATTTATATTACGAATGCCCCCTCGACAGAGGTTCCTACCGAAAATGTTCATCCTTTGTATTCATTACGCTGGCAAGTCGAAATTCTCATTAAAACATGGAAGTCTTTCTTTGGTATTGATCATTGTAAAGAAATCAAACAAGAACGCTTAAAATGTCACCTGTACGGACAACTTATCAGTATTTTTATTTGTTCCTCCACCATGTTTCGAATGCGGGATCTTCTACTAAGAAAACGAAAAAAGGAACTGAGTGAGTACAAGGCTATACATATGATTCAAGATTACTTTCCACTTCTACATAGGTCCATAGAAAAAGACACCACAGAAATGTCAAAGATTCTCCTTCGCCTGTTCAACCTCCTACAGCGTAACGGGCGGAAATCTCATCGATACGAGAAAAAGACAGTC
>NZ_JAUKFY010000073.1 GCF_030489605.1 Brevibacillus laterosporus
TATTTGAGGCACAGTTATTCAATTAGTAGTCGAAGCAATACCCTTTCCTATTTCATGACTCAGAATGACCCCATTGTATACGAGAGCATTCCTTTACATTGTGGCGCATTCTACGCTGGAGGTGAAAACGGCTTATGCTAACAAACTATGCTCTTGAGCGCCAAAAAAACGCACTAGAGTCCTTGTTCTACAGCGCGGAGGTAGAGCTTGATGGGAAACTTATGACAGTTCCCATCCTTGTAACTCATCAAGGGGCAACAAAGGTAACGTTTTTGTTGCGTCTACCCGATTCACGAACAGGCAGAATAACAAAACGAGTCATTAAAGATTCAAATGGAGTAGTCGTTTGGCAAGATGAAATCAATATTGTGAAGCCACCTAGAGAAATCGCTCTAAGCATACCGATTGAACTGGAATGGAAGGCAGGTGAATAATTTGGCGTATGAAAAACAACTGCATGTTAACCGTTTGGTGGATCGACCTAACACGTATACCCTGCAACAAAATACAGACGGCACAGTTTCCATTGTGCCTGCGTGGGAACAAATCGCAGGTACTCCTGTAGATGAAATTCGGTTAAATTACATGGAA
>NZ_JAUKFY010000074.1 GCF_030489605.1 Brevibacillus laterosporus
AAAGTGCTCCGACTATTTGTAAGCACACGGTTTCAGGTACTATTTCACTCCCCTCCCGGGGTGCTTTTCACCTTTCCCTCACGGTACTGGTTCACTATCGGTCGTTAGGTAGTATTTAGCCTTAGCAGATGGTCCTGCCAGATTCACACGGGATTTCACGTGTCCCGCGCTACTCGGGGTTGGTCTCGGAGAGACAGATGTTTGGGTTACGCGACTATCACGCTCTTTGGTCAGTCTTCCCAAACTGTTCACCTACATCTGTCTTTTGTAACTCCTATATGAAACGCCCCACAACCCCGCAGGATAAATCCTGCGGTTTAGGCTCTTCCGCGTTCGCTCGCCACTACTGACGGAATCACTATTGTTTTCTCTTCCTCCGGCTACTTAGATGTTTCAGTTCACCGGGTCTGCCCTCTCATCACCTATGTATTCAGTGAAGGATACCATCCCATTACAGATGGTGGGTTCCCCCATTCGGAGATCCCCGGATCAAAGTGTGCTTACCACTCCCCGAGGCTTATCGCAGTT
>NZ_JAUKFY010000075.1 GCF_030489605.1 Brevibacillus laterosporus
TCCGTACTTTCAGCAAACTCAAATGTTCCTTCAAACGGAACTTCAAGCCCTACCCCAGCCGCAAGCGTCCCTTGTACGAATTGACCAATCACATTGGCAGAATCGAACAAAGCGTCCCGTAAAGGAGTTAATGGTACTCTAATGTAGAGGCCAGCAGGACTATTTGATAAAGGCTACAGCAAACGCTCAGTTGAGTTAGTACACTCTACCATGCATAATGCGATGAGCAGAGCTGTTACATTAGGGAAGATTGAGAAAAATCCATGTATCGGTGCAACTATTAAAGGTCAACAAAAAGTACAGACTTTAAAATTTATGGAGTCAAAAGATATTCCCTTTTTTTTGCAACAAGCTTATCAATATAATTACATCTATTGGATTTACTTCAAGCTTTTAATTGAGACAGGGATGCGAAAAGGTGAAGCTGCTGCACTTCAATGGTCTGATATTGATTTAAAACAAATGACCATCAGCATCAACAAAACGCTCGATTTTTCTGCCAAGGATAGAAGTGAGCTA
>NZ_JAUKFY010000076.1 GCF_030489605.1 Brevibacillus laterosporus
GAGCTCACGTCTATCCGTGGCAGAAAAATCGAGCGTTTTGTTGATGCTGATGGTCATTTGTTTTAAATCAATGTCAGACCATTGAAGTGCAGCAGCTTCACCTTTTCGCATCCCTGTCTCAATTAAAAGCTTGAAGTAAATCCAATAGATGTAATTATATTGATAAGCTTGTTGCAAAAAAAAGGGTATATCTTTTGACTCCATAAATTTTAAAGTCTGTACTTTTTGTTGACCTTTAATAGTTGCACCGATACATGGATTTTTCTCAATCTTCCCTAATGTAACAGCTCTGTTCATTGCATTATGCATGGTAGAGTGTACTAACTCAACTGAGCGTTTGCTGTAGCCTTTATCAAATAGTCCTGCTGGCCTCTACATTAGAGTACCATTAACTCCTTTACGGGACGCTTTGTTTGATTCTGCCAATGTGATTGGTCAATTCGTACAAGGGACGCTTGCGGCTGGGGTAGGGCTTGAAGTTCCGTTTGAAGGAACATTTGAGTTTGCTGAAAGTACGAC
>NZ_JAUKFY010000077.1 GCF_030489605.1 Brevibacillus laterosporus
TCAATTTGGTCAAACGACTTTACGCTAGTTAATTTAAGTGCATTAAGCTTACTGTAGTGCGGTTTATGTGTAATTAAGATGATTTAAATTTACCTGATTTATTTAAGCGCGTTGTCAATTTGGTTGTCAATGTTGTCAAATAGATCAAACAGGAGTGAAGGAGATATTTCAAAGGAAACTATCAAAATTCCCAATGCCCTGTCACCAGTTCACACATCCTATTTATTTCATTTGGATATATTGTTTCATAGGTGGAATAGTGGAAATAAATTAAGAATGCCGCCTATGCAAAAGGTTAGAAAAAACATAATAACGATGTGGGCAAGGATTTGCTACTTGCATGATATAGGGTAGGCGTGGACTGGACGCCTCGTTTTATTGCTATGGGTAGATGTACCGCCTTGCGTACTGCTTTCCATCTCTATTTCGGTCAACGCATACTACTTACCAAGCCCGGAATAGCACCCCTATACCTGATTATCGTCTACCTATTCCGACACCA
>NZ_JAUKFY010000078.1 GCF_030489605.1 Brevibacillus laterosporus
GCTTCTTCTCTTACGGTCGCATTCACGTTAATCGTAACATTATTAGAGGCGTAACTAGAACCATCATCGCTCACAGGTTTTCGTCTATCGGACGGTGACTTAGACGCTTCTTCCTTGCTGGCTCGATTCTCCTCTGCGGTCATTACCCTTTCGCCTTTGTGTAGGCGCGCATAATATCCGTCGAATGGTACGTAATCAAGGCCGCTGTAGTGAGAACCGTCGTCCCCAACGCCTATATTGCGACGCTCGCGGAAGTCCCTCATCTTTTCTTGTTGAAGCGAGTAATCCATTTCCATTTCGGTTATTCTTGGAATGTTAAGTGCGAGCTCTTTTTCACCCATCCAGTTAGCCGCCCAGTCAGGCAATTGCATACTGAAAGCCTGATTCATCGCGTCAATTAACGTATTTAACTTCCCGATTACCCAGTTCACTCCGGTCGCAAACGTGTTCTTGATAGTAACCCACAGGGAATGGCCT
>NZ_JAUKFY010000079.1 GCF_030489605.1 Brevibacillus laterosporus
ATTGATATGAAGTTGTTTTTCATACGCCAATATCATTCACCTGCCTTCCATTGCAGTTCAATCGGTATACTTAGAGCGATTTCCCTTGGAGGCTTCACAATATTTATCTCATCCTGCCAAACGACTACTCCATTTGAATCTTTAATGGTGCGTTTTGTTATCCTGCCTGTTCGTGAATCGGATAGACGCAACAAAAACGTTACCTTTGTTGTCCCTTGATGAGTCATAAGGATTGGAACTGCCATAAGTTCCCCATCTAACTCTACCTCCGCGCTGTAGAACAAGGACTCTAGTGCATTTTTTTGTCGCTCCAAAGCGTAGTTTGTCAGCATAAGCTGGTTTCACCTCCAGCGTAGAAGGGGCCACAATATAAAGGAATGCTCTCGTATACAATGGGGTCCTTCTGAGCCATGAAATAGGAAAGGGTATTGCTTGGACTACCAATCGAATAACTGTGACTCAAATG
>NZ_JAUKFY010000008.1 GCF_030489605.1 Brevibacillus laterosporus
GGATATTGATAAGATTACGCTAGGTATAGCGCAACGGCTGGCAGAGGTTTGTTAATAAGACAGGCGAGTAAAGGGATGAACTAAGCGTTCACTCCTAAACAGCTAAAAGGTCTAGTTCAGCATGAACCAGACAGGAATTAATAGTATAATGACAGGCGCCCACTTATCGGTCTAACGGCTGGTAGGCGGGCTTTTTTATATAAGGCGATGTTTTAAAACAATGTTGAAATTAAATAACTTTTAAGGGAAGCCATTTTGACTTCCCTTAATTCGCTTTTAAAGAAATTTATACATCAATCATTTTTATTATCATTAAACGTAAATATGTTTTTTCAGCCATTGTCTGAAATACTGCAACTGTTCCTCAGAATGGAAATAGTGTTCTCCATTCTCCATTACTTGCAAATTACAGTTAAAACGTTTATTAAATTCAGATACAACGTCAAACTCACATAAGTTATCTTCTGAACCATAGAGAATTGAAGTTGGACTATTCCAAGCAACAATAGGATGTTCTTTCACATAACAGTAGTAATCCCAATAGAGAGTTTGTCCAATAGGTGTAGAAATTTCTTTCTCTATTTTTAGTCTACTCTCACTTACGTTAAACCATGTCATCATATTATTTATGATACGTTCCATATTTACCACAGGAGAGAGAAACAAGCACTGCTTCAACGGCTCATTGCTATATTCTAATAGGCTAAAATACGCTCCCATGCTACAAGCAAAAAGGCTTATATGATTTGATAACGATTTTGCATAGGTCATAATTGTATTAAGGTCTTGAACACAGTTTTGAACTTTGCAAAGATAAGTATCATTCTTACGGTCACCATGTTGAGGCAAATCAAAACTAAGCACTTGATAACCTACTGCTGTTGCTTCTTCTGCAAATACAATAATCGAGTCATCTGCCTTATTTGACATGTCACCATGCACCACCACAAATAACTTATCTGATTTGTCACCCCACAAAATTGCTGGAATGTTTTCTATTTTAAAATTATTTTTTATCATTACAATTTATCCTCCATGAAATATAAATAATTCGTCATTCCAAATATTACAAATGTATATATACCTAAATAAATATTGGCTCTCTTGCCATAATAATACCTCCAAACCTGTATGTATATATGGCTTATTATAGTATATCTTCTATTTAATATATCAATTTTCAACATTTATTTAAAACATAGCCTTATATAAAAAAGACCGCGTCTTAGCGGTCACTAACTGCAATCTCATTTAGGGGCGTGTACTTACTATGAGCGTGGGTGATATCGTCATGGCTCAGGTTTAGGTAGCGTTTCGTTGTTGATACATCGGCATGCCCAAGTATTTTGCTCAAGGTTACTATGTTTCCGCCATTTAATAAAAAATTGGTGGCGAATGAGTGGCGTAAGGTGTGCGGAGAGACCCGGAACGTTTCGTTTAACCCCGACCTCTTGCCGTATTCATGCATACGACTTCTAAGACGACTATCTGACATTGGATTGCCGTTATTGTTGACGAAAACAAGACGTACTCCGGAGCCAAAGAACTCTCTTGTTTCAGCTACTAGCAGTTTTAACAGTTTAGCCATAGAAGGGGAGATTGGAACCGCGCGAGTCTTTCGGTTTTTGTTTTTGGCTCCCGGTAACAAAATGACATGGTTATCGAAATCTACGTCGTTCAATTCTAATGAATTAATCTCACACGAACGTAGACCAGAGTCGTAAGCTAAGAGTATCGCGCAGTAGTCACGGAACCCTGCAAAAGTCCCTTTATCAATGTAAGAAAGTAGACGCTTGATTTCTGATGTTCCAAACACTCTCAACACTTTCTCATCGTCGCGTAGTTTCTGCAAGTGAGTAGTGGGGTTTTCGGTAACAACTCCGTCCCTAACTAGACGATTAAACATTGCTTTTAATGCGCGCACTCTGACGTTCACTGTTCCGGCCGCTAGGCCCCGATCCAGACAATGACGTACGTAACTACGAAAATGATCAAGAGTTACATCGTCTACAAAACGGATACCCCCGTCTCGTTCCTCATTCAGAGTTCCAAACACCCATCCCCACACTTTGCGGTAATCTTTAAGTGTACGAGGACGATAGCTTTCTGAGGCCGCAGAGTTTAATACTTTTTGCAGAGCCTCGTCCAAGGACACCCTCTCCAATGGCCTAGAGATATACCTACGTTTTACAGCCAAAATAAAAACCCCCGTTTCGAATACGGAGGTTTACGTTTTATAACGAATACACAGTCGAGATGTCGAACGCGGTCTAACCGAACGATTCCGCATGAACGCGGTCTATCCTTGCGATTAAATCACCGCCAAAATCCCGTTAAATCAACGTTTTATTACGATATGGTACGCCCGATAGGAATCGAACCTACGCACGCGGTTCCGGAGACCGCTGCTCTATCCACTGAGCTACGGGCGCATATGTTTCAGACAACAAAGTTTATTATATACGAAAATGGAGCATAGGACAACTTTTTTACTGTATGATTTAAAAAGAGCAATAAAAAAGAGTCTTTGCCGAGCCAATCTTGATATACTGTATGAAAAGTGTGCCAATAAAAGATACGTCTTGGCAGGAAAATTGCATGAACGCTATAATAGAGGAAGAGAGTAAGGTAGGGTGGAAAGAAGCTGTTGGAGCTATCTACAGCTTGATGGTTTCCGACGGGAGGAGGAATGCAATATGAATATGGGCTTAGGTTTGTATCAAGAACAGACGTTAAAGTTAGTGATGACGCCTGAATTGCGTCAAGCTATTACGATATTGCAGTTTTCGGCCATTGATCTGATGAATTATTTGCAGGAACAAGCGATCGAAAATCCAGTGATTGATCTTCAGGAAATTGCGGTTGCCCAAGAACCGTTGCCTGCAGATAAACGGGAAAAGAGCTTGGACTTTGATTGGAAGGAATTATTGAATAATCCGGGGCATAATGATTTTTCAGTCAACAGAGATGAAAGCGCCTACAATCCTCTAGATTATGTGAGTGATACACGAACCACCTTATTTTCTCATTTGGAAGAACAACTCGGTTATGTAAAAAGATTGACGCCAGTACAACGTCAGATTGCCCGATACATTATAGGAAATCTTGATGAGCGAGGTTATCTAGAAGTGCCTGTTACTGACATCAAGGAGCGGTTAGGAGTTGATTTGGAGGAGGCAGAGGATGTTCTTCGAGTGATTCAGCATCTAGACCCGGCTGGTGTGGCTGCGCGTTCGCTAGAAGAATGCTTGCTGTTACAACTAGAGCATGAGGGACTCGATGACGAACATATCGTAGAAGTTATTAAGCATCATCTAGTTGATCTGGCAAATAATCGTTTTGGGAAAATAGCTGAACAGCTTCATATTAGCGTAGGTGATGTACAACGGATTGCCGATTTGGTTCGTACATTGAATCCGAGACCTGGAGCGGCCTATAGCAGCGCAGATATACGCTACATTGTTCCTGATGTTACAGTTGAAAAGGTAATGGGAGAATATATTGTTATTGTCAACGATTCTTCGTTACCGCGATTGTCTATCAATCCCTTTTATGAACGAATGCTAAAAGAGAAAACTGAGAAGGATGAGGCTCGGCAATTTGTTCATGAAAAACTAAATGCAGCGGTGTGGCTTGCAAAAAGCCTAGAGCAAAGAAGAATGACCCTGTTGCGTGTAACACAGGCGATTGTTGACTTGCAGAATGACTTTTTTGAGAAAGGGATTCATTATTTAAAACCGATGACTCAAAAAGATATTGCGGAGCGAGTTCAACTGCATGAATCTACAATCAGTCGTGCTACCAGCAATAAATACGTACAAACTCCCCGCGGTGTTTTCGAATTAAAGTACTTCTTTACTTCGGCTTTGTCTACGGCAAGCGGAGAAGCGGCATCTTCAGAAAGCGTGAAGAAACGCATCAAAGCTTTCATTGACAAAGAAGATCGGAATAAACCATATTCGGATCAAAAGCTGGCTGAATTGCTTGAAAAAGAAGGGGTTGAAATCTCGCGGCGTACCGTGGCTAAATATCGAGAGGAAATGCTGATCTTATCGTCTGCTAAACGAAAGCGCTTTTTGTAATGATAAAAAGAATGTAAAATAAGAGTAGATAAAGGAGCCAACCCAAAAACATGGCTAGCGAAGCAAGCAAACGATTACAATCAGATCATATTGAAATAATTTTATATGGCAAGCCCGGCTGTCACTTGTGTGATGATGTTGAGGAGCATATCAGACGATTAGCTGGGGAATTTCCGGTCAGGTATAAAGTTGTCGACATCACTTTAGATATGCAATTAGAGGAAAAGTACATGTTTACGATTCCCGTAGTTGAAATTAACGGGCTAGAAGCATTTGTATCTGTAGACTCGGTTGTTACCGAGGAGGAATTACGCCTATATTTGCAACAAAAAATGGGTAAATGTGAATAAATTAAGATTTCTATTTTGGCTTCTTGTCAGCTAGCAGAGTGTATGCTACATTAAGAGTAAGCATTCTGCTTATTTTTTTGAAAGCTGCGGGACATAATTTGTATGATGTGGGACGTTTTGAGTCCCGTTAAGACTGGAAAAGGATGAATGTGGAATGCGTACTTTATTAAATATCCAAAACAAGCTTGTTCCCGACCTCGTACAAGTATTGCGTAAACGATACGATCTTATGCAGTCGATTCGCCATTTGCAGCCTGTCGGTCGCAGGGCGTTAGCACAGAATTTACAAACGACTGAGCGCATCCTCAGGTCAGAAGTAGAGCTCCTCAAAGATATGGGCTTAATTCACGTCAGCCCGATTGGTATGAGCTGTACGGAAGAGGGAATCCATCTTTTAAAAGAAATGGATTCTATGGCAGATGAACTGTTCGGCTTTAACGACCTTGCCCTACAATTACAACACATCTTACATATTCCAAAAGTAATTGTAGTTGCTGGTGACGTAGACGTATCGGAATGGGGTAAAAAGGAATTGGGACGAGTAGGAGCCCGGATATTAAAACAAGTCGTTCAAGAAGGTGACGTGGTTGCTGTTACAGGTGGGTCCACGATTGTATCGGTAGCTGAGCATGTTACTCCTTCCTCGCATTTTCGTGATGTGCAATTTGTGCCAGCGCGTGGTGGACTTGGGGAAAAGGTAGAAATGCAGGCTAATACGATTGCTTCTTCTCTTGCTGCAAAGTCAGGTGGAACCTATCATCTATTGCATGTGCCTGATCGTTTAAGCCCTGATGTAGTTCAATCCTTATTGGGAGAAGCGCAGGTTGCTGAGGTTATGCAACTGCTTCACAAAGCTAGGGTGGTTATACATGGGATTGGTGATGGAATGGCCATGGCTATGCGGCGTAAGTACACAGAAGAAGAGCTTGAAGTACTACGAGAGCTTGGGGCTGTTGGTGAAGCATTTGGATATTACTTTAATGAGGCAGGAGAAACCATCTATAAAATGCCGACCATTGGCTTGTCCCTAGAAGACGTGAAGCGAGCTGATGTAGTTTTATCCTTAGGTGGAGGCAGCAGCAAAGCAAAAGCAATCATGGCCTTTGCCAAACAAGCATGCCAAACCGTTTTAATTACCGATGAAGGTGCGGCTCGAGCCATTTTGGAAGAGCATCGTCAATCCTCTGCTACAATCTAAAATAACAGTTGCAGCCTTGGTATGTTTTGTAATTGTGTGTGGATACACTAATCATTGGAATTTGATTTTGTATCAGCCCTAGTGAAGCCTGCCTTGCAAACGTAATAGGATTAAGAGTTATAAATAAATCACGCGTTTGACAAGTAAAGGACCAGGGTAAAAAGATTTGTAGGCATGGAATTGGTTGGATAAAGTTTGACATACTAGGATCAAAGGCTTTTTATTCGTAACATGATTTTGTAATCGTCTAGTCATAGTAAGCTATGAACTGGTTCGATATAGATTCTCTAAAAATTATTCTAAGAGTGGAACTTAGGAGGTTATCTACATGGTAAAAGTAGGAATTAACGGTTTTGGACGTATTGGACGTAACGTATTCCGTGCAGCTCTAAACAACCCAGAAGTTGAAGTTGTTGCAGTAAATGACTTGACAGATGCAGTAACATTAGCGCATCTTTTGAAATATGACACCGTACATGGCAAATTGAATGCCACTGTTGAAGTAAAAGAAAACAGCCTGATTGTTAATGGCAAAGAAGTAAAAGTTCTAGCTGAGCGTGAACCTGCTAAATTGCCTTGGGGCGAGCTAGGTGTTGACATCGTAGTTGAATCTACTGGCCGTTTCACAAAACGTGAAGATGCTGCGAAACACCTTGAGGGTGGAGCTAAGAAAGTAGTTATCTCCGCACCTGCTACAAACGAAGATATCACAATCGTTATGGGTGTTAACCACGAACAATATGATCCAGCAGCTCACACTGTAATTTCTAACGCTTCTTGCACAACAAACTGCTTGGCACCATTTGCAAAAGTATTGAACGACAAATTCGGAATCGTAAAAGGTCTGATGACTACTGTTCACTCTTACACAAATGACCAACAAATTCTTGACTTGCCGCACAAAGACCTTCGTCGTGCTCGTGCAGCGGCTGAGAACATTATCCCAACTTCTACTGGTGCAGCGAAAGCCGTATCTTTGGTATTGCCTGAGTTGAAAGGTAAACTAAACGGTTTTGCAATGCGCGTGCCAACTCCAAACGTGTCTGTAGTTGACCTTGTTGTTGAAACAAAAACTTCTACAACAGTTGAAGAAGTAAACGCAGCTCTTAAAGAAGCTTCCGAAGGCGCATTGAAAGGTATCATGGGATACTCTGAAGAGCCGCTGGTTTCTTGCGACTATAATGGTAACCCTGCTTCTTCTTCCATTGATGCTCTATCTACAATGGTAATGGAAGGCAACATGGTTAAAGTTGTTTCTTGGTATGATAACGAGTCTGGTTACTCCAACCGTGTAGTAGATCTTTGCAAATACATTGCTGAAAAAGGTCTGTAAGCCATACAAACTTTCATGTAATGTGAAAAGGGAGAGCTTCTCTCCCTTTTCCACTATGTATAAGCTAGATTAAGCAAGTATTTAGTCAGGTAACAAGTCTGAGGGGGGTACCTTCCGTGAACAAAAAGTCCATTCGCGATATAGAATTAGCAGGTAAACGTGTGTTTTGTCGAGTAGATTTTAACGTCCCAATGCAAGATGGCGTAATTACAGACGACACGCGTATTCGTGCTGCTGTTCCAACTATTCAATATTTAATTGATAACCATGCTAAAGTCATTTTGGCTAGCCATTTCGGCCGTCCAAAAGGTGAAGTAGTGGAAGAAATGCGTCTTACTGCGGTAGGCGAACATCTAGCTTCTCTTCTTGGCAAACCCGTAAAAAAACTGAACGATTCAATTGGCGCAGAGGTTGAGACTGCTGTTCAAGAGATGAAGGAAGGCGACGTAATCCTTCTTGAAAATGTTCGTTTCCATAAAGGGGAAGAAAAGAACGATCCTGAGCTAGCAAAAAGCTTTGCAAGCCTTGCTGACCTGTTTGTAAACGATGCATTTGGTACAGCTCATCGTGCACATGCAACGACTGCGGGTATCGCTCAGCACATTCCAGCAGTAGCTGGCTTGTTGATGGAAAAAGAAATTCAATTCATGGGTGGTGCTTTGTCCAAGCCTGAGCGTCCTTTCACAGCGATAGTGGGTGGAGCGAAAGTGAAAGACAAAATCGGCGTAATTGAAAATCTGTTGGGCAAAGTAGACACTTTAATCATCGGTGGCGGTATGGCTAACACTTTCATCAAAGCACAAGGTTACAATGTTGGAGCTTCCCTTTGTGAAGAAGATAAGCTGGATCTTGCTCGCACATTGATGGAGCAAGCAAAAGAGCGCAATGTGAATTTGCTTATGCCAGTGGACGTAGTGGTTGCTGATAAATTTGCAGCGGATGCCAATACGCAAGTAGTAAGCATTGACGCGATTCCAGAAGGGTGGATGGCCCTCGACATCGGACCAAAGACCGTGGCTAACTACCGTGATGCAATCGTTCCTTCTAAAACAGTAGTTTGGAACGGACCTATGGGTGTATTTGAAATGGATGCTTTTGCGAGTGGTACGATTGCTGTTGCTAACGCAATGGAAGAATGTCAAGGCACAACAATCATCGGTGGCGGTGATTCTGTAGCAGCTGTAGAAAAAGCAGGTGTAGCAGACAAAATGACCCACATTTCTACTGGTGGTGGAGCTTCCCTTGAGTTCATGGAAGGTAAAGAGCTACCAGGCGTAACTGCATTGCAAGATAAGTAAAATGCTATATCTGTAAAAGGTGAGGAGTGGAAGTAATGAGAACACCAATTATTGCTGGGAACTGGAAGATGTTCAAAACAATTGCAGAAGCAACGGCGTTTGCCTCTCAATTACCAAAAGAGGATCAAGCTCCTCAAATTGAAAAAGTAATCTGCGCGCCTTTCACAAACTTGCCGGCATTGGCTGAGCAGTTCAAAGGCACTCCTTATAAATTAGGTGCTCAAAACGTGCATTTTGAAGAAACAGGCGCATTCACCGGTGAAATCAGCCCGCTCATGTTAAAAGAGCTAGGTGTTGAATACGTGATTATCGGACATTCCGAGCGTCGTCAATACTTCAACGAAACAGACGAAACTGTCAACAAAAAAGCAAAAGCAATCCTTGCTCATGGTATGAAGCCAATTGTGTGCGTAGGGGAGTCCCTGGAAGAGTACGAGGCTAATACCACTGAAAACGTGGTTCGCACGCAAACAAAAGCTGCTCTTAGCGGTCTAACTGCTGAGCAAGTAAGAGAAACTGTGATTGCTTATGAGCCAATTTGGGCAATCGGTACAGGTAAATCTTCTACGGCTGATAATGCTAATAAAACGATCGCTTTCATCCGCAGTGTAATTGCTGGTGAATTTGATGCTAACACAGCAGCGCAAGTACGCATTCAATACGGTGGTAGCGTGAAACCTGAAAATGTGGCAAGCTATATGGGTGAGTCCGACATTGATGGAGCATTAGTTGGCGGAGCGAGCCTAACTGTTGAAGGCTACATGGGCTTAGTCAACGGAGTACAACAGTAGGAGGGGAAGCTATATGGCTAACAGACCAAAACCAGTTGCGTTAATTATTATGGACGGGTTTGGTCTTCGCACGAATGATTACGGTAATGCTGTTAATCAAGCGAAAAAACCAAACTACGACCGTTTGATGAATGATTATCCGAATGCTACCTTGCTAGCTTCTGGTCTTGAAGTAGGTCTTCCAGAAGGACAAATGGGCAATTCCGAGGTAGGTCACTTGAATCTTGGTGCAGGACGCATCATTTATCAAGATCTTACTCGCATCACCAAGTCCATTAAAGAAGGCGCATTTTTTGAAAATGAAACATTGATCGCTGCATTTAAGCATGCGAAAGAGAATAACAAAAAGGTTCACTTCTTTGGCTTATTGTCTGATGGTGGTGTTCATAGCCACATCAACCATCTGCTTGCTCTGCTTGAGCTTGCAAAAAAGGAAAACGCAGAGGATGTATTTGTTCACGGATTTCTGGATGGCCGCGACGTAGCTCCTGATAGTGCCATTACCTACATTGAAGAAGTACAACGTAAAATGGATGAGCTTGGCGTTGGTAAAATCGCGACTGTACAAGGCCGTTATTACGCTATGGACCGCGATAAACGCTGGGAACGCGTTGAAAAGGCATACCGTGCTATGGTATACGGTGATGCCCCTCATTACTCTGATGCTATCAAGGCTGTAAAGGAATCCTATGAGAAATCTGTCATGGATGAATTCGTTATGCCTGCTGTAATGGTTGATGAGAATGACCAACCGATTGGGAAAGTAGAAGACGGAGATTCAGTAATCTTCTTCAACTTCCGTCCTGACCGTGCCATCCAAACCTCTCAAGCGTTCACGAACGAGGATTTCCGCGGATTTGACCGTGGAGAGAATTATCCGAAAAACCTACACTTTGTATGCTTAACGAAATTCTCTGAGTCAGTCGATGGATACGTAGCATACAAACCAACTAATCTAGATAACACGCTGGGTGAAGTGTTAGCTCAAAATAATCTGAAGCAACTGCGCATCGCGGAAACAGAAAAGTATCCGCATGTAACGTTCTTCTTCAGTGGCGGTCGTGAGCAGGAGTTCCCAGGTGAGACGCGTATTTTGATTCCTTCTCCAAAGGTAGCTACCTATGACCTAAAACCAGAAATGAGCGCTTATGAAGTAACCGACGCAGTAGTGAAGGAAATTGAAGAAGAAAACTTCGATGCAATCATTCTTAACTTTGCAAACTGCGATATGGTTGGCCATTCCGGTATGATGGAGCCTACCATTAAAGCTGTTGAAACTGTTGATGCTTGCGTAGGTCGAGTAGCAGACGCTATTATTGCTAAGGGCGGAGTAGCTATCATCACAGCCGATCACGGAAACGCAGACTGGATGCTTACAGAAGAAGGCAGACCGATCACTTCTCATAGCACAAATCCTGTTCCAGTTATTGTGACCAAAAAAGGTATCGAACTGAGACCAGACGGTATTCTCGCTGATTTGTCTCCTACTATGTTGCAGCTGTTAGGAGTAGAACAACCAGCGGAAATGACAGGAAAATCTATTATTAAATAAGAATAAGAGAATAAGGAGATGGCATTTATGACAACAATTATTACTGATATTTACGCTCGCGAGATTCTAGATTCCCGTGGTAACCCAACTCTAGAGGTAGAAGTATACTTGGAAGACGGTTCTATGGGCCGTGCAGCAGTTCCATCTGGTGCTTCCACTGGTGCACACGAAGCAGTTGAGCTTCGCGATGGTGACAAATCTCGTTACCTAGGTAAAGGTGTAACAAAAGCTGTTGCAAACGTAAACGATACAATCGCACCTGAACTAATCGGTATGGACGCTACTGACCAAGTTGGTATCGACATGACGATGATCGCTTTAGACGGTACTCCAAACAAAGCAAAATTGGGTGCTAACGCTATCCTAGGTGTATCTATGGCAGTAGCTCGTGCAGCAGCTACATCTCTAGGTGTTTCCCTGTACAACTACATGGGTGGATTCAACGCGAAAACTCTTCCAGTTCCTATGATGAACATCCTAAACGGTGGAGAGCACGCTGATAACACAGTAGATATTCAAGAATTCATGGTTATGCCAGTAAATGCTCCTTCTTTCAAAGAAGCTCTACGTATGGGTTCTGAAATCTTCCACTCCTTGAAAAAGGTTCTTCATGATAAAGGTCTTAACACAGCAGTAGGTGACGAAGGTGGTTTCGCTCCTAACTTGAAATCCAACGAAGAAGCGATCACTACAATCCTAGAAGCTATTAAAGCTGCTGGATACGAAGCCGGTAAAGACGTATTCATCGCTCTTGACGTAGCTGCTACTGAAATGTTCAAAGATGGCAAATACCACTTCACTGGTGAAGGCGTAGTAAAAACTACAGAAGAAATGGTTGCTTTCTATGAAGATCTAGTATCTAAATACCCAATCATCTCTATCGAGGACGGATTGGCTGAGGATGACTGGGAAGGTTGGAAGCTTCTAACTGACCGCCTAGGAAGCAAAGTTCAATTGGTTGGTGACGATTTATTCGTAACAAACACTGAACGTCTAATTACTGGTATTGAAAAAGAAACTGCTAACTCCATCTTGGTTAAAGTTAACCAAATCGGCACATTGACTGAGACTTTCGATGCAATCGAAATGGCTAAACGCGCTGGTTACACAGCAGTTATCTCTCACCGTTCTGGTGAAACAGAAGATTCCACAATTGCTGACATCGCGGTTGCAACTAACGCTGGTCAAATCAAAACAGGTGCTCCATCCCGTACAGACCGTGTTGCGAAATACAACCAATTGCTTCGTTTGGAAGATGAATTGGGTGAAACAGCTCGTTACGGTGGCCGTGCAGCATTCTACAACCTTAAAAAATAAGCTTCATTTTATACGAAAAGACATCTTTGCTTTTGCAAGGATGTCTTTTTTGGTCATGGAACAAAAAGATCGGACATAGAGCTTGAATGCGCAGAAGTGGTATGCCTTGGTAAAAATGCATTATCGCCATCATCTCTTACAAAAGAGCGTCTGCAAGCATTTTTATTACAGATGAAGCAGTAAAAACAAAGAAGCTCTGACGTCATGCAAGACGATCAGAGCTTTTGACTATATCAGGTAAGGCGCTCGTCTGATATATTTTTGATGTGTTTGGAAGAGTAAATGAATTATTTCTTTTCAGATAACCATTTAGATACTGCTGATATTTCCTTTGCGTCTTGAAGAACACCTTTTGGCATAGTACCTTTACCGTTTTTGATGACATCGCTTATCGCCTTTTCATCAAGCTGTGAGCCGATGTTTGCAAGTGCAGGACCCACCATGCCTTCCAGGTTTTGACCGTGACAGGATGTACATTTTTGTTTAACAATTTCTTCAGCATTGATATTGGTAGTTCCACCAGCTCCGCCGCCCTTTGCTTCTTCGCCATGTTTAGGCGGATAAATAATAGAGGCTACGAGGAACAGTACGAAAACGAGGAACAAGATACCAAAAGAGAACCCAAATGCTTTCGCCGAGTCAACTACGTCGTTTTGATTCACGTCTTTCTTAAAGTTTGAACCAGCCATGCGAAAGGAACCTCCTAGATACTAGATATAAGAATGAAACCTACTTGCATTTTACGGGAAAAGCAATGCACTTGCAAGGAAAGTGACACACTAGTTCACAATGTACACAATTCTGACAATATTTAAAGAACTTATGTTTTCTTACCTTATTATAGAAACATATTCAAAATGATGGATGAAGTAAGCGCTTTTATCGGTAAAAAAGGAAAAGATTAAAAGTAAAATAAATTGATTAATCTAAAAAAGTCTGACATTTATCATTATAAAACCTTGGCAATTTTTTGTATAGAGAATCCATTGTCTGGAAGTGTATGGAAAGGATGTTTCAGCAAGTTGTTGTTCCCTTTTAATTGTGGTAAAGTAAAGATTATAGACAATGAAGGGTCGGTTGTACTTACATTGTAACGAGGTGAAATATTATGCTAGCTTTACTTGCAAAGATTTTCTTAATAGTTTCCGCTATCGGTTTAATTCTTGTCGTTCTTCTGCAATCCGGTAAAAGCGCCGGTCTTTCTGGTGCAATTAGCGGTGGAGCTGAACAACTTGTTGGTAAACAGAAAGCAAGAGGAATGGATGCTGTTTTAGGTAAAATCACAGTGGTTCTCGCTGTATTATTTATGCTATCCGCTATCTTGCTGGCATTCTTCCTTCAAGCAAAGTAAATGGTAAAAAGACAGCTGACGCTTTTGTGTTGCTGTCTTTTTTTGTACGCATTTCTACATATGATGGTACAAAGAAATAAATGACGGGTACAATAGAAAGTATTAGGGAAATAAGAACATGATTTGTGTTGAACATAACTTGGCATACTAAAACATAATCAAGAAAAAAGGAGCTTTTACATGAAAGATATAGATATCCTTTCCTTTATGAGGGAACAGGCGTATCATCCGATGACAATACATGAATTGGAAGAAGCGTTTGGCTTACAGAGCTCAGACGATTTTAAGCAACTGGTAAAAACCTTGAATCAGCTTGAGGATAATGGAGAAGTCGTACGCACACGCGCTAACCGCTATGGGATTCCTGAAAAAATGAATTTGGTTCGCGGCAGGCTGCAAAACCATCCTAAAGGGTTTGGCTTTGTCATTCCTGAGACTCAAGGCGAAGAGGATGTATATGTCCACTCTAATGATATGCAGGGAGCAATGCATGGAGATACGGTATTAGTTCGAGTGGAAAAAGAAGCATTCGGTAGTCGGCTGGAGGGTAAAATCGTTCGGATAGTGGAACGCAGCACCAATACAATTGTCGGAACCTATCAGGATGAGCGCCACTATGGCTTTGTTATTCCAGATGACAAGCGGATTGGCAAAGATATCTTTATCCCACAGCAAGCAGTAAATGGGGCTGTAGACGGCCATAAAGTGGTTGTAAAGATCGTTAAGTACGCAGAGGGTAGAGGAAACCCCGAAGGTGAAATAACCGAGATTCTAGGGCATAAAAACGACCCTGGGGTGGATATCCTCTCGATTATTAGAAAGTTTAATTTACCCGAGGGCTTTCCCGATGATGTGCTTGCAGAAGCGGAAGCGGCTCCTGATCGGATTTCTGAAGAAGAGATAAAAGGTAGACGCGATTTGCGTGAGCGCATGATGGTCACGATTGACGGAGCAGATGCAAAGGATTTGGACGATGCCGTTTCTCTGGAGCAATTAGAGAACGGGAATGTGCGTCTAGGCGTTCACATTGCTGATGTAAGCTATTATGTAAAAGGCAAATCAGCTTTAGATCAGGAAGCATACAGACGCGGTACAAGCGTGTATCTCGTGGATCGAGTCATTCCGATGATCCCGCACCGATTATCAAACGGTATTTGCAGCTTAAATCCAAAAGTGGATCGGTTAACGATTACCTGTGATATGGAATTTGATGCAGGGGCTAATGTTGTATCGTATGATATCTATTTAAGCGTTATTCGAACCAACGAGCGAATGACATATGCAGATGTGCGTAGTATTTTAGAGGATCAGGATCAGGAGTTGCGAGAGAAATATCAGGAATTAGTCCCAATGTTTGAAAGCATGGAAGAGCTTTGTCTCAAATTGCGCAAAAAGCGGATGCAGCGCGGGGCTATCGATTTTGATTTCCGCGAGGCTAAAATTTATGTAGACGCTGAAGGAACACCAACCGATATCGGCTTCCGCACGCGCTCCATAGCTGAGCAAATCATTGAAGAGTTCATGCTCGCTGCCAATGAAACGGTTGCTGAGCACTTTCATCATCTGAAGCGTCCTTTCATTTACCGGATTCACGAGGACCCAAAGGAAGAAAAGCTACAAAACTTCATGGAGTTCATCACTAGCTTTGGATACAGCGTGCGCGGCAAGGGAACGTCGGTTCATCCAAAAGCGTTACAGCAGTTGTTAGAGGAAATCAAGGGGACACCAGAAGAAGTCATTATTAGTACGGTATTGCTTCGTTCCATGAAACAGGCGCGTTACGATGCGGAAAGTCTTGGACACTTTGGTCTATCTACTGATTACTACACGCATTTTACATCTCCTATTCGCCGTTATCCGGATTTAATTGTGCATCGAATGATTCGTTTATGGTTGGAGAAAAAACAGCTTGATGCGAAGGAAGAAGCATATTGGAATGCTGAAATGCCGATCATCGCAGAACATACTTCACAACGAGAACGCGTAGCAGTAGATGCCGAGCGTGAAACAGACGATCTGAAAAAGGCTGAGTACATGCTACAGCATATTGGCGAAGAGTTCGAGGGCGTGATTTCAAGTGTCACCTCCTTCGGTATCTTTGTAGAGTTGCCAAACACGATTGAGGGATTAGTCCACGTTAGCTATCTAACAGATGACTATTATAATTACCATGAAAAAATGTACGCTCTAATCGGAGAACGCACAGGGAAGCAGTACCGCATTGGCGATGAGGTTTTGGTCCGTGTAACTGCTGTTAATGTTGACGAACGAACCATTGATTTTGAAATCGTAGGTATGAAAAAGCCAAGTGAGCTGCGATTTAACAGATCTCGCCAGGCAAAAGTGATTAATGGTAATGGTCGAGACAAAGATCGCGGCGGTAATCGAAAACAGCGTCGTTCGAAGTCTTATAAAGATACGGGTCCGGCGGCTGCAAAGCGAAAGCGTAATCAGGAACGAAATCAAGGTAGTCAGAATACCCGTGGAAAAGATGCACAGCGCCGTTCAACTGGAAAAACCGGAGCGGGACGGTTTGTCGCACTTCCAGGCCAAGAAAATCAGGAATCAGTGGAATCGAAACAAAAGGGCTTTTGGGAGGATTTTGTAAGCTCCAAGCAAAAGAAAAAACGAAAATCCGTGGTAAAACAAGCGAAGCGGAAGCGGAGATAATCTCAGAAGAGTTGCAGAAGGCAATGGAGTACAAAGCATTGCCTTCTTGTCTTATTTTTGTTAAAATTAAAGGCACTACTCTTGCTCAGATGAGGTGATTTCCGTGACCGTTTCTAAAAAAGGAACAAAAACTGTAGCCCAAAACAGAAAAGCCCGACATGATTATCACATTGAAGAAGTGATGGAGGCAGGTATCGAGCTGACCGGTACGGAAATCAAGTCGATTCGAGGCGGACGAGTGCAGCTGAAGGATAGTTTTGCTCGTATTGTTAATGGAGAGCTAATCTTGTATAACGTGCACATTAGCCCTTACGATCAAGGCAATCGATTCAATCATGAACCTGAACGCAATCGCCGTTTGTTAATGAAGCGTTTGGAGATTCTGAAATTGAACAGCTTGATTCGTGAACAGGGATATTCCCTTGTTCCGCTTAGCATTTATTTAAAAAACGGCTGGGCAAAGCTTGAGCTTGCTGTTGTCCGCGGGAAAAAGAATTATGACAAGCGTGAGGACCTGAAGAAAAAGGATGCCCAACGCGAGGTTGCGAGAGCGCTGAGAGACCGTCAGAAATATTAGAGGAAAAGAACGGCTTCAAGCGGCAGTTCTTCCAACTCTGCCAGTAACCCACATTGAGATTTTTACGTAAACTGTGGTAGTATAGGTGTACAACGATGGACGATTCAATGACATCGTTGCAAGCCTTTATTTTATATCAGGCTGTGTAGTAAAGAAAAACTGAATAAGTTTTCTTTGCTCTTTCTATCCTGGGGGCGTTTTGGATTCGACGGGGATGGTAGAGCATGAGAAGCGAGCCGGGGGGCTGCGGACCTCGTCAACAACGCGGAAAGCCATTAACTGGCAACAAACAACTTTCTCTAGCTGCCTAATCTCAGCTAGGTGCTACCACTCCATCGCCCATGTGGCGTGACTAGCACTCACTCTTAGTGGGATACGCCTGAGGCTTCCGTCTGGAGCCGATGGAAGAAGATCAATCAGACTAGGTAGCGGGTCAGCGCGTCACTCCGCGAATCCACTGCCGAAACATAAATGAGTGACTGCGCTCGGAGATGCTCATGTATCGCTGTTTTCGGACGGGGGTTCGAATCCCCCCGCCTCCATAAAAGTAACGAAATTGGGAGATTTGACAGGTAAAAGCTGTTGAATCTCCCAATTTTCATTTTTATAAAGAATGATCATCGTATTGAAAATTTAGTGTCAGTCTTTTGTTTTAATTAACGGAACATTATGATAATGGAATCGTGATATTATAAGCAGTTGAAACCATACCCGTATTTATATATTGGAGGCGAATATATAATGCAAAAAGAAAAATGGGACGAAATACCTCTAATAATCCCGCTTAAGCCTATCGTAAGTCCATCATTCATAGCTTGCAGTCATTCCTGTGAAAAAGGAGAACTATCAATCTGTACCATTAATCTCGAAAAAGGGAAAAAGAAAACCATATATCCCATCTCTCACCAAATAACGAAAATCTCAATCTCACCTACAGGCAATGTAATATACGGAGCTGAGCTTGGTCAGAAAGATAACAAAAATGAAATCGCATTTTATAGGATAAAAACCAATGAAAAACGTACAAATAAAATTGCAGTGACACCAGCTGACGAATATCGCAATAAATGGATGGAAACCAATAGCCTGAATGACGTTGAAGCTCATTTATCTGAAATATATGCCCTAGATGATCAGTACGCTATTTTTTTCATCTCAAATTCAGGGGTAGAGTATGGGAAACCTTACTATAGTGATGTTTTCTTAATTGATTCGATTGAATCATCTGTTTATAAAATAACCTCAGATATAGGTCATAATGATAGTTTACTTCGACTTGATAGCCTGCAAGCTTTCTATGCTGATCAGCATTGCTACTTCTATATGAAGACAGGTAGAATTTATGCGTATGAAAAACAAAACATGTGGAGAGAGACAAAAGCAAGCAACCCTTACTATGACCATTTGGAAACAATCATGATTTTTAACACGAAGGATTTTATTGAACAGGTAAAAGGCAATCAAAAGATTCTAAATGGAAAATTAGTGGAGCAGGTTAATTACAATCAGACTTTAAGTGAAATAGACATAACAGCAGAAGGCATAAGCTATTTATTAGGCGACATTCCAAATGATGCACAATGCTTGATAAAATACAAGGCGAGCAGCGATGAGAAAGATAAAATTTTTAATGAGACTAGTATACAGGAATACAAAAATAGGGATGTACATGAAGATTGGCTGTATGAGCATATTTCCAAATTACAGAACAACATGAATGATAGGTATACGTTAGAAACTCGATATAATCATTATAATGTATTCCTAAGCGAAGACTTTGCTTAGACTGAATATCTGGTATCTGTACCAATCAACCGACTACTCACTTCCCCTGACAAACCACATCATATATGATTGAAAATATACAACAAATGAAAAATATCTGATGAAAATCCCAGGAGGTGATAAGCAGTGGCAATTAAGCGTAGTTTGCCAGAAACCGCAGCATCTCATGCAAAGCCAAGTATTGGAGGCGATACTTTGCATGGGGTGGACATTCAATAGAAAATCGCCCAATTTAGCATAGATCATTTCTAATTTTTGGCTTTGCACCTTATTTTCATTGATTTAATGAATAGGGGGCAGTCAGAAATGAAATATGTGAGTGCAACAGCTATTTTACCCGAAAAGCTGCTTGTTGAAATTCAAAAATATATTCAAGGTGAAACCATATATATTCCCAAACCAAAAACGACGCACCAAAAATGGGGCTCGCGTTCTGGCGGAAGAAAGCTCATTGATGATAGAAATACTGCCATTAGGCTTGCATTTAAAAATGGAAAAACGATTCATCAATTAGCTGATGACCATTTTCTTTCGGTAGAGACGATTAAAAAAATTGTATATTCCAGTAAACAGGCGTGAAGATTGCTGCACTTATAAACTATTCCCAAGATTATAAGTGCTTTTTGTATGTCGAGTTCATTTCTGAATCAAAGACTGCATATCAAAGCACAAGCCAATTTTTTATAGTGAAAGAGTGAAGAAGGGAAGAAAGCTTGAGCCTTTTGAAAAGACTAGGTTTATGGATTTGGAGGGAACGATATGGTGGAGCCATTTATTCAAAATCATCAATATAACTTTATTAAAAAGCAAATAGATATTCTGCGAAACGCTACCTTAACTGTTGCCGATCCTAAAGTAATGGAAGCGGTGAGGTACGGCTCAGAAGCAAAAGTAATAGACGTGTTTCCTGCCGTTACGGATATTCAAAAACAATTGTTGGGGAAAATCTCTTCCATAAAAGCGGAAGATTTTCAGGATTATCTCCGTTCATTAACACCCTATTTACTTGAATTTCCACAGGTGACTGAAAAGCAGATCCGAAAACTATTCCCCAAAAATAAAAAGCTTAAGGTTCCTGATTTAGTAACAATTGACTACCACAAGGTAACCTATCTTGGCTGGATTAACATTTCTAGCAATAAACTATTCATTGTTTATCATTTGAAGGGGAAAGCAGTCGGGATCGAAGGGAGATATTCCCTTGTAAACAAGAAAAACATATGTGCATTATGCCATGGATATACGGATGTTGCTTTATTCTCAGCGATTTCTAAATCAAGAGCTGCTCATGTATCCTCCGATTATTACAAAGCGGTTGGTCATTATATATGTATCAATAGTCATGAGTGTAACAGCAGGATTACGGATGTTACTGCGTTAGAGAGATTTATTGAGGATGTAATAGGTTAAATCAGTTCTAGTTGGTATCAACCCATATAATACTCACCTCACTGAACCTTTCGTAACCTGATGAGTCACAGCTTAATCAATGGCTGAACAATAGACATTTCTAAGAGAATAACTATCGTTCTCTATAATATCGCAAATCAAAAGACACCTCATGATTCAGGTGTCTTTTCTTGTACAAATACACGAGGCCTCCAGAATAATATTTATATGACGACGGACCTTCGTTGAATATTTGATGCAGTCCCGCCAACCTCAATTTGTTTGATTTTCCCTTGATTAATAGAGAGTCTTGAAATAAGAGTGGAAGGCTGATTCATGCTATGACCCTGAGAAAAAGCTAAGCGGTGAATGGCCTGATCAGAAATGAATTTATGCTTGTACAAATAGCATGCTAGTGCCCCGCAGGATGTCCCTGTCGCACTTTCTTCCGGTATATCATACAAGGGGGCAAAGTTCCGGCAAGCAGCAATCATTTCGTTTTTTGTATCCAATGTGAATAAATGAAAGCCAATAACCTGATATGTTTTGCTTAGTTGTGCAATCTGGTTAAAATCAGGTGTAATGCTATGGAGAATCTCTAGTTTTTTTATAGGAACAAGGATATCTTTTAATCCTGTGGAAACAATCTCGATCGGGAGTCGTTGGTCTAACTCTTCCACTGAGATATTCAGAGATTGGATAATATCCTCTCTATCTGGTTGATCATAAAAGGTGGGGAGTGCCTGCGAAAGAAAAATATGATGATCCCCCTCTACAGTTACCTGTAGCAAGCCCGCTTTACACTCTAATGTATATGTTCCATGACTGATTTTTTGCTGATAGGCCATTACATAAAAAGCTGCGATTGTGGCATGACCGCATAAATCAACTTCAGCATTAGGGGTAAAATATTGAATTTTAAAATCCGCAATGGTGGATGCCTGAATAAACGCTGTTTCGGAGAACCCTATTATATGAGCAATAGTTTGCATGTCCTGCTGTTTTAACAGATCGGCCTCTAACACCACGCCGGCTGGATTCCCACCGTTTGAGTCAGTTGAAAACGCATGTAGGGTATAAACCATTACTTCCAAGATAATCACATTTCTTGTGGTGTTGTTATTTGACTATCAGGTTTGATAAGGGGTTTCATATATCTTCCATTTTATCTATTGTACGATTTTTTAAAATATAATGTTGTTTTATCCGATTAGCCAAGTAAAGCCATATTCTGAAAGACAACATTTATCGTGCAGGTAGTCAAACAATATCATCCTGTTTATGCTTGTCAACCGTTTTATCCCATAAAAAAATAGTCAAAGTACATTTCGAATTGATGTGTGAACCGCCTTTTTGAACGAGCCTACACATAGAAGCAGCTTACAAATTGAGCCAGATAGCACTGTATCTAACAAGAAATGCTGGGCAGAGTTAATAGAAAGCGATTAATCAAGCAAAGACAAATACTAGAGGACTGTTTATAGTAAGCGGTGTTGGAGTTTAAAAATAAGTCCAGGCATTCCATCATCTGATTCAAAAAAGTGTTGGACTCAGATTATGCGGTTCATTCAAGAGATATTTGCCATTTTGACGATACATATGATAGGTCAATAACGCAATAAGTGTGGAAGAGAAGGATTAATCATTTTATGTAAACAGTTAGGAGGGTCCTATCTTGGAACGATTTACAGACGAGTATGGTCATAAATATTGCTTTAATATGGTAACTCATTATGGGGGCAAGGTAGTCGTACATTGCCCGAAATGTTCGGAAAACGCATATATTTCAATAGAATCTAATGAATATGTTCTAAGATGCGGAGCGTGTTATCATACCGAAACGCAAATGGAAGCCTATAAATACTCGGCTAGAGGGGTATGCCAGCATTGTGAAAGATACTTCAATCTGGAAGTAAAGGATGAAAAGCAACTGACCCAAAAACAATTGAATATAGCTTGCCCTCATTGTCAAACGACCAATCAAGTGCCAATGCATAGAGTGGCAGATTATCGTTGGCGATATCAGGATATTCGAGATGGGAGGGATCCTATTTTTCATTTGGAGCTATACTATTTGGATTATTTTCGCGGGAAACCGGTGTGGGCTGTAAATCGAGAGCATTTGAGCTATCTGATATCCTATACGTCAGCCACCTTGCGTGAAAAACCAGCAAATGGTCCTATGCGAACCGCCTCTCATTCCCTTCCTGTTTATATGAAAGAGGCGAAGAATCGGGACGCTATCGTAAAAATACTCAAAAAACTACAGAAAAAGTTCGAGGATTAGAAAACACAAAGACAAATATCCGATGAAAATGTAATGGAGGTAGTGAGAAGGCGGGGAGAGGAGCCGGATATTTTGCTGACAGCCAAAGCACTCCAATATTATCATGAGCTGATGCTTTTATAGAATAAATGGAGAGTTTCATGTATCAATAAGGGGCGATCCCTTAACACTTGATAAAATGTATTAGGAGGAGCGAACATTTCATGTAATATCTAAGAACAGGAGTTTTATCATATCAGCATACAAGTGAATTCAGTTTCTTTTAACGAAAGCATCCAGGAGGAAAAGACATGGACTGGTTAAACAAAGAAGTAGCAGGGGCATGGCGTGAGGAAGGAAAACGGTATGCTTCAGATGTAAACCGTTTCATCCGCGAAATAAGAGAGATGGAAGGAAAGCAGGAGCCTGCGTATCCTTCAGATGATCAAAGGTCTCAATTGGCGGAAGAAGTTTTCGAAATGATAAAGGCCGCTAACAAGAAGGGTGAATGGCAACAGCTCCGTCAAGAGCTTCCACCTGCGACATGGCCGTTGGCTGCAAGGTTTGAAAAAGAGATGCAGGCTGTAAGGTCTATTTCATTTCTGGATGATAAAACACTCGTCTTCACCACAGGAGCAACTTGGGAGAATAGTAGTGTTTTCATAGCGAGTGAAGAGGGAGTAGAGCAATGTTCAGAGTTAAGCTATATTGGCTGCTCTAGGGATGGTTCTGTATACGCTTTGGTTAGTCAGCAGGATATCCGTCTGATTCGTCATCCGGATCGACATTTACAGGGAGAAGAAATAGCAGTTTTTCGTTGGGAAGATATATTGTCACAGATTAAATCAACAATTCCTGATTTGAATACGCTTGCAGATTGTGAACATCCTGAGAAAATACTAGAGGAGGTAATTCCATTTTCAGACGGAAAAAGCTTGCTGCTGGCTAGTGGGTACGGGATTTATTTCGTAGAAAAAGATCAAGTAACTCTCCTGCATCCCAGCGTGTCAGAGTGCTTAGAAGATGAGCTGGAGGATACTCACATTGATATGCCCCATGCTTCTGTTTCCCATGATGAACGTTGGATTGCCTTTGGCAGCCAATGCAGTGACCATTTGCTTATAGATCGAAAAACAGGGGAGAGCCATTCGTTCTATCCGGAGTCTAGTTACCCGCATTACTGCTTATTCTCTAAAGACAATCAGAGCGTTTGGTTTAACTCATGTCACTTTTATAATGGAATAACGTTTCGCGTTCCATTGAAAGAGATGGATAGTGGTCAGGCGAAATCAGCAGAAGAGTGGCCAATCATGGATGAAGAGTCTAGGGTTTATACTGCTGTGGCCCTATCAGGGGGCACTGTGCTTGGCAATGCATACGGCTACGTGTGCTATATCAATCCAGAAGGCCAGGAGCTATGGCGTCATTTTGTCGGCAGTACGATTTCTGGCATAGCGGTCTCCAAGGACGAGAGTCTATTGGCAGTAGGTACCTATGGGGGCATGCTTCATCTTCTAGATTTGCAGACGAAGGAGATGGACGAATACGGGATTGGAACGGGGACACTGCGTGAATGCGAACGTTTTATCACTTGGAAGGGCCTAGATGAAGTCTTGCGTTGGTAATCTAATAGATAAGAATGATATAGCATGGTACAGGCGGTGCAAATATGAATGGGAAAAAGCGAAGTGAAATCGTAGCTGGACTGGAAGTGGAGATTGTTTTAAAACAAGATCAGCGAACAGGAAAGCGTACAAGAGGAATTGTGAAAGATATTCTGACGAATTCCAGCACGCATCCACATGGCATAAAAGTAAGATTGACAAACGGAATGGTAGGTAGAGTACAAGAGATTATCGATGGGGAGTAGGCTTACGTTTGAGGTTAATCTCTATAATGTAATGTAGCTGTGAGAGAAGACTGTATGTAGACTATAAAATCCCTTTTTTACCAAACGAACAAAAATGGAGGTTGAACAGACAAGCTGCGTTCAATCTCCATTTTTTCTTTTATCCCTGCTATAAGGAGCGAATAAATTTGCTGCGGGTATCTTATCGACGGAAACTGGATTCTACAGCTATCTGATCAATCCAACCGCCGAGAGAAGCCCTATTACTCCAGCCACTCCAACCGTTGTTTGGAGCAACCTGCCAAATATGCCAAAGAGCTTGGTCTCCACCATGAGCAAAGATGTCTATTCGACCGGACGGTCTTCTTGTTACAGGCATTATTAACCCCAGCTTTCAATAGTTTTGAAGGAAATATTTCCTACATATTATTTAGGTCATTTATCATTTGCTATAAAGGTTTAGAAAATAGGTGCTTGCCTACCAAAAATAATAGAAAGGGAAGGAATTAGCGTTAAGGTGCATTTCTCTCTTTGACAGATTCAATATAGAAGGTGTTGTTACATGATGTCGTAAAACGAAATAAGAGCGATTGCTTATCCAGACAGTTGACTGGAAAACGATCACTCTCTATTTAAAAAATATGAATGTTTGAAGGCAAACGTATATCAACAGACTAACTTGTTTTTTTCATTGAAATCGTGCTGGCTATTCGGGATGAAGGTCTCCCCGACCAAGAGAAATATGTCCACATACGCAGTAGTCTTTCGATTGGACCGCTGTTAAAAAACCTCAGATACCAGAAGCTGGCTACCACTTGTAATGAAAAGACGAGAAGGGACAGAAAAATACCAGAAAGTATCCCGATTTTACCGAATAGTCCTAACCCATAGCCGTAAAAAATGGTTGTGCAGATTACTGTTTGCATTACATAATTTGTTATCGATAGCTTGCCGACACACTCGAAGTAGATAAACCATCGAGTATGACTCAAGATAGATAAAAGAATGGCGATTAAAAAAATATAGCCAAAGGATAGAGCGCTAGGCCCAAGTAAGTCTCCGATTCCTGACCAACTGCCGTTACATACACTAGGTAAGCTCTTCAGAAGCAAACCTGCGGGCAGAAAGAAGAGAGCCCTCTTTAAATAGAAAGAACGTTTTTCATCGGAATTGACAAACCACCCAGCCTTTGCAGCATACATGCCAAATAAGAACATTGGTGTAGTCAGGACAGGCGCTATCAGCATGATCGAAACGATCTCTTCATCAGATATACCTAAATCATGGGAGGCATTGCGATACTCCTTAATCTCGGTGTATGTACCTGAAGAGTTAATAATCTGGGTCTGTTTGACATACTGCTCCAGCTTATCAGAAGGGAACATTTTTGCATTTTCATCTGTTATGTTTTCACCACTGCTAATTACCAGTAGAGCTGGTAGCAGAAGCAGGATACTTCCCCAGATAAGCAGTGTTTTTTTAGTGCGATTGACAAATAGGAGTAATGCTAGTCCGCTCATTCCATAAAAAAATAAGATATCGCCTTCCCACAGATATGTAGAGTGAAGCACTCCAATCAAGATCAGGAACAAAAATCTACGTATGAAATGCCTTTTGTATTTGCAATCACGCCTCTCTAGGCTTTCCTTCAGTTTCACCATGCTAAATCCAAACAAAAATGTAAAGATTGGCATGAAGCTTCCTTCCACCATTAGTTTCAGAAAGGAGTAAGTAACGTTATCCAATAAGGAAGGGGAGAACAGATGCAGCTGATCCTTTCCCCACAATCCATATTGAAAAATCAACATGTTAGCCATCAGAATACCTAGAAGGCTTACGCCGCGGATTCCGTCTATGACTGTTATTCTTTGTCTGTTTAGCTCCATTTCATATTCACCTCAGTCACTACTATAAGACAGCTCTTTTATGTAAAAGTAAACACAGCCTTATGCCGGGATAAAATCTCCTCCCTAACGTTAAGGTCTTGTTAAGGTTACTGTGATAGGATAACAACGAGGTGGAGAATTGTGGAGAACGCCAAGATATTACTTGTTGATGATGAAAGAGCAATTGTTATGATGCTGGAAAAAGTATTGAGAAATGAAGGCTTTAATCAAATATTTCACGCTGCAACAGCAAAGGAAGCCTTGCAAATGGTTCAGGAGCAGAAACCAGAGTTCATTGTGCTTGATGTCATGCTGCCTGACCAAAGCGGGTTTGATATTTGTCCAAAAATCAGGCAGATGTCCCATGCCCATATCTTGTTTGTTACGGCAAGAACCTCGGATTTGGACATTTTGACGGGATTTGCTACAGGCGGAGATGATTATGTAACAAAACCATTTAATCCATTGGAAATCGCCGCGAGAATTAAGGCTCGCCTGAGACGAGGTAATTTATCCATTCCAATCTCAGAGCCAGAGATTACAACATATAGCTACGATTTTGGCAGGTTTATCGTAAACGAAACGGCAGGGGAGCTTATCGTGGAAGGACAGCGGGTCTCTTGTCCAGCACAGGTTTTTCTGTTGCTGCTCTATTTGTGTAAACATCCCAACCGGATATTTTCGAAAGGTCAATTGTATGAAGCGGTATGGGGATTAGATGGTCTAGCAGATGATAACACTGTCATGGTTCATATTCGTAGAATTCGTGAAAAAATTGAAGTGAATCCCAGCGATCCAAAATATCTGGTAACCGTTCGAGGGCTGGGGTACAAACTTGTCAAGGAGAACAGACGTGAGTAGGTTAAAACGAAGGCTAGCTGTACACTTTATGTATCAGTTCTTTTTACTTGCAATCGGGACACTTCTGCTCATCACTGTAGGATTAATTGTACTTGTACAAGAAATCAGTCAAAACGAGATTAAGCGGAATTTTCCCGCAGGTGCACTGGACATCATGGTGTCTGATACCATAATTGAAAAAGACAAAGTCCAATTAAATGACTTGTTAATAAAGCAGATACGTGAAAAGGGCATGTGGCTACAAATCGTTAGTGAAGATGGGCGCGTTATTCATTCAGTCAATGTTCCAGAAGACTTGCCAAACAGCTATCGAATCGATGAGCTGTGGGGGATTCATCAAACCAGTCATTGGAATTCATATACTGTATACTCAAAAATTTATAACACATTTGATTCACCGTATTTGTTTTTACTAGGGAATAGTGAACCAAACAAAGAATTGGTGGCAAAATGGTTTGCCCGCTATGCTCAGCAAGGAATAGTGGCCATTTCTTCTATGGCACAGATAGAAAAAGAAGTGAATGGTATAGACGGTTACCTACATGTTGTCGATCCACAAGGAAATGTTATTCAAGAAATTGGCAAACAAACAGAAAAACAGCGGTATCTTCCTATTGATTTAGTGAAGATGCAGATGGAGCCAGGTTCTTATCCGACGAAAATTGATGTGTATTATGACCCTGCATCTCTTAATACGTGGGTTCTACATATTACGAAAAAAGACGGAGAGTATCAGAAGCAACCGCTTTTACATGAAACCATTTATACTCTCGTCAAATTATGCGGGGGACTTTTTGCTCTGGCCATTCTATTTTCTATTTGGCATGGCTATCGTTATGGTCAGCCGTTGCTGTTATTTATTGGCTGGCTGGAGCGAATGGGACAAGGGCGCTACGACGAGGTATTGACCAAGAAGGACAGGAGAAATGCGTATCGTAAAAATGGAAAGCTGCGCATGCGATATCGACTTTATCAGGAGGTCATTGAGGCGTTTTATCAGATGGCTGAAAAGCTAACGGAATCGGAGCGGGAGAAAAAACGTTTGGAGAAAACTAGGGAAGAGTGGATGACCGGAATTACTCACGACCTGCGAACACCTCTGACAACGATTCAGGGCTATGGACATATGCTGGAAAGCAAACAGCTTGATTGGACAGCAACGGAATTACAGCAAGTGGGGCATATGATTCGAGAAAAGGCGGATTATATGCGTATCTTAGTAGAGGATTTTTCCCTTTCCTTTCAAATAAAGAACAATGCGGTATCCTTTTCAGTAGAACGGGTAGAGCTAAATGAATTTGTAAGAAGGATTATCTTGCAGCATATCAATGACGTAACCATAGAGGAAACCTCATTTATCTACGAAAGCAATCCTGAGCCACTGTACATAATGGCTAATCCGAAGTGGTTCACGCGCATGCTGGATAACCTGATTATCAATGCAGTGAAGCATACTCCTCCGGGGACGATGGTTACAGTGATAACGAAGCGCCAGGAGGACAGAGCAATATTAATTGTAAAAGATGAAGGATTAGGAATGGATGAGGAAACGAAAGAAAAGCTATTTGAACGTTATTACCGTGGCACTCATACGGAGGAGAAGGCAGAGGGCTCCGGTCTGGGAATGAGTATTGCAAAGGCCATTGCAGAGGGGCATCGCGGTACAGTCGAGGTAGAAACGGTAGTAGGCAGGGGAACTGCGATCACCTTATCGTTTCCTTGTGAATAACATCAGTAGTGAGCTTCTCATAGCTTGAGGAGCGCATCTTGTTCAAAGCCGAATCATCCAGATTTAAAGCAGGCATTAACAGGCAGTCATCCTGTAGTGGCTGCTTTATTTTATTTTATGTGTTAATTCCGATCGGGTTACTTGCCTTTTTTCGTTAAGGTGCTATACTAGAAAACAACTTAACGTTATTCCCGAAATGAAGATCAAAATCGGAGGAGTCGACATGAAGAAGCGCTTTGGAATGATTTCTATTATGATGAGTATCCTTTTATTTCTTAGCGGCTGTGCTAGTGAAGGTACAGCACCTCAGCAGGGAGGAAACCAAAGTCAACCTGTAGCCGGGAGCGGCACACCCAAAAGTGGGGGAAGCTTGGTAATCGCAGTTGGCGATGATCCTAGCGCACTTAACCCGAACTATGCCGGGGATCGCGTGACCTTAACGATTAATCAATCCTTGTTTGCACCTTTATTTACAATCAATGAAGGGAAGAAAGCATTTGTACTGGCTGAGAGCCTGACGCAATCCAAGGATTTTTTAACCTATACGCTAAAACTGCGAGATAACTTGACTTGGCATGATGGGAAAAAGCTGACTGCTGATGATGTAGTCTTTACGCTTGCTAGTATTTTGGATGAAAAGCAACACAGCCCGCAACGAAGCTTGTTTGTCTTAGATGGAAAGCCGATTCAGGCGAAAAAAGTTGACGATACAACAGTAGACTTTGTACTTCCTCAGGTCAGTGCAGCCTTTGAAGGAGCTTTGGTTCAGGTTTCCCCCATTCCGAAGCATATTTTTGAAAATGTAGAGGATATTGAAAAGAGTGAAAAAAACTTCAGCCCAGTCGGTTCTGGTCCGTTCAAATTCAAGGAATATAAGCCTGGAGAATATGTAACCTTAGAACGTTTTGATAACTACTTTGCAGGAAAATCCTATTTAGACACGATAACGTATCGCATTACCAAGGATAGTAACGCTGCGAATTTAGCAATGCAAAATGGCGAAATTCAAATGAAGTTTATCGACCCGCAGGACTATAACAAGATGAATGACATGCAGATGTTTAACTTAATTAAATATAATGAAGGTCGATTGGTGTACATGGCTTTTAATCTCAATATTGATGTATTACAGAAAAAAGAGGTTCGCCAAGCGATTGCCTATGCTATTGATAAGAATGAATTAGTTCATGCAGCGTACTCGTCTCTTGATTATGCTGAACCTGCTTATTCCCTGCTTACTCCTGATGCGCTTTACTATACAAAGGAGTTGCCTGCGTATGATTACAACGTGCAGAAAGCTAAGGAATTGCTACAAAAGGCAGGAGTCAATCATTTGAAGCTTAGATTGGCCTATGTGAATAACAATAAACCGCAAACCAGCCAAGCACTTTATCTTCAGCAGAATTTGAAAGATGTCGGAATTGAAATTGAACTGCAGCCATTAGATCCAGCAGCATTTTCAAACAAATCTCAGGATATGAAAAACAAAGATTATGACTTGTCCTTTGGCGGCTACATTATGGGCTATGAGCCGGATGCTTATAAATCTTTATTTGTTAGTACAGAGCCTTTTAACTATTCGCACTACAATAACAAAGAGTTTGATCAGCTATGGTCCAAAGCTGCTGTAGAGGTTGATACAGCAAAACGTGCTGAGCTGTATAAAAAAATCCAGCAAACAGTAGCAGATGATGTGCCGATCTATCCCATTGCATACCCTAAATCCATTATAGCGGTGGACAAAAAATTTGGTGGTTTGCAAGAGGCGGTTACGAAGCCGGTTACCATGTTTGAGGATTTGTCGAAAATTTACGAGCAATAATAACAGTTAGAGCATTTATAGGAAACAAGGGAGAAAATAAGCTGATTCGAATCAGCTTATTTTCATTCCCAGAAGCTGTTGTAGGAGGACATTCATGTGTTTTCATTTATAGCAAAACGGATTCTTCAATCCATTCCGATGTTATTTTTTATTTCTATTGTTTGCTTTGCTTTGATAAAGCTGGCTCCTGGTGATCCCCTGCAAGCCTTCATTACTCCCAAAATGAGTCTTGAGGATATCGAA
Organism: Brevibacillus laterosporus; assembly: GCF_030489605.1. Taxonomy (GTDB): domain Bacteria; phylum Bacillota; class Bacilli; order Brevibacillales; family Brevibacillaceae; genus Brevibacillus_B; species Brevibacillus_B laterosporus_E. The sequence continues at coordinate 30,350 of NZ_JAUKFY010000008.1, forward strand.
CGGATTCGGCATAACATGGGATTAGATCAACCTGGGTATGTTCAGTATTTTATGTGGCTGAAAAATGTGTTTATGGGTGATTTTGGCTATTCGCTGATCAATCATCGGCCTGTGCTGACACAGGTAATCGAACGGTTACCGGCAACGGCAGGGTTAATGGGAGCTTCTATCCTTCTCTCTGTTCTGTTGGCTATTCCATTGGGATTACTGGCGGGGGCAAATCGAAATAAGTGGATCGACAGTTTTTTAAATATGTTTTCATATGTAGGGATTTCCATTCCAGCTTTTTGGTTTGCTATGCTTCTGATTTACTTTTTTGCGATTAAACTGCATCTTCTTCCTAGCATGGGAATAAGAACGATCGGAGTAAACTCCGCCTGGGATGTTATCAAGCACGGGATTCTTCCCTGTTTGGTTCTTAGCTTCGGGCAATTGTCTGTTTATATGAGATATATTCGTTCCAATACGATTGGACAACTAAAAGAGGATTATGTTCAAATCCAATACGCGTACGGTTCTACCCGATGGCAGATTCTTTTTCGCCATGTGCTAAAAAATGTACTTTTACCGATTATTACCCTTTTGGGGATGTCATTACCTGATTTGATTGCTGGAGCGATTATTACTGAAACGGTATTTTCTTGGCCAGGAATTGGCTCACTTAGTATCAAGGCTGCCTTTGGATTTGATTACCCAATCATTATGGCTATTACCATGTTTACGTCCGTCTTGCTCATCATCGGCAATTTACTGGCAGATATCCTATACAGCGTAGTTGATCCTCGAATCAGGGCATGGAGGTAGCAAGATGAATAGAAGAAGATGGAATAACGTAAAAATGGAATTGTTAACCAATAAGCTGGGTCTGATCTCGGTTATCATTCTGTTTGTTTTTGCACTTGGCTCCATATTTGCTTTTCTAGCTCCGTATGATCCTAATCAGATCGTTATCCAGGATAGGCTTCAGGCGATGAGCCAAACGCATTTTTTTGGCACTGATGATTACGGTAGGGATTATTTTTCTCGGGCTCTGCATGGCGGGAGAGTCTCTTTACTGGTGGGATTTGCTGCTATGATTATCGCTACCGGACTTGGTACAACAATTGGAGCGATTAGCGGCTATTTTGGAGGCATGGTCGATAGCATCATTATGCGCACCGTAGAGATTTTAATGTCAATTCCATCCTTTTTATTAATGCTGATTCTAAGTGTGTATTTAAAGCCCAGTATTCAAACCGTGATTATTATTATTGGACTTTTGACTTGGATGAATGTAGCTAGACTTGTCCGAGCAGAGACACTGTCTGTCAAGGAACGGGAATATGTATTGTACGCCAAAGTGTCGGGACAAAGCTCATTTAAAATTATCTGCTATCACATCATTCCAAGTATCTCTTCTACTATCATTGTGACGGCGACCATCAATATTGCCTCTGCCATCTTGATGGAGTCGGCGCTGAGCTTTCTGGGATTAGGTATTCAACAGCCTAATTCATCCTGGGGGAGCATGCTAAACAACGCGCAAGGCTTTATAGGGGAAGCACCGCATCTAGCTCTATTTCCCGGCTTGTTTATTCTGCTTACGGTAATGAGCTTTAATGTCCTAGGGGATGTTTTGCGAGTAGCCTTTGAACCAAAAGCCAATGACGAATAGACATAGAATAACGAATGAAGATGATCAGCTTGGAGTGAGTCATATGACGGAAGTTTTATTGGATGTGAAGAATTTAAGAACGTCCTTTTTCACACGCGCTGGAGAGGTGCAGGCTGTTAGAGGAGTCAGTTTTTCCGTACAAAAAGGTGAAATAATTGGGATTGTAGGCGAGTCGGGAAGCGGAAAAAGCGTAACCGCCAAATCCATTCTCTCTCTGATTGCACACCCGGGGAAAATTGTCGGTGGAGAGATCAATTTCAATGGAAGGGATCTGCTTTTAGCCACAGAAAAGGAGCATAAAGCCATTCGCGGGAATCAGATTGCTATGATCTTTCAAGACCCCATGACTTCGCTGAATCCTGTATATAAAATCGGGCGACAGCTAACGGAAGTAATCGTAAGACATCAAAAGGTGAGTAAGTCTGTAGCGAAACAAAAGGCAATCGAATTATTAAAACAGGTAGGCATACCCTCTGCTGAAGAACGTTTCAACCAATACCCCCATGAATTCAGCGGCGGAATGAGGCAGAGAGTGATGATTGCAATGGCGCTTTCATGTGAACCGGAGCTATTGATCGCAGATGAGCCTACTACCGCATTAGATGTAACGATTCAGGCGCAGATTCTTGATTTGATAAAGGAGCTAGCTAACCAATCAGATACAGCAGTTATGCTGATCACGCATGATTTGGGTGTAGTTGCCCAAGTATGTACAAGAGTAATTGTCATGTACAGCGGTATGGTGATGGAGGAGGGGAAGGTTGAGGATATCTTTTATCGCCCGCAGCATCCCTATACACAGGGACTTCTGCGTTCTCTGCCTAAACATCATACGGGGGATAAAGAAAGACTAATTCCCATCGAGGGAACTCCGCCTAGCTTATTAAACCCTACGGATGGCTGTCCATTTGCCGAGCGTTGCCCGCATATGATGGATAAATGTCTGAGTCAGATTCCGCCTTCTTATGAGATGGGTTCCGATCAACGGATGAAATGCTGGCTGGGAGAAGAGACCGGGGGGAACAGATATGAAAACCAAAGACATTTTAGTTGATGTAGAGCATCTCAAAAAATATTATCCAATCAATAAAGGCTTTTTTGGTGGGGGAAAGACATATGTGAAGGCTGTGGACGATGTCAGCTTTCAGATTTATAAGGGAGAAACATTTGGTCTGGTTGGAGAGTCTGGCTGTGGTAAATCTACAACAGGACGCAGTATCGTTAGGCTGTTCGATGTAACTGACGGGAAAATACTGTTTGATGGACATGATGTAGCGAAAATGAACGAACAACAGCTCAAGCCATTCCGCAAACGAATGCAAACGATTTTTCAGGACCCGTATTCTTCCTTAAATCCGGGGATGACTGTCTTTGAGCTGATCAGTGAACCTATGAATATCCATGAATCTCTCGGGGCAAATGAGCGAAAGGATATCATTTCGGCTCTCTTGGAGCGTGTAGGTTTAAAGAAAGAACATTTGGAGCGTTATCCGCATGAATTTAGCGGCGGACAGAGACAGAGGGTCAGCATCGCCCGATCTCTTGCTGTGAAGCCGGAATTCATTATGTGCGATGAACCAATCTCCGCGCTGGATGTATCTGTTCAAGCACAAGTGGTCAATATGCTGGAGGATTTGCAAAATGAATTGGGGTTGACCTATCTGTTCATCGCCCATGATCTTTCGATGGTACGTCATATTTCGGACCGCATTGGAGTGATGTACTTAGGTCAATTGGTAGAAGTAGCTGAAAGCGGCGAGCTATATGAGCATCCGGCACATCCTTATACACAAGCACTGCTTTCCTCTATACCGGTAGCTGATCCGAAGCTGCGCGATCAAAAGCGTATCATGATGAAAGGGGGCATTCCGAGTCCGTTGTCAACCATTCGCGGCTGTAAGTTCCAATCGAGATGTCCTTATGCATCGTCACGCTGTGCAGAAGAGCAGCCAAAGCTAGTATCAATTAGCGCGGGTCACCAGGTTGCCTGTCATTTATTTAATGAATAAGTCAAAAATTGAGAGGGTATTCCACAATGTCTCTAGTAAAGCTTTCGCAAAATGAAGCACTGATGATTGAAGTCCTTCGAGCAAAGGGTGTGACAGATGAAGAATTATTGGATGCTTTAAAAAAGGAAGATATCAGCGATTTTTTGCAATGTAGCGATGACTTCGACTTTTCTCAGCTGCTCGATTTTTCCAGACAAAACTGGTGCGAGCTCGAACAAGCAGTCAGAGAAGGATATCAGATTAAATTTAATACAATCAATGGAATTAAATATCTGATCTCTGTAAGACTAAACCAAGTAGCTGACCGTGATTATCAAAACAAGGGAGACTATCTAGCGGAAATCAAGCTGAAAGAAGCGGAAGTCATCTGGCTACAGTCTGTGCTCTCTAAGAATTGGACAGTCGTAGAGCAAAAGCAAGATCCAAAGCAAGATCCAAAGCAAGATCAAAACTCAGAGCTAAAAGTCATCCAAATCAAATTGGTTCGTTCGTAAGCATAGGAGCATTATAACTGTCATTTATCAGTGGAAAGTCACCTGTCAGGGTGGCTTTTTTTAGTTTAAGCACCGCGATCGTATCATTTTCTTTTTTGTCATACTGGCGTATCGCGTTTTACTTTACGCTACCCTTAGCAAATGCAATAACCAAATGCTAGAGAAGGTCTCAAAGGTAACAGCCTTCTTTTATTATAAACTCAGCGCCAACAGGTGCTGTTTTTTTATTGACGTTAGAGGTTGATTTCGATCTGATAGATAATATGAGGGAACAACTTTCACAAAAATATAAAAACAATTGTGGTTACCAATTTTTCTTGATTTTTCTTAAGTAACCAAGCTATAATCACAACTGAAAATAATTATCATTTTCAAAGACTGTGCTTGTTATACATAAAAATTCAAACAAGAATGGGTTTGAGGAGAAGGAATGCTGTTGAATAAGCTTGTGATAAAAAAAACTACAGCAAGATGGGGTCTCTCACTCATCTCGATGCTTTTTCTCTTGGTGCTTGGCGGTTTACTTGTTTCTATGTTTATAGCCATCTCATTTGGAGCAAAGGATTTGACACTGGAAACGGTATGGACGGCTATTACTTCCTATCATTCGGAGCTGACAACACATCAAATTATTCACGAAATGCGGTTACCGCGTGTGATTGGGGCTGCTGTTGTCGGAGCAGCGTTCGCAGTTGCAGGGGCGTTGATGCAAGGAGTTACACGTAATCCGCTGGCTGATGCAGGGATTTTGGGGATTAATGCAGGTGCTACGTTTGTTGTAGCGCTCAGTTTTGCATTCTTTCCAAATTTGTCCTACTCAAGCTTGATGGTTCTGTCATTTCTAGGAGCTGTGCTTAGTACCTTACTTATCTTTTTATTAGGATCGAGGGCAACTGGAGGGTTGACACCATTGCGTCTAACGATCGCAGGAGCGGTTGTTGCAGCTTTTTTACATTCACTCAGCTCAGGAATCGCTATTTATTATGATTTGAGTCAAGATTTGGCCTTTTGGTATGCCGGCGGTGTTTCTGGAGTGAGATGGTCTCATCTTAAAATACTGGTGCCGGTTATCCTGATTGCCATTTTGTTTGCTTTTCTATTGGGGCGTTCTGTTTCGTTACTTTCATTGGGCGACGAGGTGGCAGATAATTTAGGCGCTCATACAAAGCGGATTCGGTTACTTGTAATGGCGCTTGCTGTATTGCTTGCTGGTGTGTCTGTGTCTGCTGTTGGTTCCATTGGATTTACCGGATTAGTCATTCCGCATATTTCCCGAAAGCTAGTAGGAGTTACTTATCGATTTATTATTCCAATGTCAGCTTTATTAGGGGCAATTCTGCTGGTGTTAGCTGACTTGGGGGCAAGGACAATCAATCCGCCTAGAGAGTTAGCGATAGGCGTAATGGTTGCATTTGTCGGTGTTCCTTTCTTTCTTTTACTTGCCCGCAAAGAAGGGAGGAGCTTATAAATGGAACAACTAATTTTCAAAAGAGACAGGCGGGCAGGGACAGTCGGGGGCATTCTACTGCTTATTAGCTTCGTTGCCATTCTTATCAGTCTTAATACAGGCTCTATCCGACTTGCTCCGTTAACTGTTTTACAAGCCTTTATAGGCAATGGCAGTCAAGAGGATATGATGGTTTTATTTGAATACCGTCTGCCGCGTATTGTTGTCACGATGCTTGCTGGAGTGGGTTTAGGGGTTTCGGGAGCTATACTGCAAGGGGTATCCCGTAATTCATTGGCAGATCCGGGGATTTTGGGTCTGCATGCAGGTGCTGCTTTTGGCTTGATGATCTTTGTTAGTTTTTTTGAATCATTAAAAGGATCCCAAGCTTTATTGATCCCGCTGTTTACCTTTTTAGGCGGAGTAGTGACTGCGATACTGATCATGCTCCTTGCTTATGATCGACATAAAGGGTTGCTGCCTATTCGCCTCATCCTGGTTGGCATTGCCATTACAGCAGGCTTCAGTGCAATTACGCTGTTTCTGTCACTTGCTTTAGATGAAACGATATATGCTTTCACATCTAGATGGCTGGTTGGTAACGTATGGGGGCGCGATTGGATCAATGTAACGGCCCTTCTGCCATGGGTTCTGATCTTTACACCATATGCATTCACCCAATCAAAAGCACTGAATGCTTTCTCGCTCGGGGATGAAGTGGCCATGGGGATTGGAACTGCCGTAAACCGTAAACGCTTCTTATTGCTGACAACCGCGGTAGCCTTATCATGCGCCAGCGTTTCGATGGTGGGAGGAATAGGTTTTATTGGGTTAGTCGCTCCTCATCTAGCGCGTCGACTTGTTGGGCCGTTGTATCAGCATTTGCTGCCAATAGCGGGTCTTGTTGGCTTGGTCATCCTAGTGATTGCAGATACGGTTGGCCGTGCTATTTTTCAACCAAATGCGATTCCCGCAGGCGTAGTAGTCGCCGCTGTAGGTGCCCCCTATTTTTTATATGTATTAGGTAAAACAAAATAAATGATTTTCAAAAGGAGAAAAAATGAAAGAGAAATTACTGATTCTTATGTGCATCCTTACTATTTTTGCATTGTCTGCGTGTGGTCAAAGCACACCACAGTCAAATACAGAGTCGGCAAAAGGGCAAACAGTCGAGCAATCGGCAGATAAGAAAGAGCCCCGAATTGCCTCCATGTCCATCCATTTGACAAATAACCTGCTTGCATTGGGCATTACGCCAGTTGGTTCCGTGATTGGTGGCGATTTAAAATCCTTCTTGCCTCACGTAGCTGATCGTCTGAAGGATACGAAACCATTAGGGGTAGTAGCAGACCCTGATATGGAAGCTCTGTTAGCATTAAAACCAGATGTAATTTATGCAGATCAACAATATGCCGGAAAAGATTTATCTAAATATGAAAAAATTGCGGAAACACATTCATTTAACCTAGATGATGGCACATGGCGAGATACATTGAAAAAAGTAGGGAAGCTTGTAAACCGAGAGCAGCAAGCGGAAGCCTTTATTAAGGATTACGAAGCACAGGCAGAGCGTGTGAAAAAGCTTGTACAGAGCAAAATCGGTGATGGAACCGTGATGGGAATACGTGTAACGGGGAAAGAGCTGCGCGTATTTAGCACAAGAAGACCAATGGGGCCCCTTTTATACGACGATTTAGGCTTGAAGCCTGCGAAGGGTGTAGAGAAGCTCAATAAAAAGAAAGCTTTTGAAGTGATTTCACAGGAGGTACTCCCTGATTTTGATGCAGATGCCATCTTTGTTATTGTGAACAATAGAGGTGGGGCCCACAAGATGTTTGAGCAATTACAAAGCAATCCGATCTGGAAAGATTTAAAGGCTGTGAAAGCAAATCACGTTTACATGATTCCAGAACAACCATGGCTTGATTATTCAGCACTTGGGGCAAAAATGGCATTGGATCATGCTGAAAAAATCTTTAGTAAATAGACGACAACCAAAAAGTCATGCGGTTCTTTGCGCATGGCTTTTTGCTTATTGAAAAAGAGGAATGGAAATATTCGTGTGGAAATAAGTGGTGGAGAAGGTTATATACAACAAAAGAATGGTGACATTAATAGGAAAATCAAAAAATATAATGGAATGTGCCTCATTTTTCTATAAGAAGGGGTGGTCACAGGTAACACCCTTGGACAAAAATATGACAGTCTGAAATAACATTCAGAGGGATTTGTTATTTTTTATAGAATTAGTTGGTATTGATTTCTATTACAAGGCAATGTAACACTGAACAACCTGTGAGAATAGAATAAGCATACTTTAAGAGGAGAAACACGTATGAACAAACGACGAATCATGATTACTTGCGGCTCAATCGTGGCTTTCTTTTTTATTGCGATCATTGCCGCCAGTAGCTATTTTTATCAGATCAGCATCAGTCGTGATGGTCAGGTCACGCTGTATTCTGGTGAGCAGGAGGCTGCTGCTGCCCCTGTAAATGCAGCAGTGGAACAGGATAAAATCCGTGTAGAGGAATGGTACAAAAATCAGGAAAAGGGCGGCTTAGAGCAAATCTCCTTTGACGGCTTGAAGTTAAAAGCCACTTACATACCGAGTGATCAACCTAGCGACAAGGCAGTTATTTTAGCTCATGGCTATCGCCGTAAAGGGGAAGACATGAAAAGTTACGCAAAGTTCTATCATGACTTAGGCTTTCAAGTGCTAATGCCGGATGCTCGTGGCCACGGTAATAGTGAAGGCGACTATGTTGGATACGGCTGGCATGATCGCAAGGACTATCTGGGTTGGATTAAAATGCTGACGAAGCAGGCAAAAGTAAAGCATATCTTCTTACATGGAGTCTCAATGGGTGGAGCCACAGTCTTAATGACTAGCGGTGAGGAGCTGCCACCTGAGGTAAAAGGAATTATTGAGGATAGTGGATTCACATCTATGACCGAGGAATTGTCTTATCAGTTGAAGCATTTATATCAATTGCCGACTTTCCCGCTTATGCAAACAACGAGCTGGACGACTAAGCTGCGGGCAGGCTATTCGTTTGCAGAAGTCTCTCCCATTGAACAAGTGAAGAAGAATACTCGACCGTTATTTATCATCCACGGCGATCAGGATAAGCTGGTTCCTACAGAGATGGCTTATCGAATCTTTGACGCTGCACAAGGAGAAAAACAGATCTGGATAGTGCCTGGAGCAGGACACACAAAATCATTTACCGTAGCAAAAGAAGAGTATCAAGAGCGTGTAAAGAAATTTATTGAACAGGCACTTTAGGCAAGTGTTTATGTGACGTGGCACTTTTGTTCTAAGAAATAAATAATGATGTAGAGCATCTGTTTATAGCTTATTGCTGTGACAGATGCTTTTTTGTTTGGGCACATTGCCTTTTCTAATACATAGAATATCAAAAACACAACTAGAGGAGGGTGCCTCATGATGTGGGAGGAATCGGATGTCTTAGAGGTGGCACGGCAATATTTGCCGGATGATGCGGAGGTTTTGCCGGTGATAAAGCCTCAACATACATCTTATGTTCGGGCAATTGACGCGGACAAAAAAGGCAATCTGAGCGTTGCTGTTGCTTATAGACGGTCTGGGGGCATTTCATTGGTGATGCTCAAGCGAAACGGTGCTAGTTGGCAGGCGATTCTTGAAGATACAGCTCATCCGCTTTATTGGTACTACCTGGCTGAAGCTCAATTGCAGGAAAATTTACCTGCTATGGCTATTGAATCTATAGGAGCAGGTATCCGAGTCAAATCATCAGCTATCTATGCACCAAAATGGAATGAGTTAATTAAAACGATTCGCATGCAAATAAAACAAAAAATAGTTGCTCTCTATCCGGCATCCATGAGTACGAGAGAAGGAGTGAAATGGGGCTACATTAATGAGCGCGGACAGTTCTTAATCATCCCCCAATTTGTGTACGCTCTTCCCTTTGAAAAGAACGGGCTTGCTGTTGTAACGGTCGCAAATGGTACCGGATTAATTAATGAACAAGCTCAGTACGTTGTAAAGCCTATTTACAATTCAATTAGCTCGTTTACGGAAGGTCGGGCAACTGTAATCGATGACAAGGGCTTCTGGGTGATAGACGACAAAGGTACAGTGCTAAGCGATAACCCCCACTCTTATATTGGAACGTATCAAGATGGAAGGGCAGTATTTGCTGATACAAATGAGCAGGGGAACTATCGATATGGCTATCTTAATTTGGAAGGGAAGGTTGTGATACCGAACAAGTATGAAGAAGCCAATGATTTCATTGAAGGGAAGGCAGTTGTCAAGATCAAAGAGAATCAATATGCGCTTTTAGGTCGCAATGGGGAGGTATTACATACGTATCCCTACCATGCCGTAGGACCGTTGAGCGATGGATTGATGGCTTTTCAGCATAAAGAAAAAGAGCCGTTTGGCTATATGGATGAACAAGGAAAAATAATCATCGAGCCGCAATTTACTTCAGCACAGGCATTCAAAGAAGGGCGTGCTGTAGTTAATACATCGGTGGATGATTTTGTGTTTAAATTGGGGCTGATTGATAAAACAGGAGCATTTAAAATTAAACCGGGGTACAGTGATATTGAGATGCTAGGGGAAGACCGGGTAGCAGTAGGCGTTCTTAGGGACAGCAAAGCACCATACATGGGTTCTACATATGCAATTGCTGATAAGGATGGGCGTTTTTTTACAGAATTCGTGTTCAATAAAGTAGAGAAATATCAGGATGGGATAGCCTCAGCGACTAATGATCAGTCTACCTTCTTTATCGATCGTTTTGGAAAGATCATGAGGAATCTCCCCATTCTTAAAGGAAACGGAACGCTTAATAAGATGGGAAACGTAATTAGGGCTGATGTGAACCAGCGAGTAAGCTATTATCAGCCAAATGGCACTTTGATTTACGCACAAAATACGGTCATTCCGCTCGCCAAGCAATACCGGGTCAAAGAGGTGATGTATCGTCCTAACAAGGATTATCTCGTCTACTATCCACAAATAGAAGGAATGGCCACCAGCGCGATTCAGGAACAAGTAAACAAGCGTTTAAAAGATTTGTCTCAAGTCAAGCCGATCGATCCGAATGCCCAGCTAGATTATAATTATTTCGGTGACTTCTCTGTTGACTTTTTCGATAAACAGCTTGTGCAATTAAAGCTACAGGGTTATAACTACCCGTTTGGAGCTGCACACGGAATGCCTACACAGATCTATACTCCAATTGATTTGGTGACGGGACAATTCTATAAGCTGCAGGATTTATTCAAACCTAGTAGTGACTATGTAAAGATTTTAAGTTATATTATCGGCCAAAAGATAAAGACAGACCCACAATACTCCTATGTTTTTCCTGATACCTATAAAGGAATTGCGCCAGACCAGCCCTTTTATGTGAATGAGGAGGCTTTGTATATTTATTTCGCCCCTTATGAAATCGCACCTTATGCTGCAGGCTTTCCCACTTTTCGGATTCCGTTTAATGAGATTATGCCAATTATTAATACACAGGGAGCGTTTTGGAAGGCATTCCATTAGCAAGCTAGATACCGGAAAGCCGCAATTTATTTTTGGAGTTGTGGCTTTCTTTATGTGCGAAAAATAATTGTGCGATCTTCTGATTCTTTCCTATCAAGGCTCGTATTTTTATACACCGTTTTAGATGAGTGTTTATTTTTCAAGAATACGAAGTCAGATATCCGAATACATCAAAAGGGACGGATGTTTGCCAATGAGACCATATATTTCAGTAAACTAGGGGGATATTCCGCATTCATTTTTTATTACCTGTAAGTGTAAATTCTATAAGTGTAAGCAATACAGGAAATTCCAATCAACGTGAAGAACAGATTGATATTGGAAAAATTCTAGAAAAAGGAGGTACACCTATGAATATACATGCAGTCAGGGAAGAATTAATTAATATGGTAGATGGCTTGTCAGATACAGAAATCAATCAGAGAGCAATGGAGGGTGTTTGGACGATAGGACAGGTGTTGGAGCATTTGTATCTGACCGAAAAAGCGGTAGCTTACCATGTGAAAAAGGCGTTACGTAATGAGGATGTACAAATAGAGTCAAAGCCCATTTCCTTAATACTGGATCGCAGCAAGAAAGTGCAAGCCCCCGCTCCTTATGAACCAACAGATGAGCCTAAAAATCTACAGGACTTACTCCTGAAGCTGGAATCTACTCGTACCTCTTTGTTGGCTGCTTGCGAAGATACAGAGAGTTCTCAGCTTGCCAAAAAAGGATTTACTCATCCGGCATTTGGGCTTCTGAACATAAATCAATGGATTGAATTTGTTGGACTTCATGAGCAAAGACACCTGGAGCAAATTAAAGAAATCAAGGATCACTTATCGGTGTAGCTAGATTTGGTTTTTCTGCTGACGCTTGTCCTATGGAAACCCGCAAAAAGAAAACAGACTGCCAATCCGTTGTCTGTTTTTTATCTCCCTCTTTACAAACCGCTGGTCGGTTTGTTAAAATGATGGCAAGGAAATTATGCTAATAGGAGAACGTGCTCATGACACAACAGAATCACGCCGTGTCCACCTTTCAGATGCTAGTGGCAACTACGGAAGATCTCATTCGTGAACGGGGATGCAGGCAAACAACCCTGCAAGAGATTATGAACAGAACTAAACTGTCAAAAGGAGCCATTTATCATTATGTGCAAAGTAAGGATGAACTGTTTGCTTATATTCTGCAAATGAAAATGGAAAAGGTAAACGAGCAATTTCAACACCAAGTAGAAATTGCTAAACGTGGAGAACTGCATGATCCACTGAGAGCCATCGTTGATGGTTTTACGGAGTTGCTGCAGGGAGAAAAGGAAGTCTCCAGTCAAATTTTTATTTATCTGCTTAGTCAAAAGGAAAATAAAAGGATTGCCTCTTTGTTGAACCGATTTCATCAATTTTCTGTTGACATGCAAACGGAGTGGATTCAATGTGGACAGCAAGGAGGTGCTATTTCCCAAAATGTCGATCCACAGAAAATGGCTCATTTTTTTATGACAAATATGTATGGGAGCATACTTGCGAAAGAAATGGGCGTTAATCTACTTAAGGCCGATGATCTATATCTTATTATGAATGATTTATTGCAAAACAAAAACGAGAAAAGTAAAAAATACTAGGAACAGCAGGGGATCAACTACTGATCTCCGTCTGCTTGACCTACAGGGAAGGATCTCTCTCAAATGATGAAAATATTGAAACGATCCTTCTGTCTTGAGCAAATAAAGAGAAAGGATTGTAGACCAATCCAAAGAAACAATCATGATGATATAACGAGCATAGTAGCTCTTTATTTTTTATCAAATACAGACCGCCAGTCGGTATGCTGGTAGGAGTGTTTAGCTTATATGAAAGCAAGATCAACTAAGACGCGCAATTTTAAAATAATCCTTACTATTATTCTAGCAGTGGCCCTCGATTATTTTGAACTACAACGATAAAAATATATTTCGTAATAGCTGAAGATGCGAAATAAGGATGCAAAAAGAATGGGAGAGAAGAAGATGAATAAAGTACAAAATGGTCGATTCGCAGCATCAGCTGGCAAATCCTTCGTGGTGTTTTACATTGGGATGCGCATCAATAAATGGTGGGCCGTTCATAAATGGCTTCCTGTATTTCTCGCAATGGTGAAGATGCTTAAAGAGTTGTACCAGCATCCGGAATTAGGGTTTATAGGAGCAGAAAATTGTTGGAATGGTAGAACGATCGGTCTCATACAGTACTGGAATTCCTATGAACAGCTAGAAAGCTATGCGCACGGCGGCTATCATCTGGAGGCTTGGAAGGCTTTCCAGCGTAAAATAGGTTCAGATGGAAGTGTAGGTATTTTTCACGAAACATATAGCATGGAACCTTCCAAGTATGAGGCAATTTACGCGAATATGCCGTTGTTCGGGCTAGCGAAAGCCATTGGACAGGTACCTGCTACGGGTAAATATCAAAATTCGAGAAAAAGATTAACAGCAAACCCTTCAGAAGAGAAAGCAGAATGAAGAATGGGATAAGGCTTCTGAAGGGATATATAAGCAACAAGCTGGTGCAAAATCAGCTTGTTATTTTATAAAAAAATATTGACAATGAGAATCAGTATCAATATTATGTAAGTGATAATAATTTTCATTTAAGGATTAGAAATATAGATATAAGGGAGAGATCTCCGTGAGCAAAATTGGAATGATATATGCGAGCATGACAGGAAACACCGAGGAAATGGCAGAATTGATTGCGGGAAGCATTCGTGAACAAGGGTTAGAAATTGAGGTAAAAGAGGTATGGAATGCGAAAGCTGCTGACTTGGTTGAATATGATGCAATCCTGTTAGGGGCATACACTTGGGGCGACGGAGATCTGCCGGATGAATTCCTCGACTTTTACGATGAAATGGACGGACTTGATCTTAGCGGCAAAAAAGCGGCTGTATTCGGCTCTGGCGATACGAGCTATCCAATGTTTGGAGAGGCTGTAGAGACGCTGACTAAGAAGCTGCAATCCTTAGGAGCAGAAATCGTAGCAGAGGGCTTGAAGATCGAGCTTTCGCCTGGAGATAAGGAAATTGAGGAATGCAAGGAGTTTGGCGCTACCTTTGCACAGAAGCTTGGGTAATAACAAGAGTAACTTCTAGAATAATATATAGTGGTAAAACTAAAGAAGCCAGAAGATGGGAACAGATAAATTTTTGTTGCCATGTCTGGTTTCTTGTTTTGTTCCGCTTAGGTATTGTGCTTTAGAGGATTCCTTGGTTATCAGGATAAAAAAGCCCCGGAGAGCAATCTCCGGGACAAGGATCAAACATCTTCGCATGTAGCCTATTCTTTCTCGTAAGTGACTTTTTTACCTTTACTTTTACCTTCGAATGTCCACAGATCGTCTTTATCATCTGTGTCATAGATTTTTCCATCAATGTCTGCATCTTCAAAGTCTCTTTCATCCCAGATGAATTCGCAAACCTTCTTGATGAATTTTTTGATTTCGGACTCACTTAGATCTTTGTATTCATCTTTGTAGTCACCAAGGTCAATTTCAATCGTAACATCCAGGTCATCCTCATCGCCGGATAGATCGAAATTCCATTTGATTTTTTCCCATTTACCAAATTTTTTGTTTAGATCATCTTCCAGATCACGTACATCGCTATTTCTGCTCTTTTTCTTCTTTTTATCTTTATCCTTATCTTTCTTATCTAATTGATCTCTATAGTAGGAAACGTCTTTTTCTAATGTAGAGATTTTAGAATCTTTGGCAGCAATCTCTGCTTGTAGCTGTGCAATTTTAGGATCTATACGATCTCCTACAGATACTGTAAAGGTAGCTTGATCCCAAGAAACATCCTTGTTAAATACCCCTGCCATCATGCGAAGCGGGATGTATGTAGTACCATTTACGATGAATGGTTCCGTAGTAGTTGGAACTACATAGCCGTTATACTTTACTTTCACATTGTTGTAAGTAGCTTGAATATTTTTTTTCACGACAGCTGCATCAGTTGTAGCAGGCAAAGCCCCGATTAACAAAGCTGAAGACAGCAAAAGTAGCGTTTTCTTTTTAAACATGTCTTTCCCCTCCAGAGTGGATCAATCTTCTTTTGATACTCATTTGTAAACATTTTATTCCGATAATGAAACGGCAAGTTAGCATGGAATTCTCTCGAAAATAGAACTCCTAAAAATATACGGCTAAGTATCAGAATAGTGCTTATCACGCTTTTTTACAAGAGAAAAAAGTCATACTGTCGTCCCATTTTTCATCTTTTTTCCTGCTAGGTTCGTTTCGTTTTTTTCCAATATTTTAGTTAAAAGCTTTTATACTGGGAAAGTTTTTTAGTTAAGATAAAAGTATCCAAAGTAAATAACGGAAATAATTACTAATTTTTCAGTTAATGTAAACAGGAGGAAATTGTCTAAACAGTGATGGAATCCATACATAATAAATGTCTAATAAAGCGAAATACCTTTGTTGATTAGCGAAGAATAAACTTGCAATTCGAAACAAATAAAAAATATACTAAAGATACTCGACAAGGATTGCTGATTAGAAAAAAATGAAAACTAGAAGTATTCGTTCAAAAAATATCCACTTTAGAGAAGATTACAGCATTGCTATAAAGTCCAAGATCAACTACTATGGAAAATAACTGTACTTTTGTAAGTAAATAAATAATAGTATGGGTGGTGTCAAGTTGAACAAGCAGCACAACAAAATGACGAAAGCTGGATCAGGTAAAAAAGGAAAATCCTCTGATCAATCTTCAAAATGGATTTTTTGGAGTATCGGAATCATAGCTGTTTTAGTAATAGCGTATCTCTTTCTTATGCCAAAATCAACGCAACTGGCATTGATGGAGGCTGCAGACTATGAAGGGCAGCCTTACCTTGGTAAAGAGACTGCCAAAGTTAAAATTGTAGAGTTTGGTGATTATAAGTGTCCAGCCTGCAAAAAATTTAATGAAGAGCTTGTAAAACAGATTGATAAAGATTTTGTGGAGACTGGCGTAGCTCAGTTTTATTTCTTCCAAGATCCATTTATTTCTGTAGATTCTCATCGAACAGCTTTATTTGCTGAAACGGTTTATGGAGAATTAGGAAATGATCTTTTCTGGAAATTCCATGATTTATTATATAAAAACCAGCCGGAGGACCTTAGTCTGGAAAAACAAGATTATTTTAAAGAGGATAAGCTAAAAGGTCTTATCGGTCAAATCGCTGACCAACAGCAAACGGAAAAGGTGATGCAGGCTTTTACGGCTAAAAAATACCAAGCGGCTGTTGACAAGGATTTGGCTATTGTAAAAAGGCTGGATGTAAGAGGAACCCCAACCTTATACATTAATGGTAAGCGATTTGAGGGAACTACCATGGATGACTTCAAAAAGGCTGTAGAAGAAGCCGCTAACCCTGTTACAGAGGGGAAATAGCGCATGAACAAGCCGTTAGTGCTTTCCTGGATTACTGCAATTATTGCCACAGTTGGCAGCCTTTATTTTAGTGAAGTCATGCATTTTGTCCCGTGCACGCTTTGCTGGTATCAGCGAATTTTGATGTATCCTTTGACAATCCTGTTGGGGATGGCTGTGTATCGCAACGATACCAGTATCTATAGATACATTTTGCCGCTTTCGATCATCGGCATGATCACTTCGGCTTACCACTATAGCGTACAGAAGGTTCCTTTTATGAAAGGAATGTCCTTCTGTACGCAAGGTGTGCCATGTACAGGTGAGTATATAAATTGGCTCGGCTTCATCACGATACCTTTCTTGGCATTAGTTGCCTTTGTGGTGATTACAATTTGTCTGCTTACAGTGAAAAGAGGGGCAGATACCGAGTAAGGACAAAAAAAAGTGAGTAGAAGACCTTGGCAAAAAATTTATTGGTAATTTACTAACAAAAGGGACATAGTAGCTAAACCAAGTGCATAAACTAGTAGCAGATAGCAGCAGACAAGCAGAGTGCTGGAAGAGCAAATTCCCAGCACTCTGCTTTTTTATGGGGCAATGTGCACGAATTCACCAGTAAGGCAGTGTTGGAGTAGGTAGGCTCAACTGATTCAAGCTTTATTTTTCCTACGGGGCTAAGCAAATCAATGATACAGGAATGGTGACACAGCTTGGTCAAAGAGAATGAATAGCAAAGGATTGCTAACCATTGTTTTTTCTTGTAAAATAGGAAAGGTGGAAAATATAAAAAATAAAATATTTTCCCTGATTCTCAAAGGGGTGATTTCAATGCAAAATCGCATTGCAACGTGTGCGATTGAAGAGGTGAAGCGATATGGCGTCAAATTCACAATGGCAAACGTTGCTCAGCTTGCAGGCGTTAGCACGAAAACCTTATATGGAAGTTTTACATCCAAAGAGGAGCTGTTAGCCTACATTATTCAGCAGGATATGCAGCGTTATTTTAATAAAGAAGCAGAAATCTTGCAAAATGAGCAGTTGGGGCCAATTGAAAAATTAAAACAGTTGTTCTTCGTGATCCCCAGTGAGCTTATCACGTTTGATTTACGGTTTTTAGCAGAATTAAAGAGGTTTTATCCTGAGCAGTGGCAGATTTTTAATACGCTTATGCATGAGGGATGGGACAATATAAGTAGATTTATGGAAGAAGGCATTGCAGAAGGAGTTTTTCGGCCTGTGAATGTGAAGGTTTTTATCCAGATGTTTATAGGCTCCTTACAGCAGATGACCTATCAATCTCCGCTCACACAGCAGCAAATGACGGTGCAAGAGGCGCTGGAAGCCATTATGGATATCATGGTGGATGGTGTAAGAGACAGAGAGAGTGAGTCAGTAAGTAGAGAGGAGAGATTAAAATGAGTTGGGTCTTTTTAGGGGTAGCTATTTTATTAGAGGTTGCAGGTACGACCATGATGAAGCTGTCGAATGGATTAACGAAGATATGGCCGACAATTCTTATGTTTGTGTTTTATCTGATTTGCTTTTCCTCGTTAAGCTTAGCTCTAAAAAAATTAGAGGTTGGCGTTGTGTATGCCATTTGGTCAGGGATCGGTACCGCATTAATTGCGACCATTGGGATCATTTGGTTTAAGGATAGTCTGTCCTTGCAAAAGGTGATTGCCATCCTATTGATCATCGCAGGATGTGTTCTTTTAAATTTGCAAGGGGACTCCCATGGTGTACCAGCAGAAGGAAAGCACAGCGAAGAAACCGAAGTGGTAGCATCTGATAGTGAGAGTGGCTTGTACCAGTAAGCAAAAAATGACGTAAAACCATTCAGGCTACAAAGGAGTGCACCAAAAAATGAGACTAGGGGCTGTGGAAGCAGGGGGAACAAAGTTTGTCTGTGCAATCGGAAATGAATTTGGAGAGATTTTGGAGAGAATCAGCTTTCCAACCACGACTCCTAAAGAAACATTAGGGCAGGTAATAACCTTTTTACATCAAAAGAACCTAGATGCGATTGGGATAGGCTCGTTTGGACCGATTGATGTAAACACGACTAGTGCTACTTATGGATATGTAAGGAATACGCCAAAGCTGGCTTGGAAAAATTATGACGTGCTTGGTCATATAAAAGAGCATTTTTCTGTTCCGATTGCGTTTGATACAGATGTAAATGCTGCTGCATTGGGTGAAGCAACTTGGGGAGCCGCTAAAGGTTTAGATAGTTGCATCTATATGACAGTGGGTACAGGAATTGGCGTAGGGGCTATTGTTGAAGGAAGGCTATTACACGGTATGTCTCACCCTGAGATGGGACATATTTTGGTAAAACCACACCATACCGATTCGTTTACAGGTGTGTGTCCGTACCATGGCAACTGTTTAGAGGGCATGGCCTCTGGACCAGCTATTGAAAAACGGTGGAATCAACAGGGAGCAGCATTGCAAGCAAGCACAGAGGTCTGGGAGCTGGAGGCCTATTATGTAGCACAAGCGTTAATGAATTATATCCTTATCTTAGCACCTAAAAGGCTCATCATAGGCGGCGGGGTTATGAAGCAGGAGCAGCTATTTCCCCTTGTAAGGCAGCAACTGAGCGAGCTATTACAAGGCTATGTGAGTGAAAATCAGTATTTCTGTGACGATTTGTCAACCTATATTGTTCCACCGGCATTAGGGGATAATGCAGGAGTGTGTGGTGCGTTGGCCTTAGCGAAAAGAAGCTTGGTACAGGGATAACAGCAACCAACCAGATGCTGAATGGAAGATCAAATGATTTTGTATGTATATGAAGAAAGGTAGCTCATTTCGGGCTACCTTTTTTCGTGCTTGTTAGAGACTAGCTTCTGTTTCTCGCTTTGTAAATTGCGGAACAGGCGGTGTTTTGCGATTTAACATACTAATGCCTAATGCTGTCAGTGCTTCGGCAATAGGGATTGCCAGCCAAATACCATTTACCTCGAACCATTTTGGCAGGATAAACAACAAAGGAATAACCAGCAAGACACCACGGGTTAAAATAATCCACAGTGATTTGCGTATCTTCTGTATGGCTTGGAAGTACTCCCCATACACAAGATTATATCCTAAGAAAAGATAGTTGATAAAAAATAGATTCATCCCGTTCACGGTGATTTGAATCAATTCTTCTGATTGGATATCAAATAACATGATAAATACATTTGAAAATAAAACGCCAAAAAGTAAGGCAGCGATACCGAAGCCCCAGCCGGTTTTTACTGTTAAACGCAAGCTAGCTCGCAATCGCTCACTTAATTGAGCACCATAATGGAAACTGGCAATAGGTTGCAGTGCCGCTCCTACCCCCATGAACAATAGCAATAGCATCGCATGAATATAGTTGACGATTGCATAGGCAGCAACCCCCTGTGCCCCCATATATTTCATGAAAGCCAGATTGTACGCTAAAGTAGTGATCGCGATCGTACTCTCCGCAATAAAGCTGGGAAAGCCGATGTTTACGATTTGCCCGATTTCCTTTAGCTGAAACCGGAATGCCGCAAAACGCAATGTGCTACCTTTCTTCCGAAAGTGGGTAAGTAGCACCAAAAAGCCAATAGCAGCCGATAAGATCGTAGCATAGGCCGCTCCCTTGACACCCATTCCCATCATGAAAATAAAGATATAGTTAAATAGTATGTTAAGGACCGATGTGACGATTAGGCCCATCATCGCTAGCTTGGGGTTTCCGTCATTACGGATAAAAATGCTCAGGATGTTTTCTAAGACATAAACGATCCCGAAAGTTAACAGCACACGTAAATAATCAAGTACATAAGGCAAGATGGCCTTGTCAGCTCCGAAAATATAGGCTATTTGTTCAATATGTGTTAAGCAAACCGCCATGATGAGGCTAACCAATAGAATTGCCAGTGTAAAAGATTGGGTAAAAATCCGGCGAGCGTGTGTTACTTCATTTCTTCCCAAGGCAGCCGAGTAGAGAGTAGCTCCACCCATTCCAATCCAAAGAGAGATAGAAAGGAAGATGGAAAAGGCGGGTACAGAGATGTTCACCCCGGCTAATCCTTCTGGTCCCACCCCGCGGCTGACAAATACCCCATCCACAAAAATATTAATCGACATAAGTAACATGCCAAGTACAGAAGGGATGAGATAAGAGATGAATAGCTTTGGCACGGGGGTCTCCCTTAGTTTCATTACTGCGTCTGTCATAATATGACCTCCTTGTGATAGCTCTTATTGTAAACATTCAAGCTACTTGAAGCTCAAGGGGGCAGTCAATAAATTCTGTTGAAATCAGTGATTTATAAGGAGGATAGAGGCTGAACCGGGATTTGAATTTCAGTAACAAATTCATCCGATGCACTGGTGATCGACCAATCTACAATGCCTAGCTCATAGGATTTATCAGTAATTTCATAATTACGCTTTTTGATCGCTGAAAGGAGGCGTTCGTATGACTGATCGAGTTGTTCGTAAGGTCCATAATGCATTGTACATGCATACAGACCAGCAGGAATACTGGCATAGCGCTCTTTATCGACGGGGAGATCATCAATTATAATAAATAAACTGTTGTAATCTTGATAGTCCCCTTTGAGAATGGCGGATTTTGACACAGAAGTCCCAATATCACCAGCAAATAAGGATACCTCTAAAAGCTGAAGATCGCTTTGCAAAGTATTAAGGTGATATTCAAATTCTTCATCAGAGAGGTCTGCTTCCACGACTATAGAGTGAATATATCGCTTTGGTAACTCTTTAAATACGACGGAATCATCCGGTATATCTACGCCTTGTTTAATGGTTGTGATCTTGCTTTCCAAACGATTTAACATGTAGGCGATTTCCTGTTGCTTTTGTTGAAGAGATGTTCTTTGCTTTTCCAGGATGTCCAAAGCCAAATCGGGTGTACGTTCATCCATAAATCTTTTAATCTCCTGCAGGGGAATCCCTAAATGGCGAAAAAATTTAATAGAAGTCAAAGTAGAAAATTGGTCAATGGTGTAGTAACGGTACTGAGTTTTCTGGTCAATGGTTTTGGGCTGAAAAATGCCCTTTTCATCATAATAGCGCAGCGTTGATTCTGCGATACGATGCATACGAGCCATTTTGCCAATTGTAAAGCGATTTTTCATAACAGATTCCTCCGGTTGGACACACGTTTCCTCTTGTGCTCTAGTAATACATTATCTTGTCCTGTTATGCAAAATCAATAAAGTCAAATAAGCAATATAAAAAAGACAGACGAAATAATGAATTTCGTCTGTCTTTATGAGATAACATGGATAGAGGTTTTGTTGCTCCTCTACTTTGAGAGCATTGCTTATCCGATGAATTCTTGCACCCAGTAACCGTTGTAGTATCCTACTCCGATTTTTGTAAAGGAAGAATTCATGATGTTTTCACGGTGTCCGTCGCTGTCCATCCAGTCTTTCATTACTTCTTCAGCAGAACGTTGACCTTCAGCAATGTTTTCACCCGCTGTTTTGTAGGAAATCTTATACTGATCCATCATGTCAAATGGAGATCCGAAGGTTGGGCTATCATGGTCAAAATAATTGTTGTCTGCCATGTCCTTTGCTTTGTCTGTTGCCATTTTAGACAGTTCTGTATCCATGCTAAGCGGCTTCAGACCAGCTTTGGCACGCTCCTTGTTTACAATTTCCACTACTTCGTTCACCATTGCGCTTGCTTGGGCAGATACGTTTTCTTTTGAAGCTTTATCTTTTTCTGCTTGTTTCATAGAAGGTTTTTTCTGTTTGTCTGCAGAAACTTCATCGGAATCGTCTGCAAATCTGTTTTCAATCTTTGGTGTAGAAGGTGATTTAGCGTCGGAATCTTCGATGTTTTTTAATTTTTGGATAATGGAGTTATCCTTACCTTTTGTTTGATTCAATAGGCTATTTAATAGATCTGCAGGAAGGCAATCCTTCGATTTTCCTTGCTTTTGATTAAGTAATTCAGTCAATGAAGCAATATCTTGTTTAGCTGGTAGATTTTTTACCGCGCATGTTGGGGAAGCAGCAAATGCAGAAGTAGCGATACCGCTTACTGCCATTCCTACTGCCAATGCAAATACTGTTTTAGACATCCAATTTTTCTTCATTTTTCATCGCTCCTTTTTTTTACCTACGAGGTTAGTTGTCGGGTTCGGATTGAGGATACAACCCTACGCAGCATTATGTGTGATTCACCCCAGGTGGTTAGCCTAAGCCTTACACCATCGGTCATCCCCCGCACTTCTCATGATTTGGGAAGTTTCGGCAAGCTCAGAATAACAAAGTTGCAAGCACGGAAAAAGCGGTAGATAACTGGTAAAAGTAGATAAAAATTCCTATTAGAATTTGATGAGAAAAGGAGGAATAAGGAAGAGATCAAGCGGCTAAAGGGATGAAGCTGGATCAAAATAATAGAAAATGAAGACTGTGGTAACAGGTAGTTTTATAAAAAAACAGCACATTTGTTATATGGAGGAGGAGAGAGAAGCAGACGAAGCAGGAATAAATTAGAATTAATTGTGAAAAATATCCTCCTGTCAAAGCCTGATATTTAGAAGAGCTGGACAATGGAAAAAGCAAACAAGCGGTTCATTTTAAGGTAAGAATCTGAAGATTGGAATTATGTAAAAAGAGTGAGGATGGATACGAGGAGGAAACAAACCGACAGCTTATGTTAGACAAGTGTAAGAATGTGAATGGTTACGATCCAGGGAGGGATGACTAATGGTTTTTCAGGCCACAGCATCGTTGGAATATCTAAAACTGTTAGAGGATGTATTTGAACAAGCATATGAATGTATAGTGGTGACGAATCCAGAGGGCATCATTCTAATGATGAATCATAAATATCGGAATTTTATCGGGATAGCTGATCCAATCGGCAGACATGTTACATCCGTTATTGAGAATACGCGCATGCATACAGTAGCCAAGACCGGATTAGCTGAACTGGCTGAGGTTCAACGGATTAACGGCCGTGAAATGATAGCGAACCGTGTCCCTATTTATCGGGATGGGAACATGATTGCGGTGCTGGGAACTGTTATGTTTCAGGATGTGCGGCAGCTTCACGCTTTGTCGGCTACAGTCGATCAATTAAAACAAGAATTAGATTACTATAAAGGTGAATTGCAAAGAAAGCTGGGAGCAGCTTATCGCTTTGAACAGATTGTTAGCACCAGCGACTTAATGAATAAATGTAAGGAATTAGCGATGAAGGTTGCTAAAAGCGATACAACTGTACTGATTACGGGAGAGAGCGGGACGGGCAAAGAACTATTTGCACATGCTATTCATGCGGCCAGTCAGCGAGCGATGGGACCATTTATTCGGGTAAATTGCGCGGCAATCCCGGATAATTTATTGGAATCCGAGTTGTTTGGATACGAGGAGGGAGCATTTACAGGGGCTCTGCGCAAAGGGAAAAAAGGAAAATTTGAACTAGCTGATCGAGGTACAATCCTGTTAGATGAAATTGGAGATATGCCACTCGCTCTACAAGCCAAGCTTTTACGCGTTTTGCAAGAAAAAGAAGTAGAGCGAGTCGGAGCAAGTCGACCAATGTCGCTAGATGTACGAGTGATTGCTTCTACTAATAAAGATATGTTTGCTTTAATGAAAGCGGGAAAATTTCGCGAGGATTTATTTTATCGCTTGCACGTTGTTACCCTTACAATACCGCCGCTTCGTGATAGGTTGGAAGACTTGCCGCATTTGGTAGAGAGTATACAAGAGCAACTGATGGAGACAACGGGGATTGTTGTGAAAGGAATGGACGAAGAGGTATGGGAGCTGTTACGTTATCACCGCTGGCCTGGCAACGTAAGAGAGCTGCGCAATGTATTGGAGCGTGCCATGCATATGATGGAGGGTAACCGGATCAGGGCCGAGCATATTCTGCTTCCAGCATCCACATCAGGGAACCCACTGGTACAGAGCAGCTTTCCTATTCTTAAAGAATGGCTAGCAAAGGCTGAACGTGAGGCTTTGCTACGGGCCGTTCAACTAACTGGGGGAAATAAACGGGAGGCAGCAAAATTGCTCGGAATTAGTAAATCCAGCTTTTATCATAAGTGGGAGAGGCTAATTGACAGGCAAATGCAACTAGCGAAGCAGTAAGTCCGATATTTTGGAAGATGTCCAGAATTTTGGACTTTTTACATGTACAAAGCTAAGACTAATGATTCTTATAATCACGAGCCTATATATTTGTAGGAAGCAAAGAGCCTGCAAATATATTTCCGAAAATTTGGACTTTAATTCAAGAGCGGTATGTCAAAGCGTTCAATTGTTAAAAGCATGGGGACGCTAAAAAGGCTGTTCGTATCTGAAAAGTTGCTAAAATGATCGCAAAGAACACGCAATGCTCTAATAAATGGCATGAATTATGCTTCCCTTGTAGACAACCGACACAATTTTGTCACATGAGAGAGGGGAAGTATTTATGCTTTTAGAGATTGTAGCGATCCTTGTGTCTTTGAGTCTACTCATGTTTTTTGCATATCGAGGCTATCCCGTTATCGTATTTGCCCCCATTTTTACTCTGTTGGCAGTCGTTTTATCTGGCTTAGCACTATTGCCAAGCTATACAGAGACATTCATGACCAATGCAGCTAATTATATTAAGGCATTTTTCCCCGTATTTTTATTAGGAGCGATTTTCGGTAAGGTGATGGAATTGAACGGAGCGGCTGGTTCCATCGCACAGACAATTGTTAAAGGATTAGGAGCAAAGCGTGCAGTGTTATCCATTGTATTAGCCTGTGCAATCCTTACCTATGGTGGCGTTTCCTTGTTCGTTGTAGCTTTTGCGGTCTATCCCTTTGCAGCAGCTCTTTTCCGGGAAGCGAATATTCCGAAACGTTTGATTCCAGGGACGATTGCTTTGGGAGCGTTTACGTTTACCATGGATGCGTTACCCGGTACACCACAGATTCAAAACATTATCCCAACCAATTACTTTGGGACAGATGCCTATGCTGCGCCGCTAGTAGGAATTGTGGGAGCTTTCCTGATTTTTCTGGGCGGGATGCTGTGGTTGGAAAAACGCCGCAAACAGGCGGCTATAGCAGGAGAGGGATATGGTGACAATCACAAGAATGAACCGGAAGCAAAAGGAACAGAAAAATATCCTCATATTGCCTTGGCTATCTTACCTCTGTTGCTGGTGCTTCTCACTAATTTTTTGTTAAGCAGAGGATTCATTGCCGTCGATAGCTGGTATGATCCAGCCATGCTCAGCGAAAAATTCAAGATTGATAATGTGAAGACGGTAGCTTCTTCATGGGCTTTGATCATTGCGTTGCTGGTAGGGGTCATTTCAGCTTTAGTGATCAATGTAAAAACGGTTCATAGCAAGCTAGCAGCAGGACTTACGGCAGCAGCCATGGGAGCTTTGCTTGCCATCTTTAACACGGCCTCTGAGGTGGGTTTTGGGAACGTGGTAAAAACTTTGCCGGGGTTTAAAAGCATTCAGGATTGGATTTTGGGCGCAAGCGATCATCCATTGGTTTCTGAGGCCTTAGCGGTTAATGTATTATCTGGAATGACTGGTTCCGCCTCTGGAGGTTTGTCGATTGCCTTGGAGGTAATGGGCAAACAGTATGTAGAGCTAGCAAATGCCGCTAATATTTCCCCAGAACTCCTACATCGGATTGCTTCCATGGCCTCAGGGGGGATGGATACGCTGCCTCATAATGGTGCTGTCATTACGTTATTGGCGATCACGGGGCTTACGCATCGGCAGTCCTACAAGGATATTTTTGTTATTACTGTATTAAAGACAGTAACGGTTTTCCTATTGGCTTTCATGGTTTCCATTTTGTAATGAGATGAGAGTGGAAAAGAGAAGGAGTAAAGGCTTTTGCCATGATGATAAGGAAGAGGAGAAATGTTGTATGGGGTTACTAGATCAAAGAGTAGCATTCATTACTGGTGCTGCGAGCGGTATTGGTTATGAGATGGCCCGGCATTTTGCTAAGGAAGGAGCGATTGTTGCCATCGCTGATCTGAATGCAGGAGCGGTTGCTGCATCGGCAGAGAGACTTCGTCAGCAGGGGTATAAGGTGATCGGCTTACCCTGTGATGTTTCAAATGAGGAGCAGGTTGCAGCCAGCGTCCAACGAGTTGTCGAAGAGTATGGGAAATTGGAGATTTTAGTTAATAATGCTGGTCTGCAGCATGTGTCCCCCATTGAGGAATTTCCGACAGAGCGTTTTGAGCTACTGCTAAAAGTCATGCTAGTGGGGCCTTTTTTAGGCATTAAGCATACATTCCCCATCATGAAACAGCAGGGATACGGCCGGATTTTAAATATGTCATCCATAAATGGGCTTATCGGATTTGCGGGAAAAGCGGCCTACAACAGTGCCAAGCATGGAGTAATTGGATTGACGAAAGTAGCCGCATTAGAAGGAGCAGCACATGGGATTACAGTAAATGCCTTGTGTCCCGGCTATGTTGACACTCCTTTAGTACAAAATCAACTGAAGGATTTGGCTATTACTCGTAATGTACCTTTAGAAAAAGTATTGGAGGAAGTCATTTACCCTTTAGTTCCTCAGAAGAGATTGTTATCTGCAGAGGAGATTGCAGACTATGCCGCTATGCTGGTAAGCGATAGATTAAAGGGAGTTACAGGCATTGCCGCTGCTATTGATGGCGGGTATACCGCTCAATAAGAATCATTATGAGCAACCGTAATAAGAAAAAGCAGGTAACAGAAAAGGAGTAGAGAAGTCCTTTGGCTATTACCTGCCTTTCTATCTATTTTCTTATTGGAAAGAAAACGTAATTTCTTCTAAAGCTTCATTAAAATCAACGGTCATGCTTTTATCCTCAATAAACCACATATCATCTTGTTCAAAAAAGAAGGTAATGCCTTCAACCGTATTGGAGAGTGCGATCTCATTCGGTTCGGCTTTAGAAATCCCCATGGAATAGCTTTTATGTAGGCTGGTGCCTCCGCCGTATCGGACGAAAAAGCGAATGAAATCGCCTGATTTGAAGCCCCAGTCTTTTTTGAACCAAGCAAGTGCCTGTGGTGTAATGGTAATGGACATTGAGAGCCACTCCTTTATCATGTCATCTGGAGATTGGTCGATACAGAAGTATCCTTTTATGTAGCATACCAGATTTTTATTGAAACATGATAGGAGATAAGTGTAAAGTCTAAAAAAGTTAGTTAAAAAAATACACAAACGTGTGATAAACATCACTTACATATGCGTGGTTATCGAGTAAGATAAGTGTGTACCGAGGAGCTGAATAGAAAAAGATAGCTCTAAGGCGGTTTATAAGGAATTGCTTTGTTGCACTACTTTATATTAACTAGAAAAAGTTCCTTGTAAACTATAATGTGAAAAATTTCACTTTATTTTTAAAGAGATATGTGAAATTTTTCACTAAATGTGTGGATACAATGCTTTCTTATTTAATAAGGAGGAAGAAACCATGAGCAATGAAGGAAAAGTGCAGGAGCAAGCAAAAGAAGAGGCAGCAAAAACAATGATTGATACCTTGGTCGAGAATGGTAACCAAGCGTTAAAGGACTTTGCTAATTACGATCAGGAGCAAATAGACAGCATTGTAAAAGCAATGGCGTTAGCCGGGTTAGATAAGCACGTATATTTGGCAAAATTGGCTCATGAGGAAACAGGACGCGGTGTTTTTGAAGATAAGATGATCAAAAACATTTTCTCTACAGAATATATTTATAACAGTATTAAAAAGGATAAAACAGTTGGTCTTATCCGTGAAGATGAGCAGAATGGCATCATCGAAATAGCTGAACCGATTGGTGTAGTAGCAGGGGTTACACCAGTAACAAACCCGACCTCTACCACCATGTTCAAAGCAATCATTTCTATTAAAACCAGAAACCCAATTATCTTCGCCTTCCATCCATCTGCACAGAAGTCTAGTGCAGAAGCGGCGCGAACATTATATGAAGCAGCAATGAAAGCTGGGGCTCCAAAGAATTGCATTCAGTGGATCGACCAGCCTTCCCTGGAAGCAACCAAACAATTGATGAATCATCCAGGCACAGCTCTTGTATTAGCAACAGGTGGAGCCGGTATGGTGAAATCAGCTTACAGTACAGGTAAGCCGGCACTTGGAGTAGGTCCTGGTAACGTACCTTGCTATATTGAACGGACGGCGGTAATCGAGCGTGCGGTAAATGATTTGATTTTATCCAAAACCTTTGACAATGGTATGATTTGTGCTTCTGAGCAAGCTGTGATTGTTGATGCGCCCATCTATGAACGAGTTAAACAACTTATGATCTCCAATAATTGCCACTTTTTGACACCTGATGAAAAGGCCAAAGTGGAGAAATTGGTCATAAATGAAAATACATGCGCCGTCAATGCGGATATCGTAGGAAAACCAGCGGCAGTTATTGCGGAAATGGCCGGTGTCCAAGTAGATCCGGAAACGAAAATTTTAGTCGCAGAATTGACAGGTGTAGGTCCTGACAATCCACTCTCTCGTGAAAAATTAAGTCCTGTCCTTGCATGCTATAAAGTGAAAAACGCGGATGAAGGCTTCCGCCGTGCAGAAGAAATGCTTGAATTCGGCGGCTTGGGACATACAGCTGTTATCCATACAGAAGACGATGATCTCATGGAAGCATTCGGAATGAGAATGAAGGCTTGCCGTATCGTAGTGAATGCTCCATCTTCTCAAGGTGCAATCGGGGATATTTACAACGAATTCATTCCATCCCTAACGCTTGGTTGCGGTTCTTATGGCCGAAACTCTGTATCTACCAACGTTAGTGCTGTGCATATGATCAACGTCAAAAAGGTGGCGAAACGACGCGTGAACATGCAATGGTTTAAGATTCCAGAGAAAATATACTTTGAGAAAAATTCAATTCAATATCTTCAAGATATGCCTGACATCTCTCGTGCTGTAATCGTGACAGACCCAGCTATGGTAAAACTAGGCTATGTAGATAAGGTATTGAGAAATCTCCGCAGTCGTTCTCAATACGTCCATTGCAAAGTGTTTAGCGATGTAGAGCCAGATCCATCTGTAACAACTGTACGTAAAGGAACTGAGCTCATGGTGGATTTCCGCCCTGATGTGATCATTGCATTAGGCGGCGGTTCTGCGATGGATGCAGCGAAAGCGATGTGGTTGTTCTATGAATATCCAAATGAAGAATTCCAAAACCTATACCAAAAATTCTTGGATATCCGTAAACGCGTTTATAAATTCCCTAAACTAGGCCGTTTAGCTAAATTTGTTGCGATTCCTACCACCTCTGGTACTGGTTCTGAGGTAACACCATTTGCGGTAATTACTGACCGTGAGAAAAACATGAAATATCCAATTGCTGATTACGAATTGACTCCTGACGTGGCGATCCTTGATCCGCAATTTGTAATGACTGTGCCAAAGGTAATCACTGCTGATACTGGTATGGACGTCCTTACTCACGCGATGGAGGCGTATGTATCTGTAATGGCAAATGATTTCACAGATGGTTTGGCACTAAAAGCCATTCAGCTTATCTTTGAATACTTGCCACGTGCCTACAAAGACGGTGGAGACGAGGTCGCCCGTCAAAAGGTCCACAATGCATCTTGCATAGCAGGTATGGCTTTTGCCAACGCATTCCTGGGTATCAACCACAGCTTGGCACACAAACTGGGAGCTGAATTCCATCTTGCACACGGTCGTTCCAATGCGATTTTAATGCCACATGTTATTCGCTTTAATGCTACTGTTCCTAATAAATTCGCATCTTTCCCTCGATATGAAAAGTTCATAGCACATGAGCGCTACGCAGAAATCGCTCGTTTGCTAGGACTGCCTGCTAAAACAACAGAAGAGGGTGTTGAAAGTCTGATTCAAGCCGTCGTTACATTAGGAAAATCTTTAGATATTCCAATGAGCATTGAAGCGAATGGAGTAACAAAAGAAGCCTTCGAAAAAGAAGTAGATCGCTTAGCAGTTCTCGCATTCGAAGACCAATGCACTACGGCTAACCCTAAAATGCCATTAGTTACTGAACTTGCAGAGATTTACCGAAACGCATTCAAAGGCGTGTAGAGCTACACAAATTTGTGTTAGCTATACCATATAGCTTCCCCTTTCCGATTTTCATATGATAACCTTCCCTTCACACTACTAAATTGGGCGAGCCGAATCTGGCTCGCCGTTTTTTTCTTTCCTGCGCGACAGCAATCTTATTACTTTAGCTGCTGTATTCTTACTATGTAAAAAATTTTACTGAAGCATTTGTTAATTTCAGCATATTTCAGAAATTATATTTACAGTCTTCAAAAAATCAGATAATGTATTACAAAAGAACATAGCAGTACAGTTGAGAGAGCAGTTAGAGAAGAGTAGATAGGCTTTTTAGGAAACAGTGCAGGTTAGACCAGTATAGTACAGGGTTTATAGAGCTGAGGAGGAGAGTTTAGATGAGAAAAGTAACAGGTTTTATCATGTCTGTTGGATTAGCGTTGTCATTAGCTGCATGTGGTGCTGCACCAACTGCAAAGCAGGAGGGAGTAACAGCAGCTGGACAAGGTGAATCAGATAAGCAGGTCAAAATTGGTGTATCCCAATTTGTACAGCATCCTGCCCTAGATTCCATTTATCAAGGAATTAAGGATGGATTAAAAGATAAAGGCTATGAAGAGGGTAAGAACCTGGAAGTAGATTATCAGAACGCAAACGGCGAACTGAATAATACCATCACAATTGCTCAGAAATTTGCCAGCGACAAGAAAGACGTGGCAGTGGCGATTGCTACTCCATCCGCTCAAGCGTTGGCTAAAGCTATTGAAGATGTTCCAGTAGTATTTACTACAGTAACAGATCCTGTGTCAGCAGGATTAGTGCCTTCTTTAGATAAACCAGATAAGAATGTAACAGGAACTTCTGATAAATTGTCAATGGAAGTGCAGTTGAAGCTCGTTCAAAAGTTCATTCCTACCATCAAAAAAATCGGTGTCATCTATACTACATCAGAAGTAAATGCAGAGGTTCAGGTTAAGGATTTACAGGCGGCTGGTCAAAAAATGGGTATCGAAGTAGTCCCAGCAGGCATCAGCAGTCAAAATGAAGTGCAAATGGGCGCTCAATCCTTAATTGGCAAAGTGGAAGCTATTTTTATCCCGATTGATAATACAGTGGTTGCTTCCATTGAAGGCGTGCTTGGTGTAGCGGAGAAGGCGAAAGTACCGGTGTTTGCATCCGATATGGATACTGTGAAACGCGGTGCAGTGGCTACGTATGGCATTGATTATTACAAGATGGGCAAACAGACCGGGGAAATGGTCGGGCGTATTCTGAATGGTCAGAGTGTGGCAAATACACCGGTTGAAGTTGGAAAGGATACCGAATTAGTCATTAACGAGAAGGCTGCTCAAAAGTTTGGTTTGACTATTTCAGATGATTTGCGTAAAGAAGCGAAAGAAATCGTGAAATAACAAAGGGGGCAGCGATGCCCTCTTTTTGGCGTGCGATTAGACGAGGTACTGCTTGGAGAGAGCAAAAATCCTTTGATGCAGATAATTGGAGATTAGTAAGCTGAGACGAGCACAGGAGGATGACAGATGAGTGTAGCAATGATGGGAGCTTTGGAACAAGGATTATTATTTGCTGTAATGGCTTTAGGTGTTTATCTTACGTTTCGCATTCTTACCTTTCCTGATTTAACAGTAGACGGGAGCTTTGCCTTAGGTGGAGCAATGGCAGCTACCTTGATTTCGGAAGGAACAAATCCTGTATTAGCTACTTTAGTTGCTACAGGAGGGGGAGCATTAGCAGGAGCTTTTACAGGAGTACTTACTACGAAGGGGAAAATTAACGGGCTCCTTGCAGGGATTTTAACCATGATTGCCCTATATTCGATTAATTTACGGATAATGGGTAAATCAAATGTTCCCCTGTTACGTGAAACGACACTGTATTCAATGGCAAAGGATATGTCTATTCCAGACTTCACGGTGAATGGCATTACATTGTTTTCGGGAGTTGCGTTGCTTTTCCTAGTGGGAGTTTTCATCTTAAAAGGAGCCTTAGATTATTTTTTACATTCTGATATAGGGCTTGATCTGCGTGCTACTGGAGATAATCCAACTATGATACGGAGCTATGGGGTTGGTACGGATGGAACGTTAATTATGGGACTGGCCTTATCTAATGCACTGGTGGCCTTATCTGGGGCGCTAATTGCCCAATTTCAAGGATTTGGCGATGTAAACATGGGAATCGGCATGATTATCATCGGGCTCGCCTCTGTTATTATTGGGGAAGTGATTGTTGGCGATAAGAGCATCATGAGAGCTACCTTTGCAGTTATTATTGGCTCCTTATTGTACCGATTTGTCATTACTTATGCATTAAAAGTTGGTTTGTCGCCTGGCGATATGAAGCTGATTACCGCTTTACTAGTGATTGTGGCACTTACTTTACCGAATGTTTTGCGTGGGATGAATAAGCACCTGCCTGTCCTAGGTAAAGGAGGGAATAAATCATGCTAAAGCTAACAGATGTGTCTAAGCTGTTTTATAGAGGAACTGTAAACGAGAAGATTGCTTTACAGCAAATTCATTTACATTTGAAGCCGGGCGATTTTGTAACCGTAATAGGCAGTAATGGAGCGGGTAAATCAACATTGCTAAATATGATCGGCGGAGCCTTGTTGCCGGATGGTGGACAAGTATGTATTGATGGGCAGGATGTAACACGCAGGGGAGAGCATCAACGCGCTAAATATATAGGTAGAGTATTCCAAGACCCAATGGCGGGAACCGCACCCCATATGACTATTGAGGAAAATCTAGCTATCGCACTAGCGCGAGGGGAGCGTAGGTTGTTCCGACTAGGGGTTACGAAGTCAAAACGGAGCTTCTTTCGCGAACAATTGAGCATTTTGGAGCAAGGGCTGGAAGATCGCTTGCAGGCTAAGGTAGGCCTGTTATCTGGAGGCCAACGTCAAGCTCTAAGCTTGTTAATGGCAACCTTGACGAAGCCAAAAATCTTGCTGTTAGATGAACATACCGCAGCGCTTGATCCGAAGCGGGCGGCACTGATAACCGCACTGACTAAGCGAATTGTCGAACGTGATCAGCTAACGACTCTCATGGTCACACATAACATGGAGCAGGCACTTTCGCTAGGAAATCGATTGCTGATGCTGCATGAGGGCAAAATTATTTTGGACGTAGGGCAGGAGCAAAAAGCTGACATGACGACAAAAGAGCTGCTGCAGGCTTTTGAAACAGCGCGGGGCGAGAGCTTTGCAGAGGATCGGTATTTACTGTCGTAACAAACGAAACTATGAAAATGCAAAAGCCAATGCTTATGGTGATATGACCTAGGCATTGGCTTTTTTATATGAAAATCCCTATTAGCCGTTGATCAGACGACCAATGATTGGATAGTAGTACGTTCTACCTGTAAGAGAGTAGAAGATACCTTTGATTGGGCAGTAGAGAGCCATGATTCCGAACACGATGAGAAACGGAATACCGATTAGTATAAACGACAAAGCCCAAGAAATACCGATCAATACAGACATGGAAATATGGAAAACGAGTGCTTGCAGAGCTACGTTTTTGACATATCGATCAGATGCGAGTAACCAAATAAGAATGGGCCCGATGATGGGAGCAAAAAAAGTGCTGGCATGGGATAGTAATTTTAACACTTGATTCATTTCCATAGCATAAACCTCCTATTCGTTATAGCGAATATCTCGTAAGTAACAATAGATTCACATGATATCATGTTCCCAATGAATTTTCAAAATGTCATACTCAAAATATTTCTTTGTTTTACACTTTTATTTTACAAGTGAATCAATGTTTTTTATACCAGCAAACGAATGATTTTTATCTCCTCCTAGAGACGGAGAGGATTAGTTAAATGAAAGTGGAACAATTGTCGAAATATATATTTGATTTATCGAAAAAAATAAAAAAATGTAAAAGGATTTTATGATTATGAAAAGAATGGTAAAAAGATAACCGAATAATGAGTTTTTATAGGGGGAAAGGAAGGTTTTCAGATGAAGTGGAGAAAGACAATGTCTGCGCTGCTTGCCTCCGCGCTGCTTATTAGTACAATGGCAGGCGTACCAAGTATTACGGAAGCCAAGAGCAAGAAAGATACGAAGCAGCAAAGGTATCACCAGAAGAAGAACAAAAACAAAGAAACGACAAAAGACAATTTTGCACCGGTAGACGAATCTACTCTTAACCTCGATCGTTTAGCGAAAAATCTACAGGCAAGAGGCATTATTGCCGAAGATGCTACTCAGGATGAGATTCGAGATTCGATCAAGCAATATCTGGAGGATAAGCGAATACCGAGCGGGCCAGATACCTCAAGCTCATTCGGTGCTGAGGCAAAGCGGAGTCAAGAAGCTGCTAAAGAAGAGGTCATCCAGAATGTAGCTGAATTTAAAGGGAAGAAGCGTTCCAGAAATTTTGACGATAATATGTTTGTTGATAATATCGTTGTTAGTCTCATTGAGTTCCCCGATCGGCGTCACAATGAATTACCAAAAGTGAAGGATTCGATTTGGACGGCTGATTTTAATGAAGAACATTATGAAAAAATGCTGTTTGAACCAGGCGGATATACTACGCCGGAGGGTACATCAATGACCACAATGGCTAAATATTACGAGGAGCAATCGCGTGATACTTGGTCTGTAAACGGGATAGTAACACCTTGGATAGCTGCTAAACATTCCTATAAATACTATGGAAAGAATAGAAACGGCGGGGATGCTCACCCGCGTGAGCTAGTTATTGAATCCTTGGAGCAGGTAGGTAAGGCAATTGCTGGCCATGAGGAGGAATACGATCAACGTGACCCTTACGATCTTGATGGAGACGGAGATTTAAATGAACCGGACGGCATTTTGGATAACCTGATGCTGGTACATGCCGGTATTGGGGAAGAAACAGGAGAGGATGATGATGCGATCTGGTCACATCGTTGGACGCTGGAAGAGCCTGTTAAGATACCAGGAACCAATTTACTTGCATATGATTATATGATTCAGCCAGAAGATGGAGCGCCAGGTGTTTTCAGTCATGAGTATGGACATAATTTGGGCTTACCGGACTTATATGATACGAATAAAGGCGGACACGATTCTCCAGTTGGAGCTTGGTCATTAATGTCAAGCGGCAGTCACACAGGCTATGTATTTCAAACAGAACCAACCAGTCTTGATCCATGGTCTAAGATGATGCTGCAAGAAATGTACGGAGGCAAATGGGTATCTCCGCAGGTAGTAGATTATGCTGACCTTCGCAAGAAACAGAAGTTTACATTGCATGAAGCGGTAAACCAGGATATTGATAATAACATGGTACTAAAAATAGATATGCCTGAGATTATCAAGGATGCACCAACGAAGCCCTTTCAGGGTGAATATTCTTATTTTTCGGATGAAGGTGATAATTTAACAAGTACGATTACCACTCCTGAAATTGACCTCACGGATGCTACGGAAGCGGCAATGACTGTAGATATGTGGAGGAGTATTGAAAAAAATTACGATTTCTTATACCTAAATGCTATTGATGTGGATACAGGCGAGGAGGAATTAGTAGAGGATTGGAGCGATGATCCCGAGGAATGGGAGGAAGTAGAGATTGATCTCTCTGAGTATGCCGGGAAAAAAATGAAATTCCAATTTGAATACGTGACAGATGCTGCTACGACGAAGCAGGGAGTATATCTGGATAACATCGTAGTATCAGTTGATGGTGAAGAGGTATTTAAAGATGATGCTGAAGAGGAGCCTAAGATGGAATTAGACGGCTTCACTCAATTCGATGGCAAGGGTAAAAAATATGATGCCTATTATCTCGTAGAATTACGCTCTTATAACGGTGCTGATGAAGGATTGAAATATTTTCGCCGTGGAGAAACATTTTTAACCTATGATCCTGGAATGGTTATTTGGTATTACGATGGGAAATATGGTGCAACGGAAGATAATAAAACCAGCTTGCATCCTGGTCATGGAATGCTTGGCGTAGTTGATTCCCATCAACAAATAAAATATTGGGATGATAACAAGAAGAAACCAGCTGATGCCCGTTACCAAGTAAGTGATGCCGCGTTTAGTCCGAATTCTACCAGTGAAGTTAATCTTGATTATATCTTGGGCAATATGTGGAGTCCGTCGAGGAAGGGTGTAACAACCTTCTCTGATGAAAAGGATTACTCGATGCCAGGCTTAGAGGATGTAGGGATGATACTGCCGCAGGTAGGTCTTAACATCAAGATCAAGGATGTTGAGGAGGACTTCTCAAAGGCTACAATCGAAGTGTGGAAAGACTAGAGAATAGGACAAAAAAAGACAACTTGTTAGAAAGTCTTCACCAAAAATTAGAAAATAGGTTACATGAATTCGAGCATTTGTGTTAACATATGAATTGTTGGAAATAGCAACCTGTTTCGACAAAAAATTACAAAAATATTGTCGAACCTCATAGAAAAACCGCAGGTGGCCGAACACCTGCGGCGATCGCAAATAGTCGTACGGGGTAGGTAGCCGTTCGAGTCAGCCATGGCCACTTTTCTGTTTATTAGACAGACTAGTGGTCATTTCCGTTTGGCAGAGGCGGTCAGCAAGGCTATGATGAGTGTCCCAAACGTAATCATCAATGATAAGCCTTCATACACTGACATATGCCCACCCCCTTTCCGTGGGGATACGGTCCGCCTTACCGTCGTTTGACTTATCTGCTTAAAATTTATTATATCATGATATTTTCCTTTGTTGTATTATTTTGTAAAATGTCATGATTGTTAAATCATTTTTAGACCGCTGATTAAAATAATAACGCAAATCATGTAGCGTAAATGAATGGTAGGCACTTTAAGAGCAAGCAAACTTCCAATAAAAACACCGGGAATCGAACCTGTTAACAATTGGAATACGGTAGCATAATTTATGTTTCCATATAGAATATGAGTGAAACCAGCAGCGGTAACAAGAAAGAAAGCGTGGGCAATATCGGTTCCGACCGTTGAGGCACCTCGCATTTGAAAAAGGTAAAGCAAAACAAGAGCAAATAAAGAGCCGCTGCCAACAGAGGTAAAGCCTACGATAAAGCCCAAAATGGCTCCTGAAGTAATGACTAACATACTTTTTTCTTGCATTGTTTTCAGTTGCCATTTGTTTGGCTTCACTTCTTTATGAGATCGAATCGTTTTGATCAGCATGACAATAGGAATGAGAATCAGCGCAAAGCCTAAAACCTTTTTGACTACTACATCAGCCGAACCGAAATTTGTTTGTATCCAATGTAGAGAATTAACGGCGAGAATGGCGCTGGGAACACTTCCAACACCTAAATAGAATACAATGGTCCAGTTCACGGTTTTTTGTCTCCAATGCTGAAGAGTGCCAAATATTTTTGTAATGGAGTTGTAGACAAGGTCTGTTCCTACGGCGATCGTTGGCTGAATCCCCATCATGATTAAGAAGGGCGTCAGTAATGCTGCCCCACCTACTCCTGTTAATCCGACAAGAAAGCCAACTAACATACCGATGAGAGTCAATGAAATATCGATCATGCGAAACCCTCTCTTCTATGGGCGAGTGTACCTTTACATGGTATGGAGCAGATAGAATCAGGGTGCGTATCAATCAAAAAATGGGCGAGGGACAGTTGTTGTGTGCTAACTGTGTTTCTATTGTTGACTGTATATGGAAAGATTCGCTACAATGAATGCGAATCTATTTATGAAAAAAATCACTTCTTAGCTATAGACTTTCGAGTAAATATTCCGCTGTTATAGGATATGGGATCACTTATTTTGAAAGAAGGAAAGGAGCCTTGCAATATGGAACACGAGGTTGACTTAAAGGAGTCCGGCACCTCTTTCCTAGATGATATGGATACAAAACAAGTGCAAACTGAACCCGCAACGCTATCAGATTATGTACAATTAATGAAACCAGGTATTATTTTTTCTAACTTGCTTACTGCTTTTGCTGGCATTTGGCTAGCTTCAGCAGGATTTAAAAATTTTCAATTTGACCTAACGATCTATACGTTGATCGGAACTTCCGTCATTATTGGCTCTGGTGCTGTACTGAATAACTATCTGGATCGCGATCTGGATAAAAGAATGAAACGAACGCAAAACCGTGCTTTAGCATCAGGACGAATACAACCACGTAATGCATTGATTTTTGGACTAGGTTTATTATTGCTTGGATTGATAGTGCTGTTCTTTCTAGCTAATCCGCTGGCAGCAGTTTGTGGTCTGGTGGGGCACATTTTTTATGTGTTAATTTATACCCCGATGAAGCGTGTCAGCACTTTGAATACCGTAGTAGGTAGCGTCTCAGGAGCCATGCCGCCTTTAATTGGCTGGGCTGCCGTAACAGGAACGCTTGATTTAGGAGCCTGGACTTTGTTTCTAATCATTTTCTTGTGGCAATCTCCGCACTTCTTGTCATTGGCTATGATGAAGGTGGAGGATTACCGAGCAGGCGGTATTCCAATGCTTCCGGTGGTACGCGGATTTGAAGAGACCAAGCGACAGATGTTCTTCTGGGGTGCTGCATTACTGCCGGCATCACTCATTTTATTCCTATACGGGAATGTAGGTATGTTATATTTTATTGTCGCATCCATCATGGGGATTATTTATGTAGTGCTTCTCTTCCAAGGTTTTTCTGCCAAGGATGATATGGCGTGGGCGAAAAAGCTATTTGGTTATTCGCTCATTTACTTAACAGTGATGTGTGCCGCAATGGTTATCAGCGCAATTTTGGTTCATTTATAAAAAAGTTTGAAAAGTTGACATGTTTATCACACATTAATATAGGAACATCTCTTGCAAAGCGGGGGATGTTTCTTTACTGTTAAAGGAAGTAAGAAAAAATTCGGAATAAAGGAATTTATTAAAAAGATGGCGGTTACATTTTTGCGCCAGCTAGGTTCGTTGCTTCTTCAAAACGATTTGCTACATTAATAAAAGAGGTATGGAAATGGACAAAAATGTAAAACGATTAGCGATCCTCTCGACTCTTGTTATGTTTATCGTGATGATTGCCGGTTCTTTAGTAACCAAAACTAATTCTGGTCTCGGCTGTGGAAATGATTGGCCATTGTGTAACGGGAGGTTTGTTCCTTCCTATGCTTTGGAGTCGATCATTGAGTATGTTCATCGATTAACCACTGGTCTAGCGGGGATTGTAGTGGTTGTCTTTTCTATTTACTCGATCTTTAAATACAAGGGCAATAAAGAAGTATTAGGGCTAGCAATTTTCGGAATGTTTTTTATTGTAGTAGAATCTATCCTAGGAGCCTCTGCAGTCATTTGGCCGCAATCTTCACCTGTCTTAGCTCTTCATTTTGGCTTTTCGTTACTCGCTTATACAGGGGTATTTATGCTTACTATGTTTGTGATTAACCGTGAACGCCTCCAGAATGTAATCAAGGGAACTGTTGAAAAAGGTTTTGGTTTATATGTGTGGATGGTAAGTTTATACGCTTACGGGGTTGTGTATTTGGGCGCCTATGTGCGTCATACAGGCTCCAGCTTGGGCTGTTCGGGTTGGCCGCTTTGTAATGGAAAGCTTATTCCAGAATTGAGTGGTCAGGTAGGTGTTCAGTTTTTACATAGGGTGGCTGCTGCTGTATTGGTGCTGTTGATAATCGGAATTTATGTATATGCTGCCAAACATTATAAAGAATCACGCAAAGATATTTATACCTGCTCTAAACTGGCGCTTGTATTGGTTATTCTTCAAGTTCTTAGTGGGGGATTAGTGGTGTTTGCCAATTTAGAATTATATGCTACTTTGACACATTCTGCCATCATTACAGTATTTTTTGGCATCCTATGCTACTTAGGCTTACAGACATTGAAGAGGCCATCCTAAAAAGCGGAGATATGAAAAGAGCGAGGTGTTCTCGCTCTTTTTTTAGGTAGACGGATGACTTGCTGAAGAAGCCTGATCATCCTCCATATATTCGTCCTGTAAGACGGAGTATACCTTTGAATCCCGCAGTTCCCCTTTGATTAATACATTTTTACGCAACGTTCCTTCATAAACCATCCCCAATCGTTGCATGACACGTTCGGATAGAGTGTTAGTTGCTTCACATTTACCTTCCATGCGAACGAGACCGATTTCTTTAAACCCATAAGCCATTACTGCTCGAAGCGATTCGTATGTCATTCCTTTTCCGCGATAGTCAGGATGAAGGACTGCACCTAATGAAGCGCTTTTTTCTTTTTCCGCATATTGAAAAAGACCCGCCACTCCAATGGTTTTACCAGATTCTCGATGATAGATCGCCCAAATAAAGGCTTTTTTCTCTGCGCAATCGGCTATTCGTTTTTCTAAGTACAGAACCGTATCTAATTTGCTTTTATGGATTTTTCTGGGGACATGATGTGTGGTTTCTTCCTTTGAAAAGATTTCAAAAAGGTCATCGGCCTGATGCAAGGATAAATGGAGGAGCATGAGTCGTTCGGTTACGAGAACAGGGTAGTCGGTTATCATTGATCCAACTCCTTTATATGTATTAGTTCCTTGAACGTATTTTTTCTTATTCTATGTATATCACAGGTTTTGGTAGAAACAAAAGAATATCTCCAAAACTTTCATCACTATCTTTTCTGAAGCAACCCTCTTACTTCTGGTACAATAGATAAAAGCAAACAAATGATCGATAGAGGTGGAAAGATGCGTATTTTACATACAGCAGACTGGCACTTCGGCAGATTGCTGGAAGGTCGGGATAGACGTATAGAACAAGCGGCTTTTGTAGACGAACTATGCCAGATTGTTGAGGATAAACAAATAGATTTAGTGGTGATAGCAGGTGATGTATATGACTCTGTAAACCCACCGGCATGGGCAGAGGAGCTGTATTATGAAGCCTTAGAGAGATTGTCAGCAGAAGGTAAGCGCGGGGTAGTCGTTATTGCAGGTAATCACGACCAACCAGAGCGGGTGCGCGCTGCTTCGCCGCTAGCTCATAAGCATGGAATTGTGTTGCTTGGTTTGCCTAAGGAGCAGCCCTTGCTTACTAAGTCTGAAACGTCGGCAGATAAAGTAAGAATCCTTGATGGAGGATCATCCTGGTTTGAGATTGCCATTCCGGGAGTAGAGCATACCGCTGTAGTGGTGGCTTTATCATATCCTTCAGAAGCACGATTAAAGGAATTGATTAGTGAAAGCTTTACACCAGAGCAAATGCAACAGGCATTCAGCGAGAGAATCAAAGACCTCCTCCACGATTTAGCCAGCCATTTTCGACAGGATACGGTCAATATTATAACAAGCCATCTGTTTGCTATGGGCGGAATGGAGACTGACTCGGAGCGTCCCATACAGATTGGTGGGACACATACTGTCTCGCTGGATGCATTTCCTCCACAAGCAGATTATGTTGCCTTAGGTCATTTGCACCGTTTGCAAAAACTAAGCGAAGCACCATTGATTCGCTATAGTGGCTCACCGTTATCGTACAGCTTTTCAGAGGCGGGACAAAGCAAGGCGGTGGTGATGGTGGAGATTATTCCGGGTCAGCAACCGAAAGAAGAAATTATTTATTTAAAATGCGGTCGTACTCTAGCAAGATGGAAGGCGACTGGCGGAATAGCAGAAGTTGAAAAGTGGCTGGAGGAAGGAAAAG
Source organism: Brevibacillus laterosporus (assembly GCF_030489605.1). Classification (GTDB taxonomy): domain Bacteria; phylum Bacillota; class Bacilli; order Brevibacillales; family Brevibacillaceae; genus Brevibacillus_B; species Brevibacillus_B laterosporus_E. The sequence goes on from NZ_JAUKFY010000008.1 coordinate 72,541, forward strand.
ATGCAGATTGTTGGATTGATTTAGAAATTCACGTGGATGATGTGATTGATCCAGCAGAGTTTCAACGTATTCGCAAGCTGAGCGATAACTTTGTAAAGGTACAGCGCGTGCTGGTTGCCTCCGCAGAACAGGAGAGGCAGGAAGTAGAAAAACGCGAGGAATTAAATCCTGTACAGCTTTTTACTCGTTTCTATGAGCGAAAGCGTGGAACTTCACCGGATGAACAGGTTATTCAATTATTTTCCCGTTTGATGATAGCCTCTGATGCTGAGACAAAAAAACAGCCAGGAGGAGATGAATAATGAAACCCATTTACTTGAAACTATCAGGATTAAATAGTTATCGAGATTTGCAGGAGATTGATTTTGAAACGTTATGTGAAGCCGGATTATTTGGGATTTTTGGCCCAACTGGCAGCGGTAAGTCCACCATTTTGGACGCGATTACGCTGGCGTTGTATGGACAGGTTGTTCGTACAGGAGGAGGTTCGCATCCACATGAGGTTCTCAATCAATTGGAGTCGCGGCTGTTTGTCTCCTTTACCTTTGAATTAGGAGGGGCGAGCCAACGACAGCGCTTTACCATCGAGAGGGAGTTTGGGCTGAACAAAAATGGAAATCGAAAGCAGCCGGAAGTACGTTTAATTCATCATGGCTTACTTGATGGAGAACAAGATCAGGTGCTGGAGTCAAAAGCCACAGCAGCTACATCCATGATCGAGAAGCTGGTGGGTTTAACCATTCATGATTTCACACGGGCAGTCGTGCTACCGCAAGGCCAATTTTCTAAGTTTTTGACCTTAAAAGGCAGTGAGCGAAATGAAATGCTCCAGCGGATTTTTCAATTGCACGAGTATGGCGAAAAGCTGATGCAACGGGTCAAGGAGCAGATTGACAGCAATAAAGCCTCTCTGCATCAGTTAGAAGTGGAAGAAGCACGGCTAGGTGATGCGAGCAAGGAAGCTGTTGAAGCGGCGACCCAGGAGGCAGCGGGATTAGAGAAGGAGTATGCGGAAGCGGAGCAGATTCACAAGGCTTTGTTGAATCAAAAGAATGAATGGGAACAAATTCGCAAGTGGCAGTTCGAATTGAAGGAAATTCAACAAAAGCTGACACAGCTTGAAGAGCAGGCTCAACAAATCATGCTGCGAAAAAATGAAATAGCTAGGCTGGAGGCATCTGTTTCTCTTTATCCATTGGTGCAAAAGGAACGACAGACGATAAAGCTATGGGAAGATGCTAAGCAACAGTTGCTTGCTAAACGAGTAGAGCGGGAGCAAGTAGAGTTGCGTTGCCAAGAGGCTGAACAAGTAAGCCAACAAGCCCAACAACGATTGCGAGAAGAGGAGCCGCAGCTAATTCAGAAGAGAATCGAACTGCAGCAAGCCGCAGAGTGGGAGCAAGAAATAGTAAAATTAGCTCAGGAAATCGGGCAATACCAGACAGAGATCCGTTTATTACAGCAGCAAATAGATCAGGATGAGGCTATGCTGTCAGCACTTGATCAGCAAAGAGCGGTAGCAGCTCAAGACCTGCAAAAGATTGATGCTGAATGGCAACAGACTACATTGCGTTCAGAGGAACGCAAAGCGATTCGTGCGATGCAACAGGCCAAAATTGCTTTTATTCAGGAAGAGCAACGTTTTGTAAGCACTGAGCGTGAAGCAACGGAGCTATCTCAAAAGGTACAGCTTGGGCAAACCCGATTAAATGAAGCCAATAGCTTATATATTCATGCTCATGAAAAGCGTAAAGAGACCGAAACCGCGTTAGTTGAAAAAGAAGCGCAGCCGATCAGAAGTGAAGAAGACATTACTCGGTTACGTGAACAGCTAGTAGATGTAAAACGCATCGGCATTGATTGGCGTGGCTTCGAAAAAAAACAGGATGATTGGCAATTAAAATGGACGGACTGGACTGCTTTACATGCTGATGTCACAACCAGGTTACAGCAGGCAGAACAAACATTGAAACACCTAGAAACCAAGAGAGTGGCTAGTCAAAATCAGTTAAAAGAGTGGGAGACAAAATGGGCCTTTTGGCAGCAGGCGAATATGGCTCATGCGTTGCGTTTACAGCTAAGAGCTAATGAAGAATGCCCGGTTTGTGGATCAACGCATCATCCTTATCAGGATACAGATGCGGATACGGGCAATATTGCGCAGACAACAGCCCAAGCTTCTTTGCTACAACAGCAGGAATCAGCTTTGCGTGACCGTCGGGCCAACTTAGATCACATCCTGGAACAGGTGGAGGAGGAATGGAGGAGTGCCTCGGAAGCTTGTCAGCAGGTCAGAGTCGAGCTCGCTGGATTATTGGAACGAAAAGATTCCTTGCAAAAGGAAAATGCACAGCTTGATCAAGATTTGCAGCATATCAAGCACCAATTAATTCAATTGGGCGAAGAGTGGGTTGTAGCGTCTGTCGATGAATTGGGCGGGAAGTTCAAACAGGTTAGTCAAGAAGTAAAAGAACTCTCGGAACAACGTCAAAGCCATGTGAAGCAACTAGAAGAATTGCAAAAGCTTCTTCGTGAACAACGTGATGAAGAGTTGGAAAAAAAGGCGCAACATGAAAAAATCACGACCTGGCTGGAAGGTCAGCAGGAGCAGCTACAGCAAGTTAACAAGCGTCTGTTGGAGCATCAAAAAGCTTTCTTAAACGCAGAACAGCAATTGGATGAACTACGGGGCGAAATTCCACGTGATCAGATTGAAGCTCATCACGCCAAAATGGAAAAGATGGAGCAAAGACAGGAAGAATTGCGTGCGCTACGCGTGAATCTGGAAAAATCCCTTGAGGAATTACAGCAACAAAAGCAAGTTCAGATAGAACAGCGGGGAGAAAAACAAGCCAGACTAACAGTGTTACAACAACGCCATGACGATCGAGAGGCACAATATAAAGCTAAACAAGAACAATGGCAGATACGTACACAGGGTAGACCGGCTAATGAATTATTGCAGTTGTTGGAGCAGAATCTACAAGAGCTACGGACAGCAGCAGAACGAGCAGATACTCTAAAGCTTCAACTGATAAATCAACGGCAACAATTGATAGAATCATTGGTTTCATTAGAAGAAACAAATTTACAGCTTACGAAGCAAGCAAAGGAATTGGAATTGGAAGTTGAACAAGCTTTGTCGCATGCTATGTTTGCTGATCGGGAAACCGTCTATGAATATTATGAGCGCCGAGCTTTATTGGATTCGTATCAGGCAGCGGTAGAAAGCTATCAAAAGCAGCTGACGGAATTGTCTTATGCTAAGACACGTTTAGTTGAATCTCTTGCTGATCGGTCTGTAAGCGAGGAGGCTTACAATGAGCTTTTTACCTCCTTTTCAGAAGGAGAGAAACGCTTGTCTGAATGTAGGGAAGCTTTAACGCTGGCCAAAGAGAGACTCCTAATCGTGCAACAAAATCACGAGAAATGGAAAAAAATAGAGAAAGAATTCGGTGCTGTCATTGATGAGCAGAGCCGCTTAGAAGAGTTACGAAAGCTGTTTGAAGGAAAATCATTTGTTCAGTATATTGCTGAAGAAAAAATGATGACGATTGCCCGGGATGCTACCTACCATTTAGGGCGTATGACGAAAGGCCGTTATGCACTGGAAATTGGAGATGGTGGAGAATTCGTCTTGCGAGATGAAGCAGCAGGTGGACTACGCCGTGCTGTTAATACTTTATCCGGAGGGGAAACGTTCTTAACGGCTTTATCTCTAGCATTGGCTCTATCAGTTGAAATTCAAATGCGGGGAGGGCGCTTGGAATTCTTCTTCTTGGATGAAGGGTTTGGAACCTTAGATCCTGAATTGCTAGAGGTTGTGCTGGATGCTTTAGAGAAGCTAAGAATGAGCCAATTTACTATAGGATTAATTAGCCATGTACCGGAACTGAAATTGCGTATGCCGCGACGACTGGTTATTACCCCTGCTGAACCGCTTGGGTCTGGTAGTCGCATTCATATGGAGATGGAATAGGAGGGGAGACAATTGGCTGTACAGTTTTTACTAGGCCGGGCAGGTACCGGCAAGACTGCTGCGATCTATTCTGACGTAATAAAGAAGCTCGATGAGGAACGGATGGGTCCCCCTCTAATCTACCTGGTTCCCGAGCAGTCTACTTTTCAGGAAGAATATAAATTAATCAATTTGCCCGGGTACTCAAGTCATATCAGAGCACAGGTGTTAAGCTTTGGCCGCCTTTCCTACCGAATATTGCAGGAGGTTGGAGGACTGACAACGCTTCCTATTGATGAACGAGGTAAGCAGATGGTGCTGCGACTGCTATTAGAACGTTATCAGGATGAACTAAAGGTGTTTCATCGTTCTGCCTTGCAGCCAGGATTTGCTGAAGAATTAGTACAAATGATCAGTGAATGTAAGAAGTATAGTGTCAGTCTGGAAATGCTGGAGCAGCTACAAATAGAGAATGCAACCCTGCAGCATAAATTACATGATTTGCTATTAATCATGAGAGCGTATGAAGAATATGTTACAGATAAATATTTTGACAGTGATGAACTTTATTCCACAGTTGCCAGCAAGCTAGCTCAATCTAGTTTTATTGCAGATGCAGAGATCTGGATTGATGGTTTTAGTGGTTTTACAAAACAGGAATATGCCTTAATTGAGCAATTGATGTACTGCGCAAAACAAGTAAATATTACTTTGTGTTTAGACCCGCAGGATCGGATGAAACCGCTAGATGATCTTTCGCATTTCTACCCAACAATGGAAACGTATCAAAAGCTACTAGATATTGCGATGCGAGGTAATATTCCAATTGAGGAGCCGCGTTTGTTTGAGCATAACTATCGAGTTGCTGGTAGTCCATGGCTTGCACAGGTGGAACAAAAATATTTTGACTGGAAAAAGCCTGCTGTTCTGCCTTCACCTAAGCATGTTGACGAGGTAAAGCTGTTTACAGCCGCCAATCGCAGGGCTGAGGTACAAGCGGTCGCTCTGCAAATTTTGTCACTTGCACGTGATTATGGCTACAGATATCGTGATATGGCTGTGCTTTTGCGAGAAATGGGTACCTATTCTGAAGAAATTGCTCATGTATTTACGAGCTATGATATACCATTCTTTCTTGATCAAAAGAGAACCGTAAGTCATCATCCTTTGATTGAATTTATTCGTTCATCACTTGAGGTTATCTCTAAAAATTGGAGATATGACGCCGTCTTTCGTTGCTTAAAAACTGATTTACTGTCCCCGCTGAGTCAGCCGCTTAGCCAATCGAGGGCTGAGATTGATTTGCTAGAAAACTATGTGCTCAGCTATGGCATTCAGGGATATTATTGGTCCATGGATGAGTGGAGGTTTCACGGAACTAATGCTTTATACGAGCAAATTGAGTCCATACGTCAACAATATGCAACACCTCTTAAAACGTTTGAGGCTAATATGAGAGTGGCTTGCAAATCAGGTGTACGCCAAATGGCGACCGTCCTATATGAATTTTTACAAATGCAGGATGTTCCTACTAAGCTGGAGAAGTGGCAGGAACAGGCCGAATTAGAAGGCGATTTAGAAGCTGTTCGTGAGCACGAACAGGTTTACAATGATGTGATGGATTTATTGGATCAGATAGTAGAAGTAATGGGCGATGAAGATATGGAGCTTGTTACATTTGCTCGGATCATAGATACAGGCCTTGATAGTATTCGTCTTGCCTTAGTTCCTCCTTCGCTGGATCAAGTGGTCATTGGGTCCATGGAGCGCTCCCGTCAACCTGACGTAAAAGCATTGTTCGTGATGGGAGCAAATGAAGGTGTGATCCCACTACGTCCCAAAGAAGAAGGGATTTTAAACGAAGCGGAGCGAGAAAAGCTGGAAAAGGCAGGTATTGAACTAGCACCAACAGCGAAGCGAAAGCTCATGAATGAGCAATATCTTCTCTATCGTGCTATGACACGGCCATCGGAGCGACTATGGATTAGTTGCCCGTTGGCTGATGAAGAAGGCAAAGCCCTGCTACCATCTAGCTTGTATGAAGAGATGAAAAAGACCTTGCCTGGCCTTACGATTGGATATTTTCACAACGAACCAACTGCAGAACCACAGTTGGATATAGGCTTGCTGGGAAGACCCCGGCAGGTGTTCAGTCATTTACTCACATTAATTCGTCAATTAAAAAAAGGAATTTCGCTTCCCCCATTCTGGTGGGATGTGTATGACTGGTTCCTTGAGAATTCAGAAGATGAAAAGCGAGAGAAATGGCTGTTATCGGGGCTGGGGTATCAAAACCGTGCTTATCCACTCTCGAAAGAAGTTAGTCGTTCCTTGTACGGAAATGAGATTCGGGTAAGTGTTTCCCGGTTAGAACGATTCCAAGCCTGCGCCTATTCCCATTTTTCCTCACATGGTCTGCGGTTAAGTGAACGCCAAATGTACCGTCTAGAAAGATTTGATGTTGGTGAGCTTTTTCATGCGTCTTTAAAAATGGCAGTAGAGCAAATGAACAAACAGCAGGTTAATTGGAGTGATATGACGGAGCAAGGTAGCATGCAGTTGGCTGATCAGGTGGTGGAGGAGCTTGTTCCACAAACCAGAAGCAGTATTTTGCAACGAACTGCTCGTTATCGTTATGTCACAAAGAAATTAAAACGTGCTGTTGGGCGGGCGATCTCTGTACTGAGTGAGCATGCTCGAAGAAGTCAATTTGAACCGATTGGTCTGGAAATTGCTTTTGGGCCTGGCGGAGAAATTCCGGGGCTGACTCTGGAGCTGGAAGATGGGATCAAATTACATTTGTTAGGCAGAATTGACCGAATTGATCACTCTGTAGGAACAGAAACTGAATTTTTACGAGTGATTGACTATAAATCGGGCCCGAAAGCCCTTGTTTTGTCCGATGTGTGGAATGGATTGAATCTCCAATTGCTAGTATATCTGGATGTAGCTGTAAGCAACGCTGAGAAATGGGTAGGCAAGCAGGCTGAGGTAGGTGGTGTCTTCTATTATCAGGTAGCAGATCCGTTTGTTGCTGCTAAACAAATGCTGTCAGCCGAGCAGGTGGAAGCGGAACGGCAAAATAAGCTGAAAATGAAGGGACTTATGCTAGCAGACCCGGAACTAGCGCGATTAATGGATAGCCAAACAGAATCGGGGAATTCTGATCTGCTTCCGTTTGGGATAAAAAAGGATGGAAGCTTCACTCAATATTCGTCAGTAGCTTCCAAGGAGCAGTTTGACCTTCTGCAAAAATTTGTGCGCAAATGTATTGTGAAGCTGGGGAAACGATTAACAGATGGAGATATAAGCATCGCGCCTTATATGCAGGGGCCAAGACTTGCATGTCAGACTTGTGCGTATAAGTCGGTTTGTCAGTTCGATAGTTTATTGGATGGCAATCAGCCACGTTTATTAAGTAAAAAGACCGATAAGGAAGTTTGGGAGTTAATTCGTGAAGAAGTCTGCGAACAAGATGACGCGGGAAGGGAGGTAGGAGCATGAGTGAGCAGGAGAATGTAGTGGAACAAAAGCCTAGTCACTGGACTGATGAGCAGTGGAGAGCCATTATCGAAAAGGGAGATAATCTGCTGGTAGCTGCTGCTGCCGGTTCTGGTAAAACCTCGGTTTTAGTAGAGCGGATTATTCGTAAAATCTCTGACGTTAACGAGGCTGCAGGGGTGGATCAGCTACTGGTTGTAACATTTACAAATGCGGCTGCTGCCGAGATGCGCCATCGAATTGGCGATGCCCTGCGTAAAGCCTTGGAAAGCGATCCTACCTCTGCCCATTTACGGAAGCAGTTGGTTTTACTGCAACGAGCAACCATTACAACGTTGCATTCTTTTTGTTTGGGCTTGTTACGTCAGTATTATTTCATGGTGGAGCTTGATCCAGGGTTTCGCATTGCAGATGAAATGGAGGCAGAATTACTGCGTCAGGATGTATTGGAAGAGCAATTTGAACATTGGTATGAATCTGATGAAAGCTTTGCAGCACTAGCTGACGTGATGGTAGAGGGCCAGGATGACGAGGCGTTAATGGGGTTATTTATGCGATTGTTTGACTTCTCCCAAAGTCACCCGCATCCAGATCGTTGGCTAAAAAATGCAGCCGATATGTTTGCTCGTACACAAATGGAAGAGCTACACGAATCTCCTTGGGTCGTGACATTGGCAGGGGCTATTTCTTTGGAATTATCTGCCCTTGAGTCACAAGTAAAAAAAGCAATAGCTCTTGCGGAAGAACCAGACGGACCTGGAGCATACGTGCCTTTATTACAGCAGGAGCTTACCTTCATTAATCAAGCGAAATGTGCTGCTGAGCAAGGGTGGAAGCAGTTGGATGACAGTATGAGAAGCATTGCATTCGGTCGATTGCCAGCAGTAAAGGATGCTGACCCTCTGCTTAAAGAACAGGTGCAAAAACTACGCAATGGTGTAAAAGATAAGACAAAGAAGCTGCTGGAAGAATATTTCACGATGACGCCTGAGCAATATGCGGCAGACCTCAAACGAATGGCTCCTTATATGCACACACTGGCTCGGCTTGTTAGTGAGTTTAAACAGGCCTTTCAGCAGGCTAAGCAAGAACGGGCTCTTGTTGATTTTAGCGATCTGGAGCATCTGGCACTGCGTATTTTGCAGCAGGAACAAGAGGATGGCAGCTTCGTCCCCTCTGCTATTGCCATGCAACTGCAGGAACAATTTGCTGAAGTGCTAGTCGATGAGTATCAGGATATCAATCTTGTGCAGGAAACGATTTTACAGTTGGTATCAAGGAAAGAGACAGCGGGAGTGGCAGCAAATCGTTTCATGGTAGGGGATGTTAAACAGAGTATTTATCGCTTCCGACTTGCTGAGCCTAATCTATTTATGCAAAAGTACGATTCGTATGAAACCAATGAAGAAAAGGATCCCTTTGCTCCTAAGGAAAAGAGTGTGCCTTTGGAGCTGAAGGGAAAGCGAATTGATTTGGCCGCTAACTTCCGCAGTCGAAAGGAAGTAGTGGATGCTGTCAATTATCTGTTTCGCCTAGTCATGACTCCGCGTGTAGGCGAGATTACTTACGATCAAGCAGCAGAATTGATTGGTCGAGCTTCCTATCCGGAGATAGAGCCAGAACAATTAGCGGTAGAAGTACATTTAATCGATCGTACGGGATTTGAATCGGAGGAGTCCAGTTCAGGGCAATTGTCGGAGCGAGCAGGTACTAGCTCTATAGAAAATATAGATAGCTATGATAGTGAAGGAGAAGCTCTACCTACTCTTGAAGAAGAAGCCTCTGTTGCTCAGCTGGAAGCACGATTGATTGCCAAGCGTATTAGGGAATGGCTAGAGCCTGGTGTGGGAGGTCAGCCGTTACTTGTATTTGATAAAAAAACACAGGGGATGCGTCCCCTGGAATATCGGGATATTGTTATTTTGCTTCGAGCTACTGCGGGCTGGGGACAAGCAATAGCAGACGAATGTAAGCAGGCTGGAATCCCTATCTATGTGGAACAGAATCAGGGTTACTTTTCTGCAAATGAAGTGGATGTAATCATGTCATTATTACGTGTCATAGATAATCCGAAGCAGGATATCCCATTAACGGCGGTACTTCGTTCTCCTCTTATCGGCCTTAGCGAAGAAGATTTAGCTCAGATTCGTGTGTTGACTCCTACGGGGCCTTTTTATCAGGCAGTCGAACAGTATATTATGACCGAGGAGGAACAGTTGAATCGAGTCGTAATGGCAAAGCTTCGCCGATTCTATCGGATGGTGCAGGGCTGGCGAACACTGGGAAGACGAAGCTCTGTAGCAGAGTTATTGTCTGATATTTATACCCAGACAGGCTATGTTGATTATGTAGCATCACTAGAAAATGGGGCGCAGCGTCAGGCAAATCTACGCGCTTTGTATGACAGAGCGAAGCAATACGAAGCTACCTCGTATCGTGGATTGTTTCGATTTTTACGCTTTATTGATCGAATGCAGGAGCAAGAGAACGATCTTGGAGAGGCGCGAACCATTACAGAAAGTGAAAATGTAGTCCGTTTAATGACGATCCATAAAAGTAAGGGATTGGAATTTCCAGTCGTATTTGTGGCTGGAATGGGTAAACAGTTTAACCAAAGCGATATGAAAGGCCGTTTTTTACTGCACAAGGACTTAGGCTTTGGCCCACAGGTGGCTGACCCGGTTTTGCGTCTGCGTTATCCAAGCTTAGCTTTTTTAGGCATTCGTCAAAAGCTTAAATTAGAGATGCTGGCAGAAGAGATGCGTGTACTGTATGTTGCGCTGACTAGGGCTAGAGAGAAGCTTATCCTTGTGGGCTCAGCTAAGGACTTGAGCAAATCAGCCATCGCTTGGTGCAGCCAGTCTACTGATAAAGAGACTCTATCTGATGAAGATTTAATCCAAGCGAAAGGCTATCTTGATTGGATTGGTCGAGCATTAGTACGGCACAAACATGGAGAACCATTACGCTTGCTGTGCCCAGAGAGTCAGGATATTTCCTCGATTCCGCTAGTGCGAGATCCGTCTGTGTGGCAGTTCCAGTTTTATCAGCCGAGTGATCTGATGGCGATAACCGAACAGAGTGAGCATGATGAGGAGGTTTTCTCCTTATTGCAGAAGCGAAAGCCAGTTCCTGATCATCCACATGCAGAGGAATGGCGTGATAAGATTAGGTCTGTGCTGGAATGGCAGTATGCTCCACAGGTCGTGTCACAGGTGCCTGCTAAATGGACTGTTAGCGAATTGAAGAGTCAAGCCGCAAATCTAGCCGAAGGAGCAGAAGGAGCTGGAGTTAAGCTTGATTGGGAGAATGAGCGTGTAGACACACAATCTCAATTGGTAGCAGGAATAAGAAGCCAAATGGATAGACAGTTGTCCACTCAGGCTGTAGCCGAAGACCACGGACACCTTAATGCAAACCTTGAGCCATTTGAAAAGGGTTCAAGGCTACGCCAGTCAAGACTCACAAAGAAGCCGAGATTTCTAACAGAAACGGACAAGAAGAGTCAGGATATAAACAGCGAAAAATGTGATCCGAATTTCATAGCAGATAGTGATTCCGTAATTATCAAGAAAGAAAGACGCGAGAAGCTGGCAAATCAAACGAAGTATGAAAAACCTATTTTTACGAAGGCAGAAATAGGTACCTTTACGCATTTGATTATGCAAAATCTACAGTTGAATAGAGCCTTAGATCAAGCGGACGTTACTGACCAGATCGGGCAAATGATAGCACGACAGATGTTGACTAAGAAGCAGGCCAGTGTGGTGGATATTGCTTCTATAGCTCGTTTTTTTGCCAGTGATTTGGGACATCGCATGCAAAAGGCTGTCAAGGTATACAGAGAGCTGCCATTTATGCTTGCCGTTCCTTTACGTGATATTAGATCTCGCTTGCTTGCAGAACAAGCAGAATTATTATTAACTGATTCAGGTGACGAACGGGTACTTGTGCAAGGGGTAATTGATTGTGTTATTCGTGAGGCGGACGGTGGATTGACTTTGATCGATTATAAAACAGATCAATTACCAGCAGACGAAACTAAAGCAGCTCAGATACTTCGGACAAGATACAACGAGCAAATAAGCTTGTACGCACGCGCTCTTGAGGAGAGCTGGAAAGAGCCAGTTGCGAACCGCTATTTGATAGCTATGGCAACGGGACTTGCGGTACCATTGCATGAAGCATAAGGACGTTTGAAAAAAACAAAGAGGTTTCCCGAAAATTGAATGAAAGAGGGGAGCCTCTTCGTTTTATTTTTTATCTTGTTTCATCATCACTATCATAGTGAGTACAATACAGGTCAGTAGGCTCGTGATGCCGATCGTAGCACCAATAAATGCAATTCCCAAGCCTTCAAATCCACTTAGATTGATGCTATATAGAACTGCTATACTGCTGACAATAAATACAACTGTTGAAGGGATATACATAAGAATCATGCTTTCAGGTTTTTTGATGTACATAAAGTAGGAAATAGAGAATAATCCCAAAAAGGTAATGATAGCTATCATGATTATGCCCAACAAATAAACATCACCATCCTTCAATGTTGGCTTAGTTTATCCAATTTTTAAACAGGAAATTTAGTGATGAGTAATCATTTTACCGACAACATTGTGAGTTTTCTTACCAGTTGACCGCAACTTCCCTCGATTTTTAGCGTACTAGTATGGAGGGGGAAGAAAGAAATGGAAAGTAGAGAATATATGGAGTTTATGGGGGCCTTAACTGCAATAGCGCTACCTGTCTCCTTAGGATTATTGCTTGCCTATTTTATCCGGAAACTGCCTGAATGGTTCAAGTGATGATGACATTCTTTTCGTACCGCATTTCTTCTATATCTGGCATCATAGCTTATAGATTCATCATAATTGCTAACATAGAAAAGCAGGTATGGTCCTTTGCTATATGCTAAAAGACATGCCTGCTTTTACATTTCTACATATAAAAAAAGAGATAATAACATGTTGGGAAGGCCTACTAAAAAAAAATGAACGGCCCACATTTGCTGTTTTTTGTGTTGTTTATCATAAAAAAGAGAGCGTTCATGCATTCTGCTACTATCTAATAGAAAGGTAGAAATGAATGCGCTGATCCCCCAGAATAAGACGCCAAGGATAACAGCTACTTTAAGCATGAGTAGGTGGTCTTGGATGAGTAATGAGACGAGGAGTGAGACAAGTAAACCTAAACTTAATGATTTTAACATGAATCCCCCCTCCTTTCCTCACTCATTTTTACGCTTGGCAGGCTGAAAAGGTTACAGGAAAAAATGCTATAAATCTATTCTTTATTACGGTGATTGGATAACGGAGGGGAACGTGCTATACTTTGAAGAAAAAATTCGGGAGGACCCTACGATGCAACCAATATCAGACAAAGAATGGAACCATTTTAAGCAAAAGCATGAAGATACAGCAATTATGCTAATTACGTGCCCTGATCGTCCCGGGATCGTCTCGACAGTTTCCCAATATCTATATGAACAAGGTGCTAATATCATTCAATCTGACCAATATACAACCGATCCAGAAGGCGGACGTTTTTTCATGCGGATTGAATTTAAGCAAAACCGTCTACAAGATTGCTGGGAGTCATTAAATCAGGGATTTGCACCGATTGCCAAACAATTTGAGATGGAATGGAAGCTAGTAGAAGCATGCAAGCGTAAGCGTATGGCCATTTTTGTATCGAAAGAAGATCATTGCCTAGTAGAATTGCTGTGGCAGTACAGTGCAGGGTACTTACATGCCGATATTGCGATGGTTATCAGCAATCACTTGGATACAAAAGATATTGTAGAAGCGATGGGGATTCCTTTCTATCATATACCTGTGACAAAAGATACGAAACAAGAAGCTGAGCAACAGCAAATCGAGCTCATCAAAGGCAAGGTAGATATGATTGTATTAGCTCGTTATATGCAGATTTTATCGCCGATCTTCCTTCAGGATTTTCCATGCCAAATTATCAATATTCACCACTCCTTCCTACCAGCTTTCGTAGGAGCAAAGCCATATGAACGAGCGTATGAGCGTGGCGTTAAATTAATTGGTGCTACTGCACATTACGTAACAGAAGAACTGGATGCGGGCCCGATTATTGAGCAGGGAGTAGAACGTGTTACTCACCGTGATGATGTAGATGATCTTAAGCGTTTGGGTAAACAAATAGAGCGGACCGTGTTGGCCCGCGCTGTTCATTGGCATTTAGAGGATCGAGTTCTGGTTCATCAAAATAAAACCGTAGTTTTCCCGTAAAGATCAGGCAATTCTTGCTGCAGAACGTGGTTGATATAGGAGATGACCTGCTGAGATTCAGGGCCATGTAAAATTATGTGACCAGAGTTTGGGAAGTATTGAACAGTGGTTTGCTTGCTCGTCACCTTTCGCTGTAGATACTCAGCGCTAATAGCTTGAACAGTATCATCCCTTTTCCCCTGAATAATGTAGTACGGGCATGTAACACGATGCATGATTAGCTTTGTTTCAGCTAAAAGCCTTCGGAATTGAAGCATGCTGGAAAGCGGAATACGGAACAGGCTAGCCAGGTATTTGTTGCTGTAGTTACTGAAGTCTTCTTTTAAATTAGAAAGGGATTGGGGAATGTCCCAATAGTAGTAGGGTGTACACAGAGTAAACAAGAGTCGCACGGGGTAACGAGCGGCTAGATGGAAGGCGAGTAAGCCACCCATTGAAAAACCGATGATCACCGTGACATCTACGCGCATGCTAAGCCGTTGATAGGCCTGCTCGGCTGAATGTAACCATTGCTTGCGAGTAGAATGTTTCAAATGATAGCGATCGGTCCCATGACCTTCTAATGTAGGGCATTCAACAGTATAGCCTTGACTACGCAAAAATTGAACGAGAGGTAACACATCTTTAATTTTGCCTGCAAATCCGTGTAAAACAAGGAAGCCAAGCGTGGTAGCCATTTGCAAGCTCCTTTCTAAATAAAAAAGGCGACCCAAGGGTTGCCTTTTTTTTGCTTGAATACAGGTATTCTTAGCTCTAACAAGCGCAACAGATGAGATGCTTTTTTATGTGTAAAGCCAAGCTTACAATGTCTTGTTAGGTTATGCAAAATCAAATGAAAGTAACCGTGTTAGACGGAAACGGTTTTTAACTCGTTTGCTACTTGGAAGGAAGCGGCGGTGCAGGCTTTAATATCATCTGCTGTGAAGCCGTCCGCCACTTCGATTAGAGTAAGGCCTTCTGACGTTACGTCAAATACAGCACGATCAGTAATAATCCGGTTAACCACTTGTTTTCCGGTTAAAGGAAGAGTGCAGGCAGGAAGAATTTTGCTCTCTCCATGCTTATTTACATGCTCCATAATCACCACAATTTTTTTTGCACCGTGGACCAGATCCATTGCCCCGCCCATTCCTTTTACCATTTTCCCTGGAATCATCCAATTAGCTAAATCACCCTGCTCGGATACTTCCATCGCACCCAGAATGGCCAGATCAATATGACCCCCGCGGATCATGCCAAAGGACTCAGCAGAGGAAAAATAGGAAGCTCCAGAAATGGCGGTTACGGTCTCTTTTCCAGCGTTGATCAAATCAGGGTCGATATCGTCAGCATACGGATAAGGGCCGATGCCCAGTAACCCATTTTCTGATTGTAAAACTACGGTTTTACCCTCCGCAATATAGTTAGCCACCAGTGTAGGCATACCGATTCCCAAATTTACATAAAAACCATCCTCGATTTCCTGAGCGGCACGCATGGCCACTTGCTCGCGAGACAAGGTCATGGATAACTACCTCCTTATTTTAAACAGTGAGTAAGCGCATGATTGAAAATTATCAATATTTATGATTAATCGAGAGTATTTTAATAAAGTTGTATCAGGCTTTTTGAACAGTGCGCCGCTCGATACGTTTTTCAAAGGAAGGGGCTTTAATCAAGCGTTGTACGTATATGCTTGGAGTATGAATATGATCAGGGTCCAGTTCACCTGCCGCTACGATTTCTTCCACCTCAACAAGCGTGACTTTTCCAGCCGCCGCCATCATTGGATTAAAGTTACGTGCAGTTTTATGATAAATTAGATTACCGAGCGTATCTGCCTTCCAAGCTTTAATTAATGCAAAATCACCTGTAATTGCGGTTTCCATCAGGTATTCTTTATCATTAAATATGCGTGTTTCACGCCCTTCGGCAATAGATGTGCCGACTCCAGCCGGGGTATAAAAAGCCGGAATGCCAACCCCGCCAGCACGAATTCTTTCCGCTAGCGTACCTTGTGGAGTTAATTCTACCTCCAGTTCACCGGAGAGGAATTGCCGCTCAAATTCTTTGTTCTCTCCTACATAAGAGCTGACCATTTTCTTAATTTGCTTTTGCTGTAGCATGAGGCCAAGCCCCCAGTCATCCACGCCGCAATTATTGGAAACCACGGTTAACCCCTTGACCCCTTTATCACGCAAGGCAATGATCAGATTTTCCGGAATACCGCAGAGACCAAACCCACCTACTAATAACGTAGCCCCATCATGAATATCCGCAACCATATCCTGATATGATTCATAAATCTTTGCCACGATGCACCTCTCCCTCCTGTTTAAAAAAAGCTATCACAGTTTTGTACGATCTGGGATGTGTGTAAGCGTTTTATAAGTTGAATTTTATCAGACTATTCTAAAAGATAAAAGGGCAGAACACAACTTTGGCGACCTATCATATCTTTTCTTTTTAAGGTAAGATTACTAAGGATAGATAGAGAGTTTTGAAACGGAGGAAACCTGCATGATAAAAATGTTTGTAAGCGATTTGGATGGCACTTTGCTGACAGATGAGAAAAAAATTGATCCGGCCGATCGTGAAGCATTGCTGTTTTTAGCTAAAAAGGGAATCCAAATTTGCATTGCCAGCGGTCGTATTGATAGAGATATTAAATGGGTCATTGAGGAGCTAGGTCATCAATGCCATCGTGTGAGCCAAAATGGCGGATTTGTTATTACGCGAGAAGAGCAGTTACTGCATGCTTGCGATTTTGATCCAGAGATGGCTCGGAAATTGTGTGAGACAGGGCAGGAATTCGATGCAATAAGCTTGGTGAGTGTGGGCGATGATGTGTACCTGACGAAAAAAACAGCATACAAGGAATTAGAAGAGGCTCATAAGGAACAAATTAAAGAGGAGCCAAACCTGATTAATATGTTCAGTGATCAGCTAAAACCAACTAAATTAACATATATCGGGGAAATGGAGACATTAAAGCAATTACAGCAAAAAGTTCATGAGCTCTACCCTGAACAATTTGATTCATTTGTATCCTTTAGCGATTGTCTAGATCTAATGCCTCTACATGTTAGTAAAGGGGATGGTGTAAGCCGATTGATGAAAAACTTAGGCCTATCACCGGATGAAGTGGCCTGCATCGGGGATTCCTACAATGACCTGCCTATGTTTGAAGCAGTGACGCACAGCTTTGCCATGGGACATGCTGATGAGCCTATTAAAGAAAAAGCGGCTCATACAGCAAAGAGCGTGCGGGAGGCAGCAGAGTGGGTCGCTTTGCAAAACGGTTGGCAGTTGACACCTTTATATACATCTAAATAGCAGGAATAATAAGACACGGCTCTGTATAGCGCCTAGCTTATACCGACATGGTACTAGTCAACAAAACGATCACCCAGATTCCATAAGTCTGCTTTTTTGCCGGTCCTTTGGTAATTGATGGAATAATAGAGGAAGACGCAATTATGTAAATGATGGTAAATTTAATCAAAATGAAAGGAGGAAAGAAGAGAATATTACAGAAATAGAAGAGAAACGAGAAAAGCTATGTTTAGAAGATTTTCAACCCTTACCGCGTACGAATAGGTAACGAAATAACAGATAACAATAGATTTCCATAAACGGTAGAACGGAAAAGGGGCTGTCAACTCAATGGATAGCCTTTTTTCCATTGGTCAAGCTTTCAGGTATAATAGTGAAAATCAGTTTATTTCACAAAGAGGTGACCTATGAATCATCGAAAAGGGCTAGTGTACGCATGTATTCTGCTATTGGCACTAGCTATTCAATTCGTATTTTCTTCCCAACCATACGGACAACAGGATATACGCGGACAATTAAAAAAATATCTCGACCTGCATGATGTTCAAGAAAAAGTTGGAAATATTTCATTTCATTATGTAAACAAGGAGGTAAGCTTTGAAAATAATGGTGTAGAAGGAGTTTTAGAATTTTTCATTCGTAAAGGAGGCCATTTCTTTGGTTTTATGTTCATTGGAATCATGCTGTTCCAAGCCATTCGCTATTTCTCTTCCCCTGCTTATTCCTTGCCGTGGAGCTTGTTTTTAAGCCTTTTTCTAGGGGTGCTAGATGAATGGCATCAGTCCTTTACACCCGATCGCTCTGCACTCGTTACGGATGTTGTGCTTGATTTTTCGGGAGCCTTCATTGGCATAATATTTTTATTTGTCTATACAATTTTCAGAAAAAAACAAAAAAGTTTAAAAATGTTGTAACAGAATACTCACAGGTGTTAACATTTTACCGTAGGGTTGATGATAAAATTTAGAAAATCAACCATCATAAAGAGAGATAACACCACTATAGAATTAGGAAAAAGAAGGGAAGTCTGTTAAATGAAAGTACCTGTTGGTATTTCAAACCGTCATATTCACTTATCACAACAAGATCTGGATCAATTATTTGGACCCGGCTATGAACTTAAAAAGCTAAAAGATCTAAAACAAGTTGGTCAGTACGCAGCAGAAGAAACGGTTAACATTGTTGGACCAAAAGGTAGAATTAATAAAGTTCGTGTATTAGGACCGGTACGTAAAGCGACTCAACTAGAAGTATCCCGTACGGACAGCTTTGTCTTGGGTGTAGAGCCTCCGGTACGCGATTCCGGAGACATTAAAGGCAGCCCTGGTATCACTCTCGAAGGTCCTCATGGAACTGTTGCCATTGATGAAGGTGTTATCATTGCATTCCGTCACATTCACTTCTCAGAAGAAGAAGCAAAAGAATTTGGCGTAAAAGACAAACAATTTGTTTCCGTTGAAGTTCCGGGAACTCGTTCCATTGTGTTTGAAAATGTATTGTGCCGTGTGCATAAGGATTTCCGTTTGGAATTGCACATTGATACAGACGAAGCCAATGCTGCTGGTCTTAAAAACAACATGGAATTAGAAGTTATTGTACCAGTTGATAATCGCGACACCTATTCTAAGTTTAAAGCACAAGAGAAAAAGCTAAGCCTTGTACTAAACTGTGGTAGTTCCTCTGTTAAATATCAATTGTTCGAATTGCCTTCCCGCAAAGTAATCGATAAAGGCATTGTAGAAGAAGTAAAACGCGATGCTTATGAACAAGCTATTAAGGCTATCTTTGATAAATACAAGCAATACGATATTTCTATGGTATCTCATCGTGTCGTTCACGGTGGAGAGGATTTCAAGGAATCCGTGATTATTACGGACGAGGTAAAACAAAAAATTGATGCATTGTCTCGATTTGCACCTCTTCATAACCCTATCAATCTACTGGGAATTGAATTGGCGCAAAAAATTCGTCCAGATGCGCTACACGTAGCCGTGTTTGATACAGCTTTCCATCAAACAATGCCTCCAGTATCGTATTTGTACCCATTGCCATATGAGTACTACGAGACATACGGCATTCGTAAATACGGCTTCCACGGAACGTCTCACCGTTATGTTGTTCAACGTGCTGAGCAATTAATGGGCACCCCAAAAGAAAAATTACGTCTAATTAGTTGTCATATTGGTAGCGGTGCAAGCATCACGGCTGTTCGCTATGGCCAATCCATTGATACATCTATGGGTATGACTCCACTAGCGGGTGTAATGATGGGGACTCGCAGCGGTAACATTGACCCAGGTATCTTGCCGTACATCGCTGAAATCGAAAAAACAGATACTGCGGGTGCAATGGATATTTTGAACAAAGAAAGCGGTGTGCTAGGCTTATCTGGCATCTCAAGCGACTTGCGTGACATTGAAAAAGCAGCGGCAGAAGGTAACGAGCGTGCTAAATTAGCACTTGAATTATTCGCTCAACGCCTGCATGACTTCATTGGTTTGTACTTGGCTCGCCTGAATGGCATCGACGGTATCATCTTTACAGCAGGTGTGGGCGAAAACAGTGAACTGGTTCGTCAATTGGTATGTAACGGACTAGAATACGCTGGTGTTATTCTTGACAAAGAAGCAAATCGCAACAACAAAGGAGAGGGCTTCATCAACAGTCCTTACTCTCCAGTTAAGATTATGGTAATCCCAACTAATGAAGAATTGGTGATGGCTACCGATGCTTACCAGCTTTTCCTAAATAAAACAGATATGGTACAAGCATAAAAGTGAAGAATGGGCTTTTCATTAAATCGTTTTGTCTGCTATACTTAGGAAATGAGCCTGTATGAAGTAAGGTTCTCGACACTTGGTGAAAAGATAAAAGGAGTGCAAAATGGATGGCAGTAGAAGTTGGAAGCATCATTGAAGGAAAAGTGACGGCAATTAAACCTTTCGGTATGTTTGTTGCTGTGGATGAAACGCAACAAGGATTAGTTCACATTTCCCAAGTTGCAAATGGTTTTGTAAAGGATATTAATGATCACTTTTCCGTTGGAGATGCTGTGAAAGTTAAAGTACTCTCCATCGATGATGCGGGTAAGATCTCCCTTTCCGTTCGCGCAGCTTTACCAGCACCAGAACGCGAAGCTCGCGACGAACAAAAAGATCGTGGTGGAGACCGTGGCGGCTATCGTGGGGGTAATCGTGGTGGAGACCGTAGCTTCAGTAAGCGCGACACTCCTAAGGACTCGTTTGAGGACAAAATGAAAAAATGGTTGAAGCACAGCGAAGAAAATATAGCTGCCATCAATAAAAAACAGAATAAGCGCGGATACTAATCGCAGCGATGTTATAAACAGAAAAGAGGAACTATCATAGTTCCTCTTTTCTTTTTCATGTGTAAGGATAGGATGCGGATATTTTTCTGAGAACAGGTGGTAATAAAACATGCGAAGAGAACTTTTGCAAGATGTAACTGAGATCATGCAGATAACGGAAGAAGAACGAGCCATACCGGAAGTGGCTCTGTTTACGGTAACTTATCTAAGTGATAATCACCCTGTAAAAGCGCTTTTAGCTATTCCAGACGAGAAATTGATACCACATCAAAAGGCGGTAGACCCCTTGCCAGCCCTTCTCTACTGCCGAGGCGGCTATAAAAAAATCGGAAGGGTTCAGCCATTACGAATTTCTCAATTGGCAGCTTTCGGTTATGTCGTTGTTGCTCCCCATTATCGCGGGAACGAGGGAGCTCCTGGTAGAGATGAATTTGGCGGAGCAGAGATGGAGGATGTGTACCAAGCGTATTTTTTGCTCGCTAGCATACCCTTTGTAGATACTAATCGCATACATCTATACGGCTTTTCACGTGGTGGCATGATGGCATTACGTGCTGCTATGTTTCCTAATCGTTATGCGTCTGTTGTTGTTTGGAGCGGTGTCAGTGATATGCACCTCACGTATTCAGAACGCCAGGATATGCAGCCTTTATTGAAAAAAATAATGGGTTCTCCAGATACGGCTCCCCATGCCTATGATAGCCGTTCACCTGTGAGACAAGCTGAACAAATCACCTGTCCAGTTTTGATCATTCATGGTCAAGAAGATGAGAATGTAGGAGTAGAACATGCCACTCGTTTGGCTAAAGCTCTTGTCCTGCATCATAAACCACATGAGTTGTGGTTGGTAGAGGATGCGTCCCACTTATTTACTTCGGAGCAGATTGGAGAATATACGAAAGCTATGTTTCGTTGGTTAGAAAGCATTTCTATTAAATAGATAACAGGATAAGTAAAGCCAGTTAAATTAACCTATCAATGTTTAATTGGCTTTTTTAGTGAAAGTAAAATATTTAGATTATTGACAATAAATAGAATTAAAAGTAAATTTAGATAAAGTTATATTTTGCCATTTATAGAAGGGAGGTGAGGGCATGAAAAATTATACAACACCAAAAGTGAAAGTAGTAAACCCTGGCGTAATCGAAGTTGATTCTTGTCAATGTGGTGCAAAAAATGGAGCAGGAGCGTAAGACACATAGGTAATATTAGTAATGGCACTACTTGTAAAAATAGTGCCATTACTATTTCTATTAGGAAAGGAATGATACGATGTTAGTAACCGATGATGTATTAACTTTTCCAAAATTGGCTGTCTACCGAGAAAAGGAAGACTATATTATTCATAATTACTTGGTGAGTAGTTGGATTGTGTTAAATCAGCAAGAATATGAAATAGCGCATGAAATGATTTACAACAAAAAGTCACCGCAGGGTTTAATAGACGAACGATACGATGCAAGTTTGGTAAAAAGGGTCATTGGTTTGATTAGACTGTATAAGATTGATAGCTTTAATGTAGATACTGAGAACAAGCAAAGTATGCATAAACCTGTGCCTAAATCTGTTTATTTTGTTACAACATACAAATGTAATTTAAATTGTGTCTATTGTTATGCAGAAAGTAGCCCCAGCAGATCTATGGATAATGATATCTCTACCGAAGAGGCTAAAAGAGTCATCACAGAAGTAAAGGAATTAGGGACAAAAACGATTGTTTTTACAGGGGGGGAGGCATTTTTACGAAAAGATCTCATAGAGTTAATGGAATATTCCGATTATTTAGGGTTAAATGTCCATATGATTTCAAATGGATCTTTTATTTCTAACAAAGAGATAGCTAATAAAATTGCCGAGATTACGAAATTAGTAACGATAAGCCTTGATTCCACGATCGAGGACGAGCATGACAAAAATAGGGGAAAAGGATCGTGGCAGAAGGCGAAAAAGGCCATTGATTTA
Organism: Brevibacillus laterosporus; assembly: GCF_030489605.1. Taxonomy (GTDB): domain Bacteria; phylum Bacillota; class Bacilli; order Brevibacillales; family Brevibacillaceae; genus Brevibacillus_B; species Brevibacillus_B laterosporus_E. The sequence continues at coordinate 94,868 of NZ_JAUKFY010000008.1, forward strand.
TTGCTAGAAGCTGGTTGTAAGTTAAAAATTAACCAGACAATCACGAAAAATAATATGGATGCTGTGGAGGACGTAATCGATTATACAAATAAAAATAACATCAGGCTCATTATAGCTCCTGTAGCTTCATTAGGAAGAGGCAAGACTCACGAACACGAATTAAATTATGTGCAACGTATAAAAATCGAAAACACAATCATCAACAAACAACCTAATTTTGATGCTGTTAACCAGTTTTACATTAAAAATCATTGTGGTCACGCGTACAGTGAGTTTTCGGTTGATAGCAAAGGCGATGTATTTCCCTGTAAAATCATGCATAATCCCGAGTTTTTAGGTGGAAATGTAAAAGACAAATCGTTAGAAGAAATTTATTACGAATCTCCAGTCTTTACTGCATCACGAAACAGAATCACGGATAACTTACCGATTTGTGGAAAATGTACATTTAAACATATGTGTGGTGGTGGATGTAGAGCTATCCAATGGAGCGATACAAACAGTATAGATGGCACAAACACGGAAGAGTGCAAAATTATAAAAAGTAATTTGAAAAAACATATGTGGAATTATTTTAGAAAGTCAAAAGAGGAGGTTCCTTCCTAATGATGTCTCCCTATCAAGTAAACAAAGATATCTTTTATGATCGAAATGTAGAGGGTATATTTGTCCTTACACCTGAAGGACAAACGATATTGTTTGAGGATGAAGTAGCCTGTACACTGTGGACACATATTTGTACGAAAGAAACAATTACGCTTGAAGAGATGCTAAAAGAGATATCGGAAAAATTTAATGTTAATACAGAAAATACGATGATTACAAATGACATACAGATGTTTTTAGATGAATTAGTTAGGCATAGGTTACTTACTATCTAAGTAATGTTTCTATTTGCTATCATGACAACGAAAATGATGGATATCAACGCCAAACAATTTAGGGCATGACCATCTAAGATAATAAGCAAGTGCATGCAATCATGCCCTGTAGCATCTAAAAATAATTGTACGTTAAGAAGGAGATTTTGGTTTGGATATCATAAGAATATTCAAAAATAAAAACTATACATATCTTTTTCTGGCGAATGTAACCTCCTCTATGGGGAATAAAATTGGTCTCATCGCATTCACATTATATATTCTTACAAGATTTTCTTCACAGCCTATCTTTGCTACCATTACAGAATTAATGTACTCTCTCCCCATGCTTGTCATTTTCTTGTTCATTGGTGCTGTGGCAGATCGTTTTGACCGCAAAAAGGTTGCTTCTTGGGCGGATTTTATTTGTGCTTTTCTTTCTATAGGATTACTTTTTAGTATTGCCATTGATTCCATCGTCCTTTCCTTTTTCATCATATTTGTCAGGAGTGCAGTCTCTAATTTTTTTGGTCCTGCACAAAGAGCTATCATGCAAGGCATTTTAACCAAAAAGGAATATCCAGTAGCTACCGGTTTAAATCAAATGGTAAACAGCATTCTAATATTAGTAGGCAGTTCCATTAGTATCTTTCTTTATTGGCACATTGGTATAGAGGGAGCAATCTTGATAGATGCCATATCATATCTGGTATCTGGATTGCTAATCCAATTTTGCAATATCAAAGTAGAAATCAGATTGCCAAATGGTGAGAAATCGTGGAAAGATGTATCAATAGGAGCCTTGATATCAGATTTCAGCAAAGGTGTTCGATATATTTGGAATAATAAACCAGTATTAGCCATATCAAGTGCTTTTTTTCTATTTGGAATTATAAATGCCGGTTATGCACTCATTCCTACTTACGCATTGAAGTATAAACTTGCTCCAGAGTCATATGAGACAGTATTGCTATGGATGGGGATTGTGTCAGGGGTAGGTTCTTTGTTTGGAAGTATAGTGGGGTCCTATTTAGCAACTAAAATGAAACTTTATCACATAGCAGTTCTTTCCCTTATAATTATGGGGAGCTCGGTTGTTTTCTCAGGTCTTACGAACAACGTCTCCATTTTTATTCTCCTTGATTTTTTCATTTCTCTGGCTTTTCCCTTATTAAACATAGGTTTTGGTGGTTGGTTGCCAAGCCTCGTTGACCCCAAAATAATTGGAAGAGTATACGGGTGCCTTACGCCTATGATGATGCTGTCACATTCTGTTACGTTGGGGATTATCGCAGTTACGTTCCCTGTCTATATAGGTGTAAGCTTCTTATTCTTCATACACGGCACATGTATGCTTCTAGCGGCCATTTTTTACTACTATATCTTTCAAAAGAATTTTGCAAATAAGCGAGTTGTTGAGCAACAGATGTAAAAGCAAGTAATGGAAACAATTCGTTTGAAAAATCGCTTTTTCCTCTTATGCCCATTCGTTATAATGAAAAGACAAAAGGATGATAACGGGTCCATATAGGTAACTAAAAAAGCGGGGAATTCATGTATGCAGCAAAATTTTTTTGAGCAGTACCAGCATAGTGATATAGATGAATTGGCAGATGTTATAGGTGAATTACTACAAAATCCAATTACCATTGAAGATTTGGATCATCGGCTGATAGCTTATAGCTCTCACGGTGATAGCACCGATCCAGCACGTTGGTCTACGATTATGGGACGGCGTGTGCCAGAAACAGTATTGGCAAGGCTCTGGAAGGATGGCGTTTTTCAACAGCTCTTTTCGCAAAAGGACCCCGTACATATTCCTGAAAAGAAAGAGATTGGACTTGGAAAGCGGGTTGCAATTGCGATACGCAGAGGCAATGATATCTTGGGCTATATCTGGGCGCAGGAGGTAAATCGTGCCTTGACCTCCTGGGACGATGAAATTCTTCGTCAGGCTGCTAAGGAATCGGTGCCTCGACTGTTGCAACGACAAGGAAAGCGCAAAGCCGAGCAGGATAGACAAAAAGAATTCCTCTGGGAGCTTTTGCTTGGTGGACACGGCGAGGAGACGAAGCTGCAACAGAAGGCGATTAATCTACACATGAAGATTGTTCCTCCATTGCTGGTTTCTACCATAGAGGTGCTGGAAGGCAAGGGTGAACAGCTACACCAATTGCTGTATCCTCTATTGATGCGAGATAAAATTTACAGTCTGACAGATGGTTCTCAGCTTATTTTGCTCATGCTGCACCCTAAAGGGCAAGCTGTTACAGAAGATGCGCTGGTTGCTTATTCTGAGCAATTTTTAGAGGAATGCATGTCTAAGCTCACAGATAAGTTTGGAAAGGGAAAAGCCCATATTGGCTGCGGCCGTCCGGTTTGTTCCCTCATTGAAGGGCGCCAAAGCTATCAAGAGGCTTTGCAAATGAATGTAATAAAACGGCTGTTTCCTGAGGAGACAGAGCGGATACTGAGATTTCAGCAATTGGGAATCTACCGTTTCTTGCCTCAGATGAAAAGCTGGAATAAAGAACAAGCCTACAAGAATGATCAGCTAGCTAAGCTGCTTTATTATGATCAGGAAAACCAAACGAATTTAACCGAAACGTTGGAGGTCTTTCTTGATCATGTGGGCAAGGTTAACCGAACAGCGGCTCATCTGCATATTCATATTAATACGCTTAGCTATCGATTGAAGCGCATTGAAGAAATCATGCAGATTGATTTAGATGATCCAAACCAGCGATATTCGCTCTATATTGATTTAAAGGTAATGAAGCTGGGATAGTTCTTTTGCGCATTTGTGAAAATTCACAAACGAACGCTTTTTCTCTCAAAGGAATCTCTAATGCTCCCTTTATGAAAACGCTGTATTATTGAGAAGTGAAGAAGATCTTTAAGTGAAAGAGAACTGAGCAGGGGCTATCAAGGGGAGGATTTAATAATGATTATCGGAATTCCTAAAGAGATTAAAAACAATGAGAACCGTGTAGCGATCACGCCTGCTGGAGTGACAGCATTGGTACAAAGCGGTCATCAAGTATTAGTTGAAACAAATGCAGGACTAGGCAGTGGATTTATTGATACTGAATATCAAGCAGTGGGGGCTACTATCGTTCCAACAGCGGCAGATGCTTGGGCAGCTGATATGGTGATGAAAGTAAAAGAACCGCTTGCTGTTGAATATAACTATTTCCGTGAAGGACAAATTCTATTTACTTATTTGCACTTGGCGCCGGAACCAGAATTGACCAAGGCGTTGGTTGATAAAAAAGTGATTGCCATCGCTTATGAAACCATCCAAATGCCAAATGGCTCACTTCCGCTGTTAATGCCGATGAGTGAAGTAGCAGGACGTATGTCTGTTCAAATCGGAGCTCAATTCCTCGAAAAACCATACGGCGGTAAAGGTGTACTTCTAGGAAGCGTTCCGGGCGTTCCAAAAGGTGAGGTTGTCATTGTCGGTGGTGGTATTGTAGGGACCAACGCTGCGAAAATGGCAGTAGGCTTAGGTGCAAATGTTACGATTTTAGACATTAGTGCTGATCGTCTTCGTCAATTAGATGACCTATTTGGTGGACGTGTTCACACATTGATTTCTAACAGCTTTAACATTGCTAACGCAGTGAAAAAAGCAGATTTGTTAGTGGGGGCAGTTCTAATTCCAGGTGCTCGTGCTCCACGTCTGGTAACAGAAGAAATGGTAAAAACAATGGCTCCAGGGTCTGTGATCGTTGACGTTGCAATTGACCAAGGCGGTTCTATTGAAACGATTGACCGCATCACTACACATGATAACCCAACCTATGAAAAGCATGGAGTTATCCATTACTCCGTAGCCAATATGCCAGGAGCAGTAGCTCGTACCTCTACTCTCGCTCTAACAAATGTAACTGTTCCTTATGCTGTGCAAATTGCTAATAAAGGATATGTGGAAGCAATCCGTAGCAACCAAGCTCTAGCAAAAGGTGTTAACGTTATTAATGGTCAAGTAACCTATAAAGCAGTTGCGGATACACACAATCTGCCATTTGTTGCTTTGGAAGAGGCGTTACTAGTAGCAAGTAAATAAGAAGTTCCAGATTATAAAAATAATTCATTTGAAAAAGTGCCATACTTTTTGTTAAAAAAGGTATAGCACTTTTTCTTTTTTTGACTTTCTATCCAATGCCAAAGGTTTGTGGTATGCTCTTATATCGAGAACAGAATATGCGTTAGGAGTGAAGTGGCAACAATGTACAAGCACCTAAAAAAGTTTATCTTTAAAATGGATCCTGAATCGGCGCACGAGAATGCGATTAATGGACTACGAATGGCTGACAGCATTCCTTTAGGCAAAAAGGTATTAAACATGATGTACGGCTATGAAAATCCAATGCTCGCAAACAAAGTATGGGATATCGTTTTCCCTAATCCGGTAGGACTGGCGGCTGGGTTCGATAAAAATGCCGAGGTGTATATTCCGCTCGGATTAATGGGATTCGGCCATGTGGAAGTCGGCACGTTAACTCCGCTAGCTCAACCAGGTAATGACAAGCCGCGTTGTTTTCGCTTAAAGGAAGATCAGGCGATTATCAACCGAATGGGTTTTAATAACCACGGTGTACAAGCAGCAGCGAAATCCTTGAGTCATTATCAGGATGCCTGCATGCCAGTTGGGGTAAACATTGGAAAAAATAAACTAACTCCTAATGATCAAGCAGCAAGTGACTATGAAAAATGCCTCGAAGCACTATATCCCTATGGTCATTATTTTACGATTAATGTAAGCTCACCTAACACTCCTAACTTACGTGACTTGCAGGAAGTAGATAGTTTACGCCATCTTTTGCGGACAATCCGTAAGAAAGCGGATCAGCTAGAGAAATACGGTGCGAAACGTAAACCAATCCTCTTAAAAGTAGCCCCAGACATGTCGGATGAGCATATGAGCGATGTTGTTCATGTTGCTTTAGAAGAGGAAATGGATGGTTTGATTGCCACCAACACTACTCTGTCTCGAGAAGGCGTTTCCGATCGCAGGCTGGCGAAGGAAGCAGGAGGACTGAGCGGTCCAATGCTATTGCCGCGTGCAACCGAATGCGTTCGTGATATTTATAAAGCAGTAGGCGACAAAATGCCTATCATTGGGGTAGGGGGTATCTTCACTGGTGATGATGCGTACCGCATGATGAGAGCAGGTGCGTCTATGACCCAGATTTATACGAGCATGATCTATGTGGGACCCGGTGCTGCCACAGAGATTAACAAGCGTTTGGTTCAGCTTATGAAGCGAGATGGATTTACTCATATTAGTGAAATTATTGGGATTGATCATAAATAAAGGTGGAATTCTGCTAAAAGGAGCTCTTTCGTTTTGAAAGACTCCTTTTTTATATGCCGATTTTTCTACACATTGTTCAAAAATTTGCTTGGGATTTCCCAAAAACCAGATACAATATATGTGAGACGATACAATAAGAGAAATGATTATAGGGGGTTAGTGTAATGCGAATACTGATGGTAGGTGCGGGTGCAATTGGTGGATATTTCGGATGTCGTTTAGTGGAGAGTGGCAGAGATGTTACTTTTCTTGTGCGTCAAAAACGTAAGGAACAACTGGAAGAGCGAGGTCTAGTTATTCAAAGCGTAAATGGCGATTCCACAGTCCATCCCGCCTTATTAGTAGCTGGAGAAGAAGCGACCCCTTTTGATGTCATTATGTTATCGCCAAAAGCATACCATCTGGAGGATGTAATCCATGATATTGCTCCCTATGTGGGTGAGGATACGATGATCATCCCGCTTTTAAATGGAATTGCTCATATGCAGCCATTACAGGAGCATTTTGGGGCTGAAAAGGTTTTGGGCGGATTGTGCTTTATAGAGACAACGCTAAATGCTGACGGGGATATCGTCCAAACTAGTAAGGCTCACAGGCTCGTTTTTGGGGAATGGAATGGAGGCACGTCCGAGCGAGCAGAGCGATTATATGAGTATGTAAAAGCAGCGAATGCGAGCTTTGAATTATCTCATAACATTCAGCAGGAGGCTTGGCAAAAATATTTGTTTATTACGATGCTCTCAGGTATTACCACCTTGATGAACGCAGCAGTAGGACCCATTCGCGATTCTCCATTTGGAATCGAGCTGACCAAACAAGTAACAGAGGAATGTGTGAGAGTTATGATGGCGATTGGCGCTCCTATCTCTGCTGACATGGCAGATCGTGTGATGGAGACTTTTAAGCAACAGGGCTATAAAATGAAATCCTCTATGCTGCGAGATATGGAAAAACGTCTGCCAATTGAAGGAGAGCATTTGCAGGGATACCTGCTGCGTCTTGCCGAACAGCAGGGAATAGAAACACCAATGCTGCGAATTGTTTATAATAACGTAAGAATTTATGAACAAAAGCGTCAAAGCACATTCTAATGTTATAATAAGGGGCAGAAAAGGAGGGCTATGCTGATATGGAAGTTGTAAAAATTGCTCCCCGTGGTTATTGCTATGGCGTAGTAGATGCCATGGTACTGGCTATTAAAACGGCAAAAAATCAAAATGTGCCGCGCCCTATCTACATTTTGGGAATGATCGTGCATAATGCGCATGTGACGGAAGCCTTTGAACGTGAAGGAGTTATCACGTTGGATGGAGAAGATCGTCTAGCGCTTTTAGATAAAATTGATCACGGAACCGTTATATTCACTGCTCATGGAGTATCGCCAGAAGTCCGCAAAAAGGCGAAGGAAAAAGGTCTGACGGTTGTGGATGCTACTTGTCCTGATGTAACGAAAACGCATGATCTCATTAAAGAGAAGGTGGAGGAAGGCTACCATATTCTCTATATTGGTAAAAAAGGACATCCTGAGCCGGAGGGCGCCATTGGGATAGCGCCTGATCGCGTTCATTTGGTTCAAACGCTGGAAGATTTGCAAAACGTACACATTAAGACTGACAAATTGGTGGTCACAAACCAGACAACGATGAGCCAATGGGATGTCAGACACATTATGGAAGCTATTGTAAAGAAATACCCTTCGGTAGAGGTGCACAATGAAATATGCATGGCTACACAGGTTAGACAGGAAGCGGTAGCAAAACATGCTGGTAAAGCAGAGGTAACGATCGTTGTAGGGGATCCTCGAAGTAATAATTCCAATCGTTTGGCACAGGTTTCAGAGGAGATTGCGGGCGTTCCGAGTTATCGCATTTCTGATCTGTCTGAGCTTAATATTGAGTGGCTGAAGGGGAAAAAGAGTGTATCTGTTACCGCAGGTGCATCTACTCCGACACCATTAACGAGGGAAGTTATTGCTTTTCTTGAACAGTTTGATGAGCATGATCCTTCTACATGGGAAAAAGTACGGACAGTTAATTTTGATAAGCTGTTACCTACCGTAAAAGAAGAGAAAAAAGAGTAAAAGTGGCAATCTGATACAAAAACAGCTTCTTCGGTAATTCCGATTGAAGCTGTTCTTTATGTGGAAAGTAGAGGAGAAAACTGCATGAACAGCAAAAATAACCAGCATACTTTTACAAACGAAAGCGCTTCAAATGCTTACGTAGCCTTAGGTGGACTTTATATCTTTTTGTATTATGCTATGGGTGCTTACTCGCCTCTATTAACAGAGTACTTTAAATCCATTCACTTAACTGGAGTTGAAATTGGTACTCTTAGTTCGATCACTCCTGTAGTATCCTTGCTCCTGCAGCCTATTTGGGGAATGATTTGTGACCGCTTTCAGGTTCGGAAAAAGGCGCTGATTCTGGCACTTATCGTTGCAGCCTGCGTGTCATTTTTGTTTACCTTTATTCATTCCTACGCATGGGTGTTTTTTACCATTGCGCTCTGGTCTGTTTTTCAATGCGCGGCTATCCCGATTTCAGATAGCTTAACACTTAGCTATGTAAGCAAGCGCTCCATGCATTTTGGCAGTATTCGTTTATGGGGAGCCATTGGATTTGCGATTGCCGCTTTTCTTACTGCCTTGGCTGTTCAGCAGTGGGGGCCGTCTGCAATTTTTTACAGCACAGGATTTGCTTATTTTATCGCTGTACTCTTTTTGATCAGAATTCCCGATGAGCGAATTGAGCGCAAGGCGATCACGCGTAATAGCTTTAAAGAAGCCGGAACGCTTTTTAAAGGTCCACGCTTTATACTCTTTCTCGTCTGTACATTTTTCGCATTTGGTCCAATGAATGCTCATAATACCTGGTTTAATCTATACTATCAGCATATCGGCGGAGAGATTGCCACATTAGGATTTGCTTTTTTACTTTTTGCAGGTAGTGAAGTACCTTGCATGAAGCTGGCATCAAGCCTTGTCAAAAAAATAGGTCTGGAGCAAACTCTCTTATTTGCTTGCCTTGTCTCTGGTGCCAGGTGGTTTTTCTACGGAACAGCTCCTAGTACGACAATCGTCCTAAGCTTATTTTTCTTACAAGGGTTATCTGTTGGGCTATTTCTCGCTACGGCTGCTCAATATGTACGGGATAATACACCGCTTGCCTTGCAGGTAACAGCCCTGGCCCTATTTGCTTCGTTTGGGCAGGGATTAGGCTCGATGTTTGCTAACTACACAGCAGGCTGGGTTATGGAATACTGCGGTATTTTGCGTACGTATACCTTCTTTGGGATTTCTACCTTACTCGGAACGATCCCTTTATTGCTCATCTGTTATGGTCCTTGGAAGCGCCGTTCAGAAGATATTGCTGCAAAATAAAATACAGGCATATGAAATTCTCGATGAAACAGGAACTGTCGCTGCAGCCTTTGATGATATATGTCTATATGACAAGGTATTGAGTTTAGAAAAAAATAAGATTCCGAATGGTTCATCAGGCAAGCGTAATGCGGATGGAACAATGAGCTCTTGGGATACATTTATTCCTTTGAAAGATAGGAAGTCTCTTACCTTAAAACTTAGTCGTCTCTATACCAATGTGGTATCACCTTTTCGTGCTGAATTAAAACCAATAAAACTAGCTAAACATCCTGGTACTCAAAAGGATCAGCTTGGAAATAGGTTTACTTTTACAGATTTTACATTTGTTGAATCCAAGGGAAAATCATTTGACCCTCTAACCATACCTAAACCAGATACGATTGTTGAGGCAAATCCATCGGAGGTATCCCTTGTTCAATTTGAAGCAACTCTAGCTAAGGGGATTATTTCTACTGGAGTATGGTATGCAATGGATGAAAATGGGGAAGAGTACAGAGCTTATTTCGATGAGAAGGAAAGTGAAAAGGACCAAAACGGGATTGTAAAACTGAAAGGATCATTAGGAATTGTCGATCTGAAACATCAGCCTAAGAAGCTTACGTTACACTATAAAGTTGCACAAAAACAAAACACTGATATCGATTGGAAAATAGAAATCCCTTTAACAAAATAGAGAAAGGCAAGTCCATATAAATGGGAAACTGCCTTATGAGATCCCTAAAAGATGACCCGATGATCGGAGTCATCTTTTTTCTATCTGAAGAGACAAGAAAAATTACGCGCGTAGTACTCTGATAGCAAATTACCCGGAGTGACCCCGCAATTATGTTGAAATGAATAAAGCACTGCTAAAACGATGCCACTTACAGTAATTGACAATCGCCAGAGCTGTGATTTATACTCGCCTTACAGAATGAAAATTCATTCCGCAAAGGAGCACAGGATGTGTCGGAATCTAAACGCGATTTAATAATGAAAGCTGCACTAATTCTTTTTGAGGAACGAGGCTTTGATGGGACGACAGTTCCGATGATTGTCGAGAAAGCGGGAGTCGGTGCCGGTACTCTTTATCGGTATTTCGAAAATAAGGAGTCGCTCGTCAATACCTTGTTTCAAGAATGTGTAATGGATTTGCTAGAGACTGTGAAAAAAGGATATCCTCATACTTCTGAAGATATATATGAGCAATTTCAACACATTTCCAATCAGGTTATTAGCTATTTATTGAACAACATGTATGCATTATTGTTTCTTGATTCACATGCGAATAGGCATTATCTGGACGAGGCTAGTCGCCAATCCTACAATATGCTACGGGATTTTTTTATTGACTTTATTCATCAGGGCCAACAAAAGAACATCATTCGCCCACTACCTGCTGAAGCATTGCTAACGATTGTTGACGGTGCCTTTATCGCTTTAAATAAGGCCATTCGATTTTGCGAAATTAAGAATCCATCAGAATTAATTGCAGGTGTACAAGAAGCATGCTGGGATGCGGTCAGAATTCATTAATTCAGACCCCCCTTACCAAAACGGAATGAATATTCATTCCGATCCCAAGTCAGTTTTCACAATCTAACAGATTTAAAATATAGGAGTGATAAGAACATGAATGCTACCGTACAAAAAAGGTTTTGGATTCTACTCATACTCTCCCTCTCGATGATCGTGATGACGGCATGCAGTAAAGATAAGGAAGCACTTGTTCAACCGCAGGAGGCAAAAATAGTTGTAGCAGAGGCAATTAAAGCGAAAACATTTAAAGAGATGAGTGAGCTTTCCGGAACGCTTGCTCCCAAGGAAGAAACCACGTTATCTTTCGAAGTAGCAGGAGAGATCAAGTCTTTACCATACAAAGAAGGAGATCAAGTAAAAAAAGGCGATATCTTGGCCCAGCTTGATTCCACAGATTATTCCCTCCAGCTAGCTTTGGCCGAGGCTCATGTATATGGTGCGAACGCTAATTTGGCTAAAGTAAAAAACGGCTTCAGAGAACAAGAGATTCAGCAAGCAAAAGTAGCGGTTGATGCAAAGAAAATCTTGCTGGAAAAGGCACAAAAAGATTACATACGCATGGAGCAACTCTATAAGAGTGGTGCGATCCCTCAAACTGAGCTTGAAAATGTCAAAAACGCACTAGAACTTGCTAAAAAAGACTTTGCCTCGGCTCAGCAATCCTATTCGCTTGTAGTGGCAGGGGCCCGGACGGAGGATATAAGCTCGACTCAAGCGAGCTATCAGGGCGCTGTTGTTGGCCGAAATCAGGCCGCAGCCACTCTAGCAAAAACACAGATAAAAGCTCCTATTACTGGAACAGTACTATCAAAGTTAGTGGATGTGGGACAACTGGCTAGTCCGGGCGTTCCTGTTTACCGTATCGGGAACATTACCCAACTGAAAACAGTTTTACCCGTGCCTGACAGAGATATATCCGCTTGGAATGTAGGAGATACAGTCGAATTTACCCTGTATGAGCAAAAACGAACAGGAAAAGTCTCAAAAATCTATCCGGCCACCAATGAGCAGACAGGTACGATCAGCGTAGAAGTTGTGATTGATAATGCAAAGCATGACTGGTTTCCCGGACAGGTAGTAAGTGCGAAGCGGGCATTGTCACAAAAAGAAGGAATTTTTGTGCAGATAGAAGCTGTTTTTAGCCGAGGGTCTGGTCCTTTTGTCTATGTGATAAAAGACGGTAAAGCAAGGAAGACGCCTGTAGTCATTGGCCAGTACGTTGATAATTTTCTGGAAATTACATCTGGGCTCCAAGCAGGAGATATGCTGATTACGAAAGGTGCTGACCGATTGCTCGACGGTGACATTGTTACCGTGGGAGGGGGCAAACAGCATGATTGAATATTTCATCAAAAAGCGAAAAATAACGCTTGTTTTCTTTACGATGGTGGTGCTGATCGGGATATTCATTTCCCTCTCACTTCCTAAGCAGGAATCACCAGACACCATTGTCAGTATGGCTACGGTCACAACCATTTATCCAGGGGCAACTCCGGAAAAAATGGAACAAACCGTAACGAAGAAATTGGAAGAAAAGATCAATGAGGTTCAAGGCATCAAATCAATTAGTTCCGAATCCCGGTCTGGGATATCCCTCATTACCGTTCGATCAGAGAGTAAAGTCGAACCGAAAAAGGTATTTGAAGAGCTGCGGAAAAAAGTGAAGGATGCTGAGGCTGAATTACCTGAGGAAGCAGAGCAACCAATCATTAATGATGACATGAGTCGTACGTTTATACAGACCTTTCAAATTACGGCAGAATCATTTGAGGAAATTCTTCAGCTGCGCGATACGCTTGATCTTTGGAAGGACCAGCTTCGTACCATACCTGGTGTTTCAGATGTCTCTATACTCGGTTTGCCAAAACAGGAACTAAAAATATATGTAAATGCCCAAAGATTGCAACAATACCAACTTTCTTGGACACAGGTAATGAATGCTGTTCGAACGAAAAACGAAACAACGCCACTTGGGGATGTCAACATTGACACCCGTAAATATCAGCTTACCTTGCCTGTTAGCTACAAGGCTGACGCATTCAACAAAGTAATTGTAAACCGTACAAAAGAGGGAGTTCCTGTTTATCTTCAGGATATCGCGACGATTTCAGACAGTACCAAAAGACTTGACTATCGAACCTATTATAACGGGAAGCCTGCTGTGACAGTCAGCATAAATGCCGAATTGGGAAGCGATGTTCCTCGTGTTCAGAAAGCCATTGATCAAAAGCTGGAAGCGTTAGAAAAGAACCTTCCCTCGTGGGCGAAAAAAGAACCTGTCTTTTCTCAGGTCGATCGAATTGATGAGCTTTTCTCCGGACTGTTGCACGAGATGCTGATTGCCATTGTGGCCGTTCTTTTCATATGCACGCTAGGCTTGAACCTGACGACATCCATGATGGTAGCGTTGGCGATTCCAATCTCATTGGCAGCAGGGATGGCTGTCCTTCCTTTCTTTGGAATTACACTCAACCAGATGACGATCTTCGGACTCATCATTGTACTTGGTATTCTGGTGGATGACGCAGTAGTGGTGAATGACAATATCGAGAGAAGGCTGTCTGTACTGGGGGAAGACCCGTATGCGGCTGCCGTACTTGGGACCAAAGAGGTCTCGGTTTCGATTATCACAGCTACTCTGGCTACGGTTTCGGCGTTTGGACCGATCATTTTTCTTCCTGGAGATGCGGGGCATTTTATCTTTCCTGTTCCGGTCATCATCATCTTTACGATGCTAGCCTCCATGCTCATGTCACTTACGATAGTTCCTATTTTTAGAGAATGGAACCAGAGACGGAACAAAAAACAGACAAACTACCAGAAGCCAGCCGGTCTGTTAGGAAAACAAATCAACTCCTTGATTCATTGGTATGGGGATCGCGTAATGCCGATTATGCTGAAGAATCCATTAAAAACAGGAATAATTGGGGTATTGATAGCAACCGTGTTCTATGGATTGATTACATTTATACCCGTTCAGCTTTTTCCTGATGACGACCGACCACAGATGGTTGTCAACATTAGCACGCCTGTCGGCAGTAATTTGCAGGAAACAGATCGAATTGTTCAGGGCGTTACAGAGTGGATTCAGAAGCAGCCGCATATTGAAAAGGTCTCTGCTTTCGTAGGTGGGAATGGGCCACAGATGATTCCGAGCGCACCGCCTGTCGGATCAGGAGAAAATATGGCACAATTAGTGATTGCATTTGATAATAAGCAAATGGATTCAAGAAAAATCCTGAAGCCGTGGATGGCAGAGTTTAAACAGATGTACCCAGAAGCAAATATTATTCCCTATAGTGTAAAGGCAGCGATGTACACAGGAAGTCCGGTAGCCATTCGGGTGTATGGAGACGATTTGCATCAGCTATATGCCATTTCGGAGCAAATAAAACAACTGATTGCTGAAACGCGGGGAACCTATAATATAAATGATACTCTTGGTAACGAGCAATATGCCCTGCAATTCAATGTGAATCAGGGAAACATGGATAAGAAGCTGATCAGTGAAGCTGACTTAACGCGGACGTTGCGTCTGATTAGCCAAGGAATTCCTATGGGGCAATTTGATAATGGGAAACATTTGATTGATATCACTCTGCTTGCGGATCAATCGGGAATGACAACTCAGCAAGTCTTTCAACAGCTTACAGTTCCAAACGTTCAGGGCCAGCTCATTCCTGTCTCTCAGATAGCGGAAATGAAGCCAGCCTTATCAATGCAGAATATACCTCGCTACAATTTATCAAGAAGTGTCACGATTACTAGCGATGTAGGGGATCGGACGGCTGATGATGTGATGAGGGAATTGAAAGAGAAGATGGAGAAGCTAGAATTACCGGCTGAGTATGCATGGAATGTAACTGGTGAAACAGAAGAGGAAACCGATATTTTATTTGATTTAGGAATGCTGGCGGTTGTAGCCGTTTTCCTCATTTTTCTCTTGATTGTCATACAGTTTAATTCGTTATCCATTCCTATTTTGGTCATGAGTACGGTTTATCTGGCGATTGCTGGTAGTCTAATCGGGTTATTCGTTACAGGAACACCAATCGGATTTATGACAGTGGCAGGCTTTATCTCCTTGTCAGGGATTGTTGTGCGAAATGGGATTGTCTTGATTGAGTTTATCGAGGAGGCAAGACATACTGGCGTTGAGTTGAAGGAAGCAGTTATTGGAGCTGGTAAAGCCCGATTGAGACCGATCCTGTTAACATCTCTGGCAGCAATAGCAGGGCTTACACCAATGGCGATTACGGGCAGCGTGATGTTCAAACCGCTCGCTATAACCATTATTTCCGGTTTAGTGTTCTCCATGCTGCTAACACTGATTGTGGTCCCGTCCCTGTATACGGTTATTGCAATTAGCAAGCAAAGTAAAATAGCAAAAAAGAAGGCGCGGGAACAGATAAGCAGCCAACAAGCTGAAAGGCCATTGTAAGTAAGTAGAAGGCTTCCTCGGTGGTCATAAAAACAGCAAAAAGGAATGGATAGCAAGTCAAATGATTTACGACTGTTATCCATTCTTTTTCGTGTCTTTAAAAGTCAAAGATAAGCTTTTCGGTGTTGTTTAATGGTTATATGGGAATTGAGTCGAATATCCGCTAAATTGCTGATGAGCTTGCGTTACCTTTTGCTGATCTGCTGCTTCAAGCTTATACCAGCCCTTTTGAAACATACAATTATATAATTCACGGGCTGACTGATGAGTTTCCGTTAATAATTGCATGTAGGTTTCATGTAATTGCTGGTGACTTGCTTCCCGTACCGCGTCATTTAAGCTATCAGTTAAATATTTGCAGGTGCTAAGCGCATCATTGATATAATCACGATCATTCATTTCAGGGCCTTTGACCTGCGGCAATTGATTGGATTGCGGATTCGCAATTTGTTTGTTTTGCATGAGGACACTCCCTCCCTTTCCTGAAGATTATTGCATCTGTGGCAAAGTTTTGGTGACGTTTGCATTGTTGATAGTAAGGTGGGTTAACAGTTGTTCATAATGCATTTGGTGCATGTAGCCCGTTTTATTTAACAGGTCTTTAATCTGAGGGTCTTGTACCTGCTGTGCGAAAAAATGAAGCTTCTTAAAGGCGTTTAACTCCCAGGACAGGGCATCCTTTAGATAAGATAAATCTTTGCCCGTAATGATTGTAGGCGGGGTAGGGAATGGAATTTGTTGATTTTGGACGCTAGCTAACTTAGAAGAGATGGTTTGCATAGTGGAAAGCCTCCTTTCAAATCTGGACAGTTCACAAGGATAGCTTTTGTTTGGACAGAAGGTTTCATACGAGACAAAAAAGCCCTTTCCAGAGCCAAATCGGCCTGTAAGGAAAGGGGTATTATGTATTTATTTTCAGGTTTGCCAGAGAGCTTGCTTACTTTGAGTGGTCGTTTGCAGCTTGGATGAATTGCAAAGCGATTATTTCAAAGTCAATGCTGGCTGGAGCGATGAATAGGTAGTATTCTAGCTCCTCCTGCAGTTGATGCTGCAGCTCAATTAACCGAGAACGTAAATCTTCTCCAAGCTTTGCTTGTACAGATAATGTTACCTGAAGACGAGGCATGGCTTGAAATGTATAATCCACTTTGTGCACTTTCACGACAGTGCTATTTCGATAGCAGGCCTGCTGTACCAGTTTACGCAATACCTGTTCATGAATTTGAATACGGCCTTGGGAAAAGGAAGGCTGAACAACTGTGGTTTCACCCATGTGTTTTTTAGAAGCAAAGATTTGCCATGCGGAATCAACAATTCGTTTAAATAAATCCTTCTCCACTTCTACGCGTGGAATAGGAATTACGTGCTGGCCCATTGTTTCACGAACATAGCGGGCTGCTTCAATCTCTTTTTCAGGTTTAATCGCTTCTATTGGGATGTATTCCGTTACTTCCGGCAAATCGAGCGCAGTGATAATCTTTCCAATCATCCGTTTTGAGGTGCCTAAAATTAAAATTTTTTCTATAGGAAGCTTGTGCAGAACGCGCTGTACTTCATCCACATGATCTGAAAAATGAAAGATAGCGCGTTTTACTGCACGAATTTTTGTCTTTTCGTATTTAGCTGAGTAGCCTGCAACCTTACGACCTTCATAGATGAGAATTCCATCATCAATGATGGCATCAATGTGACGTGAGTGAGCGAGACTTAATGCACTGGTGCTTTTACCTGTACCACTAGGGCCATAGAGAGCATATACTTGCACAAACTTCCCTCCTCCACTTTTTTATTCAGTATAGCATGGATTAATCAAGCACAGGGAGAAAAGCGGGGCAATGCATAGAAGCACATCGAAATGGCTAATAGAAGTCTTAGCTGACTTTTTTACCGATAAGGCGCTCCCAGTTCTCGTGCTCGTTGAGTAGCCCGCAGAACCGCTTCTGTTATAGCTTTCTTAAAGCCGTGTGCTTGCAATACCTCTAGGCCTGCTTGCGTAGTTCCGCCTGGACTAGTTACTTTTTTACGCAGGACCGCTGGCTCTTCCTTGGTCGCTATCAGCATATGAGCGGCGCCAAGCAGTGTTTGTACGGTTAGCTCACGGGATATCTCTCGGGAAAGACCTGCTAGCTGTCCAGCACCCTCCATGGCTTCAACAAGATAATAAATATAAGCAGGCCCACTTCCAGATAAGCCAGTGATAATATCTAATTCCTGTTCGGGAACGATACACACATGACCGATTGATTGAAATAAACATTCTGCTATAGCCAGATGCTGCTCAGATGCATATTTGCCAGCAGCCATTCCAGTTGCAGATAAACCTACGGCTGAAGATGTGTTTGGCATCGTACGAATGATTGGACATTCGACTCCAAGCCATTCCTGAATAGAGGAAGTAGGGACTCCAGCAATGACAGAGATAATCAAATGATCAGGGGTAACGTATTCACGCAGGGTCTGGCATGCAGAGGCGACGTCCTTTGGCTTCATTCCCAAAATGATTACTTGAGATTGAAGAAGCATAGCAGATAAATCACGAGTTGGGATCACTCCGTACTGTTCTTGCAGCTCACGGAGCCTAGCATCATCTGAATGATTCGTCACATAGATGCTGTTTGCAGGTAGTAAATGTTTAGCTGTGATACCTTTTACAATGGCTTCTACGATGGAACCTGCTCCCATAAAACCTACGTGTAGTTGTTGGCATATCTGGTTAGCTTGATGATCGTTCATGAGAGAGATCTCCTTTCGCAAATAAAAATTACCTTGTTTGTCCGTTTCCTAAGACACGGTATTTAATGGAAGTCAATGCTGTTAGACCCATAGGACCGCGAGCATGCAATTTTTGGGTGCTAATTCCAATTTCAGCTCCAAAGCCAAATTCTCCGCCGTCTGTAAAACGTGTAGAAGCATTATGATAAACAACAGCGGCGTCTACGGCTTGCAAGAAGCGTTCTGCTTGCGTTTGATCCTCAGTCAAAATTGATTCCGAATGCTTGGTTCCATAAGTAGCGATATGCTCCAAGGCCTCATCTATACTCGTAACCGTTTTAACGGCAAGAATGGTATCTAGGAATTCAGCATGCCAATCCTGTTCGGTAGCTAAGACAAAGCGATCGCGCAGCTCTGGGTGGGAAGCCATTGTTCTTTCGCATACGCGCAACTCTACTCCTGCATCTAGCAGGGATGTCAAAAGAGTTGCGGATTGATCATGTCCAAAATCTTGATGGATAAGCAGGGACTCAAGAGCATTGCATACAGCAGGACGGCTTAGCTTGGCATTTTGTACGATAGCTTGGGCCATAGCCGATTCAGCGGATTGATCAATGAAAATATGGCAATTACCTACTCCGGTCTCAATAACAGGCACAATGGAGTTTTTCACAACACGATTAATTAGTGCTGCTCCTCCGCGCGGGATGATCACGTCAATAATTCCATGGAGACTGCACATAACATCTACCGCTGCCCGATCAGTCGTAGCAAGATACTGAACCGCTTTATGTGGCAGCCCCAGGTTTTGGAGAGCGGTTTGAATACTTTTTACCAAAGCTAGATTAGAACGAGTGGTCGAGGCGCTGCCGCGCAGTACAACGGCATTTCCCGTTTTTAGTGAAATGGCGGCCGCATCTACTGTAACATTTGGACGTGCTTCATATATCATACCGATTACCCCTAGTGGTACACGCACAGAACGAATAGACAAGCCGTCCTTTTGTACCCACTCTGCAGTTGTTTCGCCAATAGGATCAGCAAGAGCAGCTAAATCCTCCAGACTGTCAGCTAAGGCAGTAATTCGTTCGGGTGTTAGACTAAGACGATCAATTAAGCTCGCAAGCTGTCCGCTTTCAATTGCCTTGTCAACATCCAATTTATTTTCAGCTAAAATATAAGCTTGATCAGCTAAAAGCTGTTCCTTTATAGCCTGTAATGCAGCGTTCTTTTGTTCACTGGTCAAAAGTGCTAATTTTCGCGAGGCTGCTTGAGCTAATTTTGCCTGCTTCGTAACCTGATCAATCACCTCATTGGAGGCTACTTTCGTTTGTTGGTTTCCTTCTCTCATTTTTTCCCGCTCCTTTTTCTATTTTTGAATGAGATGGGGCAGAGATACCCATTGATCTCGATGAATGGCTTCTGTAAAAGGCTTTTCCCTTTGCGGTTCACTGATGATTTGGCGCAGCAGTTCACTATCATAGCGGCAGACACCTCGACCAATTAAACCAGTAGGAGCATAAACTTCAACAACATCCCCTTGCGAAAAATCACCTTCTACACTGGTAATTCCTGCTGGCAGCAGACTGCTTTTGCGTTGCTGGATCGCTTCTTGGGCCCCGGCATCTACATGCAAGCGGCCGGCGATAGCGGAATGCAGGGCAATCCACTGCTTTTGGGTTGAAACACTCTCGCGCTTTTCAGCAGCATGAGCAGTAGAGGTGTCCGAATTCATTCCGCCAAAATCTCCTATATAGGTTCCTTCTCCTGTCCCATTAATGACATGTAATAAACTATCCTTGGAGGATAACCGGCCGATAAAGGTGCGCGTGCCTACCTTTAAGGCAGTTTCAGCAGCAATTACCTTTGATTGCATTCCTCCAGTACCAAGAGATGAACCTGAACCGCCAGCTACTGCTTTGATTTCATCTGTAATGGTAGCGACCTTTTCGAAGCGCTTTGCGTCAGGATTATTTCTTGGGTCTTTATTATAAATGCCATCCGTATCAGTCAAAATGATGTAGATGTCAGCATGCAGCATGCCAGCCACTAATGAACCTAACATATCGTTATCGCCGAACGTTAACTCTGCAACAGAAACAGTGTCGTTCTCGTTAATAATAGGAGTGATGTTGCGTGAAAGGAGTAGGGACATCGTTTGAAACGCATGACGGTATCGTTCCTGATTAGAGAAGTCACTGCGAGTCAACAGAATCTGTGCGATATGATAGTTGTAGGCAGCAAACAAAGCTGAGTAATGCTCCATCAAAATACTTTGTCCGATGGCTGCTGCGGCTTGCTTAGCTACGATGGTTCGCGGTCGTTGTTCATAGCCTAGCAGGCAATAGCCACTTGCTACAGCTCCCGAACTCACGAGTACGACCTCGTGTCCTTCACCACGCAGAGCTGCAATGGCATCTACCAAGAGACTCATTTTTTGCTGGTCGCAGCCGCCTTGTTTTTTTGCTAGGGAACTGCTTCCTACTTTCACCACAATGCGCATTTTTCCAGTCTGATTCATGTTGATCTGCTCTCCTTTTTCATCTCTAACAAACAAAAAAACCTTCCATCCTTAGAAAAACATAAGGACGAAAGGTTTACTTTCGCGGTACCACCTTAATTAAATGCCGAACCCATCCTTACATGGATCGACATCTATCTTTACACTTAAGAAAGCCCTAAATGGCCGATAAGCGCTTTCCTTGATAACAGGGGAAAGAATCCTGTCTAGGTCATCCCTAGCCGCTCTGGGATGGGTTCAAGCTGTTTCATGCACGCGATCTTCCAGCCAATGGATCACGTTCTCTGGGGCAGAAAGGGGGCTTTACTATTTCCCTTCAAAGCGATGAAGTATGATTATTTACATCATTATGATGGGGAGGACGGGAAAATGTCAAGGGACGTTACTGGAAATTTTCCTGTCCATATATGCCAGAGCGTTTTGTTATTTCGTACCGTTTGGATTCCTGATCCCGTCCTAAGTGATACCTCACAACCGAGCTGGAGGATGCGACAGTAGGCGAAATTCCAGAAACCTCCACAATTAAACCGCTATTTTCAACGGAAACCTTCATATTCTGAGTAGAGATAAATACGGGATAGCGTTTTGTCGAAGTAGACAAATAAACATTGCCATCAACGATTTTCGTATCTAAATGATCGTACAAGGCAACAGCTAACGGTCTGCTCCAATACTGCTGAAAGAAAGCGAGAATCCCATCTCTGGTATGATAAGGCTTTGGAAGCTGTCTATAAATGAGTCCATCTTCTTTAATCTCTTTGCCATCAGGAAGGGTAGCAGCAGCGTATTCCAAGTGATTAATTACCTGTTCGGCCTTTTGTAAGAATACCGACACATCATTGAGATTTGTTTCCATATGAGCCAATGCTGTTGTTTGCCATTTAGCCTGTTCCTTTTTGGTATCGGCTGTATTTATGCGGTCTGATTTTTCAGCAGTTGTGGCAGAAGATTTCTTGGATTTATTGGTAGCACCTTGTGATTTAACTGTTTTCTCTGCCTTTTGACTGTGTTCCTTCTCACTGGTATTCTTTGATTGCTCTGGTGGTTTATCACCTTTACATCCCGTTGCACCAGATATAAGGAGAGCTATTAGCAACGGAATATACCAATTTTTATTCATAAAAAATCACCTCGCCATTTTCTCCTTTTCTGCTAGCTTTTGAGTAGGAAGCCGATTTCAAACCCGTTAGATTTTACTAACAAAGGCATGGAGGAAGGAGGAGATGGTTATGATAAGACAATATTGAAGAAAGAAAAGGGAAAAAAGAACGACGAGGGGTTGTTTGTTGACTGTTTTCCCACTATCATAAAAGGGATAAGCATTGAAAATAGGGGGAAGCCCCGGTTTATTTGAGGTGGTCATAACGCATGTTCGGATTTGGAAATAAACAAAGAAAATTAATGACGTATGACGTATTGCTTGTAAAAACAAAAGATGGCAGAGGCCGTGACTTTTTCCAAGTTGCTTTTCACAGCTCTCAGGCCGCTGATATTATGAGTATGATTACGAAGCTGGAGAAATCCAAATACAATTCAACAGAATATCTAGGCGAGCTTGGTGATTTTAGGATTATTACGCATTATGAAGGGGTAGAAAGCATTAACATTCATGACACTGTAGACTCTGATGCGACACCTATTCAAATTCAAGATTTCGCAAACATGATGCTCCGTCGTTTTGAAATGCTTCAAGAAGCTGGCAAGCTGGAAGAAACAGAGGAGTTAGCTTTCTTTATGGGCGAATTAACTATGCTGCGCGATGAATCCTTTACATCATTATAGAATCTAATCAAATAGTGATGAAATTCAGAAAATAGGATTGCAAGGTATGGTTATTTGGTTTACAATGAATCTGAACAATTACTTTTTTGGTAGTAAATGTCAACATTCCACAGAATCGAAAAAATAAGGCGATTTTTGTGGAATGTTTTTATAGGCAGATAATGAATGAGCATTCATTCAAGACGAAAAACGACACCAAATCTGCCTACCTGCTAAAATCAAGCCATGATACAGGCATATGAAGGAGGAGACTTCATGGAACGCAAAATTAACAAAGCTGCGGTCTTGGGATCAGGGGTCATGGGAGCTGGTATTGCAGCCCATTTGGCTAACGTAGGTATCCCTACTTATCTGCTGGATATCGTACCGCGTGAACTGACGGAGGAAGAGAGCAAGAAAGGATTGACGCTGGATCACCCAGCCGTTCGTAATCGTATTGCACAAGCGGGTCGTGATCGACTGCTAAAAGAAAAGCCGGCGCCTCTGTATGATAAAGATTCCATCTCCCTCATCACAGTAGGCAATTTGGAGGATGATCTAGACAAACTAAGAGAAGTGGATTGGATCATCGAGGTTGTTGTCGAGAATGTAGATGTGAAAAAGCAGGTATTTGCTAAAATAGAAGCTTATCGCAAACCTGGCGCGATTGTATCCTCTAATACCTCGGGTGTTTCCATCAATGAAATGTGTCAGGATTGTTCAGAAGAGTTCAAAAAATACTTCCTGGGAACTCACTTTTTTAATCCCCCTCGTTACTTAAAGCTCTTAGAAATCATCCCAGGTGAGCATACTGATCCGGCCTTAGTTGAATTTATGATGCATTTTGGAGAATTTGTACTCGGAAAAGGAACTGTTCTTTGTAAGGATACACCTAACTTTATCGCCAACCGCGTAGGTACATATGGTCTTCAAGTGTCCATTCAGGAAATGCTGCGTCTTGAGTTAGGAGCAGATGAAATAGATGCTCTTACAGGTCCAGTAATTGGTCGTCCAAAAAGCGCGACGTTCCGAACCTTGGATGTGGTGGGTTTGGATACGTATGTACACGTTGCCAAAAATGTTCGTGATAAAGCTACGGACGAATCTGAAAAAGCCATGTTTGAAATTCCTGAGATCCTTACCAAGATGGTGGAAAATCGCTGGTTAGGTCAAAAAGCAGGTCAGGGCTTCTTTAAGCAGGAGAAAACAGCAGCAGGAAAAGAGATCTTGGTCTTGGATGCGAAGACGTTGGAATATAAGCCAAGGGTAAAAGCGAAGTTTGCTTCATTGGAGGCTGCTAAGCAAGCCAAAACATTGCCACAAAAATTGCAGGCAATTGTGTATGGAAAAGATAAAGGCAGCGAATTTTTATGGAACGTATTGAAAAAGACAATGCTGTATGCAGCCGCAAAAGTACCAGAGATTGCAGATGACATTGTTTCAGTAGATAAAGCGATGAGATGGGGTTTTGGTTGGGAGCTAGGTCCTTTTGAGACCTGGGATGCCATAGGCCTTGAGAAATCAGTAGCTCGGATGAGAGAAGAGGGAGAAACAATTCCAGCTTTGGTAGAGGAGCTATTGGCTAGTGGAAAAACCTCATTCTATGAAAAAGCGGAAGGAAAGATTGCTGCTTTTCATATCGGCGGAGCCTTTAGGGGACTAGAAGAGAAAAAAGAAGTCATTAATCTGGCCGCTTTAAAAGAACAGGGCAAAGTGATTGTCAAAAATGCAGGTGCGTCCTTAATTGATTTAGGCGATGGGGTTGCTTGCTTTGAATTTACCACTCCGCATAATGCGCTCGGCGTAGATATTTTGCAAATGTTCAATAAAGCAGCAGATGAAGTAGAGAAAAACTTTACCGGTATGGTGATCGGAAACCAAGGCAAGAACTTCTGTGTCGGATTAAACCTAGCGATGGCATTAATGGAGGCACAGGACGAAAACTGGTTTGAGCTAGATATGCTGGCTAAGAAGTTCCACAACACCGTTAACCGAATACGTACAATGCCTCGTCCGGTAGTAGCTGCGCCGTTCGGAATGACGCTTGGTGGCGGAGTAGAGATTTGTTATATGGCTGATCAGGTGCAATTGGCGGCGGAAACCTATCTGGGCTTTGTAGAAGTAGGCGTGGGTGTATTGCCGGGAGCGTGTGGTACGAAAGAAATGCTCTTTAGAGCGATGGAAAACATTCCAAGCGGAACTCCTACTCCTGTCGATGCCTTCCCATTTGTAGCACGAGCATTTGAAACCATTGCGATGGCGAAAGTATCCACCAGCGGCAAGGAAGCGATTAAATTAGGGTATATGCGCCCAACTGATCGCATTTCAATCAATCAGGATCATTTGTTATATGATGCTAAACAAGCGGTGCTGGAGCTTGATAAACGCGGATATACGCCTCCTGCAGAACGCCGGATTCCAGCTATCGGAACGACAGGATATGCCTCATTACGCCAAAATATCTATGGATTGCGTGAAAGCGGCATGATCAGTGAGCATGATGAACTCATTGCAACGAAAATCGCCTATATCATGTCAGGGGGAGATGTCCCAGCAGGTACACTGGTTAACGAAACATATATTCTTGAACTTGAGCGCAAAGGCTTCCTTGAATTAATCAAAACACAAAAGACCCAACAGCGCATGCAGCATATGCTTGCTAAGGGAAAACCGTTGCGCAACTAAACAAGCGTCGGAAAAGAAGGAGGAGAAAGCATGAGAGAAGTAGTCATCGTGGCTGGGGCACGTACGGCTGTAGGTAAGTCAAAGCGCGGCTCATTAAAGGATGTTCATCCAGTTGATCTGGGCGCATATGTTGTAGAGGATTTGCTTCGCCGTGTTCCGAATCTGGACCCGGCGTTGATTGAGGATATAATTATTGGAAATGCAGTGCCGGAAGCGGAGCAAGGAACCAACATGGCTCGTTTAATCGGTCTTCGAGCTGGATTGCCGACCAATGTATCAGGTATTACGATCAATCGTTTTTGTTCATCTGGTTTACAAAGTATTGCTTATGCGGCCCAACAAATCATGTGCGGTGGTGCTGATGTCATCATTGCAGGCGGTGTGGAAAGCATGAGTCTTGTACCGATGGTGGGGAATAAGGTAGCTTTGAACCCAACCTTGGTGGAAACGATGCCAGAAGCATACATGGGCATGGGACATACGGCAGAGAGAGTGGCACAGCGTTATGGCATTAGTCGTGAGGATCAGGACCAGTTTGCGGTAAGAAGCCATCAGCGTGCGGCGGAGGCGATTGCGGCCGGAAAGTTTAAAGATGAGATCGTCCCAGTGCCAGTGAAGCAGGTATACGTGGATGAGAACGGTAAACGTCATGAGAAAGAATTTGTGTTTGATACAGATGAAGGTGTACGAATTGATACAAATGTTGAAACTTTGGGAAAATTACGACCGGTCTTTCACGTAAAAGGTAGCGTTACAGCGGGTAACTCGTCTCAAACTAGCGATGGCGCCGCCGCCGTTCTCGTAATGTCCAAGGAAAAAGCAGACGAATTGGGCATTAAGCCAATTGCCAAGTTCCACTCCTTTGCGGTAGGCGGTGTTGATCCTGATGTGATGGGAATTGGGCCAGTTGTTGCTGTTCCAAAAGCCCTGAAGCAGGCTGGACTTAGCCTTCAGGATGTAGATTTGTTTGAGTTAAACGAAGCATTTGCCTCGCAATCCCTAGCTGTTATTCGTGAGCTGGGCATTGATGCTGAGAAGGTGAATGTTAACGGTGGTGCAATTGCATTGGGACATCCATTAGGATGCACAGGTGCCAAATTAACGGTATCTCTACTAAACGAGATGAAGAGACGTCAATCGAAATATGGCGTTGTAACAATGTGTATCGGTGGCGGTATGGGGGCTGCTGGGGTGTTTGAGGTTCTTTAAAAAAGATGTTTGAGGTTCTGTGAAAATATGTAAGCGTCCAAAGCATAAATAGCTTGGCTTGTTAAATATGGAAAGGAGAAATGAAACATGGCAGATGTAAAAGAAATTGTACGCGGTGGAAGCTTTTTGATCGAAACAGGTTTAGCAGAAGATGTATTTACGCCGGAGGATTATACAGAAGAACAAAAAATGATTGCGAAAACCACAGAGGAATTTGTCGTTAACGAGGTTTTACCTCATTTGGAGGAGATTGAACAGCATCACTTTGATCATTCGGTTCGCCTGTTAAAGGAAGCGGGAGAATTAGGGCTGTTAGGTGCAGATGTTCCGGAAGAGTATGAGGGGCTTGGGCTTGATAAAATGAGCTCTGCGTTAATTACAGAAAAAATGGCACGTGCACGTAGCTTTGGCCTAAGCCATGGTGCTCATGTAGGGATTGGTTCCCTGCCAATCGTATACTTTGGTAACGATGATCAAAAGCGTCGGTACCTGCCTGATTTGGCATCGGGCCGCCGTCTAGCGGCTTATTGCTTAACAGAGCCGGGTTCTGGTTCGGATGCATTGGGTGCTAAAGCAACCGCTCGTCTGTCTGAGGATGGCACGCATTACCTGTTAAATGGGGAAAAGCAATGGATCACCAACGCTGGATTTGCTGATGTATTTGTAGTCTATGCCAAAATCGACGGTGAGCATTTTACAGCGTTTATTGTAGAACGTGATTTCCCTGGCGTATCATTTGGACCGGAAGAGAAAAAAATGGGGATAAAAGGCTCGTCCACACGCACCGTTATTTTTGAGGACGCTAAGGTACCAGTCGAAAACCTATTGGGTGAGAAGGGCAAAGGTCACGTCATCGCGTTTAATATTTTAAACGTTGGTCGTTATAAACTAGCAGTAGGTACAGTAGGTTCTGCAAAACGTGCATTAGATATTGCGACGCAATATGCAAAAGAGCGTAAACAATTTAAAACGCCAATTGCCAACTTCCCGCTTATTCAAAATAAATTAGCTTCTATGGCAGCGAAAGTATATGCGTCTGAAAGCTCTGTATACCGAACAGTAGGTATGTTTGATTCCTCCCTGTCAAGCTTGGGAGAAAAAGCAAATGATGGCCGTGAGGTAGCAAAGGCAATTGCTGATTATGCGATCGAATGCTCGATCAACAAGGTGTTTAGTTCCGAGGTATTGGATTTCTGTGTGGATGAAGGCGTGCAAATCCATGGCGGATACGGCTTTATGTCCGAGTATGAAATCGAGAATATGTATCGTGACTCTCGCATTAATCGTATTTTTGAAGGCACCAATGAAATTAACCGCTTATTAATTCCAGGCACATTGGTTAAAAAAGCAATGAAAGGCGAATTGCCTTTGTTGCAGGCAGCATCAGGCTTACAGGAGGAGCTGATGAGCTACTATCCTAGTGAGCTGGAAGAAGCTCCTTTGGCTGTTGAAAAGCATCTGCTGGAGATGACACGCAAAATCATTTTAATGGTTGCAGGCTCAGCTTTGATGAAGTACCAAAAACAATTGGATCAAGAGCAAGAGCTACTAGCGATTGCGGCTGACATGCTAATTGAGCTATATGCTATGGATAGTGCCGTTAAGCGCACAGAAAAAGCAATCGCAAAAAATGGAGCAGACAAAGAACAGCACAAGCTGAACCTGACAACAGTGTTTGTGCATGAGGCTTTCGATCGTATCGAACAAGGAGCGAAGGAAGCGTTAGCGGGAATGGAAGAGGGGGACGACCTTCGTTTACGCTTATCCATTCTCAAAAAATTGACACGTCGTGACCCAATCAACAGCATTGGATTGAAACGCCAAATCGCGGCTCACGTATTAGAGAAGGATGGCTACGCAGTATAGAAACATATAGCTTGAGCATAAAAAAGGTTGCCAAGGAATCGGCAACCTTTTACTTTTTCTTTTTTATATCCTTTTGGGTGGAAGCACGATAGTTATCGCAAGAATTTCGCTCGACCAATTTAAAGGGAATAATAATGCGCTTGGTAGGTTCATCAGGTTGTTCAAGCTTCTCAATCAAGCATTTTCCAGCCTGATATCCCAGTTGAAAGATTTGAATGTCCACTGAGGTGAGCGGCGGCTGAGAAATTTCCGTAATCAGAGCATTGTTAAAACTAATAAGAGACACATCTTGAGGCACGTTAACCCCTATTTCGTTTAGGACCCGCAAAATCCCCAAAGCCATCATGTCATCCGTCACGATCAAGGCAGTCGGTCTGTTAGGCAAATTCATTAGTTCAATTGCGGCTTCCTCACCGCCTTCACGCAGGACTTTTTCTCGAACAATATATTCGTCTTGTAGGGGGAGGGAGGCTTGGGCGATGGCTTGTTTATAGCCTTCTAAACGGTCAATGGTGACCACCATGTCAGGTGAACCACCAACAAACGCGATTCGTTCATGCCCCTTTTTGATGAGATACTCGGTGATTTCCTTCGCTGCTGAATAGTTGTCGTTATCGACATGATTAATGGCATCCATGTCCGTATGCGGTTTTCCCACCATTACAAAGGGAAAATCTCGTTCTTTTAGATAATTGGTGACGCGATCGTTAATTTTGGAATAAAGCAGAATCAATCCATCTACTCGACCGCCTTGAACCATTCTCACAACGCCATCATACAATTCAGCTTCAGTTTCCCCGGTGGACATACAGATAGCGTACTCGCGGCTATGAGCAATTTTGCTGATACCTCGGATCACTTCAGGAAAGAAAGGATTTTGGAAGATCCGATCCGTTGAATCAGGCATTACCAGCCCAATGGTTTGTGAGGATTTGCTAGCAAGACTCCGGGCCTGATAGTTAGGATGATAGCCGAGTTGTTCCATGGCTTTTCGAACGCGCTGCTTCGTTTCTTCGCTAATGCGAGGATGGTTGGCAACGACACGAGAGACTGTAGATGGTGCTACATTTGCTGCCCTTGCCACATCTTTAATTGTTACCCCCATGCGTTACCATCCCTTTCCACTTTATTTTTCATTATGATCTCTCATGAAAAAACAGTCAGGGAGATGCCCCCAACTGTTTGCATAATTATTGGCTTAGTTCAAATGTGAAGATCTGCTTATCCTTCAAATAGGAGCCTGTCATTTCTTGACCATTTACATAGATGGTTTTCATCGTATCTACTCCGTGAATGTGGACAATCATAGATTTCCAAGAAGGAGAGTAACCTGTGTGAATGTCCTCTATGTTTATTTCTACTTGATTTTCATCGTGGTGACAAGTAATTTTTCTCTCTAGATATTGATTATTTTGATAGGAGAACGTACTTCCGTCATCTTCATACAGGATATACTCTGTTTGTTGCTGACCTGGATAGATGTGAATCATGATTTGTTCGTCAGGGACCTTAGTGGATAATTTGGCTGGTGCCTCCGGAATAATTGCCCCTTCCTTCACAAAAATCGGCAGGGTATCGAGCGGGGCAGAAACCATGATATGCTTACCGCCATCGAATTTAGTGTCTGTCCAGTAATCATACCAGGTGCCTTCCGGCAGATAAACAACGCGATGGTATGTTGCCGGTCTAGTGATTGGAGCGATTAAAACATTCTCACCAATCAAGAACTGATCGGACAGATTGGATGTATGTGGATCGTTTGGATATTCCAATACAAGCGGGCGCATTACAGGAAGACCCGTCTGATGTGCTTCACGGAACAACGTGTATAAGTGCGGAAGCCATTTATAACGCAGTTCAATATATTTCTTCGTGATCGTTTCCACTTCTTCTCCAAACGCCCATGGCTCTTGTGCCACTGTACCAAGATTGCTGTGGTTTCGGAAATAGGGAGTAAAAGTTCCGAGCTGTGTCCAGCGTGTCAGCAATTCCCCCGTAGTATCATGTGCAAAGCCTCCAACATCAGGTCCGGTAAATGGCACTCCGGATAACCCAAGATTCATGCACATAGGCATCGCCATTTGCATATGCTCCCAGAAGCTTCGATTATCTCCTGTCCAGACAGCAGCATAACGCTGTACACCAGCGTATCCGGCTCTGGTCAGCACAAACGGACGCTTTCCAGTTAACAGTTCTTTTAAGCCTGTATAAGTCGCTTCACCCATTAAGAGCCCATAGATATTGTGTAATTCACGATGAGTTTTTGGATTTCCGTCATTTTCATGTATGACTGATAAATCCATAGTCTTGGTTTCATTGAAAACGGCGGGCTCATTCATATCATTCCAGATACCTTCAATGCCCATGTCAGTATAGAATTTTTGCTTCTGACCCCACCATTTCCGTACATTCGTATTGGAAAAGTCAGGGAAGGCACTGATTCCTGGCCATACTTCCCCTACATATATATTTCCTTCCAGATATTTGCAAAAGCGATTTTCCCGCACTCCCTCTTGATAGATAGGGTATTCCGCATCTTGCTTTACACCTGGATCAACAATGGGAACGATGTTGATTCCTTCTGCTTTTAATTCTTGAATCAGCGAATGGGCATGCGGGAACCGATCATAGTCAAAAGTAAATACACGGTATCCGTCCATGTAATGAATATCCAAGTAGATCGCATCGACTGGAATTTCCTTGTTCTTAAAGTTTCTTACCAGTTCCCGGACTTCCTGCTCATTTTTATAGCTGTAACGTGATTGATGATAGCCAAGTGCCCATTTGGGGGGAATGTCCATGCGGCCTGTTAATGTCGTGTATTGAGTAATAACATCCTTTGGAGTAGGCCCTGCCAGAATGTAATAATCCAATTCGCCGCCTTCTGCCCCGAAGGAATAGCTGGTTTGACTGGATTTCAGATCAAAAACGCTGCGATACGTGTTATCAAAAAAGATTCCATGTGCAAAACCATTTCGAATTGTCATGAAGTACGGAATTGATTCATAGAGAGCATCAGTTTCTGGATTATGCGGAGCAAAAACGTCTGTATTCCACATTGTCATTTTTTCACCGCGTTTATCAAGAAAGCCTGTTTTTTCGCCAAATCCGTAAAAATGGTCGGCGGCATCCATTTCTTTAAAACAAATAATTTCTTGTTTTTGTGTAAAGGTCATTCCTCTCTCGCCCTCTGCTACAAGCAATCGTCCCAGAGGATCATAGGCGGAAATTCGAAAAGGATTTTTGGTGATTTTTAGGTGGAGCCCAGATGTTTTAATCAGTAGATGCAGGTCATGGTCCTCACATATTGGATTGACATCCTGAGGAGCCTTTATGAGGGCAAAGCTGCTTTCTAAAGTCGGTCTTGATAGCGGTTTCATAGTTATCCGTACAATATCATCTGCATAGAAAGACAGACTAACCCAACCGCGCTCACAGCGAAAGTGGAAGAGATCAGTTTTTTCATAGTCTAATAAGGCGCCAATGTCATAGTAGTGAGTCGAATTGCTTGCTTGTTCATTTCCAGGATGAATGGCAAAACTGGTATCTTGCATATAAAAACCTCCTTTGTTCTTTGGTTGACCGCATGTTTGAAAGAATCTCACAATCATTATATTTTCAATCAATTAATTGCGCAACCGATTGCGCAAGGTTATTTTCAAGTATTTTATTGTCGCTCTCTTAAAGTGACCGCGTTTCATTTAGGTTATGGCGGGATAAATGGTTGTAATGAACGTGTTTTCGTTAAGAAGTACAAGCGATTTTATTTTTGGGACAAAAAGGGGGACTATTATAAAATTTCTCTTGTTTTATGAAAGCGTTTTTATTACAATGATTTTGCGCAAACGATTTCACTAGGTTGATGAAATAAATGATATACGTTATTCAGGGGGGAGTCACAGTGAGAAACATGGCATCTTTTGATTTCTGGCAAAAGCTTGGGAAAGCACTTTTAGTGGTAGTTGCTGTCATGCCTGCTGCGGGGATTATGATTTCTCTCGCCAAGCTGATTGCGATGGCAGGCGGAGATGTAACCTTTGTTGTCAGATTTGCCCACGTGATGGAAGAAATAGGGTGGGCTATCATCGGTAATCTTCATATTTTGTTTGCAGTTGCCATTGGTGGCTCATGGGCAAAGGAGCGGGCAGGCGGCGCATTTGCTGCACTGATTGCTTTTATCTTAATCAATCGGATTACGGGTGCAATTTTTGGAGTAAGCGGGGATATGCTATCAAGCCCTGACGCTACGGTCTCCTCCTTATTTGGAAAAGAGTTAGTAGTGAAAGATTATTTTATTTCATTTTTAGGGGCACCTGCACTTAACATGGGTGTTTTTATTGGTATTATTTCTGGATTCCTAGGAGCCGTTATCTTTAATAAGTACTATGATTATAATAAACTTCCGGCATCGTTAGCTTTCTTTAATGGGAAGCGATTTGTTCCGTTTGTCGTTATTTTTTGGTCGGCTGTAACCGCTATCATTTTGTCTTCTATTTGGCCGTCTATTCAGGGAATTTTGAATGATTTCGGAAAATGGATTGCTTCTTCTAAGGATTCAGCACCTGTCATTGCTCCCTTTATCTTTGGAATGCTAGAGCGTTTGCTGCTACCATTTGGATTGCATCATATGCTGACTGTTCCGATTAATTATACCCAGCTTGGCGGTACATACACATTGCTTACCGGTACCAGTGCAGGTCAGGTCGTAGCGGGGCAAGATCCATTGTGGCTTGCTTGGGTGGCTGATTTGAACAACCTACTTTCTCAAGGTGATACGGCTGCTTAT
This sequence comes from Brevibacillus laterosporus, assembly GCF_030489605.1. Taxonomy (GTDB): domain Bacteria; phylum Bacillota; class Bacilli; order Brevibacillales; family Brevibacillaceae; genus Brevibacillus_B; species Brevibacillus_B laterosporus_E. Next base: position 127,935 of record NZ_JAUKFY010000008.1, read on the forward strand.
CATCAATTGCTAAATAGTGTAACGCCAGCTCGTTTTAAAGTAGGTCAGATGATTTTGTCAACGGCGTCATTGCTTGGCATCGCGTTAGCTATGTATCGTCATGTGGACATCGAGAAACGTCCAAAATATAAATCCATGTTTTTCTCTGCCGCTTTGGCGGTATTTTTGACAGGGGTAACAGAACCGATTGAATTTATGTTTATGTTCGCTGCACCGCTTTTGTATGTGGTTTACTCGATTTTGACTGGACTTAGCTTCGCGATGGCTGATTTTATTCACCTGCGCCTACATTCCTTTGGATTCATCGAGCTGTTAACACGAACACCAATGGCGATACGGGCAGGAATGATACAGGATATCATCAACTTTGCCGTAACATGCCTCGTATTCTTTGGATTGAATTTCACTGTCTTTCATTTTTTGATCAAAAAGTTTAACTTCCCAACCCCAGGGCGTGCTGGAAATTATACTGATGAGGAAGAGCCCTCTGCAAAACAAGAGCAATTGAAGAAAACCACTACTGGTGTTGCTGAATCGATTGTTCAGCTATTAGGTGGACAGAATAATATAGTAGATGTGGATGCTTGTATGACACGTCTGCGAGTAACAGTTAAAAATATAGAAGATGTGGCTAAAGAATCAGAGTGGAAAAAGACAGGCTCGCTTGGACTGATTTTAAAAGACAAGGGAGTGCAGGTTGTGTACGGTCCCAAGGCGGATGTAATTAAATCAAGTGTTCAGGATTATTTAGGAGTCTAATATGAGATTACTAACACTGAATTGTCATTCGTGGCAGGAATCTAATCAGCAAAAAAAGCTAGAGGAATTAGCGGATGCCATAGCGGAGCACGCGTACGATGCTATAGCTTTGCAGGAGGTTAGCCAATCGATTAAAGCTGCAGTGATAAAGGATCACATTAAGGCGGATAACTATGCTTATCTTTTATTACAAGAGCTTCAGAAGCGCGGGCTAGACGATTATCGGATGGTCTGGGAGTTTTGCCATATCGGCTATGAGGTTTACGAAGAAGGGGTAGCTTTGCTGACCAACCTTCCAATTAGGAAGCAGGACGCATTTTATGTATCCAAACATACAGATACGTCCTATTGGAAAACCCGCAAGGTTATCAAAGCGACCGTGGAGTATCATCAGAAGTACATCTCATTCTTTTCCTGTCATTTCGGATGGTGGGAGGATGAAGAGGAGCCCTTTCATGCTCAGTTCGAACGTTTAATGAAGAGAACGGATAAAAATGAACTTACCTTCTTGATGGGAGACTTTAATAATCATGCCAAAGTGAGAGGGGAAGGCTATGACATGGTAAAAGGGCAGGGCTGGTACGATACGTTTTTGCTTGCAAAGGTCCAAGATGAGGGCAGTACAGTTCAAGGGAAGATAGCCGGATGGGATCAAAATCAGGAAGGCTTGCGGATCGATTATATCTGGGTTAATCAGCCTGTCTCTGTCCAGGAATCAAAAGTCATTTTTAACGGAACCAATAAGCCAGTCATATCAGATCATTTTGGAGTAGATGTCATGATTTGATGCCAAAAACCAAAATCCGATTCACTAACAATCGGGTTTTGGTTTTTTTATTTTTATTTTTTTTATCTTTTCCTGAAACGTTTGTGAAAAACACCTCGTCAAAGAGTGTGAATCAAGCAAAATGGAAATTTTGTTAATGAAAATGGAGGTATCCACAATGAATAAAACTTTCAAAATGTTAAGTGCTGCTCTGGTTACCGCTGTGGTGGCTACCAGCTCCATTTCAGCTTATGCCGCTACTCCTCAACTAACACAAACAAATCTTGTACAAACAAAACCAGCATCTAAACACGCTATTTATGTAAATGGTAAAATAGTCGATCAGAAGTTAAACGTATACGCAAATAAACAAAACGTACTAATGATTCCTTTACGTGCGATTTCTGATCAACTCGGCTATAAGGTTAGCTGGAATGCAGAAACGAAGAGAGCTGAACTGCAAAAAGGAGCGCAATGGACAGCAGTTGCGGTGGGGAAAGATCAATACAATGTAAATAAAATGTATGTGCAGCTAGGATCAGCTCCCGAGTCAAAAGCAGGAGTAACCTACGTGCCAGTTTCCTTCTTTGATAAAGTGCTTCATCAGCAAGTAGTTGTTGAGGATGACGGGACAATAAAAATTGGCGAACAAGAACAAGCTCAAGGGGTTACGAAAAAAGGCAGTATTACTAACATCTCTATTGACGAAAAGGATGCTTCTATTAAAGGAGCTATCATGGTGAATGGGTTTACAAACGGTGTTCGTTTAAACATCACCGACGAGACAAGCATCGTTAATCAGGATGGTAAAAAGCTGACCATTGCCGATTTGAAATTGGGTCAAGAAATTGAAGTTGAGCATGGTCTGGCTATGACTATGAGCATTCCGCCTATGACAAATGCAGTGAAAATCGTAGTAAATGATAAAATGGCTGCTCCTGAGGTTTTAGGAACGGCTGGTGAAGTCGTTGAAGCGAAAACATTAACAGATGGAACCATTCAGGTAGTGATTAAAGGAGAGAAGTTAAACGACCAATCCTTTGAGATGATTGCGCTAAATCTAGCAAAAGATACCCCGATTATCGATGCGAAGGATAATAGTCCATTAAAAGCAGAGGACTTGCGTAAAGGGGCAAAAGTCTATGGATTCTATGGTCCTATGACAACAAAGAGCCTACCAGCGATTGGACAGGCGATGAAAATCGTGGTTGAGCAGGAGTCTTTGATTCAGCCTAAATAAAAAGCTACAGCCTAAGTAGATAGCTACAGATGCATGGAGATGGTGGCTTGGGCTTGAATAGGGAGTGTATAAAAACGCTTGGACGGATGATCCAAGCGTTTTTTTATGCGGTGGAAAAACTAATATAATAGTTTAATGGTAAGCTTTACCTATATCCCTATGTTCGTTTGATATCCTCCCTCATAAAGCTCCTAGTAAATTGCTTCCCAACCAGCAGGAGTTACAAACAGACGAATCGCAATAATTTTCCGATCCTCCATTAAGGTAAAGTAATGACGATAGGAAGATGGAACAGAGATTAAATCGCCGGGGGATAGCTCCACATCAAAGTAGCGACCGTCTGTGCCTAAAATGGCAAAAATACCATGACCATCTACGCAAAAGCGGACTTCATCATCCGTGTGATGATGTTCTTTGACGAAGTTCTCTAATTTTTTATCTAACTCTGGTGTTTTGTCACTTAGGACAATGACGTCTGCAGTGGTGTAGTTGCGGCGTTCGCTAATATCTTGTATCTCTTTTTGGAAGGTATCTAAAATTTGCTGTTTTTCAGCATCAGTTGGCGCGTAATTATTTCGCAAAGCAGGATCTAATTGATCTACACCCCAATATTCATAAATAACATCCTGCGAGTTTAAAAAAGCCTGAACTGCCTCTCTATCCTCAATATATTCATTGGTATCGTGAAAACGTACTTTTGCCATGAAGAAGGACCTCCTTGTGTTGCAATATTATGAATTATTTGTTTAGTCGGACTGAATTAAATGGCAATACCGGACGCTTTTGCAGATAAATTACCTACTTGCAATAAGCGCAGTTGATATTCAAATAGAAATTCAAAAGCTTCTATATGTCTTTTTGCTTCAAAATCATTACGACCCCAGGCATATATTCCGTGGTTGCGGATTAACACGCCGGGTACATCAGGCTTGATCGCCTCTTTAATGGCCGCTGCTAAAGTGGGAATATCTGCATGGTTTTCCACAATCGGGACGTTAAGAAGAGCGTTTTCTTCCCAAATTCCTAGTCCTTTGATTAATTCCTGACCATGAATAGTAAAGCTTTGCTTTTGTGCATACAGCTCGGAAATCACATTGTTGGCGATCGTGTGCACATGAAAGCAAGCGCCAGCATCAGGAGTGCTTTGGTAGACAACAGCATGCACTAATGTTTCCGCAGAGGGCTTCAAATTGGTAGGCTCTACAGAATTGCAATCGCCGTCAACGATCAAATAATCTTCTGGAGATAGTTTGGTTTTATCTTTGCCACTGGCGGTCACAGCAAATTGTAAGGGCACATCGCTGATTTTAATAGAGAGGTTCCCGCTTGTGCCCGGAAACCAATCTCTTCTGGCAAACGTTAGCTTTATCTCATCTAATTTTTTAAAAGCGGCGGTACGCTGTTCAAGTGTTGTTGTCATAGCACAATCCCCTCCTGTTTGGCCCTAATGGCTTTAATAATTGAAATCACATCATAAAAAGTAGTAAATGGTTTATGTGATAAATTTTCTTCCTTACATTTTTCTAGCAGGAAGGAACGGGCAATGACAAAATCAGCAATTCGAGACCCTGCCAAGTCAGTGATACTATCCCCAATGACAACACGTGTATAGGCGGTAGCATCATAGCTTCTAATGATGGTAGTTTTACACATTCCACAATCTGTTTGGCAATGCTCATCGCAGGTATGCGGCCACGTAATTTTTATTCTCTCATTGCTAAAATCACTGCCATTGCAATAAATGGGGCCATCGAGCTGAAACGGAGCAAGAATCGGATGAACAAAAAAATCTATACCTCCGCTTGTAATGAGCAGAGTCACGTCTTCTTGCCGGCAATAATCCACAAACTCTGCAAAGCCGGGGCGAATGCGGGCATTCTCTACAGCAAATTGGGTGATTTCATGTTCGAGTGAAGAGGGGAGCAGGGAAAAAAGCTTTCCTACCCCTTCTCTAATGGTTATTTGTTGCGTTAAAATTTGTTCGGTTAACTCTTCCCAGCCTGGGGGATGAAAGTGGCGCATGATTGCCACAATATTGTCTTTTTCCGTAATTGTTCCATCGAAATCGCAAAAAAGCACAAGCTGTTTTGTCATGCAGAACCTCCCCATTTTTCTAGCGCGAGTCGGAGTTCATTAGAGTCGGAAGCTGCTGCTGTAAGACTGATTCCATTCACGGATGCATCAATAGCGGCACGGAACGCTCGACCGCCTGCAGTTGCTCCGAGCGGGTGTCCATGAATGCCGCCGCCTGCGTTAACAACCTGATCCAGACCAAAGTCAGCGTACAGCTGTGGAACCAATCCGGGATGAATACCTGCTGATGGAACGGGGAAGACAGGTTGTAAGGTGCCGTAATCCTCAACCAAATGATTCGCTAGCTGATTAGCCTCGCTCTTATCTAATGCCACATTTCCGTATGGAGAAGGGAATAACACGAAATCAGCCCCGGCTAAACGCAACAGATTACCGAGCAAGAGCGGAGCAGCTATGCCGTAATCAGGACTAGGATAATAGGCGCCAGCAAGTGCGGGGTGTGCCATGATTGGCACTTGAATGTCTGGATCTTCTGTCAGACGTTGCAGGAGATCTAAGCCAAAAGCAAGTGCATTGAACAAAAGGCAGGAAGCACCTGCATCGACAGCTTGCTTCGCCCGTTCAATAAGCTGCGAGTTAGGTCCTGTAAGGTTAGCGGCATACAAGACAGGCTTGCCGGTTTGTTCCGCAATTTCATCTGAGATGGCTTTGAAGCGTCTGATACGTTGGATAAATGGAGCTTTATCATCAGCAAAGAAAATTTCGTCATCTTTAATCAAATCAAGGCCGCCTTCTGCTTGGGCACGAAACTGCACTTCTAGTTCCTCTAATGACAAACCTGTGCATGACTTAAAAATACTCATTAATAAAGGACGATCATGCACTCTCGTTATTTCCCGTATCCCTTTTATGCCGAATTTTGGACCCTGAAAGCCTTGCAAAAAAGAAGGAGGAAGCTGAATGTCTACCAGCTTGATTTTTCCGTCCATTGATAGTTTGCCGAATACCCCAGTAAGAAGAGAAGGGATATCTTGTGTAAAGCATATTGTTGGATAACTGATTGTGATATAACCTCGTGTTTCACCTGATGAGGTGGATTCAAGAGGAGATACATCTGCTACCTCGCCTAAATAGGGGCGCAGCTGCTCCTGTTTTGCCAGAGGAAGGTCCGTCCATGAGCCTACTGTCATACCAACTGCAATACCTTCCGCTTTCTTTTGTAAATCCTTTGCTTGGGTTAAATAGGTTACGAGAATTCGATCTGTACTCATGGATGACCTCCTTATAGGTAGAGAATTTATCAACTAAAAAACGCCCCCTTCAAGAGAAGGAGGCGTCCGATAGACAGATCTTCTTCTCTTATCTCTCACATAAATCAATACAGCACGATTATGTGTAGGATTTAGCACCGTTTCGCATCGTTTATCCCGATGCGAGGGTTGCCGGGCATCATAGGGCCAGTCCCTCCGCCTTCTCTCAATAAGAGCTGGGTAATTGTTGTAATTGTCAAAATAGAAGCTGTTTCTTGGAGATCATCTTATCCCTTTTTGTAACAGGCGTCAACCCTTTTTATAAATAAAAACTGAGTTTAATAAATTGTTTGACATAACTGGCTTACCTGTGTATATTTCTACTAACGATTCATTTATGAGGCTTTAGCTGCGCAGGGCAGGAACCTGTGTTCACCTACAATTACATATACTTATGGATACCTTATCCAGAGACGGTGGAGGGACTGGCCCGATGAAACCCAGCAACCGACACATAGCCGCTAACCTGGCATGTGCACGGTGCTAATTCCTGCAGAGACATTTAAAATTCTGGTAGATAAGGGGGAACGTTTTATGAATATGGCATGTCAAAACGACCTCTTTTCTTCGGAAAAGAGGTTTTCTTTTTCTTTGGTAAGCAAAGCATGGTGTGAACAGATATGGGCAGAGCATAAGTATTGGGTCATGATGAGGTGTTACCAAAAATATAAGCAAATATCACAAGCATTCCGGGATCAATTAAAAACGTCTCGCGAAACAGGAGAACGCGATTGGAGTATATTTGCAGAACAGTTATTACATGAATTTCAGAAGATGCGAAAACTGCCTATTGAATCAACTAATGCCTGTAATGCCTTAAGTCATGCATTCGGTCATCTTCGCGGAAAACTTACTGAACAAGAAAGCGGCTCCTGGCATGTCTTATTGCAAAGGAACTGGGAGGAAGCCCATCGTATATTGTTTTTGCTTGCTATGGAATATGGTGACGATTATTTGTCGCGGTCGCGTATATTTTCACCGGAGGCACCTAGCAGTCATACATGGATTCGGTTTCGCGGCAAGGATTTTTTTATTGCAAAGGATTTGGGGCAGTGGAAGATTCTTGAGCCATCGGAAGTTTGGGAGCGGGTCGGCGTGTATCGAGTTAACCAATTAACCAAGTATCGCTTATTAGCCAATCTAGGAGGAATCGTCCATCCTCTGGCACATTACGATCAATACATCAACCGATACTAGAGTGATAAAAGGAGAGGAAAAGCGATGGGTTATCAAGCGTTATCGGTTCAAGAGTCCATTTTATACGTACAGAATCAGGGAACGATTTTTACACAAGATGCGTCTCTTGTTAGCCGAGAAATTGGTGATGGCAATTTAAATTTGGTTTTTAGAATAACGGATGAAGCGACCGGTAAAAGTGTCATTGTGAAGCAGGCCTTGCCTTATGCTCGCGTGGTTGGTGAATCATGGCCGTTAACGCTGGACCGATCTCGGATTGAAGCAGAAGCGCTCAAAATTCAGCGAGAGCTGGTAGGGGATTTAGTGCCTGAGGTATACCATCACAATTCGGAGCTGGCTTTGACGATTATGGAGGATGCAGGTGATCATAAGCTTCTTCGTACAGGCCTTATTGAGGGAGAGATATACCCGCATTTCGCTAAACATATTGGAACTTTTCTGGCTCATACCTTATTTTTTACCTCTGATCTTGGAATGAATCCTTTTGCTAAAAAGGCTAATGTGAGCAGGTTCATTAATCCAGAGCTATGTAAAATTACGGAAGACCTTGTATTTACTGATCCTTATGAGGACCATGAGACCAACAATTTTAATCCGCTTATCCGCCAAGACGTAGAAGCAATATGGGGAAACCACGCATTACGTCGAGAAATTGCTAAGCTGAAATACGGCTTTTTGACACGAGCAGAAGCTTTGTTGCATGGTGATCTGCATACAGGCAGTATTTTTGTCACCCAAACGAGTACAAAGGTGATTGATCCTGAGTTCGCTTTTTATGGGCCAATAGGTTTTGACATTGGGGCTGTCATCGCTAATCTTGTCTTAAATTATGCAGGTCAGCACGGCCTACAAGCGGACATAAAGAAACGGGAGAAGTATCGTTTTTATTTATTGGATACGATAGAAAACGTCTGGAATGAGTTTGTATCGCAATTCGTTCGTCTGTGGCACAAAAAAGCGAAGGAGCGCAGTGCGCATGTTCCGGATTTTTGGCAGGATTATGTTTCTCAGGTCTTACAGGATACGGCGGGATACGCTGGGTGCAAAATCCTAAGACGCGTGATTGGACTGGCGGGTGTAGCTGATTTAAATAGAATTGAACAGGAGGAGCTTCGAGCAGAAGCCGAAAGACTTGCATTAGAGATCGGCCAATCCTTCATTCTCAATCGTAAGCATTTTGCAGAAATTACAGATATAACGGCGATCGTGCGAGAGATTACGGTTGAACGGGAGCAGGTCTTACAAAAGTAAAGAGGCAATAAAACAGAGTCATCTGCTGTCCTGCTAAACAGGGCAAGCAGGTGATTTTTGTTTTTTAGAGAATTATTGTTCAATCTATTGGATCAAACAGGGACAAAAAAAGGGGGAGAAGCATGATAAGTATCGTCATATCGCCTGATTTGGAACTAAAGGAAGTCCGCATTGAGGATGCAGCAGTCACCTTTGCTTTAATAGAAAAAAATCGAGATTATTTACGTGAGTTTTTGCCATGGCTGGATAATGTGCGAGATGTGGAGGATTCGGAAAATAATATTCGTTTTGCCATTCAACAGGCAGCAAATATGCAGGGAACTCATTATTCGATTTGGTATCGAGGCCAACTTGCAGGAAGAGTTGCCGCCAATTTTATCGAATGGAATCATCGTAAAACGGTAATTGGATACTGGCTGGGGGCTGAATTTCAGGGGAAGGGGATCATGACGCTAGCAGTTGAGGCATATCTTGATTACTTGGTATTTGGGAAGTGGAATTTACATCGGGCAGAAATTGCAGCCGCTGTACAAAACGAGAAAAGTCGTGCTATCCCTGAGCGGCTTGGGTTTCAATTAGAAGGAATTATTAGAGGAAATGAATGGCTGTACGATCATTACGTGGATCATGCTGTATATGGAATGCTACAGCAGGAATGGAGCAGCGAAAAATAGAGAGGGAAGCTAGAAGTCCCATTTTATAATTGACTGAATTTTGGGATTAGAAAGAGAGAAGGTGTTGGAAAGTGGGTTCATTTCGGCAATTAGCATGGTTTTTTCGAAGGCATTGGAAGCGATATGCTTTTGCCATTAGTGTACTGATTATTATTGATATCTTATTGCTATTGCCACCGCGCGTTATCGGCAGTTTAGTCGACGAGATTCGCAATGGACTACTCACCCAAACAGGATTACTAACTACGGTTGGGATACTCGTAGGGATCGGAATTTTGTTATATGCACTGCGGTATTTGTGGCGGTTTTTATTATTTGGGGGTTCACTCACGCTAGAAAAGACCCTGCGAAATCGCTTCTTTCGGCATTTAAATCAAATGTCACCCAGCTTTTTTGGGCGTCATCGAACAGGCGACTTAATGGCAATTGCTACGAATGATATTCCAGCAATCGAAACAACAGCCAGTATAGGGGTGCTGACGCTGGTTGATTCCATCTGCATGACCTTGCTGACACTTGGAATCATGCTGTTTGCGGTAGATTGGAAGCTAACACTCGCAGCCCTGCTGCCCATGCCGTTCTTGGCTTGGTCTACCGCTTATTACGGTAAATTGTTGCATGAGCGCTATTATCAAGCACAAGAAGCGTTTGGAAAAATGAACGATCATGTGCAGCAGTCGATCTCTGGTGTACGCGTTCTGCGTTCTTTTGTGCAGGAAGAAAAGGATGTAGAAGCATTTCAGGCTGTTAGCGAGGATGCCTTAAAGAAGAATGTTCATGTAGCAAAAATTGACGCGTTGTTTGAGCCTACTGTGTCTATCATTATTAGCTTTAGTTTTTTAATTGCCCTAGGCTACGGTTCTATATTGGTGATTAGCAGTCAGATATCATTAGGGGAGCTAGTGGCTTTTCAGCTTTATCTTGGATTACTGATTTGGCCTATGTTCGCATTTGGATATTTAATGAATGTTTTACAACGGGGGAGTGCATCGCTTAAACGTTTGTACGAGCTATTGGATGAGCCTTCTGATGTAGTGAATATAGCGGATGCTGTTACAGATGTGCCTGTTGGTCCGATAGAGATGCGGGATTGCTCCTTTACTTATCCGAAAGCACATCGACCGGCATTGCAACATATTTCCTTCAGGCTAAACAGCGGGGAGACGCTTGGGATTGTTGGGAAAACAGGAAGCGGTAAATCGACCTTGTGTAAAATCCTGCTGCATCAATATCCGGTTGAATCAAAGCAAATATTTTTCTCTGGCATTCCTATCGAACAAATCGCTTTGCATACACTGCGTAAAAAAATCGCCTACGTTCCGCAGGAGCATATGCTATTTTCTCGCACGGTCAAAGACAATGTAGCGTTTGGCGTGACACAGGCCAATGACGTTGATGTGGAGCAAGTGCTTCGCCAAGTGGAGATGCTCACTGATTTACAGCACCTATCACATGGTTTAAAAACAGTCATTGGCGAGAAAGGAGTTATGTTATCCGGTGGTCAAAAGCAGCGAATTTCTATTGCTCGTGCCCTATTAACTGAGGCGGAAGTGTTGATATTAGACGATTCCTTATCAGCCGTAGATGCCAGAACGGAAGAGAAAATCATTCGACATTTACGTGAAGCACGTTTGGGAAAAACCACGATTATTACGGCCCACCGCTTGTCTGCTGTTGCGCATGCTCAGCATATTCTTGTGTTAGATGAAGGGCAGGTTGTAGAAGAAGGTACCCATAGCGAGCTAATGGCCAAAAACGGTTGGTACGCTCAGCAATATCGCCGTCAGCAGATGGAAGAGCAGGTGTCTGGAGCGGAAGGAGGGATTGTGGAGTGATTCATACTACTGCCGAAGTCAAACAAGGGGTATCGAAGCGATTAATCTATTATGCAAAGCCTTTTCAAAGCAAAATCATTGTCGCACTGTTGCTGTTAATCGTAGGAACAGCGGCCGATCTAGCGGGGCCGTTGATAGCCAAGCTGGCGATAGATAACCATATTTTAAGCATCCAGAAAAATTGGTATTTGGTAAAACAGGATGATTCCTCCCAAGATTCAGCAAATTCTTTCGAGAAGAGCGTGACCCTGCCCTTGCCAGCTATGCAGGCCTCTGGATTGGTTCGAGAAGACTGGAGGTATGAAGGAACGGATATTGGGAAGTACCAGCCAGCACAAATTCTTGCTCAGGATAAAGAATATTATGTAGTATCGCCTCCAGTATCTACTGAAGGAAAGCGAACTTTTTCGTTAGTTTCCCCCGCCCAATCGGAACGGAAATTGTTCCGCATTCAGGTGGAGAACAAAGGCAAAATAGATCAAACCACAGGCTATCTGTTGACGCCTGAGGAGGTAAAAAGTCTTTATACGTACGATTACATTCCTTTGTTCGGCTTGTTAGGCGGCTACGCAGGCTTAATTTTTCTGTCAGCAGGCTTGCATTATATTCAGTTACTTAGCTTGCAAACGATTGCGCAACGTATCATACAGCGGATGCGTATTGATGTATTCACTCATTTACAGAAGCTACCGATCTCCTTTTTTGACAAAACACCTGTAGGTACTATGGTTTCTCGAATTACAAATGATACGGAGGCAGTGCGTGAGCTTTATGTGAGCGTTATGGCCAGCTTTGTGCAGAATGGTGTATTTGTGGTTGGTATCCTGCTCGCCTTATTTATATTGGAGCCGACATTAGCTTGGGCCTGCATCGTATTTGTTCCTATTTTGCTACTCTTAATTAAAATCTATCGGCAATACTCTTCAAAATTATTTATTATCATTCGTTCCAAGCTAAGTGAACTAAATGGGATGCTAAACGAAATGATCCATAATATGCCTATCGTGCAGGCTTACCGAAAAGAGGAAGAGATTCAGGCTGAATTTGCCAACATCAATCAGGCCTATTTTATAGGAAGGAAGAAAGAAAATCACTACGAGGCATTGCTGCTGCGCCCGGCTGTCGATCTGCTAGAGAAGATCATGCTGACCCTGGTCATTTGGTATTTTGGCGCTGCTTCTTTAACAGGAGTTATTTCATTCGGGGTTTTATATGCATTTGTTGATTATGTTACCAGATTCTTTGAACCAATTAATATGGTGATGGAGCGCATGGCCCATTTACAGCAGGCATCTGTTTCGGCGGGACGTGTATTTGAAATCATGGATACAAAAGCAATAGAAGAGACGAGCAAAAAACAGATAGAGCGGCCAAAGGGCGAAGTTGTATTTGATCATGTATGGTTTGCTTATCATGACGATCAATATATTTTGAAGGATATTTCCTTCCGTGCCGAACCAGGTCAGACGATCGCATTAGTAGGGCATACGGGTTCGGGGAAGAGCTCGCTCATGAATGTATTGTTAAAGTTTTATGAGTACCAGAAGGGGAGAATTACAATTGATGGGATCGATTTACAAGCTATTCGTTCCAGCTCACTCCGTCAACATATAGGAATGGTATTGCAGGACCCGTTTCTTTTTACCGGGGATGTAGCATTTAACATTCGACTCTATGCAGATACTATTAATGAGGAAAAGGTGCGAGAAGCGGCAAAAGCGGTACATGCCGATGAATTTATTGCTCAATTAGAAAAAGGCTATCATGAAGAAGTCGTGGAACGCGGCGCGACCTTATCATCTGGACAACGTCAATTGATCTCCTTTGCCCGAGCGTTAGCAGCAAATCCAGCCATTCTTGTCTTGGATGAAGCAACAGCTAGTATTGATAGTGAAACAGAATCGGCGATACAGGATGCTTTAAAGATTCTAGCGCAAGGAAGAACAACCTTTATCATTGCTCATAGACTGTCAACCATTCAGGATGCGGATGTTATATTGGTGTTGTCGCAGGGAGAGATTGTTGAGCAGGGGAACCATGAGGAGTTAATGGAGAAGCAGGGCATCTACTATAAGATGTATCAGCTTCAGCAGGGAAAGCCGCTAAAGCAAATTGAGAAAAAGTAGAGGGTTGTGGAAGAGTAGGGATACGGTGTATGATCTTCTAATGGAAAGGAGATCGCATACATGAAATCTTCGCGCTTTACTTTTACAACATTGCTCGTAGTGGTCTTTATTGCTGGTATTACTCAGGGATTGACGCTTCCTTTGCTAGCTATCTTGTTAGAGGAACGCGGCATTTCTGCTGTTTCTAACGGTTTGAATGCTGCTGCCCTCTATGTCGGAATGTTCATTATGTCGCCATTGATGGAAATCTTTTTACGCAAATGGGGTTATCGGACATGTCTATTTATAGGGCTTGTTCTGGTGACATTCTCCACTTTGTTACTTCCATTGTTTACATCGCTTAGTGTATGGTTTGTCCTCCGCTTGATAATGGGAATGGGCGATTCTGCTCTGCATTATACCAGCCAGATCTGGGTGACGGCAACATCTACACCGGAGCGACGTGGGCGTGATCTTTCGCTATACGGTCTTTCTTATGGAGCTGGTTTTAGCGTAGGACCTTTAGCCATTAATTTAATGCCGTTTGGCTTGTGGGCACCTTTTATGGCGCTTGTTGCGTGTAATCTGGTGGCTTTCTTCATGCTGTTGCAAATTCGTAACGCCTACCCACCTGAAGTAAAAGCAAACGGTGGGAAAAAGGTAGTTAAATCAAGAGAAAAATACAAGATGGTCATCCAAATGACATGGCTGGCTTTGATTCCAGCTTTCCTATACGGTTTTATGGAAACAACGCTAAACGGCAGCTTTCCGATTGCGGCCCTACGTACGGGAATTTCGGCAGAATCGGTTTCCATTATTTTGCCATCCTTTGTAGTAGGTAGTTTATTCCTGCAGTTGCCACTTGGAACCTTAAGTGACAGAGTAGGACGCAAAAAAGTCATGATGTGCTGTGCCGTAATTGGTTGCATCGCGTTTATGCTGTTCCCGTTGGCAACATCCTCTGTACCGCTAATGATGCTGTTATTAGCTTCTGCAGGAGCAGCGGTGGGTTCATTCTACTCGCTAGGATTAGCTTATTGTGCTGATATCCTGCCACAAGGCTTAATTCCGATTGCGGGAATTATTGCAAGCATGAATTTTAGCGTAGCAAGTATTATTACACCTAGTGTTAATGGATTCTTAATTAATTACATTTCTCCAACCTCAATCTTTGTGGCGATGGGTGTTATGTTTATCGTTTTCTTCTTGGCAGCTATTTTCTTCCGACCAGAGAAAGCGCGGACTACATCGGTTCAAGAGTTTGAAGGAGTGGAAATGAAATAGGATAAACGAGACCTGGCTATGACAGCTAGGTCTTTTTTCTTTTCCAAAATTGTCCTTGACGCATGTAAAAAAGAATTATACTATGATTGTAATCATTATTAAAAAGTTTGCCTTATTCAATTATATTCACCTATGGAAAAATGCATAAAGCCGCATGAACGCTGTTACCTTCGGGTAGCAGCTTCGTTTGTTTTTAGGGGAATTTTAAGTATGATTCTCTTTCTCAACAAAGTAAATTTCAAACCAAAAAAGAAAGAAGGGTGATTGGGATGTTACAAAAAGGAATGATGATTCTGTCAGGTGTGTGTGTTCTGATTAGTTGGCTATGGGGCAGCATCGCGGGGATTGATCCTGCTTGGATTGCTATTGTGGTATGTGGGGTACCCATTGCCATTACAGCGGGTAAGGAATTATGGGAACAACGGCGTTTGAATAGCGACGTGCTGGTCACGATTGCAATCATCGCGGCTGCCTGTATTGGGGAGCTACTAGCTGCGGCTGAAGTAGCCTTTATTATGATGATTGGAATGTGGCTAGAAGAGAAAACAGTGGCCAAAGCCACTTCGGCTTTAAAGGAAATGGTAGAAATGACTCCTGAACAAGCCAGGGTCATGCGAGGGGGACAGTGGATTGAGGCAAAAGCAGCTTCAGTGCTAGTAGGTGAGCTGGTTCTGGTAAAACCGGGTGAGAAGATACCAGTAGATGGAATTGTAGTAGCTGGTCAGGCTGCGATTGATCAGGCAATTTTAACAGGAGAGTCCTTGCCTGTTGAGAAGCGGCAAGGGGATGAAGTATTCGTAGGCACTGCCAACACAAATGGATCCCTAGAAATTCAAACCACTCGTGTTGGTGAAGAAACAGCATTTGCTAAGGTAACGAGATTGGTAGAGGAGGCAATGGAGAAGAGGGCACCTGTACAACGTTTGCTGGATAAATGGGCGGTATGGATCGTCGGGGCTAGCTTATTATTGGCTATTCTTGTGTATCTTGTTACAAACGATATGGTGCGTTCTGTGACCGTTTTAATCGTCTTTTGTCCCTGTGCCTTGGTATTGGCTACTCCGACTGCGATTATGGCAGGGATCGGAAACGCAGCAAAAAACGGGATTTTAATTAAAAGCGGTGTAGCACTGGAGCAGTTAGGCTCAATTAATACGGTTTTATTTGATAAAACAGGTACGTTAACAAAAGGAGCATTGTCCGTTGCCGGGATTGCCCACGCGGAGAATAGTGCCCAAGAGGTGATGCGTTGGGCGGCGGCCTTGGAACAGCATTCGGAACATCCTATTGCTACAGCTATTTTACATCAAGCTAAAACATGGGAATTAGAACTTCCTGCCGTAGAATCCTTCATCATGCATGCTGGCAGCGGAATTGAGGGGATTGTTGAGGGTAAGCGCATCTATGTGGGGAATCCATTCTTTATTAAGGGACTCGGAATAGGTCTTGAGCAGGTGCAAGGCTTGCTTACTACGAAAGAAAAGGAAGGAAAGACGAATGTTCTTATTGCTTCCGAGCACAAGCTGCTAGGACTCATTTCAGTATCAGATCAGCTTCGACCTGAAGCTAGGGAAACGGTTGAAACATTAACAGAGGCAGGTGTTGAGGTAGCGGTCGTTACTGGAGATAACAAGGGTGCGGCGCGATTTATGGCGGAGCAACTGGGAATTACACAGGTGTATGCGGAACAAATGCCGGACATGAAATATATACAGGTAGAGCGCCAGCTTAAAGCGGGTCGCAAGGTAGCGATGATTGGTGATGGAATTAATGATGCCCCAGCGCTAACACTAGCGGATGTAGGGATTTCGATGGGCGTGCACGGTACCCAAATTGCTGCGCAAGCGTCTGATGTGGTATTAATGTCAAATGATCTGCGTAAAATTGCCGATGTCATGCGTTTGGGTCAAAAGGCAGTACAAGTGATCCGGGAAAATCTAATCATTTCTACAGCGATTAACAGCGCTGCTATCCTCCTTGCTTTATTAGGCGTATTGGGCCCTGTATTTGGTGCGTTCGTTCACAATATTACTTCGGTACTAGTGGTAGTAAACTCTGCCAGACTAATCGGTTTTTTATCTACACCTAAAAATTCGCATCCATCTTCTCCGCATCATGGAGCACATTCATCAGCCGGGTATCCTGCTGATCCAGGAAAGCTTCAATCTGTAAATAAATTTGTCTGATTGAAAAAGAGCAGATGGAAGCTGTACAAGGGATAATGCTACGCTCAGGTTATCCCTTGCAGTCAACATCTGCTTGCTTATTATCAATGAACTTTGCTTCCCTCATCCAGCAATTGACTAACAGTAACAAACTTATATCCTTTCGAACGCAAATCAGTAATGAGCTCCTGCAGGGCTTTTAAGGTTTGCTTTTGATTCATCCCGCCGTCGTGGAAGAGGATGATATCCCCTCGGGAGGTATGCTTTTTAACACTGTTCACAATAACAGATGAGGTGCGGGCTAAGGACCAGTCCCGCGGATCAACCGACCAATAGATGATATCATAACCTGACAATTGCACAGCATTCATCACATCAGTGGTAATCACCCCCCCTGGCGGACGATAGTATTGGGGAAGGACGCCTGTAGCCTTGTAGATGGATTTTTCAGCTTGTTTAATTTCATCATAGATCTCCTGCTCGGTTAGTTTGTTTAGATCGTAATGATGATACCCGTGATTTCCGATTTCATGTCCAGCTTTTTTTATCCATTGCATAATGACAGGATATTTATCAGACTGGGATCCCAAGACAAAGAAGGTGCCAAGAATACCGTTCTTATGCAGCGTTTCTAGAATGCGAGGTGTATAGATTGGATCTGGACCATCGTCAAAGGTTAAAGCAACTACTTTTTTTTGCGTTTCAATTCGGTGGATAGGCTCATAGACCATTCGATTGGCAAAAAGACCGACAGAACCTGATGCAGTTACTCCTAACCATGCTAAACCTATGAGGGCAAGGCAGCATGTAAAGCTTCTTGCCAATCGTTTTTTCACGGTAAATTCTCCCCTTTCTTCAGTCATTTACTTCCTTAGGTTGACCGAACAGGGATAAGAACATGCTGGAAGAAAAGCGCAAAGTTTGTCGGATATGATATCATGGAGGGAAAACGTTAAGGGTGAGAGGAGTGACAAGACGTTGGAAAAAAGCGGCTTGCTGCATGGACTTGCACATACCTATCAAGGAAAAGAACAACCTGTCGATTATTATCTTCATATAGATGAGGAAAAAATAAGCCTGAATGAGTGGATTGGGCAACAAATATCGATTCAGTATGATGGACAAAAAAATTGTATTGCTTGTGGACGCAAAACCAATAAAACCTTTAATAGCGGTTACTGTTATCCTTGTTTTACTAAATTACCAGAGAACGATCTTTGTATTGTCAAACCTCATGAATGTCATTTTGACCAAGGAACCTGTAGAGATGAGAGCTTTGGAGAATCGCATTGCATGATTCCGCATTATGTATATCTGGCGCTCTCTAGCGATGTCAAGGTTGGACTTACCCGTAAGAACAATGAATTAAAACGTTGGGTAGATCAAGGAGCCATTCGTGCTATACCGATTGCAGAGCTCCCAACACGTCGAATGGCAGGGGAGCTTGAGGTGCATCTCAGCCAATTCATGCCGGACAAAACCAACTGGCGCAAAATGTTAAAAGGTGAAGTAAAAGAAGCCGATCTAATTCAACTTCGGGAAGAAGCTTATGAGAAATTTCCTGAAGAGTTTAAGCCATTCCAATTGCGTGAAGACGAGTGGATCGATATTACCTATCCAATCCTAGAAACCTTATCCAAAATTAATTCTTTATCCTTGGACAAGCTGGAATGTGTTTCTGGAAAGTTGCTTGGTGTAAAAGGTCAATATTTAATTATGGATATTGGAGTTTTCCAGGTACGAAAGCATGCCGGCTATCAAGTAACAGTGAAAACTGGATAAACCAAAGCAACGGCAAAAACCATGGTCGCAAAGGATCATGGTTTTTTTGCTGTGTAAAGGCCATTTCTACTCCGGTCTGCTGTTTATAACGTTTGCTGGAATAACTCACAGGATGTAAGGCCTGTCCAATGGATATTGTGAAATGGAGACTCATATACTTTTTGAAAAAGGCAAGAGGTGTTTTCTAATGGACAAATTCTATCGTGATACGTGGGTAGAGGTCAATTTGGACGATATACGGACTAATATACGGGCTTTTCGACAGCATATTCCTGAAAAAACGCAAATCATGGCAGTAGTGAAAGCAGACGCATACGGACATGGTTCCGTAGCAGTGGCAAGAGAAGCCCTTGCGGCAGGTGCTACTGCTCTAGCCGTTGCTTTTTTAGATGAAGGCATTGTTCTCAGAAAGGCAGGCATCACGTGTCCCATATTAATCTTAGGCTATACACCTATAAGGGCAGTGGAAAAAGCATTTGAATGGAACATCTCATGCACTGTGTTTCAACCGAATTGGATAAAAAAAGCGGAAAAAATCTTAGGCAGGAAGCAGAGAAGGAAGAAAACCAATAATCATGGAGGTAAACATGCAGATAACAATGAAGACAAATCAGAAGCAAAGAATGATCAAGATAAGAAGGAGATAGCCACACAGGAGAGTAAACGCTTGTCTGTACATATCAACATCGACACAGGTATGGGACGGATTGGTGTAAGGACAAAAAAAGTACTTCTTTCTGTGGCGAAAGGTGTGTATAAAAGTGATGTGTTTCAATGGGATGGCATCTATACTCATTTTGCCACGGCGGATTCACAGGAAGTCACCTATTTGAATCAGCAATTCGAAAGATTTCAGGACTATTTAGAATTTTTGGGAAAAAAAGGGTTTGAACTACCTGCTATTCACTGCTGCAATACCGCGGCTGCGATGACTCATCCTGAGTGGGGATTTGATTATATTCGACTAGGAATTGGAATGTACGGATTATATCCATCTGTCTATATAAAATCATTACATATACTTAATCTAAAACCTGCTCTCCAAGTAAAAACCCGTATTTCAAATGTGAAGTTTATGCAAAAACCGTTTGGCATAAGCTATGGTATTACCTATATCGCTTCACCAGGCGAACAGATCATTACTCTCCCGATCGGTTATGGAGACGGTTTTTCACGTTTGCTTTCAAATAAGGGAAGCGTCCTTTTACAAGGAAAGCGATTTAGCGTGGTAGGCAGGGTAACGATGGATCAATGTATGGTAAGTGTCAATAAAATCAAGGCAAAAGTAGGAGATGAGGTCGTTATTTACGGTCGATCCGGCAAGGAAGAAATCACGCTTGAAGAGGTAGCCGAACTAATAGGAACGATTAATTACGAGGTTGCCTGCATGCTTAATTATCGATTACCGCGTGTATACACCAAACAAAATAAAGTCGTCTGTGTCCGTAATTTATTAGCATCAATCAATCCGAAGCCAGGAAAACATATGAAAAAGTAACAGAGCCGATATATATTGAAAGTAGTGAACGTAAAGGGGAACTAAGGGTAAGAACAGGGAAGGACAATAAAGAAAGAACTATTCCATTAAATGCAGAAGTAAGAAGGGCGATAAAAAGATACATAGAGGAGCGATCTGACAGTAACAATGCACTGTTTCTGAGGAACCGACAGCAACGTATTAGTGTAAGAAGTGTTCAACATTTATTAGCGCAGTATGGTTTTCATGCCCATCAACTAAGACAAACATTTATTACAGCACTAGTAAGAGACAATCAAGATATAGGAGTGATTCAGTCTCTTAACGGACATAGGTCAGCAGATATGGTGTTACGTTATAGCAAGCTCACAGAGGAAGACAGACAAAAAGCGGTTGATAATTTGTTTTTAAAGTAAGCTATCCTACATGGATGGCTTTTTTTTCGTAATGACCGGATATTTTCGAAAGGGGATACTTTTACATCCATTCAGCATGTGCATATTTCGAATATGGGGATGAACACTTCCATAAATCCACCTTAGATGTTGAATTTACGATACGTTAACAGATGTAATCATAAGGTCTTTCATACTTCTCTTTTTTGAACCCCTTTGATGAAACATACATTTTATTAGAGCTATTTATAATCCTTGACTTTCAAAATCCTTTTCATAAAAGAAAGTAAATCAATCTATTATTTTTTATTGTTATTTACAAAAATATACAATAAAGTTAGAATCAAGTTAAGATTGATAAAGGAATCAATGGGATTATTTATAAATTATGGAAGGGGATTAACATGAGTGTAGGTCTGACTTTCACAACATTGGGGGAACTGATAAAGGGAAAAAGAGTGGAAATAGGCGTCAGTTTGTCAGAAGTGTCCAGAATGACAGGGATTAGTAAGGGGGTTTTATCGAAGATTGAATCTGGAGATACGAAACGTCCAGAGCTTCGGACATTAAAACCAATTGCAGATGTTTTAGAAATCCCTTATGAAGAGATAATTGAACGCTATGTTGAAATAGAACATCGAGTCGAAGTCTTGGATGATATATTACAGTTGTGCATTGAGGTCTCAAGCCCTTCTTTGATGACTAAGGTGGCAACGAAATTCCTTGAAAATTCTAAAGAGGAAACATACGTACTATTAGAGCATGTCTTTTGTCTTGCTAATAATACTGCAAACAATGAAGTTAGACTGTCGCTTTACAATACAATTATTAAATATGCAAGGGTACACGGAATTCCCATGTACATAGCCAAATCGTCCCTGCAAAAATACCTAATTGAAAGACAAGATTTTAAGACTATGGAGGAGTCTTTTAAGATTGGCGAAGAAGTTATTCATTATGTAGATTTTTTATCTGAGGAAGAAAAAATAATTTTATATTTCAGAATGGCGCTTCAAGCTTATGCTATAAAGAAATATAAGGCTTGTATTGAACTATCCGAAGCAGGGATTACATTAGAAAAAAATGATACAGAGCTAAAAGCTAGAGCATATTTAGCAATGATTAACTCGCTCTATTTTTTAGGTTTTTATGATGAAATTGAGAAGCATCTGACTGTTTATAAAAAATTTGATTATCATTTTGTCAATGAATCAGCTACATTGACTCAAGCAATGGTCAAGGCGAAAAGAAAGGAATATGAAACAGCCATCCCACTGTTGCTTGAGTGCCTACAAAACATCAGCAAGGGTTCAAAAATTCATGCAGTTAATGAATTATTTGAACTATATTTAGAGATGGGGAAATTTGATTCCATTGCAGAATTAATTGCACAAGAAGATAGCTTCTTGAAGATTGAATCAAAAACACCTTATAAATATTATTCGATGGGATTGTATTTTCAATATAAAGCAAATTATCAAATTTTAATTAAATTATTTGAAGAAGGATTGGATAGTTACCTTAGCAGCATGTCTGCATACGGGAAAATCAATGCTTATCAAGATATTAATCAGTGTATGGAAAGCATACTTGATTTTTATATATCCAAAAACAAAAATCTTGATTTACAAATGCTACATAAGCTTCAAAAGGTATATAATGGAATTACGCAGGATAAGATAATTAGTTAGCATAGGAGGATTGAGATGAAAAAGGCAATTATAACGATTTTCATGACTTTAGCAATGGTAATTTCTATAAGTTCTATTGATTCTTCCTCTCATGTTGCAGAAGCTAAGATAATACAGTATGCGTATGATCCGGGCTATTGACACTTATAATTTTTATGAGCGCTATTTATTAGCGTTCTTTTTTTGGGTGTTTTTTGTCGTATCTTGTAAAACATTTCAATTTGATGGATTTTTGAGGGAAATATAGAACAGGGGAACCACCATCAGATACGATTTACGTTTCGATCAGGTATAGGCGACTCACTCCATCAGCAGTATTTGCACAAGAAGATGCTACAACCTACGTTAATGAACAAGGTTTGAAATTTCAAACATTAGAGGTAGATACTAAAGCTCTTTCAATCCTTACCAAAAATTTGAAAACTGTTAGAGAGAATGTATTTTTGGATGAGGATGGTTTTTATCACCTAAAACCTGAGTTAAAAGCGGTACTGGGTGAAGAAGAGTATGAATTCTTTGTAAAATCCAACGAAAAAATTAATCAACTTATTAAAGATGGGGATCATTAAAGTTGATGAAGATGATCAGATTATTAAAAACGCTAACAAAGCGAAAATAAAAGCTTCCGAAGACGCATATGAGGATTTTGAATATTTTTGGTGGGATACTCACTATGTTTTTTAATAAAAAACAAGCTGATAACTTTCAGCAATCACTAGAGGATGCCGAAGAAGCATATGATTATTACTCCCTTGCTTTAGTTATGGTTCCCGAAATATACTATTCGAAACTCCTCTCTTACAACTCAATTGTTTAGTAAACGCGCTAGTAGCATAGCTAAGAAGATAGATAAAAACAAGACCAAAAAAGGTGTCTATTGTGATTTTGGACGGGATGGATTCACGACTAATATTTACGGGCGTTAATTAACTGTATTTAAAAGCCGCATATTTGCGGCTTTACTTCATTATTAGGAGGGCTGGTTGGAATGAATGTATCCGTAATGAATATTGGTTTGTTTTTAGTTATTGCAATACTGTTAGTTTCTTTATTTTTTACAAATAGAAAAAATCCAAAAAAATCGTCAGTTAAAATCTATATACTCAACATTATTATTCTGAGTATTATCTTAGGCAACTATTTCTATAACAACTTTAGTGGACTTAATTCTATTTTTATACCTATCGTTTATATTCTGGTGATATTATTGAACCTCCAGCAAATTATAAGAGGATTAAAAAATAATAACTTATAATAATTTGTTCCTGATTATCAAACATCCGAATTCTAATATTCGGACGTTTTGCTGGTATTAGCTATTATTTATCTTTTTTCTTAAACGATGGTGATAGAAAATGTACTCAAAATGGAATAAATGCTGAGAAACTTGAAAAAACTATATATGACGATTTACTCTTAAGAATTTATAAAAATGAAAGAAGGAAAATATGTTATTGACAACGAAATTGAGGTTAAGTCGCATAAAGAGAGAGTAGAGAAGCTGAATAAGGAAAGAGAACAGCTGAAAAAGAAGCAGGTTCAGGTTGTAATGAATATGGATTTATTTGATGATGAAGGAAGTACATAAATATACTGGGGCTGAAGCAGAAAATCCAAACAGTAGATGAACAAATTTTTATAACGAAGAGACAAATAATTGAGTCAAAAACCATGATAAAAATGTCTCTAGGGTTAAAGATGTAATTGAAAGTATGAAGGCTATAGATTCAGAGGATTTAGGAGCCTTAAAAGTATTATTCCATAATGTAATAGAAGAGGTGAGGACTTTTGACAAACGCACCAAATATTCGTTTGTATAGTTACGCAAAATGCGGCACATGTCGCAAAGCTAAACAATGGCTGGATACCAATGAGGTTACATATACAGAAATCCCAATTGTGGATACTCCGCCATCCAAAGAGGAATTGCATCAAATCTGGCAAAATAGCGGGTTGGATATTCGCAAATTTTTTAATACTAGCGGTCAATTCTATCGTGAGCTGAACCTGAAGGAAAAGCTGCCAACAATGTCAGAGGATGAAATGCTGGAGCTACTGGCATCCAATGGTAAGCTAATTAAGCGACCTCTTATCACAAATGGGTCAAAGACAACACTCGGTTTTAAAGAACAAACCCTAGAAGAAATGTGGGGCAAATAACCCAATTTTCTAGTCAAAATGGAAGGATCGGATAACCGATTTTCTTGACAATCAGGCAGCATACACAGAGATTGAGGATCATTGTCAAACAAAAACCACTGTTTAATAAAAATTATTACAAATTAATATTGACTATAATCTATTAGTTTTGATATCATAACTCTTGTAGATAACATTTACTATTCCTTAAGGAGGTAATATATATGGCACAACGTATTATTGGTCTTCAAGCTCCTGATTTTTCAATGGAAACAGTATCCGGTGACGGAAAAGAATTCGGTCGGGTTTCTCTTTCTGACTATAAAGGTAAATGGTTGGTATTGTTCTTCTATCCACTAGATTTCACTTTTGTATGTCCAACTGAAATTATCGCTTTGAGCGATGCATATGAAGATTTCAAAGATTTGGATGCAGAGGTACTAGGTGTATCTGTTGACTCTGTACACTCTCACAAAGCTTGGATCAACACTCCACGCGACCAAAATGGTCTTGGTGGTTTGAACTACCCGCTTGCTTCTGACTTCAACAAAACAGTTGCTCGTTCTTTCGGCGTGTTGGATGAAGAATCCGGTGCAGCTTACCGCGGTCTATTTATCATCGATCCAGAAGGCGTTGTTAAATACCAAGTAGTAACTGACATGAACGTAGGACGTTCTAACGACGAAACTCTACGTGTTCTTCAAGCTCTACAATCTGGCGGACTTTGCGCAGCTAACTGGCGTCCAGGCCAAGCTCATCTAAAAGGATAATTCCTGATTTAGATTGGGTATCGTTTTCACAAACAAAAGGGTCTAACTTTACAGTGTTAGGCCCTTTTCTATATTAAAGGAGGCATGAACCATGCGTTTACGTGAAGAACTTCCAGATTTTCCAGGCATCACAGAATGGGTAAACGGTCAAGTTTCTAAGGCTGATTTGCAGGGCGAAAGAGCAGTTCTTGTACATTTCTGGTCTGTTAGTTGTTATATGTGCAAAGAATCTCTACCACAAATTAATGAGTGGCGTGAAAAATATGCAGATCAGGGCTTAAAAGTGATTGGTATTCATATGCCGCGTTCCGAAGCTGATACTGATATTGCGAAAATTAAAGAAACCATCGCTCAATATGAGCTTACTCATCCAGTAGCGATTGATAACGAAATGACAACAACTGATGCGTTCCAAAACGAATATGTTCCTGCCTACTATCTGTTTGATGAGACAATGGCACTTCGTCATTTCCAAGCAGGCGAAAAGGGCTTAAATATGGTCAAAAAACGTTTGCATCGAATTTTGGGTATTGAAGAGGATTAGGGACCTTACATGTCCAATTATGTAGAGGGGAAACTCAAAGTAAGACCCCTGTTGCTTATAAACTCCGGATAAGAGGAGCAATGTCGGCTTTGCCGTCACCAGAAGTCTTTGGATAAACATCCGAGTGTTCTACGAAAAAAGGAGGAAGTTAGATGGAATTTCCAAAAGAATTACGTTACAGCGAAGAGCATGAGTGGGTACGTGTAGAAGGCAACAAGGCTTATATCGGTATTACTTCTTTCGCTCAGTCCGAACTAGGTGACATCGTATTTGTTGAATTGCCGGAAGTAGGTTCTACCATCCAACGCGATGAACCATTCGGTAGTGTAGAATCTGTTAAAACTGTATCTGAACTATATGCTCCAGTTACTGGTAAAGTATTAGAAATTAACGGTGCTCTAGAAGAGGAGCCTGAATTGGTAAACACATCTTCCTATGACAAAGCTTGGATGATCGTGGTTGAGATGTCTGATTCCAGCGAGTTGGATAAGCTTATGGATGCGGATAAATACGAGGCAATGGTAAAAGAATAATCAATAACACACTTATTAACGTTATGAACAAAAAGATCGGTTATAAGCAACCGATCTTTTTTTGCTTTCGTAACCTTTTTGCAAACATTACAGAGTGATACTCATTTATAATGAAGGAAAGGTATACAGTTTAGCTGGAGGTTTTCTTATATATGGTTATGAATTTGAGACAGTGGAGTGTTGGTGTACTGTTGTTAGGCTTATTGGCAGGGTGTACACCCGTTGCTTCCCCAAATGAATTATTGAAGGCTCCCACTTTAAATAAAAATCAAGAAGAAGTAAAAAAGGCTGTACTAGCTAATTTGCCACAAGGAAGCTCGCTTATGATTCCGCGCAATAATTCTGGTGAAAATGGAGCCATTATTGAAAAAGACTTAAATGGCGATGGAAGTAATGAAGTCGTAGCTTTTTATAAGCTAGGCGAATATAACGTGGGATTTATTGTGATGCAAAAAACAGAGAATAGCTGGCAAAAGGTTGGACAGATCGAGGAAACGGGGCAGGATGTCGATTATGTAGCCTTTGAGGATGTTTCAGGAGATAAAGAAAAAGAGATTTTCGTTAACTGGATGGCAAGTGAGGATGTAGACAAAGAGTTTGGCGGATACAAGTGGAAAGATGGACAAATGATTCAAATTTTAAAAACATCCTGCAAGGAAGCTATCGTAGGGGATTTGGACAAGACAGGGGTATCAAAGGCCTATGTGTTCAAGCTGGATCATGACAAAATGAAAGCCCCTGCGGAAGTGTACCAGTATGACAAAGCGATTTCGAAAATGAAAATGATTCAGCAGTTGGGATTAGACTGGTCGATTAATGGGTATGAAAATATTTTATTAGGCAAGGCAAATAAAGAGCAAAATGGGATATTTTTAGATTCGGGTATCGGTGCTCATTCAGGGCAAACGGCACTATTGGTCAGTAACAAGGGGAAGCTGACACAGGTAGACCTGACAAAGTACGATAATGTGATGTTTAAGCCTTATTCTACTTTTAGCAAGGATATTAATAATGATGGAATTATTGAAATCTCGACATTTGTACAGCCGGCGGGAACAGAAGATTTGGCCATGGTTGATACGCCTTGGATTACAGAGTGGTACCAATGGAACGGTCAAAAAGGCCTGATCAAAGTAAAAGAATCCTACGATGACGTCAGCAATGGATTTCAAATAAATATACCAAACTATTGGTTCGGACATTACACGATCAAGCTGGTAACTACAAAGGAAGCAGGAGCGATCACCTTTTTATACTTAGATTCTCAGGGAAAACCATCAGCCGAGTTGTTTACCATTGATCCGATTAGAAAAACAGAGTGGGCGAGTAAAGAGAAGGAGCTAAAACAACAAAGAAAAGAGTATAGCGTTATAGATGAAAACGGCGAACACGTCTTTGTTGCTCGATTCCCGACTGATATGAACGGTGTCCCAGCAAAGGAACAACCGATTTATCGAAAAATGCTATTTAATTTGCAGCAGATTCAAGAGGTATTTCGCAAAATATAGATTGATAGCAGGGAATCTAGGTTCAAGGCAGAAAGGAGCAAGGAGAGATGAAAGTATTATTGCTAGAAGATGAGGAATCCATCCGAGGATTTGTGCGAATTCAATTTAAACGAAATGGGTTTGAAGTATTAGAGGCGGAGACAGGCGAAAAGGCGTTGGAAATTGCTAAAAAGGAGCCTGATATCGCAATAGCTGTATTAGATGTAATGCTTCCGGGCATCAGTGGTTTGGAGGTTTGTCAGGAATTACGGAAGATGTACCCGCAATTGGGGATTATTATGCTTACTGCTAAAGCTCAAGAAGTAAATAAGATAGAGGGATTAAACCTAGGAGCAGACGATTACATTACAAAGCCCTTCAGTGCCGCTGAGCTGATTGCCCGAATGAATTCGCTAAAACGACGGGTAGAAACGATACCTTCCACTGTAAAGCCAGGTGAATTGATCACTTCTGGTCCATTTACCCTGCGATTGACGGATCGAAAAATGATCAAAAATGGGCAAGAAATAGATTGCACGCCCAAGGAATTTGCTATTATCCATTTATTAATGGAACAAAAGGATCGTGCAGTCAGTCGCGATGACATCCTAAATGAAGTTTGGGGAAAACATTACATTGGGGATTTAAAGGTGGTAGATGTCAACATTAGACGCATCCGACAGAAAATCGAGGATGACCCCTCAAATCCGAAATATTTGGAGACAGTCTGGGGATTTGGTTATCAGTGGAAAGAAGGAACGTAAAATATGTATGGAATAAAAAAACGTCTAGTCATGAATTTTACCTTTGTTGTATTAATGGTAATTCTAGTACTAGGAAGCTCGTTTGTTTTAGGGGTGCGTAGTTTTTATTATGGTGGTGCAGAACAAGCGCTTCTTAGCCGTATAAATGTGTCTACGAACTTTTATAACAAATACATTCAATATTATAATTTGCAAAGTAAAGCAAAATATATTTTCGAGCATACGTCACAGGATGATCTCGCACATGTTGAAGTCATTGATTTAGATGGTAATGTGATTTTAGACTTTAACGGTTTTACCAAACGCAAAAGTGTGCTTACGCAGGATGTACAGGATGCATTAAAAGGTAACACAGGGGTTTGGTTGGGAAAAAGTGAAGATACAGGAGAACATATTCTTGCAGTATCTAAGCCGCTCACCTTTTATGATTCAACTGCAGGAGTCCTGCGTTATGTGACCTCTGTTGAAGAGATCGACAAGGTTGTAAACCAGATTACACTGCTTGTGTGGAGCATTGGCGCTGGTCTCGTTCTGCTATCTCTAGTCTTAAATTTGATTTTATCTAAGCGAATTATAAGCCCTATCGTTGAGCTTACGGGTGCGGCTAAGTCAATGGCAAAAGGTGATTTTAGTCAACGAGCTAGGCAGGTAGGAGATGATGAGATTGGAACCTTGGCTGAAACCTTTAACTATATGGCGAGCGAATTAGAGAAGGCTGAAGAAATCAAGAACGACTTTATTTCTTCTGTCTCACATGAACTGCGAACTCCCTTGACCTCTATTAAAGGTTGGTCAGAGGTAGTTTTGACGGGTGACATGGAAGACAAGGAAGAGACACGCATGGCCATGCAGATCATTGTGAAGGAAACGGATCGCCTAACTGGATTAGTCGAACAATTGCTAGACTTTTCCCGCTTGCAGGCAGGAGGGATGGAGATTCATAAGACTGAGCTAGAGGTGAATCAGCTCTTAATGGATGTCCAGCAGCAGTTTTCTGCTCGCGCCTTCCAAAAGGAGATCAAATTGGTGACGGAAACTCCAGATGAACCCTTACTCGTATTAGGAGACGAAAATCGCTTAAAGCAAGTGGTAATTAATCTTCTTCATAATTCAATGAAGTTTAGTGAAGAGCAAACTACTATCACAATTCGTAGCTACCGAGAAGATCAGTTGGTTATTATAGAAGTCATAGATCAGGGAGCCGGAATATCGGAAGAGGAATTGCCTAGAATTACAGATAAATTTTATAAAGGTAAGCATAAGCAATCAGGCAGCGGCATCGGATTATCGCTGTGTTTAGAAATTGTAAAATTACATCACGGCACACTTCATGTAATGAGCAAAGTCGGCGTAGGTACAACGATTCAGGTCCGTTTACCTATATATGAACCATAAGAGGCGTGAAGGTGAAAATCAGGATTTCATTGAAAAATCATCAGAAACGGCTATAATCAAATACGGGATTGGTAGAATTATCATTGGTGAAACTGGTAGCATTTTAAACCTAGCATATCGGAAGCTTGTAAGATACAATCAAAGGACAATAACGATTTTGTACTTGTGTGTCTGTTCAGATAAAAACAAATAAGAGTTCGACCGCATGTACATGGAAGGGAGAGCTTATGGGTTTTTGCTGTGGAGCAGGGATGATTGGCTCTTTTGGAACACTTCGTCACATGGAAATTCTGGTGCACAATGTACCAATCATGTATTGTCCGGTTTGTAATCGTACGAGAGTTCATCCGACCGTTGAAGGTGAGTATGAAATTCTTGTTGAATATGCTCAGGGAGATCACGCTGCAGAAGTGGATTTCGCAGAGTTTGTAGATTTGGATAAGCTGTCCGAGCTGTTTGAGAACTGTTCAATGACAGATCAAGGTTCTTATGATGAGAGTCTGAAACGACAAATTGACATCGCCCTTGATTTGCTAGGTATAGCCAAACAAATGAACGATTTGGAATGGCGAGAAGCTTTAACAAACAGATTAACAAATTTAAGCCATCGGTTACGACAACATCACGCCAATGAGCGAAAGACAAAAAAAGCCTTTTAATAGGGGCTAACCAGTGAACAGTTGATGGAGGTCAGCCGTTTAGGAGGATTGTATTCGATGCTTCAACTTCAAGGTGTTCATCATATTGCTCTTAGCTGCCGCAATGTGATGGGCGTAGCTCAATTTTTTCAAGAGATTTTAGAAGTACCGATTTCTCTTGATCAATCGGGAGAAGATGAGCCAGTTTATTTCAACATTGGGCCTTATACACGAATTGGTCTACATCCAACTACCAAAGAGCTAAATATAAATTCCGGTCACGTGGATCACATTGCTTTTGCAGTGGCAACACGTGATGAATTAGACTATCTTGTTGATAAGTTGGAAGCGGAAAATATATGTTACCGTGGGCCAATTGAACGCCCAGGAAGTTATAATCTTTATTTTGAAACACCAGACGGTCATCACTTGGAGATACGTTTGGACAAGGATGAAGAGGATGAAACGGATGACGCCTAAAAGGGCGTCTTTTTTCTTTGTGCAAATTCGATAAACTTCTACAAAAAAAGGTCTGCCTTCAATTAGAAAAGGCAGACAAGAAAGGAGTTTATAATGAAAAAGGGGGTACTAATGGGTGAGTAGTAGGTAATTTACCTATCTACTAATTATTACCTATTATGCATTATTTTTCGAAAAATTTCAATCATTTTTTACTATTTTTTTAAAAAGTTAAATCAGTTTCCGCATATTCAACAAATGATCTTTCGAAATTTTTTCGTGATAATTATCCGTAAAGGAGATCGTAGAAATATGACGATAAAAACAGTCTGCGGTAGACAGAGAACGACAAAGGCTCTAATTCCTCGCCAAAGGTTTCGACTCACAAATTTACGAATATGTAGGTAATGAATGGATCGTGATGTGAGCGGAGGGATGACAATGGCTTCTCAATTAAGAGCAGTATTGTTTGAAGTACAAAAACGCTTGGAACGAAAAAGATACCTACAAAGTTTGATGAAGGATTGGAATCGCCATATTGGCTTCAAATTAGAAGATGGAACACTTGATAGCTGTTTAGTCTTTGCTGATGGAGAAATAATCGTAACGGAATGGGATAAGGGGCATAAGGCGGAGGTTGTTATAAAAGGGGATGTCCAACGCTTGCAGATGCTTTTGACCGGTGATGAGCTCTCCTATCGCTATGCTAAAGAAAACATTGAGATGAGGGGACACGTCCGAGATCAATTAAAATTAGATTCACTGTTGCGATTGTCTTTTGAACATAAACAAAAGCTAGCCTAGTTTTAATATTGCATTTATTCGCAGATATTAATAGTATATAAATTATCCCTGCCGCTTTTTAAAAAGGGGCTGTTTGTTTTTGCTGACGAAGCTTGTGATAAAATCCATTTACTAGGCTCTTACCTAGAATTCAATGAATCATCTCTAGTTATTCACATCTTTTTCAAAAAAAACGCAAAATCTTGTAGCTTAATTGATCTAATGTGATATACTAATTACAAAATAAAACACGATATAGCCCACATTTTTTACGGTTGGGGAAGGAGATACATTTACATGGAAGCCAAAACGGTTAAGCGTCTATCGGAAGTTCTTGCTGGTGCCAATGCTCATTATAATTTGGCTGTACCCAAGTTGATTGAAGAAGCAGTTAAACGTGGCGAAGGAGTTCTGACAGATAAAGGCGCTTTAAACGCGCTAACTGGCAAATTCACAGGGCGCTCTCCGAAAGATAAATTCATAGTCGATGAACCCTCTGTCCATGACAAAATTGATTGGGCCAATAACAAACCCATTCAAATCGAAAAATTTGAGCAATTACATGCGGAAGTTCTAGCTTACCTGGAAAACAAAGAGCTTTATGTTTTTGACGGATTTGCTGGAGCGGATCGCAGCTTTCGTTTACCCATTCGTGTAGTAAGTGAATTTGCTTGGCATAATCTGTTTGCTCATCAATTGTTTATCCGTCCAACAGTGGAAGAATTAAAAGGGCATCAAGCCGATTTTACAGTTATTTATGTTCCGAACTTCAAAGCAAATCCGGAGGTTCACGGAACCAATTCTGATACATTCATTATTATTAGTTTTGAACAGAAGGTAGTTTTAATAGGCGGAACAGAATATGCCGGTGAAATGAAGAAATCCATTTTTAGCGTGATGAATATGCTGTTGCCTGAACGAAATGTGTTATCTATGCATTGTTCAGCTAATGTTGGACGTGACGGAGATGTGGCTTTATTCTTTGGCTTGTCAGGCACAGGAAAAACTACCCTATCTGCTGATTCAGACCGCCGTTTGATTGGCGATGATGAACATGGATGGTCTGATCAAGGAGTTTTTAATATTGAAGGAGGATGCTACGCAAAATGCATTCGTCTTTCTGAACAAGGGGAGCCACAAATCTGGAATGCAATCAACTTTGGTGCAGTGCTAGAAAATGTAGTGGTCGATCATGATAGCGGTATCGCTAATTATGATGACGACCGCTACACAGAAAATACACGTGCCGCTTATCCTGTAGAATCGATTCCGGGAGCTGTTATACCTGGTGTGGGCGGTCATCCAAATGTGATTCTTTTCCTAACAGCAGATTCGTTTGGGGTAATTCCTCCGATTTCTAAATTAAACAAGGAACAGGCAATGTATCATTTCTTATCTGGCTATACGAGTAAAATGGCTGGAACAGAACGAGGTGTAACCCAGCCTCTAAGTGAATTCTCCACATGCTTTGGCTCTCCTTTCCTACCATTGCGTCCTATCGTTTATGCAGAAATGCTAGGGAAAAAGATTGATGAGTCTAATGCGCTTGTATATTTGGTGAATACGGGCTGGACAGGTGGACCTGTAGGAGTTGGAAGCCGGATGAAATTAGCATTTACGCGTGCGATGGTAACGGCTGCTTTGCATGGAGAACTGGAAAAGGCAGAATACGTTACTGATCCTGTGTTTGGAGTACAAGTGCCAACTACTTGCCCAGGTGTACCTAGTGAAGTGCTGCAACCACGTCAGACATGGGCCGATAAGGATGCCTATGATCAGCAGGCAAATGAATTAGCTAAGCTGTTCCAAGCTAACTTTGCTAAAAAGTTCCCGAAAGCAACTGATATTTCACAGGCTGGTCCTGTCGTTAAATAAAGAGAGCGTAGTAGAAGACCCGGGGGTTTCTCCGGGTCTTTTTGTTTGTTATCTGGTTTTTGTGTCGAGTCCATGACAAATCAAACTCGTAAACTTTGCTAGGTTAGGGAATTCTGCTACACTGTGGGGAGTGACTAATAGAGAAAATTTCTCAAGTATGCAACAATGGATACGTACACCTAGATATAAAAGATAAGAGCAAGCAGTAAAAGAGGATGGATTATTAAAAGGGAAGGGGCAACTGCATATGAGTAACGGTAAAAAACAACCTGAATCCACACTTTCTTTAAAAGAGTGGGCTGTAGCGATTAAAGCTTTAGGGGAAGGAAAACAGATTATTACTGTCCGTAAAGGCGGTTTATATGAAGAAACAAGAGATTTTAAGCTAGAAAACGATACTTTTTATTTGTACCCAACCTATGAGCACCAAAAAGCAGAGATGATCAAACCTGAGAATCAAGCTGATTTGGAAGCAACTCTTGTAGGCTGGAGCCTTGATAAACCAACTGTAGATATCGAATACTTTGCTCATATTACAGATGATATAGAAATTTTAGATGAAGCAAAAATTCGTGCTTTGAACCCTTACCATATCTGGACCGACGACTTCGCTGATGTTCGTCTGCACTGGAAAAAGAAGAAACCATTGCATATTCTATTTGCCCGAGTTTATAAATTAGACAAGCCGGTAACGATTGAGATTGCTGAAGAATATAAAGGCTGTAAATCTTGGCATAATCTTTTGTCCAGCATCCCGCAAAATGGTTATGCACCAGTGCTAAGCGACGAGGAATATGCACGTACCCGCCAAGTAATTATGGATATGCTAACGAAGGATAAATAGCATCTCCCTTTGGCTGTGACATGAGAAAAAATCCCACTATGCTAGTAGTGGGCTCTTTTCGTCTATTATGAGAAAACAGGTATGTAAAAAATGGATCAACAGTTAAAAATAGTGCTGTACAATAGGAAAAACACCATGATCAGCCAAGGGGTTTTACCGCTCCATAATAGGCTTATCCGGATTTAAGAAACATTCATGTTTTATAAATATGGCAATAGTTCTTTCCTTGCTTTCTTAGAATTATTATTATAAAATGTATTGAGAATGAATTGAGAATGCACAGGTTTTTCGATAGGATAGTATAGTGCTTGTCTACAACATCGTGAAGACTGTTTGATCATAATATATGGAGGAATGCAAGATGGCTGCTGTACATCTACAGATTAAGAATTTACGCGCAAAGATTGAGGAGAAGGAAATCCTAAAAGGCTTGAACCTAGAGATCAAAGGTGGGGAAATCCACGCGATCATGGGACCAAACGGAACAGGTAAATCTACATTGGCATCTACGCTAATGGGACATCCTAAATATGAAGTAACGGATGGTGAAGTTATCCTAGATGGTGAAGATCTATTAGACATGGCTGTAGACGAACGTGCTCGTGCAGGTCTGTTTCTAGCTATGCAATATCCATCTGAAATCACAGGTGTAACGAACTCCGATTTCTTGCGTTCTGCTATGAATGCAACTCGTGGTGAAGGAAATGAAATCTCTTTAATGAAATTCATCCGTGAAATGGATAACAAAATGAGTACATTAGAAATGGACGAAGCGTTTGCTCATCGCTACCTAAACGAAGGTTTCTCTGGCGGGGAGAAAAAACGTAATGAAATTCTACAAATGATGATGCTTCAGCCTAGTCTCTGTATTTTAGATGAGATCGACTCTGGTTTGGATATCGATGCTCTTAAAATCGTAGCAAAAGGTGTTAATGAGATGCGTTCTGAGGATCGCGGTTTCTTAATCATTACTCACTATCAACGTCTACTAGACTATGTGAAGCCTGATTTCGTACATGTAATGATGCAAGGTCGTATCGTAAAATCAGGTGGACCTGAATTGGCAGAACGTCTAGAAGCAGAAGGTTATGATTGGATTAAAGCTGAGCTCGGTATCGAAGACGAGACCGTTAACGCAGAATAAGAGGCGAAGGAGGTCGAGACTATCATGAGTACAGAAACACAACTTCGCTTTGGTAAAGAAGCGATCAAGCAATTTTCCCAAGCGAATCAAGAACCAGCATGGTTTTTAGAAAAGCGCCTAGCTGCATTCGAACAAGCTCAGACGCTAGCTCTCCCTGTATTGGAGAAAACCAAGATTGATAAATGGAACTTCGATCAATTTCACCCGTTCCAACTAGAAGCGCGTGTAGACAACATCGAACAATTGGATGAAGTCGTAAAAGAACAACTGGATGATAAAGATATAACCAGCCTGCTCGTACAGAAAAATGCGTCTGTAGTCTACCATAAGGTGGCTGAAGAGCTGAAAAGCCAAGGCGTTATTTTTACTGACCTTGCTACAGCGCTTCGTGAACATGGTGAACTTGTGAAACAATATATCTATTCAATTGTCAAAGAAGACGAGCACCGTGTAGCTGCTTTGCATGCAGCAGTGGTAAATGGCGGGGTATTCCTGTACGTTCCAAAAAACGTAGAAGTGAAGATGCCGTTGCAAGCTATTTATGAAGTAGCAGGCGATGAATCCCTGTTGGCTCCTCATGTTGTTATCGTAGCAGAGGCTAATGCCCGTGTAACTTATGTAGATTCATTTGTATCTGCAGAGGGAACCAATATGGTAGCAAACAGCATTGTAGAAGTACACCTAGGCGCTAACGCACACGTACAAGTAGCGTCTGTTCGTTCCTTCTCTGCTGAGGTTCACGACTATGCATACCGACGTGCCTTGATCGGTCAGGATGCTAATATGGAATGGATTTTGGGCGAGATGAATGATGGTAACACAGTAGCGAACAACACCTCCATTTTGGAAGGCAAAGGCGGAAATGCTGATACCAAATCCATTACTGTAGGAACAAGTAAGCAACGTCAAAATCTGACTTCTCAAGTGCAGCATATCGGAACACATACTGAATCCAATATGTTGAGCAAAGCAGTAATGACAGATGAAGCGGTTGCCATCCTAAACGGAATTACCAAAATTGAAAAAGGCGCAGAAAAAGCAAACGGTGTGCAAGCAGAAAACATTTTGATGCTATCTGAAAAAGCTCGTGGTGATGCAAATCCAATCCTTTTGATTGATGAAGACGATGTAAAAGCTGGTCACGCTGCTTCTGTTGGTCGCGTGAGTGAAGAAAGCTTGTACTATCTCATGTCTCGCGGTATTGAACGAAAAGAGGCTGAGCGTCTTGTCATTATTGGATTCTTGGACCCAGTGGTTGCCGAGATTCCGATTGAAGGAGTGAAAAGCAAGCTACGCCAAGCATTGGAAAGGAAGTTAGGACGATGAACGCACATGAAGTCCGTAAATTGTTTCCTATCTTACATCAAGAAGTAAATGGTCATCCATTGGTGTATTTGGATAGCGCCGCTACTTCTCAAAAGCCGATTCAAGTTCTTGAAGCGGTAGATAAATATTACCGTAGCTATAATTCTAACGTTCATCGCGGCGTCCACACGCTTGGTACGCACGCGACGGACGCTTATGAAGGAGCACGTGAAAAGATACGTGCGTTCATCAATGCCAAAGAAACGGCTGAGATAATCTTCACGCGCGGGACGACTACTGCATTAAATACCATTGCAATCGGGTATGCTCGCACGTTCCTTACTGAAGGCGACGAGATTGTAACCACGCTAGTTGAGCATCACAGCAATTTTATCCCTTGGCAACAAGCAGCAAAGGCAACTGGAGCAACTTTCAAGTTCATCCCGTTAGCTGAAGATGGTACGATTACTCTTGAGGCAGTGAAAGCAACAATCACACCACAGACCAAAGTGGTCGCAATCCATCACATCTCTAACGTTCTAGGTGATACAACTCCTATCAAGGAAATTGCTAAAATTGCACATGAAAATGGCGCTGTTTTGGTTGTGGATGGTGCCCAAAGCGCTCCGCATAAAAAAGTTGATGTACAGGATCTGGACTGTGATTTCTATGTATTCTCCAGTCATAAGATGTGCGGGCCTACAGGGATCGGCGTCTTGTATGGAAAACGCGCACTCTTGGAAAAAATGGAGCCAGTCGAATTTGGCGGCGAAATGATCGATTTTGTATATGAACAGGATTCTACATGGAAGGAGCTCCCTTGGAAATTTGAAGGGGGAACGCCGATTATCGCTGGGGCCATCGGACTTGGGGCGGCGATTGATTTCCTAAATGATCTGGGCATGGACGAAATTGAAGCACATGAAAAGAAACTGATTAGCTATGCAATGGAACGCATGAAAGAATTGGATGGACTTACAATTTACGGTCCTGTCGAACATAGAAGCAGTTTAATTACTTTTAACCTGGCGGACGTTCATCCGCATGATTTGGCAACGGTTTTAGATGCAGAAGGTATTGCTGTACGTGCGGGCCATCATTGTGCACAGCCGTTGATGAGATGGTTGAAAGCTACCGCTACTGCTCGTGCCAGCTTCTATCTGTATAACACAGAAGAGGATGTGGATGCCTTAATCGCTGGGTTGAAAAAAGCGAAGGAGTATTTTGGAAATGTCTTCTCTTGATGATCTCTATAGACGTGTCATAATGGATCATTATCAAAAGCCACGGAATAAAGGAAAGCTAGAGGATGAAAATGGATTGGTTATCAATCTGAATAATCCAACCTGTGGAGACAGCATTTCGTTATCGCTGCAAGTAGAGAACGGTGTAGTTATGGACGCAAAATTTCTAGGGGAAGGATGTTCCATCTCTATGTCCTCTGCTTCTATGATGACGGAAGCTGTAAAAGGAAAAACCGAAGAGGAAGCGTTGCGCTTGATTCAGATTTTCTCTGATATGATGCAGGGAAAAGAACCGGATGACTCTATTGATTTAGGCGATATTGAAGCTCTGCAAGGTGTCTGCAAGTTTCCGGCGCGCATTAAATGTGCAACGCTCGCCTGGAAGGCATTGGAGCAAGGTATTAACCAGACGGACGCGAAGTAATATACCCTCCAATTGAATTGTGAGGCAAAAGGAGTGAACGATATGGCGAAGAAAGCCCCTGAAATCCAAGAGTATCAATATGGATTCCACGATAAAGACGTTTCGATTTTCCGTACGAAAAAAGGTTTAACTCGTGAAATCGTAGAAGAGATTTCTAAAATCAAAGAAGAACCAGAATGGATGTTAGAATTCCGTTTAAAAGCGCTGGACATTTTCTATAAAATGCCAATGCCTAAATGGGGCGGCGACCTCGATGAATTGGATTTCGACAACATCACTTACTATGTAAAACCGTCTGAAAAAGCGGGTCGCAGCTGGGATGAGGTACCAGAAGAAATCAAGGCTACCTTTGACAAGCTAGGTATCCCAGAAGCTGAGCAAAAGTTCTTAGCTGGTGTATCTGCACAGTATGAATCTGAGGTTGTTTACCATAACATGCAAGAGGATTTAGAGTCTCTAGGTGTTTTATTTACGGACATGGACTCGGCTGTACGTTTATACCCTGATATCGTGAAGGAGTATTTTGCGACAGTTATTCCGCCAGCAGATAATAAATTCGCGGCGCTTAACTCTGCTGTATGGTCTGGTGGGTCCTTCATTTACGTGCCAAAAGGTGTAAAAGTAGAAACTCCACTCCAAGCATACTTCCGCATTAACTCAGAGAACATGGGTCAATTCGAGCGTACACTAATCATTGCGGACGAGGATAGCTTTGTTCATTACGTAGAAGGCTGTACGGCGCCAATCTACAGCACAGATTCTTTGCATTCTGCTGTAGTTGAAATCATTATTAAAGAACGCGCTCGTTGCCGTTATACAACGATCCAGAACTGGTCTAATAACGTATATAACCTAGTAACCAAACGTGCTGTAGCGTATGCTGATGCAAACATGGAATGGATTGATGGAAACATCGGTTCCAAGTTAACGATGAAATATCCTGCCGTTATCATGAAAGGACCGCGTGCTAAAGGTACAGTTCTTTCTATCGCGGTAGCGGGTAAAGGTCAGCATCAGGATGCTGGTGCGAAGATGGTCCATCTAGCGCCTGATTGTACTTCTACGATCGTATCTAAATCTATTTCCCGCGATGGCGGTAAAGTAACATATCGTGGTCTAGCTCAATTCGGTCGTAAAGCAGAGGGTGCTAAATCTAACATCAAGTGTGATACATTGATTTTAGATAAATTGTCTACTTCTGATACGATCCCATACAATGAGATCATGAATGACAACGTGACGCTTGAGCATGAAGCGACTGTATCTAAAGTATCTGAAGATCAGTTGTTCTATTTGATGAGCCGCGGCTTAAGTGAAGCGGAAGCTACAGAAATGATCGTAATGGGCTTTATTGAGCCATTCACAAAAGAATTGCCAATGGAATATGCCGTTGAAATGAACCGTCTGATTAAGTTCGAGATGGAAGGGTCTATCGGATAACCTTGTTGTATCAAGGGTTTTCGGCTTCGGAACTACGGTTTGTCCAAAATTTGTCCAAAATGTTATAGCTGAAGATATCGTTCGTACATGGATAAAGCGTCATTTTCAATCTTCTTGGTGACGTGAAGATATGTATCAGCGGTAACTTTAACACTTGCGTGTCCGAGTCTCTCGGACACGTATTTTATATTTGCACCCGATTCCAAAAGATGAACAGCATGGGTGTGACGTAAGGCATGAGGTGAGAGGACAAGAACTCCTGCGCGCTTACATACTTCTTTGAAAT
Source organism: Brevibacillus laterosporus (assembly GCF_030489605.1). GTDB lineage: Bacteria > Bacillota > Bacilli > Brevibacillales > Brevibacillaceae > Brevibacillus_B > Brevibacillus_B laterosporus_E. The sequence goes on from NZ_JAUKFY010000008.1 coordinate 167,974, forward strand.
ACTCCCGTACCACGTTTGTACGTAACCATCTACCGTCTTGTTGATGGAAAACAATATTCTCTTTTGTAGCCTTGTAGTTCTCGTACATAAGGCAAACTTCTTTTTGATTGACTTTAGTGTCTTTAGGAATTTTAATTCTTTGGAGGTGTACAAATTGGTCTATGCCATAAGTGGTGACCATAATATGAACTTATGGATGTAATTTGAGTTGAAAGAATATTTGGATAAAATTTTCTTTAATGGTATAATAAGCAGGTGATATTGTAGTGTAAGAAGGAGGGTAGGGTTTGAAAAAAATATTTTTGTCTGTAATAACCTTAGTGATTGCATTTTTAGTTATTTATAATTTTGAGTGGCTTATTGGGGGTTACTCATACAAGAAAGAAGAAATGAAAAGTCAAATAGAAGCCTACCTTATAAATGAAAAAAAGTACAAAAAAAGTGATATTACAGAAATTAGGGTTGATTATCTAAGTAAGTTCGGTACGTATGGTGCTAGAGTCATTTTTAGCGATGAGAAAGATAAAACCTATGGCTATAGAGTTATTGATGGAGAGGTCATGCAAACAGGTTATGGAGCTTCTAAATATAATAAAGGTCAATTAAGTGATGAAACAAAACATAAGGAACCATAAAAAAGTTACCTGTCAAATGGCAGGTAACTTTTTTACTCTTTTTTAGAAATTACCTTGAGTAAGTACAGTGGTCACATCTGAACTGTCTTCAAGATCGTAAGGAGCAGCGATTTCTAGTTCAATTGGAGATGTACCCCCTGGTCCAGGTACATATGTCTTAGATGTATTCAATCGAACACCAGCACCAAAATAGTATGCATTCCATACAATTTTTGAACAGTATGTTTTGTACTTATAGTTGTATAAATCAGAGATAGCATATTCTACATCTGAATAGTTTCTTACATACCAGTCTGCCCAATCAGCTGCCTTATTTCGAATCTTGGTTCGATTATATCGAACTACTTTCGTCCCATATTTTTTACCTACATTATCTCTAAAAAATCTTTTGATTGAATTTTTTTCTGGATTATGCCCTATCCCTTGTATTTCAACAATATTTTCTGTATCTACAACAATCGCAGCGTGACCAGTAAGTCCTTTTGAAATGGTATTGTTTGTTATAAGGATATCCCCTGGCTTAATCTCAACTCTTGAATTTGGATATGTTGCTTCGACTGGAACATCCTCTGGCTTATTAATATTCTGTCTTTCTATTTCAGAAGCTGACACACCTAAAGCCCCAGTAAATATTAGTGAGACTGACATCAACGACATAAGTAATCTTTTTTTAAACATATTTAAGCCTCCGAATATTGTTATTCCTTCTCCTAGCTTATAAACAAAATCTTGAAAAGAATCATTCAATATCTTCTTTCTGTTTTCAAAGAATAGCTGAAAGACGGCTCTGTTTGTTCTACAAGGTTTTCCGTACAGGTATTCACATGTAAGACAATTACTTTTTCGAAAAAAATATTTTTTTCCATTTAAACGCAAAGGCGTGGTAAACTTGAATGGAGCATCATTAAATATGCTCCGATTGTTGGGGTGTTCCTAAGCTTTCGTAGGGCATTTGGGAACATCCCGATTTTATTACCTGTTTTAAATCTTTCTTCCGACATCTCCCTCTACAATCGCCCCATGCTAACATCTTTCAACTCCTTTCTTTGAATATTTCTTCTTTGATACCCTCCTTTCTCTGGCAACCACAAAAAACAAAAAATAATGCATTTTTCTATATTTTTCATGAATTACCATTTATTAACTTAATTATATATCAGTAGGCACAAATTTTCCTAATAGAAATTTCTGTTAATTAATTAAGTCTTTTTGTTTGATTTGGTAGGTAAATTCCTCCTAATTCACTCAAAAAAAAGAGAGGATACCCTCTCTAATTACCAACCTTCACCGTATGTATAAGTGCTTGATAAACTTTGGTCTGTTACGAATGAAGCTGGTATCTCAAAATTCATTCCGATAGAACTTAATAAGGAAAGAATCATGAGTGAAGACATTAAAATTCTTTTCATAATGAATGTTCCCCCTTGCCATAATGTTAATAAACTTTTCTTTATGCTCTTCAGAAGGGTTATACTCATAATGCATGAGCATGATGCTTTTTAATCGCTCAACGTTTTTGAACATGAGTGCCAGTTCTAACGCCTCAACATTATAATTAAACCCTAAGTCGGTTTCTCCTTTCATAAGAAAATATGCCGCTAATGCTTGAAATAACCTTAATTTATATTTTTGACTAAGTTTATCTGTCTTGCAGGATAATTGTTCAATCTCCTTTTTGTACTTTTGTAAAAGCACCTGAATATCCTGAAGCATCTCCTTTTGAAGATAGACCTCTATAGCTACAGGTAAAAATGCAAATAATTTCTGGGGATCGGAAGAAATTAGGTTTAAATGATCGTCAATAAACTCTACATGTCCGTTTTCAATGAGAAGTAGAGTTTCATTAATTTGAGCTAACATAGAATCACCATAGGAACCGTACTCCCTAATGACACGGATTCCATTTATCAGATCATTCATACCTTTATAGCTTGAAAATTCATACAATAGAGCAATGGCAATGTACTCTTTGTTTTCTTCTTTCGTTGCTAAGACTTTCAATTCGGTTGAAAATTTTAGTAGCTCATCCCATTTTTCTACGGTGTTATAAAACGTTAATATTTTGAAATACGCTTCTAGTTTGTATTCTTTTGGAAGTAGAGGAAGGTATTCTAAAAGTTGGTGAAGCGATTTATATCCAGAGACAGTAAGGTCTACATCTCTAGCTATTACAAATCGTCTAAAATAAGAAATGGCTGCTCTTTCATTACGTGTTGTACTGTTCGCGATCACGATATCATATAAGGGCAGACTGTAGTTTCTTTGATCGGATGAAAAAATATGTTCTGCCATTTTAAAGGTGTTGTCAAGAAGCCTTTTTCTATCTGTATCCTCTTTGATCAATTCAATGATCTTCTTTGTAATGTCATATCGTTCAACGTTGATACAACTTGTGAAAAAATCTGCGGTTTTAACAGGTGACAATTTCCCTGATTCGTTAAAGCATTCCCCAATAAAATACTCATAAAAGGTATCTTTAGGTAATCTTAAAGCTTCCGTAATAGAGTCTAATTGAGGTAATGTCAAACCCCTTTTGTTGTTCAGTATTAGACTCAAAGTAACTGAATCAATCTCAGTTGCTAAAACAAGGTCTTTTTGCTTCCATCCTTTTTTATCAAGTACATTTTGTAAACGCTGACGTAATTCTATTTGTGCTACTTGATAATTAAATTCCAAGACGTGCATTAAACGATCCTCCTTTTCGGTCTGGAAATATTTTACTACATCATACTTTAATTGGATAATATTGTAAATAAAAATAAGGTATATGAGTAATATTATTAAAAATATTAAGTTCCATAAGTTCCTAACTACAAAATAAATAAAACATCCGTTAGTATGACTATGCCTTAACGATTAGCTGGTGGAAAGAGATAAAAGAAGGTAGAGGCGTAATTGAATCCGCCTGAGGATTGGTAGTTAGGTTTGATTCCCAATTTAAACAGATCAAGCTAAAGAATGATGAGGATTTTTGGTGGATTCCTGTAGAAGATGTAGTGAGTGTGGAAGCTTAAGCAGAGAATCTTATAAATGCATATAGTGTATTGCCTATGGGAACAGGGATACAGTACAACCCTTTAACGAATTAACGAAAAAGGGTTGTACTCTTTTATGATATGGTAATTACGATCAGCATTACATAAAAAGGAGGAGAAGAATTGAGGCGTCAGGACAGTCACGGACCAGAAATAGGTTCTCTGGGACCAGTAGAAGGAAATTAATAGTTGTTAAGTTAGTAAGGCTCCCTGTATGGGGAGCTTTTTTCGTCAAAACCTCTATTTACTCGTCAAAGGATTCGACAAGGCCTATAGGGAAGTCAACTATGGGGTGATGAAATGAATTGTCGCTTGAAATTGATTCTTGTAGAAAGAAAAATAAAACAGCGGGAATTTGCAAAGCAGATCGGAATAGGAGAAGCACACTTTAGTAGGATTGTAACTGGAACAATAATACCGACACTCGATATAGCTTTTCGTATTGCTGAAGCTTTAAGTCTCAAAGTAGAAGATATATGGGAATCAAAGTAATTAATTGCTTGTTAATACAAAAAATTATATTATAATGCAATTTATTGTATCTGTGTGCATACACTGTACCATCAAGATTAAGGAGCTGGTGCAGATGTGGATCGTCCACCAACGTATGGCAGAGCTTTGATTTATCAATAAGACAAGGGAGCTTACTGACTCGGAAATGACAGAAATGAGTCATTGTCTGAGTGCAAACGCTCAAAGAGCTTAGGAGATTGCAAAACTCAAAAACTTATCTTTTATCGCCAGTATGACGAACGACGCGGATTGGCAGCATGAGTTGTGTTCAAGGATAGAGAAGATAGAGAGCTGAAAACGGTTTGTCCGGAATTTGCCCGGAATTTTAAAATTGAACATACCGTTCGTACTGATCAAAGCGTCATCCTTAATCTTCTGGTCACGTGAAGATTATACCGGGGGTAACTTTTACATTGCGTGTCCGAGTCTCTCGGACACGTTTTTTACATTTGTGCTTGAGTTCCAAAGTTGGAACGGCATGGAGAATACAGGGGGGAAAACATCGCTTGCATTGATTAAAAATTTTGAAGAGCATACAATGGCTACAATCGGTCAGTTTGTCAGTTTTTCAATCAGGATGTATTTGGGATAAGCATAAAAAGAGAGGATTGTAAGCGATGGAAGATATTTTAGACCAGGTAGCAAGACTAGGAAAGCGGCTTCATCAAAGAAATATAACGTTTGCCCTAGGTGGCAGCACTCTATTATACAGCTTAGGATTAGAAACTAATTTTCGCGATATCGATATCACCACAGATGCATCATTAGACAAGCTATGCGAAGCATTAACGGAATATCCTGTGACAGTAGGGATTTCGGGTGACGGTGTATACAACACTCAATATCGATTATCGGTGGGGCTGCATGGAAAAGAGATTGATTTTATGGGGAGTTTTTCCGTGAAAACAAAAACGGGTATATGTGATCTTCCCTGCCTGCCAGCTTACGAATGGAGAGGCATCCCAGTCTGCGCTCCTGAGGTATGGGCTGTAGCCTATCAGCTAATAGACCGTAGTCAAAAAGCAGATAGAATATATGGATATCTTGAAAAGAACGGTACCAATCTAGATGTTTGTAAACGATTACTGCAAGAACCGTTGCCTGAAGAGGTTAAAATAAGATTATTGTCTCTTATCCAATTATACTCTTAGGCTTGATTAAGGATTGAGGAAATAAGCATATTTCTCGTCTAGCCGATAGGAATATCCTGCCCTTTTTTTGCGGATATTACTTTTATATACAGGTTATACTCCCGAATTCCCTGCCAGCAAAAAAATAAGAAGATGTATAGGAATAGGGGGGACAAGGTAATGTCTACATTCATGAAGAAAGAGATTTCTCTCCTACATTTTATTATAGTTATTACTAGCATTGAACTTGGAACAAGCATTTTGACACTTCCTGCAGAGCTTGCACAGGTATCTGGGACGGATGGATGGATTTCCATTATCATTGGATATGCTCTGTCCACCGTAGTTAGCTTATGTATTATAAAGGTCATGTCAAAGCATCCAGGAAAGACAATGCTTGAAATCCTCCAGCTATATTTCTCCTCTATAATGGGAAATGTAATCATGGTTATCTGGATTATATATGGCTTTATTAGTGCATTCTCTATTTTTGTTTCGAGCATCTTCATCATTAATGAATGGATACTGCCAAATACGCCCAATTATTTTATTGGTGTTCTATTTATTGTTCCTATCTATATGGCAATACGCGGTGGCATTCGAGTGCTTAGCGGATTTCAGGTTGTTGTGTTTTTTTCAACTTTATGGTTATTACTAGTTCTCCTTTTCCCTTTAAATCAAAGTCATTTCGTGTTTCTGCTGCCAATTCTAAAGGAGGGGTGGGAGCCTGTTATTCAAGGTGTACGGGTCGCTGTGTTTCCCTTCCTAGGCTTTGAATTGGCCTATCTTTTTTATCCATACATAAAGAATAAGAAGCATGCCGCAAAGGGCATTATTATTGCCAATTCAATTACTTTGCTGATCTATTTGGAAATCACTATTATATGTTTTATGTTTTTTAGTCCTGATGAGATTACAAAGTTTATCTGGCCTACCCTAACATTGGTCAAGCCGATACGTTTCGCATTTTTGGAGCGCTTTGAAATTGTCTACGTCTCCTTTTACATCCTCATTTTTTTATCATCCGTTATCCCGTATCTATTTTTTGTTACAGAAGGTATCTCTGAGCTTACGAAAAGAAGAGGGAGGCCGCAGCTATATATCATTTTAGGGATTTTTATAGTGAGCTATCTGTTTTATCAGCCGTACTTTACTAACATAAACTTGTTTAATATCCTTTTAGCCCCTTTTTCTTATATCGTAGCTTTTGCTTTTCCCGTTTTCTTTTGGCTATACGTGATGCTTGTACCAAAGAGAAAGGGCCCTTGATTCATTGCTTACATTAAATCGACAAAAAAGCTAAAAACTCTTGCCTGTGACGCTACGTCACCCTGTAAGATTGGGAAAAAGCAAGAGAGTAAAAAGACGACTTTCTGCTAAGGAAAGTCTTTTTTTATTGGGGAATGAAAGAAGAAAAGAAGGAAAAGCTCAACGAGGATTTGTTATTGAAGGGAGAGGCTAAAAATGTCTAATGCATCAGTTGTTTTACATGATACAGCATCTATTTATAAACAGATGCTGGATGTATCTGCTGAGGAGCAAATCGAGATGTTTCGATATAAACTAATGAAACCATTTGAAGCAATGTGGAAAACAATCGGTGTTCCACTGAAAGCCCCGGTGCAAAATGGCTATGATGTGATTATGGCTTCACAAATGCTAGGATTGTGGGTTCCAAGCAGTTCAGATTCATCGGCATTAAAAGACGAAGTGCTCCAATTAGAACAAATACATGCAAATCATTTGTCTGAAAGGGTTTTGGAAGAAGTAGTGGAAGAGTTTTCGAAAATAGGCTATAACCTCCCATTAGAAGAGATACACTACGCCCTATTTATAGGAGACAGAATGAGTAAAGAAATGCAGTTTGTTCAAGGTTATTCGGGTTTTGCTGGTATCCCGGGGTACATTCAGATATATATTTGTCCAAATGACTATACGCTGCCAAGACTGCCGCATGTAATTGCTCACGAGTTTAACCATCAGGTGCGTTTTTGCTATGAACCATTTCGATATGGAGATGTAAGTGTGGGGGAGTACATCGTCATAGAAGGATTGGCAGAATCTTTTGCTGTTCATATGTATGGTGAGGAACGAATTGGCCCCTGGGTTACCCATTTGGTGGGGGATGAGCTTGCGTACTCCACGAGAGTCATTCGGGATTCCTTACATGTCAGAGGGTTTAGCGAAGTAAGAAGCTATCTGTTCGGTGATGATCTAGCTGATAAAATGGGGTATCAAAGGGTTGGATTGTCGCCGTATGCGGGATATGGCGTCGGTTATCACCTTGTCCAAGCATATCTTAAGAAAACAGGGAAAAGCATTATGGAGGCAACATTAACACCAGCAAATCAAATAATAGCAGAGTCTTGTTTTTTTGAATAAATGTCTATATCAGCATCTTTCTAAATTCAGATAAGCTATGTATGTGAAATTTATACTATTTTTATATTAGAGGGCAATCAGCAAACATATGATGCAAAGGGAGATGCTACTGTGGAGTACAAAGAGTACCGTACAGGTGAATTTGCTAAAGTAGCAGGGGTTAGCATTCGAACGCTTCGTTATTATGACAAGGTCGGGCTACTTTCCCCTGCTAAGCATGCAGAGAACGGCTTTAGAATTTACACGAGTAATGATCTGGCCAAACTGCAACAAATTTTGACACTAAAGTATTTAGGCTTTTCATTGGGGGAGATTAAAGCTCTTCAACAAATCCAGCCAGTCGATTTAGAGGAATCATTACAGATGCAAAAGAAATTGATGAAGGAAAAACGGGAGAAGCTTGATCAAGTTATTTCCGCGTTGGACTATGCCAGTCTGCTGGTGAAGCAGGAGCAAAGCGTGAAATGGGATGCAATCATTGACCTGATTAAGGTGATTCATCTGGAGGATAAGCATTGGTGGAAAAAATACTACACAGAGGAACAGCTGATCCTGCTTCACCAACGTCAGGAAATGTATACAGAAATGGAGCAAAAGCGTGATACGCTAAGCTGGAATATTGTCATAGAAGGGTTTAAGAAGGCCTTTGCTCAGAACAAAGCGGTGGAAAGCGAGGAGGTGCAGAAGTTAGCTCATGAGTGGCAAAGCCTTATCTATGCTTTTACCAAAGGAGATGCGGATATGTATCGGAGCTTGCATACAGCTCATACAAAATCTCCCCTCCCTATGCCGTATACGGAAACAGAGGGGATATATATTCAGGAAGCGCTAGCCGTATATACGAAGCGTCAGGTCTCAGAGAATGGTCAAGCAGACATGTAAACATATTTGAACTGTTAATCTGCTAGTGAATTCCGGAAGAATATGGTAGAATATTGAAAAAGTGTTAATGGCAAGGTGTTGGTTAACATGAAATTCATCCAATCTTCTGCATGGAATTTACTTGCAATCATTCTTTGTTCTCCGCTACTATTCCTCACCATGTATATGGATTACAAACAAGGTAGCGCATGGATGTATTTATTGTCCATGATCTTATTGCCCTTGTGTGTGAATCAATTCAGATATATGATGGGAGGCATTGCTATTTCAATGGTTCTAACCATAGCTCTTGCACACTATTTTATGGGTGGAAGCGATGCTTACTTCGAGCCATTGACAGCAGAGCTGGTCGGACTAATTCTTTCCGGGCTGTACGCTTTTCCACAATTGCTGATATATCAGGTAATTAAACTTGCTTTTCAGAAAGAAAGATCAGAATAAATTGAAAAGATAGCGGTTACAGTCGATTCGGTAACCGCTTACACTATTTTTTTTTAGAAATTGAATAAAAACCCTTGTTTTTTTAAAATAAATCTGCTATATTATTTATTGTATGAAACATCTGGACAGGTGTCCGAGTGGCCGAAGGAGCACGATTGGAAATCGTGTAGGCGGGGTCGACCCGTCTCGTGGGTTCAAATCCCACCCTGTCCGCCATTTTACTTATCTTTTATGTTCATACATGGCGGTCGTGGCGAAGTGGTTAACGCATCGGATTGTGGCTCCGACACTCGTGGGTTCGATTCCCATCGATCGCCCCATCTTATTTTAAAGACATATAACTGCTACGATTAAAACCCCTTTGTTGTTCAAGGAGACTTGAAGACAAGGGGTTTTTTGACGAATTCGGGCATATGATGGAACCGTATGTATGATGTAGCATAGGCTTATATAGGGAGAATTATTTCAAGAGAGGGGTCGACAGATGTTTCTGCTTAAAATAATGCTACTGATGATCGCGTTTCTTTTCCTGCTTTTCTTCCTCTATCTCCTGTCTAAGAGGAAGGAGTGTACGAAACAGCCGGAAATGCTAAAGGTCTGGCTGGGTGTGGTCGAGCGGGCGGTTACTGAAGCAGAACCTCGCTCTACACAGCATTCTCAGAAACACGGGTCCCCGGATATTTATCATGATGAAGAGAAAAATAAACAAACAGATGTGACTTTGCAAAAGTGGATCAAGTCGCATTATCAAACGTTCTTTCAGGATCAGCCAGTTGACCAGTTTTTAATCCAGCAGGATAAAGAGGAGATAGCGGTGCTTCTGTATCCGTGTAACCGCAGTCGAGGGTGGTTTACGTATGCGACTTGCGGCTCTGCAATAAAGAATGGCTCAGAATATATCATTAGCACGTATGAAAAACATCAGGAATTGCCCATACTGATTGAACACATTATACAACAGGCTGTAGAAATAGACAGTTCTACTAACGAGCAGCTCTTTTCGAGCAGTCAACCATTTGGGACACATCATGGTTTTACACATGTCATTTGCCTGCCTCCTGTTTTTGAGCCAGAAGGGTTTGCCCATTTCACTGATGGAAAAGCACTTGTAAGCATATACATGCTAGTTCCTTTATGGCGCACAGAGGCTGAGTTTGTGAAACAAAATGGTTGGTCTGAATTAGAAGCTATCTTCATAGAAAATGATGTAAATACGTTAGAATGGAATCGAGCCTCTGTCATCTAAATTAGATGATTCGGAGGTTTCTTTTATATGGGGATAAAGTATAGAATAAAATTGATATCATCCAAACATAAAGACACTCTCATTAAAAGATTACGTAAAGGACAAAAAAATGATGGAAATTATCTGGAAATTTTGAAACCGTATTCCAATCGAAACGTATAAACAAGTGCAAGATAAAATCATTGCACCCTTTTATGCACTTGACTTAATTCTAGAACGAGGTGTTTACATGGGGACATGGGATATTATTTTTCTTAGCTGCATAGGACTTGGATTCTTGTTTGCTATTGTGTTGATGTTTGCTGATCATAGTCATGCCCTTACAGGCGGTGTTGAAAGCCCGGTATTACAACCTGTTTGTGTTGTGAGTGCTATTACAGCCTTTGGTGCTTGCGGCTTTCTTCTGCATCGGTTCACATTGCTTTCCATCACAAGTGTGGTGTTACTTTCTGCTGGCAGTGGTCTACTACTTGCTGCAGCGGGGTATTTTATTTGGATTCGCCCCATGAAAAATGCTGAAAATTCTACAGGCTATTCACTTGCCCAATTGGAAGGGCAAATTGGGGAAGTTGTTACAACCATCCCTGCCAAGGGATATGGTGAAATTATCATTACAATGCTGAGCGGGACTAGTAACCAAATTGCGTCTAGCCAAGATCAGGTTATGATTCCTCAGGGTTCTCGTGTCGTAGTTGTCAAAGTAGAGGATCATGTTCTACAAGTGATTCCCTTTGAATAAATGCTAGATGAATACATAAAGGAAGGATGTTTGCTAATGGATTTTGACATCATTGTGCTTGGACCTATTATTGCTGTAATCGCTGTATTTGTAATCGTTGGTATTGCGTTTTGGGCAAGATACAAAACAGTAGGTGCAGATGAAGCAATGATTGTAACGGGGAGTGCACTTGGAAGCAAGAACGTATTAACTGACGAATCAGGCAACAAAATTAAGATCGTACGAGGTGGAGGTACGTTTGTTCTGCCAATTTTCCAGCAAGCGAACTTTTTAAGCTTATTATCACATAAATTGGATGTATCTACCCCAGAGGTTTACACCGAGCATGGTGTGCCTGTGATGGCTGACGGTGTGGCAATTATTAAAGTTGGCGGTTCTATAGAAGACATTGCTACAGCGGCAGAACAATTTATGGGGAAACCAGATGAGGCGCTGCGTTCTGAAGCTCAGGAGGTTCTGGAGGGGTATCTGCGTGCCATCCTTGGAAGCATGACAGTAGAGGAAATTTATAAGAATCGGGAGCGCTTTGCCCAGGAAGTGCAGGCTGTAGCTGCCAAAGACTTAAAAAAGATGGGGCTGTCTGTTGTTAGCTTTACGATCAAAGACGTTCGAGATAAAAATGGCTATTTGGCTGCGTTAGGTATTCCGCAAATTGCTGCGGTGAAAAGGGATGCTAGCATTTCCCAAGCAGAGGCTGATAAAGAGTCCCGCATCAAGCAGGCACAAGCCGAAGAGCACGCTAAAAAGGCTGAATTATTGAAAGAAACCAACATTGCTGAAGCGGAAAAAGAAAAGGAACTCAAAATTTCAGAGTTTAAGCAGGAGCAAGACAGAGCGCGTGCTACAGCCGACCAAGCGTATTCATTACAACAGGCGAAGATGAAACAACAGGTTACCCAAGAGGAAATGAAAGTAGACATCGTGCGCCGTGAGAAAGAGATCGAGCTGGAAGAAAAAGAAATCCTGCGTAGAGAGCGCCAGTACGATGCGGAAGTAAAGAAAAAAGCGGATGCCGATCGCTATGCTGTAGAGCAGGCGGCTGAAGCGGAGAAAGCGAAGAAAATGCGTGAAGCGGATGCTAAAAAATATAGTATCGAGGCAGAAGCGAAAGCTCAAGCAGAACAAAAGCGTTTAGAGGGTCTTGCTTATGCTGATGCAGAAAGGGCGCGCGGTACAGCCGAGGCGGAGGTAACTCAGCTTAAACTGGAAGCAGAAGCAGAAGGAAAGCGTAAATTGGCTGAAGCATACGAAAAATTTGGTCAGGCGGCTGTATTAGATATTGTGGTCAAGATGTTGCCTGAGTTGGCTGAGAAGGTTGCTGAACCAATGAAAGCAATCGACAAGGTAACCATTATTGATACTGGTGGCGGGCAAGGAGACGGTGTAAATCGTTTAAGTACAAACGTCACTAAATTAATGACTCAGTTACCAGAAATGCTAAAGGATGTCTCTGGCTTAGATATGAATGAGATGATTGAAGGCTTCATGAAAAAAGGCCAGGTATCCGCACCAGCAGAGATCGATCATGTTAAAGCTGAAGTTCTGGAAGAAGCTTCTGAGGTTAGTAAGTTAACTGATCAGATTCGACAAGAAAAATAGAACGTGAGCATTTATTACTGACTCGAGCTGTCATAGTTTTTTTAAGATCGATTGGTGTACCAACCCTTCTACCGAGGTTTACTGTGGTAGGAGGGTTTTTGAATAATAATTTGCAGCAAGATTCAATACCCTTTACATACACTGGGGGGGTATAGTAACATGGAGAACGATAATGTAAGTGATAATCGAAAGGAGTTTGAACAAGATGGAAAACGTCGTATTACGAGTACAAGGTATGTCATGCAATCATTGTGTGCAAGCGATTGAAAAAGCTGTAGGCAACTTAGAAGGAGTTGCTTCAGTCAAGGTTAGATTGTCTGAGGCAGAGGTGGATGTAGCTTATGATTCCACAAAAGTAACAGTAGAAGCAATTAAAGAAACCATTGATGACCAAGGATATGATGTAGAATAAAAGAGAATAACGTATACACTATATTGGAGAATATGAGAAAAAGGGGGGAATGAAATGGAGGGAGATAATCAACAGCTTTTGCCTGATGAAAAGGAAAAAGGATGTTGTCAGGAGCGAACCAGCCATCATTCCGAAAAGCTAAAGGGGAATTTGCAATCCCGATTAAATCGAATCGAGGGGCAGGTTCGCGGCATCAAGGGTATGATTGAAAAGGACGTTTATTGTGATGATGTACTAAATCAGATAGCTGCTGTTCAATCTGCACTCAACTCCGTAGGAAAGATTCTATTGGAAGGTCATATGAAAAGCTGTGTAGTGGAACGCATTCAGGAAGGCGACCAGGAAGTGATTGATGAGTTGCTAAAAACAGTGGCAAAGCTAATGAAATAAAAGGTATGAATAATAGCCTGCTAATTAAAGAAAAGCTCTCTTTTGTGTGTATATGAAAACACGAAAAAGAGAGCTTTTTGTCAGTATTCAGTATAACGAGTAATCTATTGTATAAGCATAATCAGCCTACCCTATTGAATCTTAATTTCACCGCTAATAATCTTGTTGCGGAATTCCTCTACTTTTTTCCAAACATCCTCAGAGATATTTTTACGGGAAGATTCAGATAAGCCGACGCCATTTTCTTTTAAACCAAGGGAAAGGGTTTTACCACCTTCAAATTTGCCAGTCATGTAATTGGTAGCTACTAGATAAGCTGCTTCGTCTACACGTTTCATCATGGACGTAAGTGTCACGTCATCCCCGAATACAAGAGATTGATCCATGTCTACGCCAATAACCCACACGTTTTCACCTTTGCCTTTACGTGCTTTTGCTTCATTAAAGACACCGTCTCCAGACGCACCTGCTGCGTGATATAAAATATCAGCACCTTGGTTGTATAGGGAGGATGCAGCGGATTTACCAGCATCAGGTTTATCGAAGGCACCTGTATAAATGGTGTTTACTTGTACAGAAGGATCAGCCGCTTTTACCCCAGCTAGGAAGCCTTTTTCAAAGCGTTTTGTAACAGGGATCTCAATACCACCAACAAAGCCGACTTTCTTTGTTTTTGAGGTTAATGCGGCGACGACCCCAGCTAGGAAGGAGCCTTCCTCTTCTTTAAATACAACCGAAGTAACGTTTGGAGCTTCAACGACTGTATCAATAACAGCAAGCTTTGCTTCAGGATTTTCCTTTGCTACCTTTTGTACGTGTTCCATGATTGGGAAGCCGATTCCAAAGGTTAAGTCCCATTTTTCTTTCACAAATTGGTTAAGGTTTGGAATAATATCAGCATCGGAGCTGGATTGCAGGTATTGTACCTCAGCACCTTTGTCGTTCTTTACCTTTTGCAAGCCTTCCCATGTACCTTGGTTAAAGGAGTTATCATTCACGGTACCTACAGAGGTTACCATCCCGATTTTTACATTGCTTTTAACATCTCCGGCAGGTGCTGCTTGTTTTTGATTGCCACATCCGCTTAGTGCTAAAGGTAGAACTAATAGAAGTGGTAGCGCACGGCTAATCATTTTTTTCATGTTGTTTGTACCTCCAAAGAAAATGAGTAAAGAACGGCATTGCCGTAGCTGAAAAGCTAACAGAAATGCCGTTTTTATAAAAAGATGTTACATTTTGTCTGGTACTGTAATTTCACCATTAATGATTTTTTGTTTAAACTCTTCAATCTTTTTCCAAACATCTTCGGAGATGTTTTTCTTTGTGGATTCAGCTAGCCCAACACCGTTCTCTTTCAGACCAAGAGATACCGATTTACCACCTTCAAATTTACCATTTAAAAGATCAGTAGATACTCGGTAAGCAGCTTCATCAACACGTTTGATCATAGATGTCATTGTGATATCTTCGCCAAATACTTTGGACTGATCCATATCTACGCCGATAACCCATACGTTTTCGCCTTTAGCGCGACGGTCTTTAGCTTCGTTAAACAAACCATCGCCTGTAGAGCTTGCTGCATGGAATACAATGTCAACACCGCGGTTAAACATTGTGGAAGCAGTAGATTTACCAAGATCAGGTTTGTCAAATGCACCCGTGTAAAGGGGAACGATTGTAATATCTGGTTTAGCTGCCTTTGCGCCTGCTGTGAAGCCTGCTTCAAAACGTTTGATTACAGGCATTTCAATACCGCCAAGGAAACCAATTTTGCCCGTTTTACTACTTAGTGCAGCTGCTACACCAGCAAGGTAAGCCCCTTCATGCTCTTTGAACACGATGGATGTTACGTTTGGTGCGTCAACAACAGAGTCAATAATGGCTATTTTAGCTTCTGGATTGTCTTTTGCTACTTTTTGTACATGTTCGGACATTAAGAAGCCGACACCAAAAGTTAAATCCCATTTCTCTTTAATAAATTGATTTAAGTTTGGAATGATATCACTATCACTTGCAGATTGCAGGTATTGAGTCTCTGCACCAGTGTCTTTTCCAAACTTTTGCAAGCTTTCCCATGTCATCTGGTTAAAGGAATTATCGTTAACGTTACCAGTAGCAGTAACCATTCCTACTTTTAAGTGTTTTTTTGCTTCTCCAGATGCATTCCCGGTTTCAGGAGCTTTTGTTCCACAGCCGCTTAGAGCGAGTGAGAAGGTCAAAAGACTAGCACCGAGGATCGAATAAAGCTTTTTCATGATGAAAAATCCTCCCTTTTGTCTCTGCTACGTATTTAAATTGGGCAAACGATGAAATTCTATCAGACAAATAAACAAACGTCAATTGTTAGATTATTTACGTAACGAAGCCAGCTTCAAAATTCTATTGATATTCTGCTCATTTACCAGCAGGGTTATGTAATCTCCCGGCATTTGAGGATTGTCGAAAAAAGGAGTAAACTAATATGGAAAGATTTTCTGATGATTTGTGATGGGCAAGAATAAGGGGACAATGACACGAGCTTACAAAAAAAGTAAAAAACTGGACGGCAGGTCAGAAGCGGTTAGATTATCTCGTATGAATGCCGTTGTATATGTCCCTGACTGATTTGATACAAAGCTAAATCAGGTATCTCAGTTGCAAATGACAAAATCCAGTAACAAAGCTGGGGATAATGCCATCCTTGTATATCTAGGGTAGAGGGAACGGCAGGAGAGAGCGGGTGAGTGTGCAAAACGCCAAGCCACCTTTCTTGTTGTTTTTTCATCTGGGCTATGCTTTGAAAAAAAATAGATGGACTTACCAAAAAGGTGTCTGTTGAGGCAACTTCCGAAGAAGCAGGATAAAATGAAGTAATCATGTTTTGATGACCGCCTAATAATACAGTAAATTCGTATGGCAATTGCTGTTTTGCTGCTACAAGTAGCTGAGACACTAGTGTTTTTGAGATAAGGATCGGCTGATCCGCATGGGAAAAGGGAGAACCCAATAGAGTGTGGTTCATAGCTACTATTTCTCCTTTGAGTTTAAAGTGAAAGAAGGTTTTCTCTTGAGCAAAAACCAAAACATTCAAATTGGCGTATGCGGCTGGGGAGATCATGATGATTTATACACGCAGGGCGTGAAAGCCAAAGATAAGTTGTCTGTTTATGCCAGTCATTTTCCTATTGTAGAGCTGGACAGCTCTTTTTACGCTATTTTACCACAAAAGAATTATGCGACGTGGGCAAAGGAAACCCCAGATGCATTCCGTTTTATTGTCAAACCGCATCAAGGGCTGACCGGTCATCAACGTAACATGGAACGCGATGAAAAGCTAGAATTATTTAAGAGTTTTGAAGAGAGTATTCAGCCACTTGTTGACGCAGGGAAATTGGAGACATTATTGTTTCAATTCCCACCTTGGTTTGACTGTAAGCGGGAGCATGTGCAATACGTTCAGTACTGTGTACAATATTTTTCCCGTTATTCTGTCTCTGTCGAGTTTCGACACCAAAGCTGGTTTGAGCCTGCTTGGAGAGAAAAGACATTAGCTTTTCTGCAAAAGCTGGGCGCTGTTCATGTTGTCTGTGATGAGCCGCAGGTAGGGTCTGGCTCTGTCCCCATTGTTACAGCGGTTAGCTCTGTGAAACAGGCGTTGGTTCGCTTTCATGGGAGAAATAGGGCGGGATGGCTCGACACTGGCGCCCCAAATTGGCGAGATGTTAGGTATTTGTACAGATATAGTGAGGAAGAATTACAAGAATGGAAGCCTAGACTGCTCGAATTAAGTCGGCAAACGGAACGTGTCATTGTACTATTTAATAATAATTCAGGGGGCGATGCTGTAGCAAACGCCAAGCGAATGATGCAACTATTGGATATTGATCCGGAGGGATTGAATCCTCGGCAACTCGAGCTTTTCTAACAACATTTGGCGTTGTACGCCCAGGAAGAGGCTTAGATCATGTTAATTGCACTCTTTATTTTATTGTTTATGCTTATTGGACTATTCGCAGGTGTAATGGGTAGTCTGGTCGGTATTGGCGGAGGAATGTTTTTCGTTCCTGCCTTGCTTTATTTCGGAAATATGTATGAGCCAGGCAGCATTACCCCGCAAATAGCGAGCGGTACCTCCTTATTAGTCATTGCGATAACAGCTCTATCCTCAAGCATTAGCTTTTGGAAACAGAAGAAAGTGGATGTGCAAGCGGCTGTCCTATTTTTTATCGGCAGTGCTCCGGGAGCAGTAGTCGGAGTTTATGTAAATAAATGGCTAAACAGTGACTCGTTTTATCTCTTGTTTGGTCTGTTTCAAATCTCCATGTTTATCTTGCTAATGATTAAAGATAAATTCAAGCCAAGAACGAACCAATGGAAGATTGTTAAAACTTATCTGGATGAGCAGGGGGAGCAGCAAGTTTATGGCTATAACCGCACCTCTGCTATCATCATTGCCTTTTTTGTCGGGATCATTTCTTCTTTGTTTGGAGTTGGCGGAGGGATTCTGATGGTCCCAGCACTGATCGTCCTATATCGTTTCCCTGCCCATATGGCTACGGCTACCTCCATGTGCATTATCTTTTTATCGGCTGTTGTCGGTTCCACAACGAATATTATAAACGACCATATCCAATGGTTCTATGTGCTTGGTCTAGCGCCAGGGGCATGGATTGGTGGAGCAATAGGAGCTATTGTGGCTAATAAATTAAAAGGCAAGACCTTAATACTCCTGCTGAGAATCATGATCTTAGCGATTGCCGTTCAAATGATTTGTAAAGCTTTTGTAGCTTAGCATGCAGGATTTTGATTCAAAAAAACACCCCTTTTCTCTTTTGCTCATATCGTAAAAAGAAAGGAGGGGTACGATGATTGAAATGAAGCCGCTTTATTTTAACGCGGGTGTAGCACAGGCCATTACCGTGCATTTGCCGAAAACTACGCTGCTGGTTGTAGCCACGGAAATCGGCTATATCATGTGCGGTGCGCTTGATGTTGGATTATTAAATGAGAAGCTAGCTCATCGAGAAATTATTGCAGGTCGTGCAACAGGGGTAAAAACGATACAAGAACTGCTGGATGCTCCTTTAGAATCAGTGACTTATGGCTCAGTGGCTTTGGGGATAGAGATAGGTACAAAAGGTAGCGATGCTATTGAACTCATGCTTTCTCACGAACAACGAACATAAGCGTAAAAGCCTCCTAATGCCTCACGGACTAGGAGGTTTGCGATGGTGGACAAGCTCAACAGCCTTAGCCAAACTTCTCTTTATTAGACAACAATAGTAAAATCAATCCTTCTTTTTGACGAAATTACTAATAGGTATAATGGTACTAGTACTAGGAAAGGCTTGGAAAAAAACTAATGCGATTATTGTCCATCACCCGCTGTGAAACAGGCATGAAGCTTGCACGAAGTATCTACAATAGTAATGGTACAATCTTAGTGGGAAACGGCGTTACACTTACCCAGAGAATGATCGCACGTTTAGCAGAAATGAATATTCATTCCATTTATATTGGGGATGATGATACCGCTGACATTCTTATAGATGATATAATCTCCGATGAGACACGACGGGAAGCGATGGGATTTATCCACAAGTCGTTTGAAACCTTTCGTGAAGATCCTAAAAAATTTAGACAAGTGTTTGCGGCAGAAAAAATGGGACTGCGTGTTCGAGGCGTGCTCATGAATCTTATTCATGAATTAAAAAACAATCATTCAGCAATGAATTTACTAGGAACGGTGTGTGGTGTCGATTCCTACGTGTTTGTCCATTCCTTTAACGTAACAATTTATACTGTATCAGTCGGCTTAAAAATGGGGTTAAATGATAAGGAAATTGCTGATCTAGCCTTAGGGGCTATTTTACATGATGTAGGTAAAATGATGATTCCGCCTGAAATATTAAACAAGCCGGGGCGTTTGACTGATGAGGAGTATGAAATTATCAAGCAGCACACCGTAATCGGATTTGAATTATTAAGAAAACAAATCGGAATTCCGTTACTAGCTGCACATTGCGCATTTCAGCATCATGAAAGAATTGACGGGAGCGGTTACCCCCGTCAATTAAAAGAAGCGGAAATTCATCCATATGCAAAAATTTTAGCTGTATGTGACGTGTTTGATGCTTTAACAAGTCATCGGGTTTATCGTAAGCCGATGCTGCCGCATGATGCTACTGAGCTGTTGTTTGCAGGATCAGGCACGCAATTTTGTAATAATGTTTTGGAAAAATTCCGCAATGCAATCTCTATTTATCCAGTTGGACTGGGGGTCACCTTAAGCTCTGGTATCTCCGGTGTTATTATTAAAAATAATCCGGGATTTCCCTCCAGACCGGTTGTACGAATTTTAGAAAATGAGGCACATGAAAAGATAAATCCATTTGAAATTGATTTAACTACCGAGTTAAGTCTAGTCATTTCTGATTGTGAGCCGCTTAGCTAATCGGTTTATTTTTGAGAAAGCGAGCTTAGATGGTTACATTAGCTGGGTTGCTTATTGTTTCGAGTCCAGCCTGATTCCAGGCGAGGATTCCACCTTCTAAATTAATCAAATTCTCAAAGCCTTTCGATTCTAAAAGGCTGACCGCTATGGCAGAGCGAGCGCCGGAACGACACTGGACAAGTATAGGTTTATCTTTAGGAATCTCATTCAGTCGCTCCTGCAGAGAGCCGAGTGGAATATGAACAGCATGTGGAAGATGGCCCTCAAGCCATTCAGATGAATTGCGAACATCGAGCAAGGTGACGTCCTGCTGATAGACAAGGGAAGTGGCTGTCATAACGTCCATTTCCTTCATGTCTTTTAGCAGGGGGGCCAGATCGATGTTTTTTTGAATTTCATTACTATCACCTATCGCTAAGATATGGTCAATTCCAACCGCTCTTAAATCAGATAAAATTTGTTGGTGATCTTCTTTATTTCCAAGGACATATAAGGGACTTTGTTCATCAATTAACCAACCAGCCCAGGTACAGAAGCTACGCTGATGGGGGATGGATAGAGAACCGCTCAAATGGCTGTGGGCAAATGCTGAGGCAAGACGAGTATCTAAGAGGATTGCTTCACTAGCTAGTATTTCTTGCAGCACTTCCCGATCCATCTGTAATTCTTTAGGACGAGGAATATCAGCTAACAAGGCTGCTCCTTGTTTATTAACCTGTTTCATTCGAGAGAAGTAGCGGGGGGGCTCTGGCTGACCGTCTAACAGCCAAGTGACGAATTTTTCTTCTTCTGTGAAGGACAGGGCATGGTTATAGCGCTTTTCATATCCTACCGTAGATGAGGGAACGGCACCTAATGCCTTTCCGCAGGCACTTCCCGCTCCATGACCCGGCCAAATTTGCAGATAGTCCTCCCATTCTTTAAAGCGTTGAAGAGATTGATACATTTGACGTGCTCCGATCTCAGCAGTACCTGTTTGTCCAGCGGCCTTTTCGAGCAGGTCAGGTCGCCCTACGTCACCAACAAACACAAAATCTCCTGTAAATACTCCGATGGGCTGTGACCCTGTTATACCACAGTCTTTTAATAAAAAGGACAGACTCTCCGGTGTATGTCCTGGCGTGTGCATAACTTCTAAACGGAGATTTCCTACGGACAAGGTATCTCCCTCATGGACAATTTGATGGGCGACACCATCGAGTCCCACATATTGCCAGTCAGGTCCCCCTTCTCCTGAAAGATAAAGAGTAGCCTGAGTCCGATGGGCGAGCTCTCTTGCTCCGGATACAAAGTCGGCATGGATATGAGTTTCCAATGCTCCTACAATACGCAGACCCTCCTGTTGGGCAATACGCAAATAAGCTGTAATGTCTCTTTGCGGATCAATGACGACGGCTTCACCAGTTCGTTGACAGCCTACAAGATAGGAAGCTTGAGCTAATGGTTCATGATAAAAGTAACGTAATAACATGAATGATCGTTCCTCCTTTTATTTTTTAACATGAAGTATGGATGGAACAAGGGTTACATTCGCCCTTTCATCATTGCTCGCCAGTAAAGGAGAGGAAGCAAATCCTTTTTTACTCGATACATGCTATATCTTTCCTTTGCTTGATCAAAGGGAAACGTTTCGCGGGGTTCTAGCTTGTAATCAAATTCTGCTAGGATCAAGCGATTATAGCCTGTTACTAATGGGCAAGACGTATATCCATCATATCGAGCGGATAAGGTTTGCTGATCCATGACAGCCAATAGATTGGCCACGAGCACAGGCGCTTGTTTTCGAATAGCAGCCCCAGTCTTAGAAGTAGGAAGGTTACTACAATCTCCCAGAGAAAAAATGTTTGGGTAGCGTCTATGCTGTAGTGTAGCTGCATCAATTTCTACCCAGCCAGCCTCGTCTGCTAAAGGGCTTTCTCGAATAAAACGGGGGGGAAACATAGGGGGCACCACGTGCAGCATGTCATAGGAAAGGGTATGTAACTCTTTTGTATCAAGATGAACAAATAAAGCTTCTTTCTTTTCTGAAAGAATCTCTATCAAGTTCCATCTGAAATTGGTGTGAATATTTTTTCTGTTAATAACATTCTGTAAGGAATCTGCATATTTTTTAACGGCAAAAATACTCGCATTTGCTGAAGCAAAAATAATCTGGGAATGGGAGCGTACCTTTGTCTTCCGCATATGATCATCCGCTAAATACATGATTTTTTGGGGAGCGCCCCCGCATTTAATCGGTGTATTTGGGTGAGTAAAAATGGCAGTGCCTCCTGAAAAAGTACGCAGACATTCCCACGTATACGAAACATGCTCATAAGAATAATTACTACATACTCCGCCTTTTCCAATTGCCTCTGGGAGCCCTTTAATTTTGTCCCAGCCTATCTCAATCCCGGCGGATACGACCAAATAGTCATATTGAATCTTTTCACCTTGTGCTGTACACACTTGATTCATTTCTGGAAAAAAGGATTTGATAGACTCCTTGATCCAAGTCGCTCCCTTAGGAATCAGGGAGGCTTCCTCACGTTCTGTTTTTTCCTTTGATACAACACCTGCTCCTACCAGCGTCCACAAGGGCTGATAGTAGTGTTTATCAGAAGGATCAATGATTGCAATGCTTCCGCGAAGAGAGGGGCGTGCGCGCAATAATCGGGCCGCAACCATAATGCCGGCGCTACCGCCACCTACAATGACAACACAAAATTTGCGGATATTTGACATCTCCATTCCCCTTTCAGCCATATAAAGACTATCAATCGTGAGTAAGATGAAGAAAGAAAAAATGTCAAAAAGAAAAGAAAACCCTTTCAATTGCGAGGAGATATGTAAGCACCATATTTTGTTAAAGATACCTCTTATTCTAAATTATAGACCTTTTCCCAATCATAACCAATCCCTTTTTTTAAAAATAACATACATTGTAGTTGCCAATGTGAACATGATAATCAAGACAATAAAATAGCCGTAGTTGGTATGTAGTTCTGGCATTACATCAAAGTTCATTCCATAAATGCCTGTCACAACCGTTAAAGGCATGAAAATGGTGGTCAGTGCTGTAAAAATGCGCATAATCTCGTTGGTTCGATTGGAAACCGAGGACTGATAGGCTTCTCGAACGTTGCCAATTAGCTCTCGAAATGTTTCAAAATTCTCCACAATCTTCACGGCATTTTCATGAATATCAATGAAATATTTACGTAGGTTAGGAGAAATCAGCGATAGCTCCTTCGTTTGCAGGGCAAGAATGAGATCACGCTGTGGGGCCATCATCTTTTTGGCATACAGAATTTCTCGGCGTAGCCCAACAATTTGAGAAAGATGAGTGTTTTTCGCTTTGAGTAAAACCTGCTCCTCTAAATTTTCAATCAGGTCTTGAATTTCTTCCATCACATCAAAGTAGCTTTCAATGAGCTGATCCATAAAAAAATATAGGAAGTAATCGGACGAATGAATTTCTTCTTCACGAATAATGGAGGGAAAAACACGAATCTCATCTATTTCAAATTTACTGACCGTAATGACATAATGCCCTCCGAGAAAGATATTCACTTCTCGCAGAAATATATCCTCATTCTGAAACTGAATGCTATTGCTTACGATAAAGTAATGGTCATGGTTGACCTCAAGCTTAGGGCGCTGTTCCTCTTCATCAATGCAATCTTCAATAGCCAATGGATGCAAATGAAACAACTGCTGCAAGATGTCCAGATCAAATAAACGTGCTTGTATCCAATAGAAACCGTTAGCAGGTGGGCGTATTGTTATTTCTATGTCTTCAACCGGTGTCATGGTTCCATTCTCAATTAAATAGATTTTCAATGTGTACCCCTCCTCGATCTTCTATTCTCACAGATACCACTAGTATATCCCGTATGTCGGATAACCTTGATTTACTAAATTTATTACCAACATTTACCCTTAGGTAAATAGGTTAAAATCGCTTGCAGAGGCTATTTTCACACAGCAAGATTGTTATGTTTTTATAGCGTTTTTAACAGATAAATCCAGGATAATTTTTCAATCAAAGAACATGCATATTATTCATATATAAACGCAAAATGGATTGGTTAAATCGGAAAGTGGTCGAGAAAAAGCAGGGGAATAAAGTAGTGTAGGAAAGAGATAGTTGCATTTGGTATTTTAGCGATTTTGATTTTGTTCCTCTCTTTTTTTGTCGAAAGGGTTAACCGACAAGACGAGCCGGGCGTTCCGATCACACTTGCTGAGCCCGCGACTTTCGGCAGTGCAGCAGAACAGAAATTGTTTAACTTCATCCAAAAGCATATGGCAAGTCCAGAAGGAGGAATCCATACCAATTATTTAGAGAGCTCTGATGAAACGAAGGGGCATGCTGTTATCTCAGAATCAGTGGGATTACTGCTAAAATATGCTGTTGCTTCTCGGAATAAAGCTTTATTCGAGCAACAACTGAAGCTCTTGCAGCACCGATTCGTGGAATATGATTTCATTGCCTGTGTCTATCCAAGGACAGGTCATAACATGGTGAACAGCAGTGTAGATGATTTGCGCATCATTGAGGCAATGTTAGATGGGGCGCAGCGATTTGACAATGAACAAGCCTATGATTTAGGGATACGCCTTGCCAAAGGACTGCTTGCAACTAATAGCGACGGGAAATGGTTGTTTGATTACGCTGATAAGACAAAGCGGCAAAGTGGCTTCTACTGTGCAAATTCGGTATGCTAATTTGTCTGCTTTAAAGAAGCTGGCGGATGAGATTCTAGAAAATGTACCTATTTATGAACAAATGAAAAAGCTGTTGGAGCAGGCTGAGCAAACGAATGGGCTGTATGCACTCGCGTATCTCCCAACGAGGGTATATATGTTCGAGATCCTGTATTACAGACAACTGCTGTTTCAGCTAATATGAGCGAACAGCTTATTACTGCTTTGTATGCAGAAAAGGCCGGTATTTCTACGATTCATATGCACCAAGTGACATTAGGAAAAAAGCAGTGCAATTTGAGGGAGGATATCTAGATGTGTGCACATTACAGGCCTTTTCCTTTGATCAATTAGAAAGTTTACTTGCTATGAGGATACAGAGCTTAGCATTCGCATTTATGAATCAGGAAAGAAAATCTGTTTTATGCCGATTGCCGTTACCTGGGAGCAGGAACCGAAGACCTGGGATGTTTGGCTAAAACAACGGACAAGATGGGTCAGGGGCAATAGCTACGTAGTAATCAAGTTCATTCGAATGATTTTCTCACTCAAAAACAAACGAATTATGTTTGATATTTGTTATTTTTTCTTTGCGTACTTTTTGTTTTTATGTGGAGTGCTCATTTCTGACGCTATTTTTATTCTGTCCCTTCTGGGGGTAGTGAATTTAACTGTGGAGGGACCCTATTTTATCATCTGGGTACTTGCTTACTTACTGTTTATTGTTGAAATTATGGTTACCTTGGAATTGATAAAACCGAGTTAACCTGGGCAAATTTATTTACTGTAATGCTGATGTATTTCACGTATTCGCAATTATGGATTTATTTAAGTGATTCACGGAATGCTGATTCAGTTAAAAAACGTTCTGTTGCGAGAAAAATCGTTTGGGCTGGTAGAGGCAATACCAGCTATGGGAGATCCTCAAAAAATACCGGCAGAATCTACAGAAGAGGCTGCTATTTTAACCACGAACGGTAATATAGCACTACTGCATCTGACAGGCGAGGAAGCTATTCCGCTCAAATCTCGACTGGCAAACAAGGTAAAGGGCTTGTATGAATATGCAGGTACAATGGAAGGCCAGGCAATGATGGCAGTGATCGTTTTTGCCATAACGGTTCTGATCGTTCTCTTTATCCTGATACGCTCGTGGAAAAGAAAACGTCGATTGGAAAATATGGATCAAAAGCAAGGGACTGATATGACAGGAAAAAGTGGTCAAAGTCTGACTCGATTAAGACGAAATTCGAAAAAGAAATAGCCATGAAAAAAGGCTCCTGCTTCTGTTAC
>NZ_JAUKFY010000080.1 GCF_030489605.1 Brevibacillus laterosporus
TGAGGAAGTTTTGCATTGTGATGTTTCCTTGATCGAGGTCAATGAAAAAAAGAAGATGTTAGTCCAAGCGAAAGTAAAAATTAGAGGAGTAGAAGCGCCTCAAGACATG
This sequence comes from Brevibacillus laterosporus, assembly GCF_030489605.1. Taxonomy (GTDB): domain Bacteria; phylum Bacillota; class Bacilli; order Brevibacillales; family Brevibacillaceae; genus Brevibacillus_B; species Brevibacillus_B laterosporus_E. The sequence goes on from NZ_JAUKFY010000080.1 coordinate 110, forward strand.
GATTGGAGCTTTTAAAAAGAGGTGATATGGATTGAAGTTTCCGTCAAAAGATGAGTTCACGCAAAAGCTCGTGGAGTTTTTTGTTGGCGAGGGAAAAGTGCTATCAGATTTACCAAATCAATGGTTTACCAAGTTCTTAATCCTTGCCCTACGGGAATCTTTGTTTGCGATTATTATCGTGATTCAAGCTGTGTACGAACAGATAACTACGCTGGGGGCAAAGGGCGAGATCCTAGACCAGAGAGGATATGAATTGGGTGTTGATCGCAAACAGCCTTTAAAAGCGGTCCACTCCGTCACTATTTGGAAAAGCGCTCCTGTCTATGAAGATACCCCTGTA
>NZ_JAUKFY010000081.1 GCF_030489605.1 Brevibacillus laterosporus
CGAAGAGGTCTTGCGTTGTGACGTTTCCTTGATCGAAGTCAATGAAAAAAAGAAGATGTTAGTCCAAGCGAAAGTAAAAATCAGAGGGGTAGAAACGCCTCAAGACATGGATTGGAGCTTCTAAAAAGAGGTGATATGGATTGAAGTTTCCATCAAAAGATGAGTTCACTCAGAAGCTCGTAGAGTTTTTTGTTGGTGAGGGAAAAGCGATTTCGGATTTACCAAACCAGTGGTTTACTAAACTCTTAATCTTAGCTCTACGTGAATCTCTGTTTGCGATTATTATCGTGATTCAAGCTGTGTATGAACAGATAACCACACTGGGGGCAAAGGGTGAAATATTAGACCAAAGAGGATACGAATCGGGTGTTGATCGCAAACAACCTTTAAAAGCGGTCCACTCCGTCACTATTTGGAAAAGCGCTCCTGTCTATGAAGATACCCCTATT
>NZ_JAUKFY010000082.1 GCF_030489605.1 Brevibacillus laterosporus
GGAACCTAGCCCATTTAGTTCTACACGAAAAGAAAGCCAGTGAGGTACCGGCTTTCCGTTGACTATGATTTTTACAATGGGTGTTCCCGTAGGTCTAAAGGGGCCAGTCCGATTGATTAATGGATCGTTAAACATAAATCACCCATCCTGGCTTTAATTTATGAGGACCGTTAACTAGTACCTTTTTATTGTTGTTATAGATGTCTTCCCACTTTTTCTTTTTTCTTTGGGCGATACCGGACAACGTATCTCCCTTTTGAATGGTGTATTTCTCCTTACTTCCTGGTTGTTTATTTTGTGTAGGAGCTGGTTTACTTTTTGCTACTGCTTGCACGGCTTTTGCTATTGGATCATTCTTCTGGGTGTTCCCGCTCCCTTTTTGAGAGATAACTCGTTCTAAGGTGATGGAAAATGGTATGCGTCGATTTGTCCTGTGATCGGGTA
>NZ_JAUKFY010000083.1 GCF_030489605.1 Brevibacillus laterosporus
CGTATGTGTATTCCATCCACCAATTCTCATCTTCTGAGCAGATGTATCCCGATTCACCGTTGATCGTGCGATCATGGCTCCTTTTTTGTAGCTGTTGACCAGCTTAGAAAGGGTTAGCTTCCCTGATCCAATTGCTGTAATCGTTTGGTTCTCAAAAGATGTATCATCACAAATCGTAACTTCTTGGCCAACCACGAAACCTGTTGTGGAAGCAACAGAAATAGCCACAGCAGTTGTACTAGGGGCTAGTGCAACTGTGGCATAGGTTTTTGTTTCATCCAATTGCAAAACTGGGTCAGTC
>NZ_JAUKFY010000084.1 GCF_030489605.1 Brevibacillus laterosporus
ACTAGACCCTGTTTTGCAATTGGATGAGACAAAAACGTATGCCACAGCTGCACTATCCCCTAGTACAACTGCTGTGGCTATTTCTGTTGCTTCCACAACAGGTTTCGTGGTTGGTCAAGAAGTTACCATCTGTGACGATACATCTTTTGAGAACCAAACGATTACAGCAATTGGATCAGGGAAGATAACCCTTTCTAAGCTGGTCAACAGCTATAAAAAAGGAGCTATAATCGCACGATCAACGGTGAATCGGGATACATCTGCTCAGAAGATGAGAATTGATGGATGGAATACACATACA
>NZ_JAUKFY010000009.1 GCF_030489605.1 Brevibacillus laterosporus
ACCAAAGCGCTAGGAGAGTTTTTTTATATCTTATAGTTTAGCAAATTTCATTGTGTCGCGAGCAATCATTACCTCTTCGTTTGTAGGGATAATGAAAGCTTTAACTGGAGAATGATCGAAAGTAAGATCAGTTTCTTTACCGCGTACGTTATTTTTAGAACGGTCGAAGTATACACCCATCCACTCTAATTTATCCAATACGCGACCACGAATGATATCACTGTTTTCACCAATACCGGCTGTGAAAATGATTGCATCCACACCGTTCATTTGCATTGCATAAGAACCGATGTAGTTACGGATTTTTTCTACAAAAATTTGTAGAGATAGCTCGGCACGCTCGTCATTGTTTTCTGCTGCAGACTCGATATCGCGAAGATCGCTAGACAAGCCAGAAACAGCTAGAAGACCAGACTTTTTATTTAGAACATCTACTAATTCGTCAACAGAAAGTCCTGTTTTTTGTTGTAGATAAGGAAGCAATGCTACATCGATATCTCCAGAGCGAGTACCCATTGGCAAACCAGCAAGTGGTGTAAAGCCCATGGATGTATCAATGGATTTACCACGGTAGATAGCAGCCAAAGAAGCACCGTTACCCAAATGGCAGCTAATCAAACGTAGTTTTTCTACTGGACGATCCAACAATTCAGCAGCACGCTGCATCACATACTTGTGAGAAGTACCGTGGAAACCGTATTTACGGATACCGTACTTTTCATAGTACTCGGTTGGGATACTGTACAAGTAAGATTTAGCAGGCATAGTTTGGTGGAAAGCTGTATCAAAAACTGCAACCGCAGGAACGTTTGGTAGAATCTTTTGGAATGCAGTAATTCCCATGATGTTTGCTGGGTTGTGAAGAGGAGCCAGTTCAGAAAGCTCTTCTAGTTTTTTAATTACTTCATCTGTTACCAATACGGAATCTTTGAAAGTTTCGCCGCCGTGAACTACACGATGACCAACGCCATCCAATTCTGTAATATCTTTAATAGCGCCTTTTTCTGGATCAGTTAACAAAGCAATTAGTTTTTTTACAGCTACTTCATGGTCTTTCAGATCAAGCGTTTCTTTTAGCTTCTCTCCATCGCCTACTTGGAATGAAGACATGGAATCCTCCATGCCAATACGCTCCATTAGACCTTTTGCCAATACACGCTCAGAAGGCATGTCAAACAATTGGTATTTCAAAGAGGAGCTACCACAGTTTACGGATAGTACGATTGCCATATGATCACCTTTATCCTATCTTGTTGTTTGTCTTTCGTTGTCTCTCTCGATTAATGAGAAAATCAGCATAGACCGATTTCATCACAATCTCTAGTAATCTACTTTAGCATGAATCCTCGCATCTGTGAATGTTATCACAAGAAATTCAGACTCTTTCAAAAACTGTTACTTTTAGTATGTCCAAAACGATACAATCGTACTCAGCGCTCGTTCATCATTTTAGAAAAGAAATAGATAAGCTTGGAAATTGAATGTTAATTTTTTTAAAAGCTTCTGTCAGAACCCTTTACACTGCCTATACCTTTTTAATAATTCTCGTTGATCTTATCCGATTTAATCTTTGCTTAAATCCCATCCATTAATAAAGCTCCAGCCTTTTCCTTTCTCCCTATCACTATAATTCCTTTTGTAAAAAAACTCGTTTCTCTTTCATAGAATCTTCATCCCAGCTTAACCTCATCTCATGACAGGCTCTTTACAATGAAAAGCGAAAACGAGCTTTTAACAGGAAAAGGAGCGATTCTACCAATGGAAGTAAACCGTCGTCAGTTTTTAACATTTCTTGGAACCGGCACTGCTGCTCTCGCTTCATTGGCTACAGGGATTCCAGCCCTTGCCAAAGGGGAGTCCATTTCTGGGAAAACAGCAGATCATCTATTTGGCCTGCAATCTCCTCCTAAAGCCTTTCATCCGAAATTCACCCCGATCAAACCAAGTACAAAGGATGACGTCATTCTTCCCCAAGGCTTTTCTTACAATGTCATTGCCCTTTATGGTGATAAAATTAACGCTTCCGGCGATACTTTTGGTTTTAATGCTGACTTCAACTGTTTTTTGCCGATGAACGGAAAATCAGATCATGGTTTACTTTGGACGAATCATGAATATTGCGGCGAGCTGGAATACTATGTAAATGGCTATGATAACCTGAACGCTGATCCCCAAAATAATAAACGCACGCAAGAACAAATCCGTAAATACCTGTACGCATTAGGCGGCTCTGTCATTGAGATTAAAAAGGAGCAAGGTAAGTGGACATTGATTCCTAACTCCAAATACGGTCGCCGTGTTAGCGGATTAACCAAACACCTCATGACAGGCCCTGCCGCTAGCCTTGCAAAAGAAGTAGTCGGTACATTTGCCAACTGCTCTGGCGGTGTCACCCTGTGGAATTCTATTTTAACCTGTGAAGAGAATTTTCAGGATGTAATCACCGATTGCAAACTTGCTGATGAACGACACTATGGCTGGGTAGTGGAGGTGGACCCATTCGATCCAAGCTCCACGCCTAAAAAACATACGGCACTTGGGCGCTTTTCACATGAAAATACTGCTATGACACTAGCTCCTGGCGGTCAATTAGTGGTATACATGGGCGATGACGCTACTGATCAGTACGTGTATAAATATGTATCTAAAAATAAGTACGATAAGGCTAAAGGTAAAGCGAACAGCAAGCTGCTAGAGGAAGGAACGCTGTATGTGGCCAATTTCGCAAAGGGGAAATGGGTAGCTCTCGATTACCAAAAGACAGAAGCCTTGCAAAAAGCTGTGGATAAAGAAAACAGACCGCAATTTACCTCCCAAGCGGATGTGTTGATTAACTGTCGCATCGCTGCAAAAGTAGCTGGCGGGACACCAATGGACCGTCCCGAGGATGTGGAGGTTCATCCGATTGATGGTTCTATCTTTATTTCCCTGACTAACAATAAAAATCATAGTAACTTTTATGGTCATATCATGCGCCTGTTTGAAAAGAATAACGATCACGCTGGCATAGAGTTTGATTTTGAAATCTTTGCCACAGGTGGTCCGCAAAGCGGCTTTGCGGCTCCAGATAATCTGGCCTTTGACAGTGCAGGCAATCTGTGGGTCGTGACTGACATCTCCTCTGGTTCTATGAATGCGGGAATCTACCGTTCCTTTGGAAATAATGGAGTCTATTTTATTCCTACCTCTGGTGAGCATAAAGGCGTAGCTAGTCAGTTTGCTTCGGCCCCAGTTGGTGCGGAGATGACAGGCCCCTGGTTTACATCCGATGAAAAAACATTATTTTTATCCGTTCAGCATCCTGGCGAAAATTTAGAGTCTTACGATAAACCAACCAGCCACTGGCCTCGCGGAGTATCCTCCCTCGCTTTGCCAGGGGTAATTGCTATTAACGGATTTTAGCCACTGCACCTGGCTTTTGAAGGCAGATAGACACTCTAAACGTAGGAAGGGAGAGTAAAATCCACATGCTATCATCTATTGGGATTCCGGGTCTTATCCTGATTTTAATTATTGCTTTGGTTATCTTTGGCCCTAGCAAGCTGCCTGAGATTGGTCGCGCTTTTGGACGTACACTAAGTGAATTTAAAACAGCAGCCAAGGATTTAACCAAAGACGAGGAACCAAATCAATCCTCAGAACCTGCGAAAACGACAGAAGCAACAAAAGTCATGGAACCTGCGAAAAAAGAGGTTTCCTAATTAATTTGTTCGAATCTAGTTGAAAGAGGTAGAATTTCATTGGACCCTTCCAACACTCCACGTCATATCTTCGACCATCTAAGCGATATGCGAAAACGGATTATTATTGTCATTGCCACATTTTTGATAAGCTTTATTGTTTGCTTTTTATATGTAGATTTTATTTATCAATTCCTTACGAATCGTTCTGGAGAAAAGCTGACCATCTTAGGTCCCACCGATGTACTAACCATTTATATGAAGCTGTCTGCATGGGCCGCAGTCGCGATTACGATTACGATTGCAGGTTTTCAGATGTGGGGCTTTGTTTCTCCAGCATTAACCACCAGGGAACGGCAGGTAACATTGATGTATATTCCCGCTCTGTTTCTGTTGTTTATCAGTGGGGCAATGTTTGCCTATTTTATCTTGTTCCCTATGGTGTATCAATTCGTGCTTGGATTGTCCAACAATAACTTTCAGCTTTTAATTACGGCTAGCGACTATTTCAGCTTTATGCTCGCTTTTTGCCTGCCCTTTTCGGTATTATTCGAACTTCCACTGGCGGTTTTATTTCTCAGTCACTTGGGCATTGTGAATCCGCATCGGTTAGCAAAATTACGCAGGCCTGCTTATTTTCTACTATCGATCATTTCTATCTCGGTAACTCCACCAGACATCATATCGGACATATTGGTGATTGTACCGCTGATTGGGTTATACGAATTAAGCATTGGAATTTCAAGAATGGTGTACCGTAAAAAGCTAGGGAAAGAGCAAATTACACTAGGGCGGTCGAATTGCTAAAAGAGGCGGTCATTCTCCGATCAAAATCGGTTGAAGACCGCCTCTTTTGCTATCCAACGATAATTTTATCGATTATCCACTTTCTCCGGATACATGTCATGATTCATCATGCGATGCTCCGCCATCTCTTCAAATTTAGTGCCTGGCTTCCCGTAATTGCAATATGGATCAATCGAAATACCTCCGCGCGGAGTGAATTTGCCCCATACCTCAATATATTTTGGATCCATAAGCTTGATTAAATCGTTCATAATAATATTCATGCAATCCTCATGGAAATCACCATGATTGCGGAAACTAAATAGATAAAGCTTTAAGGATTTACTTTCAACCATTTTCTGATCAGGTATATAACTAATATAAATGGTTGCAAAATCTGGCTGACCTGTCATTGGACAGAGGCTGGTAAATTCGGGGCAATTAAATTTCACCCAATAATCGCGATATGGATGCTTATTATCAAATGCTTCCAAAACGTTTGGATTATATTCATAATGATACGCTGTCTGTTGATTGCCAAGCAGCGTTAAATCTTTTAATTGCGGGTTGGTAGATTGATTATTATGGGTCATCTATAGTAAACTCCTTTAGCTCTTATTCTCACATCTGCAAGGCATATATTTCGACGGACGCTATTACACGCCTCGCTTATTGCCCCACAGCAGGGTGTGTAGCTGCGGTAGAACTTTGGCATTGTTAAACTCTTTGGTCATGGCTACCTTGTCCACTAACCATTCCAATGATTGTAGTAACCGATCACGCAAGCCTTCTCGTTCACCTTCTAGGTCGGCCAATTCAGGATTCCCTACTTGCAAATAGAACGGCACCTGCGGATAACGCTGATGTAATTCTTTTGCATACTGGAAATCCTTGTCGTCAAATACAACCACCTTCATGCTAACCTGTTGATCAGTTGATTGAAAAGGGTTGTCAGTGAGCTTGGCAACGATTTCATCCAGTCGATCTATATTTGTCGTCATCCCGGAGCTAGGCGGTTTCGGAGATAAGGTGATATCATCCACTTCAGCTAACCATTCCTGCCATCTGCTACCCTGGGTTTCCACACCGATGCGAATGTTGTGGGAATGCAGCAGCTGGACTAGTTCTCCAAGCGGAGCCAGCAATAGCGGATTGCCTCCTGAGATCGTGACATGCGAGAAGCAGTCTTTGCCGAGCTTCTGTAGCTGATTCCAAATCTCCTCTGCTGTCATCATGCTGATTTGCTCTTTAGCCGAGCCATCCCATGTGAAGGCAGAGTCACACCAACTGCACCGATAATCGCAGCCAGCCGTACGTACAAACATGGTTTTTTGCCCAATAACCATTCCTTCTCCTTGGATTGTCGGGCCAAAAATTTCCAGCACAGGAATGTTACTCATGATACATCCACTCCCGGCGCATTTCGGCGTAGCTAGTTGGTGTCTCGAATAGCCGTACAAATTCCACACGTACACCCTGTTCCTGATAAATAGAGCTATTGGTAAGCGACTCTTCCATTTTTTCAAAAATCCACGCTACCATATTTTCTGCTGTTGTATTCATTGGCGGCAACGTTTCATTTAAATAACGGTGATCTAAATAAACCTCGATCTGTTCCTTCCAGATCGTTTTAATATCTCCGAAGTCTACTGTAATCCCGATTTCATTGGGGCGACCGCTAATGCCAAACACAACCTTATAGGTGTGTCCATGTAGATTCTTACATTTCCCTTCGTAAGCATGCAGATGATGAGCGGCATCAAAAGTGAATTCTTTACTTACCAGCACTCGCTTTTGATGATAACGCAGTTCTTTCTTCTGGATATCCTGTTCATATCGCTGCAAGCGTTCGACAATGCGAAAATCATAGAAGTTTCCCATTGTTCGCTCGCTCCTCTTCGTATGCCTTCAGGCCTGCGGCACGCAACTGGCAAGCAGGGCATTCCCCACATCCATCGCCAATCACTCCGTTGTAGCAGGTCAAGGTTTTTTCACGGATATAATCAAACGCACCCAGTTCATCGGATAGCTTCCACGTCTGCGCTTTGTTTAGCCACATAAGCGGTGTATGGATCACAAATGGATAATCCATCGCTAACTGCAACGTGACATTGAGTGATTTGATAAAGGAATCCCGACAATCTGGATAACCGCTAAAATCGGTTTCACAAACACCAGTGATGATATGTCGAGCACCAATTTGCTTAGCGTAGACCGCTGCAAACGACAAAAAGAGCAGATTGCGTCCATCCACAAATGTATTGGGGATTTCACCTTCTACCTGTTCAATCGCTACATCATCGCGTGTCAACGCATTAGGAGCCAATTGGTTTAACAGACTCATATCCATAATCGTCTGCTTTACACCTTGTTCCTTGGCAATTCGCTGCGCACATTCAATTTCTTGCTTGTGACGCTGGCCGTAATCAAAAGTGACTACTTCCACCTCACCAAACTGTTTTCGTGCCCAAAACAAACACGTTGTGCTATCTTGGCCACCACTAAATACAACCACCGCTTTGTCTTTTGTCATATCGCTTCATCCCTTTCGTGTTCTTGAAGAATCATGTCTTCAAGGGTCTACGAAGAAAGAGCGTTCTTGAACTATCATATGAAACTTGTCCCCAGGTAGTTTTTTATAGAGGGAGTTCGCGAACCTCTCCCATGCACCAAGGCATGGAATTCTTCTGGTTGTCTGGTTGCGGTAAACAGACTTCTCCATTATACGCTGTTTTGATAGAAAGCATAAGGTTGTTTTACAAATTACAAATTTTCACTTGGTAAATCCCGCCAGTTATAATACAGCAAACCTTTTACGATTATGAAAGGAGCCATCTCTATGTACTTTTCTTAAACCAAAAGCCATTGATCGTATCCTGTTTATTGTTCACGTTAGAATATTTGCAGCTTTTGTTTATCCCTTATTTTTTATTTTAATGCAGCCATTTGTAAACTCTTTACATCCTTCACAAGTACAAGCTAAACCCTATCAGTAATAAAAACAAAACAAGGTAGGAACGCCATTCCTACCTTTTCTACTCCGAAAGACTCGTTATATTCCATCTATGACCTCTACAAGTCTTTTTCTTATTGGTCTTTTTCTCTTGGGTTTCAGCCAAATCTAGTTTCTTTCACACAAATCTTTACTTCTGTTCGCCATTGCTTTGCATATTGTTAAGATTCACAAGCAGCTTATACTTCCCCTTGTTTATTGACCAATGCAAGAATCGCTTCTACAGCTTCTTCAATTGAACAATGAGCGGTTTCTACAATTAAATCAGGATTAACCGGCGGCTCATAGGGCGCACTAATTCCTGTAAACTGGCCTATTTCTCCAGTCCTTGCTTTTTTGTACAAGCCTTTCGGATCTCTTTGCTCACAGACCTCTAACGGACACTTCATATAGATTTCATAAAAAACCTGATCAGAAAACAGCATTCGAGCCATTTGCCGGTCTTCTTCATAGGGGGAAATAAACGAAACGATAGTAACGATCCCCGCATCCACAAACAGCTTGGCTACCTCTGCTACCCTACGAATATTTTCTTGCCGGTCTTCTTTGTTAAATCCCAAATTTTTATTCAAACCATGCCGGATATTATCGCCATCCAGCACATAGGAGCGAATTTTTTGAGCCAACAGCGCCCTCTCAACAGCAAATGCAATCGTTGACTTCCCTGATCCGGATAATCCAGTTAGCCATAGCACACAGCTTTTATGGCCGTTTAGTCCAAAGCGTTCCTGTTGTGTTACTGTTGAGGTTTGCCATACAATCTGTTGCTTCTGATCAGTCGATTGGTTACTCACTTCCTCACTCTCTCCTTTTTTTATTACATTATGCACAGTTGCTTGTACGATTGTTAGGCATTACTCCGTTTCTTAGTTTTACGGGCAACCTACTTCTGTCCAATAGTGTGTCGGTTTCTAAATATTTGAATATAGTAGTAAGAGAATTGAAAAAGGTAGTCTATTATTAGCAAAAATCGGTTCGGGAAGGGGGATTTTACATGTTATCTTTATCTGAGGTCCTTTTAATAAGTGCCCCTAACGGTGGTGGTTTGGCTTGTTATGAAAACAAAGTAATGCGCGTATTTGATAATGTCTCATCAACGGGACTTGCCATATACAACTCATCTGTGATACGTTCTTTTCACTTTGCTGATTCTGCTGTACTCATGTTCTATCACCCTGATGGTACTCGAAAACAGTTGATTAATCATGATCTGGCTGATATCCATGACCTGCTGGTACTAGATGGTGTGTTATATGCTGTATCTACTGGCACAAATGAAGTTGTTTCGCTTTGTACAGATACCGGTAAAATTATGCAACGATGGTCATTTCCTGGTGAAGGAGATTCTTGGCATCTAAACTGCATTGATTTTTGGAATGGTCGCCTGGTGGTAACTGCCTTCTGTGAGGGAGTGAAACACGGAGATTATTATAAAAATCCTCTTTTCAACGGCTTTGTCATGGATGTGGAAACTAAGGAAAAGCTCTGGTTGAACCTGACTCATCCCCACACTCCGAAAGCAGAAGGGAATCGTCGCTATGTATGCGATTCAGGACTACAACGTCTTTTAATACAAGAGGATGATCAGATTCATTCATTAAGTCATCCCGGATATCCACGCGGGCTCTGCTTTACAGATGATTACATTCTGCTGGGGGTCAGTCAGCCGCGTAACCTGACCACGGAAAAGAACGCCAGTATTAAGGTGATTGATAAAAAAACTTTAATCCAGGTCGATGAAATCGAGCTGCCATTCACAGAAGTCTATGACATGAAAATTCTGCCTGCCGAGCTCTTTCATCGATACAATTTTAATTAAATTACGCTGTAAACAAAAACATTCCACGTTCCTATTCATGGACACGTGAAATGTTTTTTCTTTTTTACCTATTCATAATCAAAGTGATCAGGATCGGGGCCAAAACGTTGATTTCGATTCAATCCGTCTAACAGCGCCATGTCTGCAGCTGTAAGCTCAAAATCAAAAAGACCTGCATTTTCGATAATCCGTTCTTTTTTCACAGATTTAGGTATAACCAGGACATTATGCTGTAAATCCCAGCGTAACACGATTTGAGCAGGCGTTTTTTGATAGCGCTCTGCCATTTCTTGCAGCAGAGGAACCTCCAGATTGCCACGCATCAGAGGACGCCAAGCCTCCACATAAATTCCCCGCTGCTCGCAGTACTGACGCAATTCCTTCTGTATTAAATATGGGTGCATCTCTATCTGGTTCAGCATCGGTTTCACTTCACATACTGACAACAAATCTTCCAAATGATGAATATGAAAATTACTTACACCAATTGAACGGACAAGCCCTTTTTTATAAAGAGTCTCCAATGCTCTCCACGTTTCTTTATATTTACCAGGAACCGGCCAGTGCACCAAATATAGATCAATATAATCCAAGCCTAATTTTTGAAGACTAGCATCAAAGGCTTGTAAGGTTGACTCATAGCCTTGCTCCGTATTCCACACCTTTGTCGTGACAAAGATCTCTTCACGTAAAATCTTACTATCTCTAATCGCTTTTCCTACTCCTGCTTCATTTTCATAAATCGCCGCTGTATCGACACTGCGGTAACCTGCTTCAAACGCCAGACGAATGGCTTGCTCCACTTCAGCACCGTCATCCGCCTTATAGACTCCAAGCCCCAACCAAGGCTTTATTACTCCGTTTGCTAATGTTGCTCCATCTGCAATACGCAATGTCATACTTATCCCTCCGCTCACAAAAGTCTTAACGTTATGATAGCATACAACAACCCTTTTAAAAATTTTTTCAAAAAGTGTGAAAGAAAAATCCTCCCCCCTACGTTATAGCTTATGATTTAAATAAAAACACCCTTAGATATCGTTAGCTAACGCACATCATTGTGAAAGTACAAAAAGGAAAAAAAGCTGCATCAGCTCCCTTTTTGAATAGGAGGACTAACACCATGCAGGACGACCAAGAGTTGGTTGTTCTTGTGCAACGCGGACATAAAGAAGCCTATGCACGGATTGTCGACAAGTACAAAGGTAAAATATACGCTTACCTATACCGCATGATAGGCCAGCAACAAGACGCACAAGACATGGCTCAAGATGTTTTTCTTAAGGCATATTGTCATATTCACCAATATAAACCGGAGCACTCCTTCTCATCCTGGCTGTACCGGATAGCAGCCAATCATTGTATAGATGAGCTCCGTAAACGAAAGAAAGCTCCAAGGAAAAATCAAAATGAAACCACCTTGGTCGACAAACAAACACCAGAATACATTCTGTTGGAGAAAGAACGAAATCAAATATTGCAATCTCACTTATTAGCACTGGATGAGTCATACCGAACGGTTCTCATGCTTCGTCATCACGAGTATTTCAGCTACAAGGAGATCGGGGATATTCTAGAAATTCCTGTGACCACTGTACAAATGCGCCTGCATCGAGCACATAAAAAATTACGCGAGAGCTTATTAGCCTCTGTTGAAGGAGGTGGATTCCATGACTTGTGTGAAATTGAGACTGTACCAAGCCTACATGAAAGATCTACTCTCTCCTGAAGAGAGCGAACGCTATGAATTGCATGTAGCGACTTGTTCGCAATGTCGGCGCCTTTTAGAGAAAGAAGAAGCAAAAGAGCATCTTGAAAACCAAGACGTTGATGTTGATATTAATGTTGATACTGATACTAATGCTAATGCTAATGCTGATACTGATAACGGACATCCTACCGACCTTGTCACATGGGAGAATTGGGAGGAAGCCCTCATGGATATGGACATTCCACCTCTCTCCGACACATTTACCCAAGATGTAGAAAGACGAATGGAGCGCATTATACCATTAAAACCACCTGTTAATTGGAAAAAAAGGAGCTGGAATATCGTGAAAAAAGCTACACTTGCTGTTGCCGGACTTACTTTAGCCGTTTCTTTAGGTACCTTTGTATCCCCTACCTTTGCCGATTATGTGCATAGTTTATTTTCAGATAATAAAAAAGCTGACATAGGACTAAAAAATGCCGCCACACAAGGATATGTACAAAAGCTAACTACAAAAGTGACCCAGCAAGGGATTACAATAGAAGCTAAAGAATTAATGGCAGATACATTACGGGTCGCTGTTCTATTGGACGCTACAGATAAAGAGGGCAAAAAAATGCCTGTCGAAGAAATGAAAAAAGCTGAAATGGATGCTCAGCTAACAGATGGCCAAGGAAAGCCATTTAGCCAATATGGCGGAAATACCGGTCTATTAGGTGACCTTCTCATCGTAAAACATGAGATTGCCAATCTGGTTACGGATAAGAATCCATTGCCGGACGAAATGTTTATGGATATTACTTTCACAAAAATCAAGGACATAAAAGGCGAATGGAAACTACGTATTCCAATTGATATGAAGAAGGCAAAACAGGTAACCAAAACCTTGTTTCCGAATAAACAATATACGTCTGCGCAAGGTGTTACCATAGATCTGCAAAAGCTAGATATAGCACCGAGTGCAACGCTCCTCACCCTCCGAAAGGAATGGACAGATAAAGAAAAGCAAAACATAAAGAAAATGATTGATCAGATTGGAGTAAATGAAAATTCGAATGCTAAAAGAAAAGAAGAAGTAGAAGAGAAGCCAGAATTTGCCTCCATAGAAATGCGTCAGATCGATATCGCTTATGAATTATTAGATGAGAAGGGGAATATCCTAGCAGCACAGGATGACAGTAAAGCCAGTAATAATAAAAACGTGATTCCCAATGGATTCTTTGGAACAAGAAATCCAGATGGATCATATACAGTCTGGGATACTTTTACCCCACAAAGCCTGGAGCCTACGACCTTTAAATTAAAAGCGATCTATCGAAGTGAACCAGCTAGTTTTCAAACAAAGTTTTCACCAGCAACATTAGCTCAAAAACCTGTTACTGCTACAGGAAGTGATGGTAGTGTATACACCTTTAAAAAAGTAAAAGTAGATACGGAAAATGAAAGGGTAGATCTTGAAATTGAAAGTGTTTTAGGCAAGAACGTTGTGAATACATCGATGTGGAGAGCAATCGATGAAACCGGTAAATCCTATCGTATCTATCAATCTTCTGATAACACGTTAACTATTGACGAGCTAACTACAATGCCAAAAGAGCTCACTATCAAGTATCACTTTGCTAAAAAGGAATATAGGAATGTCGATTGGGAAGTAAACCTCACGGATAAAAAGCAGCAATAGATTAGAAAAAAAGAAAGAGCCAGACAGTCTGGCTCTTTCTTTTGTGAGTAACTAGCTCTTCTTTCGCTTTATGCCAATACTTGCTTAATTCGTTCAATCGCCCAATCCAGCTCTTCTTTCGTAATAACAAGCGGTGGTGCAAAACGAATCGTCGTATCATGAGTTTCCTTGCACAGCAAGCCTAATGCTTTTAAGCTTTCACAATACGGACGTGCTGCTGTATCCAGCTCTAATCCGATAAACAACCCTTTACCGCGAATCTCTTTAATATGCGGGTTCTTGATCTCTTTCATTATTTCCATAAAATAAGCGCCAAGCTCTAGGGAGCGTTCCACTAATCCTTCTTCTTCCAACACTTCCAGCGCGGCCACTGCTACTGCACAGCCTAGTGGGTTTCCACCAAAGGTAGACCCGTGGGAACCTGGTTCGAATACGCCCAGTACCTCGCTGTCAGCGGCTACAGCAGAGATTGGGAAAACTCCGCCGCCTAACGCTTTGCCCATAATGTACATATCTGCTTTTATACCTTCCCAATCTGTGGCAAACATTTTTCCTGTACGTCCAAAGCCAGTTTGGATTTCATCTGCTAGCAGCAAAACATTATGCTCGTCACAGAGACGGCGCGCTTCACGCAAAAAGCCCTCCTCTGGGATGACAATCCCTGCTTCCCCTTGAATCGGCTCTACTAAAAATGCTGCCGTGTTAGGAGTAATTGCTTCTGCTAATGCCTTGCTGTCACCGTACGGAATAACCTTGAATCCCGGGGTGAATGGCCCAAAGCCGCGTTTGTATTCATCTGCGGAAGAAAAGGAGGTGATGGTAACTGTGCGTCCATGGAAGTTCCCTTCACACACAATAATTTCCGCTTGATTAGCCGGCACTTTTTTACTATCATACGCCCAACGACGTACTGCTTTAACTGCTGTTTCTACCGCTTCTGCTCCCGAGTTCATTGGTATTACCATATCTTTGCCTGTCAAGGCAGCAACTTTTTCATAAAAATGACCAAGCTGATCATTGTAAAAAGCTCGCGAGGTTAAGGTTACTCTATCTGCTTGATCCTTCAGCGCTTGAATGATTTTTGGATGGCGATGTCCTTGATTCAAGGCAGAATACGCGCTTAGCATATCTAAATAGCGAGTGCCTTCAGGGTCTTCTACCCAGACGCCCTCTGCTTTGGAAATAACAATCGGCAACGGGTGATAATTATGTGCTCCGAACCGTTCTGTCTGATCAATAATTTGTTTTGTCGTTGTCATAAATAACCCTCCCTATATCTGTCTGCTTATAGTTTTATGCATTTTCTATGCCAGCTAAAAATTGTAAAAAATTAAGCTTTTATTACACGAAACGAGCTTGCTGCGCAAAAAAAGTTTGCATAAACAATTTTCAAGCAGTTTTTATCAGCAAAAATATTTTGCACCTCCCTCTGTCTATGTTAGAATGACTACACCAATTGATAAAAACGAATTGAGGTGAGCTGCTATGTCCACTTCTCGGTTGATGGACGGAACAACCTTTCTTGCAATGGTTGCTCATATTTTGGACGAAATGAATGAAGGTGTCCACGTGATTGACGCGGATGGCACCTCTATTTTATATAATCGTAAAATGGCAGAACTAGAAGGCATGCAAAAAGAGGATGTTCTTGGCAAGAAGCTGCTAGACGTTTTTCAATTTTCCCCTGGTCAGGAAAGCACCCTGCTTCAAGCTCTGCATAAAGGAGACAGCCTGCGCCAGATCAGACAAACCTATTTAAACGGCAAGGGACAGGAAATTACTACCATCAACAACACTCTCCCCTTGCAGCAACATGGAAGAAATATTGGAGCAGTGGAAATCGCTAATGATGTAACCAAAATGGAGCGTATGATACGTGAAAATTATTTCGTAAAAAAAGAAATGGGTAACACTCGTTATACCTTTGCCAGCATTATTGGAAATAGTCCTGCTATTCGTGAAATGATTGAACACGCAAATCGAGTAGCACGTACCTCCTCCTCCGTTCTGATTGTCGGAGAAACCGGAACAGGCAAAGAGCTGTTTGTGCAAAGCATTCATAATGCAAGCATGCGAGCCAAGTCCCCTTTTATTTCACAAAATTGTGCGGCTCTCCCTGACAGCTTAATCGAGGGACTATTATTCGGTACAACAAAGGGTGCCTTTACAGGAGCCATAGAAAGACCTGGTTTATTTGAGCAAGCAGAAGGCGGAACCCTGTTTTTAGATGAACTAAATTCGCTTAACCTCTCCCTTCAAGCCAAATTGTTGCGCGCCCTGCAGGAGAAAACCATCCGGCGCATCGGTGATACTAAGGATCGTGCCATTAACGTCCGCATTATCGCCGCCATTAATGAGGACCCTATCGAAGCAATCTCAGCAAACAAATTGCGGAAGGATTTATATTATCGTCTAGGTGTGGTCACCCTGCTCATCCCGCCGCTGCGTGAACGTCGTGAGGATATTCCTCCTTTAGCTGCTCATTTCATCGAGAAATATAACCGCCTGTTTCAAATGGATGTAGCAGGTATAACCGAAGAGGTAAAGCGTTTTTTTGGAGATTATGATTGGCCTGGAAATGTTCGTGAATTAGAACACTTCATTGAAGGCGCGATGAATTTAATGCTAACCGATGAAACCAGCATTGCACTTGAACATTTACCGCTCCACCATATTCGGCGTAAACTGCCTGGATCAACGCCAATTCCTTCTTCGCCAGCCTTCGGGGGCCAGGAAAAAAAGGGTATAGATCATAAAGAAGCCCCTTTGCCATCTATTCCTTCTATTAGAGCCTATTCGACAGAAACTACCAATACTCAACCAATTTTGCACGAGTCTTATATCAAAGATACCCTGCATCTCTTACAGCAGGATTCTTTATCATTAAAAGAAGTGCTACAATCCTTCGAAGCGATCTATCTTCAAAAAAAATTAGATCAGTTTGCAGGAAATATATCCCATACCGCAGAACATATAGGGATGAGTCGACAAAGTTTGCAATATCGCTTACGCCGTTTACAACAAGAAAATCGCTAATTATCAACATGCAAAAAAAATTGGCAGCAAAGTTTTTCAAACAAAAACCGACAATTTTTTTTGCATCCCCTTTTATTTATCTTTATAATTCAGAAAATTGAAATTGGTACGAATGTTGCATAATGTTTTCTCTGTAAACGCATACATCTCACTGTGAGATCATAGAAAGGAGAGAAGGACATGTCCAAACAACGTTCCTCTCATGAATTGCAACGTACGCTGAAAAGTAGACACTTATTTATGATCTCACTCGGCGGAATTATTGGCACAGGCCTCTTTCTGGGCTCCGGCTATACCATTAGCCAAGCAGGTCCGATCGGAGCCATCATTTCCTACCTTGTAGGTGGCTTTATCATGTATCTCACCATGCTCTGCCTCGGTGAATTATCCGTTGCTATGCCTGTATCCGGCTCGTTCCAGACGTATACCACTAAATTTATTAGCCCAGCAATGGGTTTTACCATTGGATGGCTATACTGGTTAGGCTGGGCTGTAACAGTAGCTCTGGAGCTTTTATCTTCCGGTCTGCTCATGCAACGTTGGTTTCCAGATTCACCCGTCTGGATGTGGTGCGCTGTTTTTGGCATAATCCTCTTTTTACTCAATGCCCTGTCAGCTAAAGCTTTTGGTGAGACTGAATTCTGGTTTTCCAGTTTCAAGGTAGCAGCTATTTTAGCCTTTATCGTGCTCGGCGGTGGAGCGATGTTTGGCATCATTCCCTTCCGCAGTGGCGAAGCTGCTCCCATGCTAAGCAATTTTGCCGAAACCTCCTGGCTGCCTAATGGAATTACTGGTTTGTTGCTTACGATGATAACGGTCAATTTTTCCTTTCAGGGAACCGAGCTCATTGGCATTGCTGCTGGTGAAAGTGACAATCCAGAGAAAAACATTCCCAAATCAATTCGGGCTACCGTTTGGCGAACACTCATCTTTTTTGTGCTGGCAATCACGATTTTAGCCGGCCTGATTCCCCATCAACAAGCAGGGGTGATTGAAAGCCCATTCGTCATGGTGTTCGATAAAATTGGTATTCCATATGCCGCCGATATTATGAATTTTGTTATCCTAACAGCATTACTATCTGTAGCTAATTCTGGTTTATATGCGGCCACTCGAATGCTCTGGTCTTTATCTAAAACAGAAATGGCCAGTCCAACACTCGGTAAAGTAAACAAAAAAGGCGTCCCCATGAACGCCTTATTACTAACATTTTCCATTTCTCTGCTATCCTTGCTTTCCAGCGTGTATGCTGAAAATACCGTATATCTCTGGTTGATCTCCCTTGCAGGATTAGGAGCACAGGTAGGCTGGATTTCAATTTCTGCCTCTCAATTAGCATTTCGTAAGCATTATCTAAAAAATGGCGGGAAGCTACACAATCTCAAATTCCGGACTCCGTTTTATCCAATCCTGCCGTTAATCAGCTTAACACTCAATCTAGTTGTACTTATCAGCCTAGCCTTTGATAAAGATCAGCGTATTGCTTTATATTGCGGTGGAGTGTTCGCTCTTTTCTGTTTACTCTATTACTTCCTGAGGATTAAAAGAAAGCCCATGAGTAATGGATCTCCAGAGGATAATAAAACGTACCACATCATCTAGCTCCCGAATAGAAGCGGCCCTCTGATGTTATGTCAGGGGCTTATTTTTCTTTCTAATAAGAAAATTCTGCACCCATTTCTACTAAATGAGCAGGTTAAACAAAGTAGGATTATGATTGATTTCCATGTAAGGGAAGTTCTTTTGATTCATCCGTTCCATTAATGCCTCATAATCATCCTTTTGCTTTAATTCAATGCCCACTAATGCAGGTCCGTTATCCCTATTATTTTTCTTGGTATATTCGAATCTAGTAATATCATCTGTAGGCCCTAGCACCTCATCAAGAAACTCCCGCAAGGCCCCCGCACGCTGAGGAAAGTTAATGATAAAGTAATGCTTGAGTCCCTCATAGATTAAAGACCGTTCCTTAATATCCTGCATGCGGTCAATATCGTTGTTTCCCCCGCTAACAATACATACCACATTTTTCCCTTTAATTTTATGCCTGTACTCATCCAATGCCGCGATGGTAAGTGCACCGGCAGGCTCAGCTACAATTGCATTTTGATTATATAAATCAAGAATTGTACTGCATACCTTTCCCTCTGGTACCGTAACAATGTCGTCAAGCACCTCTTTACAGAGCTCGTATGAGAGCTGCCCTACCTGCTTAACAGCAGCCCCATCTACAAATGTATCAATCTCTTGCAAAGCGATCACTTGATTTTCTCTAAAGGATTGCTTCATAGAAGCCGCTCCTTGGGGCTCTACTCCAATGACATCTGTTAGAGGGCTTATCCCCTTGACACAAGTTCCAACACCTGCCGCCAGACCCCCTCCTCCAATACCAACAAACAGGTAATCCAACGCTTCTGTCATATCATTTAGGATCTCCATGCCTACCGTGCCTTGACCCGCAATGATTTTTTCATGATCAAATGGATGAATGAACGTCATGTCATGTTCCTTGCCGTATTTGATCGCCTCAGAAAAAGAATCATCGAAGGTGTCGCCCACCAATACAATCTCAACTTGGTCACCGCCGAATAACTTCACCTGAGACACCTTTTGACGAGGTGTTGTGCTAGGCATAAAAATCGTACCTCGGGCTCCTAAAGCTTTACAGGAATAGGCAACCCCTTGTGCATGATTGCCTGCGGAAGCACAAACGACACCGCGTTTCATTTGCTCGTCCGATAATGTACGCATGAGATAATAAGCACCGCGCAATTTAAATGAACGAACAACCTGTAAGTCCTCCCGCTTTAGGAACACATTGCATTGGTATTTATCTGACAAAACTCCGTTGTACTGTAGAGGTGTTTTGACAATAACTTCTCGCAATAAATGACTCGCCACCAGAATATCTTCTATGGTTAGTTTGCTGGTTGTTACATTCATCAGTTTCTCCGCCTCTCTATATTTTTCAATAACAAAAAAACTCGCCCAGCATGAAAGAAATTTACTTCCATTGCTTAGGCGAGAGTCGCGATACCACTGAGCATTCTCCGTTTCTTCACAAAAACGGACTCCACAAGTCTAATTCCGTCTTCCTTCATGACTCGCAGTAAAGCGATCCATACGTTTAAAGAAGGTTCAAATAGACTTAGTCCGATAACGTGGACAATTCGTTGCCATGTACTAATGATCATAGAGATTGAGAGTTTTGTGTTTGCTCTGACTCTCCCCCTGCTTCTGCTCTGATCTGTTCCACAACAAAGCTCTGAGGTGATTTTCAAGGAAAGTTAGCGACCATCTTCGCAGCACATTGAGACGGCTCTCTGACACTAGAGCTTTCTTTTACTCTTCCTCTTCACGGCTTCATTTATATTTTTTCATAACATTCCAATACTTATTGTTCAGAATTATAGTGAGATGTTACAGGCTTGTCAACCTTACAAAAAAAGTGCCGCCCCGGACAAAGGAATTGTCTCGAGACGACACTTGAAAAAGAAACAGAGCGAAAAGGCTGTAAGAAAACAATCCGATGCTCTTACGCTTCTACATGTTTTTGCGTTTGATCATTGTAAATATTGGTGTCTAATTCTTTCGTTACACGGCTAGTGATCACACCTGCTACCATACTGCCGCTTACGTTTAGAGCTGTACGTCCCATATCAATTAATGGCTCTACAGAGATTAACAAACCAGCTAATGCAATTGGCATGTTCATTGTAGATAGCACCAGAAGAGCAGCAAAAGTGGCTCCACCGCCTACGCCTGCAACTCCAAAGGAACTAATCGCTACGACAGCAATAAGAGATACGATGAAAGAAGGCGTCAATGGGTCAATCCCAATTGTAGGGGCAATCATCACAGCTAACATGGCTGGATAAATACCTGCGCAACCGTTTTGACCAATGGATAAACCAAAAGATCCAGCAAAGTTAGCTATGCCTTCCGGTACTCCCAATTTATCACGTTGCGTTTCTACGTTTAAAGGCAATGCTCCTGCACTTGAACGTGAAGTGAATGCAAAAGTTAAAACAGGAAACGTCTTTTTCAAATAAGAAATAGGGTTAAGTCCAGTAACAGCAAGCAAAATCAGATGGATAACAAACATAATGATAATCGCGACATAGGAAGCAAGCACAAATTTTCCTAATTTAAGAATGGCTAAGTAATCGCTGGTAGCCGTTACTTTTGTCATGAGAGCTAGCACCCCATAAGGAGTTAAGCGTAAAATAATGCTTACTACCCGCATAATTATCGTATAAAATGTATCTACAATTTTGGCAAAGAATGCTGCGTGTTCCGGTTGTTTCCCCTTTACCCCTAAGAATGCAATGCCAAGCAAAGCAGCAAAAATAACAACAGCAATCGTAGAAGTAGAACGTTGGCCTGTTAGATCAAGAAACGGGTTGGCCGGTAATAATTCCACGATTTTCTGAGGAAGAGATAAATCTTGAATTTGACCAAACGTCTTTTCTAGTTGAGCAGCTCGATTTGTTTCCTGATCGCCTTGTTGAATTTGAACAGCTTCTAAATGAAAGGCGAGTGTTGTTCCAATCCCAATAGCGGCAGATACCGCAGTAGTTGCAATTAGGATACCAATAATTAAAGAACTAATTTTTCCGATATTATTCGTTAGCTTAACCTTTGTAAAAGCAGCTAAAATAGATATAAATACCAGCGGCATTACAATCATCTGCAAAAGCTTAATGTAGCCTTTACCTATAATGTTAAACCATTCTATCGAATCCTTTACAATGTCTGTTTTTGCCCCATAGGCAAGCTGTAAGCCAACTCCGAAGACAATCCCAACAGCCAGTGCGGTAAACACACGCTTCGAAAAGGAAATATGTTTCTTCTGCATGGTATATAGTCCAAAAATAACAAGTAACATGATAGCAATATTAAGTAAAATCCAAACTGTTGACAATGGATTCCCTCCGTTCTTTCTGATAAATTCTCATGAAGGTAACTAAAGCATATTCAAGTTATAATACATTAATTCCTATATGTAAAGTAGGATTTAAACTTTATCATATTTTTTTTGAAAATGCCACATAAATAGGCATGACCCCTATCTTTACATAAGATAGACACCATGCCCCTATGGTCTAGGCGCCCACAAAATAACACCCACACCAGCTATACAAATCACTGCTCCTAGCCAGTCATACATATCTGGGGTCTTTTTATCTACCAGCCACCCCCACATGATCGCTAGGATAATAAATACTCCGCCATAAGCTGCATATACTCGTCCAAATGTAGGAAATCTGTGCAAAGTTGGAATAATCCCATAAACGATAAGAACTATGCTCCCTACAAGACCGTACCAGGCAGGTTTTGCCTCTCGTAACCAAAGCCAAACCAGATAGCCGCCACCAATCTTAGCCAGACCGGCTGTGATAAATAAGAGAATTGATGCTAACAATGATTTCCTCCTCGCGTGGGAATATCTGTTATTTGGTTATGCTGTATAATTGTATCGTTTTATTCCATTTACTTATTTCTTTTTCCCATGTCATACCGACATTCTCCGCAACACGTCTGGACGCTACGTTCCTTTTATCAATAAGTGAAATCAAACGGTCATGGCCAAGCTTATGGAAACCATATTCTCTACAAGCAATTGCACATTCCGTAGCTAATCCTTGTCCCCAATACTTACGGACAATCAAATAACCAATTTCAATTTCTTGTTGAAGATTAATTTCTTGAGGTACCAAGCCGCATTGCCCTATAAATTCCCCATCCTGTTTATTCTCAGCAATCCAAAATCCTATTCCGAATTTTTCATAATTCCCCTGATTCCACTTGATCCATGCAACCGTTTCTTCTTCATTTTTCGTAGATGGATAGAACTGCATAGCGATAGGGTCAGTAAATATCCTGCTTAATTTTTCCACATCTGACAACTTCATTTTTCGCAAGATCATTCTGTTTGTTTCTAATTGAAACACAGCCTGTCACCTCTTTTCAATAGTTTCCATTCCTTATGTAATACGTAGCAAAACCAAGTAAAAGACACCTCTCCAATACTTATATATCTGCTTATTATAATTGGCACTATATTATAATTATTCAGGATATTCAACTCTCCCATACAATTATATGTGTAAATAATTATATATTTATTTATACAGATATAGTATAGATAAATTTTAATAAAAATGACATGGTAAAAGTAACATTTAGTTTATTTATAAACATTAGAGGACTTCTTTAAAATTTGGGATGATATCTATTTCATAAAAGTATTGTTATGTACATACTCTTCTTGGTTGGCTTTACACGTTGAGAAGCTGTTGGCAGTAAGGTAACAGGAGTAAAATCAAAAGAGGTATATGATATGTGGCCTACATTTATTATTTCCTAATTTTGGACAAAATAGCAATATGAAATTTACAGAAATTTCATGACTGTTCATTAGGCATTCTCATTAAGGCATTTCTAAAGAAAAAGCTGCTCCCCTATTTCAGAAGAGCAGCTTTATAACATATTGATCCTGATTTTAGCTTAGACGAATAATCGTGATACTTGTTGGTGAACCAGATGCTAAGGTTGCTGTCGCTGCTATACCAAATAGTTGTACCTGAATGGTTGCTCCAGCCGGTACAGGAACGATTACCTGTGCTTCGTATGCTGTTACACCAATTATTGGTGAAACAACACTAGCCGCTACTGGAACTCCATTTATCAAGATACGTGAGCTTACAAGAATGGAAGCAGCAAGATTTATGGTGTAAGCAATGAAATAGTTACCAGCGGCTGCTACAGTAAAGGTATCGCTCGTTGCATTGACTGTAATGCCTGGTCCGATATCCTGAGCGTTAGGGAATGGAACAAGTGTACCACCTAACAATACAGGGATAAGTCCACCAGTTAAGTTCGCTGCAAACGCAAAGGTATTGGTAGCAAGAGCTCCGGTTGGACCTGTTGGGCCGGTTGGACCTGTTGGGCCGGTTGCTCCGGTCGCTCCAGTCGCTCCAGTTGCTCCGGTCGCTCCAGTTGCTCCGGTCGCTCCAGTCGCTCCAGTTGCTCCGGTCGCTCCAGTTGCTCCGGTCGCTCCAGTTGCTCCAGTCGCTCCAGTTGCTCCGGTCGCTCCAGTTGCTCCGGTCGCTCCAGTTGCCCCAGTCGCTCCGGTCGCTCCAGTCGCCCCGGTATCTCCGGTCGCTCCAGTCGCTCCAGTTGCCCCAGTCGCTCCAGTTGCTCCAGTCGCTCCAGTCGCTCCAGTCGCTCCGGTCGCTCCAGTTGCCCCAGTCGCTCCGGTCGCTCCAGTCGCCCCGGTATCTCCGGTCGCTCCAGTCGCTCCAGTTGCTCCAGTCGCTCCGGTTGCCCCAGTCGCTCCAGTCGCTCCGGTTGCCCCAGTCGCTCCGGTTGCTCCGGTTGCTCCAGTTGCCCCGGTATCTCCAGTTGCTCCAGTTGCTCCAGTCGCTCCAGTCGCTCCAGTTGCCCCGGTATCTCCAGTTGCTCCGGTCGCTCCAGTCGCTCCGGTTGCTCCAGTTGCTCCAGTCGCTCCAGTCGCTCCGGTATCTCCAGTCGCTCCAGTCGCTCCGGTTGCTCCAGTCGCTCCGGTATCTCCAGTTGCTCCAGTTGCTCCAGTTGCTCCAGTTGCTCCAGTCGCTCCAGTCGCTCCGGTTGCTCCGGTCGCTCCAGTTGCTCCGGTCGCTCCGGTCGCTCCAGTTGCTCCGGTCGCTCCAGTTGCTCCAGTCGCTCCAGTTGCTCCGGTCGCTCCAGTCGCTCCAGTTGCTCCGGTCGCTCCAGTCGCTCCAGTTGCTCCAGTCGCTCCAGTTGCTCCAGTCGCTCCTACTGGTGTAAGGCTAGTAAGAAGGGTTTGAAGCTGTTGCAATAAACTTAAAATAGTTTGTAATGTGCCTGGGTCAACTTGGAAGAGTAAAGCAAATTCTTGCAGCGTATTGAGTAAGGATTGGAATTCAGTAGCAAAAGCACTTGGGTTAAATGGCTGCGTATCTAATATAGACAGTAATCCGTTAATGATAGAATTTAATTCTGCCAATTGGCCAGGGCTAAGTCCAGCCTGAGCTCCAAATGCACTTAACTCCAGCAGTATTTGTCTCAGTGCAGCAATATTAGCTGGACTTGGATCTGCAAAAACAGCTGGTACTGCGGCAATTAAACGGTTTAACAGTGAAATAAATGTAGGAATTAGTCCTGGTGGTATCGGTATTGGACCGATTCCTGGGCCGGTTGGACCCGTTGGACCTGTCGGGCCGGTTGCACCTGTCGTACCTGTTGGGGCGGTCGGACCTGTCGGGCCAGTTGGGCCTGTCGGGCCGGTTGGACCTGTCGGGCCGGTTGGACCTGTCGGGCCGGTTGGACCTGTTGGAACTTTAGGACAATCAATAAAGGTAATAAACGTGGATCTGCAAGTGATAGAAGAACTGGAGCTACAATGTTTATGCGCAAACAGTGGGTCTTTTCTTAAATAAAGATCTAACTCTGATTGAATAATGCTTTCGTAAATCTTGTCAATTTCAAAACGTTTATCCAACTCAATAACACCTTCCTTTCTCCTTTACAGTATTCAAATTTTTAAAAAGGGTCTTGTGTAAACAAACTATTTTTTTAAAAAAATGTGCCTTTTTGTACGTGTAAAGGTACGTTCATACCCTTTAGCCCAAAAAAAGAAGCATCCAAATTCATCATTTAGACGCTTTTTCCCTTATGTAATTCACTTTGTAGCAAATCGTTATGAGGTAATTTAACCTCTATCCTGTAATTTTTAAGGCGCAATTTCTTTTATAATCACTGCTGGGTTTCCACCTACGACAACGTTATCCGGCACGTTTTTCGTTACGACAGCTCCTGAAGCGACAACTGCATTATTTCCAATCCTGACTCCTGGGTTAATGATAGCACCTCCACCAATCCATACATGATTGCCAATGACAACCGGTTTCCCATATTCCAAACCACTTGACCGTTCTAACGGATGCAGAGGATGCATAGCCGTATAAATATGAACACCTGGTCCCAGCATGCAATGCTCGCCTATGCGTATTTCACAAACATCAAGCATGATGCAATCATAGTTGGCAAAGAAATGCTCTCCAAGATGAATATTGTATCCATAGTCACATCGAAAGTTAGGCTGTATCACACAATCCTCTCCCTTCGTACCCAATAGCTGGGATAATATGTCCTTTCGTTCTTCCTTTTCGGTTTCTAACGACTGATTGTACAATCTCGTCAACCTACTAGCTTGTTGACGCTCCTTGCTCAGCTCTATATCGGATGCATCGTATAACTCACCGTTTATCATTTTTTGTTTTTCTGTTTTCATAACGTCACTCTCCTTATTTCCACATCACTACAATTACAGCCATGTTACCATGAATAAAAAAAATAATGGTATAACGTTTTAGGACAATAAGGGCCATAAAAAAATCCACCCCTTCAATGTGAGGGATGGATTTAGCAATTACGTATCGATATTTACATTTGATAAAAGGATGTATCGTTACATCGTTACAGCCTTTTTCATTTCTAAATAGGCAGGCTCTCCAATTAGCCCTAATCTCCATAACGATACACCTTTTAAACCATATCGTTTAGCTAGACCAATTTTACTGTTAATGGTACCAGCATTTTCACTGCCCATAGAAATACCTAGGATCAGTTTCTCTTTTGGCACTTGCTTTAATGCAAGCTGGATAGCCTCATTTACTTTGTCCAAATTCTCCGGCTGTCCTTTTTGTCCATAATCATACGCCATGATGATCAAATCATCTGCCATAGCACTTAATTGCGCGTAATCGTAGCCTTTATAAGAACCGTTTGGCGGATGCAAGATTAGTGTGAGCTTTTTACCTTCCTGATGCAACACAGGAGCCACCTGTCCAACAAATTCAGTGTATAGACGTTTCTCAAGCTCGATATCTCCGCTCAAGCCCAATCCTTCAAAATCTAAGGCAACCCCTTCAAACGGCTGATTGCGGACAGTTTGTAAAATTCCATCGATCGTTTGTTGACGCAGCTGCGCGGTTTGAAGCATTTTCATTAGCTCACCTTTGCGATCTGAAGCAAAAACCATGAAATATGGCTGTGTTCCGCCTGATTTTGCCTCACTTACGATCCCCTCTGGCGTTACATCTCCTGCTGATTTAGGCCAATAAAAATCTTTCCCTTGAAGTGTAAACTCACCATTTTCGTTGATTCTTGCCCAGCCAAAGGCAACTGCATCAAAGGAAGAGATAAGTTGTCGCTCACTAAATGAAGAAATGGCATAGAAAGCCATCGTATATAAATCTTTTGGTGGAGATTGTAATAATACAGTTTGGTTAGCACCGTCCCAGTTAACAGTAGCCCCAAATTGCTCACTGAAAACCCGCAACGGGATTAATGCGCTCCCCTTGTAAAGCGTAGGACTTACAGCCAATGTGATTGGTTGATTATTCACATAAGCAGTAGCATTGTTGATTTGTAGGCGAAGCTGTGTTCCAGCAGTGCCATTTGGATTGGTTGCAATGATCGTCCGTGTTGCATTATCCCATTGCACCTGAATTCCCATCGCCTCTGCAATCGCTCGGAATGGCACTAAAGTCGTTCCTTTTACTACTTGAGGCTGTACTGGAAAGGTTAGTGGATAACCATCTAGTAAAATTTTTGCATTACCTGCTAGGGATTGGGAGGGCTGTAAACCGAATAGCAACAGCAGTAACCCAGATAGCAAGAAAGTCTTTAACCATATTTTCATCTCTATTTCTCCCTGTCCTTATCCTTTTTTCTTTTGTCTATCTGTTACATCATCATTCGTTCATACAAAACTGATACATTCTATCTTCTGAGCCTATACCAAACCAATTTCCTTTTTGCTTAATGTAGCTAGCGTTGCTGCCCTTGCTACACTCCCAAATAAGGCTCTTGTTTTTGCGTTTAGCAAAACCCCGAATACCGTTACGTTCACGAAAGCCAGCTTTGCATTAAGGTACTATGGTCAAGGTTTCTTTTCAATAGAAAGGAGTTTTCCTGATACGAATGCTGACATGAATCTGCTCATGATCAGTTGTCATGAACAATGCTCCAGTCAAACCTATCTGTATGAAGGCTTCTTGGGAATCTCAGAACAGCTTCAGCTTATTTAACAAGAACCCTTTAGTTTTAGAAGAGCGGAGTCTTGTAGACAATTCGTCATCAATCTTTATGGATAGACACAAGAGCTTTCTTCTGGTATAGAGCACATAGAGGGAATACCTTCATTAAAAAGATATCTAACTCCTTGTGTTTTATTGCCTCTATACGCAGCTTGATATGATACCGATATATTCAATGAACCATGCTTTGGGTTTCGTCTATCGCGAAATTGACTCATGTTTTTGTCCAAACGAAGCTGATTTTGTGTATCCAATCGTTTCACACTGCTAGCACATTATTAGCTATGCTTACGATTACATAAAATTCACCCATGCCTTCAATCACAAAGTAGGTTGATCTGAATCGTCAATAAAGACAAGATATTTGGAGGATTACCTGTAATCATAGGTCGATTTCTCCATCGTCCTTATTGGCATATAGTAAATAATATCAAAAAATCATAAATGTTACTCTGTAAAATTACACATATCTAAAATTTTTTTTATTTTTTTAATAGAATTTGCTTTTTGTTTATCAACATGTTACGATTATTCTTGTGTTTTTCATATTTAAGATGATTTTTTACCTTCATCCAATCAATTCTTTTTTCCTCGAAATGAATTACTCTCACCTGTTTTTCAAATCTCACGTCCAAAAACTATTTTCCAAAAAGAAGCAATTCATTTTCAGGCAAGCGTTTTGATTTACCCGATTCACACTGGCGCGGTCATCGGAGCCGTAAGGACGGAAGAGAGGTAGGGCTTTCGTTGTTTTGAGGTTCAAAAATGCTATATCTATCTTTTTCCAGATAATATGTCGTAAGGGAAAAAGAATTCGAATAAGGTTATAAAACACCGGCATGAAGTCATGTGGGACAGCTACAATATGGAAACCATAAAGCCACCTATCATTGGTGGCTTTTTCTTTTTTTCCACTATTCTCCCTCTCTTGAAAAAAATAAGCTTTTTTTCTGGAAATATACTTGCTGTTACACCGCTATGATTTTAAAATAGAGTTCCACGACACATTAAGCTGACGATTTTCACTACCGTTAATATGAATATGGAAATGTGGGTCATACTAACTGGCAGTGCCCCTGTCTTGGTATGTTATTCAAGTTATTTTTAATATGAAAGGGGAGCATCTGAGATGAGCCCAAGTATCTTGGCACCGTCAGAAACAGAACAGCACCAGCAAGTATCTGCTCAATTGTTACATTGGATTGATCAATTTAAAGATGCAGCTTCTCAAGGGAAGTGCGCTGACTATATACCTGCCCTAGGCAAGATGAATCCTCATCAGCTAGGAGTTACTGTAATAGGTACAGATGGAACGATGATTACCGCTGGCGATTGTGATGCTCCATTCACATTGCAAAGTATTTCTAAAGTACTCAGCCTAGTCGCGGTATGTATGGAATATGGCATTCCCCATGTTTTGCAGCGAGTTGATGCAGAGCCTACTGGGGATGCTTTTAATTCTATTATTCGGTTAGAAATGAGCAAACCGGGTCGTCCCTACAATCCGATGATAAACGCGGGGGCCATTACAGTTTCATCTATGCTCGCTGGTGATTCTGTTGCCCAAAAAATGGATTCACTCAACAAGCTGTTTATCCAACTTATCGGTACCGCTCCCGTGCTAAATGAAGAGGTATTCGAGTCAGAGTGGAATACTGCCCACCGTAATCGCGCCTTAGCTTATTATCTGAAGGATATTGGTTTCTTAGATGGAGATGTGGAGAGTGCTCTGGAGGTTTATTTAAAACAGTGCGCCCTTGAGGTAACGACCAAGGATACGGCCCTGATCGGCTTAATTCTGGCTCTAGACGGCTACCACCCGATTCGTCAGGAACAAGTAATTCCTAAGGACGTAGCTCGTTTCACTAAATCCTTAATGCTGACATGCGGAATGTATAACGCGTCTGGTAAATTCGCTGCCTTTGTTGGCGTTCCAACGAAAAGCGGGGTCTCTGGAGGTATCCTCTCCGCTGTACCGCCTCGCTATCGCTCCCGTGACTTACCTTTTGCCGATGGTTGCGGAATTGGGATTTTTAGTCCTTCGATTGATGAGGTTGGCAATAGCGTGGCTGGCTCCCTGTTGCTAAAAGAAATGGCTCAGCAATGGGATTTGAGTATTTTTTAGCTAAAAAGATAAGTACATTAGGCTCCGGTAGATACGATCGGAGTCTTTTTTATTATGTCTTCATCCATCTATATACATATAATGGTATTATGTAAAATAAAAAGGTGGCAAAGTTATGGTACGTCCGTGTAAAAAAATCCTATCACTGCTGCTCCTGTTTGCAATGACATTCAGTTTGCTCGGCTGCTCTCCCGAACGTTCTCTTCCGACAGTAAAAGGAAGTGGGTTTGCTAGAAGCGAGCATGTTTCCCTGCCTCACAGCATTGAGAATATCACCTATTTTAAGCCAATCACTCCCAAAGAGCTTGCTCCTTATCTGCCAACAAAGATGAAATCAGTAAATCAGCTCATTAACACACCCCTCCTTCCTTTCTCGGTAAGTAAAGAGTCAGCCTATCTGGTAACGTTTCAGCAAAAACATGAACAGGAGCTTTTCCAGCAGGTTCAGCTAACTTATGCACAAGAAAGGGATGCGGCTGTTAACGCCGAGAATGAGTTTGTTATCCTGCGAATGACCGAGATGAAAGAAGACCCCTTCGCCAACATAGACAAAACCAATCAACATGCCTCCCAATCCGCAGATATCATCGGGAATGAGGTTCGTATCGAGAGAACGCAGAATGGTGTACCTCTCTTTCAACACATAAAGACAACATCTGGCTCACTAGTCTACTCCTACTATGATTGGGATGAATCTACACTCTCCGTTCACCTGCACAATACAGTAGCAGACGAAATTGTTTTTTATCATCAAGGGATTTTGTATCAGCTCGCTTACTCTATTAATGAAAATAAGCGGAATGAAAAGTTACATCAACAGATGATGCAGGTAGCCAAAACATTAGTCGACAACGCATAACTCTGACTTGAACTCCTTATAAAGTGTTTCACTCAACGGCTCAACTTTGTATAATTGGAGGCAGAAGCTTTTATATTCCGCTTCCTTCTTTATTATAGAAAGGATTCGTTTTATACAGTCTTTCGAGAGCCCACGTTATGGTTTATGAAAAGGAGATTGTTCACATGAATCAAGTTAAACCAGCAGAAATCTTTTCGGGTACATTTGTAAACTCGAACAATCCATCCTCACGATCACTAAAACGTATACTTATCGTCACCTCTGTAGAAGCCGAACAAGAAGCGGTAATCCGCGGCTTACACGGTGCAGAAGGCTTCGACGTTCTAGTGGGTGGCGTCGGTGCAGTCTGTGCCGCAGCCAGTACAGCACGCACCTTAGCAGCTACTACATATGATCTTGTCATTTGCGCTGGGATTGCTGGTGGATTTAAAGGGAAAGCAGATATAGCTACAGTGGTGGTAGCAGATGAAATCCTGGCCGCCGATCTCGGTGCCGAAACCTCTAATGGATTTCTAAGCTTGGACGAACTAGGTTTTGGTTCTGCTCGAATCCCTGTAGACATCACGCTGGCAAAGCGTGTAGCAGAAGCCCTGCAAATTTCAGGTTTACTTACCCATACCGGCTCAATTCTCACTGTTTCCACAGTAACAGGCAGTGCCGAAACAGCCACAGCCATAGCCAGCAGAGCAGCGGGAGCGACTGCCGAAGCGATGGAGGGATATGGAGTAGCAACTGCCGCACAGCAATTCGAGATTCCCGTATTGGAAATTCGCACTATTTCTAATCCTGTAGGTCCACGCGACCGATCTGCTTGGCGTATCAAAGAAGCTTTGGAAGCTCTTGAAAAAGTAAGCTCAGTACTTGTGGAGGTATTACGATGAAAATTGCTTTTTCCCCTTGCCCTAATGATACATTTGTTTTTCATGCCTGGGCTCATGGACTCATTCCCCAAGCTCCAGCCCTGGATGTTATGTATGCAGATATTGATATCACGAATGGACTCGCAGCTAGTTTAACTGGACCAGAAGTTCTTAAAATTTCCTACGCAGCACTTCCTTGGGTATTGTCGGAATACGCCCTGCTGCCATGTGGCGGAGCATTGGGTAGAGGGTGCGGTCCCTTAGTCTTAACGAAAAACTCGTCTGCTATTGATCAGCCATCCCAACAACAAGCTGATCCTTCCGCTTTATCCGGCAAACGCGTAGCTGTTCCTAGCGAACGCTCCACCGCTTATCTATTATTCCGTCTATGGGCTGCCCAAAATGTGCCCGGTGGAGTAGGAGAAATTATTGTAATGCCTTTCCACGAAATTATGCCTGCTGTACGCGATGGTAAAATTGATGCCGGTTTAGTCATCCACGAAGCACGTTTTACCTATCCTTCATACAGTCTTTCTTTGATGACTGACTTAGGTAATTGGTGGGAAACGGATACAGGGCTGCCTATTCCACTAGGTGCCATTATCGCTCGACGCTCGTTAGACTTGGATGCTATCGCTAGCTGGACCCGCGCCTCCGTAGAGTATGCTTGGGCACATCCAGAAGCGTCCAGAGAATATATCATGCACCATGCTCAGGAAATGGATCCAGCAGTAGCCCAAGCCCATATTAATTTGTATGTAAACAAATTTACTGCGGATCTAGGGGAAGATGGATATGCGGCCGTAACTGCTCTTTTAAGCCGCGCTGCACAAGAAGGGCTTGTTCCGGAATTTGATCTGAAATTATTGCGATAATCGAATTTCTTTTTTATTTGAAACGGTATGATTTCCCACTAAAAAGTAATTTATTTCAAAAAAGACTGCCCACGTGCAAAGAAAAGTGGTAGCATAAAAAAGAGAACAAAAGTTCTCTTTTTTATCAGAAGTTATTCAAAGAGCGGTATCATCTGCAGTACGAATTATTCCCTCTTTGTTTACAGCAAAAAGAGGGGGAGCATTTTGAAGTATAAAACGCACATTGCTTTTTCAATGCTGGCTGGGGTATGTGTAGCCAAGTTTTTGGATATCCCATTTCAAACAGACTATGTAATGGGAATAGCTGTGGGAAGCTTATTGCCCGATATTGATCACCCCAAATCCTACATAGGGAAAAAACTATCCAAAACATCGAGGGTGATGAGTAAAACATTAGGGCACCGTGGCCTGACACACGCTCTGCCTTTTTGGCTTTGTTTATTTCCCCTTGGATTTTTTATGAAGGAGAACGTATTTTTAGGCTTGTGGATTGGATATCTCTTTCATATCGTGGGGGATTTATTAACGGTCGCCGGCGTACCGCTGTTCTATCCTTTTAGTAAAGCAAGAATAAAATTGCCTCTTGCTTTTAAAACGGGAGGCCCTGTAGAAAAAGGCGTATTTATCGCCTGCCTTCTGCTCATTGTTGTATCGATGGACGCTGACATGTTTGCTGAATTAAGCAGTTCATTAGCGATTCAACTGCAAGCCTTATTGAAAATAGCATCAGAGCTGATCAATTTGTTACTGGTACGTTAATAACAATGACCTGCCTTTTCTGATATGATTGCGGCAGAACAAAGAATAAAAAAGAGCGTCTCCTTTTATGCGGACGCTCTTTTTACTAATTCTTATCGAAAGCTCGTTGATTCCCTGTTTATTTTTTATAAAATTCAAACCTCTTCAAGGCTAATCTACCGTTAAGAGCTGCTCAAAAAACCCTCCGATTTCACGCTCACGATCAATAAAATGCACCTCTAAGATCCAATCTCGCGGTCCCCCATCCTTATCAGGCTCTCGCATGACAATTTTATTATCAGCATGGATGTAATTCTCTACTTCATCCCCTTGAATTCGCTCATGAGGGAATTCCCCTATTAGATGACCTGCGTGCGGTCCTCCATATTCCCATCCATACTGCTCTGCGAGTCGACACATATATTCGAATAACTCACTTCCAGTTATATTGGGTTTTGATAGGAAAAAGTCCTTCCCATCCTGCCAAGCTTTCTCGATATCATCACGCAGCTTTAGCTTGTATGGATCAGTTCCAAGCACGTATGTCCGTCCAAAATCAGCTTCCCATTCTTCAAAAATGGGGCCGAAATCAAGAAAAATAATATCCTCCTCAGAGATAGTTAAGTCTGGGGGATTCTCGCGGTAAGGATACAGTGTATTTTTGCCCGCTCTTACAATCCGTTTATGCCAATATTTTTTAATACCATACATTTGAAAAGCCAATTCATATATTTCTTTATTCACCTGCTTTTCAGTTACTCCACTGCGTAATATTCCCTTCTCTTCAACCTGTTTAAATAATTCCTCTGCTTTTCTTTCCGCTTCACGTAATCCTGCACGTCTCTCTTCTAATGGTCGTTGCAAAGCAAATGCACCTCTTTCTATCCATTCTACATGATCGTATAGGTATTTTGGCTATTTCACTTCAGCAAATCGTAAGCACAGCTCCCGTAATGTAGCGATCATTTTTTGTTCGATTTGACCATCAAATGCTATATTCTTTCGCGCAAAAGCTCGCAAAGGTTCACATTTGCCAATCAATACTGAGTAGTAAGCCTTTTGAAACATCGGGAGATCATTCAGACTGTTTCCAAAGCAAACCATTTGATCTTCCTGAATTCCCCATTGCTGCAAAGCTGTCCATTTATTAACACCTTTATATGTAATATCTGGAAACGCAAGTTGAATGATAATGCAATGTTCATCAAGTTTTTTCAATCTAGCAGACAGAACATCAAGCTGATCACAGGATAATACCAAAACATTCAAAATAGATTGAATTTATTTTACTAAAGCGAATCCGATAGTTAAAATGGTGAGCTACAGACATTTTCTCTGAAACCAGTATCGAGACGTTCCATACACCTTCACCCCCTTTACGACCTAATTCAAGCAATTCTGCTTTATGTATGGCTTGTTTTCACAGTTAAAAACACATGTAGCCCTCTATCTTTTCCTACACCGCTACTCGTCCCTTCATATATTCGTCAATCACTTGAAGAAACATATTTTTCTTGTCTGTATAGCTTTGTCTCATCATTTGTACATGCTTATGCCAATATCCATCTGATAAAAAATCGGCCAGTGTCAATTGATCAAGCCTCGAAACTGGCTGATCGTATTCAGGTACGTTTTTATAAAATAAGGATAAGAGATCGTATGGAAGTATAAGACAGCTAACATTAACAAGAGGTAACAGTTCTTTTGAAAGTCTCCCAATATAAACCGACCTTTGCAGGAGATAAGCAATGAATAGAAGGAAGAAGGTCGTTATATTAAAAATGGTTATGCAGAATTTCTTCCTTAAACAATTGATAAAATCTGAAAAAACAAAGGCACATCCCTTGATGAAACATCTAAAGCAAACTCTGTAAGCTGAATCATCTACTGCCAGTTATTTCGTGTAACAGGTTGCAGGTCTTCTCTCATGAATCCCCATAAGGAAAGGTAGCATTTCCTTGATCAATCCTTTTACAGAATGAAAAATATTCATCTATGCTTCCCTTCTTCTCATTAGGTACTTGTTATCCCCATTGCTTAATTTCAAAATATCAAATCAGATATAATGATTGTAAAAGATTGCTTTTCCTTTTTCCATAGCATTATACTGTTTTCTTATTTATTACAAGATGAAAAGGAAGATGATAATGATCGTTCGAATGTATACGGAATCGGATACAGAGCAACTGGTCTTTCTCTTTTATGATACGGTTCATTCTATTGCGGCACATGACTGCTCACCAGAACAGCTCAATGCTTGGGCTCCAGCCGACGAACAAATGAACAAGCTGATCAGTTGGCCAGAGTCTTAACGCCTTAATATAACTTTTTTCAAACGAAAAATAAAACAGCCCCCGCTTTATGTCATTAACATAAAAAGGGGATTGTCGATAGATAATCTGAAACTGCATGTCTCCGTCAATAACGTCCTATTACATAAAGGTGGCTACACGAAACTTCCTTGACCAAATCGGACTTCAGCTATCCCTTTCAGTTGATTTCGGTCTGTCTTTCCATTAGCTAGTACCGGTAGATTGGGGATCATTTCATAAAAACTTGGTCGGGAAGGCTCGTCTACCTTATCCTTTATAAAAAGGTCAATATCTCTTTTTGTAAGAGAAGCATCCCCCACTACAAAAGCACACAATCGATTTCCACGTGTTGGATGAGGAATCCCTACAATAGCTATGTCTCTTATTCCGTCATGTTCTCTAATCGTTCTTTCCACATATTCCGGGCTGACATTATATCCATTGACAATAATGATATTCTTTTTTCTTCCCAAAATAGTCACGTATCCATGTTCATCTCTCGTTGCCATATCACCAGTAGACAGCCAGCCATTATGAAGCATCGAAGCATCTACTTGTCCATTGGCATAATAACCCAGCATTACTGAAGGGCTTCGAACCCACAACTCTCTATCCTCAGAAAAAGTAATTTCTGTTCCGATAAGAGGTTTGCCGACGGTTCCATAACAATAATCATATGGACGATTCAGCGATACATTAGGACCCGCTTCCGTTAATCCATAACCATCCAATATGGGAACACCTGTCATTTTCACCCACTGTTGAACAAAAGTATGGGTAAGCAGGTCGCCTCCACAGCCCCATCCCTTTACTCCAATTACTTCAATCCCTCTCTGCTCTTTTAATAGATAAGGAAGCATAGATTGATAAAAAAAAGGAGCACTTTCTACCCAGCAGACTTTTTGTTTTTCCAGAACGGTAATTATGGAGCGAGGACGCAAATTAGCAGGAATAACCAAATCCATACTGTTGTGTTCCAAAACTCCCACAATACTTAATCCATAAGCTCCCCAAAGTGGCAATGTAAAAAGAAGCCGTTCTCCCTCTTTGTATCCGAATACTCGTGTCGTCTCCCGTTTCTGATACTTAATCCCTTCTTTACTCCAGACCACATATTTAGGCATCCCTACAGTTGAGCCTGAGGTTCTGCAGATGAGCCCTGTATTACTAGGTATATCTCTTTCCTTTACCACAGATAGGCTCTCAATTAGTATCTTGTAATGATCGCTTGTATAGCACACATAGTCAGCTTGAACTATCTCCAGCTGTTGGTCTAATTCGGCCACCTTTCCGATCACAACAGGAACTGCCTCCAGTTCTTTGCAGGCATAATAGGCAATCAACCAAGAGATGGGTTCGTGAATAGCAATCGCAACCAGATTACCTGCTGAAACTCCCTGACGATTCATACAAAGCGTAAGCTGTTGTATTTCTTGTTTAATAAGAGCTGTATAAGATGTATTACCAACAAAAACCTCGTAATTTATCAATCCGCTTCTTCCCTTCTTTGGAAGATCATATTTAGATTGTTTTTATGGGCTCTACTAAGGAAATATGAGAGTGTCTGTGAAGAAACTCAATAAAAAACTGATTCTCCTGCCTCCCCACTTGCTCTATTGACTCAATCGTTGTTTTTAAAAATTTTTTAAGTGGTGACTGTCGTAAAATATGCTTCATCAGACCAATGTTGATGACTTCCCATCGTTTCACAATCTTCTCAAACTGGGCCAAGTCCTCCTCATAAACAAAACCGTATAACATTACTAAATCTTTAAGCAAATCCAGATAATAGTAGCGCATCAGCTTTATTTCCAGAACAGCTTGACCATAATCAGAAAGATGTTCCCCTCCTAGTTGATCATCCTGTAAATAGGAGCCCAAATCCTCTACTAACTGATGAATTGCACTTCTTCCAAAGTAATGTGTTTCGCTATTTTCTCGAATGATCAACCCCCGGGTATATTCAAAAGCAACTGTAGCGGCTACACCCTCCATTAGTTTCATGACGTCACCTTGACCTATTTTTGAAACTTCATATAGCTGTAGCATTTGAAACTCTTTTTTCCCCTGTACTTTCGAATTGTTTTCTAATTGTTTTATAGCTCGATCTCCACGCCAGCACGCTTCAAAGTCCCGAAGTTGTATACTTCCAACGTAATCTCCCGGAACACCATCATAGATCAGTGCTTTCTGCTCATCTATCCCATATACAGATATCCAATGCTTCGTAATTCCGGGGTGGAGAGAACTGTAATCTATTAGATACTTATCACTATGATAAAATTCGCTATAAGGCAGATGAAAATATGAAGCACCAATCAAGGAAAGTTTTTTGTTTTGAATATTACGAATAATGGATAATTTTCCTTCCTCATAGGAAGCAAACGAGACATTCTCTACTTCATAACCCATATGCTCCGGGCTGATTCCGTAACCCAGCTTACCTAAACGGAAAGAGTCTATATATTCATCCCATAAACCATACTGCATGTTGATTGTGCCTTGTTTCTTAGAATAAACCGTAACACTATACATCTCCAGGTTAGGATGTAAGCTAAGAAAACTAGCCATTCCCTCATGCCTTAATCGCTCATGCAAGATGACATGAAGACAAATGGAGTAATACGGAGCTTTTCTTTCTGGTGCAAATGGTTGTATTTTCATTGCTGTAACGCTTCCTTTCCAACGGTAGGCTCTATACGTTACACAGGGTAAGAGCAATTACAATCAAATATGGATTGCTTGGCAGTATAACTTGCTTGATGTACCCCGAATGCTGAAGAGTTATTTTTTGCAGCCAAACGGTTCTTGGTAGTTCAGTAAGGATCATGTTCTCTACATAATAGGGGAGAGACATTGCTATCTGCTCTCCAAATAGTGGCGTTCCAGTTTTATACTGTTTCCAGTTAGTTAAACCAAATCGCGCTTCTTCTTCCACCCCATCCACATAATGAATTGTAAATTTATCCTGATAATCGCCGAATAATGAAAAACCGAGGAAAGCTAAGGTTTGAAAGGAACTTTGAGCGTTTACTTCAATGATTTGGCCATCACAACTTATAACATCGTTATCAACCGCTTCAGTTAATGGAAAGGCAAAAGGGATTCCTTGGTATGAAATTACTTCATCGCTTGGAAATATCTCTCCTGGAATGCTGCTGTGTATATGATCCAGCTGAGCAACCAGCTTTGGGTCTTGGATTGATACTCCTTTTGTATTATAAATGGATGCCAAATCAATTATATGTGCCTCTCTCATATCCATTGTTCAAGCACCTCAATTGCTTTTCTATCATTTTAGAAATATTTGATTATGTTTTCATAAACTTCTTTTTCTTTTTCAATGATTTTATTCACCCAATCAATTTGTTTTTGAAAATTAGTGCTTCCTGTAACCTTTGCCTTAATTAAGTAATTTCGAAAGACAGCCCAAACATTTACTGTCTCTTCTACTAAAATAATTAGCGCCGGGTCTATTTCTTTGTATGCCGGACTTGTTTGATCCTGATCTGCATATAAGATGAATTCAAGAAATCCATCCCGATAGTTTATTACTCGTTTTAGCATGTCAAATATTTTATCCAGATGAGCTCCTAAGTCTTTCCCATGCAATATCATATCTTGCTGACACGCAAGGAGTGCTTTTTGTCCGCTGAGATAGCCCACATATCCGGTATCAGTACCAGTAATTTTTTTACACACGGATCTAAATTGCTGTCGAAGCAGTTCGTCATTGATTTGTAGAGATGGTTCTGTCAATGTAAAGCTATACCTGCCTTCTACTTCATAAGCTTGTTTGGTAGGTTCAATCGGGAACCAGCCAGAAAATTCATACGGCCATAAATCTGTTATATAAAAAAGCTTGGATACAGGATCATAGTCCTGAATTAAAACAAAATGAGAGAAAATTTCCATATCCGTATACCATGGAAAGAATCTACCGTCCACAACAGTGAAAAGATGTCGGTTTTGATTAATGGTTTCCTTCACTACATCCAATAGCTCTCGTTTTTCATAATGAAAGAACTCAGCCTTGTAAATTTTTTGTAATGTATCTGGAAAAGGTATTAATACCTCTTCCTTGGCTGCTGTAAAATCATCAATGCTTCGATAATAAAATCCCCATCTGTCGGACAAAAGCCAGTGATACGGCACTCCAAATCCTTGAATATAAGAACAAATAAGATACTCTAAGCAATCTAAAAATTCCTTTCGCTTGTTATACATGACAGGATGGTGTGTGGGAATAGCCAGATTCATAGGATTCCTCCTAGCTTATTTAGTCATCTACATACCTTTGTTCCCATGAGACATACTTACTGTTCTTTGTCTCCATATTGCATCATCACCGTAATTGGTAAATCTTGATCCCAATTAACTAGTAATTCTAGCAAAGCAATTTTATTTTGTTCTGTATACAGCCTTGCTTCTTTTAATGCATTTTGGTACTCATTTGGGTCAGTTAGCTTCGCATAATAGCCGCCAACCGATTTAGCTAAAGCTGCATAGTCTAGCTCTATTTGAAAAGAGCAGCCTATTTCTATTTCGCTCATGCTTTGCTGAAATCTTGGCCAAGAAAATCCACCATTATTTATGACAATAAAAGTGATACCCAATTGATGCTCAGCGGCACAACCCACAGCTGAATACCCCATTTCAAACGAACCGTCTCCAAGTAAGGCAATAACATTGGCTTTTCTAGCAGCAATCTTAGCTCCTAAGGATATCCCCATCGGTAAACCTAGGGCTGTTTGTTCACCGGGAACCACTGTGCGGCTAGGCGGAGCAACCGTAAAAACAGGATACGAATAGCCCCACATATCATGTAGCCCATTATCTTGAACCAAGATGACATTCTCTCCAAATTCATGTTCGATTCCCTTAAGCATCCTTCTCACAGGTGCTTTTATGTCTTCTGCTTCTGCCCATACTGACAGAGCTTCTTTTTTTACCTCCTGCATTCTTTTTATCCACTCATTTTTGTTAGTCGTTACCCAATTCAGATTCTCGCATGACATTTTCCACAGGAGTTGCAAAAACAGCTGGGCATCTCCAAGCAACCTGTAATTGGCATGAACAGAACGTTCCAGCGACTCATAATGGCAATCAATATGTACAAAGAATGTATGTAATAAGGCCTCCTTCCATCCCATTAAAGCTGTCTCCTCTAACTGAGTTCCAATCGCTATAATCAAATCTGCCTCAAAAAGGAGCTTCTTAATTTCCGGTAACGTATACAGGCCTACATTTCCAAAAGCGTTGGGATGCCTCTCATCTATGATTCCTCTTCCAGATGCTGTAGTAAAGATAGCTAATCCGTGTGCCTCTGCTAAAGAGATTGTTAATTCAGATACAAACGGACGATGTTGACACCCACCTCCTAATAGGAGGATAGGACGCTTTGCTTTCGTTAGTTGCGTGAATAAATTCCGTATACTCTCTTCTTCAGGCTGCGAAAAAATCGGTCCTTGTGCATCAAGGTTTCTTTTATCAACATCAGAGAACGCTTCACTGCTTAGCTCCATCCATGTTAGATCATCTGGAATCTCAAGATAGACTGGCCCCGGTTTTCCATTAATAGCTAGAAAAACAGCACGTCGCAAAGCCCAAATGGCTTTCTCTGGATGCTCTACACGATAGCACCATTTCGTCATGGGTTGCATCATGGCAATGGAATTGGTTTCTTGAAATGCCCCTTCACCCCGCATGTTCCGTGCAGTAGCATTGGAGATTATGATTAAAGGTACAGCGGCCGAATATGCCTCTAAAACCCCCATTATGCAGTTTGCAATTCCAGGTCCTGGGCTAGTAACAAGCACGGCTGGATTCCCTGACACCTGAGCATGTCCCATTGCCATTCCAACCGCTATTCGCTGGTCACGTGCCGTGAAAATGCCTAATCCTTCCTTTTTATAAGCGGATTCAATTAACCCCCCGCCATCTCCGACCATACCAAACAGCTTTGTTATGCCCTGTTCTGCCAGTACACTCGCATAAGCATCCCAGATCGTCAAACTTTCTATTGCTTCCATTACTTCACATCCTTCTTTAGTTATGAATGAAGTAGTTCCTTATTGCCGAATGCAGCTGATACTTCTTTGGAGATTAAAAGAGGACGACTAGTAAAACTGTCTTGGTAACACACATAATTCGCCTGTAAGCCATAACCACCAAACGGACTATTTCCGTTTTCAATATCGTACAGGCTTAAATTCTCTGACACGATGTGGGTAGAGCGTAATTTTTCAGCTAGTTCTGGTATTCCAAAAACAGAAGCACCAAGAGTACTCTCTACACGCTCAGGAGCATGTAACCAATCTATTACCTCTTGTTCATCCCGATAAGTTACAACATGAAAGATCGGACAGAAAAACTCAATTACCTCACCAATTTTTTCAAGAGAGGACACGATAATAGTAGGCTCTACATAATTACTGGACAAATCCACCGCTCCACCGTAAACAATACGATCTTTTATTGGTGTGAGATACTCCTGTGCCTGCTCTGACAACCCCTCATAAAATAACGGAGCTATTACATTACCTGGTTCATTTCGCTTACCACTCCGTAATTCTTTAATGTCCTGAATCAGTGTATCTAGAAAATTCTCTTTTATATTCTCGTGGACAAAATAAACGTTTGGGCACATACAATCCTGTCCCGAATTATAGACACGTGCAGCTACAGCTCGCTTAGAAGCATCTGCTAGATTTGCTTTTTGTCCAACGATAAATGGATTAATTCCCGCTCCGAAATACAAGAACAAAGAGTGGGGATAGGTTTTTTGCACCTTCAAACTATTCTCATAATTCCCTGTAAAGACAACTACATCAGGTCGTCCTGCCTGTTCTCTAAATTTCCGTTGAGAAATAGGGAGTAGCTGGGATGGCATATCCGCCTGTTTCATTATGAAATCATGAAGCTTTACCATTGTAGATAAAGCTTTTGTAGAGGGTCTGATCAAGATTTCCTTGCAAAATAAACTTGGAATAGCAGCATATAAGACATAGGAGTACAATAAAACGTTTGATGAATGATAAACTGCAATCCGATTAATAGGAGGAGGATTGTAACGCTCCACTTCTTGTTCAGCTCCAAGTAGAGTAGAGATGGAAGATTCTATCTCAGCCTCAGCACTATCATAAGTAGCAATCTCCGTTAAAATTTCTAACAGTTCTGCTTTATTCATTCGGATTCCTGAAATAAGCTTGTCCAATCGTTTTAATTGCACGTCTCTTTCGTTTGTAGCAAAAATCATTAGTAATAAGCCTCCTTCTATTTATTTAAAGGTAAGAATTTACAAATCCAAAATTTCTCTTATCTGAGCAGGCCATTCATGAAGCTGTGTACCATACACAGCCAGCAAGGCGTATACCCACCGATCAATCCCAAAAGCCACACATCCTGAATGCAATATTGAACCATTTGGTTCAGTTATGCCAAACTCTTTACATAGCGTGTCTTTTACATTATTAAAGGACGCAATTGAAAAATTCCCCATGTCAGTTGAGATAATTAGCTCATATTTCATGTGAGCCATTAGCTGATACTGACTTTTCTCAGCATGATGAGGAAAATAAAAAGGATCATGTGCTGTCTCTATATAACCACTAAATCCCAAATTAACAAATAATTTCCATATTAAATCTAAAAAAAAGGACCTTGTTTCTTCCACAAAGGACTCATTCCCCATAAAAACAAACTCTCTCATTCGAAAATTATGAAGTCGATGTTTTCCCAAACGCCATGGTGCCTCATGACGAAAACAAACCCCTTCTGTACTAAGTAATAATGGTTCGTGCAATGTCTGATTAGAATACTCCTCATAGCAATGAAAACATAGAGCTGGTGAAAGAAGATACTCACTACAACGAGTATATTCTTCATAGTTATCGGTTTGACCAACCTGATTAAGCACTTCATACTCATGAGGAAATTCCGCAAC
Source organism: Brevibacillus laterosporus (assembly GCF_030489605.1). Taxonomy (GTDB): domain Bacteria; phylum Bacillota; class Bacilli; order Brevibacillales; family Brevibacillaceae; genus Brevibacillus_B; species Brevibacillus_B laterosporus_E. Next base: position 42,549 of record NZ_JAUKFY010000009.1, read on the forward strand.
TACATAAAGGTTTTGGGGGAAGTTTTTCACATACTGGCATTTTTCCATTGTCTGTCTGGGAATTAAAGACGAATATATTCTCGCCCTCGCTTGTTTAGATTCTGCATATTCCGTAAAAAGACGTTGTAATGCCTCATATAAAGTAACAGCAGGCTCCTTTCGAATAAGCTCTGAAAACTCTGCTAGCATTTCTTGCTCATTGACTATTATTTTTGTGATGTCTCCATCGGTCTTTCGTATGATCCGATTAGGAAAAGAACGGATATTCTTTTGCTCCTCAATCATGGTCTGAATAATCTGGTCAATCTGTGTTTCTTTACTTTTATCAACGATGTCAATTTCAATTTGCTTTGTTTCAGGATAGAAGGAGCAATGAGAAATCCCCTCAAGGCTATACACCAATTTCGAAGTAATCGCTTCTGCTTGCGATTGAGAAAGTGTTCCGGCTACATGATACTGTTTTTTCATTAGCACTCACTCTTTTCTGTATAAACTAATTTCTTTGATTGTCTTTCATTAATTAAACTACTTATTTTCTCAACAGTCCGAAAATTTTCCAACAAGAGATCTTCCTCACTAAATTCCAGATCAAACGCTTGCTCTAGTGCTACAATTAAACGAATTGTAGTCATAGAGTCTAACCCCATTTTTGTTAAGTCGTCACATTCAGTAATAGGTTCCTTGATTTCAAGCAGTTCTTGTAGGATTTTACGTATCTTCGCTTGTGCCATTTTCTTTCATTCCCTTTCATTGAATAGTCTGGGCATTCTTCTCTTTTACAAGTATCTGCAATCGTTCCAAGCTCTCCATGATTTTCTGTCTTTGTAATCCAAAGTCTATCAGCGCAGCAACTTGCGTAACCCCGATCTCCTCTAGCTTCCTTAATACGGCTGAACAAGTCTCTGGAGTACCTAGCAAGGAATAATGAGGAGAATATTTCCTAAGCATCATTGTTTTTGCAATCTCTTCTTCTCGTTTGCTTTCATAATGGGGGGCAGCCTCTGCCAATGACAGGAATGCATGCTGATACTCAAAAAAAGCATTCTTTACAGTCTGTTCTACCATTTCAAGATCATGATCAAGATAAGTGTGAAGCAGGATAGTTACATCTTTGTCTTCTATGCTATGACCTCCCTCACGTAATCCAGCATGATACAATTCAATCTTTTGCTTTACATCATTCATATCATTAAAAATAAAATGGGTTAACAAATGGTATCCATGTTTTCCAGCCTCATAACAAGTCTCTTTAGAAGAAGCTACTGTTACATAAATCGGGATTTGTTGTTGATAGGGTTTTGGGAATATAGTTACATCTGTTTCTTTGTTATCCCAGAGATTTTCAATTCTTTCTATTCCTTGCCACATTCGTATTTTCCGCTGATCGAAATGCTCTGGATTTTCTTTAAAATCATTGGGGTTCCAGCCAGAAGCAAACGAAATACTTACGCGCCCTTTTGACAATTGATCCACCATTGCCCATTCTTCTGCAATTCGAATGGGTGAATGGAGAGGCAATATAACGCTTCCAACTTGAATGCGGAGTTTCTTTGTTTCTCTTGCTACAGCCGCTGCAAAAACAGATGGACTAGGAAATAACCCACCAAAGGTATGATAATGCCTCTCAGGAAACCAGACACCATACCAGTCATGCTTCTCCACATATTGGATTACTTCGAATAGAAATTCATAGTGATCCTGTATGTTTTGGGCTGTAGTATCATTTACGTTCGAAAAAAAGCTAACTGAGAATTTCATTAATGTTTCACCTCTCTTTTAAAAAATCAACTGCTTGCACTAGAATAATTCCGAACCGCTGCCTTCCACAATAATCGAGTCAAAAGCAACAATGCTAGCGGAGCAAGAATACCCCACATCATATTTACCATGCTTAATTGATTTAAGAGATACAATGGTCCAAAGTTACTTGCTAAAAATAACGGAATAATGTAAATACCGATGATCTGGATTGTCTTACCATAGATTCTTGCTGGCATGTGCCCAAATTCCCAAATATCATTGCTCAAATCATTCACAGCCGATGTTTTAATAAACCAAAACGAAAAGAGGTGCGGAATCAACATGACCGTGTAACTAATTACAATTCCTCCGATTAAAAATAGGGTGTAGCCTGCGATATTAGCCAAGCTAACCTCAATTCCTAATCGACTCCATCCCATTACCAACAGCACACTTCCGACAATCAGATTAGGAATCGCCAAGCCAAAATCTATATATCTCATTGTGGTAAGAAATTGTAGGGATATTGGTTTTGTAATGTATAAATCTAGTTTTCCTTCGTGTATATAATCCTCTGAGATTTTAAAAAAATTAACAACGAAAAGGCTAACATATACCCCTGTAACCAGCATAAATGTACCAGAGAACAATAGAATAGAATCTCTGCTTAATCCTTCAATAATCAAACCTGACTGGTATATCACAAAGATATAAATCAACTTGGATAATACAAAACCACTCTCCACAATGACTCCGACAAAAAAATTAAAACGATATTCCATCTGCGCCATCAAACAGTTTTTACAAAATAGATAGTAAATTTTCAACATTTTTTTCACTTCTTTAACCCATGCCATGTTTATCCACCTATAGCTATATATTTTTTAATACCGATGCCCCATAACAATTTGGAGAGAACTGCAAAAGCGATAATCCAGAATACTTGTAGCCCCATACCTGTCACCAGTTCCATCCCCTGGTACTTCCCAATAAGCACATCTACTGGATAATTGACTGTATATTTAAATGGCAAATAGTTTAGAAAGAAGAGAATTGTATCATCGAAGACATCTAGCGGAAAGATCCCTCCGCTTAATATTACAAGCAAAATTTTCGGAGCTTCAAAAATATAAGAAACATTTTCAAGCCAAAAGGCTATGGTAGTGATGCTAAAGAAGATAAAGAAGTTTAATACGAGAGCAAGTAAAAGTGTAATCAGAAAATAACCGATATTAACGAGGTTAATCTCTACTTGGATCAGTCTATTTAAGATGAATAAAATGAGAAAGATTAAACAAAAGCTGACCACAATATAAATTAACTTAGAACCAAGAAACGAATAAATTTTGTAAGGAAGATATCCAATCGGTCTAATGATAAATTTATTAAGCCCACCCTCCTTTATATCTTCCGCTACATCATACTCAAAACCAGCTTGAATAATCTTGGCAGTCACTGCCGCAATCAGTGTATAAGTAATCATCTCCCGATAGGTATATCCAAAAACGGTGGACCCGGGACTTTGACTATCAAAAATAGCTGTCCATAAGTAGGTTAATATGGTGATGGAGAATACACTTCCCACAATTCCCAACACAAAATTAGCTCGATATTCCACTGCTGTCTGTATCCCTAATTGAAAGGTATGAATGTATTTCCTAAAACTGCGCAACCTTCTCATTTTTCTCATCCTTCTTATACAAAATCGTAATGCTATCTTCTATGGGGATATCCTCTACATTAATGTCACTTACAGGCAAATGCTCCAATATCAGCTTGGAGTTTTGCTTTAAGAATTCACGGTCAAGCTCGATAAGACTTTCAAATTCGTTGTGCTCCCTCACAATTCCGTAAGCTTCTACAGCTGATTGTTGAACAGGGTCAGAGAATTGAATCTTAACGAGCTTCTTCTGATTCAGCAATTCGTTTACTTTGTTTAAGTTGCCATCATAAACAATCTTTCCTTGATTGATAATAATAGCGCGTTTGCAAAGGTCTTCTACATCTTTCATATAATGCGTTGTCAGAATGATCGTAGCCTTCGTCTCTTCATTGTAATACTTCAGAAATTTACGGATGCTCTTCTGTGAGATAAGGTCTAATCCAATTGTAGGCTCGTCCAAGAAAATAACCTTAGGTCGATGAATTAATGCAGCCACCAATTCTAGCTTCATTCGTTCTCCCAAGGAAAGTCTTCTCACTTGTACATCTAGAACATCCTTGACATCAAGTAATTCTGTTAGCTCTTCCAACGTCTTTTGATACTCTCGATCTTCTACTTCGTAAATGAATTTATTTAAGAATAGGGATTCATTAGCGGGTAAATCCCACCATAGCTGACTTTTTTGTCCCATAACAATCGAAAATTTCATTTTAAATTCCTTTTTACGTTCCCATGGAACATATCCCATCACAGTTGCTTCACCACCAGTAGGATGCAAGATGCCCGATAAAATTTTCAAAGTTGTTGTTTTTCCTGCTCCATTTGGTCCGAGAAAAGCCATCATCTCTCCCTCATCGATATCAAATGAAATTTTTTGTACCGCTTCCTTAACCAGCTTTTCCCGATGGAATAGGTTTTTAATAGAGTTAAGCAACCCGACCTCCTTTCTGTAATAAGCATACTCTTTCTGCAGATTAGAAACGTGTATAAAACTCATATTTCCTCCTACTTTCCGACACTATCTTATAAATTTTTTATATCGCAATGCATTGCTCATGCTTATGTTTCTCACTATTTAGGGGAGGTAACTACCATAGATACATAATTTCCGCAGAAACCAAAACTGTTGATAAGCACAGACTCTACTGTTGCCTTCATACTATGTCCGATCACTGCCTGAACAGGACAAGCCGGGTCGAGATTTATCAAACCAAGAGTTGCTGGAATAACGTTCTTTTGCAAAGAAAGGACCCCTGCGGCTAATCCCATTACTCCTGAACAGCGCAACAAATGTCCAATTGCCCCTTTATGGGAACTTACCGGGATCATATTCCCCTCCTCTATAGCCTCCACAATGCCTACTGCTTCAACGAGATCACCTTGAGGGGTACCTGTTGCATGAGCCTGAATACAATCGATTTTTTTACGCTTTGCATCCTCTAACGCCTCACTCATCGTATGTATCGCACTGACTTTATCTAGCTCAACCATATTTGTTTCATACCCACTAATGATATGACTAATTCCATCTACCCATGCTAGTGGCTTTTTCCCACGAGCTCGCAGGCATTCCTCTGACTCAAGTAAAATGACTCCCGCCCCTTCTCCTATTAAAATTCCACTACGATTTTGATCAAAGGGACGCGCTGTCTCAGTTGAAATAGCCTTAACAATATCGAGCGAAGCATATTCATATTCATTTAGCAGTTCTGCTCGTGCAATCATTACCATATCTAGTTTTCCTTGTGAGACAAGACTTTTTGCCATCGCGATTGCAGAACTGATAGAAGAACATGCTGCTGATAAACGTAATACGGGTGTTTGCTCACGCCATTCAAAAGGAAGGAACTCCAGAGGGTCTTTCACCCATACCTCGGCCCTTTCTTCCAATCCCGACATAGAATCCCCGCAGACAACTGGTAAGATAATGGCTTTTTTGCAGTCACGCCACATCTCTAGCTTGCACTCTGCTTGCTCCATTGCCTCCTGTAAGGACTTGTTCAACCAAAACTGCGCTATTGATTCCTCCAATTTGTCACTTTGAAAGTCAACTTGTCCGCCTATTTGAGAGCGAAACCCTTGAGCATCAAATCTGGTTAAGGAGGCAAGGGCATTTTTCCCGGCAAGCAGACCTTTGGTAAATAGCTCAAAACCGAATCCATAAGGAGAAACGATACCTAAACCAGCGATACCCACTCTCATTTTTTGCTCCCCCCCCTATGATTTTGTAAAGCAAATTGCCCAGTTGTCAGGATCGACATAACCAAACCATGGCGATGAGTTTTTCAATTCCATCCAGGTCATTACCTGTTCTAGTTTATTGCCGTATAAACTGTCTTTTCTCGGATATCCAAATGTCCAATCCGTTAGTTTTCCAACTGGTACTATCTCTCCCGTGGAAGACTCCTTTATTAACGCCGCAACGCTGATACTTCCAACAAAATCATCTGTTAAGGAGGACTCTCGGTCTACATCAACTACTATCATTAAATCAGAACGATTCTCCCTTAACAGATTGTATGCCCAACCTAAACCACTCAAGCCGCCATACCGATCAGTTAATGTAGCAGAGGGTCCTTTAAAGTTGAATTGCAGTGTAACAAGTGCGGTTGGAGAACTTGAATCGATAGCTAAGCTCTGATGAGGTCTAATTCTTCTGCGCGGTTGATGGAAAGCATTGAGGTAAGAGTCAATTTCTGCAGAGACAGCATTAGGCACATTCATAATGACTCCTCTTCGATCTGGCCTGGGTAAAAGATTATTCTGCTTTAATACAGAAACAACGTAAGCAACGGATTGCAGAAGAAACGGTGTCAATTTTTGATGAATTTTAAACGGTTTTTGTGTATATGTTGAGGTGAATCCCATATTACTTATTTTGCCAAACCATTTATTCGAGACCATTCGTTCTTTATTTATACAAAAATGATATCCGGTCACAACTGTAATCGATTCCTTACCCATCGACTTATCCTCTCATAGTTTTTAAATAATTGGTATTATTTTCTATTTTTTCTACATGTTATCATTACGTTATTCAAAAAACAAGTTACTATAATTGAATTTTTTCATATCATATATATATAATTTTAACCATTCAAAAATTTAAATTAACTTATTTATACCAAATTATTCTCTCTAGTAACTCATGCCCTCATAATATAGTAAGGAAGGTTTCATAAATTAAATATTTTACAAATTTTATCTAACCCAAAAAAGAACACCTATAAAATTAGGTGTTCTTTTTTGGGTTACTTCTATTTAATAATATCTATAATCCACACTAAGCTCCAAACCGCTTTCTATATCCACACTTTCTGCATAATTCCTCTACAGCCTCGCGTCTTGAGAATCCGTCAAAAAGATTGTTTGCTCTCTCGCTCTCTACGATTTCAGAGAAAGGTGTAGTTTGGACATTGCCCAAATTAATCACACCTTCCCCATCCAAACAGCACGGCACAACCGTTCCATCCACAAGGATTCCTGCTTGAGAGCGAAGGGCATGGCAAAAGCCTTTTCCATCATCCTCGGGCGCGTGTAAGCTCGGCCATTCAAATTCATGATCCTGATTGAGATAAATTCGTTCAGCAATCTTAACCCCGCTGCCCGGAACTACTTTTTCTTCAATCTTATAATCCAGGTTAAATTCCTTTTCCAGCACCTCTAAGGTCTCTCTGTTCCTATTTCGCTGAAGATTCGTTGCGTTATCTTTATCCAGATTCCAGAGACGAAAGGATATGATTACATTATGCTCCGCCGCCTCTCGAACAAAGGATAGAATGTTAGATAAATATTTATCACGATCAACCGAGCCTTCATGACCATCAAAGCTATGCAATGAAAAGTTCATTTGACGCAGGGCTGGCTTCCCCAGTAGCTTCGCACGATTCTTTTGGATAAGGGTTCCGTTTGTCGTGATGTTGACCTTAAATCCCTTTTCATGGCTTACATCCAGCAATTGATCAATTTTGGGATGCAGAAGCGGTTCGCCCTTCACATGAAGATAGATGTGCTTTGTATGCGGTTTAATTTGATCCAAAATGTTAGTAAACGTGTCTAGCTTGATAAACCTAGCTTGTCGACCTGTTTGTGGACAGAAGCTACAGGCAAGATTGCAAACACTGGTAATTTCAATGTACACCTTTTTAAATGTCTTCAAAACTCGTTCCTCATTCCCTATATTCTGTAAAGAAGTGATTTGTATTTTGCCATTTATCCTGATTGCCGCATGGACAAATCTATAACTGTTCTCTTCATACCTTACTTTCGCTTATTATACATGAAAAAACGCAGGGATGATTGCAACTTGAGCTTTTGGAAGCATCTGCTGGTCATGTAATGTGCTAGGTGTATCAGGATACACAAAAATGACCGCCTTAGCTGATCCTAGGCTGTCATTTTCGCCTATAGTCGGTGTATACGATAGGCATTTCTTACATCCTATTTACTTTAAAGCATTCTTGCCATATTCACTGGGGTTAACACCATATGTCTTGCGAAATAAAGAAGCAAAATGACTAAAATTATGATAGCCCACGAGCGACGAAGCTTCGCTGACACTAATCTTATTATTCTCCAATAGCATCCTCGCCTTTTCCATCCGTTGCTGTCTAACAAATTCAAATACAGTCATACCAAACACTTCTTTAAAGCCGATCTTGAGCTTGTAATCATTCAGTTGAATCAATTTCGATAGAGCAAGCAGGCTGGGTGGCTGGCCCAGCATTTTTACCAAAATATCCCGAGCTAAATAAATTGGATCAATATCGTCTTTTTTTAAGCTGCTGCGCCCTTTGACCTGCCCCATTTCCATTTCATAGATAAATAATGCCAAAAGCTCTAGGGTTTTTCCTTCCATATAAAGGCGTTTGGCTGACCCGCTGTATGAACAATTGCGCAGTTGCTGTAGTAGAACCTGCATTTTCGGACGAATCATATCCTGAAGATAGAGGAAGGACTGATTATTCCCAGGCATTATATTGGGAAACAAGCTGCCCCAAAGCCTTGCATCCATGCGCAGCTCCATGTGAACAATTGGTCTTTCTTTGATTTGCTCGGCATGAAATCTTATATCATGCAAATAAACGAGTTGGGCACTACCTGCTTCTGTTACAATTTCCTTGTTTTGTCCATCAACAGAGAAATATCCACCCCCGTCTAGTGTAAACGCAAGCTCAAGATGTGGATAGCGAATGCCTACATCAAACGAAAGATTCTCATATAAAATCATATCGCTCATGTGCAATTCCATGCCGTCGCGAAGCTGAATGCAACTGAAATGACCTTTGCCAAGATGAGACGGTATCCTGCCGCAATGCTCATATGGCTCTACAGAGGAATAACCTAGAATTTTATGCAGAACATTTGCATTAAAATCTGCAAACTCCGTATTTTCTGCTTGAACAATCATTTTCTCCCCTCCTATCTGCATACACAGGGTTGTGATATATGTGCTGCATCCATTGATAACAATTCTCATTTACAAGCAGTTTATCATATCCTGGCTGCTTATGTATGCTATAAAATGATATTCCCCTGTTGTATAAAAAAATAAGGCCTGAGGGTACGATGCCTCAGGTCTTGGCTTTACTCTTTGCGATTATCGATATAAAAAACCAGTCTGCTTAATTGGATACGCCCCATCCACGAGCTTCTTGTTGCAATTTCCACATGCGGGCATACAGCCCATCTAACGCTAGGAGTTCGTCATGTTTTCCCTGTTCTCTGATCTGTCCGTTCTCCAGCACAACGATTTGGCTTGCTGCCTTCACTGTTTTTAGCCGATGAGCAATCGCAATGACAGTTCTCCCGCGCACAAGCTGGTCAATAGCCTTTTGAATCTCCGCCTCGTTCTCAGGATCTAGCGATGCAGTTGCCTCGTCCAATAAAACAATGGGAGCGTTTTTTAAAATAGCTCGTGCAATCGAGATACGTTGTTTTTCGCCGCCTGAAAGCGTACTTCCCCCCTCTCCAACCAACGTATCATATCCCTGTGGCAGTTTTGCGATAAAATCATGGCAGCAGGCAAGTCTGGCCGCTTCCTCAATCTCATGCTGGGATGCATCACTTTTGCCAAATCTAATGTTATTTGCAATAGTATCCTGGAACAGATACACATCCTGAAAAACCATAGATACCTTGCGTAATAGCTCCTCAGGGTTCATGCGGCGGATATCCTCGCCTCCCAGGGTAACTGTCCCCTGATCAGGATCATAAAAGCGAGCAATCAAGCGAAGAACTGTACTTTTCCCGCTTCCTGACGGTCCGACCAATGCGGTAAACGAGCCTGCCTGCATCCGTAAGCTCACCTCACGTAGCACAGCTTTATCCTGATAACCAAAAGTAACATTGTTTAATTCAACATCGTGGCACTCTGGCGGCAGAAGCTCCCCAGACATAATTGGTTCGTTTAACAATTGCACAATACGTTCCCCTGCCTGCTCGTGATAACGAAACTCCGCATAATTAACAAGCGCAACTGTTAAGGGCTCGAAAATTCGTGTACCAACAAGTAAGAAGGTAACAAATGTCATGAGATCAAGACTGCCTCCAAGCAATAAATGAACACCTACAATCACCATGACAGTAAGCCCTGCTCGCAAGCATGCAATCGCACTTAATACAATCGGTCCAAGCAGACCCTCGATTAGCAGACTTCGCTTCATCAACTCTTTAAATGAGTTCTCCAGACGCACAAATTTTTCCCCAGTCAAGTTATAGGCCTTAATCACTCGAATCCCATGTAAATATTCCTGCAAACGATTAGCCGCATCTATTTTGGCTCGCATATGCTGACTGCCGAGCTTGCGTTGTAATTTAGAAGTCATGAGCACTAGGGCGATCGCTATTGGAAATACAAAAAACATAGCCGCAGCCATGCGCCAGTCTAATGTAGACAGCCCTATCAGAGCAAGAAAAGGCATAATGAGTGCGCCGATCATCTGCGGAACAACATGAGAAATCCCATGCTCTACTAATGAGATATCTCCCATCATCATGTTGGCAAGGTCCCCTGGGTCACGTTTGTTTAAAAATCCAAGCGATAGCTTTCTTACATGCTCTGCCAGCCTGGTTCTTCCATCCACCGCTGCGTTATAAGCTCCCCGAAATTGTGCTCGGTATGCCGGAAGCTCACACAGATATAAGAAGACAATGGACATCCCCAGACCTGCGCATACCCACCATAACCTCGCGAAGTCCATTTCCGCACCTGAGCCGGTAAAAGGCTGGAAGATCAGACGTGCTGCTTCCACCAATAGTATAAATGGCAGAATTCCTACGAGGTTAGCCAGCGTGGTATAGACGACTGGCTTAATCAGCATTTTAGGATTACCCACTGTGATGTTGTGCAACATGCTCATGACCTATGCTTCCCTCCTCTTCCATCCCGATCTGCCATTGCTCTGCGTCTATATACGTGCGCCACATTCGATTGTACAACCCTTTAGAAGCCAGTAATTCCTCATGCTTTCCCTGTTCTGAAATGCGCCCCTCATCCAGCACGATGATTTGATCAGCCTCTCGAATGGTAGCCAGTCGATGCGCGATGACAATAACTGTTTTTCCCTTAATCAGTTCTTTGAGAGCAAGCTGCATCTCGTATTCATTCTCCGGATCAGCAAAAGCAGTCGCTTCATCTAGCACAAGTACAGGAGCGTTTTTCAGGATCGCCCTCGCCACGGCAATACGTTGCTCTTCTCCTCCAGATAGATACACGCCACCTTCTCCGATCAATGTATCGTAACCATTGGGAAGCTTGCTGATAAAATCATGACACTGCGCCGCCCGGGCTGCCGCCATGACCAGCTCTAAAGAGGCATGAGGGCTTCCGACTGCAATATTATGAAATACGGTATCGCAGAACAGAAAGGTCTTCTGAAAGACAAACGCCACCGTATTCATCAAATCCTTACCTGCTATTTCTCTAATATCCACTCCACCAATTCTGATCTCTCCCTCCGTTACATCCCAAAATCGCGGTACCAGATTGGCAATCGTTGACTTACCAGCGCCCGAGGGTCCCACTAAAGCCGTCACTTGATTCTGCTTCGCTGTAAAGGAAATCTGGGAGAGTATTTTGTCACCAGTAGAGGTGGCAGAAGAGCTGTTAGTAGATTTTTCACTGGATGGATACGAAAAACAAACATGATCAAATTGAATATCAAACCCACGCGGTTTCTGCGGATTTTCAGGCTCTGGGATTGGCTTTTCTGCTAATATCTGATCCATTCGCTCAACCCCCTCGCTTATTTCCCGCAATGATGAAGTCAAATACATTATTTTAAACATGGAGGAAGAAATTCCAGGGGCCATCACTAGAAAAAACAACAGAGTGGAAGCAAATGCGGTGCTTTCTGGCTGACCACTTAGCAGAAAAACTCCGACTGGCAAAAAAAATGCCGCAAAGGAGCCTAGTGTCACCTTGAAAATTAAGAATCCCTTTTCCACCTGATTCGTAACATTCAGGCAATAATCACGATAAAGAATCATATCGACATGAAACTTGCGAAACGAATGCACAGTCTGTCCAAAAACCTTGATAGCTGGCATCCCTCTCACATATTGGACGGCGGAGCCATTCATCCTCTCCAATGAGTCATAATAAAGCTTGATACTATCTTTCATTTTGGGGCCAGTCATGAGAAATAACTGAGCACCAAATCCAATTAAAATAGGTATCATGCAAGCAATTGCAAGCCAAGTATTGAGGTAAAACATGACAATAATCATCAGAATCGTAGTAACCAGCACATGGACTAAGTCAGGCAGCTGATGAGCGATAAATGTCTCTACCTTTTCTACATTTTGCTCCAGCGTTTTTTTGACAGCACCTGTAGAGGTTTTGCTTAACCAGCCCAGTGGTAATTTTCCAATATGGGAAGCGAGACGAACACGCAAACCGTACAAAATGCGAAATGCCGCAAGATGCGAAGCCATTCCCCCTGCATACATTGTTACTAGACTCACGAGAAGGCCAAGCAAGGCGATAACACCCCAACGAATCATTAAATCCCCGTTAGCCAAGACGGGATTGGAAGCATACTCCAATAATTCCTTTAAAATAAAGTAAACCGACGCATAAGGCACCAGCATACTGATTGCACTCACTGTAGAAAGCAAAGCCGAGACGATTAACAATCCGCGCTTTTCGCCCGCAATTTCAAGCAATCGAGGAACTCCCGTTTTTTGCTTCATCCGATTCCCTCCCTTCTTCTTTTTGCCAAAATGAAATGAATCGTGTACCGTTACATGACAATGATAGCTGTTCGACTGCATTTTCTCTGCCACTTGCCGGTGAAAGGCCACCACTTCACGGATTTTTTTCCATTGTAAAAATAAGTTTGAAAAAAAGCACAAAAAAACCGCCCTAATTTAGGCGGGTTTTCTTGCAGAGTAAGCACGAAGTGAACCTGCTCTTGTCTTGAAATCACCTATTGGTCGAACATTCTCAAACCCGGTGTCTTCAAGAAGTTCAGGAATAACATCTGTAACATGATCTGCTGTAGTCTCAAAACCATCTAATAGCTGCACGGTAAAAAACGCTGCCCTCATTACTGCATTATGAGGCTTACCAAAGTCAATGATATGTGCTTCTCCGCCCGGACGCAGGGTTCGCAATAATTCTTGTATCGTACTACGCTTCATCTCCCGTGTAAGATGATGGAAGAACAGACTAGAAAAAACGTGATCGAGGTGATTATCCTCAAAGGGAAGCTCAAACGACATTCCTTGTCGAAAGGTAAGAGCTATCTGTTGTTCCTCTGCCTTATTTCTAGCTATGGATAGTATGTTCGGATCGGCATCTAGTCCAATTACCTCTGCATGTGGCTGTGCCTGTTTAAGCATAAGAGTTAAGGTGCCTGTTCCGCAAGCCAAATCCAAGATGCGTTGCTCCGGCATCAAATTCGCTTGACTCACAAGATGTCCTTTGAAGGCTACTTCCTTCATTCCCCACAACGAAGGATCATACAATCGGGTCAACCAATGAAATTTTAAAGCCGGAATATAGTCTTGATTTTCTGTACTTTTCATTCATTTCCTTCCCCTTCCATCTTAATTTCCACCCCACAGCTTACAAGCACGTTGCGAAAAGCACATAGCAGCAAACCGACAACTTATACGAACAGATATGGTAGAAAACAAACAGAGAAGATTATGTATAATAAGGTAAATAAAAAAATGGCTGAAATGGTTCATGAATATGTGATAGTGATTTTCATAATCATCATCCTTGTCAATATATATTCTATTCCGTCCTATAATTCCAAATGACTATCATTGGTGAAAAAATGAAGATTACAAAAGGTAATCATGTATGCTATAAAATTTCTTGCTTCTCGTGCTCTCTTTATTCTGGAAGAAAAATACGATGGCTCATTTTTTCTGTTACGAATTCTCATGCTTTCTTTAAGAAGCAAATGCCAGTCAGAGGGCAGAGCTTGAAGTGCATGCTCTACCGCTTTGCCCTTTGGAATAATTTCTTGATACTCTAGGGTGTAATAAATTCGGCACAAGGTTACTACAGCGTCTTCAATCCACTCATCAAACAAGAAATAAATCCAGCTTTTCCCCTTTTTGGCCCAATATTCATTTATGTTATAATGCATTGTCGCATGAACATCCTGCCACTCTGTACCAATTCCTAATTCATCTGTCTTTTTACCCGCAATCGTTATTCCATAATGCCTTAACATCCACCACGTCACATGATTACTATCCCAGTGCCCCTCTTTTTTAAAAACTCCACTAGCGCAGCATGGATAAGGCTGTAAGGATTTATTATCTCGTCCGATCTCCTCAAGGCTGATATACATACCGTCCAATTTTTGGGCAAGTGGATTATCCCGCTTAAGCTTATGATGCAGCTTGCTTACGATTTCAAGCTCTTCATCCGTTAATCTTCTTTTTACAATTGTCATGAAATCTATATCACTTTTATGTTCATCAAATGCTGACAAAGCAATCGAACCATATAAATAAATTCCTTCTATCACATCAGTTAATTCAGACATTAATAAGCCACTATACTCTTGTAATAAAGGTCTAATCTTTTTTGGTATCTGTTCATCCATAGCTTGAATCCCCATTTCTTTATTAGGTACCTACCAAATAATACACAAAATATTTGCATTATTCTACTTTGTTATGCTATATTCTATAAAATAATAAATATTATTACAAAAGGAGTTTGCATATGAAGCCGAATAAGAAGTAACGTGTTGTCAGCTTCTTTAAAGCACGAGCACCGCCTCCATATCCGATCATTTTAGCATTATGAAAATGAAAATATGGAGGAATCAATCATGAGTAAACCAGAAATGCATATTGCCTTAGTCTGCGGGCCTGATTCTGATATGGATACACAAGCAATCCGAGCTGCTTTGGAGTATTTTGGCGCAAGAGTCTTTACGTATTGGATAGGCAGACCAAATGATTTCACTGCCGTCTTATCGGGTGAGGACTTATATCCCAATACTGACATGATTATTCTCAACTTCCATGGAGATGAAGGGAAATTTATCATGCCGGAGCTAGGAGAAGACGTGTATGATGCAGATGAGGTGTCAGGTAACTTTGGTCCAGAGGAAATTTCCCGGTTTGCCAGATTGGAAGGGAAAATCGTTGTTGCCAACGGATGTTCCTTAGGCGATCCTGAACTGGCAAAAGCATTCCTACAATGTGGATGCCAAACGTATATTGGCCCAGACGACTATCCAGATGGAAATGCTGCGTTACTATTTGTTTTGCGATTCTTCTATGAGATCATCCAAAATAGGAAAAGCATTCAAGAAGCCTTCCAAGCAAGCAAGGCGATGGATGATGAGAACATGTCGATGTATCAAATCTATGAAAAACCGTAGATAGCTCATAATCACAAAACAAATGAATCCAGCATATAAAAAGCCCTGATCTGCTTCAGGGCTTTTTTACGTCCTATAAATTGTCTTTTAGAGAATCGCAGTTATTATTTGTTGGAGTGTTCTTTTTTCTCACGTATTTACTGCATTATTCCCCTCATATACTATCTCCTTTCACTTTTTAGAATATTCAAATATTTATTCCGACAAGCAATGTACGATGCCTTACATATTGAATCGTTATGAAAATGATTTTGCGCACAACGAGACCAAAAGTAATGAGAATAACGAAAAGACCTAAAAATGTTACATAGAAACAGAATCTAGTTTGAATCCGACCACCCTTTGCATACATCAATCCACTGTATATATTGTGAATATTCTTCTAATTCTTCGATCGTTAATTCAATGGCACTATTTGCACTACCGCAAGCAGGAAAAACCGTTGTAAAGCGTTTCAGTGATTGATCTAGATAAACCTCAGCACCTTTATTGACCGCAAACGGGCATACACCGCCTACAGCATGACCAATTAGGGTTTCCACTTCACTTGCGTCAAGCATTTTCGCTTTTTCCCCAAACTGGCGTTTATATTTCTGATTGTCAATTTTGCCGTCACCTGCTGCAACTATCAGTATAACCCTGCCCTCTAATGTAAAAGAAAGTGTTTTTGCGATTCTCTGTGGCTCACAGTGTAAGGCTTGTGCTGCCAGTTCTACTGTTGCACTGGATTTTGGAACCTCTATAATTCTATCTTCCATATCATATTGTGCAAAATATAATTTGACTCTTTCTAGCGACATCTTTCCTTCCCATCCTTTTTGCAGATTTTAAAATTTATTACTTGGCTAGACAGCAATTTCAACTCCTCGATTCTTATTTGTCCTGATTATAACATCGAAATCGTATGGCTAAAATGTTAAAATTGTATGCAAGACAATTATCAGGAGGCTCATTGCGGGAGATGCATTAGGAATGCTGCCAGGTCAGTTAGATTTTGTTTGCAGAAGAAACAATATTCAAGGTATATATGTAAATCCCTCCTGTAACAACCCGACCACAGTTACCATGGCTATCAATCGGCGGAAGGATATTGCAGAAGTGATTAAGCAATATAAGCTTATATTGCTAGAAGATGACACTTATTCGTTCCTCGCTCCGAAAGATTGTGTACCAATCTCTCATTATGTACCAGATCAGTTCGTTTACATGCACAGCATTGCTAAATCCATAAGCTCAGGAATGAGAGTCGGGTTTCTGGCATATGCAAATCAGTTTTCCGATCAAATCGCTCGTGGAATTTTTAATATTAATATTAAGACATCTGCGTTAAATGCGGAGGTTATAACCGAGCTAATTAACACAGGTGCTGCTGATAAGATCATTTCACAAAAAAAAGAAATTGCGAAAGAGCGTAATCTTATCTATTCTACATTCTTTAAAATGAGTAATCCTCATGAAAGTCCCTCAGTTTTTTCCGTTGGCTTCCACTAGAGCATAAGTATCAACCAAAGCAGTTTGAGCAGGCAATTTTAGCTCAGGGGATTCGTGTCTATCATTCTTCTCGGTTTTTAGTCAGGGAAGAGGAATCTAGACAATTTGTTCGAATCTCCTTAACGTCTGTCACAAATTCTGAGGAGTTGAAGACAGGTCTTTCCATACTTAAAAATTTCCTGCTTACCGAAAATGAACACCGCCTCTAACACACGCCATACGTAAGCCCGTTCACCGCTACAAAGGCAGGAACAGCAAAAAGTCGATTATCCTTAGCATACAGGAAATCGACTTTTTACTGTTTTATGATTTACTCAATGTGTTTTTAAAATACTGGCTGTACCCCTATCCTATTTTAAGGAAAGGATTGGAAAAATACATAACGTCAGAATTTTACAGAATATTTAAACTCTTAAAACTGAATAATACCAACCGCATTCAAGAAAACAATAATAATCGCAACTGGAGCAACAAATCGAAGCAAGAATGCCCAGCAAGTAAACAGGGTCTTTCCGTAGTTTCCACCTACGAAGAATTCAGCTTCCAGTATCTTTTTCTCCATTTTAAACGATACGAAAATACTAATCAGCAAAGCTCCAAGCGGCATTAAAATATTAAGTGATAAAAAGTCTACTGCATCAAAAATATTTTTTCCAAAGATTGTAATATCACTCCATATACCAAATGAAAGTGCTGACGGAATACCTACTAAGAAAATGCAAAGCCCCATTACCCATGCTAATTTTTTTCTTCTTTCCTGCTGTCCATTCGCTAGCGCTGAAACAACTGTTTCAAGCAAAGAAAATGCAGATGTTAAAGTTGCAAAGGTGAATAGTGCAAGAAATACGGTTAAGAAGAAGCTTCCAAATGGAATTTGGCTAAACACGGATGGCAAAATGATAAATAGCAATCCCGGTCCCTCTGTTGGTTCCACTCCCAATGAAAATACTGCTGGAAAAATAGCAAGGCCGGCAAAAAGAGAAACAAATAAATTCAATCCAACAATCGTTATGGCTGATCGTGGCAAGCTTTCTTTTTTATTTAAATAAGAGCTATAGGTAACCATAATGGAAATCCCAATGCTAATCGCAAAGAATGATTGACCCATCGCGAATAAAATACTTTCCGAAGTAATTTTTGAGAAATCAGGCTGTAAGAAAAACGTAACACCCTTCATTGCGCCATCAAGTGTTAATGAACGAATAATAAGAGCCAAAAATAGAATGAACAATGCTGGCAGCATGTATTTACTTGCTTTTTCAATTCCATTTTGTACACCTTTTGATACAACAAATATCGTAATAAACATAAAAGCAAAATGCCCGATAACGGCCCAAACTGGGTTCCCAATTGTTTCTGTAAATAGCGCGGCATAATTTTGCTGTGGTGCAATAATCTGTCCTGTAATTCCTCTGAATAAATAGATTAATATCCAACCACCTACAACACTGTAGAATGATAGCAAGATAAAGCAAGTACCTACACCAAGCCGTCCAATCCAGTGCCACCCTGTATTTGGTGCAATATTTTCAAAAGCTTGAATTGCTTGTTTTTGTGTGCTGCGACCTATCATAAATTCAGCTATCAATAGCGGAAGACCTATTAATACAGTAAACAAGATAAAGATTAAAAAGAATGCCCCTCCCCCGCTCTTTCCAGCAATATACGGAAACTTCCATATTGCGCCAAGACCAATCGCAGAGCCTGCTGCAGCCATGATAAATCCTAATTTCGACGTCCATTGCTCCGTCTGTTTCATTCCATTTCCCCCTAATTAAATTACTTTATATGAATAAACATATTATTGATCAATCAAAAAAACCTCCATTCTTCCTGTATAAAATAAAAAAGGCCTGGCATCTCTTTATATAAAGAGACGCCAAGCCATTTACTTAACGCGGTACCACTCTTATTGATTCCATAATGAATCCACCTTAGTAGTAATCGTTTGATTACAAACCTGATATCGAAGGTTAGTCGTTAAGATTTACTAAGAAGTATACTTCCGTTCCACCTTACTGCTCCTAGGCGAGTTCAAGATGTCATTTGACTATGTCGCACCAACCCATAGCTCTCTGTACAAATACATGACTTTACTACTCCTATTCATCGCATTCAATATTCCGAATATATTTCCCTTTGAAATTACTACGAATTATACTAAGGTATATATACGACTGTCAAGCACGATATTCATTTTTTTGTCAAAAAAAATTTAACAAAAAAGAATTTATCATTCATTAGAGATTAGATGATAGTCTCCTTTTCAAAGGGGCATCCGATTAAAAAACTAGAATTCATTGATGTTCAAACTGTAGAGCGTGGCCATTCAACCTGACAAAAGGGATTTATCA
This sequence comes from Brevibacillus laterosporus, assembly GCF_030489605.1. Taxonomy (GTDB): domain Bacteria; phylum Bacillota; class Bacilli; order Brevibacillales; family Brevibacillaceae; genus Brevibacillus_B; species Brevibacillus_B laterosporus_E. The sequence goes on from NZ_JAUKFY010000009.1 coordinate 61,658, forward strand.
GACTCAGGTAGAAGTTATTTATAAGCAAGCAAAAACATCACCCACGATTCGCTTGGAGACACACGATTGCAACACCATAGCAAATAGGGGGCAAGAACAGCCTGTCATGACGACCAGACCGGAAGCATTTATTAACAAGGATTCCAAAAAATCATGTCAGAACATTCAAACAAACAGATTGGCGTTGCAGTGGACTAGCTTGCCCTTTGATTCAAATACATATCTGGAGGAGAAATATGGCTATCACCTATTGGACAGGGAAAAAGATTACGTTAAGAGCATTGGAGCCTGAGGATGAGAGTATTTTTGATTTATTAGATGATGAAATCCTGCGAAATATGAATTCACTCTACTTTCCTCGTTCCCAAGCAAAAAGAAAGGAATGGATAGAGGAACAAGCTGAGGAAGAAGACGAGTTTCGATTTATTGCCATAGATCAGAACAATGAGGTTGTAGGCATGATCGAAACCTTTGATTGTGATAGGAGAAATGGTACGTTCGATTACTATTTAGCCGTCTTTGATCCTCATCGGGGCAAAGGCTATGCAACAGAGATGATCGTGATGGTTATGCGATTTTTCTTTTTAGAACTGTCCTATCAAAAAGTGAACACTACCGTTTATTCGTTTAATAAGCCTTCTATCTGCATGCATGAAAAACTAGGATTCGTTAAAGAAGGACAGCTACGAAATATCATTTTTACAAAAGGAGCCTATTATGACGGCATCTGCTTCGGAATGACAAGACAGGAGTTCGAAACTTTATACGGTAATGACTGATATTCTTTGATAGGGTACTCTCCCAAAATAAAAAACACCCCGCCAGAGCATTAGCTCTGTAAGTGGGGTGTTAATGCGTTCGCTACTTTTTATTTTCCTTGCTTCTTTCCAGTAGCATGTCAACGATTAGATCAATCTGTCCAGTAATAGCGATTGGATCATAGCGATAAAACGTATCAAAATCGTTATAGAATAACGTATTGTTTTTAGAAGCTTTTAGATTTTTCCAAACAGCTGAGGATTTTAATTGCTCAAATGCTTCTCCCTTTTTCTCAGGATCATAGGTTGTCAAGAACATGTAATCAGCAGCATATTGCGGCAGCATTTCCATGGATAGCTGCAGCGTCTGTTCCTCTGTTTTGTTCTTGGCATGCGGCATTGTAAGCTTCAGTGCGTTGTAGATTGCCTGTCCGCCTCGACCAGCGTTGTCTCCGAAAATCCACAGCTCTCCCTTATCGGTCAGCTCATAAAGTCCAAAGGTAGCATTCTCGTCAATAACACCCTTTAGCTTCTCGCGACCCTCCGCAGCCTTTTTATCAAATGCAGCGATAAATTCCTCTGCCTTTTCCTTTTCGCCGACAATGTCCCCAAACAATCTGACTGTTTCATAGATGTTAGCGGCCGTCCCATATGGGATGTGCAGGGTAGGAGCAATTTTGGATAATGCTTCATAGTTTTCATCCTTCATAACAACAATCAAATCAGGCTTTAGCTGCAATGTTTTCTCTGTACTAATAGGCTCTCCGATATCAGTAGCCCCTTTGAGGAGATCGGTTAAGAAGGGATTTTTGAAAGCAGTTGGCTCAACACCGACAACATTTGCCCCCACAGAAAGCAATTCCCCACCGTAAAAATCAGTAACGATTCGTTTTGGCTTTACTGGAATTTTGACAACTCCCTTTTTAGTCTCAAAACTGCGCATTCCCTCAGCAGCGGTTTCTGTTTCCTTTGCTGCAGAAGCACCATTGCTTGTTGTGCTACTTGTGTTGCCGCAAGCAGTCATCAAAACCAACAGCATGATAAGCATCGCTGTAATGAAGAAAAATGATTTTTTCCTTAACATGGAGCCTCCCCTATATGTACTAACAAGATTTTTGATAATGATTATCATTTTCGTAGTAAATGTATCAGACAACGATATCTAGTGTCAATATGCAGATTCCACTGAATAACAAAACCCAAAATCATATTCCCCGTATTAGCTTTTCAGCCCTTTTATCCTTTTTCATTTCTCGACTTGAATCTGTATAATCAGTCCATGAGTCCAGGATTACTCTTGGCTCTGCCTCAATTATATCTTTTGCCTTTTCTAAATTCCCTTGTTTGAAAGCAGCGATAATGGAGATTAAATCCGTACGATCTAACAATTTTACATGGTTAACCCCCGCCAAAGTCTCACATGAATCCGTATATGCAGATGTTGCAATCAAAATGGACTTTTTCGCTTTATAAAATCTCATTGAGGAATATACCTCTTGCACACCACTAATTCCTACTAAATTATCAATCTTATAACGTTTTGCTTGCACGACATTACGAATCCCAGAGCGATCTGTAAAAACTAGGTCAGCCCCAAAATCTCTGCTCCCCACTGTTTTATAAACCTCTTTATAGCCTAAAGCATGAAACAGTCTGTACAGATATATCTCAAATTCGGAGCCATCAAGCATTTTATCTATATCATGGATATCGATAGACAATGGATCAATATCTTTCGTTATTTGTCTCGTATTTGGAGATTTTTTGAGGAAGCCTCCAAATTTCAGAAATATTGCAACACCTATAATCAGAATTAAAAGCAAGAAAAAAATCAATTCCATCTCGTATTCTCCTATCAATGATTTTTCATAGCTAAATATAAAAAGTAGCTATGATTTGCTTTGAGGACTAGTCCGTATCTACCAATAACCCCCATTTTAATCCTTGATTATTATATAACAATTGTAAAAATAAGTAACTTAAAAAAGAAAAGCACCTCAATGAGATGCTTTTCATCGTATATATACCTACAGTCCTGACACAGCAACTATTACCATGCTGTCAGAAACAATCTAGTAGTGTTGTTGTGGCTCCTAATGAATGCAAGTCATTTCATTCTTTTTATTATTCATTCTCCGTAACTTTAGAAATATATGAATAATATATCAACTGAATCGCCTATATTTATATTTTTAAGCACATTAGCAGGCACATTTTCAGTAAAGATTGTAAGCCCCTGATTTGTTTTTCCTGTAACAATTCCTGTATATTTCTCTCTTTGCTGTTCGAAAAGAGTTTGTTGTGATTACCTACTGGATTAGAAAGACTCGAAGGGATAGCTGCATGCGCTGTTATAACCTCTAACCCTGGAAGATTCGCCCCCAATAAGGTTCCGACACTTAATACGCCTGTTAAAACTAGCTTTTTCATAGTTGCATCTACTCCATTCACCCATTTGCCATATCTAGTAAAATTTTCATCTAATCCCCTTAAAGTTGTAATAATTATAGTTACATATTATTTTGTAAGTAAACAAAAAAACCTTACACTTTTGTAAGGGGAAAATGAATATATAGACACAGATATATATAGTGCATTCTTATTGATACATCAATTTCTCTTCTTCGTTTCCTTCCTATTTCTTCAAAAAATCCCCTACAAGCATGCTCCGTTTTCCCTATAGAAAATCCCCTCCTAGTCAATACAGCAAGGTTTTTTGCTTCTTCCTGTCTACTAAGAGGGGAAAATATCAGAAACGATCTATCATTACTTTTCCACCCTCATAGGTGATAGCCGCAAATGACTGGCTTTTCTCCATTTTGTATTTCGCCGGATCGTTTCCCTAGATTTTAAACTTTGCCAATAATCCCTGAAGCTCTTCAGCCATGCCTGCCAAGGAAGCAGCGGCATGAGTGATTTCCTCCATTGTCGCGAGCTGTTCCTCTGTAGATGCAGAAACCTCCTGCGTGCTTGATGCCGCTGTTTCTGCTACCTCCGTAATCATTTCCATGGAACTGACCATTTCCCTCGATCCCTCTGACAATTGTTTAATTGCTGCTGTAACCTCCTGTATTTGGGCTGTCACCTGCTCCACAGTTACTTGAATCAGTTCGAAGGAATCTCCAGCCGTATTAATCAGGTTGATCCCCTCTTCGGCTTCCCGGGTAGCCAAATCCATCGAATGGACAGCTTGATTCGTCTCTTCCTGAATGCTCATAATCAGCTTATCCACTTGTTCAGCCGAATGGGTCGATTGCTCTGCCAGTAATCGGACTTCATTGGCAACAACAGCAAATCCCCGACCATGCTCGCCTGCTCGTGCTGCTTCAATAGCTGCATTTAATGCTAACAAATTGGTTTGAGTAGCGATATTTGCGATAACGTCAACAATTTTACCGATTTCCTCGGAACGCTCACCCAAGCCTTTAATGACGCTTGCCACCTTTTTCACTGTATGATTAATGGAACTCATCTGTTCTACTGCGGTCTGAATCGAATGACTGCCTTCTGTTGCTTTAACAGATGCTTCAATCGCTTTGGCTGTTACCTCTTCAGAATGGGAGGCCATTTGCTCTACGCCCAATGACATGCGCTGTACGGTTTCCGAGGTTTCTTCTACGCTATGAAATTGCTTTTCTACCCCGGAAGCTAATAACTGGATCGTCGCGCTGATTTGTTCTGTTGCTTTGCTTGTCTGATCTGCATTTGCAGTTAACTCTTCAGCCGAAGCAGCTACCTGATCTGCACTTAAACCTACTTGCCCAATCAGATTGCGAAGATTCGTCTGCATCTGCTGGAACGATTGAGACAGTAATCCAATCTCATCCTCCCCTTTCACGCTAATCTGTTCAGTTAAATCCCCTTCACTAATTTTACGGGAAGCCCTTATTAAATTTTTCAACGGTTTGGTAATGGAAAGAATGACGAAGATCATCAAAATTGTACCTGCAAGTAAAGCCACTGCAATAACGACTAGAGTTTGAGTAAAGATAGGCTGAGCTGCCTCTTGAATCTCGGAGGCGAACATATTTCCGGCTATCTTCCAACCCGTTACTTTATTTGTTTCAAATGCGATAAATTCATTTGTTTCATCTAGTTTTATCTGACCTGACTTCTGTGCAAATATCTCATCTTCCCATTTCTCCTTAAAATCAGTTCCGCTTTTTATCGTGGGATGAACCAAATATTTGCCTGTTTGATCGATAATAAATGCATAGCCCTGTTGCCCAATTTTAACCTGTTGGACGATCTCAGCCAGATTATCTAAATTCAAATTCATTGCTACTACCCCGGAATTGTCCTCAAGTGCTTTCGCAATGGTTACGACCACCTTGCCCGTGGATGCCGATACGTAGGGCTTCGTAATAATAGCTTGTCCTTTTTTCGCGACAGCTTCCTGGTACCAAGGTCTGTTCCTTGGATCATAGTCGGCCGTCATCTTCTGAATAGGCTCTTGTATCATTACGCCATCTTTGGTTCCTACGAAAACACTAACCAATTCGGAATGCAGAGCGTAATATTCCTTCAATCTTTCTCTTATGGGAGCTTGCAGTCCCCCTTGTAAAAGCGGTGCGGTGATTTGCTTGGAAAAGTACGTGATATCATGGATGTTGGGATCTATCGTATCGTTGATAATTTGATCCAGCATATTAACACTTCTGATACCGAAATTGTTAATTTCCTCCTCCATTTTGTCTGCTGCAACTTGATAAGACATCATACCAATTACGATACTTGGAATGATTAAAATAAGCGCAAAGGAGAAAATTAATTTTCTTCTAATCGTCAAAGTAAATTTAAATTTCCGTGCCATATTTTTTAAGTTTCCTCTCCATGCATTTTTTTCGTTGTTTTAATGTTTATCGGAAAAAAAATTCACGGAGAATATAGCTATCACACATTCTTGCTATGGTAATTAATGACAAGCGGAAAACAGGATGCCTACGGGCCTAAATGGGGTTCCTAGATGATCAAGATAAGGTAAAAAATGACATAAATTTTCCCTTCTAAAGCTCATGAAAAACGGCAGTATTACTAGACCAATTATCACTTGATAAACAATAGTTAAAAAATTATAATTTAACGTAAAATTCAATACAAAGGAAGGGTACATACATGGAGATATTAGAAAAATATATTGAAGCAACGAACACCCACAACTTCAGTGAAGTGAAAAAATTACTGCATCCAAATGCCATTTACTACTTTTCCAACCACACCTGTACTACTCATCAAGAAATACAATCATATTTTGAAAACGCTTGGTCCATCATTCAAAACGAGATTTATAAAGCCCGAGATATTCAATGGCTACATGTAGGTAATGACTCTGCAACCTGCACGTATACATATTGCTATGAAGGCTATATGAACGGCGAGTATACCAGTGGGCAAGGAAGAGCGACAAATGTATTCGTCAAAAAATCTGCCGAATGGTTGCTTATTCATGAACATTTAAGTCCTTTGCCTGCAGAAAAGATGTAGGAAGCTAAACCTTTTGGCGTAGCTTTCGCCTATTCACTAACAGCGGCATTTGTAGCAATATACTCTCTTTGGAGAATCCCCATGTGAAAAATGTCGCTCCAATTTCCATCTCTAAAAATGTATTCTCGTGAATTTCCTTCGTGCTTAAATCCCACCCTTTCATATAAGGCAATAGCTTTTTTGTTAAAGGAGAATACTCGTAATGATACGCGGTGCAGGTTTAATTCCAAAAAGGCATAATCCAGTAGCAGCTTCATTGCCTCTGTTCCATAGCCTTTTCCCCAATACGCCTTTTCCCCAATGTCGATGATGCATTCAGCATTCCGATTTTTACAATCAATGTGAATGAGTGAGACGATCCCAATAGGGGTTTCCGACTCCTTCTCGATAATCATATAGCTTTTCGATGTACTTGCTCCCAAAATAACCTGATTCACAAATTCTTCTGTGCTATCAAATGTAAACAGATCAAGAGACGGATTGGTAGTTCGCATCACTTCCATATCATTTCTCCATCTATGATAGACAGCTACATCGTCGGCAACCATTTTTCTAAAATAAATTCTTGCAGATTGAAACAACATCGCCTTATTCCCCCTTTTACATATTCCTCAGCTTATTTTTCTGCAATCGGACAAAGCATTTCCCTTAATGAAAACAGCAAAACCTCCAATTGCTCCTTCACCTTTGTTTTTTCTGGGCCCAAATGAGCGGTATCCAGCATTAAACCATCCATAAATGAAATCAGATAAAGCGAAATAGACTTAACTGGAATACGCGGAAAAATATCCCCCTGCTCGATTCCTTTGTGAAAAAAAGCGGTTATTACCTCAGCCAGACGTTGATAGCGTACGGTGACATAAGGATAGCTATCTCGATTCTTGCGGTAATTCGTTGATAAAAAAAACTCCGAATTGGCCAGCAAAAGAGATTGATCAAGTCTTTGCATCTCCTGCTCCTGCTGATTAATCCAATTGGTTATCTGTTGCCAGGACGTGCCTTTCTCATCTATACGAAAAAACATCGCATCCTTTTCATCTTCAGCATGAAGGAGTTCAATATACACATGCTCGACGTTATCGAAGTACGAATACAAAGCCCCTCTCGAGACATCTGCCTCGTCCATGATGTCCTGCATCGTAGCTCGTGTATACCCCTTTTTTACAAACACCCGTTTTGCCGCCTGTAACAAATCCATTTTCTTTTGCTTTTTGTATTCCTCGCTTACTCTTGGAGCCATAATAGTTCAAGCCTCCTGTAAAATATACATCGTTGTCGTTTTTGTTGGTATGTTTATTATAAAAGACATTAATGTCGTTTTCAATAAAAAGAAGTAAAAAGATTCCATTTGATTTTAAAACTCTATAAAAAGAAAAAAGAGCAGCTTTATCACCGCCGCTCCAATATCCTATATTTTATGCTATATGGATGCTTAAGGTTGTCCCATAAGTCAGTCGCGTATTTTTCGCTCATACTCAGCGGTAATAAGGTCGCCTGTCAGCTTATCAGAAAGTAAATAAAGAAGAATATGAAGCTTAGATTGCTGGTCAGGTGATACGTTCTGTTCGATTAGCCAATCATAGTAGGTATTTTTTTCGCGCAATAAGGTTCCCCCTCAGCTATTCTCTAAGCTACGAACCAGAGAAGCCATTCAATCGCCACAACAATCTCCTGAATTGTTCCATCAGGAAGATTGGAGTTCGCTTTCAAAAAGTTCCTTACTTGATCCTTTACATAAACAATAGCGTATTCTTCTTTTTGTTCCCACCCTTTGATGAGTCCTTCCAGATGATCTGCTATTTTATTAGACCATCTTTTAAATGATTGAGCCGCCGCAGGAGATAGCTTACTAATCGCTCTTTCTAACGTAGCGCCCCCTTTTCTAATGTGTTTAATGACTATTTGTACACCTTCTTTTGTAATATGAGACTTCCATCCATAGGCCCCTGCCTGTTGTGCCCCAACCTCACTGTTCGGTACTGCTACAGCCTGCTGTGCGGAGGACGCGGTTGATGCTGAAACGGGAACTGCTAGAGATACAGCCAATAGTGACGTAGACAAAAGACTTACAATCATCTTTTTAGATTGTTTACGCATAAATCTACCTCCATTCAAATTCAACTTACACCTTCATCATAATTAGGTAATAAATGTAAGTAAATGGGTCTAATCTATCAAATGTTAACCTTTTACTATACGAGATTAACATTTAGTATATGTAATTTATATATAGTATTCGTTAACTGTACAATGTGACTAGATTGATAGAAATCCACCATATTTTTTAGTCATGTAAAAACCCTGAACTTTTGCTTCAGGGCTTTGTTTTTCTATTTTTATTCCAATTTATGATTACTACTTCTATCAGCATAATCTAGCAGAGAAAGCTAAATACCCTTAAAGGAACCGGAGTCATTTTATACACATTCATATACCTATACTAAACAAATAGCATTTTTTCCGTCCTCGTTTTTTTGCTTAAACCAAATAGAACAACCATACTACACTAACTATAAATACGATTACATTTCTTCAAATTTAGTTTGTAAATAAATTATATAGATGACCAAATACATATGAATCTGAACCATTATACCCAGTGAAATATGAAAACTTGTCATATTTTGTTTAAAGCGAAAGAGGGTTTCTCCTTTTTTATTTTAAAGGAAAACCTCAAGACACCATGCAAAATACCATATAGGAGGCAATAAACAGTTTTATCGCATACATGTATGCTTTTTACCGTACAAAAGGATGCCATTAAAATAGCTGGATTCAAGATAACGTCTCAACGTAAAAAAACAATATATGGTTGTAAATGAGACGACATTTAGTCAAAAACAACAACTAGTTGTGGATGATGGAAAAATTAGTACAACAGTTGTTTTATACACCAATTTGTACTGAAAAAGAAGCTAAGGAGAAAAAGGCAAGGGATTTTTTGGTAAAAAAACACATCTTAAATTGGTTATTTTTGTAATATTTGTTATAATAAAACAAAAGGAGGGTGATTCTTTTGATGAAAAGATTTTCGTTAAGCTTATTGGCATTTCTTACTACATTAAGCATGACAACATCTGCTTTTGCATCAATTGAAAGCACAGCAGCTTCTCCTATTGAACAAAGCGCGGAATATACTTATACCTACCATGGAATTACCTTTGCTGGCCCAAATCCATTGAGTGAGACTCAATTGGAGAGTATGTATGAGAGCATGATGAAAGAAATTCGAACATCAATCATCGACGGACCTGGTGGAAGCGCTGAAATTGTCTATGGTCCAAAATACGATCATTACGACCATAGTGCCCACAGAGAAATGGCTGATATCATTGTTTCTTGGGTAGCAGAAAAGATTCCGATTCCAACAAAAAAATTAAAAAAGGCACTATTAGGTTGGACTATTGCGAAGCTCTCTGCATGGAGCAAGAAAGCATTAGCTGATACTTATGTTGGATATTGGGTTTGGAAGGTACAGGATTCCGACATACAATCTGATATTTACTACGAGACGGTTGTTCATTACAAAGATGAAAATTTTAAGAAACCGAAAAAAGTAGAGTATTACGAAATAGACCGAAAAAAGTGGTAATCCATATCTAAAAATGGGAGTATCTCTTTCGTTTTTAGGAATTGGGAGGAACACATATGAACCATGAAAAAAGATACTCCATGTTTATCTTTTTTGTTTTTATTAGTATATGTATAAAGCTGAATTATTGGGTCGATTTCCTATTTACCAACTTTTATCTTGCATCAATAATTGAGCTATCCATCATTTTTCTTATCCTTACATTCTTTGATTCGTTTCTGACAAACGCAGTTAAACGGTTTTGTGAAAGATTTAGCATCAGACTTGTTTATCTTTATCTAGTCTACATTGTCTTATATTTGGTTGTGTTTGGACTAATCATCCCTTTACCCGCCTGATTCATTTCTAGAATATAAATCATTCCACCCAGATTGCTTTCAACAACGGATCAGCATATCCCTCTGCTGATAATAAGATGAATAAAATGATAATATTTCAATCCTGTTCCTTCCTTAGATTATCCTCTTTGTTTATTCTCTTTCCATGTAGCATCAACAAGCCTCGTTCCTTCTGTTTTTTCATCATAAAATCCTTGCACTGCCTCCAATCTCTTTTTTCAATCAATAGTCCCTTACATCTAAGGCCATCAGTGATAAAATGAAAAAAATGCGTGCAGAAAGGAGCTTATCATGGAAAAAGCCACACTGGAAGCCTATTGTCTGAAGCACCCGGGAGCGGTTCATGATTACAAAGCGGAATGGGAAGCAGATCTTTATCAGGTAGGAGGAAAAATGTTTGCAATGCTTGGTGGAGATTCTAACGGAAAGCTTATCCTATCCTTAAAATGCGATCCAGTCCGAGCCGAACAGCTAAGAGAAGCATATAAGGGGATTATTCCTGGTTACTATTTGAATAAAAGTCATTGGAATTCTATTTATTTAGATGCTAATATTCCTACTGAATTATGGGAGAAGCTGATTACTCATTCTTATGAATTGGTTTTTCATAAGCTACCTAAAAAAATTCAAAAGGAATTAGTAAAATAGTGCTGCCAAAAGAACAAAAAAGCTACTGACAAAGTATGCTAGTCAGCAGCTTTTGCTTATTTACCGAACGTGGACTTGGAGACCGCTAACATTACCACCGTCCGTTCTATCAATCGCTCTATCAGTAAATATGGAGACAGCTGGTTTCCCCGGACTCTGAAATACATAGCCTCCCCAATGATCACCGCCATCAACCTTATACCCAGTAACATCTATTCCAGTTATGCTTTTGATGAGCGGTTTGCCCACTGACATTGCTTCGTCTTTTGATTTGATACTATAACGATCAGTATCATAATCTACGCGATACACTTGACCTGTTTTTGCTCCAATCTCAACAGAATATTTGTCGTGATACTCATCTTCCTTATTGGAGAGCGTCCACCTATCTTCTTTTTCATCGGAGGTCTTGTTTGCATGATTAAATGAGAAGTCATTTTTATTTGAAAGTTTCATTAACGCTTTTTGAGCTATGGTCACATACTTTTTATCCACATTATCCAGATTGTAATCTAAAGAGTAATGGTCCACTTTATTTGTATTCAGATCGACACTAACCCTCTGGTTAACTTCTGACATAAGAGTCATGCCTGTTCCTGATTTGTTTTTATAAAGACGGACCGTTTGAAAATTATCATGTAGATTCGTTTCCTTAATCCGATTTCGTGCGGTCTCTACATATTGTTGATAGATATTCGGCAGCTCATCTATATTATATTCAGCCGTGACGCTTATAACCTCTGTAGTTCCAGCTTTAAACCACACGATTGCCTTTCGATCCTCTGTCTTTTCTGTCTTTAAAGTATAGGAATCAGTGGCTTTATCCAACTTTTCAAAATGAAAATCCTTATTAATCCCAAACGCTTTTTTTATTTCTGTTTGAGCAGCCGTAATATACTTTTGCTCTATTACATCCTTATTTCCTGATGTGTCTATTGAAGAAGAGGTTTCTACTGAAGAAGAGAATGGCTTCATCCAGATAAAAGCAAATAACGCTGCACATGTGATAAGTCCTTTTGCCGCCCATCCCAAATATGCTTTCCGTCTTTTTTGTTTTTGCATCATTCTTCTCTCCTTTCGTATATTTTCTACTATCACTTGCTTGCGCTCCCAAGAAAGGACCTGATTGGGGAAATGGTTTAACTCTTCCAATATCATTTGTTCATCTTGTGACGGCATCTTGAATCACCTCCGAAACAGGAACATTCCGTTTTTTTTGAACAGCTTTTATCGCCCTATGTAAAGTGAGATTTACTTTTCCTTCGCTCCAGCCCAATACCTCCGCAGTCTCCCTGCTAGATAACCCCTTGATACCGCGCAATATCAGCACGTCCCTATAAGATCGTTTCAACTGATTGATGATGTTGTAGAGAAGACGTTTATTCTCGCTTAATTCTAAGGATTCTTCAGGTGTTTTATCTGGTGAAACGAGATGCTGCAGGAATATATCCGGCAACCAGCTTATTAGTTTTGTCTTACGCTTTTCATCAATGGCAACATTTCTAGCAATGGCAAACAGCCACGTTTTGGGATTTGCAATCTCGGTATAATGGATAGCCTTTAGGGCACGAATAAAGGTCTCTTGTACAAGATCGTCTATATCCGTCCGCCCCGTATAATAGACGAGAAAACGATATATATCAGTGCTGTATGCTAGAAACCATTGTTCAATACGCGCTCCAGCATTGTCATCCAATTGGGTTCCACCTCCTTATCACTGTATAGACGGAAGAGCTTCTGCTGATCTTTCACTTTTATTATAAAATTTTTTTTGGCTGCTCTTCTCTTGCGGGGGCATAGGTTGTAGCTTTTTTACAATACGTTTGGAAAATCTTTTTTCACCGAGTCATTCATGTGAAACTTTACAATGAAATTCCTCATTTTACTTGCTATTTTATAAAGCATTTACTTAAATATAAATGTGTGGGCAAACGTGTCATGTTAGGCCAGTTTACTTCACCCTTGTAATATTTTCATAATCTTCATTTAATATACACAAATGAAATACGCAGGTAAAAAAGGAATAGAACAGCATACGCTTCTTTCGTTCACAAACCATGATGAAAATCACAAGAAGACTTCCAAGAAATTTGTTGAAGACAATAATTAAAAAAGGGGAAAAGGTTAGATGAATTTTTTAAAAAAGATATTCGGCGGCAAGAACAACGGAGAAAAATCAAAGGACGGCACTACGATTTACAAATATGAAGAATCAGCTAGCTATTCTCCTCCAGCGCCAATGGAATATGTAGAGGAAATCGCGGAACATTTTGAAGCAGTATTTCCCGGAAGAGAGAGCAGTGTTTTTCATGAGATTATATCTGATACCATACATATTGATGTGAATATATTGAAGCCTACGGAAGAAGAGCCCTTTTGGGTCTTATATACAACCGGTATGAGTGATTTACCAATGACAATACCAGATGAGGTGCAAGAGCAGCTTGATGAGCAATTCGATCGGGCAGAAGTTATGATGTTCCTGCCAGCTTCTTGGGAACTAACACAGGAATCGATGCAGGATGAAAATAATTATTGGCCGATCAGACTGATGAAGCAAATGGCTCGTTTTCCTCATCAGTATAATACCTGGTTAGGATATGGACATACCATCCCCAATTATCAGGACTATGAACCATATGCAGATTCTACTGGGTTAAACGGAGTTCTCATCTTCCAGTTAAAAGAGGAAATCAGCGTCATTCCCACAAAGGACGGCAATAAAGTTTACGCCTATTTCCTGCTACCTTTATATAAAGAGGAAATGGAATATAAATTAGAGCATGGCATGGACGCGTTGATGGAAAAATTATCGGAGTTAGGAGATGAAGTGCTGATTTTACAGCCGAATAGAAGGAATACTTGTGGGTAGTTTAGTTAGGCATCAAGAGCAAGGTTTTTTTCGATTCTGATTTACATGCGGAAAACTACTCACGTTATGTTTGGTAGTCATATGTTATTTCTGGTTTTATAAAAATAGGCAACACGAAAAGCCCTTGGGATTCAGCGAACCATTAAACTCCTGATTAACTCACGTTCTGTATTTGTCTTTTCTGCCTTATGCAATTGCTCCGCCAAAAGCAGAATTGAAGATTTTTTTAAGCCCTGAACATTTGCATAGTGTTCTAGTTTCTTAAGTGATGGCTGCTTCTTTTTATTTTTTTCGGTTAGATAACTAACAGAAAGATCAAGTTCTCTACTCATTTCGGTAGCTGTATATCATGGTGACAGGAGACTATTCACCACAGAAATTCAGGGATACTTCCCTATTCTAACACCAGCTAATTTTTTTAATATCATTGCTGCCCGGAGCGACCGACCCCGAAAAATTGAATAGAAAGGTGTGAAGTGAATACCACATTAGAATCATTACGGTCGTTAACCAACGTTAGTAATAAAACCGGTTACACCCTTAACGTGGTGAAAACCGGTTTCTTATAACTTCCTATTTATTTCTATTGCTCTCTAGTAACCTTTGTAATTAACCATTCTTCGTTATATTTAGTTATAGTTAAGTTTTCGGTGTAATTTGTTGGTTGCTCGTTTTCTTTTGGAGATGAGCTAACGGTTACAACCAAACTATATTCATTATCGGAAATTTTTTCAATTTTCGTATCTACGATATGATCAAGATGTTGATCTTTAAAGATGTTGAGGTGATCTTCTTCAACAGCTTTCTTTGCTTCTTCCCCGGTTACTTTCATGAGTAACTCTTTATCACCTTTATACTCTGCTTCAATGTATTGAATAGCTAAATTCTTTAGAGTGGATTCGACATTTTGACTCATAGTAGATTGATTTCCACATGCTGCAAGTAACAAAAAAGAAAGCAATAAGGTAATAAACGGAATTAGCTTCATTTTAAATTCCTCCTTTAATCAAACCACCAGTCTTTTACTCCTCTGTAAATCTTATTAGCAATCTCATCCTGTCCTGAGTTTGACTTCAAATATTTCAAATCAGAACTATTGGATATAAAACCTGTTTCAGTCAAAATTGCGGGCATTTTAGTTCCACGTAAAACTGCCAAGTTACGGTTGTCTTCGTATGGAGATTTATAGTCGCGTAGGACATCGATAACTCTGTTGTGGACAAAATCGGCAGCCTCTCTACTTAATTTAATATGATGATTGTTAGGATATATTACAGTGGTTCCTTTAACACTGGAATTTGAACTGGAATTGATATGTACACTAATGAAAATATCTGCTTTTTTTTCATTAGCAAGTGCATATCGTTTATCAAGATCAATATACTTGTCTGTTGTGCGAGTCATATATACGGTGGCATTTAATCTATCTTCGAGATAATCTCTGAGTTTTTTTGCGATCTCAAGATTCAAATCAGCCTCTTCCGTTCCGTCGCTTCCTATTGATCCAGGGTCTTTTCCACCATGACCGGGATCAATAACTATGACTGGATCAGCATCTGGCTCATTTCTCATAGGAGACACTTTTTGTTTCTTACTTTTTTCTTTAACCTCAGTTGGACGTTCAAAAGGAACTGAGAAATCGTACATATCAAGATATCCGATTGGAGCACCATCAATTAAAAAATCTATTTCTTTGATATCGTCAAACTGATAAGCTGTTCCCAACAATGAGTCCAAAATAAACCCAACATTGTGGTTATTTGTCAAATTATCCTGAAACTCATGATTCAGATCAATCGTAAGCTTTTCCCCATCAAAGTATAGGTTATTTATATCGGTTCCCTTTGGAATCTCGCTAAATGCCTCACTGTTTTCATAATTGCCTGATAATAATTCGTGCAAAGCAAATGAGACTTTTTCTTTAGTACTGTTTGCGTCCTTAGGAATATCAATTTTTATAGTTCGATCTAGACCATTCAAATTTTTTAATACGATTATACCTTTTTGTTCTTCTTTTAGAGCAAATGCACTTTGACCTACAACTCCAAAGAGTAATAAGCATGTAAGAGTGGAGGCAAGGATTCTACGCAATACAAACAACTCCTTTAAACGAATTTTGATAAAAATTGTTACATTAATGTAGGGCTTGTACTAAGATCGAAAAGAATGACTTCCTCCTTTCAAAATTTTTACAGCTGATACATAATAATTATATTCAAACTGTTTATCTTACCTTTAGGTTTATTTAACTTCCTGTTTGTTCGTTCCGTCTGTTTTAACACGGTGAAGATTTGCTTTTTGTCTACCTTCCCAATAAAAAACCCATCCTTTTGCGATATTAAGCCGCTCTACAGTATCATCTAAAATCTTTGTTTTATTGGTACCATCTATCCTAATTTTATATAATTTATTGTGGTCCATGTCATTGCTGTAATAGATCCATTCATTATCCACAACAACCGAATTAATGGAATCATCAGTTAGTTTTGTGCTTTTTGTTCCATCTATCTTCATCTTATATAATTTGAACTTATCCCTCCCATTGGCGAAATACAACCACCCATCCGAATAGCTAAGGAAGTTTACACGGTTATCACTGATTTTCTCTTTACTGCTCCCGTCATTCTTTATACGATAAAAGGCACTATCATCGTTTCCATTACGATAGAAAACATATGGTTCCAATACCAATAGTTGCTCCGAATAATCATCGGTAATTTTTTGTTTACCAGACCCATCCGTTTTCATTCTATACATCACAGGCGTATACCCGGAATAGTCCGAGTAATAGATCCAATCATCCACTACGTTGATATAACCTGATGGTTCCTTGGTTAATTGGGTTTTGGAAGTGCCATCCGTTTTCATCTTATACATCATAGCGTTTTTATCTAATGCTCGATAATAAATCCAATCATCTACAACATTGAGATCATAAGCTTGATCATCTGTGATTTTTGTAGGATTTGATCCATCTGCCTTCATCTTGTACAACTTATTTTGATCATTCGTGTTAGCATAATAAATCCAATCATCTGAACTTGAACTAATGAACCCCATGTTTGTAATATTACCAACAGTATTTCCCATCGATTGATTACTTACATCTGTGCTAGCACATCCAGAAAGGTTTGTAGCAAGTAGGATCATCACAATGAATGAGCTTATTATTCTCATGGTTCCCTCCTAAAAATAATTTCCCCTTGAGGTGCCAAGGGGAAATTGTATTACCTACTGGTCGGATGTTTCTTCACTGTATAGTTCATTGTACGGGTTAGGTACAAAGCCATCTTCATCTACAATTGATTGGACATCTAGACTTCTTGGTTGCTCCACATAGTTTAGAGGGTCTACAGGTACTGATTTATTTGATCTATCAGGTTCCTTCGAAGATTCTCGTGTTTCAAAATGCAGGTGGACCCCTGTTACTTCACCGGTTTCTCCCATCAAGCCCAATTTTGTTCCTTTTGAAACTTCCTCATCTACATCTACGATAGGCTTTTTGTGCAGATGTGCATACCTTGTTTGAACCCAATCATTTTTTCTAAGTTTGTGGTTTATATAGACTACATTTCCGTAGCTACTAGACTCTTCAGAACGAATCACTGTTCCCCGATAAGCTGCTACGATTTTGTCTCCTGGAACCCCTCTTTTCACAGGAGCGATGTCCAGTCCAGCATGCAACACTCTCTTCCCTGTTAAAGGATCTTTTCGATATCCAAAATCACTATTAATTTTACTGGTGTCTGGTACAGGCCACTTGAACGGATACGTACCAGGATCTTCTCTGTTAGGTTCGACTTTAGCATGTGCGGAAGAAATGGTGAGAATAGACGCAACTGCAAGGATACTTGCAATAAGTTTTTTCTTTTTCATATTCATAACAACCTCTCTTAATAAATATTACCATCAATGATATTTTTTGTAAATTTTCAGTATAAAATATTATCTAAATCAAATTGAGACAACTATACGGAGAAACACACTTCTGACTACCATCCCAGAACTCTGTGAACATAGGCTATTTCCTCTTTAGGAGGAGGAGTCACATCTAACTTTTTTGAGTAAAGGTTCTGAGAAATTCTGTGAATCGCAACCACGCTGTGTTAAGATAGGGATGTATTTAATGTTTTGTTATTGGACGTTCCTCGCTGGCCGGCTGGGAACGTCCTTTTATCTTTCATCGATCATCACCTCCTCCAAGATTCTTTTAAATTCTCTCTCCTGTTGATGTGATGTTTGATTTTTATTTTGAGACTTGACTGCTGACTTTTGAAAGCCAATAGATTTCTGATCATTGTTTTTATTCTGCAAAAAATCTATAGGGTCTGAGTCACTCCACGCTAGCATATTATTTCCTCCTAATCAGATTTTTCTCATTTTCTGTCTGAAATATCTTTACTTAGTTTGATTGGGTGCATAATCAGGGAAGGCAATAGCTGAAAAATGGCTATTTCAAAAGGGTTTTGTAGTTTTACTGTACAGCTTATTCTACGTTAACAGTTATTTTATTGTTTTCGTAATTTTTTGAATTGAAACGATATATTCATCCAGTTGCTGACTCAATTGCAACATTGCTGGACTTGAAAAATATCCTTCTTGGATAAATAATTCTACTAATTTCTGGCGTACGACCTCAAGATCGTCATTCTGTGATAAAATGCCAGCATAATGTAGTGATTGGAAAGAGGACATTTCTGTACTGTGGGAATGAGGATTTTCCTTTTCTATTTCAAGCTCATTATTACATCAACCTCCCCCTTATTAACCAATATTTACTAATTAAACTATACATCAGCTTTCATCAAAATCCTGACTGAGAAAAATGTATAAAAAGTTAACGCGGTAAAAATAAGTTAATACTTAGGTTAGTTTTTTATCGGAACCAGACATCAAAATAACATAAAAAAACGTTTATGCGGAGGTCTCTAAACATCCGTATAAACGTCATACAAGGTGGAAGTGCTATATGATTAAGGGAAACATATTAAAATAGAAGTTGAATAAGAATAACTTGGCTCCTTACATCACTTAATACGATTACCCACCTACACCATGTTGATAAGCTATAATTGCCATGATAGCTACATGAACTCCACTAATTAATCTGGTTGACACGGCTAACGAAAGTAAAGGTTTCTTCATCCTCACAACCTCCATCCATAATTTTTTGAAAGTAATCTATTTGTTGATCTGATGCATAATCTTTATATTTCCAGAACAATTTCAAAGAACGTTTATACTCCTCATGATGATTGGCAATATCAGCTAAAGCTATACACCTTAATATATCATCCAACCCTGTTCCAATGCGAGAATTTTCAAATTCATACTTAGATTTGTGATACCTGAATTGCAAATATCTACTAACATTTACAGGATCTCTGTAGGAATCAAAACTAATGATTGAGTCAGAAAAACGCTCAAGAATATCATCTATTGAAAATTTATATACATTAGCAGATTGCACAATGGTTATTAGTGCAGGTAATATTTCTTCTGAATGATTTTCAATAAAATTTACATAGTCGGTCAAAATATTTATATTCCCCGATAACAAATCTAGAGTGTATAAATTTGCTTTGCTCCAGACGGAGAACTTTTCTACTTCTCTCTTTCCCACATCATCTAGCAATTTAAACCAACTTAAATCAGCGTATCCTTGAAGGTATTTTTTAGATTTTTCATATTGTCCTTGCATTTCAAGAGCTACACTTTTCAATAAATACCCTTGCCCATAATATACAACGAGATGTCGGTCAGTTGTAAGTGGTTCAATGATATTATTATTAATCTTTCTCAGTTCATCATTGTAAACAGCTTCTGCCAATTCCCTTAATTCATCTGCATATGTCTCAACTTCTTTCCATCTGTGTAATGTAAAACAAATAGTAGATAATTGTAATAATGCATCTAATTGAAATCTCTCTGGCACGCGTTTTCGAAAAGGATGGAATTGAATAATCGCTTTCCAGTTCTCTTCTGCATTCTTTCCCAGATAAACTCTAAATAATTTATAGTGGCTGATAGCTAAACGTTCAGAATGACTGTCCTTTTCATGTTCAGTTATAATCTGATAAAAGAAAGCAGACTCTTTCTTTTTTCCTTTGTCAAACAATGATTCCGCAACAGAAAACAAAATCTCAATGTTCTTTCGATCTTCCAGTAACCTTGGCATAACCAAATTTATGCAGTCAAATTTACTTAGCTCTGAACATCTTATTAAGTAAGACACCATCTTATGACGAATTACTTTCTCATTAGAAAAACATTCATCCACGTACAACGGATAAAACCATCCATCACCATATCCAAATACCCTCGTAATTCGATCAAGTTGTTGTATGGATATAGGACGATTTTTTTTTAAAAAGGTACTCAAATTTCCTATTTTTATATCTGCTAACTTACTTAGCTGTGTTAGATTAAAACCGAATAACATCATGCTCCTTTCAATTTCAGAGCGTAACGTTTTTATTGAACACATTCCAAAAATCCCCACCTGTTGATATAACTGTAATATTGTTTATTTTAACTTATAATACCAATTATTAGTAATATATGTTATAAAAAAGGTGGAAAGATTATAAATAATAAACATTTAAAAGATTAAACATAATGAAAGGAAAAAACATGATTACACGA
Source organism: Brevibacillus laterosporus (assembly GCF_030489605.1). Classification (GTDB taxonomy): domain Bacteria; phylum Bacillota; class Bacilli; order Brevibacillales; family Brevibacillaceae; genus Brevibacillus_B; species Brevibacillus_B laterosporus_E. The sequence continues at coordinate 81,995 of NZ_JAUKFY010000009.1, forward strand.
TCTTTTTATTACTTATTGGGGACTCAAACGCTTTCAAATATAGCTGATATTATTTATTTGATGGGTCTGATATCCTTCGTTTTAAACAACACTAATTCGCTACTGATAACTATTTTTGTTCCCTTATTCCGATACTTCTCGAAAACGTTGAGTGGTTTATTAGCACCACTGGTACTCTCAAGGTACAGATTACCTGGAATACTACTTTTTTCGCAATTCGGACAGTTCCTTCTATTTGCTTTGCTGTTATTTTATCTTTGGATGGTTCCAGAGGAGCGCTCATATCCCATCGTTTTTCTAATTGTTTTTGGTATGTCCTTTCTGGATGGGTGGACTAATCCTGTGCGTAATGCGCTTGTGCCCCGTTTAGCATTAGGGGAAGGTTTGATGAAAGCAAATGGTTTCATTTCCGTAAGTGATCATATTGTAAAATGCGCAGGATGGGCTATAAGTGGGGTAATTGTTGTTTTGATTGGCTCGCAATCTACGCTCACGTTAGCGTTGGTCTGTTACTTTATAGCGATGGTGTTTACAGCTCTTATTAAAGATCCTCTGGACATGAATGCAGAAAAGAAAAAGGAACTTGATAAAGAGGAGGATGTAACAGGAAGGGACAAGACTACTAAGGGAAAAGAGTCATTTTGGAATGATTTTTCAGAAGGTTGGAAAATCATTGGGCATAACCGACGTATTCGTATACTTACCATCATTGATACATTGGACACCATTGGGGGAACAGCCTGGATTGGCGTGTTTGTATTGGCTTTTGTTAAGCAAGTCCTGAATCGTGATGAAAGCTGGTTAGGCATCATGAACGGTTCCTTTTTTGCCGGGTCAATTGTAGGTGGTATTTTAGTAGTGGCTTTGGTAAAACGGCTACAAAAGCGCAGTTTTCTCTTCATGCTACTTGGATTTACCGTATATATCCTATTAGCTGTGTTTTTTGCATGTAATACACACCCTCTACTTGCCCTCGTACTCATGACATTAACTGGACCACCAATAGAAATAGCTGCTGTCATAAGAAGGACTCTTTTTCAGCAGAGTATAAATGCTCTCCAGTTGCCCAAAGTATTAGCTGCGTTGGATGTTATGGTCAATCTTACATTTGGTGTTTCTTTATTAATGTTGGGCTGGTTTGCTGATCGATTCGGTATAGCCAATTTGTATCTGTTAGCTGCAATTCTGACAACGGTAGCTGTGATTGTTGGTTTCTTTAATCGTAATACATTTAGTAAAACAGGAGAATTACAAGAGGCTACCTAAGATAAATTCGTATAATTTACTAATAATGATATTATTGGGAGTCCCTTCAATATTAGTTGTTACTGGCATTGAAGGGACAACATAAACAAAAATCCTTCAATTAAATAGTTTAATCATATCTAATAAAAATTGACGAATTTGTAGGAGGCTTTGATTTGTATTCTGCTCTATATTAGAAAGGAGTTTTATCCCTTGATCAGTAATGAGGAAATATTAATATCCCCGCCACCCAACAGCATGACCGTTATCTACTCCCCTGCCCTTTTTCAAATTCATAATTGTCACTGAATAGATTGTCATCATGGCAAGCGATGATAAGGATATCGTATTTCTCATTAGCCAAAATCTTTTTCAAGCTGAAATCAGAATAATAGCGATTGTCTAAAACGGTTAGTTTGTTAAAATGCTGTGCCAGATACGGTGTAATTGGATTCATGTAAGAATCTTTTATCAGCAGGACCTTTAATTGATTATTGGCTTTTGGATTTTCATAAGCGATTTTTCGTTTGTCTCCGCCATATAGGATCTTATATGAATAATCGCTTTCCCCATTTTTGAAACGATAAAAATCAGTAAAGTTCGTGATCACTTCTTTGCCGTCCGTGCTAATAGCCTCAAAATTCTTAAATGTAAACGGCGTTTTTGGTTCATAAATCGGCGTTCTATCTGCATTTTTCGGATTTACAGCATAATTGATTTGAGTATTGTAACTGCCTTTGAAGTTACCGGTTGTTAATGTAGAAACATTGATCTCTTTCAAGGACAGTGGCTTGTCTTCGAATTTGGGAGACTTTTTGGAAAGCTGCGTAATCATTTCCTGATAAGCTATGAAAGCGCCTTTGATATTCCAATGATGGTCGGTTTCGAAGTAAAGCTCCTCCAAGTGTGCCTTGGTAAAGGTATCGAACTTTTCTCCCAAATTAATTACGTTTACATCTTTATCGAGTTTAGACAAGAAATACTCTTTCGATTTAACATAAGCATCAGTTTGGAAATATTTTGGATATAAATGCATCAACGCTTTGGTCCTTGACGGGTTAAAGACGAAGTATGTATCTGTTTTTTGTTTTTTGGCGAATGTAACAGCATCGTTCAATCTTGCCGTCGAGGCGTCGATTTCACTCTTATGAACGACTTTGTTAGGAATTGGCAAAATCCATTTATTGTTCGTCACTACAAGCTTGGACACGATGCGTGAATTTCTTATTTTTGTTCCGTCTTCGGGGTTCCGCGGCTTGTTGGCCTCAAACAAGTTTTCGAACAGCATGGAATTAAAAATCTCTGAATTTTGCTGATTTTGGTAGATTCTAATCATTTCATTGCGAAAAACAATTTGGTCATTCCAATACTGATTTATTTTTTCGAAAAAACTGCCAGTTGTAACGGCTGCTAAGCTGATCTCCGGAAATTTGCTTAATGTCCGATTTTCAATGTCGGAAATCTCTTTATCCGGAGAAATGAAGGTAACAATTGCGAAACCATAAATAATAGCTAAAAATATGACCATATAAACTATTGAAATATGTTTATTCACTTCGATACTCCTTTTGAAAAATTAAAATCTAAAATATAAGAAAGGGTTATACGTAGAATTAATAAGATACAAAATCACTTCTGTAAAAAGGAAGAAGTTAAACAGCATTCCAAAAACGGTTTGTACTTTTGTCATCGGCTTACTCAATTGCAATTTTTGCAGTTTCGGATATATCGGCGTGGCAACAATCATCGCAATGACAAAGTAGAACCAATTGGAAGATAACAACGAAAGTGCCAGAGAATCGAATATTTCGTTGCCGCGGGTATAGAACATGGAAGCAATGAATTCTGTTGCATATCCAAAGTTGTCAGCGCGGAAGAACACCCATCCAATCATGACAAACAGCAGCACAACAGCATGGTTTAACGGATAAATTCTGGAAAGCATCTTTTCAAGACCTGCTTTTTCTAAAGCAATTAGGATTCCGTAGTATGCACCCCATGCAATAAAAGTCCAACTGGCTCCGTGCCAAAAACCGGTTAATGCCCACACTATAAATAAATTGCGATATATTTTCCAAGGAGCAACTTTGTTTCCGCCAAGCGGGATATAAACATAATCTCTGAACCAACTGCCAAGAGAGATATGCCAGCGTCTCCAGAACTCAGAAATGCTCTTTGAAATGTACGGATAATGAAAGTTCTCTGCGAACTCGAATCCAAACATTTTACCTAAACCGATAGCCATATCGCTGTAGCCTGAGAAATCAAAATAGATTTGTAAAGTATAAGCGATAATACCAATCCAAGCGCTTCCAGTTGAAAGGTCCATTGCAGAATTGACGAACACGGTGTCTGCTACGGACCCAAGAGGGTTGGCTAAGAGTACTTTTTTAGACAATCCTAGAATGAAACGCTTAATTCCTTCGGCGAATTGTATGGAAGAAAAAACGCGTTTGCTAAGTTGTTCAGCGACGGCATTATAGCGAATAATGGGACCTGCTACAAGCTGCGGGAAAAATGTAATGTACAGCGCCAAGCTGAAGAGATTTCGTTGCGCTCTTTCTTTTTTTCTGTATATATCAATCAAATAACTGAGAGCATGGAACGTATAAAAAGAAATCCCTATAGGCAAAGGTACAGGATCCAAATGAAGATTGGTTTGAAGTGCGGCATTGATTACATCAACAAAGAAGTTGGCATATTTAAAATAGCCGAGCAGTCCGATATTAACAACGATTGCAAATGTTAAAATCCAAACTCTCTTTTTCTCGTGATTTTCTGATTTATCAATCCAAATCCCATACCCATAGTTAATGAGAATGGATAATATCATGAGAACCACATACCTCGGTTCGCCCCAGGCATAGAAGACTAAACTGAATATTAGAAGAATAGTGTTTTTTAATTTGAACGGAACAGAGAAATATAGCATAAGAACAAGCGGTAAAAAGCAAAACAAAAAGATGACTGAGCTAAAGACCAAAACAAACTTCCTCTCTATGTTGTTATTTTGTGTAATGTAATCAGAATTAACAGAGTAAATTGTCTGCGGATACGTATCCCCTCTCTTTCTGCTCATTCTATAATAGGTCATTCCTAGATGTTTGCAAACCTGAGACAATCTTTCCATGGTAGTATGTCTTTTGTTAAGGTGCATCATCAGTTCAATATCTTGCTTTACCCGTGGCCATTTTAAGGGAGTAAGGTTAACTAGTTCGACTTAGAGGATTAAAGAAAAAAGCTGAGCCCGAAAATAAGCATTATAAAAATAAACACCCGAATCATCAAATTCGGGCGTTTAGTGCTACTAATAGTCATTATTTAGTACTTTTATCTAATAACTAAATTACTTATGCTACGGCTTCTGTCAGCTTCCCTTCGAAAAATAGGTTTATGCCAATCCAAATAAAATTTGTTTGTTATCACCACTTTGTTGGACCATTATGAAAAAATCCATTTACTACTTTCGAGATGATGCTGTGGTTTTCAATCACATTTCGTTTGCAGGGTTTTTATTCCTCTATATTTAACATCCATACCCTTTTTAAAGGTATTTCAGTTTTAATTTCATCACTCAATTTATCGTAATTTTCAAAGAGTTGCTCTATAATTTTCTTTGAATCCCATAGTCTTACCTTAAAAAACTGTTTTGGAATTTCTTTTATCACAGAGGTTTTGAATCCAGTCCAAGAGACCAACAATCCATAGTCGGCATTAAAGTTACTCATTGTTCCTATTAATTGATCCATCGTAGGTCTATCAATAGGTGAATCAGCGGTTTTTACTTGAACACAAATTTTGGTTGAACCAAAGCCTAAAATATCAGAAGCTGCTAAGATATCTACCCCATTATCTGCACCTTCCGGACTTCGATAGGTTGTGAATCCCTTGGCTTTTAATATTTCTTCAACCAAAATTTCCATTTTATGCCCTTTAAATTTCTTGATTATATAATCAGATATCCTATCAAATATGTACTCATCTAAATCAAATCGTATCTCATCATCTGATTCATCAATTTTTTGAGGTATAGATTTATCTCTTATATTCCAATTATTCTCATACATTATCTTAATTCTTTCTTCTGCATTATTTTTATGTATCCTACATACAGTCATAAAAGCACCCATTGAATATAAGATATCTTGTTCAAATTTATCTCTTGGAATATCGATTGCAAACCACTCTACCTCTCTATAATGGTAATATGGACTTCCTAAGCTTTTATCATAATTATAATCTCCTACAATCTTACCAAAATGTATTGTTCTATTTATCTTACTTGGAAGTACAACCCAATCCCCTATTTCCATTCTATGAGCTATCGGATAGATTTGAGAGGCCCAATTTATCGCTGTTTTTTCTTTTTCTAGTTCATACTTGTCTATAAGAAACATGTAGAGATCTTCTTTTTTGTTGAATTTTTTCAAATTTATATCCAAGTCATCCCAAGTTAGATATATTCTCTTGTCATTCAAAAACTTACTTTCATATTCTCCATTTGATCCTGCTCTGAATAACCAAATACTCACCCTTAGTTCCTCCTATTACTAAATCTTTATATATTATATAGTAAAACTTCCCATTCACTAAGTCTCCATACCAAAAGATTTATTATTATTTTTGGACTAGTATACCTTTGGTAGGTCTTACTCGTAAAAAATAATCCTCAGGGTAACTAGAAGTTCGTGTAGAAAATAGTATGAAAAAATTTGGGCTGATATTATAAGGAATTTACAAGCTCATTTTCTTTAAAAACGCTATTATCTTAGCATTTTTTTGTTTGGAGGCTATGTAATTATTTGTCGAAAACCGAGGAATGTTTCGATTTTTTATTTTGCATCAATTATGAAAATACCATGGTAAATTAATACACAGGAGGAAGAAAGGAGGAAGTTCAATTAATCGGTTGCCTTTAACAATACAAAGGAGTTTTCCCTTTATCGATAAACTTACGGGAACACCCCATTCCACCGATTGGGTATTGGCGTCAGCAATCGCCAAACTCGTACCGGGTGGGCAAAATGTGGTTATTATGTAAAAGATAGCTGAAAGGAGAAAGTAAACGATAGGTCTATCTTTTTTTACAGCTGTCGTCTTGTTTAGTTTATTAGGTTACCTGTATTTTAATGTTGAAGTAAATTCAATGGTATTAATTTTATTAGGGATATCCGCTTTAATGAATGCATATCGTGGGTTTAGAGAATTAAAAAAAAATCGTAGAAGTTAAAAATACGATTTACAGATCAGTACAAGATAATAAGTATCTAAACAAACGTCAGAACTTCTGGTATTCTGGCGTTTGTCTTGTTTATCGCATTTGAGCTTCACTTTTATTTACAAATTAAATTACTAGTTTTGCGGCTCCTGCCCAACTAACAACCTTACCCGATCAGCAAGCCCAACAATATATTTCGTATGCTTCACTTCCTAACAAGCGGAATACTAGAATACTGCCAAATGTCCCCACCGTCTTGGGAACGGAAATATTAGCTCGGCAATGAATAATTTTTGGACAAATCATCTTCTCTACTAAATCCCTAAAATTAAAAAAACTTGTAACCCTAGTGTTAGCACGCAGACCTTCAATCCTTATGTTACTTTGTCTACATGCTAAAAGGCCCCCCATCAATAGGGAGAGCCTTTTGGATGTTAGATATTCGCCAGATTCGTACGCCATTTTCCATAAGTAATCAGGTTGCGTTCATTAAAACTGGCGTGATGCTACATTTTATACTTTAGAAAACAAAGCCATAATACGACTTGCGGCTTCTTTATACCCGCCAGCATTACGCAAGGAATCACCTAACCGCTCAGCATTCTTTTTAAAAGCAGATTCGTTTAACACTTGCAACAATGCGGACTTCAAAGTTTCAGGGGTAAGCTGGCTCTTATCCAAAGTAATTCCAGCCCCGAACTCCTCTACCTGCTTGGCAACAAGTGGTTGATCTGAGCTTAACGGAATCATCACAAGCGGTACATTATAATAGAGAGCCTCACTTGCACTATTCATGCCGGCATGTGTAATAAAAGCATCGGCTTGCTGGAGCACCTCCAACTGGGGAACATACGGCTCAATGATAAAATTATGTGGAATCCTGTCCTCTAGCGGACTCATATCCGTACCTTGACCGCTAGATAACACAAATTGAGCCGGGATATCGTGAAGGGCTTCAAAGCAAAATTTATAAAATTCTATATCTTTGTTCAAGATACTGCCCATTGAAATGTAGACAACTTTGTCATATTGAGCTCGAAGCTGTTCAAGCGGAAATGAAGGAGCATCAAGACGCGGTGTAATGGAAGGGCCAGTAAATATATAGCTATCATCAAGCTTATCAGCATCTGGTTGGAAATCACGGCTTGTAAATACAATCTTAATTTGACCATATTGGCGGGTAATATCTTCAATGGCAGGAACAGCTACGTTGCATGCACTAGCGATGCTTTGCGCTGTATTCGTTACTCTTTCATAAAGAGCTTCGACGTCTAAATCTCCTACATCAATCTCTTCTATAATTTTGTTTAGAGGCCCGGCAAAAGCGAAGTTTGTAACGGAGCAAATAGTCGGTATACCTAACTTTTCCCCTAAAATTTTTCCACCCCAGCCAAATAAAGAGTCAAAAATTAAGTAGTCAAAGGAATCGTTCTCTACCTGTCTTAAGATTTCGGGAATACGCGGTTCAATAATGCCTCGCAGCATAAAATCAGTAAATTGAAGCGGATGTCTAAATTCTGTTGGATTAAATCCAAGATCTCTAAATATTTGTTCGTCCAATTGATAGGCCAAAAATTGGGCCCCAGTCTGGGCAAGCCTAGTCCGATATTCTTCTGAACACATATAGACGACTTCTTCTCCATTGTCGACGAGCTGCTTAACTAATCCTAATGTAGGATTCACGTGACCTTCTGCTGGAATCGTTACATACAATACGCGTGCCACTTACTACACCTCCCCAAAAATGTAAAAATAGAAGATTTTACTATAAATAGAATATGTTACAACTCGATTATAGATGAGCGAAAATATTGGATCAAGTCTAACGTTAAATCCCCAGCACATTGCATAGGGGCGGCCGGGGTTATGGGTAATCTATCATTTCTATGCTTGCTTAAATGCTTAGATAAATACTTGATAATAGCATCCTCATCCTCTTTTTTATTTTAGGGGGTAATAATTTCTGCATGAAATACTAAAAGTTTGTTTCAGCATCATCTTTAATATTTAATAGTCAGTTTTTCCTTGCATTCTATCCATCTTATTTCTACAAAATATGGATTTTCATTTTTGCAAATTAAAAACATAAAATGACCCTGAACATTAATTAAAGCCACTATTATAGCGTTTTTATGTAAAATTAAGTGATATTTTGTCGATTTTTGTTTAAAGTTTCTATTTTTTCTATTTAGCAATTGAAGTGAATACGTTTGGTAAAATAATGCATGAAAGGAATAAATAAGGACATAATTTGGTCTTTTATATAGCTTAAAGGGACGTTCCCTAGCCACTAAATCAACTGGAACGCCCACGTCATAAATAACAAAGAATGTTATTCGGTTTCATTGTTGGCATAATTTTATTGGGACCATTAGAAGAAATACGTAATACTGTAACCAATACCTTGGAGCCATATGTTTGGGGTTGGGTTGCAAAAACTTGCAAATATATCGTGGAAGGTATCGTGTACGCTATAATTTCGTAAGCAGAAAGGAGATAAAATGAACACAGAGACTTTAAAGCTCATTCTAGTTATTTTTTCTGTATATGCCACGATGCAAATTACCAAGGAGATGAATATAGCTGATAATTGGTTTATCAGAGAGTTTGTTCGTTGCATAACTAGCTTTGTTGTAGCCTTGGTTGTTTCTATCCTTTTGGATAAGATATACAAAAAAAAGGATAAAGAGGAGTAATCTTTACCCGATCGGCAAGCTTTCCAAAGTATTCCGCTTTCTTCATATCTCGATTGCTTTACTAACTTGCCATTGTATTTTCAGTGCCAAAATTTAATGAAGAAATTCACCAGAAAAGACCTCATTTCCATTTGAACTTATCTGCAAATAATGCGACTATTACTATTATTGCCCCAAGATATAAGCTTATCTACGCTATTTCGTTTGCTCCTTCATCCCAAACATCACTAGCTTTCCATCTTAATCTAAATACGAATAAAATATGTAATCACATGTTAAAAAAGGTTAATAATGTAAGGTTAAAATACAACTCATACAAAAAAACTTGATAATTAAGGGCAGCTTGTTGAGAAAGTCCCCTTTCGCAAAAAAGGGGGCTTTTCATCTATATTTTTAGGGGGAACAAATATGTCTCCCCATCATCGAAAAACGCCTTAGAAACGATTCGGGAAGGCCAAATTTTTTCTAACCAATCCGCGAAATTCGTAGAGAGGGTTTCTCAACAGTCTGATCTGGATTTTCAAGGGGTTTTTACGTTTTAATTTCCCTCTAGCAAATCCACACTCTCCCTATGCCCTGAGTAATCAAAATTGACAATCAAGACACACTTACCCACTAGTTAATTCCCTCACTGATTATCCCAGAACACTCAAACTTATGCACTATTTACGCCATGCATGATTATGGTTCTTTTGACTTTTAATCTCCATTTTGACACTCTATTTATATGTTTTAACATTATATTACTAACAAGTTGATTCTATGGAACTATACAAAATGTTAATAATAGAAGGTATGATTTACCAAAAGGAGTTGATGTTTCTTGAGAATTCTAAACCATTTAAAAGTAACAAAATTACTCATTTGCTTAAGCACTAGTTTATGCATTATTAATTATCCTTTTATTTCCTTTGCCGAAAAACCTAATACTAATGTAGAAAGTGAAACAAACCAGCCTAATGACATTGATACTGGAATAGCTAACTTAAACTATGATGTTCACGATATTTTAGCAGCAAATGGTGATCAAATAGAAAGTTATGTTCCAACAGAAGGTGTTAAATCAAATGGTAAATTTATAGTGGTTAAACGTGAGAAAAAATCACTTACAACTTCACCAGTGGATATTTCTATTATTGATTCTGTGGCGAATCGTACCTATCCAGGCGCAATACAACTTGCAAACGACGCTTTTGTAGCAAATCAACCTACTTTATTAACGGCTAAGAGAAAGCCCTTGAATATTAGTATAGATTTGCCTGGGATGAAAAGAGGAAATACAATAACTGTTGACAACCCAACATATGGTAATGTATCTGGAGCAATCGATGAATTAGTATCTACTTGGAGTGAAAAGCATTCAACATCAAATACTTTACCTGCAAGACTACAGTATGCAGAATCCATGGTTTATAGCAAAAATCAAATAGCAAGTGCTCTTAATGTTAACTCTAAAATTCTTAACAATTCATTGGGAATTGACTTTAATGCTATTGCTAGCGGAGAAAAGAAAGTGATGGTTGCTGCGTATAAGCAAATTTTTTATACAGTAAATGCAGAATTGCCAAACAATCCATCAGACCTCTTTGATGATAGTGTTACTTTTAAAGAACTGACCCGTAAAGGGGTAAGTGATGAAGCTCCACCTGTTATGGTGTCAAATGTAGCTTATGGCCGAACCATTTATGTGAAATTAGAAACAACTTCTAAGAGCAAAGATGTACAAGCTGCATTTAAAGCCTTACTCAAGAATAACAATGTAGAAGCTAGCGGACAGTACAAAGACATTTTTGAAGATAGCTCCTTTACTGCTGTAGTATTAGGGGGAGATTCAAAAGAGCATAACAAGGTTGTCACAAAAGACTTTGATGAAATACGAAATATTATTAAAGACAATGCAGAATTTAGTCTAAGAAATCCAGCATACCCTATTTCATATACCAGTGTTTTCTTAAAAGATAATTCAATTGCTGCTATTCATAATAATACAGACTATATTGAGACTACCTCCACAGAATATTCTAAAGGTAAGATCATTCTTGATCATTATGGTGCATACGTTGCTCAATTTGAAGTATCCTGGGATGAATTCTCATATGATGAAGATGGAAATGAGGTACTTACCCACAAAACCTGGGATGGAAACTACAAAAGCAAAACAGCTCATTTCTCTACCGTAATACCACTTCCACCTAATTCTAAAAACATAAGAATTTTTGCCAAAGAATGCACAGGTCTAGCATGGGAATGGTGGAGAACGATTATTGATGAATACAATGTTCCATTAACTAATGAAATAAAAGTGTCAATCGGAGGAACAACATTACATCCATCAGCTAGTATTAGCCACTAGAAAAAGAGAAGTACCCATTGGAAAAACAGTACCTCTCCCACTTTCAAAGGCTAGCTAGACATAAAAAAGGATTACATGATTATGATGTAAATCTAAAGCATACCAAGGCAATGAATCGGATTAGCGTAATGTAAATGGGTCACACTCTCCTTACGCTTAATCATTTATCAGATTGAAGGATTGAAAATGGCTAAACCCCTTGCTATACAGGGGATTTAGCCGTTTTCTTTATCCTTATTTTCTCTCCAACAAGCAAACCGACTCCACATGTGTCGAGTAGACAGTGAAAACAAACAATTTTGTAACGTGTCCGAGTAATGTGTGTTTGCTCTTAGAAGCCGTACAAATTAAGAGCCGCCCTTGTTTGAGTGGCTCTGTTTTTATTCTTTGCAATTCTGTAAGTTTACTGAATCAAGTTACGACAATCATAGGTTCTTGCCATCAGCCTACCCTAAGAAACTATCGACTACTTTTTGAATTTCTCTCTTCCAAGCAGGAGCATGTGCATTTCTAGGAATTAAACATGTGTCCAGTACCCTTCTGAACTCTTTGTTGTCATAACGATTCGTCACATATTTTTCCATCATTAAGATGAATTGCTTTAGTGTAATCGGTACGATGTTAATGAAATCCGGTTCGTCACCCGTGTACCAAACGCCTACACGGAATGTTTCTGCTGTATTATTATCAATGGAACGTGCTAAGAACAATCCGTAAACGGGTTTTCCACTCGCCGCGGCGACCTTTGCTTTTTCTTTTGCAACGTGCCTACGGACTGGTTCGCCTTCTGCGGCTTCTTGGCGTGATGAAGTTGTTAGAGTTACCTCCACTACCAGAACATAGTCCTCAAATTCGAATATCAAATCGGGACCGCCACCGGGGGCACAACCTAACGGGAAAAAGTCTTGGTCAACCTTAAATCTCCTTGCTTCATGCGGTTTGTTTACAAGTTGATTAATAGCTAGAAACGCTCTCCATACCGCCCATTCCAAGTATGCAGGTTCGTCCTCAATATCAATATCATACGTTTCTTCATCAATCGGTTGCTTATCAATCTTTTTGAGATAAGCAATAATTTCCTTTACTTGTTCCTCTTCATCTTGCTGGGACGCATAATTCTTTTCTAGGACTTGTTGGTATAATACCTCAAGTCTAAGTCGTACTTGATTCAAATCAGCAACTTCTTGCGTCTCTGGTATAGTCGGTACTAATGCTTCATTCATACCGGAGTCAATGAGAAGTTGACGGAATCTAACGATTTCTTCTCTAGCCGTAATTTCATTATCAGTTGGAAGTTGAGAACCGTTCCAAAGACGAGTAAGATATTCTTTGCCGTTTTCTTTACCGATAATCCGACGGTCAATTGAAATGATTGCGTTGATTATTGGCAACTTTTTATCACTAAGAATAAGCCGTTTTCCCTTTAATGAAACAAGTCCCGTTAATCGTGGGTATCTGAAATTCACGTCAGCGTAATCTTTTAGCGAATCCCTTTGTAAACCGACACTAGCGGCAATACGTTCTAACAAGGCGTTATCCACTCTACGTTTTGCAACTCTACCTGTGACCGCATTTCTTTCGGCTCTAAATTCAAGGATTTTTTCAACAACTTCATCAACAGACTTGTGGTCTCGATAAATTTGCACTATCCCCATTTCAACTTTGCTTAAGCCTTCCGAGTTTTCAAGTGAACCCAACCTTTGAAGCACTTGTAAGATAAAAATAAATGGGTTAAAACTTTCTTCGCCGTTAGTCGGTTCAATCACAGAAGGAATCTCATATGCAAGTAATGATCTAAGCATACATTCTTGTTGTTCCTGAACTGTTTCGGCGTTTATCATTCTTTGACCACTTGGCGTAATCTCATAAGCGCGACCAGTCAACCCGTACTCTGGATTTTCAGCCACAACTTCTAAAATTGCAGGGTCTTTTTCGTCCGGTCTTAAATCTCTTTTGAATTTATGCGTGATAAATCCAAGTTGAGATAAGCAGGAACGCCATTTACGTCCCATATCGCTGTAATCTCTCTGCTTGTTTGCAATTTCAATAACGCCTGCTCTATCAAGTTCATCAGCAAATAAACGCTCTTGCGATTTACCGATGATATTACCGTTTAACGTATTCTTAAGTACAATCAAACCTTCACGTATTCGTAAAGGATTTCTTACAGTTGTATTACCAAAATGCCACGGAGAACTCATACGGCACACCTCGACAATTGTTTAGTATCCGACAAAAATGTACTCTTGTACTTCATTGTTGTTGTCGTCAACTTTATGACCTTGATTTCCAAACGAATATCTATGGTCAATCTGGTTGACTTCAACTTTATCTTTATATTTACAAAGAAGTTCAATCATTTCTTCCATTGAAGGGAACGCATTTGAAGAATAGGAAACCATTATGATGCTATCCTTGTGTTTGGCAAATAACTTGTCAAATGCATCGTAAGCACCGACCTTTGTTCCAAAAGGCGTAGGATACTTCTTGAATTTTTTGGTTTTTGTATCCTGTTGGATTTCCAAACCTTCCCACCGTTTCGATAGCCCTTCAACAAAATGATAGCGTCTCGTATACTCGTTATCACTCAATGGGCTGTAATACGGTGGGTCGATATAAACTAAATCAGCGTGTCGTCTAAGTTCCATAGTATCCCTATTGGTGGAGATGTTTTGTTTGCCGTTATCAAATACTGCATTATTGTAGGCTTCAACGGATTCAAGAAAATGTTCTTTCAAACTTTTTTGTAAATCCTTACGCCCATCATCATACCGATACCCGACGTAAGTAAAAATTCCCCTAGGTCTTCGTTTCAAGCAAGCACGAGTTAAAGCCGCAATTGCCAACGCTCTTTTATAAGGGTCTTGCAACTTATCAATTCGTGCTCTCAAATCGTCTATGAAAATGTTTTCTTCGTCAGAAAAATAAAGACCCTTGAAAGTTTCATAAACAAATCCATTACCGTCGCCTTCTTTTAGCAAGAAATTGACGTCTTTTTCGTCTAGGGTAACGGAATTGTTTTCAACTATCGCTTTTGTTACGTTAGCAGAAAACGTCATAAAGTCATTCGAATAAACGGTTTTACCTTTCGTCTTAAACATGTAGCTTACTACGCCACTACCACTAAATGCGTCCAACACCGAATCGAATCGGAACTGAGAAGCAATATCCCAAATACTATCAAGTAAATTGTTCTTACTGCCCATATATCTTGTGCCGGGGAATCGGTCTAACTGCGTATTTGGAATTTCCGGTTTCACAACCTTGAAACTCCTTCTACGTGGTTGTGCCACTACCAATACGTCTTGTCCGTCACGTTTACTTGCATCCGAATTGATATAACGCTTCGTCTTGTGAACTTCAATTTTGTAATCACGGTATAACTCGTAAACTAATGGATGATTCGAGTTAGTTAGAACAACCGTACAACCCAATTCGTAAAGTCGATGTACTTCATTTGCTAATGCAACGTGGTCTTCTTCGTAAAAGAACTCCTTCGTATAACGTTTGAAATCCGAATAAGTAGAAATCGGAAGGTAAGGAGGGTCTAAATAAATGAAATCGTCCGGTTCGGCGTAGTTGTTCAGAACTTCCAAATAATCGCCTTCAACGATTGTGGTATCAAATAACGCAGAACTTGCCGCTTTAAGCCCCTCAACATCACAGAAATTAGGGTTCTTGTATTTGCCAAATGGAACATTGAACTGACCTTTTTTATTTACACGGTATAGCCCGTTAAAGCAAGTTTTATTTAAGAATAGGGTTCTTGCCGCACGTTCAATATGGCTTAAATGCGTCGGGTCTTGGCTTCGAATGGAGTAGAAAAATTCCTCTTCATTTACAAAACCTCCAAGACATTCGATTAGTTCATTAACATTATCCCGAACAGTTTTATACAAGTTTACTAAATCGGGGTTAGTATCTGATATAACAGCACTATCCGGTTGCAAGCCAAAGAACATCGCGCCCCCACCGAAAAAAGGTTCAATGTATTTGTTGAATTTATTCGGAACATGCCGTGCAATTTCATTCCAAAGTTGTTGCTTTCCGCCTGCCCATTTTAATATTGGTTTGGCTATCGGTTTTTCAATCTGCTGTATAAGTAATTGTTGTTTCGGGACAGCCATTATTTATTACCACCTTTATATTCATTCCGCACCGCACTCACAAAATCTATTCTATCACTTGTAAACATCAACTAGAATCCGAACAAACAAACTTTTTTTAAACTCCGTAAATAAATCAATATAACACTTTGAAAATAAGTATGCAATTAAGTAAGTCGCCTTAATAAGCCCCTGTACGTACAACGTCGATTCAAAAAAAATTTGTACGGAGCAGACGAGGGTAAACTCAGACAAGTC
Organism: Brevibacillus laterosporus; assembly: GCF_030489605.1. GTDB lineage: Bacteria > Bacillota > Bacilli > Brevibacillales > Brevibacillaceae > Brevibacillus_B > Brevibacillus_B laterosporus_E. Next base: position 97,871 of record NZ_JAUKFY010000009.1, read on the forward strand.
AGCCAGAAGCGAATCACTAGGCACTGGGTGGGGTCTATAATCCACCCTACAAGCTGAACAGAGCCACCTTCTTACTTCCGGGTGGCTCTGCATAGCTTTGACCGTATAAAGCCGCTCAACGGCTCTCAGACTGTTTCAGTCACTTGTGTTACTTCTTGCTTTCTCCGATTGAGTTCGCGATAAAGTGACCCCTTACTTACACCTGTCATTTCCTCAATTTGTGTTACCGTAAATTCTCCGCTCGCGTGTAGCTTGATTGCTTTGTCTAGCTTCTTCTTATCCGTCATAGGGCGACCGCCCTTACGTCCACGTGCTCTAGCGGCTTCTAGTCCTGCTACTGTACGTTCATGGATGATTGATTTCTCGAACTCTGCAAAGACAGCCATCATGCCGAACATTGCTTTTCCTGCCGCCGTAGAAGTATCTATGTTATCGGATATACTTACGAACTCAACACCCTTCTTCTTCAGTAGGTCTAGGGTTGCTATTAGTTTTAGTGTCGAACGTGCTAAGCGGTCAAGTTTGTAAACAATGAAAGTGTCACCTTCACGAAGCATGTCTAAAGCCTTTTCAAGTTCGGGTCGGTTATCTTTTCCGCCGCTTGCTTTCTCTGTGAATATTCGGTCATAACCGAACTTTGCCAATGCGTCCATTTGCGAATCGAGTGACTGGTCAGCGGTAGATACCCTTGCATAAGCTATTTTCATAGTTTCTCTTGTTCCTCTCGTTTATGTATCTTTAATGAGAATGTATCATAAACGTACCATTTCGTAAATATGATTTTGAAACGAGTTTCGTAACTTAAATTCCTATATATTCGCCATGAAAACAGACACGATGTGGACTGTTCCATAAACAATCGTTTACGTACCACACTCGCTGATATTATCATTGAATCAAGTAACCTCAATCATGGGGATTTTCGGGGGCTAAGTAGGAAGGAAGCGGAGGAATATTTGAATCTTTGCAAACCTTCACAATTCAGCCGCCCCGGAGGTAAAGGAAAGGAGGGGCGAGAGCGGTATTCCTACGGGTACTGTTCCCGATATGGACGGAATCAGCACAATTGGAAGTGGAATCCAACTTCATCTGTCCTTTTACTGATAAACGTTTCGGGTCAATGAAAGTCTTGATAAAGGCGGCTGTGCCGCATTTGATTCAATCAGCAAGCAGAGAAGAACAACATGAAAACGAGTTATGAAAATGGTAACATAAATCAAAAGCTTAAAATCATCGCCGGGGTAGGTACTACTACTTAGATACTTCTTTACTACTTCTTATATGTAATACTTATTAGGAAAGCCGCAAAGCCTTGACACATAAGGTTTTACGGCATTTTCTCACAGACATTTTTCTGCGATACTCCATCAGTTCGCAGATTTTTTTCTGACAGTCACGGAATTGATTCTGTTCAAAAGCAGAATATCTTCTGAATGTCTTACGAAATCGCAGATAATATTCTGCTCTGTTGTTTTAGGCAGTCCTTCTATCACGACCACCTAAGCCAATATGAACGGCATTGTACATCAATCTTGACACTATAACCTCGCCTAAGTGACTATCCTGCTTCAAGATAGAATCAACATAGTTACTGGTGAAGATGGTTGAACGCAACTCCTCTTTTCGTTTATCAATGACATCGTATGTCAGGTCGCGGATAACGTCTGTAATCCGACCGGAACCAATATCGTCCATTATTAATAGCGGTACATTTTTCATTTGCTTGATGTTGTTATACATCTGCTCAAACAAGACGGAGTCTCCGACTTGGTGGGCATGGCGAATCTCGTTACTCCAATCACCGAACTTCACATAAAGAGCAATTGGGTTTTCAAAGTCAAACAGGGCAGGGTTCAAGCATGTTTTGTAGATGTACTCGTTCGCAATTGCACAAGCCGTGAATGTCTTGCCAGTTCCTTTGTTGTTGTGAAACAGGGTGACATTCATACCGCTTTTGACAAATTCGACAGGGTCACTGAGTATATACCTGATTCGAGGGTAATGGGCTTCATTGTCAACATCTACTTTGAATGAACGTAGATTCGCTCTCTGGTACTCTAGTGGAATCTTTGATAGCTTGATAGCCTGTTCGAGCATGACATATCCGTTACACTCACAGTTATACTGATAGTCCTTCGGTAGAGCCATACTGCCGTCACGCCGCTTACACCATTGTTCTACTACGCAAGTTCCGCATGTTTTATAAGGGGCTGTCTCCGGTACTAAGGTTTGTTTGGTATTGTTCATATCGCTTTTCCTCCCATACGCATTATCATTTCCTCGAAGGGGATTCCTTCATTTTCCTGTTGAGCGACCCTCGCCTGCTCTGCTTTCACGACAGAAGCGGATTTTGTTCGTTGTCCTACTCCATAAACTGTTGGTGCCTTACCTGTTTCCAAGCAAGCACGTAATTCAGAAAGGATTCCATCGTTAGCAAACAACGCAGTCGTTGGGTCTTTAACATGATAGGATTCAAAGAACTTATCCACGAACCAGAGAACCATATCTTTATCGCCGCCACAGTAGTTTATGACTTTTGATATTTGAGTTAATGCGGTTGGTTTGATGACAGAATGTTCACGTCCAGTAATGGCTACATACTTGTTAGTGAAGATTTCATAAACGGTCTCAGCTAGAGATTGGTCACTAGTATTATCACTTATGATTGAAGCTTTTTGCTGTTCCTCATCAAATGTCCCCAATCCTGATTCCACAATAGCCCGTTTCAGGTATTCCTTGTACTCATCCATTGCCCCAATCCCTACAGACAATTTTGTAATATACTCTGCTTCAACGGATTCGGCGGTAGTTTTTACAAACTTTTGCAAGTTTCCCAAGTAATCTTTGGACGCAATGCCCGAATTAATGCGGCAACCTTTCATGATTTGCTTTTCCACCATATCCAAGAGTACATAGGGATTCTGTTCAAGATTTTCAGCCAAGGAAACAGTATAAGTTCCTTCTATACCGCCTTGCTTTGAAAACTCGCGTACTATTCCGTAATCTCGAAGTCCACGGAGTTGCTTATCAATATTATCTTCTGTGCAGAAGTCAAGGACACAACGCAGTTCCTTTTTGGAAATGGTTAGTACACTAGGATTCGGAGCATTTCGTTTCATTTTCATGCTCTTAAGGTTCAGCATCACGGCAAGTAGTATTTGATACTTGCTCAAACGGTTACAGGTCAATAGTCTGTTGGGAACCTGTGTGAACTTGTGTTCAAATACAATATGGTCAACTACCACTACCATTATCTCCGCCCCCTCTTATTGATGTACTCAGCAAGGGCAATACGGCTTATCATGTACGAACAGGTTTTACCCTCACCAATCTTTACAGCGTCAAGCTGACGGGCTTGTATTGCCCTTAGAATCGTTCTAGGACTGACTCTTGCGGCTCTAGCCGCTTCTTTACGGTTCATAATTTCTTTCATTTCTGTTCCCCCTTGGAGTTGGTATAAGTTAGAGACATCAGAAGGTAAAAAAATAACCCTCTCGTCCTAGTAATCGTTCCATGCTGTCGTTTAGTTGCGAGAGTGTCTTGCTTATAATAAAAGTACACGTTCCTTTCTTATTGCCCCTGCCATGACTCAGCAGGGGCTTTTTGTGTCCATTACCTTCGAGCGGTTACACGTTGTCGGGAAAGAGCCTGTCAGCGTCATAACCCATCTCATTGAGTACGGACTTTAAGTGTTCGGCTTCCGCCCAGTAAGGGTATTTACCGTAGCCCCTGTTATTGCCCGTAATACGTTCGACCTGTAGCCTTCCTTGTCGAATCCACCTATAAACGGTGTCCTCTGTGACCATGCGGCTTCTATTATGAACGGATAGCCGTTGAGCGATTGTAGATACGGTGTAATATCTCTCCATGTTTTTAGCGTCTCCCCTCTTTGATTGACTGTTCGATGAACTCCCGTAAATCGGCTTCTCGGACTCGCCATAGCGTCCCGGCTAACTTCATTGCCTTTATTCGTCCTTCTCCTAGCCACTTGTAACAAGTCACCATTTCAATGCTCAACATCTTGGCTACCTCATCAGCGGAGTAAAGGCGACCAAGATATGTCTTCATATCATCCATGTTTACTGACCTCCCTTTGTGTTATTGAGGATGAAGTTCCTTAGCGATTCTTGAGGGATGCGGATGCTTCCGCCAACCTTACAGCTTGGCAGAGTGCCGTTTGAACACATTGCATAAACCGTTGTGTACGAAAGCTGTAGAATATCCATTACCTCTCGGATGGTGTATAAACGTTCCATTAAGACTGCTCCTTTCGGTTGTGAATTAGTTACAGTCACAATATAAGTAAGCGGTTTGCAAGAATAACAAAGGAACGTAGAAATATTGCAAAATCTCGGATTATCCGAAAAGAACGGGTCATTTTAGTTCAGGAAAGGGGAGGGAGAACGAAGCTAACCATTTTCGGAAGGTTAAGGGGATGAAATTGCAGATATAAGACACAGTTATGTCAAGATACAATCTTTACAAAAATGGACAATGCACTTACCTTTTGCAAGTAAATTAGGGTATAAAAATAAACTTCATCCTCCATCGCAACAGTTCGGATACATAGACCGATGGTTAGCACGGGAGGGGAACTAACATGGAAATCGAACGCACATTCAACGGTAACAATGACCTAGAGGAAATACTGCTTCAACTTATCAAAGTCCACGTTGACAAGCTAGATAAGCCTGTCTACGATGAGAATAGAGCAAACACCATTCCTTCAACGGACACGGAAGGGATGGCGAGTTAAAATGAGTTTGAAAGTAGCAATTTATGCACGTGTGAGTACCACTAGGGACGCTCAGAAAGACAGTATTGATAATCAAATTGCCTATGCTATGGATTTGATTACACGTAACGGGTGGACTGTGGCAGGTACTTACATCGACAATGGTATTAGTGGGCTGAGGGTCAAGAATCGTGCCCAAATGCAACGATTGCTTGCCGATGCGAAAAAGAAGAAGTTTGATGCAGTTATCGCTAAATCCGCTTCCCGACTTGGGCGGAATCTAGTAGAGAACTTGCAAACAGCGGACATTATCGTAAGTTCCAAGGTTCGTTTGATTCTTCCTGAGGACAATTTCGATTCTGCTACAAGTCAAAGTAAATTCAACTTCAATATTCGGGCTTTATTAGCGGAAGAGGATAGTGCTACCTTCTCACGTAGAATCAAGCTAGGGAGACAAGGGAGTGCAAGACGGGGTAAGTATCAGGCTTCATTACCTGCATATGGTTACAGACGGGATGAGAACAGAAATCTTGTCCCTGATGAAGAGACCGCCCCGACTGTGCGAAGTATTTTTCACTGGTATTTACATGACGGGTGGGGGATGCAGAAAATCAGTAATTACTTGACTGAGCATGGATACCTAACTCCTAGAACAGTGTCCAATGCAGGTAATCAAGGAACAGTTTGGCACCAGTCAAGTATTAAGTGTATTCTGACCAACGTGACCTACACCGGAACCCTATGCCAACACCGTGAAGAAGTATTAAGCCACATGTCTAAGGAACGGGTCAAAGTTCCCGAAGATAAACAGATTATCTTTAAGAACGCCCACCCTGCCCTGATTTCCAAGGAAGATTACGAAGCTGTACAGGAACTTATGAAATCGAAAGGAAAGAGCCACAGCAACGGTCAGGAAAGCCTTTTTGCACATCTTATGATGTGTCCTGATTGTGGGCATGGGATGACATTCCGAAAGGATAGGCTAAAAAAGCAAAATGGTGCTTACGTCTGTTGTGGGTACGTAAAACGTGGCAAGTCGTTTTGCTCTTCTCATATTATTGGCTACAATACGTTGCTCACGGCGGTCAAGAATGACCTAAAGGAACTGATTGGCAGTAACGTCAGATTAGACAGACTATTCGATGCTGTAAAAGGGAATGTTGGTCAAAAACAATCTGCTCTAATCAAAGAGTTACACAAGCTGAACAAGCAACAGGAGCAACTAGAGAAAACTTTACAGGGACTTATTACCCTCTTCTCAACTCAAGCCGTAACCCTAGAGCAGTTCACCGCCCAAAATCAACGTATTCAGACTGAGCAACAAAACCTTGCCAAACGAAAGACGGAACTGGAATCCATTCTTGAAGCACAAAAAGACACGGAAGAGCAATTCCGTGCCTTTCAGAAACAAATTGCGTCATTTGCACGACTTGACATTGATGATGAGCAGGTATTAAAGCAGTTGCTTCATCAGCTCATTCAAAAGATAGAAGTCAATCAAGATGGCTCTATCAGAAGAATACATTATAACATCGCCCCACCTCAGGGAATGGGCGAATTACTTCAAGGGGCTTAATCCGTAGCCCCTCTTAATTTAAGTAACACTGTACACTCCACATGCCCTGTTTTGGGGGGCTTTTTATTCTGATTCATTCCTTATTCACCGGAACATTAATAATGCAGATTAAAAGAACACTTAATAATAGTATGTGCTTCTGAAGAACTCTATTTCATTATATTGCGTGGTCAAAATGTGGTCATTGAATTATTAACCTACTATAATTAGTTCGCCCTTCCTACATTTATCTGTTCTAATGTTTCTGTTGTATTTTCAACTGCATCCTGTTTTTTATTTTCACTGAAAAATATAGATTCTACAATCTCTCTCCAATTGCTATTAATACTCTCCCAATTATTTCCCCAAGTCATATCAATGTGACTATAAGCTGTGCTAGGCTTATTATTAGATGGAGCTGGGTATCCTAATATATCCTCAATACAATTTTCGAGCATTATCCTTCTACTTTCATCTTGTAAAGCTTGTTTTATTGGTTCATTGTATTTCTTGGCATTTGGTGTATTTTCGTCTTTATCATGTATAACATATGGATTGATCCCCATTATCTTCAGGTATTTTATCAAAGATATAATGGTAGCTTTTCCTCTAGCCTTTACAATCTCCCAATTCGCTCGAACTTCTTTCCTCTGGATAGGTAACATACGTGATATAGTTTCTCTAAAGACAATATCCTCTGTATCCCCCTCTATTATTAGAACGTTACGTGCGAAGAACACTTTTGCCATTGAATCATCAATTTTCATTAGCATTTTAACGTATGTTTTGTCGCTACCTTGTAAATCCTTAAAAGCCTTAGTCACATTAAATGGATTTGAAGTAATTCTTTCATCATTATTTGAAATAGAAGGTTCCATACGAATATGATTAAGTGTCTGCGAAGAGTTCCTACTAAGATCAATCATAAAAGGTGAATGTGTAGTACATACAATCTGATTCAGTGGCTCACATGCTAATTCATAAATTGTATCTCTCATCTGATATACTGCTTTGGGATGTAAATATATCTCTGGCTCCTCGAACGCAATAAAAATTGGTCTAATTATATTGTCCTTCTGTGCATGTTGGCTAATTCTCATATTTCTATATCTTAACATTGCAAAAACAGCTGACCGAATAACCCCTGTTCCTTGCTGTTCTACCCTAGTATTAACATTACTTCCCATCGAAATATCAAATTTTGGATTTAATACTTGTCTTGGATCAGATAAATTTGCTTTAGCCATAATAGTTATATCCGGAAAAACATCACTTATTACTTTATTTAGTCCGGTTAACAACTGTGAAAGTTCACTTTCTTCATCCTCAGGATCTAACTCTTCTGCAAGTAAATTTAAATAGTATTGCGCTTTCCCGAAATGATCAGAAGCTTCTCTAACGTCATTGAAAAGTTCATTTAATGTTTCCATTAATGCACCTTTTTGTGATGATAATTCATCTACCTTATCTTGAGCTGGAATAAAAACAAATTTAGGAAGTTTACTTAATATATTTGCTGATATCCCCCCGGGATTTTTTGCCCATACTTCTTCTTCAGTAGTTTCATCATAAAAAAGTTCTAAATACTCTTCTCTTAACTTTTCAAAATCTTTATCATTTATTTTTTTTGTTAATTTTATTTCTCCAAATATTTTTTTGAAAACCTCTTCACTTACGCCTTTATCAATAAAGTCTTGAACAGTTTTACATTCATTATATGTATCCTTCAATACTTTTTTATACTCTTTCATTTCTCCCTCAAAATCTTTGTCAATTTCATAGGTTTTCTTATACACTATCCTTAGACCAGTTTCTTTAGTATCACTTTGAATTTCGTAAGGTAATAATCTACCTTTAAAGCCATGCCATTCATTAGCTTCAATTGGAACATTACGAAATTCTGCTGTTAGAACTATTTTTTCAGTTATTATTTTTTCTGTCTCACTATCTTTATCATACATTCGTGAAAATTCTTCTACTGGAATCCTCTTTGTGCCCTTAAAGTAATACTCTAATGCCTTTAAGATTGAACTTTTTCCTATATTATTTTCCCCAAGAAGAAATGTGGCATCTGAAAAGAATATTGTAGTGCAAGTATGTTTTCGAAACCCTTCAATTTTAAAAGAATATAGTTTCATAGTAATGCCTCCTCTATATCAATAGTCCTATCATAATTCCTTATTATTCATATGAATCCCTCTAATATTTACAAAAAATATTTTTGAGGGATATTTCAAGTAGGATACCTCAAAAATTGGAAATGAATTCAAATGTTATGGATACGAATAAAACTGCAGATAACAAAATGGAATTGTTATCTGCCTTTTTTTCAAAACAAAAACAAAAAACCCTTGTATCAAAGGGTTTTCGACATTTATTTCAACATAAGCAAAGTCACACTCTCAACATGACCTTTTTTTGTGACATACTATCTTAATTATTAAGTAATTTTTAGTTCTTGTAGTGCATTTTGATGGATACTCTACTTTATTTGCTATCGTAAAAAACATTTAATTAAATATACGTCGTGGTCAAATAATTTGATTATGTAATTCTTTACTCTCTTCCTATCTTACTAAATAGTTGTTGTTTGTATATAACTGATTTCTATCTTATAACTCCCAAATATGTGGATATATTATGAAAAAATTCTATTTGTCTATTGCCTTTTTGGTATCTTTAGTAAAAGCACTAGAAATAATTTTAAACCCTTTATTCTTGATAAGGATCTTTAAATTCATTTATTAATATAGACAGAACACTTATTTATAAGAACTGCACGAGGACGACCGAGAGACGCTCTTGGCGGCTCTCGAGTCTCGTGTATCTTAATATAAAATTTTTATATCATATCTAGAATAACGTATTAAAATTCTATTTTAGTAGCAGTTACTTTCCAAATATGTTTTATCTCATGTTTCTGTATTTCTTGAGCCTTATAATGTGATTTTTCACTAATCAACATTATCCTATCACCTAAATTGACTACTCTTCTAATTAGATAATTTTCCTCGTTATGATCAACAAGACTAACAAGAACTATATCACCATTATTAATTTCTTTTCTATAGTCAATATTGACAATGGAACCCTTTGGAATAACCGGCTCCATTGAATCATCTTTCATTTCAAATCCCATTAATGAGAGCATTAATTCAGGTTTAGATAAGCTAGGAAACCCTTTTTTAGCATCATTAAGATATTTTTTAGATAATTCAAGAATATCTTGAGCTGACCTGTTATCAATTTGAAATAAAGACTTTTCTAATAGGTCTTCAGGAAAATAACTTTTTAATGTGAAAATAGTCATTTCTTTAAGTGTTCCTGATACATCTTGAATATAATCTTTGATAAAATCCGGTGCCTTTTCAATATATCCCTCGTATCGAAACTTCTCTACATCCCCGCCACAAACCTTTGCTAAAGCAACGTTAACTTCATCAGACGCAGGAGCTTGCTTCCTTGTTTGTAATTTGCTTATATAAGATCTATTTATCTTTACTCCATATTCAGCTTCACATCGATTAGCTATTTCTTGAAGTGTTAGACCACTTTTTTCAATCATGTCTATAAGCATTTTATAGTAATCCATTTAATTCCCCCTACTAAATATGAGATTAATATTAATGTTATTTTTTAATCACATTGTTGACAAACTTGTCAGATCATTATACCATGAATCTGTAAGTGATATTTAAGTCACATGACGTTCCAAAAATGTAACAAAAAAAGGAGGAATTTAGTGAATAGAAAAGAGCTACTTTTTTTATTAGATGATATTCAAAATTACTTTCAAACACTAGCAAAAACTAGAGCAATACAAATCTCCTTAGAGAAAAAGATTCAAAAAAAGATAGAACAAGCCCGGCAAGCCATGAAATGAGCGTAGCCGATACCAGCGTGTAACGCTGGCTTGGCCTTGATATGGAGTGGCGAGATGTGCCAGGCTGGTTTAGCGGACAGGTCGCTTTTTGACCTGGCTGATAAGCCTTGTCCTGCACACTCGCAGAGGCTCCATGTCAGGGCTGAGGCGTTAGCCCCTTGGTTCCACCGAGGTTGCCCAGCACCCATATAACATGCTGGGCTGTAATTACAACCAAAGTGAGGTAGATGCCTTGATACTGAAAGCAATTGACACAATCGAACTTGGATTAATAGTAGAAGATTATCAAACTGCTTTTTCTGCTTATCTTGAGCAATTTGAAAAACTAAAAAAAGCTGCTCAAGAATCAATGGATATCCAAACCATCTCGATTGGTAACCTTGTACTCACCGTTGAGCGAACCGGTATTCCTTTTTACACTTACAAATTAACTAGTAAAGACTTTTCTATCTGCTTTGTAAAAACCGAGATGAATTCTAATCCACCTATTGTAGTTAAATTCTTCTCTGAATATTTATGGTCATACGGTTGTAAGCAAGCTTATCAAAATTTCTTGAACTGGTTTTCTAATTTTGATGCGATTCTATTGACTAATAAACTTTCACGCACTGATATTTGTGTGGATACCGATGAGGTAGTTTTCAAGCAAATTGATTCTAAAGGAGTGGTTTCTAGAGCAAGAAAAAAAGAAGAACGATTCGTTCCAAGTGAATTTTCTGAGGGTCGTGAATTTAGTGGTCTAAAGATCGGAGCGAGAGGCAGTTTGCACTGTCGTATCTACAACAAGCTTATAGAGTTAACTGTGTCTGGGAAAACATGGTTTAAACAAATTTGGCAAGAAAACGGCTGGGATGAATCAAAAGTTGTTTGGCGAGTTGAATTTGAAATAAGAAGGCATATTTTAAAACAATTTGCTATTAACACCATAGAAGAATTGCTTCAAAAGGAGGATAGATTGTGGGCATATCTTACTGGGGAATGGCTTTCTATTAGACAACCTTCAAAGGACAATGTTAGTAGATGGAAGGTTAAGAGAAAATGGAAGATCATTGAGAGCGCAGGACTGAATTATCAGCCTTCCCCACTAGTTAGAAAAGTAATTAAACAAGGGAACCTCTTACAATTACTGAATCAAACTGCTGGGCTAATGTTGTCTGTAGCAGCACTTAGTAAGCACGATAATATTGAGGACACCAGTAAAGTAATTCAATCATGGGTCGAAGTAAAACTATCCCATAAAAACTCAACGTTCAATCAAGAAATGCATCTAAGAAGAGATAGATACTTATTACCTAATCAAAATGAACATGGAGAGATGGAAAATGATCAATAATACCCAAACGAAAAAAATTGAAGATTATCCCTTGGTTTTAAATGCTTCAGATTTGTCAGAAATAATTGGTGTATCTAAACGTGTGGCTTATGAGATCATGGAGCGAAATAACTTCCCTCTTATTCGTATAGGTCGATGCAAACGAGTTGCTAGAGACTCATTCTTTTCTTGGCTCAATATGCAATCTGGTAACTCAATCGTATGAAAGGATACTTTAGAAAACGTGGTAACACATGGTCGTTCACTGTAGATATAGGAAGAAAACCAGATGGCTCCAGAGAGCAAAAAACAAAAGGCGGTTTCAAAACAAAAAAGGAAGCTGAAAAAGCATGTGCTGAATTAATTACCCTTATTGGAAGAAATAATTACATAGAACCATCCAAAAAAGCGATATCTGACCTTATGCTCGAATGGTTAGACTATCAGTTAAAAGCTACTTTACGTTTATCCACCTATGAAAACTATTCAAAAGCTATTTTAAAACGCCTAATCCCTGCATTTGGACATGTTAAATTAGGAGAGTTAAAACCAGTACACATCCAAAAATACTATAAAAGACTTCAAGATGAAAACCTTACTCCGGAGTACATCACATACTTACATGCAATTATGCGAAGTTTTATGAAGTATCAGATTAGGATACAGAATATTCAATCTAATATTTTTGATTTGGTTGATCCACCTACCATACGAAAAAAAGAAAAGGCAGTGTGGTCAATTGAAGAAATTAATCGCTTTCTAAGTATAGCCAAAGAAGAAAAAAATCATAACTTTTACATGATTTATCTCATTGCCATCTATACAGGATTACGTAGAGGTGAGGTTCTAGCTTTACGTTGGAAAGATATTGATTTAACAAATGGAAAACTCAGTGTTTGCCAAAATCTCTATTATTCGAAAGGGGGTGAATTTCATTTTTGGGAGCCAAAAACAGGTCGCTCTAATCGTCTCGTATCCATTCCTGAATCCTTGGTAAAAGAACTTCAAGTCCATAAAGAATTACAACAACATCATATAACTAAAGTCGGAGAAATCTATGACGATCTTGGTCTAGTCATTGCAAATGAGTTAGGAGTTCCTATTCATCCAAGAAGCCTAACAGATAATTTTAGAAGACTAATAAAGAAAAGTAATGTTACTAAGATTAGATTTCATGATTTACGACATACTCATGCAACAATCCTTTTACAGTTGGGTGAACATGTAAAAATCGTATCTGAGCGTCTTGGTCATTCTGATGCCTCCATGACAATGAATGTTTATAGTCATGTCACTAGGGATATGCAAGAGCAGACAGCTAGAAGATTTGAAGAAGCCATGAAATTAAAAAAGCTCATTGAGTTTTAAACATTACTGATTTTCTACTAATTAAATAATGATGGAGGTAATTAAATGAGCAATAGAGTAAAATTTCTTTCAACAATTTCTGAACATGGGTTTGATATTAATAAGCCCTTCGATATCAGATGCTCTGGAAATGAAAACGGAGTAACCCTTTCCATATTAATTCAAGGAGATGAGAAAAATCATTGGAACTCAGATATTAGACTGGCCGCAATAAAGCAATTGATCTGGGAGCTAGACATAAAAAGTGAATGTAACGCGGATTATAATATATTCCAAAAATATATGTTAACGATACTAGACTCAATAGGAAATGTAATTAGTTGGGCTACTCCCTATGATGAAGAACGCAATATAGAAAAAGTAAAACGTTTTATAGAAGATTCCTTAGTAACAAAAATTGTGGAAGACGCTACTCAAGAAGGATTAATTGATCAATATGACGATGATGATATTGATTTCTCTCTTTGAAAGTTATTGGAAGGAGTTGATTCTACAATGAATCGTGAACAAGCAATTTTTATCGAGTTAATGATGGATCTAGATTTTTTCGGAGCAACAGAGGCAATAATTTTTGCGTTTGATGATTTCATTCGGAATTTTGATATAAAACAACTTTCTGATTTAGAAGTTCATCAAAGAGCGAAGGAATGTTTATTACGATACCAATCTGTACTTTTGGAAGATGATTTTCTTTATGAGAAACGACAAGATGTTTTAGAAAAACTAGATTTAGAAGATGCAGTTTGGGAGTTTTTAGATGAAGATAACAAACCTACATTTGAACAAAAAATTTAAAGGAGTGTCCCCTAATGAATACAGTTAAAGTAATACGCGATGGAAAGTGGACTGAAGTTGAAACATATGAAATTATTAAAGGTGAAAAATTTCGTATGATAGAATCTTCAGGAAAGATTTTCTCGGAGATGTTAGCAACTAGTGCTCCTATGTTAAAAGATGGGACATAGGTAATAGATGCCCAACTTATAAAATTCTTTTAACTGCAAATCTACATGCTAAAAAACTATATATGTAAAGCTTCTGTGGTCAAAATGTGGTCATTCTCCCTATCCTACCAAATAATCAAAACAAAAAACCCTTGTATCCCAAGGGTTTTCGCCATTTATTTACGGTTAAGCAAAGCCACACTCTCCACATGCCCTGTATGCGGAAACATATCCACCGGCTGCACTTCTACAACCTCATACTTCTCCGCTAACACCTTCAAATCCCGCGCCAACGTAGACGGGTTACAGGACACATATACCACTTTCTTCGGTTGCATTTGCAAAATGGTTGTTAATAAGGCCTCGTCGCAGCCTTTACGCGGCGGGTCAACGACTATCACATCAGCCACAATCCCTTGCTTGCGCCAATTCGGAATCACAACCTCGGCGGGTCCGACTTCAAAGCTGACGTTGTCCAAACCATTTAGCTCCGCATTTTTTTTCGCATCAGCAATGGCCTCTGGTACAATTTCTACACCGTACACGCGCTTGGCCTTTTGAGCTAGGAACAGCGAGATCGTTCCGATACCGCAATATGCATCAATTACGGTCTCATTTCCTTCTAGCCCTGCGTATTCCAGCGTTTTGCTGTACAGCACATCTGTCTGTTCGGGGTTCACCTGATAAAAGGAGCGGGCCGAGATCGCGAACTTAATTGGTCCAATATAATCGTAAATAACGTCATCGCCCCACAACGTGAAGGTTTGATCTCCGAAAATTACGTTGGTTTTTCGCTCGTTTACGTTTTGAACAATGCTTTTGACTCCTGGTAATTCTGCACGGATGAGCTGGATGAGCTGTTCTCTTTCTGGCAGAAACGCCTCTGTCGTGATAAGCACTACCATGAGGTCTCCTGTTTTGGCACCTACTTTTGCTACGACATGGCGCAATAAGCCTGTGTGCTTTACCTCGTTGTATGGCTCAATTCCCAGGCGCTCTGCGATCCGCTTCACCGTGGCTACCACTTCATCGTTGGCTTGATGCTGGATCAGGCATTCGTTGATATCGATAATATCATGCGATTTTTCAGCATAGAAGCCGCCGATAAGCGCACCGTTTTCCTCTCCAATCGGCACCTGTGCCTTATTACGATACCGCCACGGGTCTGTCATTCCGAGGGTAGGAAGTACCTTCACAGTCTTTGCTGGTTCATCGTTATGTGATGTAGCCGCTGCTGAAGGAGAGGAAGCTTTTTCAGAAAACGAAGCTTCGCCATTCGCCATTCCTTCTGCTGTAGCCGCTTTACTGGATACGATATTTGTTGCCACGCTTTGTCCACTAGCTGCAGCCTCTGCTGCTACTTTTCCCACCAAGCTCTTCTGCTGCTCACCCTCGATAGAGAACCCGCCAATTCGGCGCAGGTTATCCATGACGATCTGCTGCTTGTGTCGCAGTTGCTCACGATATACGAGGTGCTGTAAGGAACAGCCGCCGCAACGATCGTAGACCAGACAGGGTGGCTCCGCTCGATGCTGGCTTGCAGCCGTTATTTCGAGCAATTGAGCATAGCCAAAGCTTTTTTTGGCATGAACGACCTTTGCCTTGACGGTTTCCCCAGGCAATGCCCCTTTCACAAATAAGGTGTAGCCGTTATATCTGCCTACCCCTTCCGCTTCATGGTTCAGACCGGTTATCTCTATGTCCACCACCTGCTCTAGCTGCACAGGATAATTCTTAGACTGTTGCTCCTTTGATCGATTCGTTTGTTTTCTCTGTTTATTGCCGCGTTGCAGTTTTCCTGTTCCTGATTTTCTCACTCTGTCTAGCTCCTTTAATAAGCATAAATCTATGTCATGGTACAAAAATCTCAAAATGATTGGCAAGGGTGTAGCACTCACACGGTAATTCTCCACCCAATTCTCCATCCAGATTTAGAAGTACCTGTTGTTTGTCCTTGGCTGTTGCTTTGATATAATCCGCTTGAAAATATAAAACATGAGGGTCTTTAATGTGGTCCCCTTTGATGGCCATGGTAACGATACGTACGATTTCCGGCAAGGTTGCCTTCTTTAAGACGATGCAATCGAGCTTTCCATCTGAAAGGCTGGCTGCAGGGGCTATCTTCTCAAAGCCACCTACAGAATTGCTATTCGAAATAAGAAAAAGCATAACTTCCTCATCGACCATGACCTGATTACGTGTCTCGATGCGAATATGTGTCGGCGTGATAAACGGAAGCTTTTCTATCCCTTTTAAATAGTAGGCAAGCTGTCCCACCACGGTTTTTAATTTGCTCGGCACTTCGTAGGTTAGTTCGGTTAGTGTTCCACCGCCAGCTATATTAATGAAATAACGGTCGTTCATTTTGCCAACGTCTATTTTTTGGGTGTGACCGGCTGCGATGATTTGACTTGCTTTTTTTAACGATCTTGGTATACCTAAGGCTCTGGCAAAATCGTTAGTTGTACCAGCAGGAATAATCCCCAGCTTAGGTCTATTTTTCTTTTCCGCCATGCCATTGATTACTTCATAAATAGTACCGTCCCCACCGGCTGCGATAACAAGGTCAAACTGTCTGGAAACGGCTCGGGCAGCCTCTCTGGTAGCGTCTCCTTCCCCCTTGGTAGCATGACAAGACGTTTCATATCCGGCCCTTTCCAGCGTCTCTAAAATCTCTGGCAACTGACGGCGAACAGCTTCACGCCCTGAGGTCGGATTATAGATTAGACGTGCTCTCTTCACTCGCGTCCCCTTCTTCCGTTACGTATATATTTTTGAATTTTATCATGATACCATACCCATCATATCCTGTATGACCATTTTTGGGAATCATTATGCGGCTTGTCACATGATTTTGCCTATTTTATCCGCTCTGCTCATGGTACTATTAGTGAAAAGACGACTTGTACGAGGGGTGTATGCAGTTTGACGAAGCGTATGATTGTAGGAGTAGATATCGGGGGAACCACGATTAAGATAGCTTTATTAGATCCGAATGGGGAAATTATTACAAAAACACAAATTCCTACTCCTGTTTCTGAGGGAGAAGATGCTATTATCCAGCAGATGACAAATACAATTGACCGACTGATGGCTGAGCAGGGTTTCACCAAAGAAGAAGCCTATGGAATTGGCATCGGTGTGCCTGGCCCGGTAGATACAGACACGGGCTTTGTATATGAAGCGGTGAATCTGGGTCTTAAGGATACTGCGTTGAAGGCTAAAACAGAAGCTTTGACTGGTTTGCCCACATATGTAGAAAACGACGCCAATGCAGCCGCTCTCGGTGAGATGTGGCGCGGTGCGGGACAAGGGACCGATAACCTGGTTGCTATTACACTCGGCACAGGTATTGGCGGCGGAATCATTATTGACGGCAAGATCGTCCATGGTGTAAAAGGAGTAGGAGGCGAAATCGGTCACGTAACTGTTAACCCGGATGGCCCGCTATGCAATTGCGGTAAAAGGGGCTGCATGGAGCGGTATGGTTCAGCAACAGCCATTATTTTAGGGATAGAGACAGCGGCGAAGGAAGGTCGCAGTGCGCATTTAGCCAAACAGCTAGCAGAGAAAGGCTCCTTAACTGCCAAAGATGCATTTGATGCAGCCGCAGAAGGAGATTTAGCAGCTCAGGAGGTTATTGACCAGGCCGCGTTTTATACCGGATTTGGCCTTTCGCACATAGCCAACCTGCTGAACCCTGCCAAAATTGTAATCGGTGGCGGTGTATCTGCAGCAGGTGACGCTCTATTTTCGCTGATCCGTAAGTCTTTTGATTCCTACACATGGAAAATTGCCGCGGATTCATGCGAAATCCTGCCGGCTACACTGGGTAATGACGCCGGTGTGATTGGGGCTGGCTGGCTAGTAAAGCAAGGGGAATCCAAGTAAATCCAGTAGTGATTTCTATCAATAGCTAGTAGATGAAGATGACTG
The DNA here is from genome assembly GCF_030489605.1 of Brevibacillus laterosporus. Classification (GTDB taxonomy): domain Bacteria; phylum Bacillota; class Bacilli; order Brevibacillales; family Brevibacillaceae; genus Brevibacillus_B; species Brevibacillus_B laterosporus_E. The sequence continues at coordinate 115,604 of NZ_JAUKFY010000009.1, forward strand.
TTAGAATCGTTATCCTGATTCTGTGATTATGTCAGTTCTGCTGATCGGTTATAACTATTATACAAGCTTGGCTCCTACTAAGAGCCAAGCTATTTTTTATTTCACTAATAAATTCTCCCGTTTAAAGAACTTCGCTGCCACTTTAATCGCTATGATTACATAGACAAGCGAGGTGAACATTACTAGAAGAGCATGCATGGGTTGAAGCTCACCATAGAAAATCTCTTTAAAAATCGCCACTCCATTAAAGATCGGCAGCAAATAGTACGCATATGGAATATCAATCGGATTAAGAGGCATCATCAGGTAAGCCGGTACTAATCCTACCAAGACGAGTGGTGTCATGTATGTCTGTGCTTCCTTAAAGGATTTGGCAAAGGAACTAATGCTTAGCATGACGCCGGCAAACATAGCTGCCAGCAATATTAGCACCACAAACAACACGATGAGCGAGCTAGTGGTGAAAAATTGCAAGGAGAGTCCTCCCGCATCGTGATTAATGGGGATAAACGAAAAAATTACCGATACACTAAGCACCGAAGCCAACGAGCTGACGCCACTCATAATCATGACGGTAAATAGCTTCGCTGTTAACACGCTATTAGCTGTTATCGGGGCACTTATCAATGTCTCCAGTGTACCTCGTTCCTTCTCTCCTGCAATTAAATCTGTTGCGGCTGGCAAGCCCCCAGAGATGAGCGAAGCAATCATAAGGATAATCAGAACCCCGGATAAAATACTTCCAGACACCTTCTCATCGCTTGCTACGCTTTCAAATGTGGTTTGCATTGGCTCTATCGCCCCAATCGTCAAGCCCACACGCTGTAAACGCTTGGAGACAACCTCTTTTTCATATTCTTTTATGGATTTTTCAATTAACGTTTTCGCATAAGTAGACTTTTGGTTAGAAGGATCGTACCAAACTGTAATATCAACAGACTCACCAGCTTGAAGCTTACTCTGCAAATGCTCCGGTAATCTAATGAACGCTCTTGCATCACCATTCTTAATTGCTGCTAGGGGGTCTTCTACCTGAATCATTTTTACACCAACATTTTTTTGCAAGATTTTCACAAGCGGATGCTGACTATCTGCATTAACAATCAGCGGCACGAAGGATTGCGCCTCTTTGGCTACCCCATTCATAGAAAAAGACATTAGAAAGACCAGTAATGGAACAACCACCAAAGGAATGACTAACGCTCCAATCCACGTTTTTCGGTCCCGAATTAGGTCGGTCATTTCCTTTTGAAAGACAATCCAGATATGCTGTCTATTCATTTTCTTTCTCACCTCCGACCGCTCGCATAAAGATGTCGTCCATATCCTGCAGATCATAGCGTTTGCGCAAATCCGAGATGGTGCCCTCCACAATCATCTTTCCTTTATGCATGATCGTTACTCTGGAGCATAGCTTCTCTACTTCCCCCATGTTATGCGTGGAAAATAAAATCGTTTTGTTCTGTTGCTGTAATTCTTTAATTAATCGCCGAAATACACTAGCTGCTGTAATATCTAACCCTGTGGTAGGCTCGTCAAATAAAATTACCTTAGGATCATGCACTAACGATCTGGCAATCGCTACCTTTTGCCGCATTCCGCGGGAAAAAGGCCCCACACGACGATCCAAGAATTCACTCATGTCCAATTGCTTGCTAACCTGTTCAATCCGCTGATCTAAGAGCTTCTGGTCCAGCCCATGCAGCTTTCCTATGTATTGAATATTTTCCCTTGCTGTCAGCCTAGCGTACAGCTCCACATCTCCGCCAAACAATAATCCAATACGCTTGCGGACTTCCATCGGATGTGTTTTAACCGAATAACCATCCATGATAATATCGCCGCTGGTAGGAGTCAAAATTGTCGCCATCATGCGCATCGTAGTAGTCTTACCCGCTCCATTTTCCCCCAAAAGCCCCAGTACCTCTCCCGGTCGACACAGAAGCGATAGTCTGTCGACAGCAACGACATCTTTAAATGCTTTTGTCACATTCTGTACTTCAATCATAGATACCCTCTCTTTCTTGAAAAAAACGCGGTTCTGCCTAATTCTGCTCGTTTCCCCAGCTTTTTTATTTTATGTAGGCATCCCTTTGCTTTGTGACTATACATTTTTTTCATAAATAGATACAATGAAAGCTTGCAGGGATTATTGCTTCACTTCTTCTATTTTACCGCAAGTTTCTCCGACTGCCTTACACAAGAAAAAAGAAGGCCTCTATTGATCAGCCTTCTTGTAGATTATTCTAACCGCTACGCATTATGCACCTGTTCATCTACAACTTCTTGAAGCCACTTCGCTACAAAAGGATGCGGCAGGTATGTTTTACCGCTGTAGGCATAGTTTAAGCCATCCAGATTGGAGGGGATGACCTTCTTAGTGAAATATCCCTCGCTTAAGAATAATGGAATCACAATCGTCCTGCCTTGATTGATTGCTTCCTCCGCCCGAGAACGAAGATTGTCCGGATGCAAAGTTCCATAGGTAGCCTCAGAGAATTTCAAGCGCTCCTTCAGAGTCTTGGTCATGCTCTGTAATACTTCTTCCCACTTCCGATGATTTTCACCTTCGTCTGCTCCGTGTCCAACCAGGAACAGGATCTCTTCTTGCGGATCTGAGGAAAGCTCTCGAATCCGTTCTTCTAAAATATCTAAAATAAACGGGTGATCGTTCATTGGCGGGCAATAAATCATTTCCATTGTTGTTTGCAATCTTTCCCAATCAGCATCCAATTTATTATCGGTAGCACCTAACAAATAGCCGATCTCATCAATATGTGTACTGCCTTCTGCAACAAAAAGGGGAATCGCAATGACTTTTTCTACACCGCGAGCCTCAAGTTCTCGTAGACCATCCTCAATGAGGCGTCCTTCTACCATTTCCAGAAAACAGGTGGTGTAAGGTACCCGGATGTCTAAACTAGCAACTGCTTGATCCACGAGCTCTACCCATGCTGCACTGCTGGAACCATGACCTATTATGAGTACTCCGACTTGCTTCATTCCGTGCTTCGCCCCTCTATCTATGTCGTTTCTTGTTTGCGATTGTAGATCATATAACCGCTAAATAAGAATAGTTATCAAATAATACAAATTCTATTATGCAAAAATTCGAGGGGAACTGCAATCATTCAAGTGTCATAAACGCGCGTTGTCACAAAAATGTGATATTTTGGTCAAAAATATGTCTATTTCTACTCTGTATCGACGGAATTTTGGCATCTCATACTAATGATGAATATTTTTCTTTCCACTTTTCTATAGAAAACGTTGCAAATAGCTTAGTGAATGATTCAGCGTCATTAAAATAGTGGCGTGATTCTTTGGCCTGAGGATTTTGTTCTAAAAAAAGAGTAGCTGCTACTTGATTGACAGGCACTCCTTCCTTCTCTTGATCGTACACTCCCTGTTGGGCTAGAAGTTTCTCGAAATAGCGGACATAGGTAACAGTAAGCGTTTTCGTTTCTGTCCCTACTTGATAAATGACAACTGATCGTTCAAAGGTGTCAGCAGGTGAGCCTCCTTTTCCAGCGGGCACACTTTCCCCTATAACAGACAGAATTTTCATTATCTCTTCCCCTTTTATTCGCATACTCGCAGACCTATATCCTTTATTATAGAATAGAGTGACTATTTCCACAAACTAGTGCATTCCTTTTTAACCCATTACAAGCGTCTTTTCATCTCATAATATCTAGTTTGAGCAATTTTTTAGCAGGAAGTGTATTACATCCAAATTCATACATTTACATTCTCGCCTTGCTAAGCAGTAGCAGTGTTGATTCTTGTCGTCCTGTACACTCGATTTCAGAGTAAACCGACACACAAGTGACTCCTTAGCAAAGCGTGTCATTTCTTGGGAAATAAATCCGACATCTTAGGTGACAGTCAATGGTCGCTCATATACCTTCCGAATTAGCTCCTCCACCTCAGCTTCATGCATGGATATATCACCAACTTCTCCCCATCTGCCTATGCTAGTAATTAAATCTATAGAAGTAACCAAACGTTTGTCGTAAAGAAACGTTACTTGTTTATCAATCAGCTCATAGGTAACGCCCGCTGGTAATGGGAATGGTTGAGGAATTGTCTTATACTCAACCTGTAACATGCTAGGTAATCCAATCTGTTCACGCAATTGCTCGATACTGCCGTCTGAAATGATCGTACCATGGTTGATAATCATCACTCTCGAACAAATAGATTCTATATCATCCATATCATGTGTGGTGAGGAGAATCGTTTTTTGCTCTTGTTTATTGATCTGCTGTAAAAAAGTCCGAATATTGGTTTTCGCAACCACATCCAGCCCGATTGTCGGTTCATCTAAAAACAATACATCCGGATTATGCAGCAAGGCAGCCACCAGATCAGCTCTCATGCGTTGCCCTAAAGATAGTTTACGTACAGGTGTATCAATAAACTCTTCTATATGTAAAAGCTCATCATACTGCAATAAGCGCGAACGATACTCCGCCTCCTCAACCTTGTACATTTCCTTGATAATTTCAAAAGAATCACGGACAGGCAAGTCCCACCATAGCTGGGTACGTTGCCCAAATACTACGCCAATTTGATGAGCCAGCTTTCTACGCTGACGCTCCGGATGCAGACCGCTAACCCTGATTTCACCGGAAGAAGGATGCAAAATGCCGCAAAGCATTTTAATGGTTGTAGATTTTCCTGCTCCGTTTGGGCCAATGTAGCCGACCGCTTCTCCTTTGCCAATCTCAAAAGAAATATCATGAACGGCATGTACAATTCGTTTTTCCCGTGAAAAAAGGCTGCGAATCGAGGAAAAACGACCCGTTTTCGGCTTTGCCAGCTCAAAATGCTTATGAATTCCTCGTGCTATAATCATCGTCATTCCTCCACTCCTTCCTCTATTAATTGCCTGTGCTGTGATAATGCCTGATACCAAAATTCCAAAAGGAAATAGCCGCTCCAAGGAAAGCAAGGGCAATAAGCGGGCTAACCAGTAGTTGTATCCAGCTTCCTCCCTTGTCTAGTAAATAAGAAAGAGCGGTATAGTTAACAAACGCAATCGGCATCAATGTAAAAAACAATGTTTTTAACCATCCGGTATACAAGCTGATCGGATATTTAGAAGCATTCATGGGAGCATAAAATAAGAAAACCTGTAAATCACTGATTCTTCCCAGCCAAAAGCTGAATGTAGCTACGATCAGCGACAAAGAAAAACAGATTAGCGCTCCCCCTATAATGATAATAGGCATCCACATCAGGATCCCTGTAATATCCTGTCCATGCCTCACCAGTTGAAAAAAAGAGTAGCCGCAGACAAGCATACCCTGTCCTAATTGTCCCAGTCTGCCAATATCAAGATTGCGACTTAAAAGCAAAACCAATGGAGAGATGGGGCGAATTAATAACTGATCGAATTCTCCCTGTAATATGTATTTTTCAAATTCATGAATTTCGCAAGCAAACATTCGGAACAACGCCTCTGAAATGCTAGCAAACCCAAAAATTAACCCTAATTCATAGAGAGTCCACCCTTGGATGTCAGTAAACTTCCATAATAATACGGTTATTCCCAAAAAATCGACTAAAAGCAAGAGCCCTATCATCACATTCGAAATAATGAAATTCCATTTATATTGCATCCGTGAGCGGATACTTGCTCGCAGTAAACGTCCGTAAATTCTCAGCATCGCTCGCTCTCCCTCCTAACCGCCTTGGATTTCCAAGCGTTTTTGTGCGAATCTAGCCAAGATCATATTACATACGGTCAGCAAAATAACCCACACCGCCTGGATAAAGATAGCTTGTGGAGCCTGCTTTTCTAGTAGAATCATGCTTGGATAATAGAGGATACCTGCATAAGGCAAGTAAGATAGGATCATCTCAAAAGAACGAGGGAAAAATTCCAAGGGTAACATTTGACCACCTAGTAATAGCATGAAGGACTGATTTAAATAGTGAGCCCATTTTACTTCGGTACTCCAAAAAGCTAAAATACCCACCATGAAATATAAATTAAGGCCAATCCCCACCGCACAGAAAGCCGATAAGAAAAACCATACTAAGGTTATGAATTTCGTAGGCACATAAAAACCAACAACACAGGAAAGAATCAAATAAATCGGAAGAAACCGATGGAAAAAATTATAAATAACCCGGCCTATTTCCTGACTCACTGTATAAAAATAAAAATGAATGGGTTTCATGATATGCAGGGAGATTTGTCCCGTACGAACCCATTCAGGTATAGAAAGTCCTGGAGTAAGAAAAGTAGTGATCCATAGCATACATTGGGTGAGAACCAAATAAAAGAGAACATCATGTAAAGCAAGAGGACTGAGTGCTTCTTTTCCATTCATGACACCTGTCCAAATCGCCATCATGACAAAGCTGAAAATACAGCTTCCTAGCGTGTTAATAAAATGAGCCATGCGATACTGAATGCTTGCCTTGTAGGTTTTAACAGCCAGTACATAATAAACCATAGCCTCCCTCCTTTATCTACCTGCATTTTTATTCTGAAAAATCAGTCAAGAGTTCCATATTAGCAAAATCTACTTTCTTTGTAAAGGAAAAAGTTCAGAAATTTTCATTGGATATTCCAAACTTTATTACAGCAAAAATTCCTTTCCTCATCCATTTAGTTGAAACAACAGAAATGCCTACCTCGTCTATGACGAAGCAGGCATTCGTTTCCGTACATTCATCTAACAACTTCAAGTCAAATACTAGATTAAATAGCGGAAGTAAATATACAGCGTTGAAATCACAATGGATAGAATCATAAGTGGAAAACCGATTTTCAGGAAGCCAAGGAATGTTATCTTTTCTCCTTCCTTAGCCGCAATGCCGGCAACGATCAGGTTAGCACTCGCTCCAACTAGAGAACCATTGCCACCCAAGCATGCTCCTAGCGCCAGACTCCACCATAGGGGTTCCAGGTTGTCTATACCCATTCGCCCCATCTCCTGAATCATTGGAATCATAGTTGCAACAAACGGAATATTATCCACGAAAGCAGATGCAATGGCACTCAGCCACAGAATTAGCAAAGCCGTTGCGGTAACGTTTCCTTTTGTTAGATTAACCGCTTCCTGTGCAAGAGATGCAATAATTCCGGTCTCGACAAGTCCTGAAACAAGTACAAATAACCCTACGAAAAAGAAGATGGTTGTCCACTCGACCTTAGTCAAGGCTTCCTCTAAATAATGCTCGCCTGTAATTAATAACAATAAAAAGGCACCGACTAAAGCTACTGTTGCTGATTCAAGATGAAGTACTTGATGTAAAAAGAAGCCAATGATCGTCAGTGTTAAAACGATCAATGATTTTACTAATAACGTCCGGTCTGTAATCTCAGCAGCGGCATCCAGCTTCATAAGCTTTTGGCGCAGCTCTTCTTTTGTATGCAGTTGCTTGCGGAACATAAAAGCAAGCACTACAATCGTAACCACAGCGATAAACATAGAGATAAGGGTCAAATTATTGATAAAGGCCACGAAAGAAAGCTCCTTGACAGCACTTCCAATCATGATGTTAGGCGGATCACCGATCATGGTTGCTGTGCCTCCGATATTTGACATCAGGATTTCTGACATCAGATACGGAAACGCAGATACCTCTAATTTTCGCGTAATGCTAAACGTAACAGGTACCATCAATAAAACGGTAGTTACGTTATCTAAAAAGGCAGAACCTACAGCAGTAATGAGCGATAACGCAATTAAAATATACAGCGGGCTGCCCTTTGCCTTTTTAGCTGCCCAGATCGCAATAGCTTTAAACAATCCTGTCTTGGCAGTAATCGCAACAATAATCATCATTCCGATCAGTAATCCAAGCGTATTAAAATCAATATGGTGTAATGCGGTTTCTTGGCTAACAATTCCTAGCATAACCATACATACCGCTCCCACCATCGCAATAATGGTGCGGTGAATTTTCTCTGAAATGATAATGGCATACGTAACCAAGAAGATTACAAGTGCAATGATTGCCTGTTGTTCCATATCTGCCTCCCCTAAGCATTCTTGTACCTTCTGTTAAATGATTTGTCCATTTTTTTATTCCGTCATCCATTTTACCTAATATCAACTATAATCTCTAGGTTTTATAGGTAAAAAAATCCTGCAAAGCACCGTTTTTTTCTTTCCAAGACAGGAAAAAACGAACTTTGCAGGCCAGTTTCTCATTCTATAGGATCATTCTAAAATTGAGGGTTACCTATCTACATACCCTCTCCATTTGTGAGCACTACTTCATCTCCCTCTTTCAAACCGCTCACAATCTCCACGTATTCTGCCCCCTCAATGCCTATTCCCACGTCTTTTGGCACCGGATTTCCACTTGGGTCCTTAACCATAACCGTAGCTTTGCCTTCCTCCATTACTTCTACAGCATTAACCGGCAAACGCAGGACATTGTCTTTCTTATGAATATAGATATCACAATCACCGCTCATGCCATGCTTCAGTTGACTGCTATCCTCAACAGCGATTTTCACTTCGAAACGCACCGATTTATCCTGCTTGCTTCCCTCTTTCGGCAGTTCTGTTACCGTACCCTTAAATGCTTTTGTTCCAAAGGCTGTGATAAATACATCAACATTTTGTCCGACTTTCACTTGTGGGAAATCTAGTTCATCCACGGCTGCTTTAAAGGTGACAGAGGAGGTGTCCATAATGATTGCCGCAGGATCACTGCCAAGCGCTTCTCCCACCTTCACATTCAATTTCGTGATCTCTCCGCTAATTGGAGCAACTACTCTTCGCTTGGATAGGTCACGCATCTTTTGGTCCATCCCAAGCTGGGCTTCCTTCCAATTTAATTCCTTCTCTTCGATCTCTGATTTATCTGCTTCTCTATCCATTTTCGCTAGGAGCTGATTCTTTTTAATGGTGTCTCCTTTTTTAAACAGAACCTCGCCAACTTTACCAGTGGTACCTGCTAAAATTTCGATATCATCTGCTTTGGTAAAAGGAGTATTTCCCTGGCTTGCGTATTTTAAGCCTTTGGCATCCGTATACTCAACTGAGCCAAGGTCATTTACATACAAGGCTCCAGAATTTTTGACCAAGACGTCTACAGCATGCTGAGCCATCTTTCTGTCTTGCTTGGTTCCTTCCATATCAATACGGTCGATTTCACCATCTACATAGGTCATTGAGCTTGGTACAAATACCTTCACCTTTTGCCCTTCCCGCAGCAATTCCGCTTCATAAGGGGAGAAGTAGCCTGTAATCTTTAAATAATTGGGGTCATTTACCTTTGCAATGACCGTCTCAGGCGATACACTGTCTCCGCGTTTAACCGATATCTCTTTGACAACCCCGCCGGCATTCGCTTCAATTCTGTCTTTTCTAGCTTTCAAATCCTTTATCTCTTTCTCCATGCGAGCCATCGATAATTTTTGTTTCTCTATTTCGAAGCCAGTATCCGTAGCCTCCATGGTAAATAACAAATCGCCCTTTTTAACATGCTGGCCTTCCTTCACCACTAGACTCTCTACTTTACCACTGACATCCGGTTTCACTTCCTGACGAGCCGTAGCTTCAACTGTACCTGTCGAATACACGGTTTTCTTAACTTCGCCCATGTCTACCGCTGCAGTCTGAAGCGCAGGTGGTTCAACAACCTCCTGTGATGCATCCGTAGCCGGAGCAAAATATTTATACCCTCCATAACCTCCACCCGCAAGTACGAGCACGGTGATGGCTGAAATAATCACTTTTTTCTTCATAGCCATGCGTTAATTCCCCACATTTCTTCCGTTTATATTTAAAAAATCTTTCTTTGCCAAAGCAGTCACCAAAAGCAAAAATCACTGTAACGTTACTGAGAGCGAATAGCCTCCAATGGACTTAGACGGGATGCACGGATGGCAGGAAGAATCCCCGCTAATAATCCGATTACAACTGAGAAAATGATGGCGAATATAGCAAGAGAAGGTGGTACCAATGCAATTTGTGCTGCTACCTCTTCTTCTGCTCCCATACCTCCTCCCATGCCCATGCCAAAGTTATCTAAAAACTCGCTGTTTTTACCCAGATAATTAATCACCGCCACAGCTCCATAAGCAAGACCCAAACCAGTCAGCCCACCTATTAAACCGATTGAACCCGATTCAATCAAAAAGAGCCAACGAATATTATACACGGTAGCACCAATAACCTTCATAATCCCTATTTCCTTGGTTCGCTCCAGAATGGACATGATCATGGTGTTTACGATACCAATCGTGGCAACTAATAAAGAGATAGCTGCTATACCGCCAAGCACTAATTGAATAACAAAGAAAAACTTATTTAGTTCTGCAAGACGACGTGCTGGCGAATAGTTGTCATAGCCGATTTGCTGTAAATCCTTAACCACCTGCTCTACTGCTTCTCTTGATCCTACCTTTACATTGATGGAATCATATTCCACAGCCGGTTTCTGATTGCGATTCTTGGAACGGTTCGGTTTGTTTATCCCCATTTCCATTTCATAATCGCTTTGTTCCCTCTTTTGTTCTATCCAGGTGTTCAATTCATTAGCCATCTTCATCGGAATATAAATAGTGGCACCACGATAGCCCTTTTCATCCTTTTGCATCTGACCGACGACACGAACACGTATTTCCTTCTTTTCATACTTCGTTTCGTTATCGACGGTGTATTCGCGTCTCAGCTCTAATATCGCCGTTTTTCCAACCATTTCCACGATTCCCGGTTCCTTAGAGCCTTCCATATCGAATCTGGCTTTATTTCCATTCTGGTTAGCATTGCGTTTTCGAGCTTCTCGGCGATCCTTCTCCACATCTCTCATTTTTCTGGGTACTTCGTAGGAAATGACAATTTCATTGTTTGCCCCAGTGAGATACTCACCCTTTTCCAGCTCCTTGGTTCTCACAGGTCCTTCTTGCTGTGGATCGACCCCGACGATTTCCAAATATCTTGCCTCTCGACGGCCTAGCTTTAAAATGGCATCTCCCCTAAAAGATTTATGCGGCATAACGGCCTCAATCCCAGGAATCGCCTTTATTTCCGGTATACTTTTACTATCTAAGCGTTTCATTTGCTCTGGCGTTCTCTCGGTGGTTCCATCTGGCATCGACCAAGCTGGATACACTTCAAGCTCAGTTAAATTACCGAAGTTCTCTAGACTTTTAACCGCATTCTCTTTTAGGCCAATACTTAACGATAGCATGGTCACAATAGCAGCGGTACCAATCATAACCCCAACCGATGTCAGTACCGTCCGTAGCTTCATACGCCAAAGATTGCGCCATACGATACGTAGCGAATCAAGCAGTTTCACAAATTACACCTCATTTTTCCCCTTGCCTTTTTAACAGATAAGAGCATATAAATTCTTGTCTTATTACATGAAAGCTCAGGCTAGCCATCGTCCGCAGGCCTGAGTATAGCCGCTTCCCCTTTATTGCTGAATGTAGCCATCCCGCAGAAAAATGGTGCGATCAGATTGACTTGCAACCTCCTGATCATGTGTGACAATCACAAAGGTTGTACCACTTTCCCGATTCATTTGACGCATGAGCTGTAAAATCTCTTCCTCTGTTGCTGTATCCAGATTCCCGGTTGGCTCATCCGCAAGCACAATTCCCGGTTCATTGACCAGCGCCCTCGCAATACTGACACGCTGCTGCTGACCACCACTTAGTTCATTCGGCTTGTGGTGCTCTCGATTTTCCAGTCCTACTCGGTTTAAAATCTCTATCGCTTTTTTACGTCGCATACGAGGACTGACTCCAGAAAAGACAAGCGGCAGTTCCACATTTTCAACTGCTGTCAAATTAGGCAAGAGATTAAACGATTGAAAGACAAATCCTAAGCAACGCCGTCTAAACAAACATAGCTGATTCTCGTTAAACTTAGAAATTTCTTCCCCATTTACATGAATGGTTCCTTGCTCGGGACGCGTTAACCCCGCCATCAGGTTCAAAAGCGTTGATTTCCCTGAACCAGATGTTCCGCATAACGAAATAAATTCGCTTTTTCCAATATGCAGGTTGATATCATGCAAAACGGGAACCTGAAGCTTGCCTGCCTTATAAAAATGATTGACATCTCGTACCGTTAATTCACCAATGCTATTACTCACTTTCTCTTCACCTCATAGCTTCCCTCTTCCTAAAATTTTAGATAATTTTTCCTTTATCCAAAAAAACACCATCCTCCACAGAGAAAGATTGTTGTTTTGACCACGTATGTACAGGAAAAAGTTTCTCTTTGAAAAGACGCTTTAGTAGGCCAAAAAGTAACATTATTTTCTTGCACTCTACTAAATTTTTGTTGAGAAATGCTGGAATTTATTGTTTATACAAAACTAGCCATAAATAGGACGAAGCTCTTAGGGGTTTGTTACAACATATCTATTTTATTCTTTGACATGTTTGCTTTTTATTGCTACGCTGTATGAAATGCTTGAAAATTCATGATACGGAGTCGATCCCATTGTAAAGCCCTTTTCAAGAAAAAGAAAAAACAAATGGAAATATCGTTTGTTGAAGGCAGAATAGCTCTGTCTATCTTTCTCATGAAAAGAGGTTTTTTTGACATGCTTACCAAACAAGTACGCTTTCTTTGGGTTGGCCAAATGCTTGCCAACGCAGGAGACGTTTTTTATATTATCTCTCTGCTTACCCTCGTTTTTGAAAAGACACATTCTGCTGTCTATACCGGCTTTGTACCGCTTACCATTATCCTAGCGCAAACCGTAAGCGGCTTTCTCGCGCCCCTTATGCAATGCTGCTTTTCCCTATCCATCCTGCTGTTTTTATCTCAATTTGCCAAAACAATCTTGTTGGGTCTGCTTGTTTTTGTAACTCAATGGTCGGCCTTGTCTTTGCTTTTAAGTTTAGGTCTTGCGTCTTTCATTTCCTTTTTGGACGGTTGGGCTACTCCTGCACGCAATGCCCTGCTGACGGATCGCACGGCCTGTTCATCTGCTGCGATTAAACAGTTTGTTTGCGACCACTGATCAGGTCATCCAATTTGTCGGTTGGGCATTAGGCGGCATGCTCGTAGCTTTTTTAGGAATCACATACCTTTTTGCTGTTAGCCTTGGATTATTCATCCTTTCAACAGTTTGTATGGCTTATTTACATGATCCAATCTCTCAAGCAACAACGCGTACGGATAGCTCTTCCAAAAAAGAAGCACTGCTTCGCGGCTGGAATTATATTCTCCAATCCCGCGCGCTCTTCACACTTACTTGTATGGATGTTCTCGAATCCTTGGCAGGGGCCATCTATGTAGCTGCTATCATGCTGTTTTATGTATCTGATGTTCTAGGAAAAGGTCAGGAATGGTGGGGATACCTCAACGCCAGTTACTTTGTCGGAATGATTGCTGGAGGTCTGCTGTTAGTCGTTATTGCGACTCATGTATCTCGTTATTTTCTTTCTTTTTTATTAGGGGCTGGACTATTTTCTGCCCTAGTAACTCTAGGATTAGGAGTTACGCATAACGCCTGGATTGCCTTATTCCTGTCATTTCTTTCGGGACCTGCCACGCAAATTCAATATGTCAGCAAGCAAACCTACTTTCAGAGAAACGTAGACTCTCTTTATTTGCCTAACGTTCTATCGGCCAAAAGCACAGTGGAATACGTAGGCTACGGCTTATCGGTACTCATCCTAACCAATGTGGTAGCGGTCTATGGTGCGGCTACGGCATATATAGCAGCTTCGGGAATACTTATTACAAGCATGTTACTTGGATTCATCCTGCGCCGAGCATTTAAGATGGAGCTAGGAAAGTTGAACGAGTCACATAAGATATAAGTAAAGCATAGAACAATCAAATATAAAAGCTCCTCCTGCTAATTTCTGATGCGAAGAGGAGCTTTTTTTGTTTACAGTGCTTCTAGTGATTCTACCAATAATTTATTGACCACACCTGGATTAGCTTTTCCTTTGGTCTGCTTCATGACTTGCCCTACTAAGAAGCCAATTGCCTGCTTCTTACCCGCTTTGTAATCTTCTACCGATTGCTGATTAGCTGCAATGATTTCATCGACAATGCGTTTTAACTCGCCCTCATCGCTAATTTGCACCAATCCTTTTTCTTCAACAATCGTTGCTGGGTCCTTGCCTGTTTCCAACATTTCTGTAAAGACTGTCTTGGCAATTTTAATGGAAATGGTTCCTTTTTCGATCAGCTTCACCATTTCTCCTAAACCCTCAGGCGTCATTTTTACGTCTGAGAACTCCAGATTGTTTGCATTTAAATATCCAAACAAATCTACCATTAAAAAGTTAGCAACCGTCTTTGGATCAGCACCTGTTGCTACTGCGGCATCAAAGAAATCGGCTGAATCACGTGTCATCGTGATAACTTCAGCGTCAGATGCAGGCAGCCCGTATTGCTCAACATAGCGTGCCCGACGAGCATCTGGCAATTCAGGGATAGAGGCTTTTATACGGTCAATCCATTCGTCAGTAATCGTAACATTCACCAGATCAGGGTCCGGGAAATAACGATAATCATGCGCTTCTTCTTTCGAACGCATTACGATGGTTTTCTTATTCGCATCATCCCAGCGCAGCGTTACCTGCTTAATTTCTCCGCCGCTTTCGATTACTTCTTCCTGACGTTTCACTTCATATTCCAAGGCGGCCTGTACATTGCGGAAGGAGTTCATATTCTTCAATTCCGTTTTTGTACCTAATTTGGTCTCTCCTACAGGACGAATTGATACGTTGGCATCACAACGAAGGGAGCCTTGCTCCATTTTTACGTCAGATACTTCCGTATATTGAATGATTGCTTTTAATTTCTCCAAATAAGCTTTTGCCTCTTCTGGAGAACTAATGTCTGGCTCTGTAACAATCTCTACTAACGGCACACCTACACGGTTGTAGTCCATCATCGTACCGCTTCCGTATTCGCAGTGTGTCAATTTACCAGCGTCTTCTTCTAAATGAAGGCGATTGATGCGAATGCGCTTGGTTTTGCCATTTACTTCAATATCAATCCAACCGTTCTTACCCACTGGTTGGTCAAACTGCGAGATTTGATATGCTTTAGGAAGATCAGGATAAAAATAATTTTTACGGTCGAATTTTGTATCACGTGAAATTTCGCAGTTAATTGCTAAGGAAGCCTTGATCGCAAACTCTAATGCTTGTTGATTCAAAACTGGCAATACACCTGGATGTCCTAAACAAATAGGGCATGTGTGCGTATTAGGCGGCGCACCAAATTCCGTTTTGCAACCGCAGAAGATTTTACTGTTAGTCGATAGTTCAGCGTGAACCTCCAAACCAATGACCGTTTCGAATTTTTGGCTCATGTTACACTTCCTCCCTTCCCAATTGTGGCTTGTTTGGGAACAGATTAGTTGATTGCTCGTACGCATGTGCCGCACGTAGAATCGTGGATTCATCGAAGGCTTTCCCAATCATTTGCAAACCAATTGGCAACCCGTTATCAGAGAATCCGCATGGAACTGAAATAGCCGGGAGACCAGCTAAGTTAACCGTTACCGTACAAATATCCTCTAAGAACATTTGCACCGGATCATTTATTTTCTCACCAAGTTTAAAAGCCGGGCAAGGAGTAGCCGGATGTAACACAATGTCAAAGTTCGCAAAGATTTCTTCAAAGTCTTGGATAATCAAAGTGCGCACTTGTTGTGCCTTTTTGTAAAAAGCATCATAGTAACCAGAAGACAAGGCATATGTCCCTAGCATAATGCGGCGTTTGACCTCTTCACCAAAGCCTTGGCTACGAGATTCCATATATAAATCCAATAGATTTTCTGCGTTATCAGCGCGTACACCATAACGAACACCGTCAAAGCGCGCTAAGTTAGAAGAAGCCTCTGATGAAGCTAATAGGTAATAAGCTGGCACGGCATATTTTGTGTGCGGCATTGATACCTCGCTCCAAACTGCACCCATGCTTTCCAATTGCTTCAAGGCTGCTAATACCGCATCGCGAACCTGTGGATCAATTCCTTCTCCAAGCAACTCTTTTGGTACCGCAATGCGCAAGCCTTTGACATCACCTGTCAGAGCAGATAGATAATCAGGGACTTCCACATCAGCCGAGGTGGAGTCGTATGAATCATGTCCTGCAATGGCCTGTAACACAAACGCTGAATCCTCTACATTCTTCGTCAACGGTCCGATCTGATCTAATGACGATGCATATGATACCAAGCCATAACGGGATACACGTCCATAAGTTGGCTTCAGACCAACCACTCCGCAGAAAGCAGCCGGTTGACGAATAGAGCCACCTGTATCCGATCCAAGGGTAAAGAAGAATTGGCGAGCAGCCATCGCAGCAGCAGACCCGCCGCTAGAACCGCCTGGTACATATTCTAAATTCCACGGATTACGGGTTGGGTAAAAACCAGAGTTTTCATTGGAACCACCCATCGCGAATTCATCCATGTTTAATTTAGCAAATACGAGTGCGTCAGCTTCCTTTAGCTTTTGACTAACGGTTCCATCATAGATAGGATCATAGTTAGACAACAGCTTGCTTGCGCATGTTGTTTGTAAGCCTTTAGTTACGATATTATCCTTCACACCAGCCGGTAGACCGAACAAGAGGCCGAGATCCTCCGTTCCTTTAGCTAGCTTTTCATCCAAAGCTCTTGCTTGGCTAAGAGCAGCTTCCTCGTCAACGAGCAAAGTCGCTTGTACATCCTTGTCCACTTCACGGATACGTGCAAGCGATTCATTAGCCAAATCTGTAACAGATAGCTCTTTCTTTTTTAGCTCGCTATGTATATCAGCTAAGCGTTTATCAAATAGGGACACAATGTCTCCCCCTTTCTCTCCTATTCAAAAACAGCCGGTACCTTGAACTGTCCGTCTTCTTGATCTGGTGCATTGCGCAGTGCCTCTGCATTGGATACGGAAGGACGGTTTACGTCAGGGCGCATAACGTTACGTACGTCAAATGCATGACTAGTCGGCTTCACATTGGTCGTATCCAATTCGTTTAATTGTGCAGCAAAGTCTAAAATCGCATCTAATTCACGCGTGTAGCGTTCCGCTTCTTCCTCTGTTAAACGTAGCCGAGCCAGTTTAGCCACGTGCTCAACTTCTTGTCGGGAAATCCTACTCATCTATTGTCCACCTCCAAATGTCCTAGTTGTACGTTTCTACATAACATTGATATTACTTGAAAAATCTAAGGTTAGTCAATTTGACCTCCCATTTTTTCTTTTTATCATTAAAGCATGAAAGAGGTTCCGACTATCCTTGAACGTTTCCGAACTGTTAAAAAAACGCCGTTTGCTCTACTTTCAGCAAAACGGCATTATGACATCCTTATTTATAATACCAGGTTAATCCTATGGCTCCAGGCCCCACATGTGTGGCAATAACTGGTCCAAAACGACTTATTGTAACCGTTACGTGCGGATAGGTCGCTTCGATGTAAGCCTTCCATTCCTCTGCTTCTTCTTGAACCTGCGCTTGGATGATGGAAAGCTGCATAGGTTTGCCTGCTTTGGCCTCTGCCTCAAATAACTCCATGATCCCAGCCTTAGCTTTGGCACGGGTTCTGACTTTTTGATAAGGAACAATCTTTTTATTCTCAAACGTTAGTATCGGCTTGATTTTAAGCATGTTGCCCAGCATTAATTGAGCCGCTGACAAGCGACCTCCGCGGTACAAGAAATCTAAATCCTCAACTAAAAAGTATGTTTTCATTTGCGTACGTATATATTCGATACGCTCAAGAATCTCTTCTCGCGGTTTACCAGCTTGTGCCATTCTGGCTGCTTCTACGACAACAGCCCCCATTGCATATGTAGTAATCTCAGAATCAATGACATCAATAGGGAAATCATCAACCATCGTGGTCGCTGTTACTGCTCCCTGATAGGTTCCACTAATGCCGCTAGACATATGGATAGCAATTGCTCGCTTATGAGTTTTGGATAATTTCATATAGGCTTCCACAAACTCGCCTACAGGTGGCTGAGATGTCGTCGGCAACTGATCACTCGTTTTTAGCTTTGAGTAAAAATCAGCCTCCGTTAATTCTACTTCTTCGCGATACGCTTTGTTTCCATAAACCACTTGCAGAGGCACTACTGTAATGTGTAATTCATCTTGGAGCTCTTTTGGAATATAACTGGTGCTATCTGTTATAATTGCAATTTCTGACAAAGATAGTCCCTCCACTTTCTTCATTCATATATGATGCTTAGAGAGGCACTCCCTATTCATCTTTGAGTAACGTTTATCGCTAGAAGCCGGATTTGATTTATATTTAATTATTGTAACATAAAATAGTGCCTGATGATAAAGCCGATAGTCCCTGGAACTTCTATAGGAAAAGTTTTACCCAAGCCAAGCAAAATTGATAAAAAAATAGAAGACCCTACCTATGAGTCTCCTATTTCAGCTTTTTCCCTGTATATAATTTACGTAACTCTTTTAATCCACGGTGGGAAATTGTTTTAACGCTTGCTTCTGTTTTTCCTAGGATGTCAGCCACTTGTGCAATGCGAAGATCGCCGAAATAACGCAAGGACAAAACATCACGCTGGTCGCGTGTCAGCTTTTCTAATGTTTCACGAAGAAGGAGCGTCTCTTCATTTGAGAGAGCATGTTCTTCCGGATTCCATGTATTATCAATACTGCTCTCAAAGAACTCCGTATGATCCATCGGTAATTCTTTCTTTTTACGACAAAAATCAATAAATGTATGATGGGCTATACTAAAAATCCATCCGGCGAACGGACTTGTACGGCTATATTGTTGGAATTTTTCCAGAGCCTTAATAAATACAACAGTCGTCAAATCGTCGGCATCCCAGGTATTATGTACGCGGCAACGCAAATAACGATTTACGCGGTCAAAAAACTCATCATACAATTCATGGAATTCGCGATCCTCATAGTATTCAGTTGTCTGAGTTTTAGCGTGCATCGGTACACCCATGTTCAACACCACTTCACCTAATTGTTGTTGAGGAGGCACGCAAGATAACGTAACTAATCTCTCGTGCCGTCCCTACATGTACAATGATACATGGTTACTCTTTCATCAATCTTACACAAACCTTAAGATTATCTTAATTTAATGGTAGCATTTTGCTAAACTTGAAGATTAGCAAGCAATTCGGCTTCCATTTCATGCAAAATTTCCGCTTTTACGTTATTTATTTTTCCGTATTTTTCCTTATATACATCTTGAACAAAACGATACCATTCTTTTTGTAAGAATCCATCTGTATCCATTGTCCATTTTACTAGTAAATGCAGCGGAACCTCTTTTGTATTCTCCCATAACGGGGGCTGCTTGTAAGGAACACCTTTCACAGGTACCAAGCCATTTCGGCCAAAGAATCGCAATCGGCGCTGAGTCAATACCTGTTCTTCCTCATCGTGTGCATCCTCTTCACGCTCTGTCTCCAGGACAAAACCAGTCAGTTCAGCACCATGCTTGCGGGCATCCTCTTGCAGAATTTTCTCAATTTTATCCATCATTTTACTACCAACACCACCGCTTTGAATAGCCGGATTCACCATCATATATACAATAAACCCTAGATTCCATGCTGCTAGGTAATGAAATGTACTAACAGCCACCACTTGTTGGTTCTCATTGGTTCCTACTAACAGATGAAAAGCATCTGGTGCTGTTGGCCCTTTAGCCGTAAGTCCTTTTAACAATATCTCATTAGGCTCTCGTAGATCTTCGGTAAACATTTGCTCGTACAATTCTAGTGCCTGTGGGATTAATGGTGACGTAATGTCCTTGATATCATGCCAAATGATCTTCATAGCTTATTACCTCTCCTTTTCTCGATGTGTAATCTTATTTGGTCGATTCCGTCTCTGAAATCTGTTCCTGCTATTTTGTGTTGTTACTTGAATGCCAAAATGATATATGTAACTTCCAGTATATCGAATAAAAATTGCCTCAGCAAATAATGGAACAATTTCGCTTAGTAAGAGCCTCGCTTCTCGTCCTATTACAAACTAGGCTGGCTGTATGCTGCAAACGAAAAGGGGCTCCAACTCTATAACCTCTATGTCTATAAAAAACACAAAAAATCCCTTCTGCCCCCACCTATCATCAAGATAAGCAGCAGAAAGGATTTTTTTTACGTGTTCTTATTCTACAGTTACGCTACTTGCGATTTTTTGCCCCATTTTTAGCACACTGCCTTCTTGAATTCCTTCTGCCCAATTCATTTTGCTTTTTTCAAACAACAAAATAACGGTGGAACCGAATTCAAACCAGCCTAGTTCTCTTCCTTTTTCAAAGAGAGGAGTGCCTCCAATCGCTTCACAAACTTGTTTTCCATTTTTTACGTTCGTGGTTTGCGTATTATACGTTACTTTTACGCTACCTACAAATAATGCCCCCACCTTGACCACAGCTACATTTCCACATGCCTTGCTCTGAACGTATGTGATCAGTCTTTCATTTCGTGCAAAAAGCTGTTCAACATGCTCAACTCCCATATTGTTCACAGGGTAAAGCTTCCCTGGCAGGTAGGAGTATTTAAACAGCTTGCCTTCAACTGGCATGTGAATGCGATGATAGTCACGCGGACTTAAATAGATGGTCATAAAGGAGCCACCATTGAAACGGCATGCCATATGTTCATCATTGCCTAGCAATTGGCTGACCGTATACGTTTTACCCTTTGCTTGGATGAGTGTTCCTTGTTGAATATCCCCCATCTGGGATACTTTCCCATCAACTGGACTGACTATCTCAGCATCCATATCGATAGGTCTCGCTTCAGGTTTCAGGCGGCGTGTAAAAAATTCCTTTAACGAGCGATACTCACGAACAGGCTTTTCAATTTCCGACACGTCAATCTGATAATGATTGATATATTTTTGGATGGCAAAACGGCTGAAACGGGAGCTAGCCACTTTTCCCATTTGTCTGGACATTACGTTTTGCGGAAGTTTGTTTATTAGCCCTTGAAACACACGTTTCTTCATAAGACCTCTCCTACTCATGGTATACATTGCTACTCTACCACGACAGGAGGCTCCCCGCAAATATTAGCAGAGGCCTTCTGCATGAGCCTTAATGCAAAGACTGACGTAAAGAGTGTGAAAGCTCGTTTAATTGGTGAATTTCCTCCGTAATACTGCTGATTTTATCACGCTGTGTCTCAGCCGAAGCGAATAGCTGCTCTAGACTAGCTACAGATTCCTCGGTAATGGAGGTAATAGTAGAAACTTCATTTGTTACCTCACTGGACCGTTGCTTTACTTGCACCATGCTGACCTGTACCAGTTCTACTGATCCCATAAAGCCCGCCATTCCTGCACGCACTTTTTCCATGGATTCAACTGTCCTATTGGCTAGTTCCTGCCCCTTGGAGACAGAGCTTTCGCCCTCTTTCATATGAACTACAGCGGTTTGGGTATCCTGATGCAGCGCTTCCAAAATTCTAGCGATCTGTTGTGTTGCCGTTGCGCTCTGCTCTGCCAGCTTACGAACTTCATCTGCCACTACACCAAAGCCTCGGCCATGTTCGCCTGCACGCGCTGATTCAATAGCAGCATTTAGAGCTAGAAGGTTGGTTTGTGTAGCAATTTGATTAATCGTTTCCACAATAGCTTCTACCTGACCAGCCTGTTGATTTAACTTATGAATCGTATTTGACGCCATATCGACCGTACTGACAATATGTTGCATTTGAGCCGTTAGATCGTTCATCATATCAATGCCTTCAGAAAGACGGCGATTATTGTGCAAGGCTTCCTCTTTCATTTCATTTGCTTGTTCATTTACTTTCTTTATTTCATGATCAATGGACTGAATATCCTCTTCCACCTTAACAGTGGACTGAGCCTGCTGTTCCATGCCTGTTGCCACTTCTTTAAAGGCAACCAGCATTTCATCCGTGTTTTGTTTCGTGATGTCAGCATTTTCATTCACTTGGTTAGAGGTCGCATCCAGATTCTCAATCATAGTTGAGACGCGGGACAATAGCTCGGTAAGCTGAGCCTCTTTCACCTCTGCTTCCTGACGAGCCTCTTCTACACACTGCAAGGAGGCACGCCCCGACAAGCATAAATATATCGAAACAATTGTAGTAAATACGACACCAACAAGACGAAGACCCAGATTAATAAGATCATGCTCACTTTTAAATAAAGTATACCAATCTGTTTGATAACCAATTAGCATAGATGCTATATACAAAAAACCTGTAAATAACACTACCTTATAATCTAAATAAGCAGACATCAATGCCAACACTACGATTGGCAGGATCGCCATTTCTGGATATGGTGTAAAATGATCAAAGGATAGTGAATAAAAGACAAATCCTACTGCAACCAAATAACGCAACCAAATACTATCCTTCTTGATAAAATACCAGGGTGAAACAAGCAGTGTCACAATGAGTCCTACCGATGTAAGATTCCACACGGATATACCTGTAAACCATGAATAGATGATCGACAGCCAAAGATGGTCCCATAAAAGGAAGATCATAAATCCTTCTTTGTTTGTCAACGTATTTCGTACTAAATCAATTGTTCCATTGATCAACCTATTGATCATTCCCGCAGCTCTCCTTTTCCCTACACCACCAGAGGAATATAATGTCATATAGAACGCCTCTGACGATAACAAATTAAATAATACAATCCCAACAGCCAACGGATCTATCGTTTTGTAGGTCGTGCTGTGCGGAGCCAATCCAGATCGGCTTACCTAGATTCTAGGTTTTCATGACAAGAAAAACAGGTATAAAGTATGATGTCTTATTTATATACCATACTTATCGTACCATAGATGTAAAAATTTCATAGTTCTATCGAAAGATATTTGTAAAAATTTAAAAAAAGGAAGCAAATCGGTTAAATTCAAGCATTTTTTACAAAAACTGACGATTCATCACATTTGTCGATTAAGTTAACAAAAAGAATATGAAGATCAAGGATAAGAAATGTAAAAATAGTGAAAATTCTTGTATAATAAACAATAGAACAATTCTGACAAAAAGGGTGAGGTAAGGTGAGCAATCAAATCGGAAAAGGAATTCGAGAATATCGTAAAAAGCTAGGCCTAACCCAGGGTGAGCTAGCTGAAGGTATTTGCAATCGCAGTTATATTAGCCAAATAGAAAAAGGAGATGTCGTTCCCTCTCCTGAAATCCTGGAAGAACTAGCTAAGAAATTACAGACCGATCTCTCCACTATTTTTACTCCAACTGTCAAACCAGCCTTTACAAAAATTGAAATCGAAAATAACTTTCGCCATCTGGTAAATAGCATTGATACACAGGATTGGGAGATCGCCCAAAAATGGTTCAATAAATTAGAAGGCGCTGAAATGAGTCTTGAGCAAACGTGTATGTATCTCTGGTCGAAAGCTGTCTTATCGGAGAATAGGAGTCATTTCGATATTGCGGAATCCCTCTTTCAAGAAAGCATTAAAATTGCCCGGGAACTTGATAAATATGAGTGGCAAGTACGTATCCTTACTTCATTGGGCTTTCATTATTGCAAGACGAAGAAAGCAGATAAAGCCCTTCCATATTTAAATGAAGCCATGCAATTGACCAACCGTTACCAAATTAATGGCTTATTACATATTACCCTGTTACATGCTACTGGCTATATGCACGTCTCCATGGGTGAAATCCATTCGGCAATCGAACATCTCAAGCAAGCAGAACAGATCTGCAAAAGCCTGCGTGCCATATATCGCATGGAGTCCATTTATTTATTATTAGGAGTTTGCCACCAAATTTTAAAGCAATACGAAGTAGCCCAGCGCTATTACGAAAAATCGTTAGATATTCTAAAAATCTCTCCTTCTCTTGCTTTAGAGGCTAATATTTACAACAATTTAGCCGTCATTTATACCGAGCAAAAGCATTACCAGCTAGCACATGAATATATCACGCGAGCTATGGCGCTTCACTCCCCTCAAGACCATGCGAAATTGATTGAATCAAAGATTGAACATGCTAATATTCTCAAAGGCCTGCAACGCTACGAGGAGGCTAGCCAGCTATGCTTAGAAATCTTTGAGCATTCAATAAATGAGCATGCATACGCAGAGGCCAAGTTAGTCTATGCTTCTATCTTATGTGAAATGGGAAAAGGCTCTGAGGCGCTGTCACATTTAGAAGAAGCCTTACATTACTTTAATGAGTACAAATCCCAGCGTTATTTGCTGAAAGGACTAGCCTTGTTAGCTAAAATAAACTTAAGGTTTGGCAAGATAGACTCCTTTTACTATCTGTACGAACAGTATATATCATAATTGTTTTCCGGTATAACGTTATCTGCACTTTGATATAAATCAAATGCTTTCAAGCAGCATAGCTTGGCTGGGCAATGTCTTGGACAGTAGCTGCAGCCAAGCTATCCTGCATACATTTTGATAGCTCGTTTTCGATCTTACTCATAAATAAAGAGGGTAGCCCAAGTAGTTTATCTACTGAGGGCTCCCTCTTTTTTGTCAGGACGCTTATAATAATTCAGACACTAATTTTGCTTGTGTAAATAGCAGGAGGTAATCAGGACCGCCTGCTTTGGAGTCCGTTCCTGACATGTTGAAGCCGCCGAATGGATGTACGCCTACTAGTGCACCTGTACATTTACGGTTGAAATACAAATTGCCTACATGAAACTCCTCACGTGCGCGTTCCAAATGAGCACGATTTCGGCTGATAACAGAACCAGTTAGTCCATATTCTGTATTGTTAGCGATTTCCAAAGCATGGTCAAAATCTTTAGCTTTGCAGAAAGCCACAAACGGACCAAAGATTTCTTCCTGCATAATCCGAGCATCTGGAGCCACATCAGCAAATACAGTTGGCATAATATAGTAGCCTTCCTCCGGCCCTTTTACTCCGCCAGCCATTAATTTACCCTCTTGTTTTCCGATCTCGATATATTCCAAAATTTTATTATATGCTTTTTCATCCACCACTGGACCTGTGAAGAACTCAGGGTTGCTGACATTTCCTACTGTTAATGCTTTCGTACGCTCAACAACACGTGCCAGTACCTCGTCGTATACATCAGCATGAATGATTGCCCGGGAGCAAGCCGAGCATTTTTGACCAGAGAAGCCAAACGCAGAGGCTGTAATCGCTTGTGCGGCTAATTCCAGATCAGCATCGTTATCAACAATAATCGAGTCCTTACCGCCCATTTCAGCCACTAAACGCTTCATCCATTTTTGACTTGGACGGTGTTTGGCCGCCAGCTCATTAATACGCAGACCCACATCACGAGAACCTGTAAATGAAATGAAACGAGTTAATGTATGTTCTACTAAATAATCACCGATTTCGCTTCCGCTGCCTGGCACAAAGTTAACAACACCAGCAGGAACGCCTGCCTCATCAAGAATCTCCATGAACTTAGCCGCAATGACCGGAGTAGTGGAAGCTGGTTTCAAAACAACAGTATTTCCTGTTACCAATGCTGCCGTGGTCATGCCTACCATAATAGCAAGCGGAAAATTCCATGGAGGAATAACAATTCCTACACCCAAAGGAATATAGTACAACTCATTATCTTCACCAGGAATGCGCGGTAGTGAATGTCGCTGACCTAATTGATCCATCTGTCTTGCATAGTATTCCATGAAATCGATTGCTTCTGCTGTATCGGCATCAGCCTCAGGCCAGCTTTTGCCTGATTCCTTGACCAACCAAGCTGAAAATTCATGTTTACGACGGCGCAGGATAGCTGCTGCCTTGTACAAATAGCGAGAACGAGCAGTAGGAGCAACACGTTTCCATGTTTCAAAGGTTTTGGCTGCTACTTGAATGGCTTTCTCTGCTAATTCTTGGTCAGCTTGAGAAACAACCCCGATGCATTCATCTTTTTGGGAAGGATTCATGGAACGGCTTTTCTTCTCCGTTTTGATACGTTCTCCACCAATGATGAGATCATATTCACGTCCAAGTTCGCTTTCAACTTTATCCAAAGCGGCTTGAAATGCTTGCTTATTTTCAGGCAGATTAAAATTAACGAACGGTTCATTTTTGAATTCCACTTGCACTTAGGTTCGCCTCCTACTTCATCTTCCATGATCAACTTGTTACACCAAATAATCTATGCAAGACATATGCCATTCTTTATAATTCTGTAAAAACGTACGAAAAAAGACACCAATTGAACAGTTCTGTCTAATTGGTGTCTCACTCTGTTTATACACATGTGTTAATTTCGATAGATATGCATGTACGATTTTCCATCAGCCGGTCGCACATAAATCGCTAATGGTTGGTTGATGGACTGAACATAAAAGTTTACATGAACCCTTTTATCTATATATTGATCTATTGCTTGAGCAATCATTTGTGTGAACTGAATCACTTCTGTCCGTGAATCATACTCGGCGGTTGCATTGATGGTCAACTCCGTCAAATCCCCATTTAAGAAGCGTGCCGTACCTGTCATTCCCACAAATTCCTGGAAGAAGCTCTGCCCCTGCTTCATCAATTTCTCGAATTGCAAGGAGGCCTGTGGATACTTACTGTATGCCGCATCTCCTGGCAGCAGGAAATATTCTTCATTGATGGGCTGCCATTTCGTAACACTGCTGTCATTCGCATTCACGATACCAGACATGATAAAATTACCCGGTACTAGGTTAGAGCTTGATTCTGGCACTT
This sequence comes from Brevibacillus laterosporus, assembly GCF_030489605.1. Taxonomy (GTDB): domain Bacteria; phylum Bacillota; class Bacilli; order Brevibacillales; family Brevibacillaceae; genus Brevibacillus_B; species Brevibacillus_B laterosporus_E. The sequence continues at coordinate 142,196 of NZ_JAUKFY010000009.1, forward strand.
GATACATCGCTACAACAAGCGGTATCTGCGGATTCTCCGCTCTTACCTTCATGACGATTTTGGCAGCGATTTGTTGCCCCTTTGCCCGGAGCTCGTCCACACTTAACCGTTTTTCCACCCCAGACGGATCTTGATAAATGGGGGATAAAGATAGACCCAAGACTATACCCGCCAGCTTTTGATCTTTTTTATCCAGATAATTATGCTCCAGCACATTGACAAGCAATTTATTGGCTTTATCCGGATTTAAACCTTCCGGGTTCTTCTTTTCCCATTCAATCCAAGTGGTTACCTGCTTGCGGGAGATCCGCTGGCCTTCCTGAAACAAGTACGAACTCGGAGAAAAGCTTTCTTTTGCAATTTCCATCATGCCATACTCTAGGTGACTAAAATCAATGCGATATTTAGGATTAGAGCTAAGCATGCCTCGTGTTTGGTTCTTTTGATAAGGCATGGCGGCGCTGCCGTAGTAATTTTCGTCCACCTGTAAAACAGAAGACACGGCAGGCGCTACCGGATCTGCGCTATCCTTCTTTCCCGGTAATAATGAACATGCTGACAACAGCACCGAACAAGCTATCAGGAAGCAAAGACAACGTACAAGCTTTCTTTTCGTTTTCATATTGCAAACTCCTTACTTGTTACTCCCACTTTTTCCACTTTTCTTGGCTGTATCTATAGATTTGGGCTGATTCTCCAATTCCGATGATAGGTGTATCGGCTGTACCGTAGGAGATATTAATCAGTTTTTCTGGAAGGTCTGAGGATAGGAGAGTCCACTCCCTGCCATCCTTCATTAAAATACCTTTATCACTTGCTGCATATAAGGTGTCTGTAGATTTATTAACTGCAATTGAATAAATATGCGAATCGCTTTCTCGCCATTCAACCTGCCAATCGCCATCATGTATATCTATTGATAACAGTTCGTTTTGAGTTAGTACGTACAATTTATGCTCACTGGGTACATAATCCAAATCATATCCTTCTACTGTATCAATAGGGAATCGTAAATGCCAATTAGAACCGGCATCTGTTGATTCATATACGCCTTCACGGTTCACAAATGCATAGAGGAATGTACCTTTATCGGTTGGAACTCCGATTAGAGATTGAATGTCATACCCTTGTGGCAATCCGCCCTCTATCCGTTTCCAGGATTTTCCCCCATCCTTAGATACCTTGCAAACCTTTGCGCCGGCTACATATACCTGTTTAGGCTTCTTCGGATCAAAATAGATCGTCTTGACATCCGCCTGTTCCAGCTCATCTGCAACTGCTCCCCATAATCCATGATCCGCAGATGCATAGAGTCCCGCATGCGTTGCCAGCCAGACTTGTTCTCCCCCTTGATCTAGGGCCAATGAATTGATACTGTCCCCTTTTTGCAACACATCCTGGTACGTCAGTTCACCTGTGATCTGAGCCAATTTAACCGATTGTTTCACAACAGGTTCTTCCATTGTCTGGCCCGCATCTACGATTTCGGTTTTAACCGACTTATGTGTTGCAGTAGCACAACCGCTGAGCAAAAGGAGCACACTAATGCTTGCTCCCATTTGTTTAAGCGTGAATCTATCCATCACCTTCACACCTTTGCTTAATATCTCCTCAGCCCACCTATGATAATAGCGCTAAAAATGCCTCTTCATCCAGTACAGTTATACCCAATTTTTCAGCTTTTTCTAATTTGGAGCCTGCTTTTTCGCCAGCAATTACGAGATCGGTTTTTTTACTAACGCTCCCTGTTACTTTGCCGCCAAGCATAGCAATCTTTTCCTCAGCCTCCTGCCGTGTTAATTGCGTCAGTGTGCCGGTTAAGACTACTGTTTTACCTGAGAAGGGAAGATCCTCTCCTGCTTGGACGCGAACACCTTTATATTTCATGTTCACACCAGCATTCTTGAGCTTCTCAATCAATTCTTGTACTTGCGGCATGGAGAAATAGGTTAAGATACTTTCAGCCATTTTCGGACCGATCTCGTCAATAGCGATCAGCTCTTCTGCTGTCGCTTGCATGATATGATCAATGTCACCGAATTGCTCAGCAAGTACCTTCGCTGCTTTGGCTCCCACCAATCGAATTCCTAATCCGAAAAGTAGGCGCTCCACAGAATTTTCCTTGCTAGCTTCAATTGCCTGCAGCATCTTATCGACAGATTTCTCACCCATTCTCTCTAATTGTAACAGTTGTTCCCGCTTATCGTGCAGATAATATAAATCGGCGACGCTTGTAATGAGACCTGCGGCAAATAGCGAAGCTACCACTTTCTCTCCAAGTCCATCTAAATTCATCGCTTGTCGGGATACAAAGTGAGACATTCCTTCACGAATAACGGCTGGACATTCTGGATTAATACAACGCAATGCCACTTCATCCGGCAGACGAACCAATTCGCTCGCACACTCCGGGCAGTGGGTCGGCATCATAAATGGACGTTCTTCTCCCGTGCGTCGTTCCTTTAACACTTCTACAATCTCAGGTATAATGTCACCTGCTTTTTTTACAAGCACGTAGTCACCTAAGAGCAGACCTTTTTTCATAATAATGTCTTCGTTGTGTAAAGATGCTCGTTTTACTTCAGTTCCAGCCAAGATGACAGGCTGAAGCAACGCTGTAGGTGTCACCACTCCGGTACGCCCGACTGACACCTCAATATCCTTTAACTGCGTCACGACCTCTTCAGCCGGGAATTTATAAGCTATCGCCCAGCGTGGACTCTTTGCCGTAAAACCAAGCTCCTGTTGCTGAGCAAAACTATCTACCTTAATCACCATACCATCAATTTCATAAGAGAGCTCTGGGCGTTTGAGCGTCCAGCTTTGCACAAATTCTATCACTTCTTCTATATCATCAAAGGTACGGCGTTCTTGATTCACTGAAAAGCCTAGCCGTTCTAGAAAAGTAAGGCCCTCCCTGTGAGAATCAATCTGATGCCCTTCTACTTCACCGATCTGATAAATAAACGTGGAAAGAGAGCGAGAGGCTGCAATCTTTGGATCTAGCTGACGCAAGGAACCTGCCGCTGAGTTGCGCGGATTAGCAAATAATGCTTCTCCTCGCTCCGCCCGTTCTTTATTCAAGCGGTCAAAAGCAGTTTTTGACATAAAGGCTTCTCCCCGAACCTCCATGGTAATTGGTTCTGGTAAACGCAACGGAATAGAGCGAATCGTTTTCAGGTTTTGGGTGATATCCTCCCCGGTAGTCCCGTCTCCACGTGTTGCTCCCTTTACGAAAAGTCCGTTTTCATAACGAAGAGAGACAGCTAGCCCATCAATTTTTAATTCGCAGACATAGCGAACAGTTTGGTTTCCTAAGCCCTGACGCACACGACGATCAAAATCGCGTAAATCATCCTCATCAAAAGCATTCCCAAGGCTTAACATCGGTGTTTTATGCACAACCTTTTCAAAAAAAGGCAATGGCATACCTCCGACACGCTGGGTAGGAGAATCAGGAGTAACCATATCCGGCCATTGGTCCTCCAGGTCTTGCAATTCACGCATCATTTGATCATATTCCTGGTCCGTAATCTGCGGATTATCCTCTGTATAATAATGACGGCTTTCCTCTTCAATCCGTTTCTTTAGTTTTGCAATTTGTTGTTCTGCAGCAACACGATCCACGTATCTCTTCATCCTTTCCGTTCGTTCAAAATCAACCTTTTTCAATAGGAGCAAACTTAGCAAGTAATTTCTTAATGCCTACTGGGCTAGGGAAGGCAATATCCAGCTCGGTGTTATCACCTGCACCTTTAACACTAACCACTGTTCCTGTTCCCCATTTACCATGCTTAGCCTTATCTCCTACCTTCCAATCTGTTTGTGAGGCTGCTCCGTGTGCCGGCAATTTTGTTGCCTGGTTCAAGCCACGAAATGCGCTTGGCTGCATTGAGACAGTTGATTCTGTAGGTTTAGGGGAACGTCCAAATGTACCCCCTGTACGTCCGCCTGCACCGAATCGACCAGTTTGACCTTTGCGGCCAGCACCAAATCCTGAGCCTGAGCCGAAGACACTGCTTGAACCAAAACCACCTTCAGACCCACCGCCTGAGCCGAGGTCACCAGTAAGCAGTTCCTCTGGTATTTCCGTGAAAAAGCGGGATTGCATATTCATATTTGTACGTCCATATAGCGTACGCATTCTTGCTCGTGTCATAAATAATTTTTGTTCGGCACGAGTAATTCCCACATAAGCCAGACGTCGTTCCTCTTCCATTTCACTGTCATCAAACAGAGCACGACTATGCGGGAAAACTCCTTCCTCCATACCCACTAGGAAGACAACAGGAAACTCCAAGCCCTTTGCGCTGTGCAAGGTCATTAGCACGACTTGCCCATCGTCTGGTACCGCTTCCTCAGTATCATCATTGCCAAGAGAATCAATATCTGCCACCAATGCTAGGTCCGTTAGAAAAGCCAGCAAGGTTTTATCCTCGCTCTTTTTCTCAAACTCTTGCGTAACAGACAGAAACTCGTCAATGTTTTCTAAGCGAGCCGCTGCTTCTAGTGATTTATCCTCTTTTAATGATTCACGATAGCCCGATTGCTTCAGGATTTCCTCCACAAGCTCGGTTACACTTAAATAATCCACCATCTGCATCAGGTTCTTAATCATATCCGAGAAGGCTAAAATAGCATTGGTTGTTCGAGCGGCCAGCCCCATATACGCTACTTCCTGAATGGCCTGAAAGAGTGTCAAACCATGTGCGCCTGCATAGGCCTGCAGCTTTTCTACCGTAGTATCCCCTATATTACGCTTTGGTACATTAATAATACGGGTCAAGCTGATGTCATCGTCAGGATTGGATACTAAGCGTAAATAAGCCAGTACATCTTTAATCTCCTTGCGATCGTAGAACTTCGTGCCTCCGACGATGGTATAAGGAATAGTCGATTTAACCAGCACATCCTCCAGTACACGCGACTGGGCATTCGTACGATATAAAATGGCAAATTTATCGTATCGTTTATAGGTTTTCAGTTGTTCCCGAATCATATCCACAACAAAGTAGGCTTCGTCATGCTCTGATTCAGCCTGATAGCAATAAATTTTGTCTCCTGCCTCTTTGTTGGTCCAAAGATTTTTTTCTTTGCGGTTCTTATTATTTTTAATGACGTGGTTAGCCGCTTCTAGGATATTTTTCGTCGAGCGGTAGTTTTGCTCCAGCTTTATTAATTTCGCATGAGGATATTCCTTCTCAAAGTTAAGAATGATCGAAATATCAGCACCGCGCCATTTGTAAATACTCTGGTCTGCATCACCCACACAGCAAATGTTTTTATGCATGTCGGCAAGCATGCTAATCAGCATATATTGGGCTCGGTTTGTATCCTGATACTCATCTACATGGATATATTTGAACTTGCGCTGATAGAATTCCAACACTTCCGGCACTTCTTTAAATAAACGAATTGTCGTCATGATCAGGTCATCAAAATCAAGCGATTGGTTCGTTCTCAGTTTCTTCATGTACAGCTCGTACACTTGTGCTACAATGCGCTGGAACTGATCTCCCGCTACTTGCTCATAACGCTTTGGATCAAGCAATTCGTTCTTCGCTCCGCTAATTGCGCCTAAAATAGACCGGGGTTCAAATTTTTTCACATCAATATTTAGCTCTTTCATACACTGCTTGACCACAGTCAACTGATCGCCCGCATCCAAAATGGTAAAATTACGGCTAATGTTAATCCGATCTATATCTCTTCGTAAAATGCGTACACACAGTGAATGGAAGGTAGAAATCCAAATATCGTCCGCTCCAGCATCCCGACCAACCATTCTTTCTACACGTTCTTTCATCTCACGAGCCGCTTTATTCGTAAAGGTAATCGCAAGAATGCTCCAAGGAAACACCTGCTTATATCCAACTAAATATGAAATTCGTTGGGTAAGAACGCGGGTTTTACCACTGCCTGCACCTGCCAGAATCAGCACTGGTCCCTCTGTGGTCTCCACTGCTTTTTTCTGTTCGGGATTTAAACCCGCGAAAAAATTATCTTGAGTTAACATGCCGTAAGCCACCTTTCATTTTGCTTCTTTTCCTTCGTCCCAAAAGAAAGCATATGTTCCTATTTTGTCATAACTTTCCCTGTTATGCCACTCACTCTTTTAGGAAAAAAGACTCCTTTTTTATTCCATTTTTTATCTGAAAGAAAAGAAACTCCTCGGCATTGGCTCAAGGAGTTTCCTGTAAATCATGTGTGAGTAAAACTAAACTAGAAACGACGCTCTGTCTCTTTTACCGCAGCAACAGTAGATAGAGCCTGTTCCAAAGAATCATAGATGATATTGCCAACAACCACTGTATCGGCGATTGCTGCCATTTCACGGGCTTGGCTTGCATCCGTAATCCCGCCGCCATACATGAGGTGTCCTTCATCCAAAGCTGTTTTGCATGCCTCAACCATCTGCGGGTCGCCATATGTACCGCTGTATTCGATATACACGATTGGCAAACGGCATAATTTCGTTGCCGTTTGCACGTAAGCCTTCGCTTCTGCTTTTGACGAAATGGCACGAGCGCCGGTTACCTCAGCTACCGCAGAATCCGGATTAAACACCAAATACCCTTCCGCTACAATATCATCCCAATGTATATAGCTTCCCAGTGAGCTTAGAGCCTCTACATGCGGAGCAAAAATCACATCTGGATTGCTTGCATTTAAAACGATAGGGATAAAGTAGCCATCAAAGCCTGGAACAATGGCCTGCAAATTGGAGACCTCCAGCATGCACGGTACAGCATAGCGTCTAATGCGCGACATTAGGTCAAGCGTGTTGTCAAATGTGACACCAAGGGTTCCCCCTACAATAATCGCATCTGTACCTGACTCGCAGATTTGCTCCAATTGATCGTCTTCAATAGGCTTTTCTGGGTCGAGTTTAAAAACATGTCGCCAGTTGCTAAATTCAATCACGTTGATACCTCCGCTTTATTTACCGATCCGATCCAATGCCAGTTGGTAACCATCATTACCGTAATTAAGGCATCGCTTAACACGAGAGATCGTCGCTGTACTCGCACCTGTTTCTGATTCAATGTGGTTATAGGTATATCCTTTACGCAGCATACGCGCCACTTCCAAGCGTTGAGCAAGTGACTGCATCTCATTTACCGTACATAGATCATCAAAAAATTTATAGCATTCTTCCATGTCTTTTAAGGACAAGATTGATTCAAAAAGTTGTTCAATTCCCTTACCCTTCAATTTCTCTAATTGCATGAAAAATCACCCCGTGATCGTCTTGGGAACTTTTTCTCTCTGTAAAGTTTTTAAGCACTAAAGTTCTGCTTTCATGATAGAGCAAAAGACTTCTCTGCGCAAGACGATGTTTATCAATTTTATCTGTTTCCTAAAGTTTGGTTATTGAAAGCTAAGATGCTGGTCTAGGCTTGGTGTATTCGGCACGATGTTTACCCATGTATTGCCCGGAAGCAAAGGGATTTCCTTCGTTAGGGCATCGTCCTCAAATGCTCGAATAACGCCATCCTTTCTCGCCCATTTGATTGGTTTTGCTTTTCCTTGCTGGAACAGATAGCCTTTTCCAGGACCATTTACATCGACCTCACGCCGGCCTTCATTATCCAGCACCTTATGCTTAGTTGAAATCACCAGTACATTCGTGATTTCAAGTTGTTTGTTTGATGTTAGATCCTTATGAGCCTCACCCTGTGTAAAGCGTAAATATTTCCCCTTATCCGCATCATATTTGTAACTAAGCGAGTATTGCGGATGCGGTTTGATCTTAATTTCTGCTGCAGGCTGTCCTTGCTCTATTTTGGTATCTTTAGGCAGGAAGGGGAAAAACGGCAGATCAGAGGTCATACGCATATTTTTCGCCTGCATTGCTTTTTCGATATGGCTTAGATCGGTATATACATTATGAGGAGCGGAACGGAATTTTTCCCTCCAGAAATACATGCTGTTACTGATCTCATTAAGATCGTCATCTGCGCCTTTAAGCATGGAAAGAGCATCCGGGCTGCCGCCTACATGCACCAGAATGGAATCCAATCCTCTGCCCAATTTAATAAAGTACGGGCGAATACTTCTTACTGGTCCAATCGTTTTAGGAGTTTGACTGTGAAAAATGGCTAAAAAGCGTGTCACTTCGCCTTCCGACAGCACTTCGTACACGATATCAGCTTTATCCAGTCCAGATTGCGGTCTAGCTTTTGGATGATTATTAATCATAACCATTACGGGACGATGATCGATTCGCTCATCCACCCCCATCCCTGTAAGCGGAGTTGTATAAGGAAATGTCTTTTCTTGTAAAGGTTCAGAAACTGGTGGCGTTACTGGATTGGGTTGCGGTGGTTGTTCTTTATTTGCAAACGGGTTACATGATGCCAATAAAGCTGATGCTGAAACAACGACAACCGCATACTTCCAGAAATGTGTCATATATGCCTCACTCCTTTTTTGTCCCTACTATTTTTCGAGCAAGTTCTGCATAATTCCTGCCACAACTTTCCCACATTCCTTCTATGTGGTTCCCACATGTCTTTATGCAAGCTATGGTACTATGATAGATAGAAAGGAAGGATGACCATGACTCAGACCACACCTTATCTGGTTTATCTGGTTGATGATGAAACGAATTTATTAGAGCTATTGCGCTCCTATCTTGTACGGGCAGGACTTGAAGTAAAAACTTTTCAGAGCGGTGAAGAGGTTCTGGCTGTTCTTGACGATACGAAACCGCACTTATGGATTCTTGATATTATGTTGCCTGATATAGATGGATACGAGCTTCTTAGATTAATCCGAAATAAATGGGAAGACGTTCCGATCATGTTCATTTCTGCTCGGGATCAGGATATTGATAAAATTATCGGGCTCGAGCTAGGCAGCGATGACTATTTGGCAAAACCTTTTTTGCCTCGTGAGCTAGTTATTCGCACACAGCGTTTGTTGCATCGAACCTATGAAAAGACTGGACTATCTGTAACAACAACTGCCCAATCTCCGGCAGTGTATGAGGACTGGATAAATGTCTCTTCGTATTTCATTTCGGAAAAAGGCAGATTGGTTAAGGAAAACGAGCAAATGATTGATTTAACGACAAAAGAGTTTGATTTGGTGCTTTACTTTATTAAAAATCAGGGTCAAGCTTTGCAGCGCGAGCAAATCCTTACGGCTGTTTGGGGCGATGACTACATCGGATCAGATCGTGCCGTGGATGATCTGGTAAAACGGATTCGTAAAAAGATGCCTGATTTTCCATTGGAGACGGTATATGGCTTTGGTTACCGGATGACGAAATGAGAGGAAAATTTTCGTTACAGAACATGCCGTTAGCCAAACAAATTTTTTTACTGTTTTTATCCATGACAATCGTGCTTGGGGCAAGTGTAGCCATTCTTTATCCGTATACTTTAAAGCAGATTCTACTGGATAATACGTATTCATTGCTTGAAGATGAAATTGAGAAGGTGTCGGAGAAAATCTCCTTTACGCAAAAGCACGAGCTTGTACCGCTGCCAGCTTTCACCTCTCCACAAATGCTGAGGTTATTGTTACAAGACTATAATTATTCTTTTCAGATGATGGTGTTTAGTACAGATGGTCAACTGATCGGGTTCCAGCATCTGCCCAAGAAAGGCGTTCCATTGAAGGTTGCAGCTGGACTTTTTAAAGAAGCTTCTGCTCACAAAGGCTCAACCCCTTATAAAGGAAGCACCGAGTGGGATAATGAAAATTTCTTGATGGTAAGCCAAAAAATGGATTATTTTGGATTCCCTTATTACCTAGTGATATTTACAAAGGAAAACGAAATCATTCAAATCAATAACATGCTTACCAAAAGATTCTTCATTATTTTTGCCTTTTTTATCTTTGTCAGCTTGTTATTAGCTGGTTGGTTTAGCGGGTATTTAAGTACCCCCTTACGCCGTTTAGAAGAATCCTGCCAAAAGATTGCGCGCCGCCAATTTGACATTCCTCTAATGGTTGATCGCAAGGATGAGATCGGTCAGTTGGCTCGCTCCTTTGACATGATGAAAAAGCAATTGAAGGATCATGACGAATCTCAGCAACATTTTGTGCAAAATATTTCCCATGAATTAAAAACGCCAATTATGGCGATTCAAGGCTATGCACAAGGGTTGATAGACGGCGTTTTTCAAGGTGCTGAGGCCAAAAAAGGCTTGTCCATTATTATGGAGGAAAGCAACCGTTTGGAGAATGTGGTTGAACAACTCTTGTATTTAACCAAAGTAGAATCAGTTGATAAAATGATGACCTTTGCTTCATTAGACCTAACAGAAATGATAGGACTGCTACATCAGCGCTATCATCTTCTGCACCCACATTTAGCATGGCAGATCGAGATACCGGAAACCCTACCAATGAAGGGCGATGGCGAACAGCTTTACAGTGCTTTTACTAATATTGTGGAAAATCAGCTACGATACGCCAAAACCACAATCACCATCACAGCCGAAGCGGTAAAAGAACAAATCGAAATCGCTATTTCTAATGACGGTCCGCCTATTGAAGAAAGCGTCATGCCCTATTTATTCCAACGTTTCCGCAAAGGGAAAACGGGTAAGCACGGCTTAGGCCTCGCTATTGCACGTGCTGTTCTGGAAGCGCACGGGGGATCGATTACGGCTAAAAATATTTCTGAGCAGCAGGGGGTTATGTTTATTGCGACCTTGCCGCAAAAGCAATCTCATTTAGAATAAAAAAACGGTAATTGGGAGGAATTTTCCCGGTTACCGTTTTTTACGCTCTCCCAGCATAAACCTATTTTTGCAAGTAACGTGTATAACTTTTTGTCAATTGCCACATGTTAAAACTAACAATCAGGATAAAACTACCTTTATGATTAGAAAGGAGAGAAGAAATGCCACGTCTCTTCTCACGCGTCTTCATCTTGTTGTTGGTGATTAGCTCTTTGCTGGTAGCTTCTTGTCAATCGGGTTCACCATCCCAAAATAAATCCGCTGCCTCTGCTCGAAATACTTCTCCCCACTTTGCATCCGTTCACGAGACTCCTACTATACAAAACGTAATTTCCAGCACCAGACCCAGAGAGGTGCTTGGGTTTTATACAGAATCGGAGGAGCCTTATCCTGGATCTCTTCCGACCTTATCTGCTCAGCATGAACAGCTTAGTACAATCGTACCCTTTTGGTATAAGCTAGATGATAAAAATCCTGGATATTTAACAACAACCCTTTCCAAAGAAGAGCAGCAAAAGATCATAGATCGGGCTCATGCCAATCAGGTTCAAGTCTATCTGTTAGTTCATAATCTGTTCTATGGTTCCATCCAAAAAGGAAAAGATGTTGCGCGAGATATCTTACGCAATCCTAAGAATCAGCGTTATTTTTTGCGGAATTTAGAACGCGAAGTGCTTTCCATGGGCTATGACGGCGTTAATTTGGACATTGAAAATCTATATTTAGAAGACAAGTTTGCATTCACTCAGCTGGTGAAAAATGTAACGCAATTGATGCACCGGTATGGCAAGACCGTCACAGTCTGTGTTCCTGCTAATACAGGCGATGAACGTTCCAATGCATGGTCTCCTTGGTTTGATTACAAGCTACTGGGCCGCTACGCTGATCGATTGGTGATCATGGCCTATGATGAGCATAATCCGCGAACCAAGCCAGGACCTGTTGCCTCCATTCAATGGGTTGAAGATACGGTGCGCTATGCACTCTCACAGGGGGTTCCTGCGCAAAAAATCTTACTCGGGGTTGCCGGGTATGGCTGGAACTGGAACAGCAGCGGTGAAAAAGCCGAGTATCAGTCCTATAAAAGTCTTATGGAGCAAAGCAAAATCCACGGGGCCACTCTTAATTGGGATCAGGAACGTCTCTCCCCCCATATGCAATACATGGATGAAGCGGGGAATATGCACATTGTTTGGTTTGAAAACTCTTTTAGCACCCGTTCCAAGCTAGATTTAATTGAGAAATATGATCTGGCTGGGATAGCTCTCTGGCGCTTGGGACTAGAAGACCCAACCATTTGGGATAACCTTTCCGGTCAAATTGATGTCTGGAAAACAGATACCATTCATTAATCTTAAGGCAAGCCCTGTATACAACAAAAACCTTGAATTCTGGAGTGAATTTCAAGGTTTTTGTTGCTATTCTATGCCAAATACGCCTCTCTCACCTGAGGATCAGATAGCAGATTTTTGGCATCATCCTTCAAAATGATCTCACCCGTCTGGATGACATAGCCTCGGTGTGCAATGGCAAGTGCCTGATTTGCATTCTGTTCTACCAACAGGATGGTCATACCTTCTTGATTTAATTCCGTGATGATCTCGAAGATTTGCTCAACTAAAATGGGAGCTAATCCCATAGATGGCTCATCTAACATCAGAATTTTGGGCTTCATCATTAATCCACGGGCGATAGCCAACATTTGCTGTTCACCGCCTGACATCGTGCCGCCTTTTTGAGATACTCGTTCTTTTAAGCGCGGAAAATAATGAAAGGCTCGTTCGATTCCCTCTTCAATCACTTTTTTATCCTTGATAGAAAAGGCCCCCATCTCCAAATTTTCCTTAACAGTCAATTTTGGAAATATCCGCCTTCCCTCCGGAACATGGGCAATTCCTAATGCTGAGATATCATGCGGTTTTTTACCGGTAATAGCTTGCCCGTTAAATAACACTTGGCCTTCTTTGGCACGTACTTGACCACATATGGCTTTTAAGGTAGTTGATTTTCCAGCTCCGTTAGAACCTATAAGAGTTACAACTTCTCCCTGCTCTACCGTAATACTTAGACCTTTTAACGCATGGATGCCACCGTAATAGGTATGAACCTCCTTCAATTCCAATAATGCCATCGCTCTTCCCTCCTACGAAGCTTCTGTCGCGCTCTTGCCCAGGTACGCCTCAATTACCTTTGGATTTGTTCTTATGTCGTCTGGAGTCCCCTCCGCAATCTTCCTTCCGTAATCCAGAACATGAATATATTCGGACAACCCCATAACCAGCTTCATATCATGCTCGATTAAAATAATGGTTAATTCTAAATCGCGTTTAAGCTGGCGTATAAAGTCTGTCATTTCCACCGTCTCTCTTGGATTCATTCCTGCCGCCGGCTCATCTAACAAAATAATCTGAGGGTTCGTAGCTAAGGCCCTAGCGATCTCTAGCCGACGCTGCAATCCATACGGCAAACTTCCCGCGGTTTCATTAGCAATCTGTTCAATTCCTACATATTCAAGAATTTGATAAGCTTCAATCCGTGCTCGTTCCTCTTCTTCCCGCACTCGTTTTGAATGGAACAAAATTCCCAGAAGACCTGCTTGAAGGCGCCCATGCTGACCAATCATTACGTTCTCTAACGCCGTCATTTGTTTGAACAGTCTGACATTTTGAAATGTCCGTGTAATGCCTCGGGTTGCTATTTGATCAGGTTGAAGACCTTTAATGCTCTTTCCATTTAATACAACATCCCCCTCGTCCGGCTCGTAAAAGCCTGTCACCATATTAAAAAAGGTGGTTTTACCTGCCCCATTTGGACCGATGACTGCCGTGATGCTTCCTTTTTCAATATCAATCGACACGTCTTCATTAGCGATTAGACCACCGAATCTCTTGGTTAAATGTCTCGCCTCTAACAATGCCATGCTACCTCCCTCCTCTAGCCCACTTTGTTTCGTCCAGTCAGCTTAGCAAGAATGCCCTGCCGTTCTTCAACCTGAGCGTGATTTTTAATGGACTCCATGTTTTCTTTCCTTCTTTTTGCTGGAATTAATCCGTTTGGACGATAGAGAGCCGCTAATACCAGTAGAATTCCAAACACCATCCGCTGTAGCTTGGACGGGTCTAGCTGACTGGGCAGATACAGGATTCCTGCCTGAGATAACTCATGTAAATAGTTGGATAACTCCTTTAAAATCTGAACCTGTAGCAGTGTAACAAACGTGGCCCCTACAATAACACCGGGAATGCTGCCACTCCCACCTAAAATAACCATTACCAATATGCTAAATGACTCCATCAATGTAAAGGAGGTAGGATCAACAAAGGTTTGCTTTGCTGCAAAGATAACCCCCACTACCCCTGCAAAGGATGCTCCTGTAGCAAATGCCGCTAATTTCGTTTTTAACAGAGAAATGCCCATAGACTGCGCTGCCAGCTCATCTTCACGAATCGCAATCCAAGCCCTCCCTAGTTTGGAATGCTCCAAGCGAATGTTGGCAAATACAATCAATAAAATCACCACTAGCACAATAAAATAGAAATGGAAAGCATCGGAAAATGGTTCACCCCACATTTGCGGGGCATTAATAGACGTTATCCCCTGAGGTCCATTTGTTATATTGATTGGCTTATCCAAATTATTAAAGACTATTCTGATAATTTCACCAAATCCTAAGGTAACTATGGCCAGATAATCTCCTTTTACGCGGAGAACGGGGAGTCCTAACAGAATCCCAAAAATAGCAGCAACCAGCAAACCGACCACTAAAAATGCCCAAAACCACTCTCCACTTAACGGAAACAAACCTCCCGGAATAAAATGATTAGCCTGTGCGGTAGCAAATATGCCGTATGCATATGCTCCTGCGGCAAAAAAAGCAATATAGCCTAAATCCAATAACCCTGCAAATCCAACTACAATGTTTAAACCAAGCGCCATCGCTACATAAATACCGATATTGGTCGCCACTTCCATATAATAGCTGTTATCATAAGCAAGTAATGGAATAAGACCGAACAGCACGAACACCCCTAAAAACATTTGCATCCATTTATTCGTATTTGTGTAGTAGATGAGCAATACGGAAAAAATGAGCCCCACAAAGCTTGTTACCGATTGCTGTAATAAATAGAGTGCTACCGAGCATGCCACAATCCACACCAGCGTAAGAAGAAGCGGGATTGGTTTTTCCTTTGCCAGCACATTTTTAATAGTTCCCATTTCTTTCACCTACACTTTCTCTTTTACGGCTTCTCCAAGCAGACCCTCTGGTTTGAACAGAAGCACCAGAATAAGAATGGCAAACCCGATGACATCCTTATACTCTCCACCGAAGGCTCCCCCTGTTAACGGCCCCATATATGCACCAGCCAACGATTCAATCAAACCAAGAATCACTCCGCCCAGCATCGCTCCTCTGAGGTTGCCAATCCCGCCTAATATAGCAGCAGTAAAAGCCTTCATGCCCAAAATGAATCCAATGAAAGGATCAATCGTTCCATAATTTTGTGCAAACAATACACCTGTTGCTCCGCCTAAGCTTGAGCCAATAAGGAAGGTTAGCATGATAACTTTGTCCACATTTATGGTCATAAGTGATGCTGTGGACTGATCCTGTGAAACGGCGCGCATCGCGATACCCCATTTTGTCTTATTAATAAAGAAGGTTAATGTAATCATCATTACGATAGCTACGATAACAACAATGACAGCTTTTGAGGGAATTTGGGCAATTCCGATATCAATTTTTCCAGGGAATAAAATCGGCCCTGTTAAATAAAAGGTATCCCGATGAAGCGCTTCTGCAAAACGAACGACATCCTGCAAGAAGAAGGATACACCAATAGCAGATATCAGCGGAACCAGCCGCGGCGCATTACGTAGAGGTCGATAAGCAACCCGTTCAATCCCTACACCCAATAACCCGGTTACGATCATACTGATAATGAGAGCAAGAATCAGAGCCAAAAACGGATTCATTCCTTGCAATGCACCGTTAGCATCCATAATCAGAAGCACTTCTGTTCCGACAAAGGCTCCCACCATAAAAATTTCTCCGTGGGAAAAGTTAATAAACTCCAAGATTCCATAAACCATTGTGTAACCCAGGGCTACAACTGCATACATGAAGCCGAGGGTAAGTCCGTCGACCAAAACTTGAGGTAGGATCTGCCACATGTACATTCCTCATTTCTTGTATATTTTTGTTTTCACTGTAAATGCAGATCATTTTCCCTAAAAGCAAATAGGGCTTTTCCTCAATCATTCACAAAAGAAGGGCGCTTCTATGTGTCGTCCCCTTACTACAACGGTAGAAAGCGTCCTTTTTAATTACTACTCTGCTTTGCCTACATACGTGGCTTTGCCGTTTTCAAATTTGTAAACGAAAATCTGAGCATATTCATTGTCTCCTTTTTCTGTAAAGGTGACCTTGGTAAATTGACCTTGAAAGTCTTTCGTTTTATGAACTGCTTCTAATACTTGCTCTCTGCTAGGCTTCTTATTTCCATTTGCTTTAATAGCGGTTTTTAGGCCGTGGAGTAATACCTTCATCGCATCATACCCGTAAACGGAATAGGCTTCTAGTTTTTTGTTAGTTGCCTTTTCATAAGCTTCAGCCCATTTTTTGCCTTCAGCAGTTTGGGTCACGTCCCCCGCTGCCGATGTATAGATCACTCCTTCAGCAGCACTGCCAGCAATCGTCACCAATTCTGAGGAATCAATTCCATCCCCGCCCATAAATATGCCCTGATACCCTTTATCGCGAGCCTGTTTAAACAGCAGACCTCCTTCCGAATAAATCCCTCCAAAGAAAACGAGGTCTGGTTTACCTGTGACTACCTGATTAACCACAGCACTATAATCCTTTTCCCCTACCGTAATTCCTTCGAAACCGAGTATTTCCACCCCATCCTTTTCAAATTGAGCTTTTACTTGCTCAGTTAATCCTGTACCATACGCCGTCTTATCCGTAATAATGAATGCAGTTTTTACACCAAGCGTATTTTTGGCGTATCTAGCTGCTGCTGGGCCTTGTGCATCGTTTCGTGCGCAAATTCGATGGACTGTCTTCTTCCCTTCTTCAGTGAGATTGGTGCCTGTGTTAGCGGGAGAGACCATGACCAGTTTGCCAGCTTCATACTTAGAAGAGGACGGAACAGCAACACCGGTATTGTAGTGGCCGATCACTCCCAGTACGTCCTTATTGGCAACCAGTAGCTGGGCATTAGTAACACCCTGTTTGGGATCAGCCTGATCATCCTGAGGAAAAAGCTGCAGATCAAACCCCATTTTCGCAAATTCTTCCTTCTCTTCCTGCAAGGCGTACCCTGCGCCCTGTTTAATTGCGTCCCCAATGTTTGCGTATGCACCGGACAGCGGGCTTTGTGTAGCTATTTTAATTACCTCTTTTCCGTTGCTTTGGCCTGCCCCTGCACAGCCTGATAAAGCTAATCCAGTAATCAATATGGCGGTCAAGAGTCCCATGCTGGCTTTCTTGTTCATGGTATCAAATCCCCCTTATTTTCTTCTTTCAACTAAATCAGTTTATTCTCAGATCGTCAGGATTTTGACAACTATAGGGTAGCAAGATTCGTTTTGTGTTAATGATTATTTTTCATTGTAAAATAACTCAGAAAATTTACAAGAAAAAAATAATTTTTATCGAAGCGATTTAACCGCGTCATTGGTACTATTTTACACATATCGACAAGGAATAGAAGCTTTATTGATAATCTATCAGCCAAACTTTAGAGCGGACTAGCAGGATAAATCACAGTACCTGTCTTCACCTCATAGATTCCATCCCTGGTAAAACGAACAAAAGGTAAATGGGTAGCGGTAAAAAATAATAAGGAATAAATTGGATCCTCAAAACGATAGCCGCGTTCTCTCATTAAAGCAGTAAAAAGCTCGCTTTTTTCCATGACGGTCTCCATTGGTTCGTCTGTCATTTTCCCGCCGATAGGCAGGGGCATATGAAATAACACTTCTCCCTTTTCAATGATCGCCACTCCTCCTTTTGATGCTACGATCTCCTGAAGGGCCGCTTTCATCGCTTGCGGATTACGACTTAATACGAGAAATTCTGTGGATGCATGGAAGGTGGTCGCTAATGCTTCTAGTTCAACAGCAAAGCCTCGTAAAATGGCCTTTGTGAGTTGTTTCGTCTTGGGATCAATTAAGACTGCAAGCATCGCATCCGGTAGTTGAATAAGCTCCTCCCAATTATGAATAACAGTTGTTGTATCTAATTTGCTAATAACCGCATTCAGCATACAGATGACAGGGAGAGAATCCAAATGAAGGGCTGATTCTTGTTTTTTATCTGGAAACAAAAACCAATGATCAGACACCGTTTCTTCCAGAGTGGAGCCGAGGGAAATAAACTCACTCAGTTGCCTTTTTGGTATCTTTGCTTTAGCTTGTCCCTCGTCAGCGATGAGAAGTCCATTTGCGATAACCGTTTCTGGAGTTGGATTCTTTTTCTCTGTAAGCAGCAATATATCAGCTACACGTCCAGGAGCAATTCCGCCTATTTCCGTATCCATTTTGTAATAAGTAGCAGGATTTAATGTTGCCATCACGTAGGCTTCCTCAATAGGCATACCGGCCTGAATCGCAACTCGGATCGTGAAGTCCATCACTCCGTTTCGAAGCATCGGCGCTGTAGCTCCATCTGAGGTAAGCATCATGCGAGGCGACCAAGGTAAGCCTAATTGCTTCCATTCTTTAATCAGTTTAGGCAGATCGGGCCGGATGGAGGAATGACGGAGTGTAGCATACATCCCCACTTGCAAACGGTTCAGAAGCTCCTCGGCCGTCATACTTTCATGACAAGCTCCTACACCGTGAGCAGCTGCTAAAGCCAATGTCTGATAAGAAGCCCCTGGATGGTGACCCTCTATTCGTTTACCCAGATCCAGAGCGTAGCGCATGCCTTCTAACAGCTCTTCTCGTTCATTCACTATCCCTCTCCAATCCGTTAATTCCCCAGCCTGAATCACTAGAGGATGATCCAATAGCTCCTTTATCCTTTCTCGCTGGAATACTCCTTCTGGATCAGGCAGCGTTTGCGAATCCAGCCTAGCCAAAAAAAATTGCTTCACGGGATGCTTGTTTATCTCGTCTAAAAGCGAGGAGAGCTTATCGTAGGGCAACAATCGAAAAAAGAACAAGCTATCGCTTACCATCGTTGTGGTCCCTGTCTGCAATGCATAATCAGCTAAGGTGAACGGATTATACCATTGAAAAGGATGGGCATGCGGTTCTATGTATCCCGGGACGATATACTTGTCTTTTGCATTTATACAAATTGTATCCTGATTTACTAACGGTGCTTTTTCTCCCACGTAAGCAATTCGCTCCCCGGACAAGACGATGTCTGCTTGGCGCCAGGACTTCGTATATACATCTAATATGGTACCCCCAGTAATCCACACACTAGCAGCTTCAAGTCCTTTTGCAGTATGAATTAATTGTTTATAAGCAACTTCTGTTAGTTTTCTAGCCCTCATTCATTCCCTCTCCTCTCTTGTTAGCACGGTTATTTACTACTTATATGGCTCACTCATTGATCCCTGCTTTTCTGCCATTTTTTCCTTGGGTGGACGATCGCTTCTCAACACAAACTAACACAAGGAAGGAGGCTGGATAAACATGAAAAAAAATGTTGGTAGGCTGGACGCCTATATTCGTATAACCCTGGGGCTAATCGGTTTAGGGTGCGCTATAAGCAAAATGTCAAATCATCGCTATCGTAAAAAACCTTATGGTCTTCTGCTTTGGTCTGCTATGAAGGTAGCCGAGGGAATCACGCGCTTTTGTCCAATCCTCTTGATGTTTGGTATCAGTACTAGAAAAGAGGATGTAATACGGCAAGCGATGGATAAAATTATTCCAACTGGACTTTCGCTTTACAACAAGACCAGAGAAGCTACGTCGTCGATGAAAAACCGAGTAACAAAGCGCACTTCCACAGATCATACCCAAGCAAATTCTGATTATGAGAAGGCAACAAACCATAATGCTGAAAACACGTATGTTGAAGAACTTGCTCAAAAGGCATTCGAAAGCTTTGTAGAAAGCGAAAAACAAGGTGAGCAAGCATCTCTTCAATCATCTACCCGGCAAAAAGACTCACATAATAATCAAGCCAAGAATAAAAATGCGTCTAATCATGATGCTAAGTAAAATCAAACAAAGGGATCAGGCCATAGAGGCCCAATCCCTTTTGTTTGTTCAATCCAGACTACTTGTTCTTCCGGACTGTCTATACCTTTTTAAAAGCTTTATCAGCAATATCTCTGCGATAATGTGCACCTGTAAAGGATATGTTGGCTACAGCCTGGTATGCCTTTTCTTTGGCTAGCTGCAAAGAATCTCCTAAAGCAGTCACGGCAAGCACCCGTCCACCATTTGTTACAAAATGGCCGGCTTCCTGCTTCGTACCAGCATGGAACACCATTTCCTGTTTGGCTCCTTGAGGCGAATCAGCTACAGGTACATCCAGACCACTTATGACAGCTCCCTTAGGATAATCACCCGGATATCCCGGTGAAGCCATCACAACTGTAACCGCACTCTGCTTACTCCATTTGATATCTAAATCGGCCAAGGTTTCATTTATGGTGGCCATCACAATATCTACTAAATCCGTTTCCAATAAAGGCAGGATGACTTGTGTTTCTGGATCACCAAATCTGGCATTAAATTCTACAACCTTAGGACCATCCTCTGTAAGCATCAGCCCCGTGTACAAAACACCTCGAAACGGGATGCCTTCCTTTACCATAGCAGATGCCATCGGTTGAACAATCGTATCTATTATATACTGTAGATCGCTATTTTTTACTTGAGGCACAGGAGCATACGCCCCCATTCCGCCGGTATTCGGCCCTTTATCTCCGTCAAATACCGTCTTATGGTCTTGAGAAGGAATCATTGGCTTAACAGTCTCTCCATCAATAAAGGAGAGCAACGTCAATTCTTCCCCGCGCATAAATTCTTCAATAACAACACGACTCCCAGCTTGACCAAACTTACTATCCTGCATGATCTGACGGATTGCTTCCTCTGCTTCCTCTAGGCTAAAAGCTAGAATGACACCTTTTCCTTGTGCCAGACCGTCCGCTTTAATAACGATAGGAGCCCCTTTTTCTCTTACATAAGCGATAGCAGATTCAAAATCAAGGAAAGATTCATATTCCGCAGTTGGAATATTATATTTTTTCATCAGACATTTAGCAAAGGATTTGCTGCCTTCCAGCTTTGCTGCTTTCGCAGTCGGACCATATATAGGTAGATTACGCAGAGTAAAGAAATCTACAATTCCTCCTAAAAGCGGATCCTCAGGACCTACAATGGTAACATCAATTTCCTCGTCTTTCGCAAACTGTGCCAGTGCCGCATAATCTGTCACCTGGATCGGAACGTTTTGCACCAGAGCAGCGGTTCCACCATTGCCCGGAGCGCAGAAAATTTTCTCCACTTTAGGGCTTTGTGCCAGTTTCCACACAAGAGTGTGTTCCCTTCCCCCGCTGCCTACTACCAAAACTTTCATTCTATTTGTCCTCCCCTTAATGTTTAAAATGACGGACACCTGTGAAAATCATAGCAATGCCATGACGATTGCACGCATCGATCGATTCTTGGTCTCGAATAGAGCCACCAGGCTGAATAATAGCTGTAATTCCTGCTTGAGCTGCTGCTTCTACTGTATCAGACATTGGGAAAAATGCATCTGAGGCAAGAACTGCTCCCTTAGCCTCTTCTCCAGCTTGTGAGATCGCAATTTGGGCTGAACCTACTCTGTTCATCTGCCCCGCACCAACTCCGACAGTTTTATCTGATTTAGCTAGAACGATCGCATTAGACTTAACGTGTTTAACCACCTTCCAAGCAAACTCTAGTTGAGTTAGCTCTTCTTCACTTGGTGAACGTTCAGTTACGACCATTATAGCAGTAGGGTCAAGGGCTTTGCGATCCCATTCTTGCACAAGCGCTCCGCCGTGCACAGAAGTGATTTGATAAGCAGAACCTAATGCATCTTTATGCTCAGCAGAGGCTATCTCGTCCATCTGAAGTAAACGCACATTTTTCTTTTCCTGCAAAACAGCCAACGCCTCTGGTTCAAAAGCTGGGGCAATAATGATTTCTAAGAATACCTCTTTTAGTAGTAAAGCTGTTTCACGATCAATCGGGCGATTCGCTGCTACAATCCCACCAAAAATAGAGACAGGATCAGCATCATACGCTTTTTGATAAGCCTGATGAATGGTCGCTCCCACACCTACCCCACATGGATTGGTATGTTTTACGGCAACCACTGCTGGCTCGCTGAATTCAGCCAAAATAGCCAATGCAGCATTAGCATCGTTAATATTATTATAGGAAAGTTCTTTACCGTGAAGTTGTTTGCACGAAGCGATATTGCCGCTAGTGGACAAAGCATCTCGATAAAATGCTGCCTTCTGATGAGGGTTTTCTCCGTAGCGAAGCCCTTGAGCTTTTTCATAGGTAACCGTAAAGCTCTCTGGCAATTCCTCCCCTGTTTGTTCGCTTAAATAACGTGAAATGAGAGAATCATAGGCAGCCGTATGACGAAATACTTTAGCTGCTAGGCGTTTGCGCGTTTCTAAACTGGTGTTTTGTTGTTCGCGGATTTCATTCAATACAAGCTCATAGTCATTAGCGTCAACAACTACAGTCACGTATGCATGATTCTTTGCAGCCGAGCGAAGCATAGTAGGGCCGCCGATATCAATATTTTCTATCGCGTCCTCATAGCTGACATCTGTACGAGAAATTGTTTCCTTAAACGGATAAAGATTAACCGCTACGATATCAATATATTCAAAACCTTGGGCCGCCATTTGTTCCGCGTGCTCATCATTATCGCGAACCGCGAGCAAACCGCTGTGAATAGCTGGATGCAGGGTTTTTACCCGCCCGTCCATCATTTCTGGGAACTGGGTTACCTCCGATATTCCTGTTACCTTAACTCCTGCATCAGCTAAAAGAGTCGCTGTACCTCCAGTTGAAATAACCTCAAAACCTAGCTCGACAAGCTGTCTTGCAAATTCCACCACGCCTGTTTTGTTAGATACGCTGATCAGTGCTCTCTTTTTCCCCACGGAAAGAACCTCCTGACATGTAATTACTCGTTTAACACGAACATTTCAAGCTAATAATATTATAAATGTACGTTTTTTTCAACATTTTTACTGCTCAAATAGCCTATTACCTTTTATTTACTTTCCAATTACTTTTTGTGATAATGTTCTTTTTTTTCTGGCAAAAATAGGAGATAATAAGAAAGATTGAATAAGTCAGAAAGGATTGTTGACATGCTCCAAAAGAAAACAGCCCTTCTTGCGGGTGCAAGCGGACTGGTAGGAGGACATTTACTCACTTTTTTATTAAAAGCTCCCGAATACAAGTGTATTTATGCGATTGTGCGACAGGCGCTACCAATTGATCATCCGAAACTCGAACAAGCTGTTCTTTCTTTTGAAAATCTGGATCAATACGACTCGCTTTTTTCTTGTACGGATATCTATTGCTGTCTTGGCACAACACGAAAAAAGGCTAAAAGTAAGAAACAATTTCAGCGAGTTGACTATGAATATCCGCTGACTATGGCACGCCTGGCTAAACAACAAGGCGCTGAAAAATTTCTATTGGTTTCTGCTTTAGGTGCTAATGTAAACTCGCTTTTCTTTTACAATCAAATAAAAGGGAAGCTGGAACGAGATATTGCAAATCTGCAATTGCCTGCTGCCTTGTTCTTTCGTCCTTCCTTATTACTGGGTAAACGTGATGAGTATCGAATTTCCGAACATTTGGCAGGTAAGCTTGTTCCTTTTCTCACTCCCTTGTTGATTGGCTCATTAGCAACATATCGTGCTATCCCTGCCGAAGAAGTAGCCTATAGCATGTACCAAGCGGCCCAACAAAGCATTATCGGAAATCATGTATACAACTCATCTCTTATACATGATATTGCTCAATCACGCTTTTCTACTTCCTAATGTACAGTTCAGATACCTGCCTAGTCCCTTGTCACGTATGTCAACATAAACTGATTACTAAGTCGTCAGAGAGGAGGAAGAGTCGTGCCGGCAATATCCGATTTAGTGGGGAATCTTGGTGTTTCATCAGATAATTTAGCATTTTGGGCTGCTATACTTAGTCTCATCAGCTCTGTACTAGCCTTCCTCGCCCTTGTCATTGATAGACAAAAGAAAGGTTCCAAAAAGTGCTAACAGACTTTTCTTTGGCATCAAAAGGCCATGGTTATCATCTTTACCTTCCATTCGAATAAATGAATGGTTGAATAAATACTCAGCCATCCAAGTAACAGATAAAGGATTTGTTGGTTTCTTGGAGATGTGTTTTTTACATTCATGATTAAAATAGATCCAACTACAACACCGATGGTAAACCATGCTACTTGTATAGAAGGTACCATTCCCTCAGCGTTATTCCACATCAGCACCCATATCAGAGTGGCAACAAAATAGGAAGCAATAAATCGCCAAAATGAGTTCACTGTTCTCACCTCACGACCACTTGACATTCTTATTTACAAATAAAATACTGAAACTGTATAAACACCTTACTTTTTACAAAAAAGGAACCGATATAACTAGTGGATATATTAATTTTATATAGTAGCTAGTATAGTTCTATATGATGGGAGTCACTTATTTTATACTATATATATTACAATCAAAAGAGATTGCAACGGACAATCAGATCAAAAACTGCTGTCTCATTATTCCGGGGGGTATTTCATGTGCGCAAAACCTTTTTCCGCATTTTTTGGTTCTAACCACAACAAGAAAGCGTTCTCACTTGATGAGCAAGCGCATGCAAAGATTGTATCTCTGAACGTGCCAAAACATTCCGATGTCGTGAAACAATTGGAAATGATTCAACTTTCCGAATCCGATCTTCGAATTGCCCGATGTCTCCAGCCACTCGTTGAACAGCATATCGATGAGATGGTAGATCAATTTTACAAGAATCTGAAGCACGAGCCTTCCTTGATGGTCATCATTGAACGCCACAGCTCCATTGACCGTTTAAAATCAACACTGCGTACTCATATTTTACAACTGTTTAACGGCATTATAGATGAAAACTTCCTACAACAGCGTAAGCGTATTGCAATCGCTCATGTAAAAATTGGTCTGCTGCCAAAGTGGTATTTATGTGCCTTTCAGGATTTGTCAATCTCGTTGTTCAATATGCTAGACATACATATAGACAGTAAATCTGATTACCATAAATCAGTGAAAGCCATTACCAAATTATTAAGTATCGAACAACAAATTGTGCTGGAAGCGTATCAGGATGAAATCAACCGTTTACGTGACTTAGAGGAAGATAAGAAAGTGATTGTCCGAGAAAAAGTCAACCAGTCCGCTCAGGAACTAGCTGCTATCTCCGAGGAAACGAGCGCTTCTGTCGAGGAGCTGAGTGCCCAAGCTGGGGAATTTGTGATTCATGCGAAGCAAGGAACGGCTTCTTCGATTGAAGCACAAAATTTGTCCATAGAGGGTACCACCAAGCTTGACGAACAGGTCAGCCAATTTGATCTGCTTCAGTCTAGTATGAAAGAGATCTCCGTTGAAATGAAAGCTCTAGAAAATACTTCAGAGCAAATTCGGGGCATCGTTAGCGTAGTAACGGGCATCGCCGAACAAACCAATCTCCTTGCCTTAAATGCGGCCATCGAGGCAGCGCGTGCTGGTGAACAAGGGAGAGGCTTTGCTGTGGTTGCAGATGAAGTGCGCAAGCTCGCGGAACAAACGAAAAAGTCGGTCTCTGGTGTAACTCAATTGATTGAGCAAACACATAATCAAACCTCCAGAGTGTCTTCGCTCCTCGACCGTGTAGAAGAATTGATTGTATCCTCTACGTCTTCGATGAGCGAAATAACCTGCTTTTTTGCCAATATCCAAAAAGCTGTCAGTATTAGTAAGGAACGTAGCAACCTGATTGAACAAGAGCTTGTCACCTTTTCGCGCGTCATTGAAGAAATGAATCAAGCTGTTTCTCATGTTGCACATTCAGCAGAGAACTTATCTGAGGTAATGGATACGTTATAGGAACTGTTGCTGGGAATAACCGTACCTCCCATATGTGGGCTGTACGGTTTTCTTTTGTTTTATACGCGCTTCTTTTTCCCTTTTTTATTACTTAGTTTTTTTAGACTGTGATAGAGACTTTTAGAGCTTTTGCTTGATTTTTTATGCAAAGGTTCCTTTGCATATTCTCCTTTTGTTTTTTTACTTGATTTGTTCACCTTTTTTGCTTTTTTCTCTTTTTTATCCAGACTACATTCGGTAGATAATTCTACCTCTTCAACAGGATGATTAAGCACTTCATTTTTAATACCGGTGAAATCCTTGTTTTTGACCTTGCTTAATACCTGATCACGTGCCTCTTGGGACACGTTCAATCCCATGTCAGATATCTCATTTAGCACTGAAGTTATATTTTTACTATTTACTTCAGGTAGCTTTTGCGCCAATCGATATATGTCATGAATGCTCCACTCTCTTCCTGTTCGCTCACTAAGCTTGCTAAGCAAATTGGATACGATATCCGCCATTCCAGTTGTTCGCCTCCTTGTGTGCGTGCCCACTTGCTTTATCGTATGAATAGAGCAAGCAGATGGTGAGTGGGAAAGTTGCGGAAAGATACTTTTGGGTGTTTGGGATCGTTCTCGCCTTGCTGCGAATGAAACACGAAAAAGCGTTTTCCTTCATCCTGAAGGAGAACGCTTTACTTATGTTGCTTGCCTCGCTGTTTGGCTAGTTAAGATTCCCCTTACCTTCTATTCCTAACCGGGCTTCTTCGCCAAGACTCTGTAACACACGAATTAACAGCCTATGCTCTACCTCATGTATCTTTTGCTGCAAGCTTTCTTCGGTGTCTTCCTTATGAACAAAAATAACTTCCTGATCAATGATGGGACCTGTATCCATTCCTTCGTCCACAAAATGAACAGTCGCCCCCATCACTTTTACTCCATATTCCCAGGCTTTTTTAATAGCATCTTTTCCTGGAAATGCCGGTAATAAAGATGGATGTAGATTGATCATTCGCCCTTGGTAGCTGGTAAGCAGGACATTCCCTATCAATCGCATATAGCCAGCTAGTACAATAAAATCAATTTCCTCTTGCTTTAATTGAACCAAAATCTCTTGTTCAAACGCTTCCTTAGACACATAATCTTTGGCTGAAAACAAAAACACAGGGATGCCAAGGCGCTCTGCTCTCTTAATCGCATAGGCTTTAGCTTGATCACAGACTAATAAAGCTACCTCTAAGGAGGGAAGGCGTCCATCTCGAGTTGCTTGCACAATCGCTTCAAAATTAGATCCGCTTCCAGAAGCAAACACCGCTACCCTCATTGGTGCTCCCCTTCCACATACAAAACCCCGCTATCTCCCTGCTGTACCTTCCCGATCAGATACGCTTCCTCTCCAGCATCCCGAAGCATGTTTACTACTTTTTCAGCATTCTCCAGAGCCACTGCAAGCACCATTCCAATTCCCATATTAAAAGTCAGGAACATATCCTGCTGGTTGATATTACCTGTTTTTTCGATCAATTCAAAAATTGGCAATACCGGCCAGCTTCCTAATGCAATGGAGGCTTGCAGTCCGTTTGGCAGCATTCGGGGAATGTTTTCTGTAAATCCACCGCCCGTAATATGAGCCATGCCTTTCACTTCAACCTGTTTTAGCAAGGAGAGGATTGGTTTCACATAAATCTTTGTAGGAGTAAGCAAGACCTCGCCCAAGCTTTTTTCAAAGCCTTCTACTTTGTCGTGCAACGAAAATCCGGCATCCTGAAGCAATACCTTTCGTACTAGGGAAAAGCCATTACTATGAACACCACTCGAAGCAATACCGATTAATATATCCCCTGCTTGAATGTTACTTCCATCAATTATTTTGGATTCCTCAACAACTCCAACAGTAAAGCCCGCAATATCATATTCGCCGTCTGCATACATCCCGGGCATCTCGGCCGTTTCTCCGCCTATGAGCGCACAGCCTGCTTGCTCGCAGCCGTCCGCGATTCCCTTAACAACGGATTCCAGCTTCGTCGGGATTACCCTATCGCATGCAACATAATCTAAGAAATATAAAGGCTCAGCGCCTTGCACCACAACATCATTGACACACATCGCTACCGCATCAATTCCTATTGTATCATGATGATCCATTTGAAAAGCGAGCTTGAGCTTCGTCCCAACACCATCTGTTCCAGATACAAGCACGGGTTGCTTGTACTCTGCTACATTTAGACGAAATAAGGCGCCAAAACCGCCGAGTCCACTCATCACCTCAGGGCGAAACGTGCGTGTAACGTGTTTTTTCATTCGCTCAACCGCTTCATTTCCAGCAGCGATATCAACACCAGCTTCTTTATATGCTTGACTCATCTGTAATCGCTCCCTTTTAGCATTTCGTGATTGGTAAGGCTTCCTCGAAGTTAATCTCTGTCGGGTATCTGCCTGTAAAGCATGCCAAACAATGCCCACGATCCGGTGCGTTATCGGTGTCTACACGCCCGATAGCATCAACCATGCCCCTTGGTGTCATAAAGAGTAAAGAATCCGCTCCAATGTACTGACGAATCTCTTCAACCGATTTATTCGAAGCGATCAGCTCATCAAAGGATGATGTATCAATGCCATAAAAACACGGATTTTTTACTGGCGGAGAACTGATTCGAACATGTACTTCGATAGCTCCCGCGTCTCTTAGCATCTGCACAATGCGACTACTTGTCGTTCCTCGCACAATCGAATCATCTATCATGATCACTCGTTTACCTTCTACAACTTTACGAACCACCGAGAGCTTCATGTGCACGCCACGCTCACGCAGCTCTTGAGAAGGCTGAATAAAGGTGCGACCCACATAACGGTTTTTAATAAACCCGATCTCATAGGGAATGCCTGTCGCTTCAGCAAAACCAATCGCCGCTGAAGTGCTGGAGTCGGGTACCCCGATGACCACATCACCTTCTGCAGGCGCTTCATAAGCTAATTGCTTCCCAAGCCGTTTACGAGCCATGTGTACATTAATCCCATCAATGTCACTATCCGGTCGTGCAAAATAAATATATTCAAAAGTACATAATGTACGATTTATTTTCGGTGCAAATCGCTGTGATTGAATACCATGCTGATCAATAATTAATAACTCGCCTGGCTCAATCTCACGCCAATAGGAGCCTCCTACGATGTCAAAAGCGCAGGTTTCGGAAGCAACTATAATCGCTTCGCCCAATGTTCCAAGCGACAATGGACGTAAGCCATTCGGATCAAGCGCAACAATTAATTGATCCTCGTTCATGACCAACAGCGCATAGGCGCCTTTAATCTCCTGCAAGGCTTCCTTAACTGCGGAAGGTAAGTCCTGCTTTGATGACCGTGCTATAAGATGCGCAATCACTTCTGTATCGCTGGTTGTTTGAAAAATAGAGCCTTTTTTCTCCAGTTCCTTGCGAATAACTCCTGCGTTTACCAAATTTCCATTGTGAGCTACAGCCATGCTGCCCTGTGCATAGTTAAAAAATAAAGGTTGGGCATTTTCAATCCTACTTGAGCCTTGTGTAGTATAACGTGTGTGTCCAATAGCTAAATGCCCATGGAACTTCGCTAATTCGCCTTGCCCAAATGCTTCACTTACTAATCCCATTCCGCGATGCTTATACCATTTTTCTCCGTCAGAGGAACAGATTCCGGCGCTCTCCTGACCTCGGTGTTGAAGAGCATGCAGCCCCAAATACGTAAGCGGGGCTGCCTCCTTGTGATTGTATATTCCAAAAACACCGCACTCTTCATTTAACTTATCCCACATTATTGGATCAAACATGGTATCGCATCCTTCCATGCTGATTTTAGACGAGTAAGTGATGCATTCACGATTTCTTTGCCCTGATGAGTGATAACCAAATGATCTAATCCTGTTGTGCCAAGGACTTGGCAAACCACTCCCTGCTCTGCTGCTAATCGTTTCACCTGATTAACATTGTCCTGAGTCGTGCTTACTAGAATACGTGATTGTGACTCACTGAATAGCGCCAGATCAGCTCGCAAGTCGTCAGTTAGTTCAATGGTTGCTCCAATATCATTTCCGAAGCAGCCCTCTGCAATAGCGACAGCCAAACCGCCCTCTGCCAAATCGTGAGCCGATTGTATATACCCTGCCCGAATCGCAGACAGCACTACTTTTTGAACATTTGCTTCCTTTTCTAAATCAATTTGTGGAGGGCGACCGGAGATTTCGCCTGTCAGTAGCTTTTGATACTCAGAGCCTCCTACTTCTGCGTGAGTTTGACCCAATAATAAAATGACGTCTCCCTCTTGTTTAAAATCCTGCGTTGTAATATGGTCCACGTCTGTAATGAGTCCAACCATTCCGACTACCGGTGTTGGGTAAATGGCCTCGCCACTCCGTTCGTTATAAAGGGAAACATTCCCGCCGATGACAGGGGTGGACAAGGCATTGCAAGCAGCACTCATACCATCCACTGCTTTCTCGAATTGCCAGAACACCTCTGGTTTTTCCGGATTTCCAAAGTTCAGGCAATCTGTGATAGCTAAGGGCTCAGCACCCGAACAAACCACGTTTCGTGCCGATTCGGCAACGGCTATTGCTCCACCCACTTCTGGATCAAGGTAAACATATCGCCCGTTACAATCCGTACTCATAGCCAGAGCCTTACGTGTTCCGCGAATCATCACCACCGCTGCGTCTGAGCCTGGCGTTACAGCAGTTGAAGCGCGAACAATGTGATCATACTGCTCATATACCCATGCTTTATTAGCAATTGTTGGCTGTGCTAGCAATTGAACTAGCGTTTGATTTAGGTCAGCAGGCATTTCAAAGTCTGTGGAATCTATATTCGCATTCTGCTCATAGTAAGCAGGTACCTTTGACGGCTTATGATAGACAGGCGCATCCTCTGCCAGACTATCTACTGGTACATTGGCGACAATTTCGCCATGATGAAGTAAGCGCAGCATGCCATCGTCCGTTACACGTCCGATTTCTGCTGAGTAGAGACCCCATTTCTCAAAAATCGCTGTAACCTCTGACTCTCTTCCCTTTTCTACGACTACCAGCATACGTTCTTGCGATTCGGATAGCATCATTTCATAAGCGCTCATACCTTTTTCACGCTGAGGCACTAAATCTAAATTCATTTCAATACCGTTTCCTGCTTTCGATGCCATTTCCGCGCTTGAAGAAGTAAGTCCCGCTGCTCCCATATCCTGAATGCCTGTCACTGCACCTGTCTCAATTAACTCCAGACAAGCCTCCAATAGCAATTTTTCCATAAACGGATCGCCAACCTGCACAGCAGGACGTTTTTTCTCTGATTCGTCACTCAGTTCCTCTGAAGCAAAAGTAGCACCATGAATGCCATCCCGACCAGTGCTGGCTCCGACATATATTACTGGGTTACCAATTCCTTTCGCTACACCCTTTTGAATCTTGTCATGATCAATTAATCCCACGCACATGGCATTTACAAGCGGATTTCCCTCATAGGTAGGATCAAAGCTGATTTCCCCTCCCACGGTAGGTATCCCAATACAATTACCGTAACCAGCAATTCCAGCTACAACATTTTTAAATAAATAGTTGACCCGAGGTGTTTTTAATTCCCCAAAGCGCAGGGAGTTCAGTAACGCTACCGGACGAGCTCCCATCGAGAACACATCGCGGATAATACCGCCGACACCAGTTGCTGCCCCCTGATAAGGTTCGATAGCTGAAGGATGATTATGGCTTTCGATCTTAAAAACTACAGCTTGATTATCACCGATATCAACAATTCCTGCTCCTTCACCCGGCCCTTGCAAAACACGCGGCCCTTTGGTTGGAAATCGCCGAAGCACCGGTTTGGAGTTTTTATAAGAGCAATGCTCTGACCACATCACGCTGTATAGCCCGATTTCCGTCCAATTTGGCTGTCTGCCCAGCAAGCGGACAACGCTTTGATATTCTTCATCTGTTAAACCCAGTTCACGGTATAGATGTTCTTCTGCAATACGGCTTGCTGATGGTTCCTTATGCGTAAGTTGTGACACCGTTTTTCTCCCTCCAGGCATTCAGAATTGAGGTAAACATGGTACGACCGTCGGCTGATGTCATCCAGCTATGCACAGCACGCTCTGGATGCGGCATCATACCAAGCACATTTCCGCGTTCATTCGTAATTCCTGCGATATCATCCAAGGAGCCATTCGGATTTTCCCCCTCGTAGCGAAAGACAATCTGCCCGTTTTGTTGCATCCTTCTTAATGTTTCCTCTTCGCAGAAATAGTTACCCTCTCCATGCGCAATCGGGATATCAATTCGCTCCCCTTCGGCAAATCCATTGGTAAATGGAGTCTGATTATTTTCAACCCGTAAGGCAGACAGTTTACAGCGATAAGTAAGCGATGTATTCCGTAACATAGCTCCCGGCAACAAGCCTGTTTCTAATAGAATTTGAAAGCCGTTGCAGACTCCCATAATGAATTTACCTTCCTGTGCCGCTCTTGCCACTTGCTCCATCACTGGTGAGAAGCGGGCTACTGCACCACAGCGCAAATAGTCACCGTAGGAAAAGCCTCCTGGTAACAGAATGACATCGTAAGCTGATAAATCTGTCTCGGTGTGCCACACGTAGTCAACAGGCACCTTCATGCAATCTTCTACTGCGTTATACATGTCCACATCTGCATTCGAACCGGGAAATACGATAACAGCTACTCTCATCTTATCCCTCCACCAGTTCTACCAGCTCATAGCGGTATTCTTCAATGACAGTGTTAGCTAGTAGCTTTTCACACATCTCTTTCACTTGCTCCTCGGCAGCTTGTCGATCAATTGTATCTAGCGTCAATTCGATATATTTTCCGATGCGGGCATCCTTTACTTGTTGAAATCCTAAGGTATGAAGGGCTCCTTGTATCGCATGCCCTTGGGGGTCTAGCACGCTTTCACGCAAGGTAACATAGATAACAGCTTTACACATGAACTTCTCCTCCTAATCGTTTCAGCATTTCCTGATACGCCTCTTCAACGCTCCCTAAGTTGCGGCGAAAGCGGTCCTTGTCCAGCTTCTCCAACGTCTCTGCGTCCCAGAAGCGACAAGTATCCGGTGAAATTTCATCCGCTAACAGTACCTCTCCATCTGAGGTTCGGCCGAACTCTAATTTAAAATCAACAACAAGTACGCCTCTTGCCTCCATATATTCCTGTAAAAATTCATTTACTTGCAAAGCCGTTTCTTTTATTACCGCCAGTTCCTGTGCTGTGGCAATTTTTAAAATGGCAATGTGATCATTATTAATGAGCGGATCTCCTAGTTCATCATTTTTGTAATAAAACTCCACTACTGGTTCATCTAATCGTACGCCCTCAGCCCATCCCAAACGTTTAGCCAAGGACCCGGCAGCAATGTTACGCACAACTACTTCTAACGGGATAATGTCGACCTTTTTAACCAATTGCTCCGTTTCAGATAACAGGCGGATAAAATGATTGGCAATGCCTTTTTCAGTCAACGCCTCAAATAAAATCGCGCTAATCTGATTATTCCATCTGCCTTTATTCACTATTGTCCCTTTCTTTTCGCCATTAAAAGCAGTGGCGTCATCCTTGTAAACCACCCAATACACATTTGGATCTGAAGTAAGATAAACCTGCTTCGCTTTTCCTTCATATAGCTGCTCGCGCTTTTCCAAGAAAAATTCTCCTCCCGCTACAAGCTTTATGCGTGTTTTAGTCAACAAATCACTTTCAACTTGATTAAAACATAAACCAAACAGATTATCAACGAATATTATACAGGATATATTCGACAATTGTTCGTATTTTACACTTTACATTTCTTCTTAGATTGCCAAAATGCCATTGTGGTACAATATAGACACGATTTATGTTCGGATTTTCTTTCGAACGCGAAACTGTTTTTTAATGAAAAGAGGCGATGGTACCATGTACCCTTTCCAGGTTCAATTTCCCACTCATATCTATTTCGGAGTTGGTGAGCTTGCACGTATCGGTACAGAAGCGCGTGCATTAGGAACAAAAGCTTTGCTGGTGACAGGCGGACAATCTGCCAAATCAACAGGACTATTAGCAAAGGTAGAACAGCTCCTGCAAGAGGCAAACGTACCGTACCAATTGTTTGATCAAGTAGAACCCAATCCACGCACCTCCACAGTAGACCGCGGAGGACAGCTTGCCCGCGAAACAAACTGCGATTTCGTCATCGCACTTGGTGGCGGATCTGTCATGGATGCGGCAAAAGCTATCGCTGCTGTAGCGCTATCTGGCCGATCCAGCTATGAATACCTGCGTGGCAATCCCCAAAACACAGCAAAAGAACTGGTTCCCGTAACTGAAGCTCTGCCTTTGCTGACCATTCCCACGGTGGCAGCAACAGGTTCTGAAGCTAACAATATCACGGTACTAACTCACTGGGAGACCCATGAAAAAAGCTCCTTTTCAGGTCCGGCCCTATTCCCTAAAGTAGCTATCCTTGATCCATCTCTAACCTGCACAGTCCCAGCTCGAGTTACAGCCGAGTCCTCTGCAGATATCTTTTCGCATTTATTTGAGGAGTATTTGGTTGGCCCTAATGACGCTCATGTACAAGACGGCGTCACAGAAGCATTGATTCGTTTAGTCGTTCAGTTTTCTACAGTTGCTATGGCTGAGCCTGATAACGAAGAAGCTCGCTCCACCTTATTGTGGGCAAGCACACTGGGCATTTCTCCATTTGCCCGAGCAGGTCGAAATGCAGGGTATCCACTACACAAGATCGAACATCCTTTAAGCGGACATTTCGATATGTCGCATGGACGTGGACTTGCTATCCTATCTCTTCCATATTTCGAACAGTTTATAGCGATAGATCGCCCTGAAAGACTCGCACGTTTAGGACGCGAATGCTTCCGGGTAAAAGCTGAATCTGATCGGGACGCAGCCCAGGCTGCCATTCAGGCGATTGCTCATTGGTATCAGCAGATGGGGATTACTCAACGCCTGTCCGACTTTGGTATTTCACGCGACGATTTGCCAGTGTTGGCCCGAGAAGCAATTCGCACTGGTGGAGGAGTTGACCACATTCCAAGTACAAGAGCGTTATCAACCGATGACGTCCTTCGCATCTATGAAGCTTGCTTCTAAGAAAGAGTCGTCTCTGATGATATATTCATGTTGTACATATTATAAAAAGAGGTGTTAAAGCATGGATTCACGCATCAATGAGCTTGCAAACCGATTAATACGTTACTCTCTTGATTTACAAAAAGGGGAAAAGGTGCTAATCGAAAATATTGGACTCCAGCCAGCATTGGTTAAAGCGCTGGTACGTGAAGCTTTTGCAGTAGGAGCCCTTCCAGTAGTTACTGTAAAGGATCAGGAAATTATGCGTTCCTTGATTATGGGCTCAAGCGAAGAGCATATGGCTCTTTTTGCCAAACATGAATTAGCGCGCATGGAAGATATGGATGCGTATATCGGGGTACGTGCTTTTGAAAATGTAAATGAGTACTCTGATATTCCAGAAGAGAAAATGGGGCTTTATTCTCGAATTTATTACAGCACCGTTCATCTGAAGGAACGCGTTCCAAATAAACGCTGGGTTGTACTTCGTTATCCAAACAAAGCCATGGCCCAAGCTGCTAACATGAGCTTGGAAGGCTTTGAAGATTTTTACTTCTCCGTATGTAATCTGGATTATGCGAAAATGTCCAAAGCAATGGATCCATTAGTGGAATTAATGAACAAAACAGACCGTGTACGCATTGTAGGCCCAGACACTGATCTACGATTCTCTATTAAAGGAATCCCAACTATCAAATGCGATGGCAAAGCAAATATTCCAGATGGTGAATGCTATACCTCTCCTGTGCGCAATTCTGTAGAAGGCACTGTCTATTACAATGCAAAAACCAATTATCATAGTACGACCTTTACAGACGTGAAGCTTACGTTTAAAGAAGGCAAAATCGTAGAAGCTGCCAGCAGTAATACAGCATTGCTAAATACAATTTTGGATACAGATGAAGGTGCCCGCTACATTGGGGAGTTTGCAATCGGATTTAACCCTCACATCCTACAGCCGATGGGCGACATCTTATTCGATGAAAAGATCGCGGGAAGCTTCCACTTTACACCTGGTAATGCCTACGATATTGCTGACAACGGTAACCGCTCCTCTATCCACTGGGATTTGGTACAAATCCAACGCCCTGAGTATGGCGGGGGAGAAATCTGGTTTGATGACGTGTTAATTCGTAAGGATGGCATCTTCGTCTTGCCTGAACTACAAGGCTTGAATCCTGAGAATTTAGTGTAAAAGGAACTGAATGTGAGAAAATCGTCTTCCTAAAAAAGAGAAAAGGAAATAGGCTTTTCATGAACTCGAAATGAGCTTCTGAAAAGCCTATTTTTGCTGTTATTGATCTTACAAAGAACGATTACTTACTCTCAATCAATCCCAAACGGGCAAAAATAGTGTCCACATGCTTCAAATGATAACGATAGTCAAAGCATGCCTCCAGCTCTTCTGCGGTCAGCATTTCCTTCACCGTTTCATCCTCACTGATAATCTCTTTAAACGAACGCTGCTCCTCCCAAGCTTGCATCGCACGTGGTTGCACAGTGTCGTAAGCTTTTTCGCGGCTCAAGCCCTTATCAATTAATTTAAGCAATACCTGCTGTGAATAAATTAACCCAAACGTACGATCCATGTTGCGTTTCATATTCTCGGGGAACACCGTTAGGTTCTTCACGATGTTCATAAAGCGACGTAGCATATAGTTAAGCAGTTGTGTTGCATCTGGCAAAATAACACGCTCAACAGAAGAATGAGAGATATCACGCTCATGCCATAGCGGCACATTCTCATACGCAGACAGCATATGCCCACGGATAACGCGAGAAAGTCCAGAGATGTTCTCAGAGCCTATTGGGTTTCGCTTATGTGGCATGGCCGAGGAGCCCTTTTGCCCTTTTGCAAATGCCTCTTCCACTTCACGAATCTCACTCTTTTGCAAGCCCCTGATTTCAGTAGCAAATTTGTCTAAAGAAGTAGCGATCAATGCAAGCGTCGCCATATACTCTGCATGCCGATCACGCTGCAGGGTTTGGGTTGAGATAGAAGCTGCTGTCAGACCAAGCTTCTTACATACATGCTGCTCTACATATGGATCAATGTTCGCATACGTGCCAACTGCCCCTGACATTTTGCCCGCTTCCACTTCCACACGCGCAGCACGGAATCTTGCCAAATTACGCTTCATTTCTTCATACCATAGAGCTATTTTCAGCCCAAAGGTAGTCGGCTCGGCATGAACTCCATGTGTACGCCCCATCATAACTGTATCTTTATGTTCAATAGCTTTCTGTTTTAAAATTTCCAGAAAGTCCACAATATCCTTTTCAATAATTTCGTTAGCTTGGCGAATCAGATAACCAAGCGCCGTATCTACTACGTCGGTAGAGGTTAGGCCATAATGAACCCATTTTTTTTCATCGCCCTCCATCGTTTCTGAAACAGCACGAGTAAAGGCTACGACATCATGGCGTGTCTCTTGTTCGATTTCATAAATACGGTTTACATCAAAACTAGCGTTCTTCCAGAGCTTTTCAACGTCTTCTTTTGGAATAACCCCTAACTCCGCCCATGCTTCACACGCCAAAATCTCAACTTCCAGCCATGCCTTATACTTATTTTCTTCTGTCCAGATGGCGCGCATTTCTGGTCTTGTATAACGTTCAATCATTCGTTCATTCCTCCATTTATGACCATATTCCAAGTTTTTCAGCCTGTTGCAGTGCTACATCTACCGATTCGGCTACAAGATTTATATGACCCATTTTCCGCTTTTCTTTGGCCTCTTGTTTCCCGTACAAATGCAATTTTGCTTTCTTGGGTAGTTGATCTATTATTTTGAGTAAAGGTGCTACATGCTCACCTAAAATATTAACCATAACGACCGGACTAAGCAACTTCGTGGAGCCAAGCGGCAAGTTACTGATTGCTCGAATATGCTGTTCAAATTGCGAGGTCAAACAGGCATCCATTGTATAATGACCTGAATTGTGCGGACGCGGAGCCATCTCGTTTATATAAAGCCCCCCCTCCTTTGTAAGGAACATCTCGACCGCAAGCAACCCAACCATCTCCAGCTTTTCTGCCAACTCGATGGCTATTTGCTCAGCCTGCTGTTGAATTTTTATATCAATCCGAGCCGGGACTATACTTTGATGCAAAATGTTATCTCGGTGAATATTTTCGGCTGGAGGAAAGACTGCTACTTCCCCTGATAAATTACGAGCTACGATCACAGATAACTCCTTCGTAAAAGGGACAAATTTTTCAACGATCAGTTCTGTGTTGGCTTTTGCAAGGCACGCAAAAGCTTCTTCTACTTCTTCCAAAGAGCGTAACACCCACTGCCCTTTACCGTCATAGCCTCCTGAAGCTGTCTTCATAACAGCAGGCAAGCCCAGCTCTGCAACAGCCTCTCTCACGTCCTCTGCTGAAGCGACGGTTCGGAAAGGCGCTACGGGCAGACCATAGCCTTGAATCGTAGTCTTTTCCTTAACGCGGTGTTGAGTAATGCCCAATAGCTTACTTCCCTGAGGCACAAAAGCTTCCTCTTCTAAAATGGCGGCAACACCAGCATCCACGTTCTCAAATTCATAGGTAATCACATCACTTAGCTGGGCTAATTTTCGCGCCGCAAGATGATCATTATATCCTGCGACGATTTGCTGATCGCTTACCTGACCACATGGTGAATCCTCTGTAGGATCCAGCACCACAAACCGATACCCCATCGCCCTTCCAGCGAGTGTAATCATTCTTCCTAGCTGTCCTCCGCCTAACAAGCCAATGGTGCTGCCCGGTTTGATTTGCTTCTGTTTATTCATGAGGCAACTCGCTCGCTTCCATCACCTTTTTTTGGATAGCTTCTCTTCGTTCGGCTAAACGTCGACTTATCTCCTCGTCATTCATCCCGATCATTTGAGCTGCTAACAAACCAGCATTTATAGCCCCGGCCTTACCAATCGCTACGGTAGCAACCGGAACGCCACCCGGCATTTGCACGATCGACAATAAAGAATCTAATCCATTTAAAGCGGCTGATTTCACTGGTACACCGATGACAGGAAGAATGGTCTTTGCCGCTACCATTCCCGGAAGATGAGCAGCTCCACCAGCTCCAGCAATAATTACCTTCAGACCTCTCTCTTTAGCAGTCTCTGCATACGTAAACATCAGATCAGGCGTACGATGAGCAGAAACTACCTGCTTTTCATAGGGGATTTGCATCTCCTCTAGTATGTGGCAAGTTTCCTTCATTGTTTCCCAATCAGAAGTACTTCCCATAATGACTCCAACAATCGGTGTAACCACGCCGCTTCCCCCTCGACCTTTTGTTTTTTATCATTTTACGTATTTAAGATCATTTCACGTTCAGTTTAACAAAAAAATTTATAAAACGTCAACAAAACACGAACATTTTAGTTTTATACCGAAATTTCATTCTTCTTTAGTTTTATTCCTTACATCAAAAAGAAAAAGCCTTCCGATCTGACTCAAATGAAGACAGTTCAAGAAGACTTTTTCATGGTGATAATCTAGTGATATTCCAAAATCAAATATTGTAAATATCAAAGCTAGCAGCTTTTGATAAAACAACCTATTCACGGAACCAAATGAAGTAAACCAGGAAGATGACAAATAGTACATACATCGCCGGGTGGACTTCACGTGCTTGGCCTTTACATGCTTTCGTCACTGGATAGAAAATGAATCCGCAAGCAATACCTGCTGCGATACTAGAAGATAAAGGCATCATCAGCATGGTAAGAAAGGCCGGCAATGCTTCTTCTAGCTTATCCCACTCAATATTGCGTAGGCTACTAGCCATCAGCACACCTACAATAATCAGGGCAGGTGCTGTAACAGCAGGGGTAATAACAGACAGCAATGGAAAGAAGAACAGAGACAGCAGGAACATAAATCCGATGACTACTGCCGTAAAGCCAGTTCTACCTCCTGCGGCAACACCGGCAGTAGATTCAATATAGCTTGTTGTTGTAGAGGTCCCCAGCAACGCACCTGCCATTCCAGCAACAGCATCAGAAGCAAGTGCCGCCCCAGGACGCTCCAGCTTCCCATCCTTCAAAAGCCCTGCCTGATTGCAAACGCCTAGCAATGTACCGGTTGTGTCAAAGAAATCAACAAATAAGAATGTGAACACAACAATGAACATGCCTTGAGAAAAAATAACACTCGGATCTAATAAATATGGCAAGGCAACGCCAAGTGTCGGGGCTAAGCTAGGAGGAGCCGATACCACTTGGGAAGGAAGCTCTACCACTCCAAAAATCATGCCGGCAATCGCTGTGATCAGCATTCCAAGGAATACCCCGGCGTGAATACGTCTTGCCAATAAAACCCCCGTAACCAGTAGTCCAAAGACTGCTAGCAGCGTATTTTTCACTGCTAGAATTTGAGTAGCATCCATTCCTTCTTTAAAGCTCAAATGTCCCATTGTGACTAAGGTAGCTGGTGAATCTATAATAATACCAGCATTTTTTAGCCCCATAAAAGCGATAAACAAGCCAATACCTGCTGTTGTAGCATTCTTAAGGTTCTGCGGAATTGCATCAATAATTTGCGAACGAATACCTGTTAAGGACAGGATGAGAAACAAAGTACAAGAAACAAAAACACCCGCCAAGGCTTGTTGCCAAGGAATTTGCATAGTTAGAACTGCCGTAAAGGCAAAGAACGCATTTAAACCCATACCCGGCGCTTGACCGATCGGCAATTTACCGACTATCCCCATGATAAGTGTACCAATAGCCGCAGCAAGCGCTGTAGCAGTAAACACCGCGTCATGCGGAGGGAATTTTGCTTGTAGCTCCGGCGGCAATCCTGCCCCGCTTAAAATGTTTGGATTTACGGCTAAAATATATGCCATTGCCAAAAAGGTCGTTAAACCAGCAATTATCTCTCGACGATACGTGGTGCCATGTCGATCAAACTCAAAATACTTACGCACCCTTTGTCCCTCCTAATAGTAACCTCTTTAAGTCATATTGCTAAAAAAACAAGTTTCGTTCGAATAATGACGCATAACATTCGGCAATAAATAAAAAACGTGCGATAATTCCTGCTAAACAAGTCGTTATAA
Organism: Brevibacillus laterosporus; assembly: GCF_030489605.1. Lineage (GTDB taxonomy): Bacteria > Bacillota > Bacilli > Brevibacillales > Brevibacillaceae > Brevibacillus_B > Brevibacillus_B laterosporus_E. The sequence goes on from NZ_JAUKFY010000009.1 coordinate 183,152, forward strand.
GTCGAAAATCCGAACAAAAACTCGAACTTCTGTCTTACAACGAAAGTTTAACAAGAACATCGCACGCTGTCAACACAAAACACGAACGTTCATGTTAATTTAATGTGAATTATACGTACTTACTATTCCCACTCGATAGTTGCAGGTGGTTTAGAAGTAACATCGTACACAATACGGTTTACGTTGTCCACTTCGTTAACAATACGTACAGAAATTTTCTCTAGTACATCCCATGGAATGCGAGCCCAGTCTGCTGTCATACCATCAATAGATGTTACCGCACGAATTCCTACTGTATAAGAGTACGTACGTGCATCACCCATTACCCCTACACTCTTCATGTCAGGCAATGCAGTGAAGTATTGCCAAATCTCACGGTCCAAACCAGCTTTTTGAATTTCTTCACGCAAGATAGCATCAGATTCACGAACAATTTCTAATTTCTCTTCAGTAATTTCGCCTAAAACACGAATACCTAGTCCAGGACCTGGGAAAGGCTGTCTCCATACAATTGCATCAGGAAGGCCTAGCTCTGAACCTAATTTGCGTACTTCATCCTTGAATAGCGTGTCCAAAGGCTCGATTAGCTTAAACTTCATATCCTCTGGCAAACCGCCTACATTGTGGTGAGATTTAATCGTTTGAGCAGTAGCTGTTCCACTCTCAACAATGTCCGTATACAATGTGCCCTGAGCTAAGAAGTCCATATCCGTAAGCTTAGCTGCCTCTTCATCAAATACATAAATGAATTCGTTACCGATGATCTTACGTTTTTGCTCTGGGTCAGTTACACCTTTTAATTTGTTTAAGAAGCGTTCACGAGCATCAATTTTGATTACTTTCATATCAAATTTGCCTACGAACGTATCCATTACGCTTTCCGCTTCACCTTTACGCAACAATCCATGATCAACAAACATGCAAGTTAGCTGATCACCGATCGCACGATGAATAAGAGCCGCAACTACAGAAGAATCTACTCCGCCGCTCAAAGCACACAATACGTTTTTATTTCCAACGGTTTCGCGAATATCTTTGATTTTATCTTCAATAAATGTCGTCATGCTCCAGTCGCCCGTGCACTTACAAATATTGAATAGGAAGTTGCTTACAAATTCATGTCCTTTTACGGTATGACGAACTTCTGGGTGGAATTGTACACCATATAGGTTACGCTCCGGATGACTGATAGCAGCAATCGGGCAAGAGTCGCTCACTGCATCGATCACGAAGCCTTCTGGCAATTCTACTACTTTATCTGTGTGACTCATCCATACAACCTCAGAAGGTTCCCAGTTGCTGTACAGATCATGTTTGTTTTCAAGACGTATTTCTGCTTTTCCGTATTCACGTTTACCGGCACGTTCTACTTTGCCCTTCAATGTTTGGGACATTAATTGCATTCCATAGCAAATACCCAAGATAGGTACACCTAAGTCAAAAATTGCTGGATCAATTTGTGGTGCTCCTTCTTCGTATACACTAGCCGGTCCTCCAGAGAAAATAATCCCTTTTGGGTTAAGCTCCTTAATTTTTTCCACTGGCGTATTGAAAGGCAACAACTCACTGTATACGCCTAAATCACGTACACGTCTTGCGATCAACTGGTTATATTGCCCCCCAAAATCTATTACTACCACTAATTCCAACGGCTTTTCCACGGAAAGATCCTCCCTTAACCTTGTATACTTGTGCACTCAGTAGACATGTCCAAAACGTTCTTGAAGATATTATCTCCCTTTCTCTTTTTTGGTATGAAGAAAAAAATTTCTCCCGTTCCATCAAAAAGACAGGCCACCCACCCGTAGATGAAATCGTCTGACATCTTCTAAGGGCAAATGTCCCTGTCTTTCACGTTGTCATTCAAAAAAGAGGCAGTGCCGTTTCTCCTGCTTACTGCTACCAAAGTATCATATTGTCAAAAATTCTAGCAGATGATGGGGAAATGATCAAGGTTTCATTTGGCGCAATAAACGCTCAATGGTTTGCTGCCACAGTGATCTCGTTTTCCCTTCCATTTCCTTCAAGCCATACAACATTTTTTCATAAACAGTTGTTAAATAAAGTAAATCCTGACGTTCATCTCCACTAATTTGGAGACGATTGACATACTCGCGCAGCGTTTCACCTGAATAACGCGGGGAAACCATTTTTTCAAATATCGTTAGCACTAACGTAAATCTACGTGGAAAATCGTCCTGAGCGTATTGTGTCATTTTCCGCTGCAGCCACCATAAATACATCTTCTGACGCTTTTTCCACAGAATCCATACACCGACTGTTATCAAAATACCAATTCCCCATAGCCAGCCACATGAGAATCCGTCACCTGTTTTTACTGCAAGCTTATCTGCTTCTTCCATTCGATCTAATTGTTTAGGCTTATTCGCTTCTTTTTCCTCTGTGGAAGCAGGAATATTGATCTCATTGGATTCATTAGAAAGGCGATCATAATTTACTTGCAGTGGAGATGTAAAGGAAGCTGTTGCCTCAAACGGTATCCAGCCGCTGCCTGGGAAGTATACCTCGACCCAGGAGTGTGCATCTCTATTTCTCACTTCAATCGTCATATTATTGTTGGCATCACGACTAATCTCCTGACCGGGAGCAAACCCTTTTACCCAACGTGCAGGTATATCAATAGAGCGTAGCATGACCACCATGGAGGTTGAAAAATGATCGCAGTAGCCCTTCATTGTTTCAAATAGAAATTGATCTACAAAGTCTTGGCCTTCCTTAGGCATTGGTACATCTTTCGTTTCATAGCGATATCTGCCTGAAGAGCGTAAATAATTCTCGATTGCTCTCGCTTTATCATATGGATTGTTTGATGCTTCCGTAATTTTTTCAGCTAGCTGCTTGATCCGATCAGGAAGACTGTTAGGCAGTTGCAGGTAACGTTCCTCTATATCTTTCGGATAATTGGTCCCCGCCGCAATGATTTTCTTTTCACTAATCACGGGAATCTCGGCTTGTAGCTGATAATGGTCCATGTACTGCTGAACAGGTGTAGGAATCAAAGTGCTATCGTCTCTTTCAGCAAACAGGCGACTATTTGAATCATTTTGCATAGCTCCATTAAAGGTAAGAATCCCCTGAGAAACCGTATCATAGGTTAATGTTGTATTTTCTGGGTTTACCTCTTCAATGCCTTTAAGCTGTCCTGGATAAAAAATGGCCGGCAGCTGTTCTCCCTCCGCCTGTACAACAGCCATCACCTTTTTGGTTTCCAATCCGGAAAAAAGCGTGTCATTCCAAATATAGTTTTTAGGGTGCACAATGGACTCTAATTGTTTATCGCTTTTTATCCAGCCTTTGCCGGTATATACATCCTTAGCATCCCCGCGCAAGTAATATTTATCATTTGTGGTAACTGTAAATACCTTAGTATCATCCTGCTGAAAGGGACCTCCCAGCGTCTTATCATTGGTGTCATATCCCACTCTGCGGATCATTTCGCTCTGACCAGTTACAGATTTTCCTTGCAGAAAACCGATTGGGTCAGGCCAATTAGGCTCTGCCTTTGGGGATGCGTATCCTACACCTATTGCTAATGAAACTATCATTAATGGAACTACAAGCGTTTTCCAAATTGCAGATTGCGTTCCTCGATAGATAAATCCCTTCTGAATAGCTGATAGATGCAGGGTTGTAATTAGCATAAAACCAATCAGCAACGTCCGCATAATCGCTCCACTACCATTAAAAGGCATAAAGGTATCTAATACAGCAAGGTACGAAATGGTGATAAATACAAACCATAAGCCTTGTCTTTGCTCTAGCACTAGGTAATTAAGCAGGGACACCAATACTAAAATCATGCCCGAAAAAAGCAGATTTCTTGAAATGATACTCATATTTGTCCAATCTTGATTCATTATCTTGGTAAAATCTTCACTTACTGCCTGCAATGTTTGCGAAATCCACTCTGGATTAAAAAATGAAATTTCCACAAAATCGGCATGGAAGATGACAAGAGCACCGATGATTTTAATCAATAAACCCAGCCAGTGACTTCGAAAGGTCATATCTACTAAAATGATTCCTGCAACCAGATAGAGAAAGGTACTGATGCTCCCTGTATCTGAAAGGGAGGGTAGCGGTAACAGCCATTCACGTAGCAGCAAAAACAAAAATAAGGCAGCTAGCCATTCTAGCGCTTTTTTTTGCTTGAAAAAGGATGCTCCTGACATATTAGGCACCCCCTATCTGTTTTAGCTCTTCATATGCATCCACATGAACTGGTGTACACATTACTTTCACAGATCGTAATCGCTTTAATGCTTCGTTTTCCTCCACAGTTGGAATCACATGATCGTGTACCCAGAATAATTGAATGTTACGTCCAGACCTGGCTAAATTGCCCACTTGCAACACGAGGTCTTTTGTCAATGTAGAGGTAATCAGTACTAAGGTATATCCTTTGGAAAATTCCATTGCCTCCCTCCCGATCACTCTCGCAAAGGAATCTTCGCCATCCGAATGAACTCTGGCTAGCTGATCAAATACCCGAAAAAAATGCTGCTGTGAAATAGCCGGCGGTATAACGATTCGCTCTTTTCCTCGTGCTACAAAACCGTACGAATGCATATTAATGCTTGAATAGTAAATAAGACTGGCGGTCAGCTTTACACTGGTTTCAAAAATATGGTGATGAATTTGAGTTGATGCAGGCTTCTGTACGTCTAGAAAGAAAATTAACTCATTCATAGCCTGATGTTCAAATTCCTTCGTTTTAAGCCCGTGACCCCTAGCAGATGCCCTCCAATGAATCTGGCTTAGCCGATCCCCTCTCTGGTACTCTCGAACGCCTCTGACAGCTGCTACATCATCTGAACGCAGGTGTGCTACATGTAAATTGCCACTGATTCTCCCGTCTCCTGCGGACCAATGGCTAATTTGCTTATAGCTAGGATAAGCCAAAAAATCATTAAAAAGCTCTATTTTCTTCTGGCGATGTAAAAAGCCAAAAAAGTCGCCGCCGACCAGAATGCATTCTTTTATTTGATAATGTCCACGCGGGATTGCCGGAATTAAATAATGAATGACCTGTTCTCTTTTGAATCCTGGAAAAATTACTTGTTGATGCGGTTCAAAGTAACCCGATAATTTATCAGGAAGAGGCTCGACAATCAAGTTCCAGCCAAGCGGAAACCAAAATCGTCTGCGGAAGGTTAGTGTAACCATAACATCATCGCCTTCCTTAAGTCTTTGGCGATTCACCTCTCGTGTAACCTCCAAGGTTGCGAACATCAACAAGTAAGTTAATCCTTCATAAATTCCAAGTATACAAGCGCTATAAAATAAGAACCAACTGACAAAACCACCTTGAAATTGTGCATATACATAACAAATCAGCACTAATAGCGCCAATAAGGCTTTGTTATACTTTCTCTGTTTCATTTAGGCACCGTCCTCTCAATGTACAGGGACTCGTGTCTCCTGTAACAACCGGCTGATGAAGCGCTCCGGTGTTTCCCCATCCATTCGTGCCTCTGGCTTCAAAATAAGGCGATGTCTAAAGATAGGAGGTACTAGCTCCTTTACATCGTCTGGGATAACGTAATCACGTCCTTGGATAAAAGCATAAGCTTGGGCAGCGCGACACAGAGCCAATGTACCACGAGGGCTAATTCCTAAGTAGACGCTGGGATGGCTCCTTGTTTTCTGAGAAAGCCTTACCATATACTCTTTCACTGAGTCTGTTACTTTGATTTGCGTAATCATCGCTTGTAATTGAACGATTTCTTGTACACTAATAACAGCCTTCAAGCTTTCTATAGGGTGAACTGCTCCCATGCGAGTTAGAATGGCCATTTCTTCTTTCTCTGTTGGATAGCCAAGCTGCAGTTGTAATAAAAAGCGATCTAGCTGTGCTTCTGGAAGCGGAAATGTTCCTTCGTACTCTAGAGGGTTCTGTGTAGCCATAACAAAAAACGGCTGATTTAACTCATAGGTATTGCCATCAATCGTTACGGAGTGCTCCTCCATCGCCTCTAATAGGGCAGATTGCGTTTTTGGTGAGGTTCGGTTAATTTCATCAGCAAGCACCACATTGGCAAACAGAGGCCCTTTACGGAATTCAAACTCCATTGTTTTTTGATTGTAAATGGATACACCGGTTACATCAGTAGGAAGGAGATCTGGAGTAAATTGAATCCGTTTAAATTCTCCACCAATTGATTTAGCTAACGCACGTACAAACATCGTTTTTCCTACACCAGGTACATCCTCTAGTAAAACATGACCTTTTGCCAATAAAGCAACCAAGCCAAGTTCTATCATTTTTCTTTTACCAATAAGGACTTTTTCAATATTCAGTATTAGATCTTCTATAGAGTGATGGGGACGATCCGTCTGGATCATGCTCATATTTACAACCCCTTTTTGATTACATTGTCATATTTCGATTTATGATTTGGATGTTTCGCGTAATGATTGCGTTCCTTCTACCAAGTTACTGGAAGATATATGGAAGAACAAGTGTTAAGTTTTAGTAAATACTCTTAGAATTATAAACCTCATTAGAATCTATTGCATAAAACATTCGGTTTTTACTTTGTTAATTCCTGCGCCGTGTATCATCTTAAGTTAACCGCAGGAACCTATGACAATAGAGTATCTTTAGCCACGCCTTCTATTATAGAAAAACATAGCTGTGTAGTTCTATTGTTAAAGATCAAAAGTAATGTGACTCACATTCTGATAGTAGAAAAAAGCCTCATCAAAAATGCTGACGAAGCTTTTATATGGTTAGTAATAATTTATAGTTATAGGTAGCTCTTTATATGACGGTTTATAAATGGTTTACGTGACAATAAAATGATATAAACAAAAAAAGCCTGCAATAATTGCGGCTTTCTACTTTAAATGTGTGGTGCGGGTGGAGGGACTTGAACCCCCACGGTCGCCCGCCAGAACCTAAATCTGGTGCGTCTGCCAATTCCGCCACACCCGCATATGAAACTGGTGAGCCATGAAGGACTCGAACCTTCGACCCTCTGATTAAAAGTCAGATGCTCTACCAACTGAGCTAATGGCTCATAATGGCTGGGGTACCAGGATTTGAACCTGGGAATGACGGAGTCAAAGTCCGTTGCCTTACCGCTTGGCTATACCCCACCAAAATGGTGCCGGCGATAGGACTTGAACCCACAACCCCCTGATTACAAGTCAGGTGCTCTACCAATTGAGCTACACCGGCATTATTTACAATGGTGGCTCGGGACGGAATCGAACCGCCGACACGAGGATTTTCAGTCCTCTGCTCTACCGACTGAGCTACCGAGCCTTATTATCTCTATAATAGTAATTCCTATACGCGATATAAATCTTATTCCATCAATTGAATAAATGGCGGAGCTGACGGGACTCGAACCCGCGACCTCCGGTGTGACAGACCGGCGTGAACTCCAACTTCACCACAGCTCCAAGATTTTGGTTGCGGGGACAGGATTTGAACCTGCGACCTTCGGGTTATGAGCCCGACGAGCTACCGAGCTGCTCCACCCCGCGATAATATGAAGAATAAATGGTGGAGGATGACGGGATCGAACCGCCGACCCTCTGCTTGTAAGGCAGATGCTCTCCCAGCTGAGCTAATCCTCCATGTAAATGGTGACCCGTAGGGGATTCGAACCCCTGTATGACAGCGTGAAAGGCTGCTGTGTTAAACCGCTTCACCAACGGGCCAAGGTAATTTTTCTCTTAATGGTGCGGTCGGCGAGACTCGAACTCGCACGGGTCGCCCCGCCACCCCCTCAAGATGGTGTGTCTGCCAATTCCACCACGACCGCAGGAGTTATAAAGAACTGGTAGCGGCGGAGGGGATCGAACCCCCGACCTTTCGGGTATGAACCGAACGCTCTAGCCAGCTGAGCTACACCGCCACGATCTAGAGAAAACAATATGGCGGAGAGTGAGGGATTCGAACCCTCGCTACGCTTACGCATACTAACGGTTTAGCAAACCGTCCCCTTCGGCCTCTTGGGTAACTCTCCT